>NZ_JACYUB010000002.1:0-730337 GCF_014841545.1 Frigoribacterium sp. CFBP 8751
GCTCCAACGCCGTCCTCGAAGGCACCACCGTCCACATCAGCCCCGACGCCGCGTCGCTGCTGAACCAGACCTTCGGGACCGACGCCGTCCAGGACGAGATGCTCGTCGGCGTCGCGAAGATCACCGCCGCCACGGAGTAACAACGGCCGGCCGGCCGGCCGGCCGTCGCCGGCCCGGCTGACTTCAGCCGACCCCTGGACGGTGCGCCTCGGGGCTGATCCTGCACGGACCGGATCGAGCTCGAACCCCGTTCCGTGCGATGAACCACGATCCTTCGTGGTTCATCGCACGGAACGGGGTTCTTTGCGTAGCCGCATTGTTGAGGGCACGCAATACCAAGGTTTCGGTAGGCCGAAACCTTGCTAGGGTCGAGGCATGAGCTCGACCGACGCCCGCCGTGCCGACGCCGACCCGCCCCGTGACGGCCGCCCCCCGCGGGTCGTGCACGCCCGACCGCGCGGCACCCTGCTCGGCCCGGCGTTCGTCGCCGCGATCGCGTACGTCGACCCCGGCAACGTCGCCGCCAACCTGACGGCCGGGGCGGCGTACCAGTACACGCTGCTCTGGGTGCTCGTGCTGGCCAACGCCATCGCGGTGCTCGTCCAGTACCTGTCGGCGAAGCTCGGCATCGTCACGGGGCGCTCGTTGCCCGAGGTGATGGGCACGCGCCTCCGTCGTCGGCCCCTCCGGCTGGTTTACTGGGGTCAGGCCGAGCTGGTGGCGGCCGCGACCGACGTCGCCGAGATCATCGGTGGAGCCCTCGCGCTCCAGCTGCTCTTCGGGGTGCCGCTGGTCGTCGGGGGCTTGATCACCGGCCTCGTCTCGCTCGGCCTGCTGCTGCTCACGAGGTACCGCAGCGGGCGGGTCTTCCAGACCGTCGTCATCGCCCTGTTGGCCGTTCTCACGCTCGGCTTCTGCGCTGGTCTGCTCTTCGCCCCGCCGTCGGCCGGCGGCATGCTCGCCGGTCTCGTGCCCCGCTTCGAGGACAGCACGGCCGTGCTGCTCGCCGCGTCGATGCTCGGCGCGACGGTCATGCCGCACGCGGTCTACCTGCACTCCGCGCTCACTCGCGACCACCACGGCGTCGTGGCCGAGGGGGCCGACCGTGCCCGTGTGCTGAAAGCCACCCGGTGGGACGTCGTGCTGGCGTTGTTCGTCGCCGGCGGCGTCAACATCGCCATGCTCGTGCTCGCGGCCTCGACCCTGTCGGGTCAGGACGGCACCGACACGATCCCCGGGGCCCAGCGGGCCATCGCGGCGGCACTCGGGCCCGTGATCGGCGTCCTGTTCGCCGTAGGCCTCCTCGCGTCCGGTCTCGCGTCGACGTCGATCGGGGCGATGGCGGGCGCCGAGATCATGAAGGGCCTGCTGCACGTGCAGGTGCCGCTCATGGTGCGCCGGGTCGTCACGTTGATCCCGGCCCTCGTGCTGCTCGCGACGGGCATCAGCCCGACGTGGTTGCTCGTGCTCAGCCAGGTCGTGCTGAGCTTCGGCATCGCGTTCGCCCTCGTGCCCCTCGTCGTCGCGACGAGCGACCGGTCGCTCATGGGCACGGGCGTCAACGCCGTCGGGACGCGGATCGCCGGCTGGGTGGCCGTGGTCGTCGTCGTGGCCCTCAACCTCGTGCTGATCGGGCTGACCGTCTCGGGGGTGTGAGGGGCGGCGGCGAGGTGACCCGCGCCTCCTGCGTTCCCGACCCGCCCCGACCCGAGACGAGCTGCACCGTCAGCGGTCGGCGCCGCCGGTCGTGGGTTCGATGTGCGGGCCGTCGTCGGGGTCGGCGCCGGCCGCGGCCTTCTCGGCCTGGCGACGGTCGAACGCCGCCTGCATCGACTCGGCGTGGTCCGTCTTGGCCTTCGCGAGGGCCTCGTCGTCACCGCGCATGGTCGCCGCGGTCGAACGCAGGCGCGCCCCCACGGCCTTCACGAAGTCGGCCGGGCTGGGGCTGAAGTCGTCGCTCTCGTCGCCGTCCCCCGCGTCGACGTAGTGGTGCAGCTCGACGCCCTCGTCGTGTCGGATCGGCTGTTGGGCGTGCTCGACGCAGAGCTTGGCGACCTCTTCGGCGTGGGCGTGCATGACGGAGTGGGCGGCCCCGGGCATCTCCCACAGGCGGGACGAGGGGAGCAGTTCGCCGACGCGGCGCACCCACTCGCGCGGGGCGACGGCGTCGTGCTCACCCCGGATGACCAGGGTGTCGGCGGCGATCTGCGGCAGGTGCTGCTCGATCGGGTAGGTCATCATCTTCGGCAGGATGCGCGAGAACCAGCGCACCCCGCAGAGCACGTACGCGCTCAGGGCCAGGAACTTCACCCGGCCGGGCTCGTGCCAGGCGGCCCGGGCGAACCGCACCGCCTGCTCGAGCACGTGACGATGGGCCGGGTCGATCACCGGCCCGATCAGCACGACGGTCGACAGGTCGGGTCGGCGCGCGGCGAGGTCGACGACGATCTGCGTGCCCATCGAGTGCCCGACGACGACCGGGTCGTGGAGTCCCAGTTCGTCGATGGCGGTGCCGACGAGGTCGGCGTACTCGCGGATGCTCAGGGCGTGACCCGGGTGCGGCACCCCGGCGAAGCCCGGCAGGTCGAGAGCGTGCACGGGGCCGAACTCGTTGAGGTTCGGCGCGAGGCGCTCGAAGTAGTCGGACGAGACGCCGATGCCCGGCACGAGGACGAACGGACGGTCGCCGGTGTCGCCGATCGTGTTCACCCGCACGTAGAGGTCGCCCCGCTCGACGCGACGCACGGTGACGGTCGTGTCGACGTCCCCCGCTCGCGAGGCGTCGCGGGCGGCCGCACGGCGTGGCGAACCGGCGTGGCGACGTCGAGGGGTCATCGGATCAGTGTGGCACGGTGGGCTCGGAGCCCGGGACGCTGGCGCAGGCGGGGTCCCCGGTGGCAGGCTGACCCCGCCGGGTCCCACCCGCGGCCCACCGCCTCCGACCCACCCGCCTCGACGAGAGAAGAGTCATCGTGCCCGCTGCCGACATCGTCCGGACCGTCACCCTCGCCGCGCCTCCCGCCGTGGTCTTCGACGCCGTCACCACGGGCACCGGCGGGTGGCTCTGGCCCGGCGAGGTCGAACCCCGGGTGGGAGGCGCGGCCGGGCCGGGCGGGGTGGTCACGGCCTGGCGACCGGGTCGCCACTACGCCAACCGCATGGAGGGCGAGGGCGGCTGGTTCAACGAGCTCGACTTCGTCCTCGAGGCAGGCGACGACACCGAGGAGGCGACCCGGCTGACCTACCGGCACTCGAGCGTCTTCGACGAGGGGCAGGTGCCCGGCGTCGAGGAGCACACCGACTTCTACCTGCACACCCTCGCCGAGTACGTCGCGTGGTTCACGGGCCGGGAGGCCACGTTCACGAGCGTCGACGCCCCGGAGTCGTCGCGGGCGGCGGGATCGGCCGCCCGGGTGCTGCAGGCCCTCGACCTGGCCGACGACGTCGAGGTCGGTGACGCCGTCGTGGTCGACCTGCCCGGCGTCGGTCCGGTCGCCGCGGGACTCTCGTACCGCACGGCGTCGTTCGTGGGGCTGCGGACCGCGAGCGCGCTCGTCCGCGTCTTCGGGCGGGAGGCCTGGGGGGCCGGGGTGAGCGTCAGCGTCCACGACTTCGCCGACGGGGCCGACGCCGCCGCGACCGGGTCGGCCTGGCACAGGTGGCTCGACGACCTGTTCGCGTGAGCCGTGCCTCCTCGTCCCCACGGAGGGGTGACCGGGCCGTCCGGTGAGGGCGCGGTGCCGTCAGGCAGAGGCCACGACGACGTCGAGGGCACGGAGGTTGCGCCGCAGGATCAGCGAGAGGGCGAGTGCGGACGCCGGCCCGGCGGCCCGCATCCACCACGCGGCGGGGAGCCAGACGACGCGGATGTCGAGGGTGACGCGGTCGTCGTCGTGGTGGTGCACGCGGTAGCTCTCCCAGCCGCGCTGGGGGTGGCCGACCAGGGCGGCGTGTCCGAAGCCGATCTCGGTGGCGGACCGGACGACGGCGAACACCCGGCAGGCGACCGGTGGGTGCACGGGGCCGAGGGTCACGCCCCAGACGCTCGTCGCATCGACGGCCACGCGGACGGGCACCTCGAGGGGCACGAAGCCCGAGCCGCGGTGCACCTGCCAGTGCAGCACGGCGTCCCCTGCGGCCTCGAAGGCGGCCCGGCCGTGGCCGATCACCCGACTACGCGTCGTCACGTGGAATCCGGTCGGCGGGGGACCGTCGAGGGTGGGCTCGCCCTCGAAGGCGTAGCCGTCGCCGAACCGGGCGCGGGACGGGTGTGACGTCATGGGTCGACCCTGCCACGTCATGACGCTCGGCCGGGGCATGATCGGACCGTGACCGACGCGATCGCCCCGACGCCGACCCCGCCCACGGCCTACCTGATCCTGCACGGCTGGCAGAACCACCGCCCCGAGGGCCACTGGCAGCGGTGGCTCGCCGGCGAGCTCGAGGCCCGGGGGCACGTCGTGCGCTACCCGCAGCTGCCCGGCGCCGACGAACCCACGCCCGCCGCCTGGGACGCTGCGGTGCGACACGAGCTCGACGGCCTCCCCGGGGACCTGCCGCTGACGGTGCTGTGCCACAGCCTCTCGTGCCTGCTCTGGCTGAGGCTGCAGGCCGGCGACGCGCCTCCGCGGGCCGACCGGGTGGCGCTGGTCGCGCCTCCGTCGCCTGAGCTGATCGCCGGCCAGCCGATCCACGCGTTCGTGGCCGGCGATCTGTTCGACGGACGTCGGCTCTCGCCCGGCGGGTCCGCCGAGGCGGTCGTCGTCGCCGGGGACGACGACGAGTGGCTGCCGCTCGGCCCGGTCGACACCTGGGAGGCGCGGGTCGACGCCCCGGTCGTCGTCGTGCCCCGAGGCGGTCACCTCACCCCCGACTCGGGCTACGGAGAGTGGTCGGCCGTGCTGGCCTGGGCGCTCGGGGTGCCCGCAGCGGAGGCGTTCGGCTGATCCGCCGTGCGGTCACGAACGCCGACCGAGCGAACTGCCGATCAGCAGCGCGACGAGGGCGAGCCCGGAACAGCACAGCATGACCGGGTTCAGGGTCACGGCCGCCCATGTGCCGAGGTCGCCCTGGGCGGTGGACAAGAGCGGAGAGGCCGAGACCGTGACCACGGTGACGGCACCCAGGGTCCCCAAGGCCCAGAGGAGGACGGCCTCGGATGAGGCGATCGCCCGGAGGGTCGCCGGGGTGGCTCCGGCGGCCAGCAGTGCGCGTCCCGAGTCTCGGCGGATCGGGGCCGACAGGCTGAAGAGGAGTGCGCCCGCGACCGCTGCGAGGACGGCGGGTGCCGCGGCCAGACCGGTCACGGCCGGCCAGTTGATCGTCGCGTCCGACGAGGCGAGCGATCCGAACGCGCGAAGGGCCTCGTCGCCCGCCAGGAAGACGGCGGTGAGCCCGCCGGGGACGGCGACGCCGACCATCGGCACCGAGAGGCCTGCCCCGTCTCGGCGGACACCGTCCGCGACGGCCCGGAGGGCGAGCCGGAGGACGTTCCATCGAGTGCCGATCAGGGCCCGATCGAGCCCGGCGGTGACGAGGCGGCAGGCCGCGGGACCGATCGTCGACGCGGCGGCGGAGCCGAGGACGACGAGGAGGAGTGACCAGGGCACCAGCCCGGCCACGTCGTCGTCCCTGGTCGGAGTGGACGGCATCAGGGCCAGGAGCACCACGACGGCCGCGGCGGGGATCGCGCAACCGAGCACGCGGCCGAGCCTCGCCCGTCGCGGACGCGGCGGGAAGCGTCTCGTCGCGCCGACCAGCGCCGGAGTCAGCGACAGGGCGACGACGACCGGTGTGCCGACGGTGACCAGCGGACCCGTGGTGAGGGCGAGGGAACCCCAGGGGGTGGTCAACGGGTCGAGGGCCGTGGCGGTGACGATCACGATCGCGAGACCCCCGGTGGTGGCCGCGACGGTCACGACGGCCGTCTCGAGTGCGATGAGGGTGCGCCCCTGCCACGGCAGGACGCCCAAGGGCACCCAGGCGAGACGGGTCGGGTCGAACTGTGACTGGGTCAGCCGTGACACGGCGGCGAGGCACGTCGTGCCGGCGACGACGGCCATGAACGCCGCGGGAGTGGTCCACGAGCGGACGATGCCTCCGAGGGGGGCGGGCGCACCGCCGGCCGACTCGACACCGGTCAGGGCGAGGCCGGTGACGACGGTGGTGACCAGGACGACGGTGGCGAAGGCGAACCAGGTGCCCCGGTCGGTCACGAGCGTGCGCAGGGATGCCCGGACGAGACGAGCGAGGCCGATCATCTCTCGTTCTGAGCGTCGTGCACGGCTCGCATCCGCCGGCGGATGTCCGACGCCGTCGTCGGGCCCGGATGCGTGACGACCTGCCCCTCGGTGATCGCCGCGACGGCGTCGACGCCCGCGGCGAGCTCGAGATCGTGGGTGACCAGCACCGTGCCGCACCCCGCGGCCGCGAGAGCGCGGATGCCGTCGACGACGTCGGCGCGGCTCTCGGCGTCGAGGCTCGAGGTCGGTTCGTCCAACGTCGCGAACGGTGCTCGCTGGGCCAGCACCCGGGCGAAGGCGACTCTCTGCCGCTCGCCGCCGGACAGCTCGTCGGGTCGCCGGTCGGCCAGTCGGGTCAGGCCGAGGTTGGCGAGGGTCGATCGGGCGGTGGATCGCGACCTCGGGATGCGGCGGAGGTCGAGGGCGACCTGCACGTTGTCCAAGGCCGACAGCGACGGAACGAGGCCGCCGTCCTGCAGGACGATGCCGAACAGCTCACGCCGACGGCGAGCGAGCCGGGACGGGGACAGGGAGGTGAGTTCGAGGTCGTCGACGAAGACCCGGCCCGAGGAAGGGCGCTGGAGGCCCGTCAGGCACCGGAGCAGAGAGCTCTTGCCGCTGCCGGATGCTCCCACGAGTGCCGTCGTGGACGACCTGGCGATCTCGAGTGCAGGGGCGACCACCACCGGTCGGCGCCCGTACCGGATCTCGACGTCCGCCAGCCGCAGTCGATTCGCCTCGTGCATCGCACCAAACTACCGTGACATGTCAGACCGTCATGTCACGGCGAACCGCCTAGGGCGGGGCAGGGCGGTCGTCGGCGCCGGGCCTACGCGTCCGGCGCGAGGAAGGCCGCGGCGGCGCGCGACAGGTAGGCCGGGTCGTCGGCGCCGCACAACTCGCGGGCCGAGTGCATGCCGAGCAACGGGATGCCGACGTCGATCGTCCGGATGCCGAGTCGCGTCGCGGTGATCGGTCCGATGGTCGAGCCGCAGGGCACCGAGTTGTTCGAGACGAACTCCTGGAACGGCACACCCGCCTGCTCGCACGCCCGCGACCACTCGGCCGCCCCGAGCCCGTCGGTGGCGTAGCGCTGGTTCGCGTTGATCTTGAGCAGCGGCCCGCGGTTGACGACCGGCTGGTTGACCGGGTCGTGCCGCTCGGGGTAGTTCGGGTGCACCGCGTGCCCGGCGTCCGCGCTCAGGCACCACGACCCGGCGAGTGCCCGGCGGTGATCGGTCGTCGTCGCCCCGAGACCGGCCGAGACCCGGGCCAGGACGTCCTCGAGCAGCGGCCCGGCCGCACCCGACGGGGTGGCCGAACCGACCTCTTCGTGGTCGAACGCCGCGAACACGGCGACGTGGTCGAGTTCGACGCCCGAGGTCGCCGTCTCGATCAGTGCGACGAGACCGGCGTGGGTCGACGACAGGTTGTCCATGCGCCCGGCGGCGAAGAGCTCGCCCGACATCCCCAGGACCGCAGGAGGCGCGGTGTCGGCCACGACCACGTCGTAACCGGTCACGTCGGCTCCGGTCAGCCCGGCCAACGCGGCGAGGTGGCCGAGGACGTCGGCCTCGTCGAGCGGCCCCGCCCCGACCACGGGGTTCAGGTGGCGCTGGGGGTCGAGCTTGAGGCCGTCGGCGTTGACGCCTCGGTCGAGGTGGACGGCGAGCTGCGGGAAGCGCAGCAGCGGCCCGGTGCGCACCAGGTGCGTCTCGCCGCTGCGGGTGACCAGTCGGCCGGCGAACTCGAGGTCGCGGTCGAGCCACGAGTTGAACAGCGGACCGCCGTAGACCTCGACGCCGGCCTGCAGCCAGCCGCGGGTGCCGGTCGTCGGCTTGGGCTTCAGCTTGAAGCCGGGGGAGTCGGTGTGCGCTCCGACGACGCGGAAGGGCGTCGTGGCCGTCGCGGTGGCCGGCTCGATCCAGGCGATGACCGCGCCGTCGCGCACGACGTAGCGACGGCCCGGGCCCGAGGGCCACTCGGCGGTCTCGTCGAGGGCGGTGAACCCGGCGTCGTCGAGCCGGCGGGCGGCCTCGGCCGCGGCGTGGAAGGACGAGGGCGAGGCCTGGATGAAGCGGGCGAAGTCGTCGAGGTGGGGGCGCGTGTCAGTCATCCCCACCAGCATGCACCACCCCGTCGCCGCCGAGACCCCAGGATGTCGTTGAGACCCCCGCTCGCGCACGCGGGTCTCGGCGACTTCCTGGGGTCTCCCACCGTGTCAGCGGCCGCCGCTGCCGCCGCGGTTCGCGCCGATGTCGCCGCGGTGGGCGTTCGCCTCGGGGTCGGCCGAGTGCGGGTCCTCGTCGTCGACGGTCAGGGCGGCGTCCTGCTCGCCCGAGACGCCCCCGGGGCTGACGGCCACGTAGCCGTCCTCGCCCGAGTGGCTGCCGCCGAGCGGCTGCGTGACGTCGCCGTCCGGCGTCGCCTCGCCCGATGTGGCGGGCGCGCCCTGCGTGTCGGTCGGGCCCGTGCCGTGGGCGGCCCGGTGCGTCTCGATCGCGGCGGCCTCGACCGCCGCCTGGTCGTCGGGTCGGTCGTCGTCGGTGTTCATGCTGGCCGCTCTCGTCGTGGAGGAAATGTCGGGGAGTGGAACGGTAGACGCCCCCGATCCACGGTGTTCGGCGCCCGTCAATCGGGCACGGGAAGGGAGGTCGCGTGGAGGGCGAACCAGACGCCGGCGACGAGCAGGCCCACGGCGACGAGCGGGAGTCCGACGGTGCGGTTGCGGACGCCGTAGACGATCCAGCCGACGGTCGCCGCCGTGCTCACGAGGGCGAGGGCGGCAGCGACGACGGCCAGTGCCGGGGACGGAGAATCGCGCTGCCACGCGGACAGTCCTGCCGCAACGGCCGGGACGGGCGCACTGATCCACATGGGCAGGAGCGCCGCGTCCCCCAGCCCCTTCAGTGACGGCCCCGTGTCGACGTCCCGATAGCGGTACTCGTCGTAGAACCCGTCGACATGTGTGCCACCGAGGTGCGGTGGCATGATGGCCGCGAGATCGCGGGGCAGGTCGGTACCCGGTTCGAGTCGCAGATAGGTGCGGAGACGGTCGAGGGTCGTGATGCCGGTCAGCACGCGCCAGAACACCCGGCGTTCGTGGGCGGTCGTGTAGCCGTCGATCACGATGCCCCACCGGGCCGCCTGGTCGACATGGCCTTCCGCCCGGGCGAAGTCCGTCAG
This sequence comes from Frigoribacterium sp. CFBP 8751, assembly GCF_014841545.1. NCBI lineage: Bacteria > Bacillati > Actinomycetota > Actinomycetes > Micrococcales > Microbacteriaceae > Frigoribacterium > Frigoribacterium sp. CFBP 8751. The sequence goes on from NZ_JACYUB010000002.1 coordinate 9,429, forward strand.
GGCCATCCGGACGACCAGATCCCGGGGCGCCTGCTCGGCCAGCGCTCGCAACAGGACCCGCGCCTCCTCGATCTCGTCCGCGGCGCGATGCGCGGTGACGATGTCGAGGGTGCCGTCGATGTCCACCGGACGAGTATCGACGATGGCGGCGGCCGGGCGCGTCACGGCGCGGTCGGCAGCACCGCGGCCCAGAGGTGGAACAGGGCGTAGGCGCGCCAGGGCGACCACGGTGCGCCGGCGACCTCGGCCTCCTTCGTCGTCAGGCCGCCCATCACGCGCCGCAGCACGAGGTCGCCCGCGGGCCAGGCGTCGCGGTCGCCGAGGGCTCGTACGGCCAGGTAGTCGACGGTCCACGGGCCGATGCCGGGCACGGCGAGCAGGCGTCGGCGGGCGTCGGCGTGGTCGACGTCGGGGGCGATGACGAGCCCGTCGGCGACGACCTCGGCCAGGGCGTGGATCGTCCTCGCCCGACTGTTCGTCACGCCGACCGCGGCCCGCAGCTCGTCGACGTCGGCGGCCGCCAGACGGTCGGCGCGGGGGAACCGCGTGAGGCCCGTCCCCGCGACCGGCTCGCCGTAGGCCGCCACGAGTCGCCCGGTGAAGGTGCGCGCCGCGGCGAGTGAGACCTGCTGCCCCAGCACAGTCATCACGGCCGTCTCGAACCCGTCGGGGTTGCCCGTCACGCGGATGCCCGGACGCGCCGCGACGAGCGGCCCGAGCACCCGGTCGTCGGCGAAGCCCCGCTCGACGTCGTCGAGGTCGGTGTCGAGGTCGAGCCACGTCCGCACGACGCGTCGTGCCTCGTCGATCGTCGCCTCCGTCGGCAGCACGCCGTCGGGCCCGGTCATCGCCACGTCGACCCGGGTCGACGCGAACGACAGGTCCAGCCGGTAGGAGGCGCGCGCGGCCCCCGAGCCCAGCTCGACCAGTCGCGCGTGCGTGGCCGCGGCGACGTCGGTGGCTTCGGCTCCCGGCACGCTGTGCGCGGCCAGCAACCCCACGGCGTGGGCGTGGTCCCAGGCGCCGACGGGTTCGACGACGAAGCGCGCGGCCGACCCGTCGCGTGCTGCCCCCTCGGGTGCCGCCGTCTCGGGCGGGACCTCCGTCACGATCGGGCCGCCCGGCCGCCGCCGGCCTCCACGGGCCGACCGTCGTCGCCCCACACCCCCGACGACCCGCGGCGGTGGCTGTCGACGAGGTGCGTGTCGACGATGCCCGCGGCCTCCATCAGCGCGTGCATTGTGGTCGGCCCCACGAAGGTGAAGCCCTTCGCCTTGAGCGCCTTCGAGAGGGCGAGCGACTCGCGCGACGTCGTCGGCACCTCGGCCATCGTGCGCGGCCGGGGCGTCTCGGCCGGCCGGAACGACCAGACGAAGTCGACCAGGCCGCCGTCGGCCCTCAGGTCGAGCGTCGCCCGCGCGTTGCGGATCGTCGCGTCCACCTTGAGCCGGTTGCGGACGATCCCCGCGTCGGCCATCAGCCGTGCCCGGTCCTCGTCGCCGAAGCGGGCGACGACCTCGGGGTCGAAGTCGGAGAACGCGCGCCGGAACGCGGGCCGCTTGCGCAGGATCGTCGCCCACGACAGCCCGGACTGGAACGCCTCGAGGCTCAGCCGTTCGAACAAGCCGCGCTCGTCGCGGACGGGCAGGCCCCACTCGGTGTCGTAGTAGTCGCGCAGCAGCGGGTCGGTCGACGCCCAGACCGGCCGCGCCAGCCCGTCGTCACCGACCACGACGCCCGCGCTCGCGACGCCTGTGTCGGCCGGGCTCGGCGGCACCGCTCCCGGGGTCACCCCGTCGCTCACGCGCGTGCCTCGAGGTCGATCAGGATCTGCTTGGCCGCCATGCCCCCACGGTAGTTGCCGGCGGTCCCGTCGCTCCGCACCACCCGGTGGCAGGGCACGACGACCGGCAGCGGGTTCGTGGCGCAGGCCGTGCCGACGGCCCGCACCGCCCGGGGGCTGCCCGAGGCGAGGGCGACCGCCGCGTAGCTCGCCGTCGCGCCGTAGCCGATGTCGGGCAGGTGCTCGAGCACCGTCCGCTGGAAGCCCTTCGACAGACGCCGGTCGAGCGGCAGGTCGAACGCGCGGCGCTCGCCGCGGAAGTACTCGTCGAGCTCGCGCGCGACGGCGTCGAGCCGCGACGGCGCCTCGACGATGCGCGGGCTCACGGTCGCGGCCAGGCGGTCGAGCACCGTGTCGTGCCCCTCGATCTCGAAGGCCACCCGCAGCACGCCCACGTCGGTCGCGCAGACGAGCAGCCGCCCGACGGGGGAGTCGAGGGTGCGGTACGCCACGTCGACCGCCCCGGCGTCGAGGGCGGCCTCGGCGAAGCGGGCGTGCAGGGCGGCGAGACGGTCGTCGGCCGGGTCGAGACCGGTCAACAGGAGGCGCGGGTCGGTCGACGCGTCGGCGGGGGAGGTGGTCATCGGGTGCCCTTCGGCTCGGGGGAGGCGGGCGGTGCGGGGGCGGGCGGGACGGAGGCGGCCGGTGTGGAGGCGGGCGGTGCGGGGGCGGGCGGGACGGAGGCGCGGCGGGCGCTCCGCCCCGAGGTGCCGGTCCGTCGGGGCGTCGCCGGTTCGGCCAGCAGCCGGCGCAGCGCCGCGATCCCGTCGGCGGACGCGCGCCGGGCCGCGTCCGCGCTGATGCCGGTCACCTCGGCGACCTCGCGATGCGAGAGCCCGACGAGGTGGTGGTAGACCACGGCACGCCGCTGGCCCGGCGGCAGGGTGCGCAACGCCCCGTCGAGCTCGTCCGCGCGCGCGACGTTCTCGTCGTGAGGAGGCGCGGGCGGCGGTTCGGGCACCGTCTCGACCGGGCGGGGGCGACGCTCCCGTGCCCGCAGCACGTCGATCGCCTTGCGATGCGCGATGGTCACCAGCCACGCCTCGAGGTTCGTCGACGCGGGGAGCGACGGATAGGCGACGAGGGCCGCCACGAACGTCTCGCTCCAGGCGTCGTCGGTGTCGTGCTCGTCGAGCACGGCCCGGCAGACGCGCCAGACCGTGCGACCGTGCCGGGCGACCACGCGCTCGAAGGGTTCCACGTCAGAACAGCCGACCGGAGTCGGGGCCCGACGGCTGGTCGGCCTCGAGCCCGAGCAGGAATCGTTTGCGGTCGAGCCCGCCGGCGTAGCCGACGAGGGCTCCGCCCGAGCCGACCACTCGGTGGCACGGCACGACGATGCTCAGCGGGTTGAGCCCGTTGGCGGCCCCGACCGCCCGGGCCAGGCCGACGCCGCCGAGCGCGATCGCGAGCTGCCCGTAGCTGCGCGTCTCGCCGAAGGGGATGTCGCGCAGGAGGGCCCACACCCGCACCTGGAAGTCGTTGCCGCGTGGTGCCAGCGGCAGGTCGAAGGAGCGGCGCTCGCCGGCGAAGTACCCACCGAGCTGGCGCTCGACCTCGACGAAGTCGCTCAGCCCGACGCCGTCCTGCGAGACCGGGCCGAAGCCGGTCGGATCGGGCAGGTGGCGGTGCTCGTCGAAGTAGAGGCCGACGAGGCCCGTCTCGGCCCCGACGACGGTCAGCGTGCCGACGGGGGTGTCGACGGTGGTGTGGACGCTCACGGTGCCTCCTGGCTCTCGGCGATGGTACTCACCCCGTAGACGCGGCAGCGTCACCGGATGTGAGGTCACCGGTCGAACCGATCGGGGTCACGGCGCCGTGGGACCGTCCGGGCTGGCGGGGCCGCCCGGACCGACCGAACCGGTCCGGGTGATCGGGACGGGGCGACGAGCAGGTACCCTTGAATGCCCGGTCCGGGCACTCCACACTGTCGGGTGTGTGTGAGCGTCCGGGCCGGGTTCTTCGTCCCCGCTCGCCCGGACCGCTCGTGACCGACGGTCGAGCTCATGACGCGTGCTCGAGCTCGTGACCGCCCCGCAGCTAGTGGCGCGTGCTGAACTCGCTCTCACCCACGGGGGCGAGCTCGCTCACGTCGACCCGGTCGACCCGGGCGCCCCGGGGCCCCTCGTCGAGCCACTCGAGCAGCAGCGCCACCCGGTCGGGCCGTCCCTCGACCTCGACCTCGACCGTCCCGTCGGGCAGGTTGCGGACGAAGCCGCCGACCTCGAGTCGGTCCGCCTCGCCCTCGGTCGAGAAACGGAAACCCACGCCCTGCACCGAGCCGTGCACGAGGGCCCGGCGTCTGATCACGTCGTCCATCGCTCGACCGTACCCGCGCCTCCTCGGCCTGGCCCTCGTTTCTCGCCCGGGGCAAGCCCGAACGTCCCACCCCGCCACGAAATGAAAATCCCGCCACGAGAAAACGTGGCGGGATGTTCATTTCGTGGCGGGGTGGCGGAGCCACGGCTCACGCCGGGCGACGGCCGAGCCGACGGTGTGGTGCCGGTGGCCTACTCGTCGACCGTCGACATGTCGGCGTAGCGGGCACCCTTCGGCGCGGCCACGTCGTCGAGCTGGTGCATCTGCTCGGCGTCGAGCACGACGTCGTCGGCCGCGACGTTCTCGTCGAGGTAGGCGCGGCGCTTCGTGCCCGGGATCGGCACGATGCCCTCGCCCTTGGCGAGCAGCCAGGCGAGCGCGACCTGACCGGGTGTGGCTCCGACGGCCCGGGCGACCTCGTCGACCTGCTGCACGATGCGGATGTTGGCCTGCAGGTTGTCGCCCGAGAAGCGGGGTGCGAAGCGGCGGAAGTCGTCCTCGGCGAGCTCGTCGACCGAGCGGATGGTGCCCGTGAGGAACCCACGACCGAGCGGCGAGTAGGGCACGAAGCCGATGCCGAGTTCGCGGACGGTCGGCAGGATCTCGGCCTCGGGCTCGCGACTCCACAGCGACCACTCGGTCTGCAGGGCGGTGATCGGGTGCGTCGCGTGGGCGCGGCGGATCGTCTCGGGTGCGGCCTCGGACAGCCCGAGGAACCTCACCTTGCCGGCCGTGACGAGTTCGCCCATGGCGCCCACGGTCTCCTCGATGGGCACCCGGGGGTCGACGCGGTGCTGGTAGTAGAGGTCGATGTGGTCGATGCCGAGGCGCTGCAGCGATCCGTCGACCGACCGGCGGACGTACTCGGGACGACCGTCGACCGTGCGTTCGGCGCGGGCCTCGGGGTCGGTGACGTTGCCGAACTTCGTCGCGACCACGGCCTGGTCGCGGCGGCCCTTGAGAGCGCGGCCGAGCAACTGCTCGTTCGTGTGGGGGCCGTACATGTCGGCGGTGTCGAGCAGGGTGACGCCGACGTCGAGCGCCCGGTGGATGACACGCACCGACTCGTCGTCGTCGGTGCTGTTGCCGGTGTAGAAGGCGGACATGCCCATGAGGCCGAGGCCGAGGCGGCCGACGTCGAGTCCGCCGTCGACCTGGCCGAGTGTGGTGTTCTTCATGGTCCCGAGCCAACTCCCTCGCCCCCGGCGACGGCACAGGCCCGGTGCGCGGCCCGGCGGAACCGCAGGAGGCGCGGTGCCCGTCGACCGGACACCGCGCCTCCTCGGTCTGCCGGGTTCAGGACCCGGCGCTCACGGCCGTCAGCGGCGCTCCACCCGGCGCCGGACGACGGCCGAGCCGGTGACGAGGGCGAGGCCCAGGGCCAGTGCGGCGGCGCCGAGGCCGAGGGGCAGACCGGGTTCGCTGCCCGTGTAGGCGAGAGGCCGGCCCGAGCCGCCGGTGCCCGATCCGCCGGTGCCGGACCCACCGGCCGCGGGCACGACGGGTGCCGGCGACACGGTGGGGTCGGGGCTCGGCGCGGGGTCGGGCACCGGAGTCACCACGGGAGGCGCGGCGAGGGTGATGGTCGGGACGGTCCCGTCGGCGAACGGTGCCGCGAAGGTGCCGACGACCTCGCCGTCCAGGACCACCGCGTAGTCCGTCCCGGGGACGAGCGCCTCGGCGCGGTAGAGGCCGGCCGCATCGGTGGTCGGGCTCGCCGCGGGCTCGGGCTCGGCGGCGTCGGCCTCGACCACCTGCAACGGGAGGCCCGCGGCCGGCGTGCCGTCGGAGTTCACGACGGTGCCCTCGACGGTGACCGTGTCGGGCGCGGCGATCTGCACCGGCGGGATGGTCCCGCTCGTCGCGGGTGCGGTGATCGTGACGGCCGAGTCGACGTCCTCGTTCAGGATCACCTCGTACTGCTCACCAGGGGTCAGGCCGCCGGCCGTGAACGAGCCGCCCGCGCCGGTCTCGACGCTCGCCACCGGCGTGGTCTCGCCGACCGGCACGATGTCGACGGTCGACCCGGTCGCGGGCGCCGACCCGTCGGGGTTCACGATGCTCGTCGTGACCTCGACGGTCGGGTCGAGCGTGATCGAGGCACCGGAGGCCGTGGTGACCGGACCCCGGGCGATGCCCGTGACCTCGTCGACCACGTTGTACTCGGCCGCCGGGTCGAGACCTTCGAAGGTGATCGAGCCGTCGGCGCCGGTCGTCCCGGACGCGACCGGGTCGATCTGGCCGGGCACGACGATGCTCACCGGACGGTCGGCCACGGGCGTGCCGTCGGCCTGCACGACCGTGACCGTGAGGGGTGCGGTGTCGGCCGGGGCCACGGCGCCCGTGAAAGCGAAGTCGAGTCCTGGCGAGTCGTCTCCGGCCACGGTGACGGGGCGGGCGGGCAGGTCGGTGGCACCGTCGGGCGTCGTGACGTCGACCTCGTAGGGCGTGCCCGAGACGAGACCGGGGACCGACCAGGTGCCGTCGGGGCCGACCGTCGTGGTGGTCCCGACGACCTCGCCGGTCGCCGGGTCGACCACCGTCACGACCGCTCCGGGGTAGGCCGTGCCGTCGTTCGTCACGGCGCCGCTCGCCGTGAACGTCTTGGTCACGAACCAGGTCTGGTAGACGGGGAATCCGGAACGCTGTTGGTACGTGAAGGTCAGCGTCGAGAGCGGCACGGTCGGGCTGAACCAGGCGGCGGCACCCTCGGTGTCGGCCGCGGTCGCGTTGCCGGTCAGGACGCCCGTGGTGGCGTTCCACGAGGGCACGTCACGCAACGCCGCGGCGTCGCACGACGGCGACGGTGCACCGGCGGTGCGGCAGTAGTTGTAGGTGCTCCGGAACCCGAGGGCGCTCGCGGGCACGGCTGCACCGGCGGCGTCGGTGGCCGACACGGTCACCTGGTCGGCGTCGACGTCGCCCAGCACGAACGACCAGTCGCTCGCGGGGGTGGCCCGGTCGAAGGTGTAGGTCGTGACCGAGGCGGCGGCCGTGGTCGGCGAGTCCTCGGCGGGACGGAGGTTGAGGTACGGGCGACCGCGGCTCGAGTCGTATTCGGCGCCGACCGGTGTGCCCGTCCCCTGCCAGGTGCTCGACCCGCTGGGGATCGTCGCCTGGCGGGAGGTCGACGTGAACGTCGCCTGCGGGAAGTCCCCGGGCAGCGTCATCGTGCCGGTGTAGGCACGGGCCGTCCCGTCCACGGTGAAGTCGGCCCAGCCGACCGTCCCCGGCCCGGCGGCGGAGGCGCTCGTCGCGCCTCCGAGTGCCAGGGCACCGGCCATGACGACCGTCACCGTCGCCGCCGCCCACGTCCTGATCCGTCTGTCGACCATGCTCGTCCCTCCGAGCCCACGCCTGATCGCGGGCCCCGAGGTCGAGGTTATTTCAGTTGTTGATCTCGTGTCACACCCGGATCGGCCCGAGGCGTCGTCGTGGGTGTCGCCGCGGGCCGGGAACGGCGAAGGGGCGCCGCCTCGCGACCGGTCACCCGGTACGGAGGTCGGCGCCCCCTCGGGGACGTCGTGCGTCAGCGCTTCTTGGCGTTGGAGACGATGTCCTCCGAGTGGCTACCCGTCGCTCCCTTGGCCTTCTTGTCGGCGCGCTTCTCCTTCAAGGAGCGCACGGCGACCTTCGCGGTGGTCTTCTTCGCTGATTTCTCTGCCATGGTGGTGCCTCCGTCGCGGACCGCGATGATCCGATCCGCCCGAGGCTACGGTGCCCGGGCCCCGGTGTCTGTAGCGGCGACCATGTTCACGGCTCCTACACTGCCCAGTGGCCCGATCCGCCTCGGCCAGGTGCCCGGGCCCGCCCCGCACCCACCCGACCCCGACCACCGCCCGACCCCGCACCCACCCGACCCCGACGACACGCAGAGACGACAGGCCCCGATGACCCCCGTCCCCACCTCGACCTCGACCTCGACCCCGGCCGTCCCGACGCGCAGCGAGCGTCTCGACGAGCTGCCGTTCACCTCGAAGCACCGTCGTCTGCTCGCCGGCTCGGGCATCGGCTGGGCCCTGGACGCGCTCGACGTCGGCCTGCTCTCGTTCGTCATCGCCCAGCTCATGACCGTCTGGAGCGACCAGGCCGGCCAACTGGCCTGGGTCGCCTCGGCCGGGTTCGCCGGCATGGCGATCGGCGCGGCCGTCGGTGGCTCGCTGGCCGACCGCCTGGGTCGCAAGACCGTCTTCGCCCTGACCCTGCTGCTGTACGGGCTCGCCACCGGCCTCTCGGCCCTGTCGTGGTCGGTCGGCGTGCTGCTCGTCCTGCGCTTCGTCGTCGGCCTCGGCCTGGGCTCCGAGCTGCCGGTCGCGTCGACCCTCGTCAGCGAGTTCTCGCCCCGGCGCATCCGCGGTCGCGTGGTCGTGCTGCTCGAGGCGTTCTGGGCCGTGGGCTCGATCGCGGCCGCCCTCGTCGGCTACCTCGTGATCCCGACGAGCGACGACGGCTGGCGCTGGGCGCTGCTGATCGGCGCGGCCCCCGCGCTCTACGCGGTGTTCGTGCGCCTGAAGATGCCGGAGTCGGTGCGTTTCCTCGAGTCGAGGGGGCGTCACGACGAGGCCGAGCGCACCGTCCGCGGCTTCGAGGAGGCCGCCGGCGTCCCCGCCCCGACCGTCTCCGCCCCGACCGTCTCCGCCCCGACCGTCCCCGCCCCGACCGTCGCCGCCGAGGAGGCGCGGGTCGTCGAGAAGCCTGCCCGCGCCTCCGTCGGTCGGTTGTTCGGTGCCGGCATGGCGCGCCGCACGGTCGCGATCTGGGTGGTCTGGTTCATGACGAACTTCTCGTACTACGGCGCCTTCGTCTGGCTGCCGTCGCTGCTCGTCGCGGCCGGTTTCCCGCTCGTGCGCTCGTTCGAGTACGTGCTGATCATCACGCTGGCCCAGCTGCCGGGCTACGCGGCCTCGGCCTGGCTGATCGAGAAGTGGGGGCGCCGGGGGACGCTCGCGACCTTCCTGCTCGGGTCGGCCGTCGCGGCCGTGTTCTTCGGCTTCGGCGCCGTCAGCGGCAGCGTCGCGCAGATCCTCGTCGCGGGCATGGCGCTGTCGTTCTTCAACCTCGGCGCGTGGGGAGCGCTCTACGCCGTGACGCCCGAGCTCTACCCGACCCCGCTGCGGGGCACGGGAGCGGGGTGGGCCGCCGGCGTCGGACGCATCGCCTCGATCGCCGCCCCGCTGTCGGTGCCGCCGCTGATCGCCCTCGGCGGCCCACCCACCCTCTTCGTCGTCTTCGGCGCGGTCTTCGTCGTGGGGGCCGTCGCCGCCACGATGCTGCCCGAGCTCCGCGGCACCCGGCTCGCCGAGTGAGCGCGCGTCGCCGGTCGCGGCGTCGCCTCACACCGCGTCGCCTGCTCGGCCTCGTCGTGGTGCTGGTGGCGGGGGCCGTCCTCGTGGCGTTCCCGCGCCTCCTCGGCGACGGGTCGGCGGGCGTCGACCCGGGAGGCACGGGTGCGGTTCCCGTGCCCACGAGCGTCCCGGCCGCGGCGGCCGAGGCCGTCGTCGAGCGCGTCGTCGACGGCGACACGGTGATCGTCACCGTCGCGGGGGAGCGCGAGCGCATCCGCCTGATCGGCGTCGACACCCCCGAGACCGTGAAACCCGACGCGCCGATCGACTGCTTCGGCCCCGAGGCCAGCGCTTTCACGACGGCCACCCTGCCCGAGGGAGCGACGGTCTGGCTCGAGGACGACGCCTCGCAGGGTGACTCCGACCGCTACGACCGGTTGCTGCGCTACGTCTGGTCGCCGGACGGCACGATGCTCAACGAGCGACTGGTCGCCGAGGGCTACGGGCGCGAGGACACCTACGACGACGCGTACCGCTACCGTGACCGGTTCGTCGCCGCCGAGGCGTCGGCCGAGGCCTCGCGGGTCGGGCTCTGGGCGGCCTGCGGCTGACGTGACGCGCGCCGGCTCGGCCACCAGAAGGCGTCACCGGTGAGGAAGACGAGCGCGGGCACGAGCACGGTGCGCACCACCAGGGTGTCGAGCAGCACGCCCAGGCAGACGATCACGCCGACCTGGGTCAGGGCGACGACCGGCAGCACGCCCAGCACGGCGAACACGGCGGCCAGCAGGATGCCCGCGCTCGTGATGACGGCACCGGTCGAGGCCAGGGCCCGCACCATGCCCTCGCGGGTGCCGTGCACGAGGCCCTCCTCGCGGGCCCGGGTGGTGAGGAAGATGTTGTAGTCCACCCCGAGCGCGACGAGGAACAGGAACGCGTAGAGCGTCACGGCCGTGTCGAGCGCGGGGAACCCCAGCACGTTCTGGAACAACCAGGTCGAGGCCCCCAGGCTCGCGAAGAACGTGGCCAGCACCGAGGCGATCAGCAGCACGGGGGCCACGAGCGAGCGCAGCAGCAGGGCCAGGACGGCGAACACGATCGCCAGGATGATCGGTGCGATCAGGTCGATGTCGGCCTGCGCCGCGACCTTCGTGTCGTAGGCGGTGGCGTCGCTGCCGCCGACGAGCGCGTCGGCGAGGCGGCCGCCGGCGTCGGCGTACCCGGACCGCAGGCGCTCGACGGTGTCGAAGGCGGCGTCGCTCTCGGGCTCGGCGGTGAGCTGCAGGTCGACGCGGGTCAGTCCGCCCTCGGTCTCGCCGGTCGTCGCCGCGTCGACGCCGTCCGTGCCGGACGCGAGCGCGGTGGCCTCGTCGGCGACCGTCGACGGGACGACCACGGTGGTGCGGCTGGTCAGCCCCGCCGAGAACGACTCGTCGATCACCCGTTGCGCGGTGACCGAATCGGGGTCGCCGAGCAGCTGGTCGGTCTGCGAGAGGCCGACGGCGTAGCCGCTCAGCCCGAGGCAGAGGACGCCGATGCCCGCGACGGACGCGACGGCCACGACGGCCGGACGGCGTCGGACGCCGCGCCCGAGACGGTCCCAGAAGCCGCGTCGCGGTGCCGCGTGGTGCGCCGCGCCTCCTGCGGTCCGGTCGTCCGTGCGGGTCGCGACGGTCGCGGCGGACGAGGAGGCGCGGGGCACGAAGGGCCAGAACAGTCCGCGACCGCAGACCACCAGTGCCGCGGGCAGCGCCACGAGGGCGAAGACGATCGCCACGACGACGCCGACCGCGCAGGCGAGACCGAGGGCCCGGTTGCCCGTGAGCGACGCGAGCAGCAGGGTCAGGAGGCTCAGCGCGACCGTGCCACCGCTCGCCGCGATGGCGGGGCCGGCGCTCGTCACGGCCGTGCGCATGGCGCGGTGACGGTCGGGCTGGCGGAGGAGCTCTTCGCGGTAGCGCGCGACGAGCAGCAGGGCGTAGTTGGTGCCCGCGCCGAAGACGAGGACCGAGAGGATGCCCGAGATCGAGGCGTCGAGCGGGATGCCCAGCGGTTCGGCGACGGCGGCCGCGACCCGGCCGGCCAGGGCGTCGGCGGCACCGACGACGGCCAGCGGCACGATCCAGAGCACCGGGCTGCGATAGGTGACGATCAGCAGGACGGCCACGACGATCACCGTGACCAGCAGGAGCCGGACGTCCGCCCCGGCGAAGGCGTTCGCGATGTCGTCCTGGAACCCGATCGGACCGGTGAGCAGGGCGTCCAGTCCGGCGGGCAGGTCGGTCGAGGCCGCGTCACGCAGGCTCGTGGCCGTGCCCGCGACGTCGGCGTCCGCCGTCGCGGCGTCGAGCGGGACGGCGACGATCGCCGCGGTGCCGTCGTCGCTGATCTGCGGCCTGACGGCCTGCGGGGTCGTCGAGAGCTCGGCGAGGGACGCGGCCCGGGCGTCGACCGCGGCGAGGTCGCCGGCGTCGAGTCGGTCGCCCCCGTGGCTGAAGACCAGGATGCCCACCGTCGTCTCGGCGCTCGGGAACGACGCGAGGATCTCGGTCACCTCGGCCGACTGGCTCGTGTCGGGCACGCCCGACGGTGGGGCGGTGTCGCCCTCGCTCGTCGGCAGGACGGCGAAGAGCAGGGCGACGGCGACGGCCGTCGCGGCGAGCACGGCCCAGGCGGTGCGGTGGCCGCTGACGATGCGGGCGAGGGTGCGCATGATGATCCTTCAGTAGCTGAATGTCTTAGTTGCTAAGAGTATTGCAGATCACAGGAGCATCGACCAGACTCGTCACGCAGGAGGTTCCATGCCCACCCCGACAGACCCGGCCCCCACGGCGCCGTCGACCCGTCCGCCGCGCTCGCCGCAGGCCGACGAGATCGTCACCCACATGCAACGGTTGACCACCGAGTCGCAGAAGGTCGCCCAGGCCTTCGCCACTCGGCACGGACTCGGCCACATCGACCTCGAGGCGCTGCTGCACGTCATGCAGGCCGAGCGCGACGGCGACCCCGTGACCGCCGGCGGGCTCGGCGAGCTGCTGGGCGTCACCTCGGGGGCGGCCACGGGGGTCATCGACCGCCTCGAGAAGGTCGGGCACGTGCAGCGGAGCCGGGACGACGCCGACCGACGCCGGGTGCTCGTCCGCTACTCCGATCGCGCCCGCGAGGTCGCGGGGGCGTTCTTCGGGCCGCTCGGCTCGATGAGCGACCGGGTCATGGCCGACTTCGACGAGGCCGAGCTCGAGACCGTCCGGCGGTTCCTCGAGGGCATGTCGGGCGCGATGGCCGAGCGGGCCCGCGAGGTGGGGCGTCCCGACTGAGGCGACCCGTGCCTCCTCGGTGCCCGGGGCCCTGCCGTCGGCGGCAGCGGGTAACGTCGTCGTGACCCCGGAAGGCAGGTGGCACGTGACCGATCACGTCTCGGCCCTCGATCTCTTCTCGATCGGCATCGGCCCGTCGAGCTCGCACACCGTCGGCCCCATGCGTGCCGCCCGCGAGTTCCTCCTCGGCGTCGAGGCCGACGGCCGGTTGGCCGACGTGGCCCGGGTCGAGGCCGTGCTCTACGGCTCGCTCGCCGCGACCGGCCTCGGCCACGGCACGCCCTCGGCCGTCCTCGCCGGTCTCGCGGGCATGCAGCCCGAGACCTGCGACCCCGCCGTCGTCTCGGGCATGCAGCAGGCGGTCGAGCAGGGCGGCGGCCTGCGGCTGCTCGGGCGCCACCAGATCGCCTTCGCCCCCAACGACCTGCGGATGGCTCCGCTGACGCGCATGCCGCGGCACCCCAACGCGATGAGCGTCGAGGCCCTGGACGTCGACGGCGTGACCCTCGCGCGCGAGGTCTACTTCTCGGTCGGTGGCGGCTTCGTCGTGCGCGACGGCGACGACGAGCGGGCCGTCCCCACCGCCGAGGCGCCGTTCGCGTTCGCCGACGCCGACGACCTGATGCACCTCTGCGACGCCGAGGGCGTGTCGATCGCCGAGCTCGCCTGGCGCAACGAGGTCGCGCTGCACGGCGAGGCCGACGCCGCCGCGGGCCTCGACGCCCGCTGGGCCGCGATGCGGGCCTGCGTCGACGCCGGTCTCGCGGCCACGGGCGTCCTGCCGGGCTGGATGAAGGTGCCGCGGCGCGCCCGCCAGTTCGCGACCATGCTGCGCCAGCAAGACGAGAGGGCGACCGCCTTCGCACTCGGCGGCTCCGCGATCGACCAGGGCCGCGCCTCCTCGCTGCTGGCCTCCGACCTGCCGGCCCAGTGGCTGCAGGCCTACGCGATGGCCGTCAACGAAGAGAACGCGGGCGGCGGCCGCGTGGTCACGGCACCGACCAACGGGGCTGCCGGCATCATCCCGGCCGTGGGCTACTACGCGATGCGCTTCCACGGTGCCACAGCGGACGAGCTGGCCCGCACCTACCTGCTGACGGCCGCGGCGATCGGTTCGCTCTACAAGCGCAACGCCTCGATCTCGGGGGCCGAGGCCGGCTGCCAGGGCGAGGTCGGCTCGGCCGCATCGATGGCCGCGGGGGCGTTGACCGCGCTCCTCGGCGGAACGCCCCGCCAAGTCGAGAACGCCGCCGAGATCGCGATGGAGCACCACCTCGGTCTCACCTGCGACCCCGTGGGCGGTTTCGTCCAGGTGCCCTGCATCGAGCGCAACGCCATCGCCGCGGGCACGGCCGTCGCCGCGACGCGCATGGCCCTGCTCGGCGACGGCAGCCACGTCGTCAGCCTCGACACCGTCATCGAGACCATGCGTCAGACCGGTCGCGACATGAAGGACAGCTACAAAGAGACCAGCCGCGCCGGGCTCGCCGTCAACGTCATCGAGTGCTGACCACGGGTGGCGGGCGGCCGACCCGAGGAGGCGCGGGTCGTGTCGGACGTCGCCGCTAGCCTCGTCGCATGACCCCGCCGCGCCGCCCCACGCCGTCCCGCCCCGCGACCCCGGGCGGCACCGACGCTCCGCGGCTCGATCCCGTCGATCCACAGGGACTCGTCGACCTCGGCACCGACCTGCTGGGACCGCGCGACAGCCGTGAGCTCGAGCGCTACGTCGACGCCGACCTGACCGACCGCGACCTCGAGGGGGCCGAGTTCACCGAGTGCGTCTTCGAGTCGCCCCGGCTCGGGTCGGCCCGACTGCGCGGTGCGCGCCTGGTCGAGTCGGTGCTGGCCGACTCGTTCGCCCCCGAGCTGGCCGCCGCGCGCAGCACCTGGCGTGACGTCCGCGTCGAGCGGCCCCGGTGGGGGTCGGCCGAGCTGTTCGACGCCGAGCTGCGGTCGGTGCGCCTGGTCGGCGGCAAGATCGACTTCCTCAACCTGCGCGGGGCACGGCTCACCGACGTCGTGATCGAGGGGTGCACGATCGGCGAACTCGACCTCGGGGGCGTGCAAGCCCTGCGGGTCGCGCTGGTCGACTGCCGCATCGGCACGCTCGACGTGACCCGCGCCTCCTTGTCGCACACCGACCTGCGCACGAGCGACTTCTCGCGCATCGACGGTTTCGAAGGGCTTCGCGGCGCGACCATCGACGAGCTGCAGCTGGCGACCTTCGCCCCGACGATGGCGGCTCACCTCGGGCTCGTGGTCGGCTGAGCCCGGGCCGCCCGTGTTGCGCCCGGCTACGCCCTGGCCGAACACGTCGGGGCGGCACGAGGCGGCGGTGCTATCGTCACCGACAGAGCAACGCGCTCCGGGGTCAGTGAAAATCTGAGCCGGCGGTCACAGTCCGCGACCCGTGTCGTCACCGAGAGGTGAGGGCCCGGTTGAACCGGTGGAACTCCGGTACCGACGGTCATAGTCCGGATGAGAGGTGGCGCGGGCCCGGTCGTCCGTCCGCGGACCCCTGGCCGATGCCGACCCCCGCGTCGCGCACCCCCGGAGAGCCCTCGGCACACAGCCAGGCAGACCGGAGGACGACATGACGACGCAGGCCACCACGCCCCGCGGGACCGACGCACGGACGCGTCGACCCATCGACGCGACGAGCACGGCGGTGCGCTGATGTTCACCGGTCTCGTCGAAGAACTCGGACGCGTCGCGCGCGTCGACGACCAGGGCGACAGCGTCCGCCTCACGGTCCACGGCCCGGCCGTGCTCACCGACGCCGCGCACGGCGACTCCATCTCGGTCAGCGGCGTCTGCCTCACGGTGGTCGCGCGGCAGGGCGACACGTTCACGGCCGACGTCATGCGTCAGACGCTGGCCATGAGCACGGTCGGGGCGTTCGGCCCCGGCACGCCGGTCAACCTCGAACGCGCCGCCCGCGTCGGCGACCGCCTCGGCGGCCACATCGTGCAGGGCCACGTCGACGGCACGGCCACGGTCGTCGAGATCGAGGACGGCGACGCCTGGCGTCGGGTCCGGTTCGACCTCGTCGACGACCTCGCGCCCCTGCTCGTCGACAAGGGCTCGGTCACGCTCGACGGCGTGAGCCTCACGGTCAGCGCGATCAGCGACCCCGGCGAGGCGCCTGGCTGGTTCGAGGTCAGCCTCATCCCCGAGACGCTCGCCGTGACGACCCTCGGCGGCAAGGCCGTCGGCGACCGGGTCAACGTCGAGACCGACGTGCTCGCCCGCCACGTGCGCCGCATGCTCCGGTTGGACGCGCTCGACGCCGATCGGCCCCGGGACGCGACCGCACCGGTCGACGCGGTGGACTCGTTCGACGCCGCCGCGACGGGGCGCCCGTGACCGTGTCGACACCTGCCGAGGAGGCGCGGGTCGACTCGCGCCTCGCACCGATCGAGCTCGCCCTCGGCCACCTGCGCCGGGGCCGACCCGTCGTGGTGGTCGACGACGAGTCCCGCGAGAACGAGGGCGACGTCGTCCTGGCCGCCGAGCTGGCCTCGCCCGAGTGGATCGCCTGGACGGTGCGGGTCTCGTCGGGCTTCGTCTGCGCACCGATGACGAACGAGATCGCCGACCGACTCGACCTGCCGCCGATGGTCGCCCGCAACGAGGACGCCCGGGGCACGGCCTACACGGTGAGCGTCGACGCGGCCGCGGGTGTCACGACGGGCATCAGCGCTTCCGACCGGGCGACGACCCTCCGCACGCTCGCGTCGCCGACGAGCGTGCGCGACGACCTCCACCGCCCCGGGCACGTCCTGCCGTTGCGGGCCCGCGACGGCGGAGTGCGTGAGCGCGACGGCCACACCGAGGCCTCCGTCGACCTGATGAAGGCCGCGGGACTGCGACCCGTGGCCGTGATCAGCGAGATCGTGGGCGACGACGGCGAGATGATGCGCCTGCGCGCCCTGCTCGAGTTCGGCGCCCGTGAGGGGGTCCCGGTCGTGACGATCGCCGATCTCGTCACCTGGTTGGGCGACCGCGACCTCGACGAACCCGTCCCGGCACCGGAGGCACCGACCACCGACGCCACCACCGACACCATCACCCGCACCACCGAAGGAGATCCCGCATGAGCGGAGAAGGCGCACCCACCGACCTCGACGTCGACGGCACGGGAATCCGTGTCACGATCGTGGCCGGCACCTGGCACGAGACGATCACCGACGGCCTGCTGGCCGGCGCACTGTCGACGGTCGAGCGCCTCGGCGCGACCGCGACGGTCGTCCGCGTGCCGGGCAGTTTCGAGCTGCCCGTCGTGGCCAAGGCCGCCCTCGAGGCGGGGGCCGACACGGTCGTCGCCCTCGGCGTGATCATCCGCGGCGGGACGCCGCACTTCGAGTACGTGTCCGACGCCGCGACCTCGGGCCTGCTGCGGGTGACCCTCGACACGGGCAAGCCCGTCGGGTTCGGCGTGCTCACCCTGGACGACGAGCAGCAGGGCCTCGACCGCGCCGGCCTGCCCGGCTCGAAAGAGGACAAGGGCGCCGAGGCGGCCCACGCCGCCGTCGCGACGGCCGTCCAGCTGCGCGACCTGGCCCGGGCCGGCACGGCCCGAGTCGCCGGCTTCTAGGACCTGCGCTCCGCTGGTCCCCCGACCCGCGCCTCCTCGGGTCGACGACCCGCGCCTCCTGCCGGGCCGTTCGCGACCTCTCCGGCCGCGTCGACCGTGCCGAACCCGACAGCCGGACGACGACACGCCGCTCACCTCGAGAGGGGAGCGGCGTGTCGGGCGGTCGATGTCGCGAAGTGCACACCCCGGGCGGGGCGACCGGTCAGGCGAAGACCTCGGACAGGAACGTCTCGAGCTGCTGCCACGAGCGACGGTCCGCGCGGGCGTCGTACTGCGCGCCGTGGTCGGGCGAGTCGGTGCCGGGCACGGCGAAGGCGTGCAGGACACCGCTGTAGCTCAGCACCTGCCAGTCGGGTGCCTCGGCGGCGCGCATCTCGTCCTCGAACGCGACGACCGCCTCGTCGGGCACCACCGGGTCGGCCGCGCCGGTCATCACGAGCAGCGGGGCCGTCACGGCACCCTTCTCGGCGGGCATGCCGGTACCGAGACCGCCGTGGAACGACACGACGCCGGCGACGTCGGCACCCGCGCGGGCCAGCTCGAGGGCTCCCGAGCCGCCGAAGCAGTAGCCCATCACGGCGATCCGGGACGGGTCGACGCCGGGCTCGGCCCGGAGGCGCTCGAGGTTCGCCAGCAGGCGCGACCGGAACAGTGCGACGTCGCCGTAGTACTTGCCCGCCTCGCCGGCGGCGTCCTGCGGCGACGGGCGCACGCCCTGCCCGTAGACGTCGCCGGCCAGCGCCACGTAGCCGAGCCGCGCGAGCATCTGCGCGCGCACCTTGACGTGGTCGACGACGCCGAACCAGTCGTGCAGCACGAGCACGCCGGGCACGAGCTCGGACGAGGAGGCGCGGGCCGGCGTCGCGAGGAACCCCTCGAGATCGACGTCGGTCGCCGCGTACACCGCGTCCGACGTCGTGACGCCGCCCGGGTCGGGCACGCTGTCGAGGACGCGCTGCAGGTCGGGGGAGAGGGCGGGAGTGGGTTCGGTCGTGGTCACACGGGGACGCTACTCCCGGCGGGTCGGACGGTGCCGACCGGTCGCGACCGGGTCTCGGCCCGGAACCCGGGCGGGGTCTCAGCCCGGGGCGACGATCCGGGCCACCGCCTGTCGCACGACGTCGCAACGCCTCTGTTGCGGGCCGGTGTGCAGGTTGGTGGCCTCGGGCGTGACGAACCACGCCAGCACGACGCCGAAGACCATGGTCAGCAACTCGTCGGCATCCCAGCTGGACGAGATGTCGCCGGCGTCCTGCGCCGCGCGCACCGAGTCGCGGCGCGCCTCGAGCTGGCCGTGGTCGAGCACGCCGGGGCTGGGCAGCGCGACACCCTCGATCTGACCCCAGAGCAGCAGCCGGGCGTCGTCGGGGTTCGAGGCCAGGTGGTCGTAGAGTGCACTCGCCCAGCCGGGCAGGTCGTGGGCGTCGAAGGGGACGACGGCGACCCAGCGCCCGATGCTCTCGCCGAGCGCGGCGTCGAAGAGGTCGCGCTTGGTCGAGAAGTGGGCGTAGAGGCGCTCTTTGCTCGCCTCGGCGTCCCGCGCGATCGTGTCGACGCGCGCCCCGGCGAGGCCGCGGGCGGCGAACTCGGTCCTCGCTGCCTCGAGCAGCCGTTCCCGTGGTGGGGTGGGTCGTCGTGCCATGCCCAGAGCATAGGGGGTCGATCCCACCGGACCACCTGGTTCGGATCGAGGCCTTCGCTTGCCGGACCGACCGCTTCGCTCTGCGTCCTGGCGGGCGCCGTCGGACCGTCGGACGGGTCAGAGGGTGCGGGCATCCGCCAGGTCGACGCCGGCCGCGGTCGCGACGCCGGCGTTGGTGATGCGCCCGGCGACCGCGTTGACTCCCCGGGCCAGCGACGCGTCGGCCGCGATGGCGTCACGCCACCCCCGGTCGGCGAGGGCCAGCGCGTAGGGCATCGTCGCGTTGGTCAGGGCCCGGGTCGAGGTCTGGGGGACGGCGCCGGGCATGTTGGCGACGCAGTAGTAGACGCTGTCGTGGACGGCGAAGGTCGGGTCGTCGTGCGTGGTCGCGTGCGAGCCCTCGAAGCAGCCGCCCTGGTCGATGGCGATGTCGACGAGCACCGACCCGGGACGCATCGACGCCACCATGTCGTCGGTGACGAGTTTCGGGGCCTGGGCACCGGGGATCAGCACCGAGCCGATCACCAGGTCGGCCGCCGCGACCTGGGCGCCGATCTCGTAGGCCGTCGAGGCGCGGGTCTGCACCCGGCCGCCGAACTGCACTTCGAGGGCACGGAGGCGCGGCAGCGACACGTCGATGACGGTCACGTCGGCGCCGAGGCCGAGGGCGTTCGCGGCGGCGTGCTCGCCGGCGACGCCACCGCCGATCACGACCACCTTCGCCTTCGGGGTGCCGGGGACGCCGCCGAGCAACACGCCCGTGCCGCCGATGGGCTTCATGAGGTGGTAGGCACCGACCATCGTGGACAGGCGGCCGGCGACCTCGCTCATCGGCGAGAGCAGCGGCAGGCTGCGGTCGTCCCGCTGGACCGTCTCGTAGGCGATCGCGGTCGTGCCGGAGGCGAGGACGGCCTCGGTGCACTCGGGCGACGCCGCGAGGTGCAGGTAGGTGAAGAGGGTCTGGTCGGCCCGCATCAACGGGTACTCGGCCGCGATCGGCTCCTTGACCTTCATCAGCAGGTCGGACTCGCCCCAGACGGTGGCCGCGTCGTCCACCACCGTCGCGCCCGCGGCGACGAACTCGGCGTCGGAGAACCCCGACCCCCGTCCGGCACCCGCCTGCACGACCACGTCGTGACCGCGGCGGGAGAACTCGTGCACGCCGGCCGGAGTCGCGGCGACGCGGTTCTCGTTGTTCTTGATCTCGGTGGGGATGCCGACGCGCATGGTTCGTCCTCTCGGGAGTGGCCTCGACGACGGGCGGCCGGTGCACGCCTCTGTTCGCCGAACTGAGGTCAGTGTGCTGTTTCGTGCCGATGCGTGCCAAGCTTTCCGCACGAGATTCTGTGCGGGGCCCTTATCGCCGCACGATCGACGACGAGAGGTGTGGCGAGGCATGGTTGCGACGAACGACGTTCGGCTCGACGAGATCGACCGGCAGCTCGTGCGCCTGCTGGTCGCGAACAGCCGCACCCCGAACGCCACCCTGGCCGCGCAGGTGGGGATCGCTCCGTCGACGTGTCTCGCGCGCCTCCGGTCGCTCGTCGAACGCGGCGTCGTCGCCGGTTTCGGTGCCGACATCGACCTGTCGGCACTCGGGCTCGACCTGCAGGCGCTGATCAGCGTGACGATCCTCGCCTCGGCCCGGCAGCGCATCGCCGCCTTCTCGTCCGAGATCCGGGCCCTGCCGCAGGTGGTGCAGCTGTTCTTCCTGGGTGGGTCCGAGGACTTCATCATCCATCTGGCCGTCCGTGACACGAACGACGTGCGCGAGTTCGTGCTCGACCACCTCTCGGCGCATCCGGCCGTCGCTTCGACCCGCACCAGTCTCGTCTTCGAGCACCACCACCCCGGCCCGACCGTCTGATCGACCGGTCGACGACGCGCCGACGCGCCGACAAGCCGAGCCGACCTCAGCGCGTGGCGGCGAGCGCCATCGGCAGGTGGGGGATGCCGTCCTCGAGGAACTCGTCACCGTCGACGACGAAGCCGAACCGTGCGTACCAGCCAGAGAGGTGGGCCTGGGCGTCGAGCCGGATCAGTCGCCCCTCGCACCCGTCGACGGCCGCCCGCATCAGGTCGGCTGCGAGCCCACGGCCACGGGCCGCCGCCGCCGTCGCGACCCGGCCGATCCGACGGTCGTCGCCGTCGTGCAGCACCCGGAGCGTCGCCAGGACCCGGGCGTCGGCGTCGGCGAACCAGAGGAGGCGCGCGGTCGGTTCGAGGTCGCGCCCGTCGAGCTCGGGGTAGGGGCACTCCTGTTCGACGACGAAGACGTCGACCCGGAGGCGGAGGATCTCGTAGAGGACGACGGGGTCGATCTCGGCGACGGACGACGAGTGCAAGGTGGGGTTCACGCAGCCACGCTACCGGCCTCGCGGTCGTGGCCGGATGCCGTCGCCGGGCCGGTCACCACGCCTCGCCCAGGGGCATGGTCGTGAAGGTGCCGCCGACGGGTGCGTCGGGCGGTTGCACCTGCCCGGCGAAACGGTCGGCGAACGCCTCGGCGTCGTCCTCGGGGTGGTACCCGATGGCCTCTCCCGCCGCCAGCGACACGACGCGACGGGTGTTGCGGCTGACGCCCCAGACGACGTGGTGACCGGACGGGGCCGTCGACAGGGTGGCCAGGATCAACCGGGTCGCGTCGGCCGGTGACAGCCACGTGCCGAGGCTGCGGACGTCGTGCGGCTCGACCTCGGCCGTCATGATGCGCGCCGACACCACGGTCGAGCCGAAGCGGTCGGCGTACAGGCTGCCGACGGCCTCGAGCAGCACCTTGCTGACGCCGTAGAACGAGTCGGGGCGTGGCGCGGGGACGTCGTGGTCGGCCGCACTCGAGCCGGGTTCGAACCCCACGGCGTGCACCGAACTGGCCGCGAGCAGGCGGGTCACGCCGGCGCGACGGGCGGCCTCGTGCACGACGTACGCGCTCTCGACGTTGAGGTCGCGGATCTCGTGCCACGTGCGCTCGCTGGCGTGGGACGCGAGGTGGACGACCAGGTCGGCCCCGCCGAGCGCCACCGTGAGGGACTCGAGGTCGGTCACGCCGACGTGTTCGAACGTCTCGTGCGCTCGGAGGTCGTCGGGCGGCGTGACCACGTCGAGCAGCCGCAGGTCGTGGCCGGCCTCGAGCAGCAGGGGGCGGACCCAGGTCGCGATGCGCCCCGAGCCCCCCGTGATCGCGATGGTCGCCATGTGTGCCGCCTCTCGTCGTGGGCCCTTCGGCCCGTCTCGTGGTCCGCCTCGATCCTGCCCGGGACCACCGACACCGTCCCCCGGGGCACGTCCGACGTCCGCCGAACGGCCCGCGCGAGGCGTCCCCGCGTCCTCCGGATGCCCCACCCGAGCCTGGCAGGGCTCTGACGAAGGCCTGGTAGGGCGCTCCACGGCCGCGGTCGGTGACGCGTCACCTCGTACCGTGACGGAGGGCCCGACGACGTGCCTCGATCCCGTCCCCGACCGAAAGGCACTTCCATGTCGTCAGCTCTCTCGTCCTTCGGACTCCTCCTGGTCCGCGTCGTCCTCGGGGTCGTCTTCGTCGCCCACGGGTGGCAGAAGCTCGCCGTCGACGGCCTCGCCGCGACGCAGGGGGCCTTCGGCGGCATGGGCATCCCGCTCGCCGAGGTCGCGGCCCCGGTCGCGGCCGTCACCGAGCTCGCGGCCGGTGTCGCGCTGGTCGTCGGCTTCGCCACGCGGGTCGCCGCCGCCCTCCTGGCGGTCACGGCGGTCGTCGCCCTGGTCGCCGTCCACCTGCCGAACGGCTTCTACTCGACGACCGGCGGCTTCGAGTACGTCCTCGTCCTCGCGGTCGCCTCGATCGCGATCGTGCTCACCGGGCCCGGCCGCTTCGCTCTCGACGCCCTGGTCGTCCGCGGCCGGCGTGCCCGTCGCGAGGTCCCGGTCGCACAGCCCGCCGTCGCCTGACCGACGACCCGGACCCGGCCCGTCGGCGAGGCCGGGACGGGTGAACGTGACGTGCTCTCGAGGGTGATTTGCGCCTCCTCGTCCCGTTCCGGCCCTCGATCCGTGGTCGGGTGGACGTCGATGACCGTCTCCGCCGACCGCTCCCGCCCCCCGGGCGCCCGACCCCGGACCGGGTCGCCCGTCCTCGTCTTCGGGGACGTCCTCGACGACATCATCGTCAGCCCCCGGACGGGCGGCGTCCCCGGAACGGAGACGGTGGCCACCATCAGGCACCGGGCCGGCGGATCGGCGGCGAACACGGCGGCATGGCTGGGGTCCTTGGGGGTCGACGTCTCGTTCGTCGGTCGGGTGGGCACGGCCGACCTGCAACGCCACTCGCAACTGCTCGCCAACGCGGGGGTCGTGACCCGTCTGGCCTACGACGCGCACGATCCGACGGGCACGGTCGTCATCACCGTCGACGGCTCGTCCCGCACCATGTTCACCGATCGGGGGGCGGGCGCCTCGCTGGGCCCCGACGACGTGCCGGACGACCTCGTCGCCGAGGCCGGTCTCGTGCACTTCACGGGCTACACGGTCACCCAGTCCCGCAGCCCCGTCGCCCTCCGACGCCTGGTGGGCCGGGCTCGGCAGGCCGGGGCGCTCGTCTCGGTCGCCCCGGGCAGCGCCTCGATCGTCCGCCGGTTCGGGGTGTCGGCTTTCCTCGCGGCCGTCCACGGGGCCGACCTGTTCTTCCCGTCGGACGAGACGGCTCGCGAGCTGACCGGGCTGGACGAGCCGATCGCCTCGGCGACGGCCCTGGCCGAACACGTCGGCGTGGTGGCCCTCGTCGCCGACGACGGGGGAGCCGTCGTGGTCTCGCGGGGGCAGCCACCGGTCGTGGTCGACGGGGTCGTCTCGCGCTGGGTCGACTCGGTGGGTCTCGTGGACGCGTTCTCGGCCGGGTTCATCGCCACGTGGGCGACCTCGCGCAGCCTGGGGGTCGCAGGACGCAGCGGTGCCCGCGCCGCCGCCCGGGCCGCCGGGGTGGCCGGAGGGCGGCCACCCGCCTGACGGCGTCGGACCCGACGAGCGCCCGACGAGCGCCCGACGAGCGCCCGACGAGCGCCCGAGGGCCCCTGGGTCAGCGCGGACTCTCGGCGCTCACCAGCACCGTCTGGACCCGGGGCGGGCGCTCGGGGGTCAGCCGGATCTCGAACCGGACGACGCCGCGGGCACCGCGCCGACGCCAGACCAGGTGCGACGGTGACGACGACTCGTCGGCCGCGAGCAGGTCACCGTCACCGGAGTCGTCCCAGCCCCCCACGGACTCGACGAGAGCGGCCCAGGAGGCGCGGCGCCGGTCGAACGGGAGGTCCAGTTCGACGTTCTCGCTGAACAACCCGTCGGGGACGGCCCCGCCGCGGACCACGGCCTCGACCGCGTCCCGGGCCGTCGACGTCTCGGCCCACGGGTGCACGACGACACGGGCGTCGGCGCGGTCGGCCATCATGCCGTCGAGTGCGAGCCCGATGGGTTCGGAGACCTTCGAGTAGGTCGCGTTCTCGAACCCGACGGCGCCGAGGCCGGTCGCGGTCTGCCAGCGCATGTGGGCCGAGAACCCGGGATAGCCCCCGCTGTGCGACACGACGGGGCCGTGGTCGGGATAGTGCTCGACGAACAGGCCGAACCCGTAGCCGCCGGGGTGCCCGGCCCGGGCGGGGACGAACCGTTGCACCTGCTGCATCTCGCGCCGGGAGGCGCGCGAGAGGATGCCGTCGACGTCGCCCTGACCCTCGGGGTCGAACGCCGAGCCGAGCCAGCGCGCCCAGCGCGTGAGGTCGGTCACGGTGCTGAACAACCCGCCGATCGGCGAGAACGCACCCGGGCCCGAGAACGGCAGGGCATCGCCCCCGTCGGAGGCGCGGCGGTGGCCGATCGCGACTCCGCCGGTGGCCGGGACGGTCGCCTCGAACCCGGTGCTCGTCAGACCGAGCGGCTCGAGGACGGTCGACTCGACGACCTCGCGGTAGGGCCTCCCGGCGACGGCCGCGATCGCCCGGCCCACGAGGGCGAAGCCGAGGTTGGAGTAGGCGAAGGTCGTGCCCGGCACGCTGTCGAAGCTCAGCCCGGCCCGCAGCAGGGCGTCGAGTTCGTCGTCCGTGAGGGACTCCTGTCGATCACCCCACGGATCGTCGGTGGGGAAGCCGGCCGA
Source organism: Frigoribacterium sp. CFBP 8751 (assembly GCF_014841545.1). Lineage (NCBI taxonomy): Bacteria > Bacillati > Actinomycetota > Actinomycetes > Micrococcales > Microbacteriaceae > Frigoribacterium > Frigoribacterium sp. CFBP 8751. The sequence goes on from NZ_JACYUB010000002.1 coordinate 34,553, forward strand.
CATGGTCAGGAGCATGCGCAAGGTCGGCACGGGGGAGTCGGCCGTCGGGAGGGCCACCTCGCCGAACGCCGGCACGACGTCGGTGATCGGTGCGTCGAGCGACACGAGCCCGGCGTCGCGCTGGGCGAGCAGGGCCGTCGCGGTGAAGCTCTTCGTGCACGAGGCGATGCGGTAAGCCGTGTCGACGCCGGGTGCGGTGCCGGGGGCGATCTCGCCGTACGAGCCGTCGTGCGTGACGCCCGAGCGGTCGAAGGTCGCCCAGACGGCGCTGGGCCCGCGACGCTCGGGAGCACGCGCGGCGAACACGGCGTCGATTCCTGTTAGTGGGCCGGTGCGGGCGGGGTGTGATGACGTCGTCACGGAGGTGGTCCTCTCGAGGGGCGGGGTCATTCGGTGCGGGTCGTGCGGCGCATCGCCTCGTAGGCGTCGAGCGCGGCCCGGCGCGAGGCCTTGAGGTCGACCATGGGCTCGGGGTACGAGTCGTCGTCGACCTCGGGAACCCAGCGGTGCACGTAGTCGCGGTGCTTGTCGAACTTGTCGGCCTGCAGCACGGGGTTGAACACCCGGAAGTAGGGGGCCGCGTCGGCGCCCGAGCCGGCCGTCCACTGCCAGTTGGCGGGGTTGTTCGCCTCGTCCGCGTCGACCAGGGTGTCCCAGAACCACTGCTCGCCGACTCGCCAGTCGGCCAGCAGGTTCTTGACGAGGAAGCTCGCCGTGACCATGCGCACCCGGTTGTGCATGTAGCCGGTGGTCCACAGTTCGCGCATGCCGGCGTCGACCAGCGGGATGCCGGTCGTGCCCTGCTGCCACGCCTCGAGTTCGCCCGGCTCGAGTTCGTGCCACGGGAACTCGTCGAACTCGGGCCGGTAGTTCTTCGTGGCCAGGTGCGGGTTCGCGAAGAGGACCGTGTGGTTGAACTCGCGCCAGACGAGTTCGCGCAGGAAGCCCGAGGCCTGCTCGCGGGCGTCGGGCGTGAGGTCGCCCCGCATGCGGTGCCAGACCTGGAACGGGCTGACCTCGCCGAACCGGAGGTGGGGCGAGAGGTGACTCGTCGCCTCTTGAGCAGGTTCGTCACGGAGGCCGTAGTCGGCCAGGTGTCCCGTGGCGAAGCGTTCGAGCGTGTCGAGGGCGGAGGCTTCGCCCGGGGTCCACGAGTCCCGGAGTCCCCCGGCCCAGTCGGGTGCCGTGGGCAGGAGGGACCACGAGTCGAGGTCGTCGCTGTCGGGCGCCGTGCGGGGCCCGTGCAGTTCGTCGGGGGCCGCCTCGGGGTGGCGCGGCTCGGGCCGGTCGAGGCATGCGCGCCAGAACGGCGTGAAGACCTTGAACGGTTGGCCCTGCCCGGTCTGGATCGTCCACGGTTCGAACAGGAGGTTCGCCTGGAAGCTGCGCACGTCGAGCCCGCGCTCGCGAAGGGACGACTTGAGGTCGGCGTCCGCGTCGCGGGCGGCGAGGCCGTACCGGCGGTTCCAGAAGACGGCACCGGCGCCCGTCTCGTCGACGAGGCGGGGCAGTTCGCGCGCCTGGGGGCCCCGGCGCAGGGTCAGTCGGCCGCCGATGGCCCGGAGCGACTCGGCGAGAGCGGCGAGGCTGTGGTGCAGCCACCAACGCGAGGCGCCGCCGAGCGGGCGGATGCCGTCGGTCTCGTCGTCGAGCAGGAAGAGGACGACGACCGGTTCGCCCTTCTCGACGGCGGCCACGAGGGCCGGGTTGTCGGCGAGGCGCAGGTCGTCGCGCAGCCAGACGATCGAGGGCGACGTCATGCGTCGGCCCCGACCGGCGAGCCGAGGCGCAGCTTGGTGCAGAGCTCGGCCAGGGAGGCCAGTTCGTCGTCGTCGAGCACCCCGCCCACCCGCCGGCGGATCGCCTCGGCGTGGCTGATCGCCGTGCGCCGGTACAGGTCGTAGCCCTCGTCCGTCATGGTCACGATGATGCCTCGTCCGTCGCCGGGGTCGGAGGTCTTCTCGACGATGCCCTTCGAGGCGAGTCGGTCGACGAGGCGGCTGATGCTCGGCTGCGTGAGCAACAGGTGGCGGGTCAGGTCGCGGATGCGAGCCCGACGATCGGGCTGGTTCGACAGGTTGAACAGCACGTCGTACTCGTTGAACGAGATCTCGCTGGTCGGAAAGCACTCGGTCAGTTCACGCATGACGCTGACCTGGGCCCGGAACAGGGCTTCCCAGGCCCCCACGGCCATCGATGTCTCGCTCATGTCGTACCTCACGTTCGTCGAGGACGAGTCTACGAAAGGGCACCGTCCTCGGGCCGACACGGGTGGACGCGAGACGCGCACACCGCAGGGTCGGGGCACACGACAGGTCGTCGGGGCACACGACAGAGGGCCGGTCGCCCGATGGCGACCGGCCCTCTTCCCTTGCACCAGGAGTGTCCTGCAATCACATTCCGCCTCGGTCGCCACAGCAAACGACGTCGGCGAGACACAATCTATAACGGATCGGTAACGGTGGTCCAGGGGTGAACCCGAGCAGTTCCTGGGAACTCCGACCGAGCCGGCACCGTGGCCGCCGTGTGATGCGAGCAGGGCTCAGAACACGTCGGGCGACGGCGTCGACGCGTGGCGGATCGAGACGTCCGCGTGGCGGTCGAAGCGGTAGCCGACACCGCGGACGGTGCGGACGATGTCCTCGAAGGCGCCGAGCTTCGACCGCAGTCGACGGACGTGCACGTCGATGGTGCGTTCGTTCGGCACCTCGTCGTCGCCGTCGGCCCACAGGCTCGAGATCAGTTCGGTTCGTTCGATGGTGCGGCCCTCGCGCAGGACGAGGTACTGCAGCAGCTCGAACTCCTTGTACGTCAGCGGGGCCACGTCGCCGTCCAGCAGCAGGCGCTTGCGCGAGATGTCGACGACGACGCCACCACGGGCGCCGGGCTCGTCGTCCTCGGCGACCTGCCGGCGCTTCGCCAGGGCGGCCGGGTCCTGCAGGGCCAGACGGACCACGTCGACGTCGCGGCCGCCGGCGCCCTCGGGAGCCAGTGCCACGGCGGCGTGCGTCTCGGCCGACGGGGCGATCCGACCGACGAGTTCTTTGATCTGAGAGACGACGTCGCCGAGCGAGGTGCCGTCGGCGGCGGCCTTCAGTTCGTCGAGTCCGACGTAGAGGACGAAGCCGCGGGCCTCGGTGCCTTCGGGTACGGCGCGGGGCCGGGGGGCCGCGGGAGCCGCGGCGACGGGCGCGGCGGTCGGGGCGGCCGAGCGGGAGGGCGCGATCTCGCGGAGGGACGTGGGGGCGGCGGAACGGGCGGGCGAGACGGTGCGGGTGGCGGTGACGGGGCGGTCGAGGATGAGGGACATGACAGGCGGGGTCCTTGCGTGACGGCGGCGGTCCCTCGGCCGACGGGTCGCCGGGAGACGGAGGGACTGCTCGATGTGTGTCGGTGCTCGATCCCGCCGGCGATGGTGCCGTACGTCACGAGCAGTCGGTGCGATGCACCGTTCGGGATGCGCGTCGAGGGTGGCGACGCGGAGCATCCTGGAGTCGGTGGCTCAGTGACCGGGTGGGGCCACGAGCTCAGCTGGCGGTGTCAGCAGCTTCGACTCGGCGAGGTGTGTGACCGGATCAGGCACACATTCGACACATGACAGCGTGCATCGGCATCATCATGCCGGTGCTCCCGAGGGCCTCACGAGAGGTCGGGGCGAGCACGCTGTTAGTCATGGGGTCGATCTTGTTACACCCCGTGTCCTGATGTCAAGCGACGTTCGCGTTCCGGCCGCGTGGGGGGTCCGGAAACGCCGAACCGCGCCTCCTGCGGTCGAGGAGGCGCGGCCCGGGTCGTCGGAGCGGCGCGCGTCAGGCGAGCCCGTACAGGCGGTCACCCGCATCGCCGAGGCCCGGCACGATGTAGCCCTGCTCGTTGAGCTTCTCGTCGACGGCGCCCAGCACGACGTGGACGTCGCGGCCCTCCATCGCCTTCTCGACGGCGGCGAGGCCCTCGGGCGCGGCCAGGATGCAGACCGCCGTGACGTCGACGGCGCCGCGGTCGAGCAGGTAGTCGATCGCCGCGATGAGCGAACCGCCGGTGGCGAGCATCGGGTCGAGCACGAAGCACTGACGGTTCGACAGGTCGTCGGGCAGACGCTCGGCGTAGGTCGTGGGCTGCAGGGTCTCTTCGTCGCGCACCATGCCGAGGAAGCCCACCTCGGCCGTGGGGACGAGCTTCGTCATGCCCTCGAGCATGCCGAGGCCGGCGCGCAGGATCGGCACGACGAGCGGCCGCGGCTGGCTGATCTCGAGGCCCGTGGTCGGGCCGACCGGGGTCTCGATGTCGACGGGGCTCGTGCGGACGTCGCGCGTGGCCTCGTAGGCCAGCAGCGTGACGAGCTCTTCGGTCAGCGCCCGGAAGGTGGGGGAGGGCGTGCTCTTGTCGCGGAGCACGGTCAGCTTGTGGGTGATCAGGGGGTGGTCCGCTACGTGCACTCGCATAGGCTCAACGGTAGCGGAGTCGACCGGTTCCGCGAGCCGTCCCGACCCCGCTGAGGCCCCGTGATCGCCGTCCCGCCCGAGTTCGACGACTGGATGTCCCTCGCCCTCGCCGAGGCCGACGCCTGCCGCGTCTCGGCCGACGTGCCGGTGGGTGCCGTCGTGGTCGACGCCGACGGCGTGGTGATCGCGACGGGCCGGAACGAACGCGAACTGCGCCAGGACCCGACGGCCCACGCCGAGGTGATCGCCCTCCGGGCCGCCGCAGAGCACACGGGCGACTGGCACCTCACGGGCACGACCCTCGTGGTCACCCTCGAACCGTGCCCCATGTGCGCCGGGGCCCTGCTCGCCGCGCGCGTGCCGCGGCTCGTCTACGGCGCCTGGGACGACAAGGCAGGAGGCGCGGGCAGCGTCTACGACATCGTCCGCGACCGCAGGCTCCCGCACCGCGCCGAGGTCTACGCCGGCGTGCGCGAGGCGGAGTGCCGGGCGCAGCTCGACGCGTTCTTCGCCGAGCGACGCTGAACCGCACCGGCGCCGGTGGGCGACCCGCGCCTCCTCGGGGTCAGTCGGCGGCGCGGATGACGATCGCGTCGGTCGGCGGGTCGACCTGGCCCGGCTTCACCCAGACGTCGGGTTCGACGTAGATGACGCGGGCGATCGGCACGGCTTCGCGGATGCGCGACTCGACGGCGTTGATGGCGCTGGCGACGTCGGCCAGCACGGTGCGTCCGGGCATCGCGACCTTCACGCCGACGAGGAGCTCGTCGGGGCCGAGGTAGAGCGTCTTCATGTGGATGATCGACTCGACCTCGGGGCCGCCGGTGACGGCTGCGCGGATCTTCGCGACGTCGTCGGCCGAGGCGCCCTCGCCGACGAGCAGGCTCTTCGTCTCGATGCCGAGGATGATCGCGACGGCGACGAGCAGCACGCCGATGGCGAGGGTGCCGATCGCGTCGAACACGCCGTCACCGGTGATCCAGGTCAACACGACGCCGACCATGGCGAACGAGAGGCCCAGCAGGGCGGCGGCGTCCTCGAGCAGCACGACCGGCAGTTCGGGGGCCTTGGCACGGCGCACGAACGACACCCAGCTCTGCTGCCCCTTGCTCGGTCGGGACTCGCGGATCGCCGTGCGCAGCGAGAAGCCCTCGAGGGCGAGCGAGATGGCGAGCACGAGCACCGGCAGCCAGGGCACCTCGAGCGGGTGCGGCTCGCGCAGCTTCTCGATGCCCTCGTAGAGCGAGAAGACCCCGCCGACGCTGAACAGGATGATCGACACGACGAAGGCGTAGACGTAACGCTCCCGTCCGTAGCCGAACGGGTGCTCGGCGTCGGCCGCCTTCTTGGACTTGCGGCCGCCCAGCAGCAGCAACACCTGGTTGCCCGAGTCGGCCAGCGAGTGGACGCCCTCGGCGAGCATCGACGACGATCCCGAGAAGGCCCAGGCGATGAACTTCGTCACCGCGATGCCCAGGTTCGCGCTGAGTGCGGCGATGATCGCCTTGTTGCCGCCGTGACTGCTCATCGGTTCCGATCCCCTCGTGTGGTCCTGGTCGATCCTAGGATGGCCGGATGGTCACCACCCTCCCCACCACAGCGATTCTCGGAGCCGGCTCGATGGGCGGCGCGATCCTGCAGGGCCTGCTGCGCCCCCAGGTGTCCGTCGACGGGGGCGTGCGGGTCACGAACCGCACCGAGGTCAAGGCCCGGGCGCTGCGGCACGGCGCCGTCACCTCGCTCGCGACCGAGACCGACCCGAGCGCCAACTCCTCGGCGGTCGTCGGTGCGCGGCTGGTCCTGATCGGCGTGAAGCCGCACATGGTGGTCGACCTCCTGCACGAGATCGGTCCGGTGCTCGACGCGGGTGCCCTCGTGGTGAGCCTCGCCGCGGGAGTCACGACCGCCACGATGGAGGCCGCCCTCCCCGAGTCGGTCTCGGTGCTGCGCTCCATGCCGAACACCCCGTCGCACGTCGGCCTCGGGGTGACCGGCCTCAGCGCGGGCTCGCGCTCCACCGACGCCGACCTCGACCTGGCCCGGTCGCTCTTCGCGGTGGTCGGTGACGTCGTCGTCGTCCCCGAGTCGCAGATCGACGCGCTCAGCACGATCTCGGGTTCGGGCCCCGCCTACGTCTTCTACCTGATCGAGCAACTGCAGGAGGCGGCGGTCGCCTTGGGCTTCACGCGTGCGCAGGCCGCCACCATGGTCCAGGGCACGTTCCGCGGCGCGAGCGAGCTCCTCGCGACGAGTGACGTCCTGCCGGCCGACGCCGCGCCGGCCGAGTTGCGTCGTCGGGTCACCAGCCCCGGCGGCACGACCGAGCGCGCCGTCGCCGAGCTCGCCGACGGTGGCCTGCTCGAGCTGTTCGAGCGGGCCACCCAGGCCGCCCTCGCCCGCAACCGCGAGATCGCCGAAGGCCGCTAGCCGCGGTCAGCCCTCGAGGGCGGCGAAACGTTCGATCGCACGGCTGTCGCCCGACACGATGATCAGGTCGTGGTTGCTGATGACCGTCTCGGGGGTGGCCTCGACGAACGCACCCCCGGGGCTCTTCACGCCGACGATCGTGATGCCGTACTTCTTGCGGATGTTCGACGCGGCCAGCGAGGCACCGCGGACGGGCTTCGGCGGGTACATCTTGACGATGGCGAAGGCGTCGTCGAACTCGATGTAGTCGAGCATGCGACCCGACACGAGGTGTGCGACGCGCTCGCCGGCCTCCCGCTCGGGGTAGATGACGTGGTTGGCACCGATGCGGGCGAGGATCTTGCCGTGCGACTGGCTGATCGCCTTCGCCCAGATCTGCGGCACCTTCAGGTCGACCAGGTTGGCCGTGATGAGCACGCTGGCCTCGATCGACGAGCCGACGGCGACGACCGCGATCGAGAAGTCCTGCGCACCGATCTGCTTGAGTGCGTCGATGCTGCGGGCGTCGGCCTGCACCGCGTGCGTCACGCGGTCGGCCCATTTCTGGACGAGCCCGGCGTCGGTGTCGACGGCCAGCACGTCACGGTCTTGCCGTTCGAGTTGTCCGGCGGTCGCGGCGCCGAACCGCCCGAGGCCGATGACGAGCACCGGGGCGTCGTGCTTGATCTTGTCAACCAACGATCGGTCGCTCCTCGGCTCGGGTGAACAGCTGGCGTCGCTGGCTGGCGGCCAGGGCGACGGAGAGTGTCACTGTACCAACGCGGCCCATCCACATCGTGACCGCCAGGATGTACTTGGCCGAGTCCGGGAGGCGGTCGGTCAGACCGGTGCTGAGCCCCGAGGTGGCGAACGCCGAGATGGACTCGAACAGCACGTGGTCGAGGGGCTCCTTCGTGATGTGCATGATCAGGATGCTCGACACGGCGACGATCGTCGCACCCCAGAGGACGACGCTGACGGCCAGGCGCAGGACGTCGCTCGGGATGCGGCGGCCGAAGGCTTCCATCGACCGCTGACCACGCGCCTCGGCGAAGGCCGCCAGGAAGAGCACCGCGAGCGTCGTCACCTTGATGCCTCCGGCGGTCGATGCCGACCCGCCGCCGATGAACATGAGCATGTCGGTGACGAGCAGGGACGACCCGTTCAGGTCGGAGATCTGAATCGTCGAGAAGCCGCCCGACCTCGTCATCATGCTGAGGAAGAGCGACTGGAACACCGTCGGGCCGGCCTCGATGCCGCCGAACGTCTTCGGGTTGTCGAACTCGAGGACGATGTAGAGGACCATGCCGAACACGATGAGGATCGCCGTCGTCAGCAGGGTCAACTTGACGTGGACCGACCAGCGCCGGGGGTTGCGCGGGTTGCGGGCCAGGGCGTAGATCACCGGGAACCCGATGCTGCCGAGGAACACCCCCACCATGATCAGGCTCAGGAACCAGTAGTCGTTCTCGAACGCGGCGAGTCCCTCGGCGTTCGGCGTGAACCCGGTGTTCGTGAAGGCCATGGCCGAGTAGTAGAAGCTGTCGAGCACGGCGTCGCCGACGGGGATGCCGTCGATGAGCATGCGGGGGATCATCAGCACCGCGATGACCAGCTGGATCACGAACGAGCTGAGCGCCACCGTCGTGAGCAGGCCACCGATCTCGCCGAGCCGCACCGCCTGACCCTCGGGAACGGGGCCGGCGTGCACCCGCAGCGGGTTCTGGTCGCCGGCCGCCATCAGTCGAGCGCGCAGGCCGAGTTTCCGTGAGACGACGAGACCCATGATCGAGGCCAGTGTGAGCACGCCGATCGCCCCGATCTGCACGCCGACGAAGATGACGACGTGGCCGAACAGGGACCAGTGGGTGGCCATGTCCACCGTCGCGAGGCCGGTCACGCAGATGACCGAGACGGCCGTGAAGACGGAGTCGGCCAACGGGGTGATCGTCCGGTCGGCCGACGAGATCGGCAGCGAGAACAGCAAGGTGAAGACGACGATCAGACCGGTGAAGATCAGGATGGCGAAGCGCGCGGGCGACTTGCGACCGATGTCGTCGATCGCGTCGCTGAGTGTGCGCCAGGGCGAGCGGCCGGGGTCCGAGGGGCGGCGTCGACCGGCGACGGGGGCGCGAGTCACGACGGTCATGCTATCCCGGGTCACTACGCTGGTCGCATGCCGGACATCTTCGCCGTGATCGCCGACGCCACCCGCCGAGACCTCCTCAAGGTGCTGCTCGACGCCTCGCTGTCGACCGACTCCGCCAATGCCGACATCAGCGTGGGCGAGATGGTCACCTCGCTCGGCGTCAGCCAGCCGACGGTCTCGAAGCATCTGCGGGTGCTGCGCGAGGCGGGTCTCGTGCGGGTCCGTGAAGAAGGGCAGCACCGCTACTACTCGCTCGAGCCGGGGCCGCTCGAGGTCGTCGAGGACTGGTTGATCCCGTTCGTCAGCGCGGACTCGTTGACCTCCGAGGTGCTGGCCAGCACGCCCTTCGCGGCCTGGGCCGGAGCCACCGTCCCCGCCCCGCTCCGGCGGGCGGCCGAGAACCTGCCCGATGCCGAGGACGTCGGGAGCACGCTGGGTCGCTACGCGGCCGGAGCCCAGCACCGCGCCTCCTCGGCCCTGCACGACGCGCAGAGCGCGCTCGGTGCCCTGGACGAGCGCGTCATCGACCCCGTCCGCAAGCGGTGGGGACGCACCGGACAGTAGCGACCCGGGCACCTTTACACCGAGTCACACGCGCCCCTAGAGTTGCCCCCAGGCACACGGGGAACACCCGTCTGCTCCACAGCCCCGCCCCGGGGCCCGAGTCGAGGCAGGGTCATGTCGCAGGATCTGTCGGATGTGCGGTTCCTCACGGTCGCCGAGGTGGCCGACATGATGCGCGTGTCGAAGATGACGGTCTACCGCATGGTCCACTCGGGCGAGCTGCCGGCGATCCGCTTCGGGCGGTCCTTCCGCGTGCCGGAATCGGCCGTCGCGGCCGTGTTGCGAATCGGCATCGCCGACGTCGGGTAGGCCCACTTCGACTTTCTCGGGCCGTCCTAGTAGACTGACCCGAGGCATTTTTCCGCGGTTCTGTTTCGGACCCGGTCGGTCCAATCCAGAAATCAGTGAGGTCCTCTATGGGTTCTGTCATCAAGAAGCGTCGCAAGCGCATGGCGAAGAAGAAGCACCGCAAGCTGCTTCGCAAGACTCGTCACCAGCGTCGCAACAAGAAGTAGTCGCTCGACACGAAGGCCTCCGCCGACCACCGGTCGCCGGGGGCCTTCGTCGTGCCCGGGCGCCAGCCGGCCCTCGCTACCCTTGGGGGCATGGCCGAACCGCGAATCACCCTCCTGACCAAGCCGGGCTGCCACCTGTGCGACGACGCCCGTTCCGCAGTGCACGGCGTGCTGGCCGAAGCCGAGTTCGTCGATGCCGGCATGGTCGTCGACGAGAAGAACATCCTCGACGACGCCGAACTCACCGCCGAGTATGCCGAAGAGATCCCGGTCGTCCTGATCGACGGTCGCGTGCACACCATCTGGCGAGTCGAGCCCGAGCGGCTCCGGACGGCGCTCCGCGCGGCTTTCGCATGACCAATTCCTCCAATATTTATTCTTCCAATTAATCGTTTCAGATGGCACGCTCTTCCTGAGTGCAGAGTTGCACAGATTGGAAGAGGACATGATCGGGAAGAACAGGGTGACCGCACCATCGATTGCTGTAGTGCTCATGCTCGTGACGATGTCGATTGCTGGAACAGGGAGTGGGGCATTCGCTGCTGACCAGCCCGACGACGCAGAGGCCGTCATGGCCGTTCAGAGCCAGGGGCACACGGTTTCTTTCGTGTCGGGCGAAACCCCGCGAGGGCCGTCGTCCTCGCCCCGAACGCGTCAAGGTCTGGGCAATGCGGAGGCAGGCGCGGACGGGCAGTACATTCGCGTACTCACTGAGCAGGAGCTAGTCGACTTTGGTTTCTCGGTCCTGATCGACGGGCGTCCGGCTCGTCTCGAACTCGACGAACGGGGAGGCGTGCGGATCTTGGACGACAACGGATCTGCCATCAACTCGCTCGCGCCACCCGTGGCCGTCGACGCGGACGGACGAGATCTTCGCTCGTCCTACGAGATAGCCGGCAACACTGTTCGGCAGCGCTTGGACGATGTTCCCGCGACGTTCCCCGTGACGATCATGGCGCGACTCGAGTGCAACTTTCAATTCTGTACCGTCATGTACAGCCGGAACGAGACGCGCCAGCTCACCAATTCAGGTCTTGTGACAGCACTCATCGCCGCAGCGTGTGGGCCTGTCGGATGGGCCTGCGGAATCGCGACGGCGGCGATGGTGCAGACTGCCAATTCGGCGGTAGCCCAGGGGCGGTGCGTGGGTATCAGGCGCACGTCGTTGCCAAGCCTGGTCACGTGGCCCGTCATCGAGAATTGCCGTCAATGAAACAGCGAGGAAGTGACCGTGTCGTTCCTCGTCGGTCAATGACGGTCAGCTATGCCCCTTCGACTCGTGGAGGGCTGTTGATCGCCATCGTCATGATGGCCGGCGGGCTTGAGTTGCACTTCACGGGCGTGCTGAGGCGGTTCGATCAAACGGTGGTGCTGCTGGTGTTCTTGGTGCTCATCGGCGGCTTGCCGCGAGTAGTCGCCAGTGGCAGCGGGTGGTGGCGGACGCGAGCAAAGGAAGTCCCGGCGGCGGTTGTCTACGGTCTGGGCCTTCTCGTGACGATCACAGCCGTCTCATTGACTGAATCGATGTCGTCGCCCGTGCCGGCCGTCGCGGCTCTGGTGGTGCTGGGTGTCCTGACCTTCGTCTCTTGTTCGAGGGCCGTCGCCGTCGGTCCTGTTCGCCGTACAAGTCAGGGCTGACTAAAAGTTGGCGGTCCGGTCTCATTCGAGACCGGACCGCCAATCAACCGATCCGTGGCGAGGAGCTACGGCTGGAGGCGCGTGGGGCCGCGGAAGAGGAAGGTCACCTCGCGCAGGTTGGCCTGGTGCAGCATGAGCATCAGCACGCGGGCGAGGCCCATGCCGAAGCCACCGTGCGACGGGGCGCCGTAGCGGAAGAAGTCGAGGTAGCTCGAGAGCTCTTCGGGCTTCATGCCCTTCTCGCGGATCTGCTGCTCGAGCACCTCGACGCGGTGCTCGCGCTGTGCGCCCGTGGTGATCTCGGTCCCGCGGTAGATCAGGTCGTAGCTCTTGGTGAGCTGCGGGTCGTCGTCATGACGCATGTGATAGAACGGGCGGATCGAGGCGTCGTAGTCCGTCAGGAACACGAAGTCGTGCCCGAACTCCTCCGCGACGTACTCGGCGATCCGGCGTTCGCCCTCGGGGTCCATGTCGGCGTCGGCGCGGGGCACCTCGTAGCCGCGCTCGGCCACGATGCGCTTGGCCTCGGCCAGGGGGATGCGCGGGAACGGCACGGCGGGCACCACGACGTCGACGTCGAAGAGCTCCTTGATCTCGGCGCCGTGCTTGTCGGCCACGGCCTGGAAGGCGAAGGTCAGCAGCTGCTCCTGCATCTGCATGACGTCCTCGTGGCTCTCGACGTAGCTGATCTCGGCGTCGACCCCCGTGAACTCGGTCGCGTGACGCGACGTGAACGACGGGTCGGCGCGGAACACCGGGGCGATCTCGAAGATCTTGCCGAAGCCGGCCGACTGGGCCATCTGCTTGAAGAACTGCGGGCTCTGCGCCAGGTAGGCGACACCGTCGAAGTAGTCGACCTTGAACAGCTCGGCGTTCGACTCGCTCGGTGTCGCCATGAGCTTCGGGGTGTGGATCTCGACGTAGTCACGCTCGATCCACCAGGTGCGCAGGGCGTGCTCGAAGGTCGTCTGCACGCGGAAGATCAGGGCGTTGCGCGGCACGCGCAGGTCGAGGAAGCGCCAGTCGAGGCGCTTGTCGATGCTGCTGTCGGCCGCGATCGGGGTCTCGGGGTCGGCCAGCGAGTCGACGACCAGTGTCTCGACCTTGACCTCGATGCCGCCGAGTTTCACGCGCTCGTCGTGCTTGAGTTCGCCCGTGACGGTGACGAAGCTGCCCTGCGACAGCGACGAGATGGCGTCGGCGACGTCGTCGGTCTCGCCCGCGGCCTCGAGCACGTCGGCGGCCGTGCGGGGGCGGACCAGCTGGAGGGCGCCGGTCTCGTCGCGGAGGACGACGAACTGCACCTTCTTCTGGTCGCGCACCGTCTCGACCCAGCCGGTCACGGTCACGGGTCCGTCGGGCAACGCGGACAGGTCTTTGATGAGGGTGCGTTCGATCACGAGGCCCGAGTTTACAGTCACCGCCTCTCGCGGCCCGCCGCACCGCTCGTCCGTGCCGCGGCGAGCTTGGTGCTTCCCGTGTGGGAGGTGTGCAGGCGGTCCCGACCTAGACTCGTCCGCATGCCCGCGCAGCAGATCCATCTCGTCCGGCACGGTGAGGTGCACAATCCCGAGCACGTGCTCTACGGCCGCCTCGACGGGTTCGGCCTGAGCGATCTCGGCCACCGGATGGCGGCTGCCTCGGCCGAGGCCTTCCACGAGCAGGGGGTTCCGGTCCGTGCCGTCTTCGCCTCACCGTTGCAGCGCACCCGCGAGAGTGCGGCGCCGTGGTCGTCGGCCTTCGGGCTCGAGACGCAGGTCGACGAGCGATTGATCGAACCGACCAACAAGTACCAGGGTCGGCGGAGCGACTTCAGCATCGCCAAGCAGCTCAAGGTGCCGGCCGAGTGGCCGTGGATCGTCAACCCCCTGAAGCCCAGCTGGGGCGAGGCCTACGTGAGCATCGCCGCCCGCATGCTCTCGGCGATCGACGAGGCCTGGTCGAGCGTCGACGACGGAGACGTCGTGCTCGTCAGCCACCAGCTGCCCATCTGGATGGTCCACCGCAGCGTCACCGGTGCCCGCCTGTTCCACGATCCGCGCCGCCGCCGCTGCACGCTCTCGAGCATCACCACGCTCGAGCGTCGCGAGGGGGGCTTCGTCGAGGTCGGCTACCAGGAACCCGCTGCACACTTGAACCAGTCCGCCGTCGACCTGGGAGCAGTGTGAGCCAGACCATCCGCCCGACCCGAGCCCGTCTCATGGCCCGCGGCCTCGCCCTGGCCGGCGTGGTCGCCCTCGTCGCCACGGGGTGCTCGACCGCCGACGACCTCGCGACGCAGTACGGCAACGGCACGACCGAGAACTACATCTCGGGCAACGGCACCGTCACCGAGATCGCGCCCGAGGACCGCACCGACCCGGTCGCGTTCACGGCCGAGACCGACGCCGGCGAGACCGTCTCGCGGTCCGACCACGACGGCGAGGTCGTCGTCCTCAACTTCTGGTACGCCGCGTGCCCGCCCTGCCGTCTCGAAGCCCCCGAGCTCGAGAAGCTCAACAAGTCGTACGCCGACAAGGGCGTCGAGTTCCTCGGCGTCAACGTGCGCGACCAGGCCGACACCTCCCTGGCATTCGCGCGGACCTTCGACGTCACCTATCCGTCGGTCGTCGACGCCAACGACGGGGCCGTCCAGCTCGCCCTCGCGGGCACGATCGCACCCAACGCCGTGCCGACCACGATCGTCCTCGACAAGCAGGGCCGCATCGCCGCGCGCATCCTGGGCGGTCTCGACGGGCCGAGCATCCTCGACACCCTGATCTCCGACACCCTCGCCGAGACGTCCTAGGTGTACCAGGGCAATCCCTTCTTCGACGCGGTCGTGGGCGGTCAGCTCGCCGTCGGCCTGCCGGTCGCCCTGCTGGCGGGGCTCATCTCGTTCCTGTCGCCCTGCGTGCTGCCGCTCGTGCCGGGGTACCTCGGTTACGTCGGCGGCCTGACCACCGGGGCGACCGAGGCAGGGGCCAAGCGGCGCGACCGCCGCCGGCTCGTGTTCGGCGTCGTCCTGTTCATCCTCGGCTTCTCGGTCGTCTTCGTCGGCACCTCGCTCGCCTTCGCCTCGGCCGGGTTCTGGCTGATCCAGTGGCGCGAGGTCGTCACGCGGGTCATGGGCGTCGTGGTGATCCTGCTCGGCCTCGTCTTCATCGGACAGTTCACGTTCCTGCAGCGCACCCTGAAGCCCGGGTTCCTCCCGAAGACGGGCCTCGCCGGAGCACCGCTGCTCGGCATCGTCTTCGGCATCGGGTGGACGCCGTGCATCGGCCCGACCCTGGCCGCCGTGCAGGTGCTCGCCCTGGGCTCGGGCTCGGCCTGGCAAGGTGTCCTGCTCGGGGCCTTCTACTGCATCGGCCTCGGGGTGCCTTTCCTGCTCGTCGCGCTCGGCTTCGGCTGGGCCTCACGGTCCATCTCGTTCGTCAAGCGGCACATCCGCGTCGTCAACATCGTCGGAGGGTCACTGCTCGTGCTCATCGGTCTGCTCATGGTCACGGGCCTCTGGTCCAGCCTCATGTCGCACGTCGGGGCGGTGATCGCGACCTATGGCACGATCGTCTGACCGCGACGGGGGCGACGCGACCCGCGCCTCCTCGGCCACCGCCGGCGCCGACACCGGGGTGACCGACGCCGGGCTGACCGACGCCGACGCGACCGACGTCGGCGGCGACCCGTTGCGCCCGAGCGACCACATCGACTCGGTGCGCCCGGGGCCTTCCGACGGTGCGGGCATCACGCAGCCCAAGCTCGGGCCCCTGGGCTACCTGCGTTTCTTCTGGCGGCAGCTGACCAGCATGAAGACGGCGCTCTTCCTGCTGATGCTGCTCGCCGTCGCGGCGATCCCCGGCTCGCTCGTGCCGCAGCGCACCTCCGACCCCAACGGCGTCGTCCAGTACCGCACCGACCACCCCGACCTGTTCCCCGTGCTCGACAAGCTCGGCGTCTTCGACACCTATTCGTCGCCCTGGTTCTCCGCCGTCTACCTGCTGCTCTTCATCTCGTTGATCGGCTGCATCATCCCGCGCACGCGGCACCACTTCGAGGCGCTGCGGGCCCGCCCGCCGAAGACCCCCGCGCGGCTGTCGCGCCTGGCCGGCTACCGGTCGATCACCCTCGAGACCGCAGGAGGCGCGGGTGACGACGCGATCACGGCCGCCCGTGCCGTCGACGCGGCCCGTGCCCAGCTGAAGCGCTCCGGCTACCGCACACAGGTCTTCGGCGACTCCGTCAGTGCCGAGCGCGGCTACCTGCGCGAGACCGGCAACCTGGTCTTCCACTCGGCACTCGTCGGAGTGCTGCTCACCGTCGGGGTCGGCGGCGGTTTCGGCTACTCGGGCCAGCGTGTGGTCGTCGAGGGGCAGACCTTCTCGAACGTGCTCGGCTCGTACGACTCCTTCAACCCGGGACGCTGGTTCGACGAGACGCAGCTCTCGCCGTTCTCGATCGCGCTCGACGAGTTCTCGACCGAGTACGCGCCCGACACGGCCGGCGGTGCCGGCATGGCCACCGACTTCACGGCCGACGTCACCGCCCAGGCGCGGGGCGGCGACGCCGAGAAGACGCAGATCAAGGTCAACTCGCCCCTGTCGATCGGCGGTTCGAACGTCTACCTGCTGGGCAACGGTTACGCGGTCGACGTGACGGTGCGCGACGGCGAGGGCAACGTCGCGTTCCGCGACACGGTGCCGTTCCTGCCGCAGGACACGAACCTGACCTCGCTCGGCGTCATCAAGGTGCCCGACGCCCTGCCCGACCAGCTCGGCATGATCGGGTTCTTCTACCCCACGGCGGCGGACAACGGCACGGGGGCCCTGACGTCCACCGACCCGGACACGACGAACCCCGTGCTCAGCCTGAACGTCTACTCGGGCGACCTCGGACTCGACGCGGGCGTGCCGACGTCGGTCTACACGCTCGACACCGACGGTCTGACCCCGTTGGCGGGCACCGACGACGACGCGCAGGAGAAGGCCGTCCAGCTGACCCCGGGCGAGACGGCGACGATCCCCGACGGTCTGGGCACGATCACCTTCGACGGCGTCAAACGGTTCGCCTCGTTCGACATCCACCACGACCCGTCACAGGTCTGGGTGCTGCTCTTCGCCGGGCTCTCGTTCGCCGGTCTGCTGACCGCGCTGTTCGTGCCGCGCCGCCGGGTCTGGGTCAAGGCGACCGAGACCGACGGGGGCGTCCGGCTCGAGTACGCCGGGCTCGCCCGCGGCGAGGACCCCACGCTCGGACGTGCCGTCGGCGACATCGCCAAGGCGCACCTCGGCGGTCTGGGCGTCCCGGCCGACGTGGCCCGCGAGGTGGCCGACGACCCGGCCCGTCACGACGTCGAGAAACCCGGCCCCGACGCGGGCGGACGCGGACGTAAGATCTGATGGTGACCGCCGACCTCGCCTACTATTCGCTCGTCGCCGTGTACTCGGCGATGGCCATCTACACGATCTCGTTCGTGGCCTTCGCCCTCGACCTGGCGAAGCGGTCCGGTGACGCCCAGCAGGCGGCGGCCCGTGCCGCCAAGGCCGAAGCCCTCGCGACGGCGTCCGTCTCTCGTTCGGCAGCGGGTGGCAGCACGGTCGTCCTCGACCGGCCGTCACGCGGTGCGGGCGGGGCGGCCTCCGCCTCCACCGGTGCGCCCGCCAAGGCGTCGAGCTTCGAGCGCGTCGCCATCGCGATGATGCTGCTCGGGTTCGTCGTGCACGTCGCCTCGGTCGTGCTGCGCGGCCTCGCCGCCGGTCGCGTGCCGTGGGCCAACATGTTCGAGTTCTCCCTCACCGGCACCGCGATCATCGTCGGCGTCTACCTGGCCGTGCAGCTGGTGGTCAACCTGCGGTTCCTCGGCGCGTACGTCATGGGCCTCAACCTGGTGCTGCTCGCGATCGGCACCGTCAACTACTACGTGGCGGTCTCGCCTCTGCCGCCGGCGCTCCAGTCGGCGTGGCTGGTGATCCACGTCTTCGTGGCCATCCTCGGCACCGCGTTCTTCGCCATCGCCGCCGGGCTCTCGGCCGCCCAGCTCGTGCAGACGAAGCGTGAGCAGTCCAAGCTCGCCGGTCTGCGTTTCCTCGACACCCTCCCGGGTGCCGAGCGCCTCGAAGACCTGGCCTACCGCATCGCCCTGGTCGGCTTCGTCCTCTGGACCTTCACCCTCATCGCCGGTGCCATCTGGGCCGAGCGGGCCTGGGGTCGCTACTGGGGCTGGGACACCAAAGAGGTCTGGACCTTCATCATCTGGGTGCTCTACGCCGGGTACATCCACGCGCGGGCGACGCGTGGGTGGCGTGGGGCCCGCTCGTCGTGGTTGTCGATCATCGGCTTCGCCGCCGTCATGTTCAACTTCTCGGTCGTCAACGTCTTCTTCAAGGGTCTGCACGCCTACTCGGGTCTCTGATCGACCGGCGCCTCGGCGTCGCCCGATGAGCCGCGTGAACCGACGTCAGTCGGCGAGCACCGCGTAGGAGGCGCGAAGCCGGTCCAGCCACATCCCCCGTCGGTCGTCGTCCACCGCGTGACGGCGGAGCAGGTCGACGTCGACGTCGACACGGCGCACGTCGACCTCCCCGTCGGCGGGTAGCAGGGGATCGCGCGTCACGTCGGCCCCGAGCAGGGCGGCCGTGCCGAGACCGCAGTCGTGGCGGAGGTCCGGCACGGCGGCGGCGAGGTGCGCGCCCATGCTGAGCCCGACCGACGTGTCGAGGGCGCTCGAGACGACGACGGGCAGCCCGGCCGCGGCGACGGTCCGGAGCGCGGCGGTGACGCCACCGAGCGGTTGAGCCTTGATCACGAGCAGGTCCGCGGCACCGGCCCGGGCGACGGCCAACGGGTCGTCGGCCTTCCGGACGCTCTCGTCGGCCGCGACGGGGACGCCCAGCCCCGAGACGCGGCGTCGCAGCTCGGCGAGCTCGGGCACCGTGGCGCACGGCTGTTCCGCGTATTCCAGGGCGTACGGTGCCAGGCCGACCAGCGCCTCCTCGGCCGACTCGACCGACCAGCCCCCGTTGGCGTCGACGCGGACGCGACCCTCGGGGCCGACCCACTCGCGGGCCGCGGCGACGCGGGCGATGTCGTCCGCGAGGGTCTGTCCGCGTTCGGCGACCTTGACCTTGACCGTCCGGCAGCCCCGGTAGCGGGCGAGCACGTCGGGCACCCGGTCGGCGGCGACCGCCGGCAGGGTGGCGTTGACCGCCACCCGTCGGACACCCACGTCGGGGAGTCGGCCCCAGCCGAAGTCGATCGTGGCCGCGAGCCAGGCTGCCGACTCGGCCGGCCCGTACTCGAGGAAGGGGCTGAACTCGGTCCAGCCCGACGGGCCTTCGACCAGCAGGGCCTCGCGCTCGTCGAGCCCGCGGAACCGCGTGCGGAGGGGGAGGCGGACGACGTGGGCACCCTCGACCAGTTCGGCCAGGGGAGGCAGCGGGGGAGTGGTGGACGGTGCGCGGTCGACGGTCGGCATCCGTTCAGTGTCGCACCGGCGACCCCGGTAAGGTCGTGCGTCATGGTCGACCGCGAACCCGTACCCGCCCGAGAACCGGAGTGGTCGGACGACGAGCTCCCCACCCGTGGGCGTGACGGCGGCGGCTCCGCCTCGTCGCAGTCGGACGGGCTCCAGGTCTTCGACGGCCCCGGTCACGACGTGGTCGACCGGCCTCCGCGCAGCCGACGGCTGGGCGTCGTCACGTTCGTCCTGGCGGTCGTGCTGCTCGCCCTGGACGGGCTGGCCCTGGGCCTCCTCGCCGCGGACGCCGTGAGCCCCGCCGCCGTCCTCGCCCTCGTCACCCTGCTGGCCTCGATCGTCGTCGGGGTCGTCGGGCTGATGGCCGTCGTCATGCGCCGCGGCCGCTGGTGGGGTGTGGCCGCGGTGGTCCTCAGTTCGCTGTCGAACCCGTTCGTGCTCGTCTGGCTGATCGGTCGGTTCGTCTCGACGGTCTGACCGCGGGCCACCGCGGTCGGGGCGACGTCGGACCCCGTCGGTAGGCTGGCGACATGGCTTCCGAGGTGTCCGACCTATTCGATCCGACCGAGTGGCGCAGCGTCGAGGGCTTCGACGCCCTGACCGACGTCACCTACCACCACAGCGTCGACGGCCGCGTGGCCCGCGTGGCCTTCGACCGTCCCGAGGTGCGCAACGCGTTCCGGCCGCACACGGTCGACGAGCTCTACCGGGTGCTCGACGACGCCCGCATGAACAGCCGCATCGGGGTCGTCCTGCTCACCGGCAACGGTCCCAGCGCGAAGGACGGCGGCTGGGCGTTCTGCAGCGGCGGGGACCAGCGCATCCGTGGTCGTGACGGCTACAAGGCCGAGGGTGACCAGGCGAACGTGCCCGACCCGGCGTCGGCCGGTCGACTGCACATCCTCGAGGTGCAGCGTCTGATCCGGTTCATGCCCAAGGTCGTCATCGCCGTGGTGCCCGGGTGGGCGGCGGGTGGCGGCCACTCGCTGCACGTCGTCTGCGACCTGACGATCGCCAGTCGCGAGCACGGCAGGTTCAAGCAGACCGACGCCGACGTGGGCTCGTTCGACGCGGGGTACGGCAGCGCCTACTTCGCCAAGCAGATCGGGCAGAAGTTCGCACGCGAGGTGTTCTTCCTCGCCGAAGAGTACAGCGCCGATCGCGCCTACCAGATGGGGGCCGTGAACCGCGTCGTGCCGCACGCCGACCTCGAACGCGAGGCGCTCGAGATGGCCCGGACCATCCTGACGAAGTCCCCGACCGCCATCCGCATGCTCAAGTTCGCCTTCAACGCGACCGACGACGGCATCGTCGGTCAGCAGGTCTTCGCGGGCGAGGCGACCCGTCTGGCCTACGGCACCGACGAGGCCGTCGAGGGGCGCGACTCGTTCCTCGAGAAGCGTGCGCCCGACTGGTCGCCCTTCCCCTGGCAGTACTGATGTCCGCGTCCGCGGTGGCGAGCCCGTCAGGGCCGGGCGACCGTTCGCGTCGCCTCCGACGGTCCTTTCAGAGGTGCGGCGCGTGACCCGCCCCCTGCTCCCCGTCGACGCGCGTGACCCCGGTGCCGTGCTCGACGCGCTCCGGGTCGCGCTCGAAGGTGGTCCCGCCGTAGCGCCCCGGACCGACGACCGAGTGCCCGTGGACCTGCCCGGGGTCGTGCCGCAGGCGGTGTCGCTGGTCGTCGAGACCAGCGGCTCGAGCGGACGCCCCAAGCGCGTGGCGCTGTCCTCCGACGCCGTGCTCGCCGGTGCCGCCGCGGCCGACGGCGCCCTGGCCGGGCCGGGGCAGTGGGTGCTCGCCCTGCCGGCGCACTACGTCGCGGGCCTGAACGTGCTGGTCCGTTCGCTCGCCGCCGGGACCGAGCCGGCCCTGCTCGCGCCGGGGCACTTCGACATCGGTGCCTTCGTCGCCGCCGCCGAGCGGCTCGATCACGCCGTGCGGTACTCGTCCCTCGTGCCGGCCCAACTCTCGACGGCGCTCGACGCCGCCGAGGCCGATCGTGCCGTGGCGGACGTGCTGCGCCGCTTCGACGCCCTGCTGGTGGGTGGCCAGGCGACCCCCGCAGCCCTCGTGGAGCGGGCTCGCCGGCTGGGCGTCACCGTCGTGCGCACCTACGGGTCGAGCGAGACCAGCGGCGGGTGCGTGTACGACGGCGTGCCCGTGGGCCGCACCCGTGTCGAGGTCGTCGACGGCCAGGTCGAGCTGAGCGGGCCGTCGCTGGCCGAGGGGTACCTCGACGATCCCGAGCGCACGGCCGCGGCCTTCGTCACGCGCGACGGCCTGCGGTGGTATCGCACGGGCGACGCGGGCACGGTGTCGCCCGACGGGGTGCTGACCGTCAGCGGCCGGCTCGACGACGTGATCGTCTCGGGCGGTGAGAAGGTCTCGCTCGGCGTCGTCGAGCGGGTCGTGCGCGAGCAGCCGGGGCTCGCCGACGCCGTGGTCGTCCGCGCGGCGCACGCCCGGTGGGGCGAGGTGCCCGTCGTGGTCGCCGACGCCGCGCCTCCCGTGCTGACTGCGGCCGACGACCCGGCGGACGACGACCCGGCAGCCGACGACCTCGCGGCCTTGCGGTCCGCGGTGGCGGCCGTCGCCGGTCGTGCCGCGGCACCCGACCGCATCGTCCGGGTCGACACGGTGCCCCTGCTCGTGAGCGGCAAGCCGGACCGGGTGGCCCTGACCCGCCTGGTCGCCGATCTCGCGGCAAGCTGATAGCCGGCTGCGAACTAGACTCGACCCCGTGGCGAAGACGAAGACCCCGACCCCCAAGCGCAGCGGCCGCCCCGGTGGCCGACCCGGCGGGCGGCCCGGCAAGCAGCCGGCCCGTCGAGTGACCGCCGGCGACTGGATCGGCGGTGCGCGCCTGCGCACCCTGCCGCTGGGCATCGCCCCGGTCGCCCTCGGCACCGGCGTCGCTCGGGCGAACGGCGGCTGGGACCTCACCCTGGCGCTGCTCTGCCTCGCCGTCGCGGTGTTCCTGCAGGTCGGCGTCAACTACTCGAACGACTACTCGGACGGCATCCGCGGCACCGACGACTTCCGGGTCGGGCCCTCACGCCTGACCGGTTCGGGCAGCGTCCGCCCGAAGACCGTGCTGAAGGTGGCGCTCGCGTTCTTCGCCCTCGCGGCCGTCGCCGGTGTCGTCGTCGTCGTCATCACCCAGATCTGGTGGCTGCTCGCCGTCGGTGCCGCCGCGGTCGTCGCCGCGTGGTTCTACACGGGCGGCAAACGTCCCTACGGCTACAACGCCCTGGGTGAGCTCTTCGTCTTCGTGTTCTTCGGGCTCGTCGCGACCGTGGGCACGACGTTCGTGCAGCTGCGAGAGTTCCCGTTCGACGCCTGGGTGGCCGGGGTCGCCGCCGGGCTGTTCGCCTGCGCGGTCCTGATGATCAACAACGTGCGCGACATCCCGCAAGACACCGCCGCCGGCAAGCGCACCCTCGCGGTCGTCGTCGGCGACCCGGTGGCCCGGGCGCTCTACGCGCTCTTCCTGCTGCTGCCGTTCTTCATCCTCGTGTATTTCGCCTTCCTGTACCTGCACGCGCCCTACGTCTACTTCACGCTCGTCGTCGCGGTGCCCGCCGCGGTCATCGGCGTCACGGGCAAGACCCCGCGCGAGCTCATCCTCGCCCTGCAGCTGTCGTCGTTGACGGCACTGGTCTGGGCCCTGGCCCTGTCGGCCGCCCTCTTCTTCTAGGGGTCTGCTCTTCCAGGATCTGCCCCGGGCGTTCGGCCCGAGAGGATCAGGCCTCACCGTCGATGCGGCGCGCGCGATCGCCGTCGCCCGCGTCCTCGGCGATCGCCTCGTCCTCGGCGACCGAGTCGTCGTCGAGCTTCGCCGGGCGCGACCGGCGGTCGGCGAGGTCGAGGGCGACCTTGCGGCGCAGGGGTGCGAAGAACAGGTACGAGACGCAGAACCCGACGACCGCCGCGATCAGCGTGGCCCAGAAGGGGTCGAACCTCAGCACCAGCAGGAGGCCCAGCACGACGGCGAACAGGCCGAGGCGGACGATCGAGTACTTGAGCCAGGGTTTCACGACGAGGAGTCTACGGTCCGCGAGGTGTGCGCCCGCCGCGCGGCGGGTGGCCCGCGCGGGCACGGACCGCCGGCCGAGGAGGCGCGGTGCAGCACCCCGGGAGCCGTACGTCACAGCTCCGCAACGGCCGACCGACCATCAGGCGTTGCACCGGATCGAGAACTAGGCTCGGTCCATGGTCAGGCTCTTCATCGTGGGCATCGTCGCCGCGGCGGCATTCGTCATCTTCGCGCTCATCGACTGCCTGTTCGCCGACGCCTCACGGTTCCGGGCACTCAACAAGCCGCTCTGGGCCGTCATCATCGTCCTCCTCCCCGTCATCGGGGCCGTGCTGTGGTTCGTGCTCGGGCGGGCGCGCAAGAGCGGCCGCCCCGCCACGACGCGCACCGTGGCACCCGACGACGACCCCGAGTTCTCCGGGACGTCCTGGCGCACCACGAGCGACCTCGACCGCGAGACGACCGACGAGCGCATCCGTCGACTCGAACAAGAGCTGCTCGACCTCGACAACGACGACAAGACCGGCAAGCAGTAAGTGACCAGCCCGTCGACCGAGTACGCCCTGTCGCTGCTCGCGTCCCTCGCCGATGCCGGGGTCCGTGACGTGGTGCTCAGCCCCGGCTCCCGCAGCCAGGCCCTGGCCCTCGCCGCCGCCGAGTTCGAGACGGCCGGTCGGCTGACGGTCCACGTCCGCATCGACGAGCGCTCGGGTGGGTTCCTCGCACTCGGCCTCGCCGCCGAGACGGGCGTCCCGAGCGTCGTGATCACCACGTCGGGCACCGCCGTGGCGAATCTCCACCCTGCCGTGCTCGAGGCACACCACTCGGGTGTGCCGCTGATCGTGCTGAGCGCCGACCGTCCCCTCGAGATGCGCGGGATCGGCGCGAACCAGACCACGGTGCAACCGGGTCTCTTCGCGAGCGCCGTCGGCTGGGTGCGCGACGTCGAGGCACCGCGCTCCGGTCCGATCGACCACGAAGCCGTCCGCACCCTCGCCCGAGAGGCCGTCGCCGAGGCCCTCGGCGGCGACTCCCACGGCGCCCTCGGGCGGTCACGCGGCCCGGTCCAGCTGAACGTCGCGTTCCGCGAGCCCCTGTCGTCCGGCGAGCAGTCGTTGCCCGCCGCCCGCCCCGAGCCGATCGAGCTCGCGCCCACCGCGGCACCGACCGCCCTCGAGGTCGACACCGACCCCGCGACCCTGGTCGTCGCCGGTCACGCCGCCGGGCCCGAGGCCGAGGCCGTCGCCAGGGCACTGGGCGCCCCGCTCGTGGCCGAGGTCTCGAGCGGGGCGCGCTTCGGGCCGCACCTGGTCTCGTCGTACCGTGCCCTGCTCGACGACGCCGACTTCGGCGGTCGCGTCCGTCGGGTGGTGGTCTTCGGACACCCCACCCTCAGCCGTCAGATCCCCTCGCTGCTCACCCGCGACGGGGTCGAGGTCGTCGTCGTCCGTGCGGCGGGGGCCGAGGCCTACGACCCGAGTCGCTCGGCCCGCGTGGTCGAGGCCGTCGAGGTGACCCGCGCCTCCTCGGGGTCCGGTCCGACCGACGACGCCGTCCACCGTGCGTGGGTGGGGCGCTGGGTCCACACCGGTCGTCGGCTGCTCGAGGCCGAGGCCGAGGCCGCCCGGCAGGACCCCGACCAGACCGACGCCACCACGGTCGAGGGAGCGTCCGATCGGAGCGAAGCGGCCGAGCAGGCCGAGTTCCTGCGTCGCGAGGTCCAGCTGCTGCGGCGGCCGGTCACGCGTCGAGCCCTGGCCGAGGCCCTCTGGCGCGTCAGTTGGCCGCACGACCGACTCGTGCTGGGGGCGTCGAGGTTGATCCGCGAGCTCGACCAGGTCGTGCCGGGCAAGAAGATCCCTGTGCACGCCAACCGGGGGCTCGCGGGCATCGACGGCACGATCGCGACCGCCACGGGCATCGCTCTCGCCAGCCAGCGCGACGACCCCGCAGCCGGCACCACCCGGGTGCTCGTCGGCGACCTGACCTTGTTGCACGACGTCGGCTCGATGCTCCTCGGCCTCGGTGAGACCAGGCCCCGGCTGCAGGTGGTCGTCGGCAACGACGGGGGCGGCACGATCTTCGACGGGCTCGAGGTCGCGGCCACGGCGTCACCCGAGGCGATGACCCGTGTGCAGTTCACCCCGCACGAGGTCGACCTCGCGGCTCTCGCCCTCGCCTACGGCTGGCGGCACGTCGAGGCGGCCACGCGGGCAGAGCTCGACCAGGCTCTCGTCGCCCGGTACGACGGCCCGGTGGTGATCGAGGTCCCCCTCTCTCGCTGACCGTCCACCCCACGACGGGGCGGATCGGGTCGCTCGGCCGTAGGGTCGGGGGCATGGCCAAGACGTGGACGACCCCTCCCTCCCAGTCCCTCCGAGCCGGTGAGGGCTTCGTGCTCGCCGACGTCGACACCTCGTCCACCCCGGGTTTCGCGGGTGACAAGGCGTATGCGCAGCAGGCGCTCGAGTCGGGCCGCGAGACCCTGGGCGAGCTGCAGGAGAAGCTCTTCGCACAGAGCCGCAGCGGGGGCAGCACCGGCAACGTGCTGCTCGTCCTGCAGGCGATGGACACGGCGGGCAAGGGCGGCATCGTCCGACACGTCGTCGGGGCCGTCGACCCCCAGGGCGTCGCCCACCACGCGTTCAAGGCACCGACCCCCGACGAGCTCGCGCACGACTTCCTCTGGCGGGTGCGGCGCGAGCTGCCCGGCCCCGGCATGATCGGGGTGTTCGACCGGTCGCACTACGAGGACGTGCTGATCGGCAAGGTCCGTCGCCTGGCCCCGCCCGAAGACGTCGAGCAGCGGTACGCCGACATCGTCGCGTTCGAGGACGAGCTCGTCGCGAACGGCACCACCCTGGTCAAGGTGATGCTGCACATCTCGTCCGACGAGCAGAAGGAACGCCTCGCCGACCGGCTCGACCGACCCGACAAGCACTGGAAGTACAACCCCGGCGACCTGGAAGAGCGTCTCGTCTGGAGCGACTACCAGGACGCCTACGAGACGGCGATCCGTCGCACCTCGACCGAGACCGCCCCGTGGTTCGTCGTCCCGGCCGACCGCAAGTGGTACGCCCGGATCGCCGTGCAGAAGCTGCTGACCGACGCCCTCGCGTCGCGCGGGCTCGACTGGCCCGTCGCGCAGTTCGACGTCGAGCTCGAGAAGACCAAGCTCGCCACCTCGTAGCCGGCGCACCGGCCGACGAGGTCAGGAGGCTAGGAGGCGCGGGTCCGCAACGCGTCGCCCGTCCCCGTGGGCAGCCGCAGCCCCTCGATCAGGCTGAGCAGGGCCAGCACGGCCAGGACGATCAACGCGGCCTGGAACCCGGACGCCGCGGGTGCCGGGCCGTCGGCCGACGCCACGAGGTCGGCCACGCGGACGGCGAGGGCCGTCGCGGCGACGCCGAGCCCCACGGCGAGCTGGCTCGTGATGGACGCGATGGCGTTCGCCGGGCCGATCATCTCGGCGGGGACGTCGGCGAACTGCAGGGTGTTGTAGGCCGTGAAGCCGACGGACCGGAAGACGCCGCTGAGCAGCAGGACCCCCGCCACGACGACCGGCGAGGTGTCGGGGCCGACCAGTGCGGCCGCGACGAAGGTCGCCGCGAGGGCCACTGTCGCGACGACGATGATCGGGACGACGCGGAACCGCTTCAGCAGTGGCGTCGTGAACGGTTTGACGGCCAGGTTGCCGACGAACACCCACATCAGCATGAGGCCCGCCTCGACCGGCGACCAGCCGAAACCGTCCTGCAGCAGCAGCGGGACGACGAAGGGGATGCCGTTCACGACGGCCCGGTAGAGCGATCCGCTGAGGTTCGTCACGCGGAACGACCCGATGCGGAAGGCCGTGAGGTCGAGCAACGGGTGCGCCGCCCGACGGAACCACCGCACGGCCACGAGGCCGAGCACCACCGCCAGCACGGCCAGCAGCACGCCGGGTACGAGCGTCGTGGGCTCGCCGAGCAGCTCGAACGCGAGCACCAGCGCCACGATCGATCCCGCCACGAGCACCAGACCGACCAGGTCGAGCGGCTGGCGGTCACCGACCTCGGGAGAGGGGACGACCCTCCAGGCGACCACGAGCAGCGCGAGGCCGACCGGGACGTTGACCAGGAACACCCACTGCCACCCGAGGTGCTCGGTGAGCAGTCCTCCGAGCAGCGGCGCCACGACGGGTGCCACGAGCGCGGGCCAGGTGAGGTAGGCGATCGCTCGGATCAGCTCGGACTTCTCGGTGCTGCGCAGGACGATCAGACGACCGATGGGCACCATCATGCTTCCCGCGAAGCCCTGCACGACCCGGGAGGCCGTGAGGGCGACCAGGTCGGTGCTCGCGGCACAGGCGACCGAGGCGAGGACGAAGAGCACGACGGCCGTGAGGAACACGCGGCGTGCGCCCCAGCGTTCGGCGAGCCAGGCGCCCAGCGGGATGAACGCCGCCACGGCGACGAGGTAGCCGGTCACGGCGAGTCCGAGCTGCGCGGGCTGGACGCCGAAGTCGGTCGCGATCGTGGCGGTCGCCGTCGAGAGGATGGTGGCGTCGAGGTTCTCCATGAAGAACGCGGCCGCCACGACGAGGGCGACCGGACGCGACCACGTCGTCGCGGGGGCGGGCGCGGTCATCGGCTGAAGGCGTCGACCACGGGGCGGAACTTCATCGCCGTCTCGGCGACCTCGCGCTCGGGCACGGACTCGGCGACGACGCCGGCCCCCGCGAACGCCCGCACCGAGCCGTCCCGATCGACCTGGGCGCAGCGCAGCGCGATCGCCCACTCGCCGTCGCCGTCGGCACCGACCCAGCCGACCGGGCCCGCGTAGCGACCACGGTCGAACGGTTCGAGCTCTCGGATCAGGGCCAGCGCCTCCTGCGTCGGGGTGCCGGCGACGGCCGCCGTCGGGTGCAGCGAGGCGATCAGGTCGAGCGAGCTCGAGCCGTCGGTGAGGCGGCCGCGGACGTCGCTCGCGAGGTGCCAGAGATTCGGGAGGCGCAGGGTGAAGGGCTGCTCGCCGGTCACGACGTCGCGGGCGTGCGGCCCGAGCGAGAGCAGCAGGCTGCGCAGGGCGAAGGCGTGCTCGTCGAGGTCCTTCGGGGACGTCGCCAGCGAGAGGGCGGCCTGCTCGTCGGTCGTCGAGTCGACGCCGCGCGCCGCGCTGCCGGCGAGCACCCGGGCCGACACCTCGCCCCGTTCGGACTTGACGAGCGTCTCGGGGCTGGCCCCGATCAACCCGTCGACGGCGAAGGCGTAGCAGTCGGGGTAGGCGGTCAACAGGGTGGCGGCGACGAGGCGCAGGTCGGCCTCGGGTGGCAACGTGCCGACGAGGTCACGGGCCAGGACGACCTTGCTGACGCGGCCGTCGCCGATGGCGTCGACGGCCCGGGCCACGGCCTCTGCGTATCCGTCGGCATCGAGTGCGCCGTCGACCAGCGAGAGACGGACGGAGGCGCCGACCGGCTTCCCGGGGGGCAGCTCGGCGCCGTCCACCCGCGTGATCCAGGCGACCCCGTCGCGCCGTCCGATGACGATGCTCGGGACGATCAGCACGCTCTTCTCGGCGGACTCGTCGTCGAACGCGAACGAGCCGAACGCGACCAATCCGGTGCCGGGCACGCCGACCTCGTCGTGCACCGTGGCGGCGGCCGCGACCGCACGCCAGGCGTCGGCGGCCTCGGTCATGCGGTGGGGCCCGGAGAACTCGAGGCGGAGGGCCTCGCCGACGCCCGCCATGCCCGCCCCGCCTCGGACGAAGACCAGCGGACGTGACCGGTCGACGACGTCGAGCAACGGGCTGACGTGGTCGATGCGCGTGGTGCGGACGGCGAGTGACGGAACGCGGGACGCGGGGGACTTCACTCGTCGACCCTACTCGGGACACCCCCAGTGCTTGACGGTAGGATCCACCATCGTGACCAAGGCCGACATGAACAAGCAACCCGACGAGGTCGCCTCGATGTTCGACGGCGTCGCGCGCCACTACGACCGCACGAACGACGTGCTCTCGGCGGGCAACGCCGTCCTGTGGCGCATCGCCACCGTCAAGGCGATCGGCGCCGGTCCGGCCGACAAGGTCCTCGACATCGCAGCGGGCACGGGCACCAGCTCGGCGGCCATCGCTCAGCGAGGTGCCGAGGTCGTCGCGCTCGACTTCTCGAAGGGCATGGTCGAGGTCGGTCGCGAACGCCACCCCGAGCTCGAGTTCGTCGAGGGAAACGCCGAGTCGCTGCCCTTCGACGACGACACGTTCGACGCCGTCACCATCTCGTTCGGGCTGCGCAACGTCAACCGGCCCAAGGTCGCGCTCGCCGAGATGAACCGCGTGCTCAAGCCCGGTGGCCGGCTCGTCGTCTGCGAGTTCTCCACGCCGCCGTTCGGTCTGCTGCGCGCCGCGTACCGGGCCTACCTCAAGTACGGCATGCCCCTCGTGGCCAAGTTCACCAGCAGCAACGGGCCGGCCTACTCGTACCTGGCCGAGTCCATCGAGCAGTGGCCGGAGCAGCAGGTCCTCAGTCAGTGGATCCGCGGCGCCGGGTTCACCCGGGTCGCCCACCGCGACCTCAGCTTCGGCATCGTCGCCCTGCACCGCGGTCGCAAGCCGGCGTCGGGTGCCGCGCGCTCCTCCTCGCGGTCGAAGCGGGCCACGTCGTGAACGCCGGCGCCCCTCCGGCACAGCGCAACTCGTTGGGCCGTTCGCTCGGCCTCGGTGAGAAGCTGTTCGCCACGCCGACCGAGCGTCGTTTCGTGGCCGCGGTCGACGACGGCCTCGAGCTCGTCGAAGAGGGGTTGCTGCGCGAGATCGCCTTCGCCGACGACATCGCCGACGCCACGACGCGGTACCTCCTCGCCGCCGGCGGCAAGCGCGTCCGGCCGACGCTGACGCTGCTCATCGCCCAGCTGGGCGACGGCGCGACGCCCGGCATCGTCGCCTCGGCGCAGGCCACCGAGATCACCCACCTCGCCTCGCTGTACCACGACGACGTCATGGACGAGGCGCAGATGCGTCGGGGGGTCCCGAGCGCCCAGACCGTGTGGGGCAACAACGTGGCGATCCTCGCCGGCGACCTGCTGTTCGCCCGGGCCAGCACGATCGTGTCGGGGCTCGGCCAAGAGGCCATCCTGCTGCAGGCCGAGACCTTCGAACGGCTCTGCCTCGGTCAGCTGCACGAGACGGTCGGCCCGCGCGAGGGAGACGACCCGATCGCCCACTACATCGACGTGCTCGCCGACAAGACGGGGTCGCTCATCTCGACGGCCGCCCGCGCCGGCGTCATGTTCAGCGGTGCACCGCGCGAATACCTCGCACCCGTCGCCGAGTTCGGTGAGAAGATCGGCATCGCCTTCCAACTGATCGACGACGTCATCGACCTGTCCGACCAGCCCACCGAGACCGGCAAGAAGGCCGGCACCGACCTGCGGGCCGGCGTCGTCACGCTTCCGGTGCTGTACCTGCGGCAGTCGGCGCAGACCGACCTCGAGGCGTCGTCCCTGTTGTCCGAGATCGACCGGATCGTCGACGCCACGCGTGCGGCGGCGCACCGGTCGAGTGTCGAACCGACCACCGAGGGCGGCTCGTCGGCGCCGCTCGCCGACGCGACGGCCCACCTCGACGACGAGTTCGCCGACCTGGTCCGACGGGTCCGCGAGCACGAGGTCACCGAACGCACCCGGGTCGAGGCCCACCGCTGGGCCCGAGAGGCCCTCGACGCCCTGGCGCCGCTGCCCGACGGGCCCGTCAAGAAGGCGCTCACCCGCTTCGCCGACCGCGTGGTCGAGCGGTCCGCCTGACCGGCACCGCGCCTCCTCGTCCGTCTCGTCCTCGAGCACCATCGTCCAACCGGCCGGCCTCGCCGAGCCACCCCAGATCTAGGGAGAACCCGTGACCACCTTGCGACTGGCCATCGTCGGCGCCGGACCGGCCGGCATCTACGCCGCCGACATCCTCGCGAAGGCCGAGAAGGCCTTCGACGTCTCGATCGACCTCTTCGAGCAGCTGCCGGCGCCCTACGGTCTCGTGCGCTACGGCGTGGCGCCCGACCACCCCCGCATCAAGGGCATCGTCAACGCCCTGCGCGACGTGCTCGACAGTGGTGACATCCGGGTCTTCGGCAACGTCCGCTACGGCGTCGACATCGGGCTCGACGACCTGCGCAAGCACTACAACGCCGTCATCTTCTCGACCGGTGCCATCAAGGACGCCGACCTCGACATCCCCGGCATCGACCTCGAGGGCAGCTACGGCGCGGCCGACTTCGTCAGCTGGTTCGACGGCCACCCGGACTTCCCCCGCACCTGGCCGCTCGACGCGACGTCGGTCGCCGTCGTCGGTGTCGGCAACGTCGCCCTCGACGTCTCGCGCATCCTGGCGAAGCACGCCGACGACCTGCTGCCCACCGAGATTCCCGACAACGTCTACGCGGGTCTCAAGCAGTCCTCGATCACCGACGTCCACGTCTTCGGTCGCCGGGGTCCCGCGCAGGTCAAGTTCACGCCGCTCGAACTGCGCGAACTCGGCGAGGTGCGCGACGTCGACATGATCGTGTACGACGAGGACTTCGACCACGACGAGGCGTCGAAGACGGCCATCGCGACCAACAAGCAGGTCTTCGTCATCGACAAGGTGCTGAACCAGTGGCGGCAGCGCGAGGTCGGCACGGCGTCGCGTCGCCTGCACCTGCACTTCTACGCCAAGCCGGTCGAGGTCGTCGGCGACGCCGACGGTCGTGTCGCGGCCTTCCGGTACGAGCGCACCCGGCCGGACGGCCAGGGTGGCGTCGAGGGAACGGGCGAACTCCGCGACGTGCCGATCCAGGCCATCTACCGCGCGGTCGGCTACTTCGGCTCGCCGCTCGACGGCATCCCGTTCGACGAGCGCCGTGGCGTGATCCCGAACCACGAGGGCCAGGTGATGGACGACGAGAACCAGATCGTCCCCGGCGTCTACGCCACCGGGTGGATCAAGCGGGGCCCCGTCGGCCTCATCGGTCACACGAAGTCCGACGCGATGGAGACCGTCAAGCACCTCATCAACGACCAGGCCAGCTGGTGGCAACCGGTCGACCCGTCCGACGAGGCCGTCCCGGCCCTGCTCGAGCAGCGCGGGGTCGAGTACACCGACCTCGAGGGCTGGCACCGGCTCGACGAGCACGAGATCGCCCTCGGCGGGGCCCACGAGCACGAGCGGGCCCGGGTCAAGGTCGTGGGGCGCGATGAGATGGTGCGCGTCTCGCGCGCCGTCGAAACGGAGTCGACGCCGGCCTGACCTCCCCGCTCGCCCGCACCGCGCCTCCTCGGCTCCCCTCCACGGCGGAACCGAGGAGGCGCGCGGTCGTCACCGAGCTCGTCGGTCGTCGGTAGGGTGGTCCCCATGGCAGACAGTTCCTTCGACGTGGTCAGCAAGGTCGACAAGATGGAGGCCGACAACGCCCTCCACCAGGCCCAGAAAGAGATCGAGCAGCGCTACGACTTCAAGGGCGTCGGTGCTTCGGTCGACTGGAGCGGTGAGAAGCTGCTGCTCAAGGCGGCCACCGAAGAACGCGTCAAGGCCGTGCTCGACGTGCTCGAGTCGAAGTTCATCAAGCGCAGCATCAGCCTCAAGCACCTCGACGTCGGCGAGCCCTTCGCCAGCGGCAAGGAGTACCGCATCGAGGCGTCCCTCAAGCAGGGCATCGAGCAGGACGCGGCGAAGAAGATCGGCAAGATCATCCGCGACGAGGCACCCAAGAGCGTCAAGAGCCAGATCCAGGGCGACGAACTGCGCGTTCAGTCCAAGAGTCGCGACGACCTGCAGGCGACCATGGCGCTGTTGAAGAAGGCCGACCTCGACGTCGACCTGCAGTTCGTCAACTTCCGCTAGTCACCCGCGGCTCACGGTTCAGAGGCCCCGTCCATGGTCGAACCCGCCTGGGTGGCGCCGACGATCGCCGTGCTCGGCATCGTGCTCGACATCGCGATCCGTGTGTTCGCCATCGTCTACGTCCCGATCAACCGGCGGCCCCAGACGGCCACCGCATGGTTGCTCGCCATCTTCCTGATCCCCTACGTCGGGTTCGTCCTCTTCTTGTTGATCGGCAGCACCAAGCTGCCCGCGCGTCGTCGTGAGAAGCAGAGCGAGATCAACAAGTACATCATCGAGACGACCGAGGGCATGGAGCGCGTCAAGCGCGACCACCCGTGGCCGGCCTGGCTCGACTCCGTGGTCGAACTCAACCGAACGCTCGGTGCGATGCCGCTGGTCGGCGGCAACACCGGTGAGATGCACACCGACTACGACGAGTCCATGGCGGCCATGGTCGAGGCGGTCGACGGCGCGCACCGCTACGTCCACGCCGAGTTCTACATCACGAGCCTCGACCGCACGACCGAGCCGTTCTTCCTGGCACTCGAGAACGCCCGTCGACGGGGCGTCACCGTCCGTGTGCTGATGGACCACATCGCCAGCCGGGGATACCCCGGGTACCGCAAGGCCCGACGGCGACTGGACGCGATGGGCGTGCAGTGGCGGCTCATGCTGCCCGTGCTGCCGCTGCGGGGCAAGTACCAGCGGCCCGATCTGCGCAACCACCGCAAGCTACTCGTGATCGACGGTCGGGTGGCCTTCACGGGTTCGCAGAACATGGTCGACAGGAGCTACCAGAAACGCAAGAACAAGCGCCGCGGCCTCGAGTGGAAGGACTTCATGGTCCGCTTCGAGGGCCCCATCGTCGCCGGCATCAACGCTCTGTTCGTCACCGACTGGTACAGCGAGACCGACGAGTTGCTGCTGCGCGAGGCCGACCCCGTGCACACGGCCGACCGGCTCGAGACGATCGACTGCCAGGTGGTGCCGAGCGGGCCGGGTTTCGACGGCGAGAACAACCTGCGGCTGTTCAATTCGCTGCTCTACAGCGCGCAGGAGCGCATCATCATCACGAGCCCCTACTTCGTGCCCGACGAGTCGATGCTCTACGCCGTCACGACGGCGGCCCAGCGGGGGCTCGACGTGCAGCTCTTCGTCAGCGAGATCGGCGACCAACCGGTGGTGTACCACGCGCAACGTTCCTACTACGAGGCCCTGCTGCGGTCGGGGGTTCGCATCTTCCTCTACCGCTCGCCGACCGTCTTGCACGCGAAGCACTTCTCGATCGACGACGAGGTCGCGGTCATCGGCTCCAGCAACATGGACATGCGGTCCTTCAGCCTCAACCTCGAGATCTCGGTCATGGTGCGCGGACGCGAGTTCGTCGACCGGCTGCGCGAGGTCGAGCAGACCTACCGCGACGCGAGCCGCGAACTGTTCCTCGACGACTGGCTGGTGCGCCCCTTCCGCTCGAAGGTCCTCGACAACGTCGCACGCCTCACCTCCGCCGTCCAGTAGCCGCACGCCCCCCCCCGCACGCCCCCCTCTGCCCGTGTGCAAATCGCGACAGTTGCGCGTCGACACGCCGGCAGGTCGTGGTCCGGTGCGGTGCGAGGCTGAGACATGTCGGGTTTGGCTCGGCGCGCCGAGTAGGTGAGGTCGGGTTTGGCCCGCCCCGGTGGGCCGGCGGGGTCGGGTTCGGACTGACTCGGTGCGGCCGGGGTCGGGTTCGACCTGCCTCGGTGGGGGCGGGGTGGGGCTCGGCCCGCACGGAGGGTGGCGCCGCAGCTGCGCCCGTCGCGTCGACGACGGGGGACGCGCCGACGGCCGAGACGAGAGAGGTCGACCGGGCTAACGCCCCAGGGTCATTCGGACGGCCTGGCGAACCGAAGGCCAATCGAACAGCACCTGCGGGTACGTGACCTCGAGGACGACGAAGCCGAGGCCGGTGATGTGGACGATCCGTTCACGGTCCCGGTTGTAGTGAGCAGGCGAGGAATGGTGTTCTTTGCTCACGCATTCGAGCACGAACCAACCGTCGATCAACAGATCGACGCGGGTGTGATCGTCGACCCACACCTGAGGCTCGGCATGGATGCCGTCACGAGCGAGAAGGAGGCGCGCCATGGACTCGGTCCCGGACTCGGCCCTTGGGTCGATCATGGTCACGAGGCCTTGAGCCGAGCGTCGCGTCGCCACGAGGCGTGAGACCTCGTCGAGGTCGGGTCGCTGCATCGGGGCCAGCCGGAGGGCGGAGTCGACCATGGCTGCCGCGTGCTCAGCTGGTTCGTGGAGCAGGACCTGGGCCGCCGCCCTGCTCGGGGATGCCAGGAGCCGTTCCGTCCGGCGATCGAACCGGGACAGGTCGCGGAGGACGAGCACGTCGTCGCGGTCACGATCGAGTCGCGAGCCGGCATCGTCCGGGTCCCTGAGGTCGCGGGCGTTGTGGTCGACGGAAACGACCAATCGTGGTCCAGGGGGGACCCATGCGCCTCGGTGCGTGAGCGACGAGGCTCCCGCCAACGCGCCTCCTACCCGTGCAGCCCGGATGACGTCGACGGGTAGGTCGACGAGCCCGTACAGCCCGTGCCGGATGCGAAGGATCTCGCCGGCGCGCCAGGAGGACTCCACCTGGCGTCGGGTCAGTCCGGTCGCGAGCAGTTCCCGCCGATGGGCCAGGGAGCCCAGGCGCCGTACGGTGGCCGCGACGAGGGGAGTCATGTGAGCAGCTTCGTCGTGACGGCAGAGCCGGAATGCTGCGCGACGGTCGATGTGGAGGACGAGAACGTCGAGACCGCTGTGGGGGAGACGAAAAAGTGTCCGCGCCCTGGCGGGGGGTGCGGGCCGAACCCGACCTCCCGAGCCGCTCACGGGGTGCCGAACCCGACCATCCGGCTCCCGAATGGCCTGTCGCACCACCGAGCAGCGGCGGGTCGGCGGCTCGTCGTCGCGATTTGCACACCGGGGTGCGGCGGCGGGGTGGGGCGCTGCGGGGCGGTGGTCGTGAGGGGGCTCGGGAGGCTGTATATTTGTCTGGCGCCTCCGGTCGGTGATCACACGGGCTGGGCGTGCATGGCAAGTTACCCAAGCGGCCAAAGGGATCTGACTGTAAATCAGCCGGCGTAGCCTTCGGGGGTTCGAATCCCTCACTTGCCACGGTTGCCCCTCAAGAACGGACTCGCTCGTCGAGTCCGTTCTTGCGTTTCCGGGCGCTGCACCCCCAGGAGGATCCGTGTCCGTCACCCCGACCCCCGCCGAGTTGCTCGAGATCGCCGTCGTCGTCGCGCGTGAGGCCGCCGCGCTGGCGGCCCGTCGCCGATCCGAGGGGGTC
This sequence comes from Frigoribacterium sp. CFBP 8751, assembly GCF_014841545.1. Taxonomy (NCBI): domain Bacteria; kingdom Bacillati; phylum Actinomycetota; class Actinomycetes; order Micrococcales; family Microbacteriaceae; genus Frigoribacterium; species Frigoribacterium sp. CFBP 8751. The sequence continues at coordinate 70,921 of NZ_JACYUB010000002.1, forward strand.
GAGGTCGCCGAGACCAAGAGCAGTGCCGTCGACGTCGTGACGCACACCGACCGTGAGGTCGAGACGTACGTCCGGGGTCGTCTGGCCGAGCTGCGTCCCGGCGACGGCTTCTTCGGCGAAGAAGGCGAACCCGACGACTCGACCACGGGTCTCACCTGGGTCGTCGACCCCATCGACGGCACCGTCAACTTCCTCTACGGCATCCCGCAGTGGGCCGTCAGCATCGCCGTCGTCGAGGGTGGTCCCGATCCGCTCGCCTGGCGCGCCCTCGCGGCGGTCGTCGCCAACCCGATGTCGGGCGAGACCTTCACGGCGTCGGCCGGCGGCGGTGCGTGGCTGGACGGGCGTCGTCTCGGGGTCGCCGCGCCGGTTTCCCTCGAACAGGCCCTGCTGGCGACCGGGTTCTCGTACGACGCCGCCCGCCGTGTCGAACACGCGGAGGCGCTGGTCCGGGTGGTCGGACGCGTCCGTGACCTGAGGCGCCTGGGGGCTGCCTCGCTCGACCTCTGCGCCGTCGCGGCGGGACGGGTGGACGCCTACGTCGAGCGAGGACTCAAGCCGTGGGACCACGCGGCGGGTGCGCTCGTGGCCGTCGAGGCAGGCGCCGTCGTCCGAGGTGAGGTCGGTGAGGCACCCAGCGAATCGATGACCTTCGTCGCGGCTCCCAGCATCGCCCACGACCTCGCGACCCTCGTCGTCGAGGCCGGCATCTGACGGGGACGACCCCGTCCCGCCACCGTCGTGTCGCATTGTCATTCCGAGTGTCAACTCGACATGTCGACGTCGACACCCGAACGCGGGTAGCCATTCGTTCATCGACCGGCTACCCTGGTGAGGTCGTTACTGATCCGTGATCACAGCGTGACGCACATCTCGACGGCCTCTCACGGGCCCGGGTCGAGACGGCGCCGCGATCGCCAGTGACGGCCGTGAAGACGACGGTGCACCCACCGTCCGATCCCGATCATCCCGAGGACCCATCACACGTGACGAAGTACCAGCAGATCGCCGAGCCCGACGGCGACGGAACCCCGTCGCGTCGCGCCACCGACGACCTCACGGGCACCGGTTCGCCGAGCGTCGCTCCGACCGTCCCCGTCGTGGCCGACGCCCCCGTCCACCTCACCCGTCGTGAAGCCCGCGAGGCCGAGCGTCGCGCCGCCCAGGTCTCCGCGACGACGGTCCCGGCAGTGGCGACGGCCCCCGCCGCGTCGACTCCTCCGGTCGGCGTGGTCGATCCGGCGCTCGCTGCCGAGGCGCCGACGCCGACGTCCCCGACCGCCCCCACCGCGGCCACCGAGTCCGTCTCGCCGCGACGGGCCGCGCGGCTCGCCGCCGAGTCCGGCACCCGTCCCGCCGCAGCCGCACGCACCAAGGCGGCCCGCGCACAGCGTCCTGCGGCTCGACGCGAGGCGCCGGTCCGCGCACCCCGCACCGCCGGGGCGACGTTCCGTCGCAACACCAAGCGGGTCACCGTCGTCGGAGCGATGCTCTTCGCCGGGTCGATGCTCGTCGCCACCTCGGTTCCCGCCAACGCGTTCTTCGTCGACACCCCCACGCAGACGGCTGCCAAGAAGGCCGCCGACTCGCAGAGCTACACGGCGGCGGCACCCTCGGCGGACGGCGCGGCCGGCGTCTCGCGCGACGGCTACTCGGTCACCGAGATGAAGGCCGTTTCCGAGTACGCCTCGACGAGTGCCAGCACGTTCTCCAACGACGTCGACGGCACGGTGCAGTGGCCGTTCCAGACGGGCGTGCCGATCAGCAGCGGCTTCGGCGCCCGCCAGGTCGCCAACTGCGGCTTCTGCTCGACGTTCCACCAGGGTCTCGACTTCGTCCCCGGAGCCGGTTCGCCGATCCAGTCGATCGCCGACGGCGTCGTCAGCAAGGTCGACGGTCCCTCCGGTGCCCTGGGCAACAACGTCTGGATCGACCACGTCGTCAACGGCCAGAAGGTCACCAGCGTCTACGCGCACATGCAGACCGGTTCGGTCGAGGTCCGCGAGGGCGAGACCGTCACCGTCGGCACCATCATCGGCAAGGTCGGCAGCACGGGCAACAGCACCGGGGCCCACCTGCACTTCGAGATCGTGATCGGCGGCGTGCCCGTCGACCCGTATCCCTGGCTCCAGGCCAACACGAACTGAGCCACAGGCCTCCGCGACCGCGGTGCGCACGAGAAGAGCCCCACCTGATGCCAGGTGGGGCTCTTCCGCTGTCGCGTGCCTACGACGTGGTCGCGAGCCACACCGTCGCGTTGGGCGGCAGGGCCGGCCCCTCGACGACCATGGTGGCCAGCAGCACCTCGGCCACCGGCAACTCGACGGGGACGTCGCCCATGTTGGTCACGACGGTGACGCCCTGGCTGCGGAACGAAACCACGTCGGGTCCGAAGCCGTCGAGCCAGGTCAGCGTGCCCGCACCGAGCTCGTGGTCGGCCCGGAGGCGCAGTGCCCGCGTGTAGAGCTCGAGCGTCGACCCGGCGACGCCCCGCTGCTCGTCGCGGGCGTAGGTCGACCAGTCGGCGGGCTGGGGCAACCAGGAGGCGCCTGTCGCGTTGAACCCGAAGGCCGGCTCGGTCGCGGACCAGGGCAGCGGCACGCGGCAGCCGTCCCGGCCATAGCGTTCCCCCTCGGTGCGGAACCACGTGGGGTCCTGCCGGGATTCGTCGGGCAGGTCGATCGCCTCGGGCAGGCCGAGCTCTTCGCCCTGATAGACGTAGGCGCTGCCGGGGAGGGCCAGCATGAGCGCCGACGCGGCTCGGGCCCTGGCCAGTCCGAGCTCGGGGACGGGAAGCCCCTCGCTCCTCGGGCCGATGCCGTATCCCTGGGGGTTCTCGGCCGTGAGGGCGAGTCGGCTGGCGTGCCGGACGACGTCGTGGTTGCTCAGCACCCAGGTGCTCGGGGCCCCGACGCTCGAGAAGGTCTGGATCGACGCGTCGACGACCTGACGGACGGCCGGGGCTGACCACCCGGTCTCGAGGTAGGCGAAGTTGAACGCCTGGTGCATCTCGTCGGGGCGTACCCAGTCGGCCAGTCGCGAGAGCGGTTCGACCCAGGCCTCGGCGACGAGCACCCGGTCACCCGGGTACTCGGCGAGGACGCTGTGCCACTCGCGGTAGATCTCGTGGACGCCCTCCTGGCCCCAGTAGGGCGGGGGAGCGGACTCGCCCTGGCCGCCGCCCATGCTGCCGGACTCGGCGGGGGGCGTGTAGTCGGGCAGGCCCTCGGCCTTGACCATGCCGTGTGCGACGTCGACCCGGAACCCGTCGACTCCGCGGTCGAGCCAGAAGCGCAGCACGTCGACGAACTCGTCGCGCACGCGGCGGTTCGTCCAGTCGAGGTCGGGTTGCGACGAGTCGAACAGGTGGAGGTACCACTGGCCCGGTCGGCCGTCTGCCTCGGTCACGCGGGACCATGCCGGGCCGCCGAAGACCGACTGCCAGTTGTTCGGCGGCAGGTCGCCGTCGGGGCCGCGGCCGTCACGGAACAGGTAGCGACCGCGAGCGGCCGAACCGGCTGGCGAGGCGAGGGCCTCGCGGAACCACACGTGGTCGCTCGAGGTGTGGTTCGGCACGACGTCGACGATGACCCGCAGGCCCAGCTCGGTGGCCCGGGCGCGGAGGGCGTCGAAGTCGTCCAAGGTGCCGAACAGCGGGTCGACGTCGCGGTAGTCGGCCACGTCGTAGCCCGCGTCGCGCTGGGGCGAGGTGTAGAAGGGCGACAGCCAGACGGCGTCGACGCCGAGCTCGCCGAGGGCGTCGAGGCGCGACGTGATGCCGGGGAGGTCGCCGACGCCGTCGCCGTCGCCGTCGGCGAACGACCTCGGGTAGACCTGGTAGATGACGGCGGTGCGCCACCATTCGTGGCCCTGGTCGTCGGTCGTCGCGGTGCCCTCGAGGGGGGAGGTCGGGGTCAGCGTGTCGGTCTCGGCCGGATCTCGTGTGGACATGCGGCCACGATACGGCAGGCCTCGGACGCGGCATCGGCTACGGTCGTCGTCAGAACACCCCGGAGGGGGACCTCCGGGACGAACACCCGCGACACGATTGGCACGATCCTGAACCCTGCGACCGATCTCGTCACGGCCGACCTGCCCGCCGGCACCCGGCCGTTCCCGCTCGCGCTCGGAACCAACGTCTTCGGCTGGACGGTCGGCGCCCCCACCGCCCTCGAGGTGCTCGACCTCTTCGCCGACGACGGCGGCCGCGTCGTCGACACGGCCGACGTCTACTCGGCGTGGCTGCCGGGAAACTCCGGAGGCGAGTCCGAGGCGATCATCGGTCGTTGGCTCGCCCGGCCGGGCAACCGCGACCGGGTCGTGCTGAGCACCAAGTGCGGGCAGCACCCCGACGCCCCCGGCCTGTCGCGCGCCAGCATCCGCACGGCGGTCGAGGCGTCGCTGCGCCGCCTGCGCACCGACCACGTCGACTTCTACTTCACGCACTTCGACGACGACGAGACGCCGCTGGACGAGACCGTGGGTGCGCTGAGCGAGCTCGTCGACGAGGGCAAGATCCTCTGCGCCGGGGCGTCCAACTACACCGGCGCGCGCCTCCGTCAGGCCCTCGCGATCGCCGATCGCGACGGGCTGCACCCGTTCCGGTTGGTCCAGGTCGCGTACAACCTGGTGCGTCGCGGGGAGTACGAGAGCGACGTCGCGGCGATCGTCGACCACTACGACCTCGCCGTGCTGCCGCATTCGTCGCTGGCCAGCGGGTTCCTGACGGGCAAGTACCGTCACGAGGCCGGTCGCGGGGACTCTCCCCGGGGCGGCCGCGCCCTCAGCTACGTCACGCCGCAGAACCAGGGCACCCTCGAGGTCGTCGTCGAGATCGCCGAGCGGCTCGACGTCGAACCGGGTGCCGTCGCCGTGGCCTGGCTGGCCTCACGCGACAACGTCATCGGTGCACTCGGCAGCGCCCGCACCCCTCGGCAGCTCGAGGGCCTGCTCGACGCCGCCCGGGTCGAGCTGACCGAGGGTGATCTGGCGTCACTCGAGGCCGTCTCGCGTCCGCTCGCCTGATCTCCGAGGTCGACGCCCGGCACCGTCCCCCTCGTCCGCGGTGACGGGGCCCAGGGCGATGATCGCCCCCGTGCTCGGGTCCCAGCGTCGCAGCTGCGACAGCACGACCGGCCGGGTCGACGGGGTGTCGGCGTCGGCGAGGGCGTCGACGGCCCGGGCCACCTGGTCGGGAGTCAGGCGCGACGCGAGCGTGACGTGGGGCGTCCACCGACCGGGGACGGTGTGCGGGACGTCCCCCGCGCCTCCCAGGCTCTCGTGCACCCGGGCGTGGAGGTCCAGCAGCTCGCCGGTCACGACCACCGGCCGCACCAGCACGAGCCCGCGCGGAGGCGCGCCGAAGAGCAGCAGCCCGCCGAGTTCGGCCGGCAGCGGCAGCGCCGCCGACAGGGCCAGGAGGCGCGGGTCGGCTGTCGGGTCGAGGCCGGGTCGTGCCACCAGCGTGACGTGCGGCGCGTTCGACGTCCCGGCGTGGTCGCCCTGCGACGGAAGCCCCGCCGCGGACAACACGCGCCATTCGCCACGGACGGCCTCGTCGGAGGTCGGGTCGAGCAGGAGTTCGAGGCTGTGCACCCGTCGATCCTGCCCCGGACGCGCCTCGCGGGGCCGGGTCGGCACGTGGCGTCAGCACCCCGTTCGCTCTGCTACCCTTGTCTGGTGCCAATCGGCAGCGGCCCCGGTCGCTTGCCTGGTGGTCACGCCCCGATAGCTCAGTGGTAGAGCACTTCCATGGTAAGGAAGGGGTCGTCAGTTCAATCCTGACTCGGGGCTCTGGCTGTCTCGGTCCCGTCCCGGTGTGATGCCGGCAGGGCCCGCAGCTTGCGGCGGGGTAGCTCAGTTGGTTAGAGCACACGGCTCATAATCGTGGTGTCGCGGGTTCAAGTCCCGCCCTCGCTACCGCAGGCCCGGATCTCTCACGAGTTCGGGCCTTCGTCGTCCGTACCCTCGGTGGTCGTCCGCCGATCGTCCTCGTCCATCGCGACGCGACCGGTGCGCTGTGCCCAGGTGCCGGGCCTACGATGAGGCATGGCCGTGAGCATCCGCAGCATCGGCACCGCGGTGCCCCCGACCATCATCCGACAAGACGACGTGCGCGAGATCTTCGCGACCCAGCCCGGCCTCGGCCGTCTCGGGCAGCGCATCGTCGGGGCCGCGTTCGGCGCCTCGGCCATCGAGACCCGGCACACCGTCGTCGACGAGCTCGACCGGCGACCGCGCGAGGGCGAGCCGACGTTCTACGACGCCGCGTCGAACGAGATCCTCCGACCCGGCACGGGCGCGCGCAACCAGGTCTACGTGGACCGGTCGCCCGAGCTCTTCCTCGACGCCGCTCGTGCCGCCCTCGCGGGGGCACCGGACCTGGGCCCCGACGACGTCACCCACGTGATCAGCGTGTCGTGCACCGGCTTCTTCGCCCCCGGGCCCGACTACCTGCTCGTGCGGGGCCTCGGACTGTCGCCGTCGACCCGTCGCCACCACCTGGGCTTCATGGGCTGCTACGGCGCCTTCCCGGCCCTCGCCGCGGCACGGGACTTCTGCCTCGCCGACCCGGAGGCGGTCGTGCTCGTCGTCTGCGCCGAGCTCTGCACGCTGCACCTGCGCAGTTCCGACGACCCTGACTCGATCGTGGCCTCGTCCGTGTTCGCCGACGGCGCGGCCGCCGCGGTGGTGACCGCGCGCCCGGCGCCGTCGGGTTCCGTCGTGCTCGACCTCGACGTGCTCGAGACCGTGCTCACCCCGGTCGGCGAGACCGACATGGCGTGGACCATCGGCGACCTGGGCTTCGACATGGTGCTCAGCAGCTACGTGCCGCAGATCATCGAGCTGCACATCGACTCGGCCCTGGCACCGCTCTTCGAGGCCGGCGGCGTCGGCGTCGGCGACGTCGACCTCTGGGCCGTCCACCCGGGCGGGCGCAGCATCCTCGACCGCGTGCAACAGCAGCTCGGGCTCACCGACGCCCACCTGGCGCCCTCACGCGATGTGCTGCGCGACTACGGCAACATGTCGAGCGCGACCGTCCTGTTCATCCTCGCCGAGCTCCTGGGCGGGCCCGCCGCGCCGTCGCAGCGCGTGGGCGCCATGGCGTTCGGCCCCGGGCTGACCGTCGAGACCGCGCTGATGACACGACGCGCGGTCTCGTGAGCGCGATCCGCACCTCCTCGGCTGCGTCGATCGCGGTGCGGCCGCCCTGGTGGCCCGACCTGTCGCAACGCGGGGTCGACCTCGTCGAGCTGATGGACGACCCGGGATGCGACCTCGGGCTGCTCGACGCCACCTACCGAGCGTTCCCCGTCGTCAACGGTCTCGTCGCGGGATGGCGTCGGGTGTACCTCCGCCGCCTGCGCCCCGTGTTGTCCGCCGAGAAGGTGACGCGTCTGCTCGACCTCGGGTCCGGCGGTGGTGACCTGGCCCGAGCCCTCTCCGACTGGGCCCGCCGGGACGGCCTCGCGCTCGAGGTCGTGGCCGTCGACCCCGACGACCGGGCCCACGCCTTCGCGGTGTCGCGCCCCGTCCCGCCCGGTGTCGAGTTCCGGCGGGCGTCGAGCACCGAGCTCGTCGCGGCGGGCGAGACCTTCGACGTGGTCGTGTCGAACCACGTCCTGCACCACCTCGACGACGAGGCCCGGGCGGCCGTGCTCGACGACAGTTCCCGCCTGGCCACGCGTCTCGTGCTGCACGCCGACATCGAGCGGGCCCGCGGGGCGTACCTCGCCTACCGGGCCGCGACCTGGCCGTGGCGGACCCGGTCGTTCGTCCACGTCGACGGGCTCCTGTCGATCCGCCGGAGCTTCACCGCCGACGAGCTGGTCGACGTGGCTCCCCGGGGGTGGCGCGTCGTCCGGCAGTGGCCCTTCCGTCTGTTGCTCGTCCGTGAGATCGGCACCGACGGCGCCGGAGGTGCCGGCCGTGCGGACGCATGACGTCCTGATCGTCGGTGGCGGACCCGTCGGGGTGATGCTCGCCGTCGCGCTGGCCGATCGCGGCCTCGACGCCGTCGTCTGGGAGGCGCGGGTCGACGACCCGGCGCACTCTCGCGCCCTCGGCGTGCACCCGCCCTCGATCGACCTGTTCGACCGGCTCGGCCTCGCGGACGACCTGCTCGCCGACGCCGTCCGCATCCGGCGGGGGATCGCCCGGAGCGGGACCCGGACGATGGGCGTCGTGCCGTTCGACCGGGCGTCGTCCCGCTGGCCGTTCGTCGCCGCCGTGCCGCAGGACCGCACCGAGTCCGTGTTGCGGACGGGGCTCGCCAGGCGGCGGGAGGACGCCCTGCGCAGGGGTGTGCGGTTCGTCGGACTCGAGCAACGCGACGAGGACGTGGTCGTCCAGGGGGTCGGCGACGAGGGCCCGGTGGTCGTCGCCGCCCGGTTCGTCGTCGGGGCGGACGGCACGCGCAGCGCCGTCCGTGCCGCCCTGGGCGTCGACACCAGGGCCCGAGACCTGCCCGACCGCTACGTGATGGGCGATTTCGCCGACACGACCGGCCACGGCTCCGACGCGGTGATCCACCTGGAGCGCACCGGAGTGGTCGAGTCGTTCCCGTTGCCCGCGGGGCGGCGACGGTTCGTGGTGCACACCGGGTCGGAGCGCAGGCCGACCGCCCCGGTGACCGCGGACGTCGTCGCGCGACTGGTGTCGGATCGCACCGGATCGCCTGTCGACGCGACGACCTCGACCATGACGAGCGCGTTCGGCGTCCGACGACGGCTGGCCACCCGGACGGTCGTCGGCCGGGTCGTGCTGATCGGCGACGCCGCCCACGAGATCAGCCCCATCGGCGGCCAGGGCATGAACCTCGGCTGGCTCGACGGGCACGCGCTCGAGACGGAGATCGCCGTGGCGGTCAAGCGGAGGGGTGGCCGGGTGCTCGACCCGACGACGTTCGCCCGCTTCGAGGCAGGCCGCGCCCGCGCCGCCGTCCGGGCCGCCCGACAGGCCGAGTGGAACACCGCCCTCGGTCGGCCCGTCGGTGGGGGCACGGCTCGAGCCCGCGACCTGGCGCTCAGGGCCGTGCTGCGGGCTCCGAGTCGGCACGTCCTCGCGTCGGTCTACGCGATGCGCTGGGCCTGAACCGTCCGACCCGGCCGTCTCGACCCGACCGGACCCGCCCCGACGCCACCCGACCCGGCCCGCCGCGACGCGGGGGCCTCAGGCGACGATCGTGCCGCCGCTGAGGGCGAGCTGCACCACGAGCAGCACGGCCGCGACCATGATCAGCCGGAAGAGGGTCCGGTCGACGCGTCCCGAGACGACGAGGCGCACGCCGACGGCGGCGATGCCGAGGGTCGCGACGGTGCCGACGACCGCGGCCGCGAGGCCCGGCGTCGACGAACCCCCGCCCAGCTGGCCCGAGAGCAGCAGGACGGCCGCGACGGCCAGGGCCGCGAACGCGGTGATTCCCGACACCGTGCGTCCGAGGCGGTGCGGCAGCCCCACGATGCCGGTGCGCGCGTCGTCGTCGAGGTCGGGCAGCACGTTGGTGAAGTGGATCGCCACGCCGAACACGGCTCCGACCGCCAGGGCCCAGGCGGCGGGCGGCGCGGGCGGGGCGGCGGCGAGGGTCGCGACGGCCGGCAGCAGGCCGAAGCTGACGACGAACGGCACCACCGAGATCGGCGTGCGTTTGAGCCCGAGGTCGTACGCCCACCCCGAGGCGACGAGCACGAGGTGCGCCGTGCCGGCGGCCGGCCCCAACGCGTACGACGGCACGAGCATCAGGACTCCGCAGACCACCGCGGCGGTGCGGACGGCCGACACGCTCACGCGGCCCTGGGCGACCGGCTTGTCGGTGCGCCCCACGGCGCGGTCGCGTCCGGCGTCGAGCCAGTCGTTGGCGAAGCCGATCGAGGCCTGTCCGAGCAGCACCGCGAGGGCGAGCACCACGAGCCGACCGAGGGGCAGCCCCGAGGAGGCGCCGAGCACGACCGCGAGGAGGGTCACCACGACCGTCGGTCCCGGGTGCGTGGACCCCAGCAGGGCGACGGTCCTCGAGGCCGGTCCCTCGCGGCGTCCGGAGCCGGCGAGGGGGACCGTGGGCTCGGGGGAGGTCATCCGCTCACCCTAGACGGGCGAGGGCCGTCGGCCCCGGCCCCGGCCGCGGTCGGCCACGGGCGGAAGGCCGGGAACGTGAAGAGGTGCACCCGAGTCGGGGGAGGACTCGGATGCACCTCGTCGCACCCTCGGCGCTCGAGGTGCAGGTGGATCAGTACCGGCACGCGCCGAAAGAGGGTGCCCACGTCGAGTTACCATCCCAGACGTGACTGGAGTGTACGACCGCGCCGGGTGGATCGGAAGGGGCCCGGAGCCGTCTTTCGCGGATCGGCTCGGGCCCCGTCGGGTCGTGGGGCGTCAGGCCCCCCGGCCGGTCTTCTGCTGGAGGCGGTCGATGTGCTCGCTGGCCTCGGCCTTGGTCATGTCGGCGGGCAACTCTTCACCGGCCTCGCGGGCGAGGGTGTCGAGGTAGCTCTTCTGCGGGCCCGTGATGGGCTCGTCGCCGGTCACCCAGTCGTCGGGGTCCTTGGAGGCCGTGCTGCCGGCGTCGGGGCGGGCGCCGCCGAGGGTCTCGCCGTGTGCGGGGCTCGAGTTCTCTTCGCGGGCCGTGGCGGCCTGGTCGGTCTGCTCGGTGCTCGTCGTGTCGGTGGTCGTCGTCTCGTCGGACTCGGCCGCTGCCGGGTCGACGGGGGTGATGTCGGGGTCGATGTTCGCGTCGCTCATGACGTGACCGTACGCCGTGCCCCCGACACCGGGCCGGGCGTCGTACCCCGCTGGTTAGACTCGACGGCGTGTCCGTGAACCCTGATCTGCAAGGGCGGGTCTTCCCGCCGGCCCCGCCCTACCTCGTGGGCCGCGAGAAGGTGCGCGAGTTCGCCCGCGCCACCGGCTCGACGAGCCCCCTGTCGCTCGACGTCGAGGCGGCCCGCGCGGCCGGCCACGGCGACCTCGTCGCCCCGCCGACCTTCGCCGTCGTCGTGCAAGAGGCCACCCTCGCCCAGTTGCTCGCCGAACCCGACGCGGGCATCGACTTCTCCCGCGTCGTCCACGGCGAGCAGCGCTTCTCGCTCTCCCGTCCGATCGTCGCGGGGGACGAGCTCACGGCGACCCTGACCGTCACGAGCGTCAAGACGCTGGGCGGCAACGCGATGGTCACGGCGTCCTCCGACATGCGCGACGTCGACGGGCGACACGTGGTCACCGCGGTGTCGACGCTCGTCGTCCGCGCCGACGACGAGGCAGCCGCATGAGCGCCCTCGAGGTCGGCCAGGTCGTGGCCGAGAAGACCTACCCGCTGACGCGCGACTCGCTGGTGCGGTACGCCGGGGCGTCGGGCGACTTCAACCCGATCCACTACCGCGACGACGTGGCGGCCGAGGTCGGTCTGCCCGGCGTCCTGGCCCACGGCATGCTCACGATGGGCACCGCCGTCCAGCCGGTCGTCGAATGGCTCGAGGGCGCGGGCGACGACGCCGGCGTGCTCGGCTGGGTCTCCGACTACCAGGTGCGCTTCACGCGTCCCGTCGTGGTCGACCCGACCGCCGGGGCCGAGATCGTCGTCGTCGCGAAGGTGGGCAAGCTCGACGACGAGGCCGGCACGGCGCGCATCGACCTGACCGTCTCCTCCGGCGGCCAGACGGTGCTGGGCAAGGCCCAGGTCGTGGTGACGCTGGCGTGACGACCTTCGCCGAGCTCACGACGATGCAGGTGGGCGGCGAGCCCGCCCGCCTGGTCGAGGCGACGACGACCGACGAACTGCTGGCGGCCGTCCGCGAGGCGTCGCTCGGCGACGACCCCTGGTTCGTCCTGGGTGGCGGCTCGAACACGGTCGCCTCCGACGAGCCGTTCGACGGCACGGTCGTCCGCGTGGCCACGCGCGGCGTCGAGCGCGTCGACTCCGACGACGACCGCGTCCACCTGCGCGTCGCCGCCGGCGAGCCCTGGGACGACCTCGTCGCGTACACGGTCGAGCAGGGCTGGTCGGGGCTCGAGGCGCTGAGCGGCATCCCCGGCTCGACCGGCGCCTCGCCGATCCAGAACATCGGTGCCTACGGTCAAGAGGTCGCTTCGACGCTGGTCGCCGTCGACTTCCTCGACGACGACTCCGGCGAGTTCGTCCGCATCCCCGCGGCCAATCTCGACCTCGGCTATCGCACGAGCGTCTTCAAACAGGGTCGCCGGGGCGTCGTCACGGCGGTCGAGTTCGCCCTGACGGACCACGGAGGCGCGAGCGAGCAGGTGGCGTACCCGCAGCTCGCGAAGGCCCTCGACGTCGAACTCGGGGCCCGGGTCTCGGTGGCCGACGTGCGGTCGAGCGTGCTGGCCCTGCGGGCCGCCAAGGGCATGGTGCTCGACCCCGACGACCGTGACACCGCGTCCAGCGGCTCGTTCTTCACGAACCCGATCGTGTCGCGGGCCGATGCGTCGACCCTGCCCGCCGACGCACCGCGGTGGCCGACCGGCCCCGAACCCGAGCGTCGGGTCGTGCCGCTCGGCGAGGAGCCGGCCGCCCCCGCACCCCGGGCGCCCGCCGAGGTCAAGCTCAGCGCGGCCTGGCTGATCGAGCACGCCGGCATCGCCAAGGGCTTCCGGCTGCCCGGTTCCCGAGCCGCCGTCTCGTCCAAGCACACCCTGGCCCTGACCAACCGTGGTGGCGCCACGGGCGACGAGGTCGCCGAGCTCGCCCGCTACGTGCAGCAGCGCGTGCAGTCCGAGTTCGGCGTGCTGCTGCACCCCGAGCCCGTCCTCCTCGGCCTCTCGCTCTAGCAGCGCCGTCGCGCGCGGCGCGTCAGCCGCGTGGCAGGTGGCCGAGCTCGAGGGCCAGCGTGACGGCGCGCGTCCGGTCGTTGACGCTGAGCTTCTCGAACACGTGCAGCAGGTGCGTCTTGACCGTCGCCTCGCCGACGAAGAGCCGACGTCCGATCTCGCGGTTCGAGCACCCCTCGGAGACGAGGGCGAGCACCTCGGTCTCGCGGGGACTCAGCGGGCTCACGCGCGGCGCGGGCTCTCCGCCGGTGCGCGCCCGGCCGACGAGTCGGGCCGCCATCGTAGGAGCGAGGGCCACCTGCCCCGCGGCCACGGCCCGGAGACCCGCCAACAGCTCGTCCTCGGGTGAGGCCTTGAGCAGGTAGCCGCTCGCCCCCACCTCGATCGCCCGCAGGATGCTGTCGTCGGACTCGTAGGTGGTGAGCACGACGACGCGGGTGGAGGGGCGTCGCGCCAGGACGGCCTCGGTCGCCTCGACCCCGTCGAGTCCCGGCATGCGGAGGTCCATCACGATGAGGTCGGGCTCGAGCGACTCGGCCAGGGCGACGGCCTCGTGGCCGTCGCTCGCCTGTCCGACCACGACGAAGTCGTCCGTCGTGGCGAGGAGCGCGGCGATGCCCTGCCGCACGATCGGGTGGTCGTCGGCCACGAGGGTGCGGTGGACGGGCGACCCCGCCGGCGGGGTCCTGTCGACCTCCGGCGTCGCGTCGTCGTCCGCGTGCCCGTCGGTCACGAGGCCGTCACCGCCGCCCGGGGCACCTGCGCGGTGACGATCGTGCCGTCGGCACCGGACGAGACGTCGAGCCGGCCGCCCGAGAGGTGGAGCCGCTCGCGGAGACCGTCGAGGCCGAACCCGGTCGAGGCGACCGCCGTGTCGAACCCGGTGCCGTCGTCGGCCACGACCAGCACGGCCGTCCCGTCCGTGGCCGTGAGCATGACCCGAGCGGCCGTCGAGGCACTGTGCTTGCGGACGTTGGCCAGCGCCTCCTGGGTGCACCGCACCAGCACGACCTGCAGGTCGCGGGGCAGCTCGACCTCGGCGGCGTCGACCGTCACGTCGATGCCGCTCTCGCGCTCGAAGCGCTGGCCGAGGCGGCGCAGGGCCGCCGCGACGTCGGTGCCGGCCGGGCCGGCGGACGCGGTCGCCGCGACGAGGGTGCGGGCCTCCGTGAGGGCCTCGCGGGCGGCGGTCTCGATCACGTCGAGCCGTTCGCGGGTCGTCACCAGGTCGCCGGCCGCGAGGGCGCCCCGTGTCTGTTGGGCGAGCATGACGACCCCGGTCAGGCTCTGGGCGATCGTGTCGTGGATCTCGCGGGCGAGCCGTTCGCGTTCGGCGCTCGTGCCGGCGTCGCGGTGGCGGGCGGCGAGTTCGGCCTGGGCCTCGCGCAGCTCGTCGAGCAGGCGGCCGCGTTCGGCCCCGACACGGGCGATCGTGGTGATCCAGAGCCCGAGCGCGATGCTGAACACGAGCGAGAGGCCCTCGCTGGTGGCGGCCGTCGCGAGGGACTCGGCCGACCACCCCAGGCTGACGACGAACCCGACCGAGATGGCGACGCACAGGCAGACGTTGGCGACGATCGCGGACCGGGTGCCGGGCAGCAGCGTCCAGATCAGCGGCATGAGGAAGGCCTGGACGACCGCGAGCTCGGGGGTGGCGGCGACGGCGAGGCCACCCACGGCCACGACGGCGGCGACCGCGGCGACGGTCGGGAGCGACAGGAGGTCGTCGTCGCGACGGACCGCGGGTCGGGCCAGGGCGAACCAGACGAGCGTCAGCAGGCCGACGGCGACGAAGGACGCCGTCACCCGTCCGCTCGACGAGGTCGTGGCGAGCACGACCATCACGATCACGGTGACCGCGAGGCCGGCGTCCCACCAGCGCATCGAGATCGCGGTGCCCGACCGGGCGGATGCCCTGGTCTCGGCCCGCTCGCCGGTGTCGTCCATGTCGCTCACGCTAGCGGCAGGCCGCGCTCGTCGGGACCGACTCCGGTCGGCGGGGATCGGTGCCGGTCCCCGGGTCACGTGTCCTTCCTGATCCACCGGAAGGTCAGCAGTGAGGCGACGGCACCGGCGACGAGCCAGACCGCCAGCCAGAGGGCGACACCGGGCAGGTCCCACGAGCCGCCGGCCTCGCCGGCCGAGAACGTGTCGGGCAGGAACACGCTGCGCATGCCCTGGGCCAACCACTTCAACGGGAAGACCGAGGCCACCGACTGCAGCCAGTCGGGCAGCTGGGTGAACGGCAGGTAGACGCCCGAGATGAACTGCAGCACCAGCGTGATCGGGACGATCACGGCCGTGGCGCTCTTGCCGCTGCGGGGCACGCGGGAGAGGGCGATGCCGACCAGTGCCGAGGTCGCGATGCCGAGCAGGTAGACCCAGGCGAGCGTCAGCCACGACCCGGCGTCGGTCGGCAACGGCACGCCGAACACCACGCGCGCGACCAGCACGAGCAGCGCCACCTGCAGCAGGCTCGTGACGAGCACCTGGCCGAACTTGCCCACGAAGTACGACCCGACCGGCAGGGGAGTCCCCGAGAGTCGTTTCAGGGTGCCGTCGCCGCGCTCGAGGGCGATGTCCACGGCGAGGTTCTGCACGCCCGACAGCAGGATGCCGGCCGCGATCATGCCCGGCAGGTAGAAGGCGGCGGCCCCCACCTCGGAGCCGTCCGGCCGGGTGCCGAACGAACCCGACGCGCTGAACGCCGTCGAGAAGATCGCGAGCATCACCACCGGGAACAGGAACGTGAAGAAGACGGTGTCGCCGGCCCGGAAGTACCCCCGGACCTCGTACCGGGTGCGGCTCAGGCCGAGCGCGAGGGTCCTCACGAGATCACCTCGGACGAGGAGGCGCGGTGCCCGTTCCCGGCGACCGTCGCGTCCGGGGTCCCGTCCGCTGCCCGCTCGGCGGTCGCGACCAGTCCCAGGTACACGTCCTCCAACGACGGCCGGATCACCTCGAGCGAGCGGGGTTCACCTCCGCGGGCGTGCAGGTCGGCGACCAGGGCGCCCGGTTCGGTGGTGCGGACGTCGTGCCGTCCGTGTTCGTCGACCCAGGTGACGTGAGGCGTGCGCGCCTCCTCGTCCCCGAGCTCGTCGGGTCGCCCTTGGGCGACGAGCCGGCCCTGGGCGATCACCGCGACGCGGTCGCTCAACTGAGCGGCCTCGTCGAGGTAGTGCGTGGTGAGGACGATGCTCGTGCCGTCGTCCGACAGCGACCGGATCAGCTGCCAGAACTGTCGCCGGGCCTCGGGGTCGAAACCCGTCGTCGGCTCGTCGAGGAAGAGCAGTTCGGGACCACCCACGACGCCCAGCGCCACGTCGACGCGGCGCCGCTGCCCGCCGGACAACGACCGGATGCGGGCGCCCGCCTTCGCCTCGAGGCCGACCGCCGCGATGACCTCGTCGACGTCGCGCGGGTTCGGGTAGAAGCCCGCGAAGTGCGCGATCTGCTCGCGCACCGTGGCCGTCCCCTGTTCGCCGGACGTCTGCAGCACGATGCCGAGGCGTGCCTTCCAGTCGAGACCGCCGTGTCGCGGGTCGGCACCCAGCACCGACACCTCGCCGCCGGACCGGTCGCGGTAGCCCTCGAGGATCTCGATGGTGGTGGACTTGCCGGCGCCGTTGGGGCCGAGCAGGCCGAGGGTCTCGCCCGCGGCGACCTCGAACGAGAGGCCGTGCAGTGCCGTGGCGGTGCCGTAGGTCTTGGTGAGGTCGTGCACGCGCACGACGGGTTCGGGGGTCATGTGACCAGCGTGCGCCGTGGCGACGCCGGGCACCAGGCCCGACCGGTCGAGGCCGGGTCCACCGATCGGTGGACCCGGCCTCGGGGTGGCGCGGGTGGGGTCAGGCGAACAGGCGCTGCAGGCGACGGACGCCCTCGAGCAGTTCGTCGTCGCCGAGCGCGTACGACAGGCGGAGGTAGCCGCTGGGGCCGAAGGCCTCGCCGGGCACGGTGGCGACGTCGGCCTGTTCGAGGATGAGGTCGGCCAGCTCGAGCGACGTCGTGGGCGTCACCCCGCCCCACTCGCGACCGAGCAGGCCCTGCACGTCGGGGTAGACGTAGAAGGCGCCCTCGGGAGTCGGGGTGACGACGCCGTCGATCCGGTTGAGCTCGCGCACGATCGTGCCGCGACGGGCGTCGAAGGAGACGCGCATGGCCTCGACCTCGTCCTGGGAACCGGTGAGCGCCGCCAGGGCCGCGCGCTGCGACACGTTCGAGACGTTCGAGGTGAGGTGTGACTGGAGGTTCGCGGCCCCCTTGATCACGTCGGTGGGGCCGATCATCCAGCCGACGCGCCACCCGGTCATGGCGTAGGTCTTGGCGACGCCGTTGACGAGGATCGCCTGGTCGGCCAGTTCGGGCACGGCCTCGGTGATCGAGGTGGCCGTCACGCCGTCGTAGGTGAGGTTCTGGTAGATCTCGTCGGTGATCACCCAGACGCCGGCCTCGAGGGCCCATCGACCGATCGCCTCGACCTCGTCGCGCGAGTAGACCGCACCGGTCGGGTTCGACGGCGAGCAGAACAGCAACACCTTGGTGCGCTCGGTGCGGGCTGCCTCGAGTTGGTCGACCGTGACCTTGTAGCCCTGGTCGGCACCGGCGAAGACCTCGACGGTCACGCCGCCGGCCAGCGCGATGGCCTCGGGGTAGGTCGTCCAGTAGGGCGCGGGCAGGAGGGCCTCGTCACCGTCGTCGAGCAGCGCCTGGAAAGCCTGGTAGACGGCCTGTTTGCCACCGTTCGTGACGATCACCTGCGAGGTCGACACCGTCGTGCCGCTGTCGCGCCGGGTCTTCTCGACGATCGCCTCGCGCAGTTCGAGCAGGCCGGCCGCCGCCGAGTAGCGGTGGTTGCGCGGGTCGCGGGCGGCGACGACGGCCGCCTCGACGATGTGGTCGGGCGTCGGGAAGTTGGGCTCGCCCGGGCCGTAGCTGATGATCGGTCGGCCCTGGGCCAGCAGGGACTTGGCCTTCGCGTCGACGGCCAACGTGGCCGATTCGGCGATCGACGAGATACGGGACGAGAGACGGCGCACGGTCGGGGTCACGCGGGCCAGCCTAGCGGGGTGCCATCGGGCCGGACAGGGCCGTCCGGACCGGGGCTCGGGGTGCGGTTCGGCCCGGCTTTGCACGCGCCCCCCGCTTCGCCTACACTTGACGAGGCGATCGAATGCGCCAAGCTTCAGCGCGCCTCTGCAGTCCGGTTCACCAACAGCCGGCTACGAGAGGCAGGGCCTCCGGGTCCGGCCGAGAGGTCATCTGAACGGCGTCGATCCCATAGGGCGGTGGCTCAATTGGTAGAGCAGCGGTCTCCAAAACCGCAGGTTGCAGGTTCGAGTCCTGTCCGCCCTGCAGCCCGGCTGTGTTCTTCATGACACGGTGATCACACACAGATACGGACACAGGCCCTCGGGCCGAGCTCGGAAGGTCGGAACAGTGGCGAGAAAAGACGTTGACGTCCCCAGTGAAGACGTCGTCGAGAAGGCGAAGAGCGACGGTGCGACGCGCCGCAGCCCCTTCGCCCGCATCGCGTTGTTCATCCGCCAGGTGATCGCCGAGCTCAAGAAGGTCGTCACCCCGACCCGCAAAGAGCTGCTCAGCTACACCGGTGTCGTGCTGGTCTTCGTGGTCATCATGATGGCCCTGGTGTCCCTGCTCGACCTGGTGTTCGGCACCGGCGTCGGCTACGTCTTCGGCAACGGCCCCACCGGCAGCTGACACGCCACCCTCCGGCCGACTCCCCGAGCACCACGTGAGCGGGTCCCGTGCCCTCGAGCACGTGCACCCGACAACCCCGATCGAAAGAAGAACCCTTGCCTGACAACGAGCGCGACGACATCGACCTCGCCACCGCTGCCGAGCAGTCCTCCGAGGTCGAAGAGGCCCAAGAGGGCGGCACCCTGGCCGCCGACGAGGACGCCGTCGAGCCCGCCGAGTCCGAGGCCCTCTCGGTCGTCGACGAGGGCGACGCCGGTTCGACCGACACGAGCGACCTCGACGGACTCCTCGACACGCTGGCCGAGACGCGCGACCCCGAGGCCGACGCCGTCGTCGACGACGCCCTCGACATCGACGACGCCTTCGAGGCCGAGGCCGCCGTCGAGGCGACCGACGACGAGGCCGACTCCGAGGCCGAGCAGGCCGCCGACGAGGGTGACGCCCCCGCGGCGAACGCCGTCATCGCCGAGGCCGAGCAGTCCGTCCAGGACGCCGACGCCGAGATCGCGCACGACGACGTCGACGTCGACGTGTCCGCCACCGAGGTCGAGGACGACGAGCCCGCCGAGGTCGACCCCTACGAGGCCTTCCGCTACGAGCTGCGTGGCAAGCCCGGCAAGTGGTACGTCATCCACTCGTACGCCGGCTTCGAGCGTCGCGTGAAGCAGAACATCGAGAACCGCATGGTCTCGATGACCATGGAGGACTACATCTACCAGGTAGAGGTCCCGATGGAAGACGTGGTCGAGATCAAGAACGGCCAGCGCAAGCTCGTCACCCGCGTCCGCATCCCCGGCTACGTGCTCGTGCGTCTCGACCTCAACGAGGACAGCTGGTCCGTCGTCCGGCACACCCCTGGCGTCACCGGATTCGTGGGCAACGCCCACAACCCGACGCCGCTGCGTTTCGAAGAGGCCTTCAACATGCTGAAGAGCCTCGTCCAGGTCGACACGACCCCGGCCCCCGCCAAGGGCGGCGTCAAGGGCGGCAAGCAGGCCCAGCGGGTCATCCCCGCCGAGGTCGACTTCGAGATCGGCGAGACGATCACGATCAAAGAGGGGTCCTTCGCCGGACTTCCCGGTACGATCAACGAGATCAAGCCCGAGAGCGGCAAGCTCACCGTGCTGGTCTCGCTGTTCGAGCGCGAGACGCCGGTCGAGCTCAGCTTCGACCAGGTCACGAAGCTCTGACGGGCACACACCCCCCAAGTTTTCAGATCACCGGAGTCCGCGCCGCGGGCCACCGGGAGAGCAGGTCGCGACCGCGATCTGCTCGAACCCCACAAGAAGGAAAAGAACAATGGCACCGAAAAAGAAGGTCACGGGTCTGATCAAGCTTCAGATCAACGCCGGCGCCGCGAACCCCGCCCCGCCCATCGGCCCGGCCCTGGGTCAGCACGGCGTGAACATCATGGAGTTCTGCAAGGCGTACAACGCGGCGACCGAGTCGCAGCGCGGCAACGTCGTACCCGTCGAGATCACGGTCTACGAAGACCGCTCGTTCACGTTCATCCTGAAGACCCCGCCCGCCGCCGAGCTCATCAAGAAGGCTGCCGGCGTCGCCAAGGGTTCGGGTACCCCGCACACCACCAAGGTCGGCAAGCTGACCATGGACCAGGTGCGCGAGATCGCGACGACCAAGCAGGCCGACCTCAACGCCAACGACATCGACGCCGCGGCGAAGATCATCGCCGGCACCGCCCGTTCCATGGGCATCACGGTCGACGCCTAAGCAGCACCCCTTCGTGCAGGCGACCCGCCTGCACGACCCTGACATCAGTGGGAGAGCCGGCCAGGCTCGCAACCACGTCCCCAGTACGAAGAGGTCCAACATGGCTCAGAAGTCCAAGGCGTACCGCGCCGCTGCCGAGAAGATCGAGGCAGGCAAGTTCTACAGCACCAGCGAGGCCGTCGCCGTCGCTCGTGAGACCGGTTCGAAGAAGTTCGACTCGACCGTCGAGGTCGCGTTGAAGCTCGGCGTCGACCCCCGCAAGGCCGACCAGATGGTGCGCGGCACCGTCATCCTGCCGCACGGCACGGGCAAGACCGCCCGCGTCATCGTCTTCGCGACGGGTGCGGCCGCCGAGGCCGCCATCGCGGCAGGCGCCGACGAGGTCGGTGGCGACGAGCTCATCGAGAAGGTCGCCGGCGGCTACACGTCGTTCGACTCGGCCGTCTCGACCCCCGAGCTCATGGGCAAGGTCGGTCGTCTCGGCAAGGTGCTCGGCCCCCGTGGCCTCATGCCCAACCCGAAGACCGGCACCGTGACCCCCAACGTCGCGCAGGCCGTCAACGACATCAAGGGCGGAAAGATCGAGTTCCGTGTCGACAAGCACAGCAACGTGCACTTCGTCATCGGCAAGGCCGGCTTCTCGGAAGAGCAGCTGAACACCAACCTCGACGCCGCCCTCGAAGAGGTCGTCCGTCTGAAGCCGTCCTCGTCCAAGGGCCGCTACATCACCAAGGGCACGCTGTCGACGACCTTCGGTCCCGGCATCCCCCTCGACATCAACGTCTTCTAGGTCCACCCGACCTCGAAGACCTCGCGTCGCCCGAAGGCCGCCCCACTCTCGAGTGGGGCGGCCTTCGTCGTCGTCATCCGGCCGGTGGTCGGGTGAGGAGGCGCGGGTGGGGCACCATGGGCAGATGACCGTCACCGTGCGCCCCGCCCTCCCGACCGACGCCGCCCTGCTCGCCGAGGTCGCCGCGGTGACCTTCCCGCTCGCCTGCCCGCCCGGGTCGGACCTCGCCGACATCGCCCGGGTCGTCACCACGGTGCTGTCGGAGGAGGCCTTCACGAGGTACCTCGCCGACGACACCCGCATCGTCCTGTTGGCCGTGGACCCCACGGCCCAAGGCGCCCTCGGCTACAGCATGATGGTCGCGGGCGATCCGGACGACGCCGACGTCGCGGCGACCGTCTCGTCCCGCCCGACCGTCGAGCTGAGCAAGTTCTACGTCATGCCGCAGGGTCACGGCACGGGGGCGGCCTCGACCCTGATGGCCGCGACCCTCGAGGCAGCCCGCGCGACCGGCGCCTCCTCGGTGTGGCTCGGCGTCAACCAGCAGAACGAGCGCGCGCTGCGCTTCTACGCCAAGCACGGACTCGTGCGGGTCGGGACGAAGACCTTCGCCCTCGGCGACGACCTGCAGCAGGACTTCGTCCTCGAGCGTCGGATCTAGGCCCGTCCACGCCGGGCCTCGGCGTCCCCTCCAGGAGCCGGGTCAGGCGGCCTCGGTGTCGTCGGCGACACGCAGCACGAGCTTGCCGCGGGTGTGCGAGCGCTCGAGGCGCGTGTGGGCGTCACGGGCGTCGACCAGGTCGTAGACCTCGTCGACGTAGACCCGCACGTCACCCGAGTCGAGCAGTCGTGAGATGACCGCCAGCGTGGCTCCGTCGGGGGAGACGGCGAACCCGGTCGACCGGATGCCGGCCTGGGCGGCCTTCTCGGCGAAGGCGGGGCCCGAGGAGAGCGGCGCGTGGACGGCGAGTCCTCCGGGGCGGAGCAGCCTCAGCGATCGATCGGCCTCGACGTCGTCGTCGACCAGGTTGATCACGACGTCGACCTGGCGGACGCTGCGGTCGACGTCGGCCGCGCCGTAGTCGACGACCTCGGCGGCGCCGAGCTCGCGCAGCCAGGCCGAGTTGGCCTGCGAGCCGGTCGCGACGACGTGTGCGCCGAAGTACGAGGCGAACTGCACCGCGAAGTGCCCCACCCCGCCCGCGCCGGCGTTGATGAGGAGGCGCTGGCCCTCGTGGGCCTTGGCGACGTCGACGACCATCCCCCAGGCCGTGAGCGCCGCGAGGGGCACCGCGGCGGCTTCGAGGTGCGACAGGGTGGTGGGCTTCCGGGCCACCGACAGCGACGGGACGCTGATGTACTCGGCGTAGCTGCCACCGGAGCGCGGGCACGGGGCCATGCCGTAGACGGCGTCACCCGGACTCAACGGATGCGCCGCATAGGGCGTCTCGACGACGACGCCGCTGAAGTCGTGGCCCAGCACGGCCGGGAACGCCGGGATGGCGTCGCTGTCGCCGCGACCGGCCCGGGTCTCCAGGTCGAAGCGGTTGACGCCGGCGGCGACGACGCGCACGAGCACCTCGGCGTTGACCCGTCGCGGGTAGGGCACGTCGGCGGCGACGAGCTGCTCGGGCCCGCCGGTCCGCTCGATCACCATCGCCCGCATCGTCGTCTGCATCGTCGTGTCCATCGGCGGCCCCTGTCGGCTCGTGTGCGCCGTGGCTCCGGCGCGGTGGTCAGGTCAGTCAACGGGACGGATGAGTCACCCGTGTTTCGCGGGTGTCACCGAGAGGGAAACGATGATGGGTACGGTGTGGGCATGAGAGCATCGGTCGCCGTCCTGCGCGTCGCGGCTGCGGTCGCGGTCCTCGTCGCCGTCGTGGCCCAGTGGGAGAACAGCCTGCGCGACCCGGGGTACCGATTCGTGGACTTCTTCGGGTACTTCACCATCCAGAGCAACCTCATCGTGCTGCTGGCCCTGGCGATCGGCGCGTTCACGGTGCTGCGCCGGACGACGCCGCCCCGGTGGACGGTCGCGGTGCGGGCGGCGGCGACCACGTACATCGCGCTGACCGGGCTGGTCTTCAACCTGCTGCTGGCGGGACTGCCCTCGAACGACCCGTACACCGTGGGGTGGGCGAGCAACGTGTTCCACCGGGTGATCCCGCTCTACGTCGTGCTCGACTGGGTGCTCTTCGCCGACCGCGACCGCCAGCCCTGGCGGCGGTTGTGGCAGTTCCTGGCCTTCCCCTTGATCTGGGTGGTCGTCGTCCTGGCCCGGGGCGCCGACTTCGTGCCGTACCCCTTCCTCGACGTGGCGACCCTCGGCGGGGGCGTCGTGGCGCTCTGGTGCGTGGGCATCGCCGTCGCGGTCGCCCTGATCGGGGCGCTCGTCGTGGCGGCGTCGCGCCTGCGCCTCGTCGACCCGGATCGGCGCGTGACTCAGCGCAACGGATCGTAGGGCGGGGGATCGTAGGCCTCGTAGGCGTCGGGCGGTGGGGGCGCCGACGCTCGGCCGCCCGGCGCGAACGGGTCGACCGGCGCCTGTCGTGCGAGGGTGTCGAGCACCTGGTCGGCGAGGGCCACGAGACGGTGGATCTCGTCCTCGTCGCGCTCGACCCAGCGGCACTGCGGGTCGCCGTGCACGGGAACGAAGTCGGTGTGCTGCTCCCACACCACGAGGGTGCGCTCGGCACCCAGCACGTACTGCTGCCACGCGACCTGACGCAGGTACGAGCGGGGGATCGACGACCACGCTTTCTTCGTCGTCTTGATCTCGCAGAGCTCGACGGTCCCGTCGGTGCGGACGGTCACGCCGTCGGGAGTGGCCAGGTGGCGGCGCTGACCGGCGGCGTGGAAGAGCTTCTGGCTGGACTCGATGCCGTGCCGCTGCAGCACCCACCGGGCGATCTCGGGCTCCCGCGCCCGCCCGTGGTCGGTGTAGGCGTTGCCGCCGAAGCCGTTGCCGTAGAGCTTGTCGAGCACGACGGCCTGCACGGCTCGCGGGCTCGAGAGCCGGGCGACGTCGGTGGCCGTGATGCCCTGGCTGCGAGCCCGCAGCCACGCGATGCGGTCCGACGAGTCGGCCAGCACGCGCGTCAGATGCGCAGGAGGCGCGGCGGGGGTCGCCGGCTCGTCGTCGTCCCACAGGGCGAGCATGGGTTGGACGACGGTCATGGTGACCATTGTCCCTCGCGACGGGCGTGGGGACGACACCCGCGCCTCCTCGTGTCGCGGACCAGGAGGCGCGCGCCGCGTGCGGGAGGTCAGACGGCGGCGGCGAGTTCGTCGATGGCGGCGGGGGAGAGGGCGTGGTGGATGGCGAGCATGCTCGCCCCCATGAGCCCCGCCCGGTCGCCCGCCCGGGACGGCACGATGCTCAGGTGCTCGGTCGCGAGCGGCATCGAGCGCTGGTAGACGACCTCGCGCACGCCCGCCAGCAGGTGCTCGCCGGCCTGCGCCATCGAGCCGCCGATCGCGATGACCGAGGGGTTGATCATGTTGACGCAGGCGGTCAGCACCTCGCCGAGGTCGCGACCCGCCTGCCGCACGGCCTGCACCGCGTCGACGTTGCCGGCCCGGACGAGTTCGACGACCTGGCGGCCCCCCTCGCAGTCGTGGCCGAGGGCTCGCAGCGAGCGGGCGAGGGCCGGGCCCGAGGCGACGGCCTCGAGACAGCCGACGTTGCCGCAGTGGCAGACGACGCCGGCCCCCCGCGGGATCTGCACGTGGCCGATGTCGCCCGCGATGCCCTGGGCACCGCGCTGCAGGCGACCACCGGAGATGATGCCCGAGCCGATGCCGGTGGCGACCTTGACGAACAGGAAGTGGTCGGTGCCCGGCCACGCGTGGCTGCGCTCGCCGAGGGCCATGATGTTGACGTCGTTGTCGACGAGGACGGGCACGTCGAGGTGGCGTCTGACCCACCCCGGCACGTCGAAGCCGTCCCAACCGGGCATGATCGGCGGGTTGACCGGTCGTCCCGTGCTGAACTGCACGGGGCCGGGCAGGCCGATGCCCACGCCGATCAGGTCGTCGCGGGTGCGACCGAGCCGGTCGAGGAGGGCATCGGCCCCGGTGACCATGCCGCCGAGGGTCGTCTCGGGCCCGTCGGCGATGTCGATCAGGCGACGGTCGCTGGTCAGTTCGACGCCCATCAGGTCGGTCAGGGCGAGGTTGACGTGGCCCGCTCCGAAGTCGGCGGCCAGGACGACGCGGGCCGAGGGGACGAGGGCCACGCGCGAGGGCGGGCGGCCGCCGGTCGAGACGGCGTCGGCGTAGGGGCCGACGAGACCGAGCTCGGCGAGGACGTCGAGTCGCAGACCGATGGTCGACCGGGCGAGGCCGGTCATCGCCGCGAGTTCGGCCCGGGTGCGCGGTGCGCCGTCGCGGAGCAGCTGGAAGATCTCGCTGGCTCCCGTGCTGCCGAGGGCGGACGACCGCGTCGTGTCGGACATGGCAGCAGTAAACCACAGGCCTCGACGACGGCCGAGAGAACCTCGCCGAAAAAACGTCGACTTTTGCTTGCGGGTCGACAGAAGCGGTCCTATGGTGAGTCTCGGTCGACGCCGACCGCCACTCTTCCGGGGGTGACCGGTCGACGGCTCGACCGCTGAGAGTCCCCGACGGTGCCCGTCGCCGTCGCACATCCACTCGGAAGAGGAGACACCCCTGGTGACCACCGCAAGCCCGATCTCGGTCCAGCTCTACACGGTCAGAGACGCCATCGCCGCCGACCTGCCCGGCACCCTGAAGCGCATCGCCGACCTCGGCTACACCCAGGTCGAGCCCTACGCGTTCGTCGACCGCGTCGACGAGTACGCCGAGGCCCTCCCGGCCGCCGGGCTCACCGCGCCCAGTGCCCACGTCGGCCTGATCGGCAAGGACCTCGAGCCCATCTTCGCCGCCGCCACCCGTCTCGGGGTCGGCACGATCATCGACCCGCACATCGACGAGACCCGCTGGGTCACCCGCGAGGACGTCGAGGCGATCGCGAAGGAGCTCGGCGAGATCGCCGACGCGGCCGCGGCCCACGACCTCACCATCGGCTACCACAACCACGCCTTCGAGCTGGAGAACCTGATCGACGGCACCCCCGCCCTCGAGGTGTTCGCCGCGGCCCTGCCCGCGAACGTCGTGCTCGAGATCGACACCTACTGGGTCGAGGTCGGCGGCGTCGACGCCGCCGAGCTGCTCGCCCGCCTGGGTGACAAGGTCCGGTTCCTCCACGTGAAGGACGGTCCGAAGAACAAGAACGACGTCGAGCAGGTCGCCGTCGGTCGCGGCTCCATGCCCGTCCGCGACATCCTGCAGGCGGCCCGCCAGGCCACGCCCGTCGTCGAGCTCGACGACCACGCCGGGGACGTGTTCACCGCCCTCGCCGACAGCCTCGAGTTCCTGCAGGGGGTCCGCGCATGAGCGACGTGACCACCGCCTCGCGCCCCGCCGTCGCCTCCGACGGCAAGACCGGCCCGGTCGGCGTCGGGGTCATCGGCGCCGGCGTGATCAGCGACCAGTACCTCGGCAACCTCACGCAGTTCCCCGACCTGAAGGTCCTCTTCGTCGCCGACATCGACCAGGACCGCGCCGCGGCCCAGGCCGAGAAGTGGGGCGTCCCCGCCAGCGGCACGGTCGACGAGCTGCTCGCCCTCGACGACGTCGAGATCGTCGTGAACCTGACGATCCCGGCGGCCCACGTGGACGTGGCCCTGCAGGCCGTCGCCGCCGGCAAGCACGTCTGGGGCGAGAAGCCCTACGCGCTCGACCGCGAGAGCGGCGCCCGGCTGCTCGCAGCCGCCAAGGAGGCCGGCGTCCGCGTGGCCGTCGCCCCCGACACGTTCCTCGGCGCCGGTCTGCAGACCGGCCTCCGGGTCGTGAAGCGCGGTGACATCGGCACGCCCCTGACCGGTCTCGCGCTGTTCCAGGTCCCCGGGCCCGAGTCGTGGCACCCGAGCCCCGAGTTCCTCTTCGCGTACGGTGCCGGTCCGATGTTCGACGTCGGCCCGTACTACCTGACCACGCTCGTGCAGGTGTTCGGACCCGTGGCGAAGGTCACGGCCACGGCGTCGAAGGCGCGCGACAGCCGCGTCATCGGCTCGGGGCCCAAGGCCGGGACGGTCTTCCCCGTCGAGGTGCCCACGCACGTCAGCGCCCTGCTGCAGTTCGAGAGCGGTGCCAGCGCGCAGGCCGTCTTCAGCTTCGACTCGAAGCTGGCGCGTGCCGGCTTCGTCGAGATCGCCGGCACCGAGGGCACGGCCGTGTTCCCCGACCCGAACGAGTTCGAGGGCGACACGACCGTCCACACCGGCACCGACGAGCCGGCGGTCGTCGCGGCCACGGGCTCGACGTTCACCCGCGGCACCGGCGTCGCCGAACTCGCCCAGGCGATCCGCGAGGGACGCCGTGAGCGCGTGCCCGGCGAGCTCGCCTTCCACGTCCTCGACGTCATGGTCTCGCTCGCCGAGTCCGCCGAACGCGACGAGAGCGTCCGCGTCGATTCGACCCTCGAGCCGACGCCCGAGCTGCCCGAGAACTGGGACCCCTCCGTCCCGACCCTGGGCTGACCCGGTGCGGTGCCGGCGCCTCCTCGACGCCGGCACCGCGCCTCCTGACCCGTCCACCCCCGAGCGCACCACCCGCACCACCCGCACCACCGGAGTCACCACAGCACCACGAACCCCCTGCACCACCCCTTCCCTCACTCGATGAAGAGAAATCTCGAAGAAGAGACACCAGGAGAAGTCATGCAAACGAAGTTCCGTTGGCTCGCCGCACTCGCGGTCGGAGCCCTCTCGGTCGGATCGATGACCGCCTGCAGCGCCTCGGGCGGCAGCGGCGACTCCGACACGATCACCTACTGGGCCAGCAACCAGGCTCCGACGGTCGAGAAGGATGCCGAGATCCTGCAGGAGAGCATCGACCGCTACACGGAGGAGACCGGCGTCAAGGTCGACCTCGAGGTCATCCCGTGGTCCGACCTCTACAACCGCATCCTCACCGCCGTCTCGAGCGGTGAGGGCCCCGACGTCCTCAACATCGGCAACACCTGGGCGGTGTCGCTGCAGTCCAGCGGCGCGTTCGTGCCGTGGGAGGGCGACGCCCTCGAGGCGATCGGCGGCAAGGACCGCTTCGTCCAGTCGAGCTTCGCGACCGGCGGTGCCGAGGGCCAGGCCCCGACGTCCGTGCCGATCTACGGCCTGTCGTACTCGCTGTACTACAACACCGCCATGTTCGAGGCCGCCGGCATCACCACGCCGCCCGCCACCTGGGACGAGTTCGTCGAGGACGCCAAGAAGCTGACGGTCGACACCGATGGCGACGGCACGATCGACCAGTGGGGCGTCACCATGGCCGGGTCGAGCATCTCGAACAACGCCCACCAGGCGTTCGTCCGGGGACTGCAGAACGGCGGCTCGCTCTACGACGACGAGGGCAACCCCGACTTCGGCAACGACGGCGTCGTCACCGGCGTCAAGCAGTGGGTCGACCTGATGGCCGTCGACAAGGTGGTCTCGCCCTCGGATGCCGAGAGCGTGAACGGTTCGGACATGGCCGCGACCTTCGCCGACGGTGGAGCCGCGATGTTCTTCGACCAGGCCCCGGACGCCAACCTCGCCGCACGGGACTTCACCGGGTACGCGGTGGCACCGGTGCCCATGGAGTCGGCCGACGCCACCGGACTGTTGGGCACCCAGAGCCACGTCGCCGGGATCAACGTCAGCGTGTTCGAGAACTCGGACAACAAGGAGGCGGCGATCGACTTCGTCAAGCACCTCACGAGTGACGACGAGCAGGTGTACCTGAACAAGTCGTTCAGCTCGCTGCCCGTCGTGACCGGTGCCTACGACGACCCGGCGTTCCAGTCCGACACGATCAAGCTGAAGCAGGAGATCCTCGAGGACCACGCCCAGCCCATGCCCCTCTACCCCTCCGAGGGACAGATGGAGACCTTGGTCGGCACCGCGATCAAGAACCTCCTCGCCACCGCAGCCCAGGGCGGTTCCGTCAGCGAGTCCGACGTCAAGTCGGCCCTCGAGGACGCGAACAGCCAGATGAGCTCGGGTCAGTAGCCCGTCCCACCGCCCGTGACGGGGGCGGCCGGTCCCGTCGACCGACCGCCCCCGCCGCCCAGGCCCCGAGAGGACCCTCATGACCGTCAACGTCCTGCCCCCCGCCACCGCCGAGAAGGACCTCCCGCCCGATCCGCACCAGCAGGCCCCGCTCGAGCCCGCCAAGCGCAAGAAGCACCGCTCGCCGCTCGCCTACTTCCTGGTGGCGCCGGCCGCCCTGGCCGAGCTGCTCGTCCACATCGTCCCCATGGTGCTCGGCATCTGGATCGCGTTCATCACGCTCAACCAGCTCAGCATCGCGAACTGGGTCAACGCACCCTTCGTCGGCCTGCAGAACTTCGTCACCGCCCTCGACCCGTCCTCGCCCATCGCCGGGCAGCTCTACGGAGCCCTGGGCCGCACGCTGATGTTCACCGTCATCGTGGTGGCCATCGCCTGGAGCATGGGCATGCTGGGTGCCGTGCTGCTGACCAGCTCGTTCAAGGGCCGCGGCATCCTGCGCACGCTCTTCCTCGTGCCCTACGCCCTGCCGTCGTACGTCGGCACCATCGCCTGGGCCTTCATGTTCAACCAGCGCGACGGGGCCATCAACCGCTTCCTGGTGGACGACCTGGGCATCCTGCAGGACCGCCCGTTCTGGCTGCTCGGCGGCAACTCGTTCTGGGCGATCGTCATCGTGACGGCCTGGCAGTTCTGGCCGTTCGCCTTCCTGATGCTGCTCGCCGCACTGCAGAACATCCCGGGGGACGTCTACGAGGCCGCGAGCCTCGACGGCGCGAGCCTCTGGAAGCAGTTCACGTTGATCACCCTGCCCATGGTCAAGCCGGCCAACGCCGTGCTGCTGCTGATCATGAGCCTGTGGATCTTCAACCAGTTCAACGTGCCCTACGTGCTCTTCGGCCCGGCATCGCCCGAGCAGGCGACGCTCATCTCGCCGTTGATCTACCAGCAGTCGTTCAACAACTGGAACTTCGGCCTCGGCGGTGCCATGAGCGTGATGCTCCTGGTCGTGCTGCTGATCGCGTCCGCGTTCTACATCCGCATGGTTCTGCCGAAGGGACAACACGATGATTGAGACCCGTGGGTTCAAGGTCTTCCGCTTCTTCGGGCTGGCCTTCCTGTCGCTCGTGGTGGTGGTGCCGCTCTACGTGGTGCTGACCACCTCGATCAAGCCGCTCGCCGACGTGCAGGGCCTGTTCACCTGGATCCCCAGCCGGGTGACCCTCGAGCCGTACGTGCAGATCTGGCAGACGGTGCCGTTGGCGTCGTACTTCAAGAACAGCCTGATCGTCACGATCTCGGCGACGGTGCTCTCGGTGGCCATGGCCGTGCTCGCGGCGTACTCGCTGGCCCGCCTGCGGTTCAAGGGGCAGCGCAGCTTCAGCCTGGTCGTGCTGTCGACGCAGATGTTCCCGGGCATCCTGTTCCTGCTGCCGCTGTTCCTGATCTTCGTGCAGATCCAGCGCACGGTCGGCGTGCAGCTGACCGGCAGCTACCTCGGCCTGATCATCACGTACATGACCTTCTCGCTGCCGTTCTCGATCTGGATGCTGACGGGGTACTTCGCCTCGATCCCGAAAGAGCTCGAGGAGGCGTCGATGATCGACGGCACGGGTCGCCTCGGCGCCCTGTTCCGCGTCATCATCCCGGTGGCCAAACCGGGCATCATTGCCGTCGCGGTCTACGCCTTCATCACGGCCTGGGGCGAGGTGCTCTTCGCCTCGGTGCTCACGAGCAAGGACACGCGCACGCTCTCGATCGGCCTCCGTGCCTACGCCTCGCAGCAGGACGTCTACTGGAACCAGCTCATGGCCGCCTCGGTCGTCGTCTCGCTGCCCGTGCTCATAGGCTTCATGCTCGTGCAGAAACACTTGATCACCGGTCTGTCGTCGGGGGCCGTGAAGTGACCGACCCGGCCGTGGCCACGGCGGTGGGGCCGGTGGGCGTCACCGCCGGCCCGGCCGGGCGGGCCGAGCCGAGCCGAGGAGGCGCGGTGCCGGTCGAACCGCTCCGCGTCGGCATCGTGGGCGGCGGCTTCATGGCCCGCGTGCACGCCGGAGCCGCGCGGTCCGCCGGCGCCCGAGTGGTCGCCCTGGCCTCGTCGAGCCCCGCCAGCGCGGCCCGGGCCGCGACGTCGCTCGGCGTCGACACGGCGCACGAGAGCGTCGACGACCTCGTGACCGACCCGGACGTGGACGTCGTGCACGTCTGCTCGCCCAACGCCACGCACGCACCGGTCGCGCTGGCGGCGCTCGCCGCCGGCAAGCACGTCGTCTGCGAGAAGCCGCTCGCGACCTCGGGCGCCGAGGCCGAGGCCCTGGTCGAGGCCGCCCGGGCCGGGCGGCTCGTCGGCGCCGTGCCCTTCGTCTACCGCTACCACCCGATGGTGCGCGAGGCCCGGGCCCGGGTCGCCGCGGGCGAGGTCGGCCGCGTGCTGAGCGTCCGGGGGTCGTACCTGCAGGACTGGTTGCTCGACAGCGACGACGTCGACTGGCGGGTCGACTCGGCGGCCGGCGGCCCCTCGAGGGCCTTCGCCGACATCGGCAGCCACCTGGTCGACCTGCTCGAGTTCGTCCTGGGCGACCGGTTGGCGCGGTTGACCTCGACGACCAACACGGCCCACGCCCACCGTGGCGGCTCGTCGGTCGACACCGAGGACGAGGCGGCCGTCGTGTTCGAGACGACCCGGGGGGCGATCGGCACCCTCTTCGTCTCGCAGGTCGCGCCGGGTCGCAAGAACCGCCTCCTGCTCGATCTGTCGGGCACCGCCGAGAGCCTCGAGTTCTCACAAGAGGAGCCCGAGACGCTGTGGGTCGGCCGCCGGTCGGGCACGCAGCTCGTGGCGCGGGACGCCGCCGTGCTCACGCCCGACGCCGCCCGCCTGTCGACCGTCCCCGCCGGGCACCCGATGGGCTACGTCGACGCGTTCGCCGGGTTCGTGCGCGACGCCCACGACGCCGTCCGAGGCGGAACCCCCGAGGGGCTGCCCACCTTCGTCGACGGCCTGCGCGCCGTGCGGGTGACCGAGGCGGTCCTCGCCTCCGCCGCGTCGCGCCGCTGGGTCGACGTGCCCTGATCCGTCGTCCGTCCGCACCGTTCCGTCCCACCGTCCCGTCGTCCGTCCGCAGCCCCGTCGCACCCGAGAAGGAACCCATGGCCGAGAGCTCCCGCCCCGTCACCCTGTTCACCGGTCAGTGGGCCGACCTGCCCTTCGAGGAGGTCGCGGCGCTCGCGGCCGGCTGGGGTTACGACGGTCTCGAGATCGCGGCGTCGGGCGACCACCTCGACCTCGAGCGGGCCGACCAGGACGACGCGTACCTGCGGTCGCGGCTCGACGTGCTCGAGCGGCACGGGCTGGGGGTCTGGGCCATCTCGAACCACCTGACCGGCCAGGCGGTCTGCGACGACCCGATCGACTTCCGGCACCAGGCGATCGTCCGGCCGTCCACCTGGGGCGACGGCGACCCCGAGGGCGTCCGTCAGCGTGCGGCCGAGGACATGAAACGCGCGGCACGGGTGGCCCGCAAGATGGGCGTCGACACCGTGGTCGGCTTCACCGGCTCGAAGATCTGGCCGTACGTCGCGATGTTCCCGCCGGTTCCCGCCGCCGTGATCGACGCCGGCTACCAGGACTTCGCCGACCGCTGGAACCCCATCCTCGACGTGTTCGACGCCGAGGGAGTCCGGTTCGCCCACGAGGTGCACCCGAGCGAGATCGCCTACGACCACTGGACGAGCGTCCGGGCGCTCGAGGCCATTGAGCACCGTTCGGCCTTCGGGTTCAACTGGGACCCCTCGCACATGCTCTGGCAGGGGGTCGACACGGTGTCGTTCATCACCGACTTCGCCGACCGGATCTTCCACGTCGACTGCAAGGACACCCGCATCAAGCCCCCCACGGGGCGGTCGGGCGTGCTCGGCTCGCACCTGCCCTGGGGCGACCCCCGCCGCGGCTGGGACTTCGTCTCGACCGGCCACGGCGACATGGACTGGGAGGACGCCTTCCGCGCCCTCGACGCCATCGGTTACGACGGCCCGATCTCGATCGAGTGGGAGGACGCCGGCATGGACCGGCTGCACGGCGCCCCCGAGGCGTTGGCCTACATCCGGTCGCTCCTCTGGAAGCGGCCGAGCGCCTCCTTCGACGCCGCCTTCTCGAACCAGTGACGGCAGACTGATCCCGTGCCCAGAACCCTGCTGCCCGGCCAACGGAGCCGCCTGCTCGTCGTCGACCCCGCGACCGGCGACGTCGAGGTCGTCCTCGAGAGCACCCGCGTGCTCGTCGAGGCCCCGAACTGGAGCCCCGACGGTCGCTGGCTCGTCGTCAACGGCGACGGCCTGCTCTGGCGGGTGCCCGCCGACGCCCGTGGGGTCGACGAGACGGCGCTCGAGCCGGTGCCGATGGGTGACGTGCCCGAGATCAACAACGACCACGTGATCGTGCCCGACCAGGGGGCCGTGATCGTGAGCGCCCGCGACGGCCACCTGTACGAGGTGCCGTGGGACGGGGTCACCCCGGGGGGCACCGCCCGCCGCGTGACGCGCGACCATCCCGCGGGGCGCAACCACAAGAACTACCTGCACGGCGTCTCGCCCGACGGCGCGACGCTCAGCGTCATCGTCGGCGCCTTGCCGGCCCCGGTCGACGACCCGGACGACGAGGAGGCGCGGGCCGGCTGGCGCACGGACGTCGCCCTGGTCTCGCTCGCCGACGGCGCGACCACGCCGGTGACCGACGACGAGCACCCCGACGACGGGGCCGAGTTCTCGCCGGACGGCGCCTGGCTGTGGGCGAACTCGGAACGCGCCTCCGCGGGGGTCGCCGGCCACGCGCAGCTGTTCCGGAGCAGCCTCGACGGCGCGGACGTCGTGCAGGTGACCGACGACGAGCGGGTGAACTGGTTCCCGCACGTCTCGCCCGACGCCTCGACGCTGCTCTGGGTGTCGTTCGAGCCCGGCACCCTCGGCCACCCCGAGAACCGCGACGTGGTGCTGCGCACCCTGCCCCTCGGTCCCGACGGCCTGCCCGTGCCGGGCCGGACGCCGAACGACGTGCTCGCCCTCTTCGGCGGACAGGGCACCGTCAACGTGCCCTGCTGGGCCCCCGACTCGACCCGCTTCGCCTGCGCCGACTACCCGCTGGCCTGAGGCCTGTCCTCGGCCTGGCCGTCCCGAACCGATGGACTCGCTGTGGGCCACCTGTGGACGATGCGCAGCCTGCTCATCGACTGATCACAGTCGGTTCATAGGAATCGCTCGATACTTGGAGAGGTGACCACAACGACCCCCGCCACCGCCTCGGCCCCCCGCCTCACCCGTGCCGACGGAACGCCCCTCCGAGTCCTCGTCGTCGACGACGAGAACAGTCTCACCGACCTGCTCTCGATGGCCCTCCGCTACGAGGGGTGGGACGTCAAGGCGGCCTCCGACGGTCAGGCGGCCCTCGCCACGGCGCGCGAGTTCAAGCCCGACGCGATCGTGCTCGACTGGATGCTGCCCGACATCGACGGCATCCAGGTGCTGGGGCGACTGCGGTCGAGCGGTGACGACACCCCGATCCTGTTCCTCACCGCGAAGGACAGCGTCGAGGACCGCGTGTCGGGTCTCACCGCCGGGGGCGACGACTACGTCACCAAGCCGTTCTCCCTCGAAGAGGTCGTCGCCCGCCTGCGTGGCCTGATCCGCCGGTCGGCCTCGGCCATCAGCGAGGCGGGTGACTCGCGCATCCTCGTGGGCGACCTCGTGCTCGACGAGGAGAGCTACGAGGTGACGCGGGCCGGTCGCGAGATCGAGCTGACCGCGACCGAGTTCGAACTGCTGCGCTTCCTGATGCGCAACCCGCGCCGCGTGCTGAGCAAGGCGCAGATCCTCGACCGGGTCTGGAGCTACGACTTCGGCGGCAAGTCCAGCGTCGTCGAGATCTACATCTCGTACCTGCGCAAGAAGATCGACGTCGGTGAAGAGCCGATGATCCACACCGTGCGTGGCGTGGGTTACGTGATCAAGCCCACGTCGTGAGCGATGCCCTCCCCGCCCGGGTGGGCTCGCGCCTCCGCCGTGTCGTGGGCCGGGCGCCCGGCCTCGCCGGGCCGCTCACGCTGCGCAACCGCCTGATCCTCAGCATCGTCGCACTCGTGGTGCTGCTGACCATCGTGATCGGCTCGGTCAGCGTGTTCGTGCTGCAGGCGTCGCTGATGCGTCAGCTCGACGACGAACTCGACGGGGCGACCGGTCGCTCGGTGCCCATGGTGAACGCCCAGGGCTCGACGAGCCGGCCGTACCTGACGCCCGACGGCGACGACCTCTCGGGGCCGCGGCAGTCGCCCGGCACCTTCACGGCCGTCGTCGTGAACGGGTCGGTCGTGGCGGCGTACCGGGTCGAGCAGTCGGGTCAGGTCGTCCGGCCGCGCCTGACCGACGACCTGACCTCGGTCGTGACGACGGTCGCCGGCTCGACGACACCCGAGACCGTCTCGCTCGGGGCGGCACTGGGCTCGTACCGGGTGGAGTCCCTCGCGGTCGGCTACCAGACGACGACCACGTCGGGCTCGGTCGCCACGACGCCGGCCTACCTCGTCGTGGGTCTGCCGACGAGCAGCGTCGACCGCACCATCACGGTCATGGTGATCACCATCCTCGCCGTGACCCTCATCGGCCTCGCGATTGCCATCGCCGTGGCCTACGGGGTGGTGCGCAGCGCCCTCCGACCGCTCGAGCGCATGTCCGACACGGCGCTGCGGGTCGCCGAGCTGCCGCTGGACCGCGGCGAGGTCGCGCTGGCCGAACGCGTCGACGAGGCCGACGCCGACACCCGCACCGAGGTCGGCCGCGTCGGCGCCTCGCTGAACCGCATGCTGGGCCACGTGGCGGGGGCCCTCGAGGCCCGTCAGCAGAGCGAGAACAAGGTGCGGCAGTTCGTCGCCGACGCCTCGCACGAGCTGCGGACCCCGCTCGCGTCGGTCCGCGGCTACGCCGAGCTGACCCGCCGCATGAACACCGGACTGCCCGACGACGTGGTGTACGCCATGGGCCGCATCGAGTCGGAGTCGTTGCGCATGACCTCGCTCGTCGAGGACCTCCTGCTGCTAGCCCGCCTCGACGAGGGTCGCGACCTCGTCACGGGCGACGTCGACCTGACCAGGGTCGTGCTCGACACGGTCAACGACGCCCACGTGGCCGGACCCACGCACGACGTCGACGTGTACGTGCCCGACGAGTCGGTGACCGTGTCGGGCGACGCCATGCGCCTGCACCAGATCGTCGCGAACCTGTTGACCAACGTGCGCACCCACACGCCCGACGGCACGCACGTGCACGTCTCGCTGACGGTCGACGAGGCGTCCGGTCAGGCGGTCGTCTCGGTCGCCGACGACGGACCGGGCATCGACCCGGCCGTGCTGCCGGTGCTGTTCGAACGGTTCGCGCGGGCCGACAGCTCGCGGTCGCGGAAGGCCGGCTCGACGGGCCTCGGCCTCGCGATCGTCCAGGCCGTCGTGCACTCCCACGGGGGGACCGTCGACGTCGCCAGTTCGGACGACGGGGCGACCTTCACCGTCCGCCTGCCGCTCGCGACGTCCGTCGTCGCCCCCGAGCGGGACGCCGAGGAGGCGCGACTTGCGTGAGCGCGCCTCCTGCGTCTATCCTTGGCGAAGCCCAAGACCGCCGGTTGTAGTCGTCTGCTCGCAGACGGGTGCCGAAGGTTCTCGAGAGAGAGCGACCAGCGCAGGTGTGTGAAGTCGTTCCTCTTCTCGAAGAGATCCAGCTCCGTGCGCTTGCGCCGGAGCTTTTTTCATTGGTGCGGCACCGGTCTCGGTGCGGCCGAGTCGAGCGCCCGGGGGCTGCCGGCACACCCACGTTTTAGGAGAGCCATGGCGAACAAGGAAGCATCGGTCGCCGAGCTCACGGACAACTTCCGTGACTCGACCGCCGTCCTGCTCACCGAGTACCGCGGTCTCACTGTTGCCGAGCTGAAAGAGCTCCGCAAGTCCATCAGTGCAGACGCGACGTACGCCGTGGTGAAGAACACGCTCAGCAAGATCGCGGCCAACAACGCCGGAATCAGCTCGTTCGACGACGAACTCGTCGGACCGTCTGCGATCGCCTTCGTGCACGGTGACCCTGTCGCCGTCGCCAAGAGCCTGCGTGACTTCGCCAAGGCACACCCCGCTCTGATCGTGAAGAACGGTTACTTCGACGGTAACCCGCTCACGGCAGACGAGGTCAAGCAGCTCGCCGATCTCGAGTCCCGAGAGGTGCTGCTGGGCAAACTGGCCGGCGCCTTCAAGGCTTCGCTGTTCGGTGCTGCCTACCTGTTCCAGGCACCGCTGTCCCAGGCCGTTCGCACGGTCGAGGCGCTGCGTGCCAAGCAGGAAGCCGACAGCTAAAAAGCTGTCGTACCAACCCACACTTTAGAAAACCCATAAGGAGAACACCATGGCGAAGCTCACGCAGGACGAACTGATCGAGGCCTTCAAGGAGCTCACGCTCATCGAGCTCAGCGACTTCGTGAAGAAGTTCGAAGAGGTCTTCGAGGTCACCGCTGCTGCCCCCGTGGCCGCTGCCGGTGCCGCCGGCCCCGCCGCCGCCGCTGAAGAGGTCGAAGAGCAGACCGCCTTCGACGTCGTGCTCGAGGCTGCCGGCGACAAGAAGATCCAGGTCATCAAAGAGGTCCGCGCTCTCACGAGCCTCGGTCTCGGCGAGGCCAAGGCCGTCGTCGACGGTGCCCCCAGCACCGTCCTCGAGGGCGCCTCGAAGGAAGCCGCCGACAAGGCCAAGGCTCAGCTCGAGGCCGCCGGCGCGACGATCACCCTCAAGTAGTCGGCGGGCCCCCGCGGCCCTCTGCGCTTGAGCGGCACGTCTGCTCAGCACCACACGGAAGGCGCCACCCCTCGGGGTGGCGCCTTTCGTCGTCGCCGGTGGTGCGCGCCGACCACACGGAGGGCCGGGTCAGGAGGCGCGGGCCAGGACCGAGTGTCGCCGACCGTACCCGAGGTACACCGCGGTGCCCACGGCCATCCAGACGGCGAAGGCCGCCCAGGTGACCCAGCCGAGCGTCACCATCAGCAGCACGCAGAAGGCGCAGCCGAGGATCGGGGTCACCGGGTACAGCGGCACCTTGTAGGTCCGGTCGAGTTCGGGCCGGTTGCGGCGAAGCCAGATGACCGACACGTTGACCAGGGCGAAGGCGAAGAGCGTGCCGATGCTCGTCGCGTCGGCGAGGGCGCCCAGGGGGATCACCGCGGCGGCCACGGCCACCGCTCCGCCGACGATCAGGGTGCCGGCGACGGGGGTCTGCGTCCGCGCCGAGACACGACCGAGGACGCGGGGGACGAGCCCGTCGCGGGCCATCGAGACGAAGATGCGCGTCTGGCCGTAGAGCACCGTCAGCACGACGCTCGCGATCGCCGCCACGGCGGTGACGGCGAAGAGGAAGGCGACCCACGGCTGGCCCGTGATGTCGGCGACGATGGTGACGAGGGTCGCCTCGCCGTCGGTGAAGGTCGTCCAGGGACGCGCGCCGATCGCGGCGACGGCCACGAGGATGTACAGCACCGTGATGATCAGGATCGAGGCGATGATGGCGCGGGGCAGGTCTCGCTTCGCGTCGCGGGCCTCCTCGCCCGCCGTGGACGCCGCGTCGAAGCCGATGTACGAGAAGAACAGCCGGGAGGCGGCGGCCGAGACGCCGGCCGCTCCCATCGGTGCCAACGGCTCGAAGTTGCCGGCGCTGAAGGCCGTGAAGGCGACGGCGACGAAGAACACGAGGAGCGCCACCTTGACGACGACGAGCAGCGTGTTGACCCAGGCGCTCTCGCGGGCGCCCGGCACCAGCACGAGGGTGGCGAGCAGGACGAGCACCGCCGCGGGCAGGTTCAGCACGCCACCGGCACCCGGGGGCTCGGCGATCGCGGCCGGCAGGGCCAGCCCGAACACGTCGAGGGCCTCGTTGACGTACTGGCCCGCGCCGACGGCGACGGCCGCGACCGAGACGGCGTACTCGAGGACGAGACACCACCCGCAGACCCAGGCGATGCCCTCGCCGAGCGTCGCGTACGCGTACGAGTAGCTCGAGCCCGACACGGGCACGCTGCCCGCCATCTCGGCGTAGGACAGGGCCGACAGCAGGGCCGCGACGCCCGCGAGGACGAACGAGATCCAGACCGCGGGACCGGCCAGCGGGACGGCCGTGCCGAGCACGACCAGGATGCCCGTGCCGAGGGTCGCACCGATGCTGATCGCCGTGAGGTGCCAGACGCCCAGGGTGCGGCGCAGGCGGGGTCCGCCGTCGGCGGTGGCCTCGCTCTCGGCGACGTACGCCTCGAGGGGTTTGCGCGCCCTCAGCTGGGCGACGAGGGAGGGGCGGGACGTGACGCGGGACTCGTGGGGCACCGCGAGAGGCTACCGTACGGCGGGCGCCGTGCCTCCTCGGGACGCCGTGCCTCCTCGGGACGCCGTGCCTCCCGGGGACTACTCGTCGAGGTCGAGGCCGAGCTGCTTGACACGGGTCATCGCCTCGCGCCGGGACGAGGCCTGGAGCTTGCGGTAGATGCTGCGGACGTGGCTCTTCACCGTGTTCACCGAGATGAACAGCTGGCTGCCGATCTGGCCCAGGGTCTGGCCGGTGGCCAGGTGCTGGACGATGACGAGCTCACGGTCGCTCAGTGGCTCGGCGAGCTGCGGCACGACGTCCGCCGAGGTGCCCCGCAGGCGGTCGAGCACCCCGACGATGGTGGGCGGCTGACGGCGCCCGACCGCGCGCTGCACGAGGTGCTCGAGGACGTCCTCGGGCAGCGTGGCGAAGAGCCAGATCGACCCGTTGTGGCCGGCGCTCAACAGGGCCCGGTCGAAAGCGATGTCGCTGTGCGGGCCGTCGCCGAGTGCGAGGTGCGCAGCGGCCTGGATCGCGTGCACCTGGCCCATCGTGCGCTCGCTGTGCAGGTCCCCGATGGCGAGGCACTGCTCGAGCGCCTCGAGGGCGTCCTCGGGCTCGCCGGCGGCGAGGTGCACGAGGGCGAGCACGCGGGCGGGACAGCGGATGTGGTGGTGCGACGAGGTCACCGACGAGGCCAGACGACGGGCCTCGTGGGGCTGGCCGAGCAGGCGCATGGTCTCGGCCCGCATCACGGTCGCCGACTCGGTCAGGGCGCTGTGCCCGGTGAAGCCGTCGATGGTGCGGGCGATCCTGGCCAGCAGGTCGAGCACCTCGATGTGCCGGCTCTCGGCCAGCAGCACGTGCGCCTCGGCGAACAGGCCGAGCGCCTCCCAGTCGCTGCCGCGTGACGCCTGGCGGACGTCGGCGAGCAGGCTCTCGTGGCCCCCGACGGCCTCACCGCGTTCGAGGGCGAGGTGGACGCGCGTGATCTGGGTCAGTGCGCCGAACGAGCTGCCCAACAGGTCGGTGCCGTCGGCGAGCTCGCGGGCGAGGTCGACGTGGCGGTCGGCGAGGTCGAAGTCGCCGATCAACATCGCGACGAAGGCGAGGGCCGAGAGGCACTCCACGCGCTCGGCGGTGCTGAGGTGGTCCTCGCCGAGACCGTTCGCGAGGCTCAGGGCGAAGCGGGCCTGGTCGATCTCGCCGTAGTGCAGGCGGATGAGGCCGAGCTGCAGTGAGAAGGAGGCGCTGAGCGAGATGCGCACGCTGATCGACTCGGCCAGGTCGTTCTCGATGAGGGTGCGGGCGACCTCGAGGTGCTCGTGGGCCACCACGAAGTTGCCGAGGGTGCGCAGGGACGCACCGAGGTGGACGTGGTAGCCCGCCCGGATGTCGAGCGGCAGGTCGGGGTCGGCGTCGAGCGCCTTGGCCACGCCTCGGAACCAGGGCAGGGCGGCACTGCGCGAGCGGGAGCCGACCGAGCGGTGGCTCGCGGCCAGGGCGAGCAGGATGCGGGGTCGTCCACGCCATTCCTCCTCGGGGGTCGAGCGGATGGCTTCGCGCAGACGCGCTCCCTGAAGGGGGGCGATCTGGGTCCAGCCCTGTTCGATGGCATCGAGAGCAGCCCGGTGGTCGGCGGGCTGCAGTTCGGCACTCGGTGGTTCGACGGCCGTGGGGTTCGACGTGTTCACGATGGTCCTAGCTCCGCCGCTTCGGGAGGCTCGCCCGTCGGGTAGGGGGAGCGCGGCTGCCGGAGCCTGGTCAGGTGCACCGACACCGCCATACTAAACTGAGTGTTCATTCCGTCGTATGGTCTGTCGGGCATTGCGCCCACAACTGGGGGACGAACGGTCGTTCTACGGCGTGTCGCGGCGTGTCTCGACGGTCCCGTGGCGATTTCTTGCGGGCGTCGCCTCGCACCCCGAACCCCGCACCCCGGCGGCGGGCCACCCGTGACGGTGGTCAGGCCTACGCTGACCGGATGAGCTCGATGCACGCCCCTGCAGGCGGTCCCCGTGGCGGGGGCCGTCCGGGTGGTTCCGGTCGGGTGTCGAGCGGCGACGCCGACGCCCAGCGTGCGGCGAACGCCACGGCGCCGCGCATCCCCGACCTGCTCGGTCGCATCCGCGGTCTGTTCGTCCCGCACAAGCGGGCACTCGTCGTCACCGTGGTGCTGGTCCTGATCGGCGCCGCCGTCAGCGTGGCTCCGCCGTTGCTCACCAAGCAGGCGTTCGACCGGGGGCTGTTCCCGCCGGGCGGCCCCGACGTGCCCGTGCTGCTCGAGCTGGTGGGTGCCATGGTGGGGCTCTGGGTGCTGTCGGCCGGCATCGGCGTCTGGCAGACCTACCTGACGGCCACGGTCGGCAACAAGGTCATGGGGGCGTTGCGCATCCGCCTCTTCGGGCACCTGCAGCGCATGGAGCTCGCGTTCTTCACCCGCACCAAGACCGGCGTCATCCAGTCCCGGTTGCAGAACGACGTCGGTGGCGTCGCGAACGTGCTCAGCAACACCATCTCGAGCGTCCTCGGCAACACGGTCACGGTCATCGCGGCCTTCGTGTCCATGCTCGTCCTCAGCTGGCAGATGACCGTCGTCACGGTGATCCTGCTGCCGCTGCTCGTGGTGGCCCAGCGCCGGGTGGGGCAGGTGCGTGCCCGCATCGCCACCAAGACGCAGGAGTCCCTCAGCGACATGACCGCCATCACGCAAGAGGCGTTGAGCGTCAGCGGCATCCTGCTCGCCAAGAGCTTCAACCAGCAGCACTCAGAGGTCGAGCGCTACGCCGCCGAGAACCGCACCCAGATCGGGCTGCAGGTGCGTCAGCAGATGAGCGGGCAATGGTTCTTCGCCGTCGTCCAGATCTTCCTCTCGGTCATCCCCGCCCTCATCTACCTGGTCGCGGCCTGGTTGATCCTCCGGGACGTGCCGGTGACCGCGGGCACGATCGTGGCCTTCACGACGGTGCAGGCCCGGTTGACCTTCCCGCTCATGGGCTTGCTGCGGGTGGCCCTCGACCTGCAGACCTCCGGGGCGCTCTTCGCTCGCATCTTCGAGTACCTCGACCTCCACCCGGCCATCACGAACGACCCGTCGGCCGAGGCCGTCGACGAGGCGCAGCTCGGTCGGGTCGAGTTCGACGACGTCTCGTTCTCGTATCCCGACGCCGAGCCCGGGCAGAAGACCCTCGACGGCGTCTCGTTCGACATCGCCCCCGGGCAGTTCGCCGCGTTCGTCGGCCCGAGCGGTGCCGGCAAGACGACCGTGTCGTACCTGATCCCGCGGTTCTACGAGGCGTCCGGCGGTGCGGTCCGCTTCGCAGGCACCGACGTCCGGCGGCTCGACCAAGAATCACTGGTCGGCAACATCGGCATCGTCAGCCAAGAGACCTATCTGTTCCACGCCAGCATCGGCGACAACCTCCGCTACGCGCGACCCGACGCGACCGACGAGCAACTGGTCGACGCGGCCCGGCAGGCCAACATCCACGAGACCATCGCGTCGTTCCCCGACGGCTACGACACGATCGTCGGCGAGCGGGGCTATCGCCTCTCGGGTGGCGAGAAACAACGCATCGCCATCGCCCGCGTCCTGCTGAAAGACCCGGCGGTGATGGTCCTCGACGAGGCGACGAGCGCCCTCGACACGGTGTCCGAGCGCGTCGTCCAAGAGGCTCTCGACACGGCGACCCGCGGTCGGACGACGATCGCGATCGCGCACCGCCTCTCGACGGTCCGCGACGCCGACGTCGTCTTCGTGGTCGTGGCCGGCCACGTCGTCGAGCGCGGCACGCACGACGAGCTGCTCGCGCTGGGCGGGGTCTACGCCGAGCTCTACGGGCAGCAGGTCTCGGCGTAGGCCGTAGCGGGCCGGGCGTCCCTCAGCTGCGCTCGGCGAGCATCGCCTGCATGGCGTCGATCTCGCTCTGCTGCGTCTGCACCATGCCCGAGGCGAAGGCGCGCACCTGCGTCACCTCGCTGCGTGCCAGGATCGCGTCGGCCATCTCGATGCCGCCCTCGTGGTGGGCGATCATCAGCGTCAGGAAGAGCCGCTCGGCCTCCACGCCGCGGGCGGAGTCGAGGGCCGCGAGCTGCTCGTCGGTGGCCAGCCCGGGCATGCGGCCGCCGGGTTCGTGGGTGGCGACGGGCGTGGCCGAGCCGCTCGCGCCTCCGTCGCCGGTCATGTGGTGGCTGCCGTAGTCGCCGTCGAGCGTCGGGCGGGTCATCCAGGTCATGGTCGGCTCGGACGGTGCCTGCGGCACGCGCCACAGCTCGAGCCAGGCGTACATCTGGCCGGCCTGCTGCGACTGCGTGAGGGCCATGTCGTAGGCCATCGAGCGCACCTCGGGGTCGTCGGTCCGATCGCGGACCATCATCGCCATCTGCACGGCCTGCTCGTGGTGCACCTGCATGTCCCGCGAGAACCCTGCCTCGACGCTGTCCGTCCCGGGCGTGACCGGGTTCGGCGAGCTGAGCCGGCCGAGTGCGATGCCGACCAGCAGCACGATCGCCACGGTCAGGACCCCCGCGATCACCAGCCGCAGCCGACGACCCGAGGAGGCGCGGTGCGGCCCCGCCCCGTCGGTCACGTCGGCGTCGTCACGCCCCGGTGCGGTCACGCGATCTTGCCGGTGCCGTCCACGCCGCCGGTGCAGGGCGCGCCGGGCTCGGGGGCGTTCGTGGACTTCCAGTACTTGGTGACGAAGTCCGACACGGTGGCCTCGTCGTCCGTGACGTTCGCGAAGGGCAGCTGGGCGCCCCAGGCCGAGACGTACATGGGGGAGTCGAGACCCTCGTAGGGCGAGACGACCGCGTAGGTGTCGGGGGCGAAGTCGCGCAGCGCCTCGATCTCGCTCTCGCTGACCTGCTCGGGGTCGTAGGTGAACCAGACGGCGCCGTGCTCGAGGTCGTGGACGGCGTTCTCGTTCGGCACGGGCTCGGTGTAGACACCGCAGTTCAGCCAGATCTGGTTGTGGTCGCCGCCCGCGGGAGGGGTCATCGCGTAGTCGACGCTGCCGCCGACGTGGTTGGCGGTGAGGTCGGAGTAGGTCTTCACGCCGTCGATCTCGATGGCCTGAGGGTCTTGCCGCGGCTGGCCGCTCGTCACGACGAAGGTGACGACCAGCGCGATCGCCGCCGCGCCCGCGACGGAGGCGGTGACGATGCCGATGGTGCGGTTGCGCTTCGCCCGGGCCTGCTGCCTTTTGAGCTCGGCGACCTTCTCCTGGCGTCGGGCGTCGCGCTGCTGCTTGACGGTGGGCTTGTCGTCGGCCACGTGGGGAGTCCTGTCGTCCGGGGGATC
The DNA here is from genome assembly GCF_014841545.1 of Frigoribacterium sp. CFBP 8751. NCBI lineage: Bacteria > Bacillati > Actinomycetota > Actinomycetes > Micrococcales > Microbacteriaceae > Frigoribacterium > Frigoribacterium sp. CFBP 8751. The sequence continues at coordinate 115,686 of NZ_JACYUB010000002.1, forward strand.
GATCGCGGGGATCGGTCGAGATCGGGGATGCGTCACCAGTTGTCTCACGGATTACTGGGAGGTCCGTAATATCCTGCACGATCTGCACGCGGGATGGCTCGTCCCGCCCCGTAACACACCAGGGCGCGTCGTTAGACTCGGCCGACGGCGTCGTCACCCGACACCGCCCCTCCCGTCACCCGATCCGCGCCCCACGAGGCCGCGCAGAAACCGGAGCACCCGTGAAGTACGCCGAGACCGTCCTCGACCTGATCGGTGACACGCCGCTCGTCAAGCTGAACAAGGTGACCGAGGGCATCACGGCGACGGTGCTCGTCAAGGTCGAGTACGTCAACCCGGGCGGCTCGTCGAAGGACCGCATCGCGACGCGCATCATCGACGCGGCCGAACGCGAGGGCCTCCTGAAGCCCGGCGGCACGATCGTCGAGCCGACCAGCGGCAACACCGGCGTGGGCCTGGCCCTGGTCGCCCAACAGCGCGGCTACCGCTGCGTCTTCGTCCTGCCCGACAAGGTCGGCGAGGACAAGCGCAACGTGCTCAAGGCCTACGGTGCCGAGATCGTCGTCACGCCGACCGCCGTCGAACCGACCAGCCCCGAGTCGTACTACAGCGTCTCCGACCGCCTGGCGCGCGAGATCCCCGGGGCGTTCAAGCCGAACCAGTACGCCAACCCCAACGGCCCGCTCAGCCATTACGAGACGACCGGCCCCGAGATCTGGCGCGACACCGACGGCCGCATCACGCACTTCGTCGCGGGCGTCGGCACCGGCGGCACCATCAGCGGCACGGGCCGCTACCTCAAAGAGGTCTCCGGAGGCGCGGTGCAGGTCGTCGGCGCCGACCCCGAGGGCAGCGTCTACAGCGGCGGCACCGGTCGCCCCTATCTGCTCGAGGGTGTCGGCGAGGACTTCTGGCCGGCCGCCTACGACCCCTCGGTCGTCGACCGCATCATCGCCGCGGACGACGCCCGCTCGTTCGAGCTGACCCGACGCCTCGCCCGCGAAGAGGGCCTGCTGGTCGGCGGCTCGTCCGGCCTGGCCGTCGCGGCCGCCCTCGACGTGGCCCGCGAGCTCGGCCCGGACGACGTCGTCGTCGCCCTGCTGCCCGACAGCGGGCGCGGCTACCTCGGCAAGATCTTCAACGACGCGTGGATGCGCTCGTACGGCTTCGGCGTCAGTCACGACGAGCGGTCGGTCCGCGACCTGATCGCGTCGAAGACGGGCCAGCTGCCCGACCTCGTCCACGCCCACCCGTCCGACACCGTCCACGACGTGATCGGCATCATGAAGACCTACGGCGTCTCGCAGATGCCGGTGCTCTCGGCCGAGCCCCCGGTCGTGATCGGCGAGGTCGTCGGCGCCATCGAAGAGAAGGCGCTGCTCGAGGCGATCTTCCGCGGCGGCGCGACCATGGGCGACGCCGTCTCGGCGTACCTCGGCGACCCGCTGCCGTTGATCGGCGTGAACGAGCCCGTCTCGGCGGCCCGGTCCGCGCTCGAGTCGGTCGACGCCCTGCTCGTCACCGACGACGGCCGCCCCGTCGGCGTCGTCACCCGCCAGGACGTCCTCTCCTTCCTCTCCTCCTGAGCGGCCGGATCGGCACCGTGATCCGGTGACCCGACCCGAGCCTCCTCGTCCCCCTCCGTCTGCGCACCACCCGTCCCCCTCGAAAGGACACCCCATGACCCACGGTTTCTCGACCCGGGCGATCCACGCCGGCCAGGAGTTCGACCCCACCACCGGTGCCGTCGTCCCCCCGATCTACCAGTCGTCCACCTTCGTGCAGGACGGCATCGGCGGGTTCCGCGGCGGCTACGAGTACGCCCGGTCGGCGAACCCGACGCGCGACTCGCTGCAGACCCTGCTCGCCGACCTCGAGGGCGGCGCCGCGGCGTTCAGCTTCGCGTCGGGGCTGTCGGCCGAGGACGCGCTGCTGCGCTCGGTCCTGGCGCCCGGCACGCGCATCGTCATGGGCAACGACGTCTACGGCGGCACGCACCGCCTCGTCAACCGGGTCTGGGTGCCCTGGGGAGTCACGCTCGACACGGTCGAGATGAGCGACCTCGACGCCGTGCGCGCCGCCGTCCAGGCCGCCCCGACGGCCGTCCTCTGGGTCGAGACGCCCAGCAACCCGCTGATGAAGATCAGCGACATCGCGGCGCTCGCCGAGATCGGTCACGCGGCCGGAGCCGTCGTCGTCGTCGACAACACCTTCGCGTCGCCGTACCTGCAGCAGCCCCTGGCGCTCGGGGCCGACGCGGTCGTGCACTCGACGACGAAGTACATCGGCGGCCACTCGGACGTCGTCGGCGGGGCCGTGGTCGTGCGCGACGACGAGCTCGCCGCGACGGTCGGTTTCATCCAGTTCGGCGTCGGAGCCGTGTCGGCGCCGATGGAGGCCTGGCTGACGGTGCGCGGCATCAAGACGCTCGGCGTGCGCGTCGACCGCCACTCGTCCAACGCGCTGGCGATCGCCCACGCACTCGAGGGCCACCCGGCCGTCGAGCGCGTCTACTACCCGGGGCTCGAGTCGCACCCGGGGCACGAGCTCGCCGCCCGGCAGATGCGGGCGTTCGGCGGCATGCTCTCGGTCCAGTTGACCGCGGGTGCCGCGGCGGCCCGGCGGTTCGCCGAGTCGACCGAGCTGTTCCAGCTGGCCGAGTCGCTCGGCGGCGTCGAGTCGCTGATCGGCTACCCGAGCGAGATGACCCACGCCTCGGTGCGCGGCACCGAGCTCGAGGTGCCCGACTCGATCGTGCGGCTGTCGGTCGGCATCGAGGACGTCGACGACCTGCTCGGCGACGTCACGCAGGCGCTCTCGCGCCTCGACGCCTAGGCGGCTCGCGACACGACCCGAGGAGGCGCGGTGCGGGGGAGTCCTTCACCGCGCCTCCTCGGGTCGTCGCGTCCCGTCCCTCGCCGTCGCGTCGTGTCGGCGGCTCGGCCTAGGCTCGTCGCATGTCCGACGCCGCCGTGAGCACCCGCCCCGAGGGCGTGCTCAGCGGTCGGTACCGGCTCGCCACGCTGGGCATGTGCGCGTTGATCGGCATCGCGGCCTTCGAGTCGCTCGCGGTCACGACGATCATGCCGATCATCAGCCGCGAGCTCGACGGCGAGGCGCTCTACTCGCTCAGCTTCGCCGCGCCCCTCGCCTCGGGCCTGGTCGGCATGGTGGTGGCGGGCAACTGGGCCGACCGCAGCGGGCCCCGCGTCGTCGTCATCGCGTCGATGCTGCTGTTCGCCGTCGGGCTGCTCGTCGTCGGCACCGCGCCCGACATGGTCGTGCTGCTGTTCGGCCGCCTGGTCCAGGGCGTCGGCTCGGGCGCGGTCATCGTCGGGCTCTACGTCATGGTCGCCCGGCTCTACCCGCCGGGTCTGCACCCCTCGATCTTCGCGGGCTTCGCCGCGGCCTGGGTCGTGCCGGGGCTGGTCGGGCCGCTCGTCGCCGGCGTCGTGGCCGAGACGGTGGGCTGGCACTGGGTCTTCCTCGGGGCGCTGGGCCTCGCCGTGCCGGCGTTCTTCGCCGTCCTGCCGAGCCTGCGTCGCGTCCCTCCGCCCGTGGTGGCCGAGGGCGGGCAGCGCGTCCCGTGGAGCATCGGCCGCATCCTCTGGTCGATCGGCGCGGCCCTCGGCGTGCTGGCCCTGAACCTCGTGTCCGAGTTCCCGACCTGGCTCACCGTCGTCGTCATCGTCCTGGCGGTCGTCGTGCTCGCCGTGGCCCTGAGGCCCCTGCTGCCGCCCGGCACGTTGCGCGCGACCCCGGGGCTGCCCACCCTGGTGCTGCTGCGCGGCCTGGTCGGGGCGGCGTTCCTCGGCAGCGAGGTGTACATCCCGTACATGCTCTCGGCCGAATACGACTTCAGCGCCTCGGCCTCGGGGGTCACCCTGACCCTCGGGGCGCTCGGCTGGGCGTTCGCCAGCTGGGTGCAGGGGCGGCTCGGCGACCGGGTGGCCCAGCGCGACGGCATCCGCATCGGCATCGTCCTGGTGCTGATCGGCGTCGTCGTCGCGGCGCTGACCCCCCTGTTCCACCTGCCACCGGCCTTCCTCATCGCGACCTGGGCCGTCGCGGGGTTCGGCATGGGGTTCATGTACCCGCGCTTCTCGGTGCTCGTCCTCGCCCTCTCGACCGAGTCCGCGCGCGGGTTCAACAGCTCGGCGCTGACCATCGCCGACTCCACCGGCTCGGCCGTCGCGCTGGCGCTGACCGGGGCCGCCTTCGGGCTGCTCGGCGGGGCGTCCAGCCCGATCGCCTTCGTCGCCTGCTTCACGGTCGGCACGGGCGTGGCGGTGCTGGCGCTCGCCCTCAGCGGCCGGGCGGTGCCCCGCGGTCGGTGACCGCGCCTCCTCCGGCCGACGGCGCCGGCGCTCGACCGGCGAGTGGAGGGCATGACGCGGTGGTGACCCCCGGACGGGTCTTGGGCGGCCTCCGGGGAATGCATAATGGTCTCCGGACGACGATGTGTACGGTCACATCATCCGGTCACAGAGCGACGGAGCGACGGTGAAGCCTGACATCGACAAGGTGCGTGCTCCCAACATCCGCGACGTCGCCGCCCTCGCGGGGGTCTCGTACCAGACCGTCTCGCGCGTGCTTAACGACAGCCCCAGCATCCGGCCGAGCACCCGGCAGAAGGTGCTCGACGTCATCGACGAGATCGGCTACCGGCCGAACCAGGCCGCGCGGGCCCTGGTCACCAGCCGGTCGAAGGCGATCGGCGTGCTCACCCTGCAGAACGTCCACTTCGGGCCGCAGACGATCGTCAACGCCATCGAGGTCGCGGCCCGCACCGCCGGCTATCGGCTGAGCATCGCGAGCACGACCACGGTGTCGGACGACGTCCGGGCGAGTCTGCAGCTGCTGACCGCCCAGGCGGTCGAGGCGATCATCGTCATCGCTCCGCAACGCAAGTTCTTCGACGTGATCGACGAGCTCGACCTCGACGTGCCCATCGTCGCTCTCGACTCGACGCAGCGGGCCCGGGCGCACAGCCTCTCGGTCGACCAGTTCGAAGGGGCGCGCCTCGCCACCCGGCACCTGATCGACCTCGGCCATCGGCACATCGTGCACGTCGCCGGCCCTCAGGACTGGATCGAGGCCGACGAGCGGATGCAGGGCTTCCTCTTCGAGATGGGCGAGGCCGAGTTGTCCATCGAGCCGCCCATCCTCGGCGACCTGACCGCCGATTTCGGCTACACGGCCGGGCAAGAGCTGCTGCGTCGCCGCGACTTCACCGCCGTCTTCTCGGCCAACGACCTGATGGCCGTGGGCTTGTTGCACGCCTTCCGCGAGGCCGACGTCGACGTGCCCCGCGAGGTCAGCGTCGTCGGTTTCGACGACTCGCCGACCGCGCCGCACCTGTGGCCGCCGCTCACCACCGTGCGTCAGGACTTCGCCCTGATCGGCCGGCGCGCCGTCGAACTCGTCGTGGCCGAGCTCGAGGGCGGCACGGTCGTCGACCGCACGTTGATCCCTCCGGAACTGGTGGTGCGCGGCTCGACCTCGCGCCCCTGGTTCCTCTGACCGGCCCGGCGCCACACGGCGGGACGAGCCCTCAGGAGGCGCGGCGCGCGTCGGTCGGCCTGCGTTCCATAACGGATCGGCATCGGCATTTGACAGCATCCCCTCTCGGGATTAGCTTTGCTCCAGTCGCAGTGTGAACGGTCACATTCGGCGGGTCCGGCCCCTACGCCGGCCTCGACGAACGGCCCGGCACGGCGGCGACGAATCACAGGATGCCCGTCGGTGCACACCACCGGCGGACGACGACGAGGTCGAAGGTCGAGGACGACGTGCCCAGTGCCGTGACGCAGAGCGAGCAGCTCGCGAGCAGCCACATCCCCGGGGGTGCCCCGCATGGGCGTTGATTCTCCCGTCATCCTCGAGATGCGCTCCATCACGAAGGAATTCCCGGGCGTCAAGGCGCTCGACGACGTGTCGATGCAGGTCCGCGCCGGTGAGGTGCACGCGATCTGCGGCGAGAACGGCGCCGGCAAGTCGACGCTCATGAAGGTCCTCTCGGGCGTCTACCCGTTCGGCACCTACACGGGCGACATCGTCTACCAGGGGGCCGAGATGCGCTTCCGCGACATCCGCTCGAGCGAGTCGCAGGGCATCGTGATCATCCACCAAGAGCTCGCGCTGATCCCCGAGCTCTCCATCACCGAGAACATCTTCCTCGGCAACGAGCCGACCCGCTTCGGGGCCATCGACTGGCGCGCGGCCAAGACGAAGGCGATCGACCTGCTCGCCCGCGTGGGCCTCAAGGACGACCCCGACACCGCCATCAAGAACCTCGGCGTGGGCAAGCAGCAGCTCGTCGAGATCGCCAAGGCGCTCAACAAGAACGTCAAGCTGCTGATCCTCGACGAGCCGACCGCGGCCCTGAACGAGGCCGACTCGCAGCACCTGCTCGACCTGATCCGTGGCCTCAAGGGTCGCGGCATCTCGTCGATCATGATCAGCCACAAGCTCAACGAGATCGAGGCCATCGCCGACTCCATCACGATCATCCGTGACGGAAAGACCATCGAGACGCTCGACGTGAAAGAAGACGGCGTCAACGAGGACCGCATCATCCGCGGCATGGTCGGCCGCAACCTGGCCAGCCGGTTCCCCGACCGCACGCCGAAGATCGGCGAGGTCTTCTTCGAGGTCAAGGACTGGTGGGTGCGCCACCCGCAGACGGCTGAACGCTTCGTCTGCAAGGGCTCGAACATCACCGTCCGCAAGGGCGAGATCGTCGGCCTGGCCGGCCTCATGGGCGCCGGTCGCACCGAGCTCGCGATGAGCATCTTCGGTCGCTCGTACGGTCAGTTCGTCTCGGGCGAGATCGTCAAGGACGGCGAGAAGATCGAGATCAAGAACGTCTCGGACGCGATCGACAACGGTCTGGCCTACGTGTCCGAAGACCGCAAGGTGCTCGGGCTCAACCTGCTCGACGACATCAAGCGCTCGACGGTCGCCGCCAAGCTGACCAAGATCTCGAAGGCGTCGGTCGTCAACACCTACGAAGAGCACTCGATCGCCGAGGACTACCGCAAGAGCCTGCGCGTCAAGACCCCCACGGTCGACGAGGGGGTCGCCAAGTTGTCCGGCGGCAACCAGCAGAAGGTCGTCCTGGCGAAGTGGATGTTCACCGACCCCGACCTGCTCATCCTCGACGAGCCCACGCGAGGCATCGACGTGGGCGCCAAGTTCGAGATCTACAACATCATCAACCAGCTCGCGGCCCAGGGCAAAGGCGTGATCGTCATCTCGTCCGAACTGCCCGAGCTGCTGGGGCTCTCCGATCGCATCTACACGATCTTCGAGGGTTCCGTCACGAACGAGATCGAGGCCTCCGAGGCCGACGCCGAGACGCTCATGCGAACCATGACCTCGAAGAAGAAGGAGCAAGCCGCATGAGTGGCATCAAAGACCTGAAGAAGGTGTTCGGCGGCAACTCGTCGAACGCGCGCCAGTTCGGCATGATCGCGACGCTCATCGTCGCCATCCTGTTCTTCCAGGTGGTGACCGGCGGGCTGACCCTGCAGCCCACGAACCTCATCGCCCTGGTCAGTCAGTACTCGTACATCCTGATCCTCGCCATCGGCATGGTGATGGTCATCGTGGCGGGCCACATCGACCTTTCGGTCGGTTCGGTCGCCGCCTTCAGCGGCATCGTCGTCGCCAAGGCGATGGACAGCTGGGGCCTGCCCTGGGGCGCCGCGATCCTGCTCGGCCTCGTCGTCGGTGTCGTCATCGGCGCCTGGCAGGGCTTCTGGGTCGCCTACGTCGGCGTCCCCGCCTTCATCGTGACGCTGGCCGGCATGCTGCTCTTCCGCGGTGCCAACCAGTTCGTGGGCAACGCCGACACCATCCCCGTGCCCGAGGGCTTCACCGTCATCGGGGCCGGTTACCTGCCCGAGTTCGGTCCGAACACCGGCTACAACAACGCCACCCTGCTGCTGGGCCTCGTCATCATCGTCGCCGTGGTCTACAACGAGTTCCGCCTGCGCCGCATCCAGCAGAAGATGGGCTCCGAGCGGGCGCCTCTCTGGGTCAGCGCGGTCAAGCTCGTCGTGCTGGTCGCGATCGTCGCCTACGCGGCCACGCTGTTCGCCGGGGGCCGCGTCGGCACGTCGTTCCCGATCTCGGGGATCATCCTCGGCGTGCTCGTCCTGGTCTACGGCTTCGTCACGCAGAACACGATCTTCGGTCGCCACATCTACGCGGTCGGCGGCAACTCGCACGCCGCCGAGCTCTCCGGCGTCAAGGCGAAGCGCATCAACTTCTTCGTCATGATGAACATGTCCGTGCTCGCGTCGCTGGCCGGCATGATCTACGTCGCCCGCGCCGGTGCCTCCGGCCCGCAGGACGGTCTCAACTGGGAGCTCGACGCCATCGCCTCGGTCTTCATCGGTGGTGCCGCCGTCGCCGGTGGCATCGGAACGGTGACCGGTTCGATCGTCGGTGGTTTCGTCATCGCCGTGCTGAACAACGGCCTGCAGCTGCTCGGGGTCGGTTCCGACAAGGTGCAGATGATCAAGGGCCTCGTGCTCCTGATCGCGGTCGCGGTCGACGTCTACAACAAGAGCCAGGGTCGTCCGTCCATCACCGGGTTCCTCACCCGGGGCCTGCGTCGCGACAAGAACGGCATCGCGGCCTCCGACCTGCCCCCGGGCGCCCAGAACGGCGTCGGTCGCGACGCCGAGACGACCGAGCCCGCCCTCACCCCGAACGGCGACATCTCGGACGTGCAGCGTCCCAAGGCCACGACGCCCAACTAGACCCACCACCCGCGCGCCCGTCCATCGACGGCCGGGCGCGCCTCCACCGGGAGTCCGCACCGCGGGCGACCACACGGCACCACCCTCACAACGAGAAAGTAGACACAGCATGCGCAAACTCGCGCTGACGACCTTCGCGGTCGCCGCAGCAACGACGCTGATCCTGAGCGGCTGCTCGAACTCGGCCCGCACCGACGCGGGTTCGGGCGACGCGGCCTCGGGCTTCGAGTCCGGCTCGACCATCGGCGTGGCCCTGCCCGCCAAGACGAGCGAGAACTGGGTCCTCGCCGGTGACCTGTTCACCAAGGACCTCACCGACGCCGGGTTCAAGCCCGACGTGCAGTACGCGGCCGCCAGCGGCACCGTCGCGAACCAGCAGGACGAGATCCAGTCCATGGTCACCAAGGGCGCCAAGGTCATCATCATCGGTGCCGCCGACGGTGGCCAGCTCGGCACCCAGGTCAAGGCCGCCCACGACGCCGGCGCCGTGGTCATCGCCTACGACCGCCTGATCCTCAACACCGAGGACGTCGACTACTACGTCGCGTACGACAACTTCAAGGTCGGCGAGCTCCAGGGCCAGGCCCTGCTCGACGGCATGGCCGCGAAGAAGGCCGACGGCCCCTACAACGTCGAGCTGTTCTCCGGCTCGTCGGACGACGCCAACTCGAAGGTCTTCTTCGACGGCGCGATGAGCGTCCTGCAGCCGAAGATCGACGACGGCACCCTCGTCGTCGCCTCGGGCCAGACCGACATCAAGCAGACGGCGACCGACGGCTGGAAGCCCGAGAACGCTCAGCGTCGCATGGACTCGCTGCTCACCAGCACCTACGGTGACAAGGAGCTCGACGGCGTCCTGAGCCCGAACGACACCCTGGCCCGCGCCATCATCACCTCGGTGAAGCAGGCCGGCAAGGACATCCCGACCGTCACCGGTCAGGACTCCGAGGTCGAGTCGGTCAAGTCGATCATGGCCGGCGAGCAGTACTCGACCATCAACAAGGACACCCGCAACCTCGTGAAGCAGGCCGTCGCGATGGTCAGCTCGCTCAGCAAGGGCGACAAGGCCGAGACGAACGACGACGAGTCGTACGACAACGGCAGCAAGGTCGTCCCGGCCTACCTGCTGCCCCCGCAGATCGTGACCAAGGACAACGCCGCCGAGGCGTACGCCAACGACACGACGCTCGAGCCGCTCACCAAGTAGCACTCCCGCTGCCCTCGGGCAGCACCGGCACCGGCCGGGCACCCCGCACGGGGTGTCCGGCCGTCGTCGTCGGTGGGCGGTATCGTGCGTCCGTGGACACCGACCGACGAGCGCAGGAGGCGCGGGCCGCGTCGACCACGCCGGTCACGGTCGAGCTGCTGCTCGCGTCGGCCCGGTCCCGCTACGTCGGCCGCCCCGCCGACGGCCCGGCCCCGGCGCCGACCACGGGGCACGAGTCGCACGACGACGTCACCGTGCGGGCCCACCTCGGCATCGTGGGCGACCGCTACTTCAACGCTCCGGCGCACCGCGGAGCCTCGGTCACCCTCTTCGCGGCCGAGCAGCTGGAGCACGTCGCCCGTGAGCTCGGCCTGCCCCCGGGGGCCCGGCTCGACGCCGCCCTGGCGCGGCGCAACGTGGTCGTGAGGGGTGTCGACGTCGATGCCCTCGTGGGGTACGAGTTCGACCTCGACACGGGCGACGGCCCGGTGTCGTTCCGCGCGACACGGGCGGCGAACCCGTGCGCGTGGATGGACGTGGTCTTCGGTGCAGGGGCGTTCCGCGCCCTGCGAGGACGCGGGGGAGTCCGCTGCGAACCGCTCACCGACGGGGTGCTGAGCGTGGGGCCGGGACTGCTGCGCGCCTCCTAGGCGGTCGGGCGTCCCGCCGACCCGTCGGAACGGGGAGCGCTCCGGGTCAACCCCACCAGGTGGGCAGCATGAGGTTCATGGTGTCGAGCAGGGCGCGTCGGCTCGTCCGCTTGCCGCCGAGCCAGGCCTCGACGGCGCCCACGAGCCCGTGTGCCAGGTGGCCGGCGGCGATGTGCACCGCGAGCCCCTCGGGGAGGCTGCCGGCGGGCAGTCCGGCGAGGTGCTGAACGCTCGACTCCTCGAAGTGGCGGGCCAGCGCCTGGTGGATCGAGGCGTCGAGCGGGTCGGGCAGGGCGAGGCGGTAGATCTCGCGGTACCGCACGACGTGGTCGACGACCTTCTCCATCGCGCGCCGCGTCGCGTCGGGGCCGTCGGCCCGGCCGTCGAGCCGCAGCGCGTGGTCCTCGTCACGGATCGCGTCGAGTTCGGGGGTGAGCACCGCGGTGAGCAGGCTGCCGGGCGAGGTCGCGTGGCTGTAGAACGTGGCGCGGTTGATCCCCGCGGCCCGGGTGACGTCGGCGACCGAGATGCTCGACACGGGCCGGGTCGAGGCGAGCTCGACGACGGCGGCGTGCAGTGCCTTCGTGGTCTGGACTATGCGCGCGTCGACCATGGACGTTCCTCCTCGGGGACCCGGACGGGACGATCGCGTCCGAGGCCAGGTCGAGCCTAGACCGGGCCGACGCGCCGACACGGCACGGCGCGAGCCGCCGAGGCGGAAGGGCTGTCGCGGGGGTCCACGGCAGGGTTAGGCTGAGAACCGACGGGTGTCGTGCAGCGACGCCGTTCTCCTCCCTCCTCCCACCCCCTCCGATCCCGTGGTGGTCGTGCGCCATGGCTGGGTCGCATCGATTCGAGCCGTGAGCCGACCCGGTCGTCCCGCCCGCGCCTCCTCGCGTGCCCCGATCCGTGACCGCCCCGTGCCCTCCCTCCGTGACCACCCCTCCGCGACCCCCCAGACAGGACCTGCCTCGTGACCACCGTCGTCCACCCGGGTGACTCCCTGACCCGCCGCCAGCGGCTCGTCTACGTCGTCGTGCTCGGCGCCCTCACCGCGCTCGGGCCGTTCACGATCGACCTCTACCTGCCGGCGTTCCCCGAACTCAGCCGGGACTTCTCCGTCGACAGCGGCGTCATCCAGCTGACGCTGACGGCGACGACGATCGGCTTCGGGGTGGGGCAGCTGCTGGTCGGGCCGTGGAGCGACAAGGTCGGCCGTCGCACGCCGCTGATCGTCGCGACCGCCGTGCACATCCTCGCCAGCATCGGTGCCGCCAGCGCCCCGACCATCGAGCTGCTCGCCGTCTTCCGGGTGCTGCAGGGCATGGGTGCCGCCGCCGGGGGCGTCGTCGCCATGGCGACGGTGCGCGACCTGTTCGGTGGGCTGCCGCTCGTGCGCATGCTGTCGCGTCTCGCCCTGGTGAACGGGCTCGCCCCCATCGTCGCGCCCGTCATCGGCTCGCAGCTGCTGGCCTTCACCAGCTGGCGCGGCATCTTCGTGTTCCTCGTGGCCTACGGCGCGTTCGTGATCATCGCCGCGATCTTCCTGATCGTCGAGACCCTGCCGCCCGCGCGGCGGCACGAGGCCGGGCACTCGACCCTCGGACAGCGCTACAAGGTGCTCTTCAGCGACCGGGTCTTCGTCGGCGTCGCCCTGATCGGGGCGATGGTCTTCTCGGGCCTGTTCTCGTACCTCTCGGCCTCGTCGTTCCTCTTCCAAGAGGTGTACGGCCTGAACGCCCAGCAGTACGGCTACCTGTTCGCGATCAACTCGCTCGGGATCGTCGCCGGCGTCCAGATCAGCTCGCGGCTGGCCCGGCGGGTCGGGCCGCAGTGGATACTCGCCTGCTCGACGGTCGTCCTGTTGCTCGCCGCCGCGTCGATCGTCGTGCTCGACTCGCTCGGGGCCGGGCTCGTGGGCATCCTCGTGCCGCTGTGGTTCTTCATCGCGGCCTGCGGCTTCTCGTTCCCGCAGGTCCAGGTGCTCGGGCTCGCCAACCACGGCAAGGAGGCAGGGACGGCGGCGTCGTTGCTCGGTGCGCTGAACTTCGGGCTGGCGGGACTCATCTCGCCGGTGGTCGGGTTCCTCGGCATCGGGTCCGCCGTGCCGATGGGCAGCGTCATGGTCGCCACCTCGTGCGTGGCCATCGCGAGCCTGTGGCTGCTGGTGCGCCCGCGGACGGTGCCGGCGCTGGGTCGCTGATCCGCGCCTCCTGGTCGTCCGTCCACGACCGTCGTGCGTCGACGACCGGTGCCTCCCGGTCGCCGACCCGCGCCTCCCGGTACCGTCTGGGGATGCGCACCGACCCGCTCGCCCCGAAGCCAGCCTCCCCGTCCGAAGAGCGGGTGGCCCGGCGTGTGCAGCGCCGCTGGTGGGTGTTCAGCGCGCTCGGCGCCATCGGCGTCGTGCTGCTGCTCGGCGTCGTGATCACGGCCCGGTCGGGGGTGATCGGCGTCGACGAGCGGTTCATGGGCGAACTGGTCGAGCACCGCAGCCCGTTCTGGGACGTGCCCTCGTTGATCTTCAACTCGATCGGTGCCGGGGTGGTCGGCGTCTTCGTCGTCCCGCTGGGCGTCACCGCGGTGTTCCTGTTGCGCCGTCGCCCGTGGGCCGCGCTCTACTGGATCGCCGCCTGCGCGGTCAGTGCCGGGGTCGTCCAGGTCGTCAAGCACACGTTTGGCCGTGCCCGCCCCGAGGACATCCTCGTGGTGAGCGACTACGGCTCGTTCCCCTCGGGGCACACGTCCAACGCAGCGACGCTGGCCGTCGTGCTCGGGGTGATCCTGCGACGCGTCTGGGTGTGGGTCGCCGGTGTGGTCTACACGGTGCTGATGCTGCTCAGCCGCACGTACCTCGGCGCGCATTGGCTGACCGACACGATCGGCGGGCTGCTGATCGGCGCCGGGGTCGCGGTGGTGCTCTGGGCCCCGGTCGCGCATCGCTTGCTCGACGAGCAGGAGCGCGTGCGCGGTCGCGGCTGGATCTGGCAGGGTCGTCCGGCCTGACGGCGTCGCTCGCCCGGTCGATCCCGCTCGCGCCGTCGATCCCGGTCGAGTCCGTGCGATGCGGGCGTTCGGCGTCGCCCGGTGTCGCCGAACTCGCCCGGACCGCAGCGCGCAGGGTGCCTAGGCTGGCCGCATGACGGACGCGCTCGAGCAGGCCAGGGCGGAGGCCGCCGCAGCGGTCGCCGCCGCCGAGAAGGCGAAGCAGGACGCGGAGGCGGCACTCGCGCGGGCAGAGCGGCTCGCCGCCGAGGCGGACGTCGCCGACGCCGCGGCCGACGCCGGGCTCACCGAACCCGAGCCGGTCGCGGGTGCCCCGGTCGAGGGCCTCCCCACCCCGCTCGGCGGGCCGCTCGACGAGGCGGCGGTCGACGTGATCCGCGCCGGCTACGGCTTCGACGGTCCCGCCCTCGAGCTCGGCGCTCTCGTGAACGGCGAGGCGCGGGTGGACGTGCCCGTGCGCATCCCGCTCGCGATGCTGAACCGGCACGGCCTCGTGGCCGGGGCGACAGGCACGGGCAAGACCAAGACCCTTCAGGTGCTCGCCGAGCAGCTCTCGGCGGCCGGGGTGCCGGTGTTCGCGGCCGACGTCAAGGGCGACCTCTCGGGCATCGCGACGCCGGGCGAGGCGAACGAGAAGCTGCTGGCCCGCACGCGGGGCATCGGCCAGGACTGGTCGCCGCAGGCCGCACCGACCGAGTACTTCGCCCTGGGCGGCGAGGGCACCGGCGTGCCGGTCCGCGCCACGGTGAGCGGTTTCGGGTCGCTGCTGCTCAGCAAGGTGCTCGGCCTGAACGACACGCAGGAGAGCAGCCTCGGCCTGGTGTTCCACTACGCCGAGCAGGCCGGGCTGCCGCTGCTCGACCTCTCCGACCTGCGGGCCGTGCTGACCTGGTTGACCAGCGACGAGGGCAAGGGTGAACTCGAGGGACTCGGCGGGTTGAGCAAGCAGACCGTCGGGGTCATCCTGCGCGAGCTGATCACCTTCGCCGACCGCGGGGCCGACGCGTTCTTCGGCGAGCCCGAGATCGACACGGCCGAGTTCCTCCGCACGGCCGAGGACGGTCGGGGCGTCGTGAGCCTCCTCGAGGTGCCCGGGGTGCACGACCAGCCCGCCCTGTTCTCGACGTTCCTGATGTGGCTGCTCGCCGACCTCTACAACGACCTGCCCGAGGTGGGCGACCTCGACAGACCGAAGCTCGTCTTCTTCTTCGACGAGGCCCATCTGCTGTTCGCCGACGCCTCGAAGGAGTTCCTGGCGCAGATCACGCAGACCGTCCGGCTCATCCGGTCCAAGGGCGTGGGCATCGTCTTCGTCACCCAGACCCCCAAGGACGTCCCGGGCGAGGTGCTCGCCCAGCTCGGCTCGCGCGTCCAGCACCAGCTCCGCGCCTTCACGCCCGACGACGCGAAGGCGCTGCGGGCGACGGTGTCGACGTACCCGACGAGCGACTACGACCTCGCCGCGGTGCTCACCGGCCTCGCCACCGGGGAGGCGGTGGTGACGGTCATGAACGAGAAGGGGGCTCCCAGCCCGGTCGCGTGGACGCGCCTCCGCGCCCCGCGCGGCTCGATGGCGCCGACGCCCGCCGACGTCATGACGGCCGCCGTCGCCGCGTCGCCGCTCACCGCCGCCTACGGGGCGTCGATCGACCGTGACTCGGCCCGCGAGATGCTGGCCCGCAAGCTCGAGGCCGCCGCGCTCGACGAGCGGGAGCGAACCGACGCCGCGGCGCGGCAGGCCACGATCGACGCCCAGCTGAAGGAGGCCGCGGCCCGCGAGAGGGCGGACGCGAAGGCCGTCACCGCCGCCGAACGCGAGCGGAAGGCCGCGCAGGCCGAGTACGAACGTCAGCAGAAGGAGTTCGAGTGGGCCGAGCGGGCGGCCGCGAAGGCCCGTGCCGGGCGGGGGGCGACGACCCGCGCCTCCTCGGGGTCCCGCTCGTCGCGGGCCGGGTCGACCGGGGGGTTGCTCGGCGAGGTCCTCGGGTCGAGCGCCGGCAAGGCGGTCGTGCGCGAGGTCGTGAAGGGCATCTTCGGCACGCTGCGCCGGCGCTGAATCCCGAGCCGGTCGGGCCCGCGTCCGGTGGACGAGGTCAGGCGCCGCTGCCGAACACCCGGAAGAGCACCACGAGGGTGCCGGTGCCCAGGGTGAAGAGGATGCCCGCGATCGTGGCGCCGATCCACGGGCGGCTCTCGTACCAGTACGGGCTGTCCGGGTAGGCCGCGAAGAACTCGCGCCGGGTCAGCGGGCGGGGCAGGACGGTCGTGGGGATGCCGAGCGCGTCGACGACGGCGTCCACCGACGTCTCGGACCAGTAGGTGCCCCGCATGCGGAACAGGCGGCGACCCTCGTCGTCGAGGGCGAGCAACTGCGTGGAGGTCTCGGTCGAGTGGTCGCGGTAGGTGCGGACGAGCACGAGCGAGTCGATCTCGTCGCGGCGCAGTCGCACGAAGCCGGGCAGCCAGCCCCGCTTGACGAACTCGGTGCGGGTGACCGCCGCGTACGACAGGCGGTAGCGCCAGTACATGAGCAGTCCCATGACCACGACGCCGCAGGTGACGGCCAGCACGCCGCACTGGTGGCCGGTCGGCAGGGTCAGCCACAGCACCGCGATCAGAACGGGAGACAGGCTGAAGACGCCGGTGAGCGTGGCGCCCCGGGCGAGTTCGCGCCGTGGTCGCACCGTCACGGTGCCCCGCTCGGTCGGCATCGCCGCGTCGGTCGTGTTCATGTCGTCCCCCTGGGGTCGGCGTGACCCCGAGTCCCCCGACCCGAGGCTGCTGCTGTCGGGGCAGCGCCGTGCCCTCAGCGTAGACGATGCGTTCGCACAGATACCGGACCGGTCCACCCCAGTGCGGGGAGCCCGCGATCGGGTGGGTCGAGCGAGTGTCAGCTCTCGGCGCGGTCCCGGAGGCGCTCGATCTCGCGGCGATCGCGCTTGGTCGGACGGCCGGCGCCGCGATCGCGGACCGGCACGGCAGCGACCTCTTCGCGCGGCGGTGGCGGGGGAGTGAGGTCGGTCAGCGCCTCGGCCGCGGCCGGTGCGCCGACGCGCTTCACGAGGCAGGTCTTGACGACGACGATGCGCTCGAAGCCCGCGATGCGTGCCCGGACCTCGTCACCGGGACGGACGGCCTGGGCGGCCTTCACACGCTCGCCGTTGACCCGTACGTGACCGGCGCGGCAGGCGGCGTTGGCGGCCGAGCGGGTCTTGTAGAGCCGGACGGCCCAGAGCCAGGCGTCGACGCGAGCGGACGTGAGGGGCGGCATGCGTCGATGCTACGGGTGGCCGCCGACGTCGACGACCGTGGGGGCCGGGCTCAGAGGTCGTCGGCGGCGACGCGCACCGGGGTGCCGCCGGTCACGCGCACGAGCTCGTCGAAGGTGGTGGCGAAGACCGTGTCGGCGGTGCCGGCGCTCGCCCAGAGCACGTCGTGGGCCCGCAGTGCGGTGTCGACGAGTGTCCGCACCGGGCTGGGATGGCCCACCGGGGCGACGCCGCCGATCACCTGGCCGGTCGCGCGCTTCACCTGGTCGGCGTTGGCCCGCATGATCGGACCGTGGCCGAGGGTCGACGCCACCAGGTCGGTGTCGACGCGGTGGGCCCCGCTCGTGAGGACGAGCAGGGCCTCGTCGCCCGTGCGGAACACCAGGCTGCTGGCGATGGCGCCGACGTCGCAGCCGAGGGCGGCGGCGGCCTGGGCGGCGGTGTGGGTGGACTCGTCGAATTCGCGGACCTCGCCCTCGGCGCCGGCGGCGCGCAGGGCGGCGACGACGGCGCGGGCGCGCGGCGGCAGGGCTGCGGCGTCGAGGTGCTCCGAGGAGGGGCGGTGCGCGTCGGTCATGCCCCGACGGTAGCCATGAGGGAGCCTCAAGGTCAGCAGCGACACGGGGACGTCCACCGGGCCCCGCGGAGTCCGGTACGCTGGTCTCGGTCGTGCGCCGGTTCGCCGTGTGCCCGCCCTGGAGGATTCGCCTAGTGGCCTATGGCGCACGCTTGGAAAGCGTGTTGGGTGCAAGCCCTCAGGGGTTCGAATCCCCTATCCTCCGCATCGAGATGGCTCTTCCCTTCGGGAGGGGCCATTTCTCGTTCCGTGTTCGGCTCCCGAGCCCGTCGCGGAGGTGGCGCTGCCCGGGCTCGGTGGGGTCTCGATCTGCCGCCGTCTGATAAGACAAGGAGCGATGCCACACGACGACCTGCCCCCTTCCCGTCCTTCCGCCGCTGCTCCCGGACTGTTCGCCGAGGACACTTCCTTGGAGTCCACCCGCCTCGGGGAGATCCTCCGCAAGGAGACCGTGGGGGGAATCGTCCTCGTCATCGCGGCGGTCGTCGCCGTCGTGTGGGCGAACTCACCGGCGTCGGGAGCGTACTTCGCCATTCGTGACTTCGAGTTCGGCCCGGAGGCCCTCGGGTTGCACCTGAGCGTGGGGGAGTGGGCCGCCGACGGGCTGCTGGCGATCTTCTTCTTCCTCGTCGGCCTGGAGCTCAAGCGCGAATTCGTCGCGGGAGAGCTGCGGAAGATCAGCAAAGCGATCGTGCCGGTGGCCGCCGCGTTCGGGGGAGTCCTCGTTCCTGCCCTGATCTTCACCGCCGTCAACCTCGGTGACCCGGAGGCGGTGCGCGGGTGGGCGATCCCCACCGCGACCGACATCGCCTTCGCCGTCGCGGTCCTCGCCATCGTCGGCTCGAGACTCCCTGCTGCGCTGCGGATCTTCCTCCTCACCCTCGCGGTCGTGGACGACCTGATCGCCATCGGCATCATCGCGTTCGTCTACACCAGTGCCATCGAGGTGCTCCCCTTGGCCCTGGCGATCGTGCCGCTGGGGGCCTACGTGTTCCTGACGCAGCGGTTCCGGCGGTTCTTCGGCCTGCACCCGGTTGCGAACTGGTTCATCCTGCTGCCGGTCGCCGTCCTGGTGTGGGGACTCATCCACGCGTCGGGCGTCCACGCGACCGTCGCAGGGGTCCTCCTCGGCTTCGCCGTCCCCGTCATCCGCAGCCAGGCCAGTGGCGGGCCGGGCACCGGCCCCGGGCTCTCCGAGGTCTTCGAGCACCGCTTCCGGCCCATCTCCACCGGTTTCGCCGTCCCCGTGTTCGCGTTCTTCTCCGCCGGCGTCGCCTTCGGTGGCCTCGACGGCCTGAGGACGGCGCTCTCCAGTCCCGTCACGATCGGCATCATCGCCGCCCTCGTCCTCGGGAAACCCGTCGGCATCCTCGCGACGACGTGGATCACGACCAGGATCACCCGGGCAGAACTCGACCGGAGCATCAAATGGGTGGACCTCACCGGCGTCGCCCTCCTCGGGGGCATCGGCTTCACCGTGTCCCTGCTCGTCGCCGAACTGAGCTACGGGCTCGGCAGCGCTCACGACGACGACGCCAAGGTCGCCATCCTCGTGGCGTCGGTGCTCGCCGCCGCCCTCGCGACGGCCGTCCTGCGACCCCGCAACCGGCACTATCGTCACCAGGATCGGTGACCCGGACGACGTCGTGATTGGGACGGCGGGCCCCTCGACCGGCACCATGGAGGCATGGCCACGACAACTCCGCCCCCTTCCGGGCCCCCCGCCGACCATCCCGATTCCCTGACGGAGACCGTCTCGACCACCCCTCAACTGCGCCGCTGGGTCTTCTGGCCGGCCGCCGCCGTCGTCCTCGGCTTCGTCGTCTACACGCTGATCGCGCCGGCCTCGGCCGAGGCGCTGTTCCTCGGCCTGCAGAGCGGCATCGTCCGCAACTTCAGCTGGTACTACGTCCTGATCGCCGCCTTCTTCGTCGGCTTCAGCCTGTTCCTCGGGTTCAGCAGGTTCGGTGGCATCAAGCTGGGCAAGGACAAGGACGAGCCCGAGTTCTCGACCGGCTCGTGGTTCGCGCTCCTCTTCGCCGCGGGCATGGGCATCGGCCTCGTCTTCTACGGCGTCTCCGAGCCCCTGAGCCACTTCGCCTCGCCACGACCGGGCGTCACCGGCACCGAGGACCAGCTCGCGCAGCAGGCCCTGACCCAGACCTTCCTCCACTGGGGGCTGCACGCCTGGGCCATCTACGTCGTCCTCGGACTCGCCCTCGCCTACGCGATCCACCGGAGGGGTCGCCCCGTCTCCATCCGCTGGGCCCTCGAGCCCCTCCTCGGCGACCGCGTCCGCGGGGGCTGGGGCAACCTGATCGACGTCATCGCCCTCGTCGGCACGCTCTTCGGCGTCGCGACCTCGCTCGGCCTCGGCGTCATCCAGATCGGCGCCGGCCTCGAGGCCGCGGGCATCGCCGACAGCAGCATCGTGAGCCAGATCGCGATCATCGCCGTCATCACGGCGGTCACCATCGTGTCGCTCGTCACCGGTGTGACCAAGGGCATGAAGATCCTCTCGAACTTCAACCTCATCCTCGCGGCCGCCCTGCTGCTGTTCATCCTGATCGTCGGACCCACGCAGTTCCTGCTGCGCGACTTCGTGCAGTCGATCGGCGCGTACCTGCAGAACGTCGTCGGCCTGTCCTTCAACGTGACCGCCCAGCAGGGTGCCGCGGGCGAGGAGTGGCAGGGCGCCTGGACCACCTTCTACTGGGGTTGGTGGATGTCGTGGGCGCCCTTCGTCGGCATCTTCATCGCCCGCATCTCGAAGGGCCGCACGGTCCGCCAGTTCGTCTTCGGCGTGCTGCTCGTCCCGACCGCGCTCACCTTCCTGTGGTTCGCCGTGCTGGGTGGTGCGGCCATCCACCAGCAGACCGACGGCTCGGGTGGCCTCGTCGGAGCCGACGGTTCGGTCGACGTCGAGGGGTCGCTCTTCGCCCTGCTCGGCGGCCTGCCCGCCGGGACGGTCCTGACCTTCGGCGCCATCCTGCTCATCGGCGTGTTCTTCGTCACCTCGTCCGACTCCGGATCGCTCGTCATGGCGATGATCGCGTCGGGCGGCGACATCGAGCCGAAGAACTGGCTCCGGGTGTTCTTCGCCCTGGTGGCCGCCCTGCTCGCCGTCGCGCTCCTCCTGACCGGCGGTCTGGACGCCCTGAAGACCGCGGCGATCACGACGGCGCTGCCGTTCAGCATCGTGCTGCTGTTGACCTGTTGGTCGACGATCATCGCCTTCACCCGCGAACGTCGCGCGTACGACAAGGCCGAGCGCGACGTCCTCCTGGAGCACGTCGGCGCGTACTACGGTCTCGAGGTCGACGCCCCCGCCCAGGCCGGCGGCACACGACTCGCCCGCCCGTGGGAGGCCGTCAAACGCCGGGTCCGGGGTGGCCGTGACGGCTCCCCGGCGAGCCGGGCGACGTCCGCCTCGGCCGTCGTCGCCGAGCCGCCACTGCAGGTCGACGTCGTGTCGCCCGACCCGGCGATCGACGGCCGGCTCGACGCGACCGGTGACACCGGACAGGACGGCTCGGACGGACGCTGAGCTCACCGCTCCACCCACGACGGGCGTCGTCTCCCCGGAGGCGGCGCCCGTCGTCGTCCCGCCGCCTCGTCGTCCCGGCGCGTCCGGGTCAGGCGAGACGCCGGGTCATGTACCGGAGGTCGAGCCACTCGCCGAACTTCGTGCCGACCTCGCGCAGCACGCCGGCGTCCTCGAAGCCGAGCGACGCGTGCAACCGCACCGACGCCTCGTTGCCCGCCTCGATCAACGCCACCATGACGTGCAGGTCGTCCCGCGTCGCGCGCTCGACCAGCTCGGTCATCAGTGCTCGTCCGAGGCCCCTGCCCTGCTGCCCGGGTCGGACGTAGACCGAGTTCTCGCAGGTGTGCCGGTAGCCGTCCTTGGCATGGAACGGCCCATAGCTGCCGTAGCCGAGCACCTCGTCGCCGTCCACCGCGACGATCGCGCTGCGCCGCGCCTCCTGATGGCCGGTGAGCCACTCGCGTCGGCCCTCGAGGGTCGGCGTGACGTCGGTCCAGATGGCCTTGGAGTGCGCGACGGCGTCGGCGTGGATCTCGAGGACGCCGGGCAGGTCGGCCTCGGTCGCGGTGCGGATCTGCATGCCGACGAGCCTAGGAGACGTCTCGTGGCCTCCGCCAGCACGCTTCCCCGGCGGCTCGAAGGCTGCCGCCCGTAGGCTGGCGAGCGTGTCGACACGCATCTACATCACCTCTGCCGAAGGCCACACGGGCAAGTCCACGATCGCGCTGGGCGTGCTCGACACGCTCAGTCACGAGGTGGGCCGCGTGGGGGTGTTCCGACCCGTCGCCCGCTCGACCGACGAGCGCGACTACGTGCTCGAGCTGCTGCTGTCGCACGACAGCGTCGACCTGGCCTACGACGAGTGCGTCGGCGTCAGCTACGACGCGGTGCACGCCGACCCCGACGCCGCCCTCGCCACGATCGTCAGCCGCTTCGCCGCCGTCGAGCGCCAGTGCGACGCGGTCGTCGTGATCGGCTCCGACTACACCGACGTCGGCAGCCCCACCGAGCTCTCGTACAACGCCCGCATCGCGGCCAACCTCGGCGCGCCCGTGCTGCTCGTGCTCGGCGGCCGCAGCGCCGACGGGCAGACGCGGCGCTCGGGCGCCGACATGCGCCAGGTCGCCGAACTGACCACCGCCGAGCTGCGTTCCGAGCACGCGAGCCTCCTGGCCGTCGTCGCCAACCGGGTCGACCCCGACCACCTCGACGAGGTCGTCGACGGCATCGGCCACGCCCTCGAGGCGTCACCCACCGGCCGCGTCCCCATCTGGACGCTCCCCGAAGACCGGGTGCTCGTCGCCCCGACGATGCGCGCCGTGCTGCAGGCCACCGGCGCGACCCTGTTGAGCGGCGACGACGCCCTGCTCGACCGCGAGGCGCTCGGGGTCGTCGTGGCCGCCATGTCGATGGAGAACGTGCTGCCGCGCCTCACCGAGGGTGCCGTCGTCGTCGTGCCGGGCGACCGCTCGGACGTGCTCGTCGCCACCGTGCTCGCGCACGCCTCCGAGACCTTCCCCTCGCTCGCGGGCATCGTGCTCAACGGCGGGTTCGCCCTGGCCCCCCAGGTCGAGCGCCTGCTCGAGGGGCTCGACAGCCCGCTGCCCATCGCCACCACGAGCACCGGCACCTACGACACCGCCCTCGCCATCACCCAGACGCGGGGCCGACTCGCCGCGGACTCGCCCCGCAAGTACGACCTCGCGCTCGCTCTCTTCGAGACGCACGTCGACGGAGCCGAACTGCTGCGCCTGCTGCAGGTCAGCCCGTCCGGCGTGGTCACCCCGCTCATGTTCGAGTACCAGCTGCTCGAGCGGGCACGAGGGGCGCAGAAGCACATCGTCATGCCCGAAGGCGACGACGACCGGGTGCTCCGAGCCGCCTCGACGTTGCTCCAGCGCGGCGTCGCCGCGATCACGCTGCTCGGCGACGAGACGGCCATCCGCGCCCGAGGGGCCGAACTCGGTCTCGACCTCGCCACCGCCCGTGTGCTCGACCCGTTCGACCCCAGCCTGCAGGTGCTCTTCGCGACCGAGTACGCCAAGCTGCGGGCGCACAAGGGCATCGCGGTCTCGCAGGCGATGGACACGGTCACCGACGTCTCGTACTTCGGCACCATGATGGTCAAGCTCGGTCTCGCCGACGGCATGGTGTCGGGCGCCAAGCACACCACGGCGCACACCATCCGACCGGCGTTCGAGGTGATCAAGACGCTGCCCGACGTCGGCGTCGTGTCGAGCGTGTTCCTCATGGCGCTCGCCGACCGGGTGCTCGTCTACGGCGACTGCGCCGTCATCCCCGACCCGACGGCCGAGCAACTGGCCGACATCGCCATCTCGTCGGCGCAGACCGCGCAGCAGTTCGGCATCGAGCCGCGCGTCGCGATGCTGAGCTACAGCACGGGCGACAGCGGCTCCGGTGCGGACGTCGAGAAGGTCCGCGCCGCCACGGCCCTCGTGCGCGAACGCCGACCCGACCTGCTCGTCGAGGGGCCGATCCAGTACGACGCCGCGGCCGACCCGACCGTGGCCGCCGCCAAGATGCCCGAGTCCGAGGTCGCCGGTCGGGCGACGGTGTTCATCTTCCCCGACCTCAACACGGGCAACAACACCTACAAGGCCGTGCAGCGCAGTGCGGGCGCCGTCGCGATCGGCCCGATCCTGCAGGGCCTCCGCAAGCCGATCAACGACCTGTCGCGGGGGGCGCTCGTGGGCGACATCGTCAACACCGTCGCCATCACCGCCATCCAGGCCGGCACGCAGGCCGCCGCAGCCGAGGCCACCAGCACCAGTACCAGTACCGCAACCAGCACCCAAGGAGCCTCCTCGTGAGCACCGTCCTCGTCGTCAACTCCGGCTCGTCGTCGTTCAAGTACCAGCTGATCGAGCTCGAGGGGGAGCGCACGCTCGCCAGCGGCCTCGTCGAGCGCATCGGCGAGGCGGTCGGGTCGACCCGCCACCGCAACGAGGTCACCGGCGACGAGACCCGCAACGACACCCAGCCGATCGCCGACCACGCCGCCGGCTTCGCCGCGATGCTGACCGCCTTCGACGCGCACGGCCCGTCGTTCGCCGAGTACCCGCCCGTCGCGGTCGGCCACCGCGTCGTCCACGGCGGTGAAGACTTCGACCGCGCCACGGTCGTCACGACCGACGTCGAGAAGGCGATCGAGCGTCTGTCGGCCCTCGCCCCGCTGCACAACCCGGCCAACCTGCAGGGCATCCGCGCCGCGAAGGAGGCCTTCCCGGACGTGCCCCATGTCGCGGTCTTCGACACGGCGTTCCACCAGACGCTCGCCCCCGCGGCCTACACGTACGCGATCGACGCCGAGCTGGCGAAGCAGCACCATGTCCGCCGCTTCGGGTTCCACGGCACGTCGCACAAGTACGTCAGCGAGAAGACCGCCGAGTTCCTCGGTCGCCCCCTCGCCGAGCTGAAGACCATCGTGCTGCACCTCGGCAACGGTGCCTCGGCCGCCGCGATCGACGGCGGCCGGTCGATCGACACGAGCATGGGCATGACGCCCCTCGAGGGGCTCGTCATGGGCACGCGCTCGGGCGACATCGACCCCGCCGCCGTCTTCCACCTGCACCGCGAGGCCGGTCTCGACTTCGCCGAGCTCGAGACGCTGCTCAACAAGGGGAGCGGGCTGCTCGGCCTGACCGGCAGCGGCGACATGCGCGACGTGCAGGACAGCGCGTCCCGCGGCGACGCCGTGTCCGAGGCGGCGCTCGCCGTCTACCGGCACCGCCTGCGGCACTACATCGGTGCCTACGTCGCGCAGCTCGGTGGCCTCGACGCCGTGGTCTTCACGGCGGGAGTGGGCGAGAACAACGCCCTGCTGCGTCGGCGCACGTTGATGGGCCTCGAGTTCTTCGGCATCCACGTCGACGACGACCGCAACGAGCTCGCCTCCCGCGAGGCACGCTACATCTCGCCCGAGGGGTCGAAGGTCTCGGTCCTCGTCGTCCCGACGAACGAAGAGCTCGAGATCGCCCGTCAGGCCGCAGCCGTCAGCTGAGACGTCGGGCCGGGTGGACGACCCGTCCGCCCCGACGACACGAGAGAGCCCCGGTGCGCAGGTCGCGCCTCCGGGGCTCTCGTGTCTCGGTCGACGGCCTCCGGGCCGTCGGACGACGACCAGGAGGCGCGGGTCAGTACTTGATGGTCGCCAGCGCGTCCGAGACGGTGACGTCGCCCAAGACGGCCTCGAACTGCGTCTTGACGGCGGTGCCCTCGATCAGCGCGGTGGCGATGATCTCGGCCACGTCGGCGCGGGGGATGCTGCCGCGCTCGACGGTCGTGCCGACCGTGACCTGGCCGGTGCCGGCGTCGTCGGTCAGGCCACCGGGACGGACGATCGTCCAGTCCAGGCCCTCACGACGGCGGAGGTCGGCGTCGGCCTCGCTCTTCGCACGCATGTACACCTGGTACACGTCGTCGTCGTTCGCGGCGGGGAGCTCGGCGCGGGCCGGGTCGAAGTCGTCCGTGCCGATGGCCGAGACCATCACGTAGCGCGTGACGCCCGCCTTCTCGGCGGCGTCGGCCAGCAGGACGGCCCCGTCGCGGTCGATGGTCAGCTTGCGCTCGGCACCGCTGCCGCCGCCACCACCCGCGGCGAAGACGACGGCGTCGGCTCCGTCGAGGTGGCCGGCGAGCGTGTCGACGTCGGTGTTCTCGAGGTCGAGGACGAGGGCACGGGCCCCCGCGGTCTCGAGGTCTGCGGTGTGGTCGGGGTTGCGGACGATGCCGACGGGGTCGTGCCCGGCGTCGGCGAGTCGGCGTTCGAGGAGCTGGGCGATCTTGCCGTGTCCTCCGGCGATGACGATTCTCATGCCCCCAGGCAACACCCCGGGTCGCGGCGACCACTCAGTTGCCGCTAAACTCGTCGAGGCTCCTCACGTGGCGTCATCCAGGCCAACTCCCCCAGGGCAGAAATGCAGCAAGGGTAACCGGGCTCTGGCGGGTGCGTGAGGGGTCATCTTCTTTTAACGCGCCGCCGCCCCTGCGGCGCTTCGGCGCGGCGTCGTGCGTGGTGCGTGGGGTGTGGCCGCTCGCGTTCTGTGGGTGGTGCGCCGCCGCCCCTGCGGCGCTTCGGCGCGGCGTCGTGCGTGGTGCGCCGCCCCTCCTCCCGTCTTCGTCGCCGTGGCCCCCCTTCGTGGGGGTGCGCGATCCGGGTGCTCTCCGTCTATGCTCGGCACCACGACGAGACCGAACCAGCTCGTCGGGAGCGACCAAACACCGCTCCGGCCGCACCCCTCACCACGGTGCGACCATGCGCGACGGCGCCGTCGCACCCGCACCACACGATCAGGATCAGGACCGATGAGCCCCTCACCACGGCACGTCAGCAGCACCCGCACCAGGCGAACGAGCCCGCGCACCGCGCGGTAGTCCCGTTCGCCTCGTCGTCGTCCCCGGGCGGCGGCACCGCGGCTCACAACAGAACAGCAGCACCTCCTGCCTCACCAGCGGGAGTTCTTCGGATCAGGCGGCGGGCTCGTCCCGTCAGGAAGAGGCACACCCATGCGAAGCCAGGCGATCGAGCGTCCCCGGCGCTCCCACGCGTCCCGCGCACTGAAGGCGACGGCCGCGGCCGTCGTCGCGGCGGTGGTCGGGGCGCTCGTCGTCGTCGTCCCCGCCCAGGCGGCCACGACCGACCGCAGCGAGGCCGAGGCCTCGATGGTCGGCGGCTCGGGCATCGTCTCGCTCGACCAGGTCGCCGCCCTCGGCGGGGCCTACTCGGCCTTCGGCACGACGCAGAACCCGCCGACGTCCCGCAACCCCCTGAACCTCACCGCGGTGAACGCCCTCTCGGTCGGTCTCGGCAACGGCTTCCGCCTGCTGGGCGCGAACGGTCTGCTGCAGCTCGGCGTCGACGGCCAGTACGCGAGCGCCACCGCGACGGGTGCCACCGCCTCGGCCGGCCTGATCGGTGCCGACGGGTCGATCGCCGCAGGCAGTGGCACCCCCGGTGCCGGTGCGACGCTGAACCTGCAGCCCCTGTTGGCGTCCGTGCCCGCCACGAACGGCGTCCTCTCCGACGTCCGCCTGGGCCTCGGCTCCCTCTCGTCCCAGATCAGCCAGCAGCGTGGAGCCACGGCAGGGACGCCGACGACGGCGTACCAGGTCGCCGGCGCGCGCTACACGATGACGAGCCCGGCCGTCCAGGGCGTGACCACGTCGCTCCGCGGCACGGTGACCGGGCTCGGATCGACGGTCAACGCGGTGGCCGGCAGCGGTGCCGTGACCGGGCTCGCCACCTCGATCACCGCACCGCTCACCACGGCCGTGAACGGACTGCCCCTCGGGGGAGCGGTGACCCTCGGTCAGCCGGTCGTCGGGGTGACGGCGACCGTCGACCTCGACTCGACGATCTCGACCGAACTCGCGAGGCCCCTGACCTCGGGCCCGGTGACCATCACTCCGAGCACGGGGCAGGTGATCATCGACTTCGGCGCCCTCAACGGCCTGCCCGCGAACAGCGACCTCCTCAGTCCCGCGACGATCACCGCCATCACCAACGGCGTCACCGACATCCTGCAGAACCAGCTGCCGACGAACCTGGTCGCTGCGGCGAACGCCGCCGTCCGGGCCACCGCGGCGACCGTCGACCTCCGTGTCGGTCTGCGCATCGACCTCGGTCTCGCCACGGTGAACGAGACGCTCACGACCCGCACCGTGACGACGATCGGGCAGCTGCTCGACGGCACCACCCCGGCGACCGCCACGACCGTCACCGGGTCGGGTCTCGTCGGTGCGCTCGGCGCCACCGTCCTCCGCAACGCGCTCCTCCCCGTCGTCGGCACCCTGCTCGGCTCCGTGGGCGGCCTCTACTCACCGCTCGTGGACGGCACCGCGCTCGCCGCGACGACGACCACCCTGCGCACCACGACCGCCGCCGTCGTCACGACGCTGGCTCCGCTGACCACCCTGCTCAACCAGCTCGTCCGCGTCACGATCAACGCCCAGGACGGCGTCGGCTTCCGTGACGGCCGGG
This sequence comes from Frigoribacterium sp. CFBP 8751, assembly GCF_014841545.1. Lineage (NCBI taxonomy): Bacteria > Bacillati > Actinomycetota > Actinomycetes > Micrococcales > Microbacteriaceae > Frigoribacterium > Frigoribacterium sp. CFBP 8751. The sequence goes on from NZ_JACYUB010000002.1 coordinate 143,713, forward strand.
GCACCGACGCGGGCTCGAGCTCCGTCCACGCGGTCAGCCTCTCGGTCCTGCCGCTCGTGAACGCGTCCCGGGTCGATCTCGCCACCTCCACCGTCCGGGCCGCGGCCCTCACCCCCCTGAGCATCGCCACGCCCACCGCCGGCCAGGTGTTCGTCGTGCCGAACGCTCCCGGAGCCACCCGCAGCGTCGTGCTGACCGGTGCCGGCGAGCCCGGTGCCACCGTCAGCGTCGACCTCGGCGCCGGTCTCACGGGCACCGGCACGGTGGCCGCGGACGGCAACTGGAGCGTGACCGTCGCGACCGTGCCCGCGGGAGCGTACAGCGCCTCCGTGACCCAGGCCCTCGGCACCGCGACCACCGGTCCGGTCACGCGAGACTTCACCGTCGTCGCCCAACAGCCGCTCGTCGTCACCGCACCCACCGCCGGACGCGTCTTCACCGTCCTCGACGCCGATTCCACGACCCCCGTGATCGTCTCGGGCACCGCCACCCCCACGGCCACCGTCGCCGTCGACCTGGGCGGCGGCCGCACGGCCACCGCGCTCGTCGCCGCGGACGGCACCTGGACGACGACCGTCCCGGGCGTGCCCGTCGGCGGCTACACCGCGTCCGTGACGCAGGCCGTCGGTGGCGACGTCTCCGCCGCCGTGACGCGGGCCTTCAGCGTCGTCGCCGGCGCGGGCCTCACGATCACGAGCCCGACCTCCGGCACGCAGTACCGGCTGCCCGGCGCCGACTCGACCCGTGACGTCACCGTCTCGGGCACCGGTCAGGCCGATGCCCCCGTCGCCGTCTCGCTCGGCGGCGGCCGCGACCTCACCGCGACGGTCGCCGCCAACGGCACCTGGTCCGTGACCTTCCCGGCCCTGCCGGTCGCCGCCTACACGGCCACCGCGACGCAGACGGTGGGAGGCGCGGTGTCCGCCCCGCAGACCACCGACTTCACCCTCGTGGCCGCGACAAGCGTGACGATCTCCACGCCTGCGCCCGGTGCGACCCTCACGGTCGCCGACGCCACCTCGACCACCCCGGTCACGGTGACGGGAGCCGCCGAACCGAACGCCCCCGTCCGGGTCGACCTGGGCGACGGCTACGTGGCCACGACGACGGCCGACGGCACGGGCGCCTGGTCGGCGACCGTCTCGTCCGTGCCCGTCGGGCCCCGGACGATCAGCGTCACGCAGACGGTCGCCGGCGTCGTCTCGGTGCCGGTCACGCAGCCGCTGACGGTCGCCGCCGGCGCGCCGCTCGACATCCTCGCCCCGGCCGAGGGCACCACGGTGCGCGTGGCCGACAGCGCCTCCTCGACCACCCTGACCGTCTCGGGCACCGCCCAGGCCGGCGCCGACGTCCGCGTCGACCTCGGTGACGGCCTGACCGGCCGGGTCACGGCGGACGCCACGACCGGCGCCTGGTCGGTGGACGTCGCCGGCGTGCCCGTCGGTCAGCGCACGGTCTCGGCGACGCAGACCGTCGGCGGCACCGTGTCGCCGGCGCAGACGCGCGTCGTGACGATCGTCGCCGGGACCCCCGTCGCCATCTCGACGCCGGCCCCCGGGGCCACGATCCCGATCGTCGGCGGCACCACGGCCGACGTGACCGTCACCGGCACCGCCGACCCGGGGGCGACCGTCACGGTCGGCCTCGGCGCCGGCTTCGAGGTGCCGGCCACGGTCGACCCCGCCACGGGCGCCTGGACCGCGGTCATCCCCGACGTCCCCGCCGGTGTCCGCACGCTCGGTGCGACGCAGACCCTCGGCGGAACCACCTCCGCACCGGTGACCCAGCAGCTGACGATCGCGCAGGGAACGCCCCTGGCCGTCACGGCACCGCTCGACGGCGCCGAGTACTTCGTCCCGGGACCGCAGGACACGACGCCCGTCGTCGTCTCGGGCACGGGCCAGGTCGGGGCGACCGTCGCGGTCGACCTCGGCGACGGGCTCGTCGGCCAGGTGATCGTCCCGGCCTCGGGCCAGTGGTCCGTCACCGTCGCCGGCGTCCCGGTCGGTCCGCACACGGTCTCGGTGACCCAGAGCGTCAACGGCTCCACCTCGGACGCCGTCACGCGGGACGTCCGGGTCAGCGTCGGCGGTGACGTCGTCATCACGGCGCCCGTCCTCGGGGCCCAACTGGTCGTCGCCGACGACCGAGGGACCGTCGCCGTGACCGTCTCGGGCACCGGCGTGACCGGTCTGCCCGTCGTCGTGACGGTCGACGGCGTCGACCAGGATCCGGCCGTGCCCGTGGTCCCCGACGCGCAGGGAGTCTGGTCGCTCGAGCTCACCGGGGTCGCCGTCGGCGACCACGTCGTGGGCGCGAGCCAGCAACAGGGCCCGGACCTCCTCGAGGCCGAGCCGACGGACTTCTCGGTGGTCTCGGCCGAGGCCGACCTCACCATCACCGCACCCGGTGACGGCGACGTCATCACGGTCGCCGGCACCGGCAGCACCACCGCCGTCGTCGTGACCGGCACGGCCTACCCGGAGGCGTCGGTCGAGGTGACCCTGGCCGGCGTCGTCACCCCGACGACCGCCGGGCCCGACGGGCTCTGGACCGTCACGGTCCCGGGTGTCCCCGTCGGCGACCAGGTCGCCTCCGTGACCCAGACGGTCGGCGGCACGACGACCACCGAGCCCGTGACCCAGGCCTTCGAGGTCGCAGCCGGGGCGGACGTGGCCATCACGACCCCCGCCGCCGACGTCCGCTACGTCGTCGCCTCGCCCGCGGCCACGCAGGACGTCCCGGTCGCCGGGACCGCCCAGCCGGGCGCTCGGATCACCGTGACCCTCGACGGCGTCGAGGTCGGCAGCACCCTCGCCGACCCCACGACGGGCGCCTGGGCGGTCACCCTCGTCGGCGTCGGCGTCGGCGAGCGCGTCCTCGGGGCCTCGCAGGCCGTGCGCGACACCGTCCAGCAGGCCGGCACGCGCGTCGTGACGATCGACCCGGCGGCCCCGCTCACCATCGTGGCCCCGGCCGACGGCGTCCCGATCGTCCTCGCCGACCCCGCCTCGACCACGACCCTCGTGGTGTCGGGCCAGGCCGAGCCGGGCGCGGTCGTCCGCGTCGACCTCGGCGACGGCCTCACCGACACGGTCACGGCCGGCACCACGACCGGCGCCTGGTCGATCTCGTTCGACGACGTCCCCGTCGGCACGCGGACGATCGTCGCGACCCAGACGGTCGGCTCGTCGGTCTCGGCCCCCGAGACGCGGGTGGTGCAGATCCTCGCCGGTGCCCCCCTCGTCGTCGTCGCTCCCGCCGACGGTTCGGTCGTCGACGTGGCCGGGCCGGACGTCGTCTCGACGGTGACGGTCTCGGGCACCGCGGCCGCGGGCGCCACCGTCGACGTGGTCCTGGACCCCGCGACCGGTGCCGACCTCGTCGCGACCGTCGCGGCGGACCCCACCACGGGCGCCTGGTCGGTCGACGTGGCCGGCGTGCCCGTCGGTACGGTCGACCTGTCGGCGACGCAGAGCATCGGCGGGACCACCTCGCCGGCGCAGGAGAGCTCGTTCGAGGTCCGCGCGGCCACCCCGGTCGTCATCATCGACCCGGACGACTCCGTCTTCACCGTGCTCGACCCGGCCGGCACCATCGACGTCCCCGTCTCGGGTACGGCGTCACCGGGTGCCGAGGTCTCCGTCCGGCTGAACGGGGGAGCGGCCGTCACCACGACCGCCGACCCCGCCTCGGGTGACTGGTCCGTCGTCCTCGCCGACCTGCCCGTCGCCACCTACCAGGTGACGGCGTCGCAGGCCGTGGCCGGCACGACCTCCACCCCGGTCCTGGCGGCCTTCGAGATCGTGGTCGGCGACGAGCTGACCGTGTCGCAGCCCACGCCCGGTGCCGTCGTGATGGTCGCCGACCCGACCGCCTCGACCGCCGTCACGGTCAGCGGCACGGCCGAGCCGGGGGCGACCGTCCGCGTCGACCTCGGCGACGACCTCGTGGCCTCGACGATCGCCGACCCGACCACCGGCGCCTGGAGCGTCGTGGTGGCAGGCGTCACGGTCGGAGAACGCACGCTCACCGCCACCCAGGCGCTCGGCACCTCGGTGTCGGCCGCCGTCACCCAGCCCCTCTCGGTGGTCCCCGCCGCCGCGGTCGTCATCGAGGCCCCCGCCGTCGGAACCGTCGTGGCGGTGGCCACGCCGGACGCGACGACCGACCTGGTCGTGTCGGGCACGGCCGAGCCGGGCGCCTCGATGGACGTCGACCTCGGCGACGGCCTGACCGCCACCGCCCCGGCCGACGGCACGACCGGCGCGTGGAGCGTCACCGTGCCGGGAGTCCCGGTCGGTGACCGCACCATCGCGGTCACCCAGACCGTCGACGGCTCGACCTCGACCCCGGTCACGCGGGACGTGTCGATCGTCGTGGCCCCCGCCGCGCCCGTGATCGTCACGCCCACCCCGGGTGCGACGGTCTCCCTGCTCGACCCGGCCGGCACCACGTCGGTCGTCGTCTCGGGCACCGGTGAGGCCGGCGCCACCATCGCCGTCTCGCTCGGCACGGGCCTCACGGCCGGCGCCACCGTCGGGCCCGAGGGCGACTGGCAGACGACCGTCGACGGAGTCCCCGTCGGCGACCACACCCTGACCGCCACGCAGACGATCCGGGGCGCGACCTCGGCCGCGGCGTCGCAACCGTTCACGGTCGCGGCGGCGGCGGGTCTCGTCGTCGACCGGCCCACCGACGGCACGACGGTCGTCGTGCTCGCCGCGGGAGACACCGCCCCGGTGGTCGCGTCCGGCACGGCCCAGCCCGGAGCGACCGTCACGGTCGACCTCGGTGACGGCCTGGTCGGGACGGTCGTGGCCGACCCGACGACCGGGGCCTGGAGCGTCACGGTCGACGGCGTGCCGGTCGGCGACCGCACCGCCTCGGTCACCCAGACCGTCGACGGCGCCGTGTCGACCCCGATCACGCGGGACGTGTCGGTCGTCGTGGCCGCTCCGGTGACGATCACCTCGCCGCCCGCCGGGTCGTCGATCGTCGTGGAGGACGCCGACGACACCACGGACGTCACGGTCACCGGCACGGGTCAGCCCGGCGCGACGGTCGTGGTGGCGGTGGGCGACGACCTCTCCGAGACGACCACGGTGACCCCCGAGGGCACGTGGACCGTCACGGTGGGCGACGTTCCCGTCGGCTCGTACCCGGTCGTCGTCACGCAGACGGTCCCGGCCGGTTCGACGACTCCCGCCACCCAGCAGCTCGACGTCGTGGTCGGCACGCCGGTCACGATCACCGAGCCGGCCCCGGGTGCCACCGTCGTCGTCCTCGACGGCCAGACCACGCCGGTCACCGTGTCGGGCACCGCCCAGCCCGGCGCGACCGTCACGGTCTCGCTCGGTGACGACCTGACCCGGGCCGTCTCGGCCGACCCGACGACGGGGGCGTGGACCGCGACCTACGACGCCGTGCCGGTGGGCGCCGGACCGATCTCGGTGGTGCAGCAGTACGGCACCGTCACGACGGTCCCCGTGACCCAGCCGTTCGCGGTCGTCGCGGCAGACCCGATCGAGATCACCGACCCGGCGACGGGCACGCGCTTCCTCGTGCTGTCCGTCGACTCGACGGTGGACCTGCCGGTGACCGGTTCGGCTCAGGTCGGCGCGACCGTCGCGGTGACGCTCGACGACGGCACGGCCGTCACGGTCGACGTCGACGACGACGGCACCTGGACGACCACCTTCACGGGGGTCGGCGTGGGCGAGCACGTGGTGTCCGCGACGCAGACGGTCGCCGGGTCCGAGTCGGCTCCGGTGACGACCACGGTCGTCGTCGAGGCCGCCGCCACGCTGACCGTCACGGCTCCGACCGACGGGCAGCAGTACCAGGCGGGCGACTCCGGCACCGCCCCGGTCGTCGTCCGCGGCCAGGGACAGCCGGGCGCGCCCGTCGCCGTCACGGTCGACGGGGGAGACCCCGTCACCACGACGGTCGACGACGCGGGCTCGTGGCAGGTGCCGGTCGTGCTCGCCACCGGGACGCACACCGTCTCGGTCGTGCAGACCGTCGGCGACGCGACCAGCGTCCCCGTCGAGGTGCAGGTCGTGATCGTGCCCGCCCCGGCCGACCCCGCCGTCGCCCCGACCATCACCTCGCCCGCCGACGGGCAGCTCGTGACGGACGCCGACGGCGACGGCTTCGTCGACCTGCCGGTCACCGGCACGGGCGAGCCCGGAGCCACCGTCACGGTCTCCGTCGGCGGCACCACGCAGACGGCGACCGTCACCGACGGGGGCACCTGGTCGGTGACCCTGCCGGCGGTCCCGGTCGGCACGCGGACCGTGGTCGTCGAGCAGACGGTCTCGGACGTGGTCACCGGCAGTGCTTCGGTGGACGTCGTCCTCGCCCCCGCCGCGGAGGTCGCCCCGCTCGTGGTGACCTCGCCCGAGCAGGGGTCGATCCTGCCCTCGGGCACGGAGGGCACGGCCGACGTCCTGGTCGGCGGCTCGGCCCAGCCGAACGCCTCCGTGGCCGTGAGCCTGGACGGCGGCCTGCCCGTCACGGTCGACGTGGACGCCGACGGCGCCTGGTCGACCACGCTGGTGGGCGTCGAGCCGGGGCAGCACGCCCTGTCGGTGACCCAGACCGTGGGAGGCGCGGTGTCGGCACCCGAGACCGTCGTGTTCACGGTCACCGCGGCCGCGAACACCGACGCCGTCGTCATCACCTCGCCCGCTCCGGACGCGTTGATCGCCGACGCCGACGACGACGGCGTCGAGGACGTCACGGTGACGGGCACCGGCACACCCGGTGCGCTCGTCACGGTCGACCTCGGACAGGGGACGACGCAGATCACGGTCGTCGCCGACGACGGCACCTGGACGGTGACGTTCGTGGGCGTCCCGGTCGCGGCCTACGTGCTCACCGCCACGCAGACCGCGGACGCGGGCACGACGACGGCCACCCAGGACCTCGTCATCGCCGCCATCGATCCGATCGTGATCACGAGTCCGCTGCCGGGCTCGGTGTTCCCGGCCGGTCAGGGCGGCACGACGACCGTCACGACCACGGGTACCGCCGAACCCGGCGCGACCGTCACGGTCCGGCTCGACGCGGGTGACGCCGCCGTCGGACCCGTCACCCGGGTCGCCGCGGTCCTCGCCGCGGATCGCGTCCTGGTCGTCACGGCGGACGCGGCGGGTGCCTGGACGGTCGTCTGGGAGGACGTGGCCGTCGGGCCGCACGTGGTCGACGCGACGCAGACCGTGGCGGGAGCCACCTCGGCCCCGGTCACGACCGGCTTCACGGTGACGGCCGCCGCCAGCACACCGGTCACGCCGGGCACGCCGGGTACGCCCGGTACGCCGGGCACGCCCGGGACCCCGGGCTTCCCGGGTCTGCCCGGTGCGGGTGGCGGCTCCGGCGACGGAACCGGCGGGGTCGCGACCGCGGGCGTCACGGGACTCGCGTACACGGGTTCCGACGTCCTCGGAGGGTTCTCGCTCGGGGCCTTCGCCCTCCTGCTCGGGCTGGCGCTGGTGCGTCTGCGTCGCCGGGGGAGGAACGTGGCGGAGTAGCCGGAACGGGCGCGTCACACCGGAGGGTCCGTCGTCTCGACGGGCCCTCCGGTGCGTCCGGCGGGCACCGCACCGGACCGGGCGGAGCAGGGCCCGCGCCGTCGACCGTTGTCGGTCGCCCCGACTACTCTTGCTCTGTGGTCACCGCCCTGTATCGCCGTTACCGGCCAGAGAACTTCGCCGAGCTCATCGGGCAGACGCAGGTGACCGATCCGCTCCGCACGGCGCTGCGCACCAACCGCGTCAACCACGCCTACCTGTTCAGCGGCCCCCGCGGCTGCGGCAAGACGACGTCGGCCCGCATCCTGGCCCGCTGCCTGAACTGCGCCCAGGGCCCGACCGACACCCCGTGCGGCGTCTGCGCGTCGTGCGTCGAGCTCTCCCGCGACGGCGGCGGCTCGCTCGACGTCATCGAGATCGACGCGGCCAGCCACAACGGCGTCGACGACGCCCGCGACATCCGTGACCGGGCCGTGTTCGCCCCGGCCCGCGACCGGTTCAAGATCTTCATCCTCGACGAGGCCCACATGGTCACCCCGCAGGGCTTCAACGCCCTGCTGAAGGTCGTCGAAGAGCCGCCCGAGCACGTCAAGTTCATCTTCGCGACCACCGAGCCCGACAAGGTGATCGGCACGATCCGGTCGCGCACGCACCACTACCCGTTCCGCCTCGTGCCCCCGGCCCAGATGCTCGAGTACGTCCACGAGCTCTGCGAGAGCGAGTCGGTCGAGGCCGCCCCCGGCGTGCTCCCGCTCGTGGTCCGTGCCGGCGGCGGGTCCGTGCGTGACACCCTCTCCCTCCTCGACCAGTTGATGGCCGGCAGCGAGAACGGGGCGATCGAGTACGAGCGCGCCGTCGCCCTGCTCGGGTACACCCACGCCTCGCTGCTGGACGACGTCGTCGAGGCGCTCGGCGCCCGCGACGGCGCCGCGGCCTTCGCGGCCGTCGACCGGGTCGTCCAGACCGGTCAAGACCCCCGACGGTTCGTCGAAGACCTGCTCGAGCGCCTGCGCGACCTCATCGTCGTCGGCGCGACCGTCGAGGGCGCGTCGGCCGTGCTGCGGGGCGTCACCGCCGACGAGCTCGACCGTCTCGTGCACCAGTCGCACGCCTTCGGTGCCGCCGAGCTCTCCCGCTCGGCGGACGTCGTGAACCGCGCCCTCACCGACATGACCGGGGCGACGTCGCCGCGGCTCCACCTCGAACTGATGATCGCGCGCGTCCTCGTCCCCGAGAGCGACCAGACGGGTCGGGGTGCCCTCGCCCGGGTCGAGCGTCTCGAACGACGCGTCGGCGTCGAGGGCCCCGGCTCCGCCTCGTCGGTGGCGCCCGGCCCGTCGACCGAGGCCCGACCGGCCGAGGTCCGGCCCGCGTCGGGCCGACCGACGTCCTCCGTCGCGTCGTCGGCTCCGGTCTCGGCCGCTCCTGCCGCGACGTCTCCTGCCGCGGCACCGGTCGAGGCCACTCCGTCGACCGAGGCCGCGGGCGGTCCGTCGGCCGTCGAGAGCGCGACCGCGTCCTGGGCGACGGCCGCCCCGTCGGCCCCGGTCGAGCCCGTCGGCTCCGCCGCTCCGGCGACGAACGAACCCGCGCCTCCGTCCGCGCCGCACTCGGCCGCCTGGGCACAGACCCCCGACACCGGCCCGGGCGCCGGGTCGGGCGCGGCTCCCGTCACGCTCCAGCAGATGCGCGACAGCTGGCCCGAGATCGTCGAGGTCGTCCAGAAGGCGCGGCGCACGGCCTGGATGGTCGTCGTCACGGCCACCGTCGTCGACTTCGCGGACGACGTGCTGACGCTCGCCTTCCCCAGCGCCAACGACGTCGAGAGCTTCAAGCGTCCCCAGGGGGCGGCCGAGGGCGTCAGCGAGTACCTGCGACGGGCGATCGTCGACGTGCTCGGCGTCAAGGTCAAGTACATCGCCCGGGTCGAGGGCGACGGGCCCGCGGGTCCCACCCCCACCGGTGCGCCGCCGGTCGACGCGTCCGTCCCGCCCGCGACGTCGAGCCCGCAACGAGACACCGGCCGGTCGGCCGCACCGGCGACCGACGCCGGGCGGCAGGCTTCCGCTCCGTCACCCCAGGGGTCGACACCGGCCGAGTCGGGCCGCACGACGGCCGCCACAGAACCGGCAGCGCGCCAGGACTCCGCCGCGAAGGCCGCGAGTCCTTCCCGGACCCCGGCGGCGGCCACGAAGCCGACGTCCGCCGAACGGGCCACGGCCCCGGCGTCGACCGAGCGACCCGGTTCCCCTGCGCCCGTCACCGGGTGGGACGTCGCCACCATCCCGCAGACCCCGCCCCCCGAGCCCGACGAGCCCGAGCACATCACCGAAGAGCCACCCGGGGGCGTCCCGACGGTCGACGCCGCGCCCCCGCCGCCCGAGGTCGACGCGGCCGCGGCAGGCCGTTCCGGCGCGGGTGCGTCGCCTCGGGCAGCCACGACCTCGACTGCGGCGTCGGCGGCTCCGGCTCCGGATCTCTCCACGGGTGCCGGCCCGTCGATGGCCGAGCGTCGCGCCGCCACCGGCGACCCTCGTCGAGGCATCCCTACCGGGTCGCGCTACGGCGAGGCCGTCGTGCGCGAGATCCTCGGGGCCCAGTTCATCGAAGAAGAGACGATCGCCCCCCGGGTCACGCCTCAGAGAAGCGAGTAGCGCGTGTACGAAGGCATCGTCCAAGAACTCATCGACGAGTTCGGTCGCCTCCCCGGCATCGGGCCCAAGTCGGCGCAACGCATCGCGTTCCACATCGTGCAGAACGAGTCGTTCGACACGTCACGCCTCGCCGAGCTGCTCGTCGACGTCAAGACCAAGGTGCGTTTCTGCGAGATCTGCGGCAACGTCAGCGAACAAGAGACCTGCAACATCTGCCGAGACCCGCGTCGCTCGCCGGCCACGATCTGCGTCGTCGAAGAGGCCAAGGACGTCCAGGCCATCGAGCGCACGCGCGAGTTCCGCGGCCTCTACCACGTGCTCGGTGGGGCGATCAGCCCCATCGACGGCATCGGTCCCGACGACCTGCGCATCCGCCAGCTGGTGCAGCGTCTCGCCGACGACACCGTCCAAGAGGTCATCATCGCCACCGATCCCAACCTTGAGGGCGAGGCGACCGCGACGTACCTCTCCCGGATGCTCGCGCCCTTCGGCCTCCGGGTGACGCGACTGGCCTCGGGCTTGCCCGTGGGCGGCGACCTCGAGTACGCCGACGAGGTCACGCTCGGCCGCGCCTTCGAGGGCCGCCGGCTCGTCTCCGAGTGACGACCCGCGCCTCCTGAGGCCGTGCGGCGGGCGCCTGCCCGTCAGAGGCGGGCGCGCCGTGCCCGGACGACGCAGTACGCGCCGTAGGCCATGAGCCCCAGGGCGACGGCCGTCAGCACCACCACTCCGAAGGGCAGGGCCGCCAGGGCCCTCAGGGCGCCGTCGAGCCCCGTGGCCTCGCTCGGGTCCGAGGTGATCGCCGCGACCGCGAACAGCACGCCGACGACGGCCAAGGCGATCCCCTTGGCCACGTAACCCGTGACGCCCAGGGCGACCGTGCCACGTCCCGCCGCACCCCCCGGCAGCGTGAGGTCCTCGCGGAACTCCTGCTTCACGCCCTTCACGACGAAGTAGGCCCCGATCGCCACGATGGCGAGCGCGACGACGACGAGCAGCACGACGCCCCCAGGAGCGGAGAGCAGCCGGGCGCTGAGCGTCTGGGTCTGTCCGGAGCTGTCCGACGACGAGCCCCGGGCGAAGGTGAAGGCCGTGAACCCGACGGCGAGGTAGGCGACGCCCTTGCCGCCCTCCTTCGCGCGCTCGGCCCAGGCGTCCTCGTCGGTCCCCCGGACGAGAGCGGCTTCGAGCACCTGGAACAGGCCGAGGCCCCAGAGCCCCACGACGATCAGCCAGAGGAGGAAGACCCCGCCCGGACGGGACGCGAACTGCCCGAGGGCACCGCCCTGGTCGGCCTCGCCGCCACCGCCGAACGCGACGCCGAGGGCGATCACGCCGATCACGACGTGGAGCAGGCCGTTCATGGCGAAACCGACGCGGGCGGCGGTCGTGAGGGCGCGGCTGTCCTGGAGGCGGCTGGCGGCGCCGCGGGCCTGGTCGGTGGTGTCGGGCATCGGTCCACCGTAGGGGAGAGGCGTCGACGCCGCCCTCCGTGCTCCGATGCGCGACCCCTCGGGGCCGTCCGCGGGACACCGAGCCGTGTGCGTCACACGCCCTCGACACCGAATAGAATCGCCGGACGCAGGCGTGAGCCGTCCTCCGGCGCGCCCAGTCCCCTTCTCAGGAGTCACCGTGAGCTTGATCGTGCAGAAATTCGGCGGGTCGTCCGTCGCCGATGCCGAGAGCATCAAGCGCGTCGCCAAGCGCATCGTCGAGACGCGCAAGGCCGGCAACGACGTCGTCGTGGCCGTCAGCGCGATGGGCGACACCACCGACGAGTTGCTCGACCTGGCCAACGAGGTCAGTCCGCTCCCCGGCGGCCGCGAGCTCGACATGCTGCTCACCGCGGGCGAGCGCATCAGCATGGCCCTGCTCGCCATGGCGATCCGCAGCCTGGGCGTCGAGGCCCGCTCGTACACCGGCAGCCAGGCCGGCATGATCACCGACGCCCAGCACGGCAAGGCCCGCATCGTCGACGTGACACCCGGCCGGGTGCGCGACGCCCTCGACGCCGGGTACGTGGCCATCGTCGCCGGCTTCCAGGGGTTCAACCGATCCACGGGTGACATCACGACCCTCGGTCGAGGTGGCTCCGACACGACCGCCGTCGCCCTCGCGGCGGCGCTCGACGCCGACGTGTGCGAGATCTACACCGACGTCGACGGCGTCTTCACGGCCGACCCGCGCGTCGTGCCCAAGGCCCGAAAGCTCGACCGCGTCACGAGCGAAGAGATGCTCGAGCTCGCCGCCGCCGGGTCGAAGGTGCTCTACATCCGTGCCGTCGAGTACGCCCGGCGTCACGGGGTCACCCTGCACGTCCGCTCGTCGTTCAACAACAACGAGGGCACGCTCGTCGTCAACCCGAAAGAGGGAGAGAACGTGGAAGAACCCATCATCAGCGGGGTCGCGGGCGACCTCAGCGAGGGCAAGATCACCGTCGTCGGCGTCCCCGACGTGCCGGGCAAGGCCGCCCAGATCTTCCGCACGGTCGCCAAGACCGGCGCCAACATCGACATGATCGTGCAGAACGTGTCGGCGGCGTCGACCAGCCGCACCGACATCTCGTTCACCCTGCCGAAGTCCGAGGGCGCCGTCGTGCTCCAGGCCCTCGAGTCGGACCGCTCCGAGATCGGCTTCGAGTCGCTGCAGTACGACGACCAGATCGGCAAGCTCGCGCTCGTCGGTGCGGGCATGCGCACCAACGCCGGCGTCTCGGCGCGACTGTTCACGGCCCTCTTCGAGGCCGGCATCAACATCGAGATGATCTCGACCAGCGAGATCCGCATCTCGGTGGTCACCCGGGCCGACACCCTGAACGACGCACTCCGCGTCGTCCACACGGCCTTCGGTCTCGACGCCGAGGTCGACGCGGTCGTCCACGGCGGCACCGGCCGCTGACGCGACCCGGTCCTCGACCAGGAGGCGCGCGCGGCTCTCGCACCGCGCCTCCCGACCCTGCTCCCGCCGTTCCGCGGCCTGCACCACCGAACCCGGCACCACCGAACCCTGCACCACCGAACCCCCAGGAGGCACCCATGGCCGAAGGACTGCGCGTCGGCGTGATCGGCGCGACCGGACAGGTCGGCAAGGTCATGCGCACGCTGCTCGACGAGCGCGACTTCCCGGTCGCCGAGATCCGCTTCTTCGCCACCGCCCGGTCGGCGGGCACGACCCTGCCCTTCCGCGGGGTCGAGATCGTCGTCGAGGACATCGAGACGGCCGATCCCGCCGGTCTCGACATCGCCCTCTTCTCGGCCGGCGCCACGGGATCGCGGGCCCACGCCCCGCGGTTCGCCGCGGCCGGTGCGCTCGTCATCGACAACTCGAGCGCTTGGCGCATGGACCCCGAGGTGCCCTTGGTGGTCAGCGAGGTGAACCCCCACGCCCTGCGCGAGGCGGTGAAGGGCATCGTGGCCAACCCCAACTGCACGACCATGGCGGCCATGCCCGTGCTGAAGGTGCTCGACACCGAGGCCACCCTGCAGCGTCTGATCGTCAGCACCTACCAGGCCGTGTCGGGCAGCGGCCTCGCCGGCGCCGACGAGCTGCTGCAGCAGACCCGCGCCGCGATCGAGGGCGACACCATCGGCCTCGTGCACGACGGTCGCGCGGTCGACCTGCCCGAACCGGTGAAGTACGTCCGTCCCATCGCCTTCGACGTCATCCCGCTCGCGGGCAGCATCGTCGACGACGGCACGAACGAGACCGACGAAGAGAAGAAGCTGCGCAACGAGAGCCGCAAGATCCTCGAGCGCCCCGACCTGCTGGTCAGCGGCACGTGCGTCCGCGTGCCGGTCTTCACGGGGCACTCGCTCTCGATCAACGCCGAGTTCGCCTCGGACATCACGGTGGAGCGCGCCGAAGAACTGCTGCGCGACGCCCCCGGGGTGGTCCTCACCGACGTCCCGACCCCGCTCGAGGCGGCGGGAGCCGACCCGAGCTTCGTCGGCCGCATCCGTCACGACGAGGGCGTCCCCGGCCACCGTGGGCTCGCGCTCTTCATCAGCAACGACAACCTCCGCAAGGGTGCGGCGCTGAACGCCGTGCAGATCGCCGAGCTCGTCGCCGCCGAGCGCGCCGTCGCCTGATCCCTCGGTGCCGGCCACCTGAGGCCGGTGACGCGACGCACCCCGGTCTCTCGGCATCGAGACACCGGGGTGTCGTCGTCCGGTGGTCACCCGGGGTCGCCGAGGGGGCGGGCCTAGACTGACCTCGTGACCGATGCGAAGAAGCCCGTCGACGTAGCCCTCATCGGGGCAGGCATCATGAGTGCCACCCTCGGTGCCATGATCAAGCAGCTCGAGCCGAGCTGGACGATCCAGATCTACGAGGCGCTGGGCGACGTCGCCCTCGAGTCGAGCAACCCCTGGAACAACGCGGGCACGGGTCACTCCGCCCTCTGCGAGCTCAACTACACGCCCGAACGGTCCGACGGCACGATCGACACCTCGAGCGCCGTCAAGGTCAACGAGCAGTTCCAGGTCTCGCGACAGTTCTGGTCGTTCCTCGTGGCCGAGGGGGCCCTGCCGCAGCCCGACGCCTTCATCAACTCGACCCCGCACATGAGCTTCGTCTGGGGTGAGAAGAACGTCGAGTACCTCCGCAAGCGACACGAGGCACTGCGTGAGCACCCGCTGTTCCAGGGGCTCGAGTTCAGCACCGACTCGTCCGTCATCCGGTCGTGGGCACCGGTCCTGATCCCGGGTCGGGCGAAGGGGCAGCCGATCGCGGCGACGCGCATCGCCGCCGGAACGGACGTCGACTTCGGGTCGCTCACGCGCCTCCTCCTCACGTACCTGCAGGGCGAGGGGGCCCTGCTCGAGGTCGACCACCGCGTCACGAACCTCACGAAGCTCGCCGACGGCACGTGGCGGGTGGCCCTCCGCAAGCAGGTCGGTGGCACGCCGACGACCGTGGACGCACGCTTCGTGTTCGTCGGCGCCGGCGGCGGCGCACTGCACCTGCTGCAGAAGTCGGGCATCGACGAGATCAAGGGCTTCGGCGGGTTCCCGGTCAGTGGTGAGTTCCTCCGCTGCGACGATCCTGCGATCGTCGGCAAGCACCAGGCCAAGGTCTACGGCAAGGCCGCCGTCGGCTCGCCCCCGATGTCGGTCCCGCACCTCGACACCCGCGTCGTCGACGGGCAGGCCAGCCTGATGTTCGGGCCCTATGCCGGCTTCAGCCCGAAGTTCCTCAAGCACGGTTCGATGTTCGACCTGTTCGCCTCGATCCGTGCCCACAACCTGTACCCGATGATCCGCGCCGGGCTCGCCAACCTCTCGCTGGTCAAGTACCTCGTGGGGCAGCTCGCGGCGAGCAAGCAGACCAAGTTCGAGGCGCTCCGCGAGTTCATGCCCGACGCCGATCCGAAGGACTGGTACCGCATCACCGCCGGCCAGCGGGTGCAGGTCATCAAGAAGGACCGCAAGAAGGGCGGGGTGCTGCAGTTCGGCACCGAGGTGATCACGGCGGCCGACGGCACCATCGCGGGTCTGCTCGGCGCGTCCCCGGGGGCGTCCACGGCCGTGCCGATCATGCTCAGCGTGCTCGAGCGGTGCTTCCCCGACCGCATCGCGGCATGGAAGCCGCGACTGAACGCGATGATCCCGACCTACGGCGACGACCTCTCGTCCGACGAGCGGCGGGCCGCGTCGACCATCGGGGCGACCGCCGAGGCGCTGCACATCCACGCCTAGGCCCGGTGCCGGGCCGCGCGACCCCGCACGGCACGCCCCGGGTTGACCCCCATTCGAACATGTGTTCGAATGGGGGCATGCGATGGTCCGAGCAAGCGGTCGACACCGAGAACGCCTCGGCGCTGCCCGGTCTGGCGCGACTGAACAACCTGATCACCTCCGTCACGACGCCCGAGTTCGCGGGGGTCACGTTCCACGAGGTGGTCGCCAAGAGTGCTCTCAACCGCGTCCCGGGTGGCGACTCGACTCTGCCCTTCGGATGGACGATCAATCCCTACCGCGGCTGCAGCCACGCCTGCGTGTACTGCTTCGCCCGCCCCACCCACGAGTACCTCGACCTCGACGGCGGCGACGACTTCGACCGCCAGATCGTCGTCAAGGTGAACGTCGCCGAGGTGCTCGCCCGCGAACTCCACCGTCCGACGTGGCAGCACCACCCGGTCGCTCTCGGCACCAACACCGACCCCTATCAGCGTGCCGAGGGTCGGTACCGGCTCATGCCCGGCATCATCGCCGCCCTCGCCGACTCGGGCACCCCCTTCAGCATCTTGACGAAGGGCACGTTGTTGCGGCGCGACCTGCCCCTGCTCGCGGAGGCGGCACAGCACGTGCCCGTCGACCTGGCCATGTCGATCGCCGTCTACGACGACGACCTGCAGCAGTCGGTCGAGCCGGGCACGCCGACGACCGCGGCCCGCCTGGCCACCGTCTCGGCGGCCCGCGAGCTGGGGTTGTCCTGCTCGGTCTTCATGATGCCCGTGCTGCCGTACCTCACCGACGGGCTCGACCACCTGCACGCAGCGCTCGCGGCCGTCCGCGACTCGGGTGCCTCGAGCGTCATGTACAGCGCCTTGCATCTCAAGCCCGGGGTCAAAGAATGGTGGTTCGCCTGGCTCGAACGTGAGCACCCCGAGCTCGTGGTCAAATACCGCGCGCTCTACGCCCAGGGCACCTACGCACCGACGGGCTACCGCTCGTGGCTGGCCGCACGTCTGCGGCCCCTGTTGCGCGAGTACGGCCTCGAGAAGGGGCAGGCCGACCCGTCCACGGGGTCGATGCGCTCCGCGGCGCTCGACGACAGCGCGCGCTCCCTGCGACTCATGGGGCTGAACGGTACCGGCACGGCAGCCACCGGCGCCCTTCCTGGCGCCCCCGATCTGACGGTCGGTACCGGTGGCTCCTCCGTTCCCCGGGCCCTCATCGCCCACGAACTGCCCGGTGGGGCACGGTCGCAGCCGCGACTGTTCTGAGCCTGCGAGAGTTCAGGGCCGTCGGGCCGTCGGGCCGTCGGGCCGTCGGGCCGTCGGGCCCTCGGGTCGGCGGGCCACGGTGCCCATGGTGTCGCCCCTTCGCCGAGGGGAACGGGGCACAAAACGAACCACCTGCCCGCCCTTCCTCGTCGATGGCCCCACATGTCGGGGTACAGCCCGGGTCCGCCTTCTGCCATGATCTCTCCTGACCCGAACGAGCCGAGGAGGCCGCATGCTGCTCGGCCTCCCCGCCCACCTCGCTCCCGCGGCCGTCGGCGACTCCGTGTCGAGGGCGTGTCACGCCATCGCGGCCACGGTCCTCGCGGCGGCGGCGGCCCTGTTGCTCGCGAAACAGGCCGCCACGCCCGATCTGCTCCTCTGGCCGGCCCTGGTCTCGCTCGTGCCCCTGGTCGTCCTTCTCGTCGTGGTCGAGCGCTCGCGTTCGACGACGGCCCATCTCGCCTACCTGATCGTCGGGACCGCAGCCCTGTACTGGTACGCCGTCACCCTCTTCTCGCAGGTGGCGGCCGTGCAGGCCTCGGACGCCTTCTCGCTCTCGCTGCCCAAGATCGCCCTCGTCATGGTCGGCAGCACCGCCGTCGGCCCTCGTCGAGGTCTCCTCTGGTCGGCCGCGGGTTACGCGGCGGGCGAGCTCGCCACGCAGCTGGCGACGTGGCACACGGGCGCCTCCCTCCGGCTCGACGTCACCGCGCTGCTGGCGTTCGTCCTCGTGGCCGTGGTGACGGGCCATGCCGAGGTGTCGCGGGGACGTGCCCGCGAGGCCCAGCCCCGGCTGCACCGAGCGGCGCTCGAGCAGCAGGTCCAGGGCATCCGCGTCGACATCGAGCAGCAGGCGGCCGCCCTGGTCCACGACACGATCCTCGGGCACCTCGCCGCCCTGGCGACCACCCGTCCCGGAGCCCTGCCGCCCGAGACCGCCCGGTCGATCGCGGCCGACCTCGAGGTGCTCGTGGGGCGGGACTGGCTCTCGCCGGGCTCCGTGCCGCCCGAGGTCGCCGTGAGGGCCGCGGACGCCTGGGAGCGCAGCCGACTGCACGCGGCCGTCGAGCAGTCCCGGTCGGGCGGTCTCGAGGTCGCCGTGACGGGTGACGTCTCGGCGGTCGGTCGCCTCGATCCGGTCACCGGGGACGCCCTCGGTCTGGCCGTCGCGCAGTGCCTCGTCAACGTGGGTCGCCACAGCGGAGCCGACCGGGCCGAGCTCGTCGTCTTCGGCGACGGCACCGACCTGACCGTGATGGTGATCGACGACGGCGTCGGCTTCGACCCGGCTGCGGTGGCCCCCGACCGTCTCGGCCTGACGGCGTCCGTCGAGGCGCGTCTCGCACGCGTCGACGGTCACGTGCAGATCTGGTCGTCCCCCGGCAGCGGCACGTCGATCGTCCTGCGGGTCCCGTTCGCCGTCACGGCGCCGGTCGTCGTCGCCGACGACGGGGTGCCCGCATGACCCTCGCCGCCCCTCCTCGTCCCGGCGGCCGGGCCTCCGGTCGGTCTCCTCAACAGGTCGACCCCCTCGGCGCCCTGGCGGCCCGACCGATCACCCTCGGGGCGGCCCTCGCCGCATGGCTCGTCGCCGTCGTCGACACGCTCCTGCGGGCCTCCGACGTGTCCTCACCCTGGGCCGCGGCGGGCGCGCTCGTCGCCGTCGCCGCGGGGGGCGTCGTGCTCGTCGTGTCGGCCGCGCCCCTCCGGGCGCCGTTCGGTTCCGCGGCGCTCTGGGGCGTCGCGGGGGCGTGTGCGGCGGCGGGAGTCCTGTCCGCCCTGGCCACCGCCGGCAGCAACCCCTTCGTGAGGGACGACTGGGCGGGGATCGCCTCGGGGGTCCTCCTGCTCGGAGTCGCCCCGTACCGCTCGGCGCGGGAGATCCTCGCCGCCGGAGGTGCCGTGGCCGTGGTCCTCGCCGTCGTGGTCCTGGTCGAGGCCCCGGGTTTCGTCACGCCCGTGCCCACCGCGTCGTACGTCGTGGTCGCCCTCACGCCGTTGCTCGCCCTGACGGTCGCCGCGGCGACCTTCTCGAACGTCTTCGTCGCGCACGTCGAGGGGTGGGTGTCCCGAGCCACGGGATTCCGCAGAGCCAGCACCGACGACCTGAGGGTGACCCTCGCCCGGTCGGTCCAGCAGGACCGCGTCACCGTGCTCAACCGCGAGGTCGTGCCGTTCTTCGCGCGCCTCGTCGCCTCCGGTCGGATCGGCGAGGAGGACGCCGACGAGGCACGGCGCGTCGCCGACTCGTTGCGCGCCTCCTTGGTGGCCGACGCCGACGCGACGTGGCTGGCCCGGCGTCTCGCCGCGCCCGGCCGCCGGGTGCCGACCGAGGTCGTCGACCCCGATCGACTCGCCGACCGCCTGGGCCCGGAGCACCGCACCGCGCTCTGGGCGCTCTTCGCGGCGGTGGACGACGTCGAGGTCGTCGAGGCTCGCTCGCTCCGGGTCGTGCTCGAGGCCGTGGAGGCGCGGGTCGACATCGCGATCGACCTCGCGTTCGGGTCGTCGGCCGCCGCCGCGCGACGGTCGCTCGCCCCCTGTCTGACCGTGCTCCGCCTCGTCTCGGGCGACCTGCGGGTCGACCGGGCACCCTCGCATCTGACACTAAGGTTTTCTTATGACCAGCACTGAGTCGAGCGGTCGCTCGTCCCAACGTCCGGGCTTCGGGAGGCCCGTCGCAGCACCCTCGTGGGCCACCGTCGGCCCGGGGTCCGACGCACCGCCCGCCCGTCGCGTCCGGCTCGCCATCCTCGACGACCACGAGGTGCTGCTCGACAGCCTGAGCAGCTGGATCAACGTGAACGCCTACGACTTCGACCTCGTCCTCACGGCGCACACCTGGCTGCAGCTGGTGCACAGCGACAACTTCCCGACCGACCTCGTCTTCCTCGACTTCCAGTTGAAAGAGCCCGTCTCGATCGAGGCCCGGGTGCGTACCTGCCGGGCTGCCGGGGCCAAGGTCGTCGTCCTGTCGAGCCTCGACACTCGCGAGTCGCGCGAACGTGCCCTCGAGGCGGGGGCGTCGGCCTTCTTGTCGAAGACCCTGCCGATGCGCGAGGTGATGGACGCCGCCCGCCAGGTCATGGGGGTCGCCCGTGACAACTCGCCTCAGCGCGACTGGCGTCCGCTCCCGGCCGGTGCCGCGAACCAGACCAGGCCCAAGCTCAGCGCCGGCGAGGCCGAGGCGTTCCGGTTGTACGTCTCGGGTTTCAGCACCAACGAGGTCGCTGCTCAGATGAACGTCCAGTACGAGACGGCGAAGACGTTCCTCCGTCGGGTGCGCGAGAAGTACGCCAAGGCCAACCGACCGGCCAGCAAGAAGTCCGAGCTCATCCGTCGGGCGGCCGAAGACGGTTACCTCCAGTAGTGGCCAAGCTCTACTTCCGCTACGGCGCGATGAACAGCGGCAAGAGCACGGCTCTGCTGCAGGCCGCCTACAACTACGAAGAACGCGGTCAGCGTGTGCTGCTGGCCAAACCGGGTGTCGACACCAAGGGCGACGACGCCATCGTCTCGCGGTTGGGAGTCACCCGGGCCGCGGACGTCACCTTCGCCCCCGACGACGAGGTGCGGCAGGTCTTCCTGGCCCGACGTGACGCCGTCCGCGACGAGACGGGCTCGAGTCTCGCCTGCCTGCTGGTCGACGAGGCGCAGTTCCTGGCCCCGCACCAGATCGACGACCTCCTGCGCATCGCGATCCTCGACGACGTCCCGGTGCTGGCCTACGGCATCCGGACGGACTTCCGCACGGTGGCCTTCCCCGGCAGCCGCCGGCTGCTCGAGGTGGCGCACTCGCTCGAAGAGCTCAAAACGATTTGCCGCTGCGGTCGCAAGGCGGTCTTCACGGCGCGTACGGTCGGTGACCGGTTCGTGTTCGACGGCGACCAGGTCGCGATCGACGGCCAGCAGGTGACGTACGAGTCGCTCTGCGGTGCGTGCTACCTCGCCGAGTCCGGCGGCCGCCTCGCCTGACCCCGGATGTCCCCGAAGGGGGAACCATCTGCTGTGTCGCCCGAAGGGCGAACCAACAAGCACAGAAAATCAAATGGCCCCACCCGAGGGTGGAGCCATTTGCCGTGTCGCCCGAAGGGCGAACCGATGAACACAAAGAAATTGGCTCCACCCGAAGATGGGGCCAAGACGTGTCGCCCGAAGGGCGAACCAACAAGCACAGAAAATCAAATGGCTCCACCCGAGGGTGGAGCCATTTGCCGTGTCGCCCGAAGGGCGAACCGATTAACACAAAGAAATTGGCTCCACCCGAAGGTGGAGCCAATTTCTTGTCGGGGTAGCGGGATTCGAACCCACGACCTCCTCGTCCCGAACGAGGCGCGCTACCAAGCTGCGCCACACCCCGATGTCTTCGCGTTCTCACGTGAAGCAACCTGACAAGAATAGCCCATGTTCGGGCCTGCTCGTGTCACTCGGGTGGAGCTCAGGCCGTGAGGGTCACGATCACGGCTTCGGGCCGGCACGAGAACCGGACGGGGGCGTAGATCGAGGTGCCCAGGCCGGCCGAGATCTCGAGGTGTGCGGTCTTGCGGGCATGGCTCCAGGTCGTCAGTCCGCTGACCTTGCTGCGAGGCAGGTCGCAGTTGGTGACGAGCGCCCCGTAGCCGGGCACCTGCACCTGTCCACCGTGCGTGTGACCGCCGAAGATGACGTCCGCACCGTTGTTGACGAACGAGTTGAGCACGCGCTGGTAAGGAGCGTGGGTGACGCCGATGCTGATGGGGTCGGGCCCGCCGCGATCGTCCTGCCAACCGACGTTCTCGCGGAGGTCGTCGAGGGCGCCGGGGATGCGGTCCAGACGGTCCCACCCGCGGTGTGCGTCGTTGACACCGAACAGTTCGAGTCGCGAGCCCCGCAGCTCGAGCGCTCGTGCCCTGTTGTTCAGGTCGAGCCAGCCGAGCTGGTCGGTGAAGAACGACTGCATGCGGTCGATGTCGAGGTCGACCGGCGCGCGGTGGGCCTTGCTCGGCCCGCCGAAGTAGGCCAGGGGGTTCTTGGGGGAGGGGCCGTAGTAGTCGTTGGAGCCGTTCACGAAGACCCCGGGGACTCCGCGGAAGGGTTCGAGCGCGTATTCGAGAGCGGTGTGGGCGTCCTCGTGACCGATGTTGTCGCCGGTGTTGACGATGAGATCGGGCTCGAGCACGGCGAGACCCCGGACCCATTCCTGCTTCTCGGACTGCCAGGGGGCGAGGTGCAGGTCGGACAGGTGCAGGATCGTGAGCGTCCGCGAGCCGGGTTCGAGGACGGGCAACACCTCGTGCCGCACCGTGAACCGGTTGCGCTCGACGAAGACGCCCCATGCCAGTGCTCCGAGGCCGACGGCCGCGCCCGCTGCTGCGGTCACGGCCGTCGTCTGGAGGGCGCTCGGCCCACCGGTGGTTCGTGGGCTCACGCGCAGTTGCCCGGGTCGTTGCCGTCCTTGTCGCCGTAGACCGTCAGCCCGATGGCCGAGTCCTTGGCGACGGACGTGTTGGCAGCGGGATTCGTGGACGCGACCTGGCAGGCGTTCTTCCCGTCTCCGGGGGTGAATCCCGCGATCGACACCTTGGACGTGTCGAAGCCGGCACCACCGATCGACTTGACGGCGTCGCCCACCTTCTGCCGCGTCACGTCGGGGACAGCGGCGGCACCGCTGCCGTCACTCGTGAAGACCTTGACGGTCGTGCCCTTCGACACGACGGTGCCGAAGGCGGGGTCCGAACCGATGACCTGACCGGCAGGCAGAGCCGACGGCTGGGTGCCGCCGTCCTCGTACGCCAGGGACACGCCTCTCAGCAGCGCCTGGGCCGCCGACGGGGTCGTGCCTGCCATGTCGGGGACGGCCACGCCCGAGCCGCGGAGGACAGCTCCCGAGGCGTCCCCGAAGGCGGTCCCCGGGTACACCGTGTTGTTCACGGTCTGAACGGCCTTGAAGTACTGCGGTCGGGCGTTCGCGTAGCTGCCGAAGCGGCTCTGGTTCGGTGACGTCACCGTGCGGAGGCTCTTCTTGCCACCGTCGGCGTTGCCCTGCCAGACCACCGTGGCGAGCTTCGTCGTGGCGCCGGCGATCCAGATCTGGTCCTTGGCGTCGGTGGTTCCGGTCTTGCCGATCTCGGGGTACCCGTCGGCGGGCAGACCGCCGACGGCGGTACCGTTCCGCCACAGTCCCTGCATGGCGACGGCAGCGGCCGCGGCGACCTGGGGGTCGACCGCCTGGTTGCAGGACTGGGGCTGACCACCGAGGTCGGCTCCGTTGGCGTCCTTGATGTTGTCGACGATGATCGGCGCGCAGTAGGTGCCGCCCGAGGCG
Source organism: Frigoribacterium sp. CFBP 8751 (assembly GCF_014841545.1). Lineage (NCBI taxonomy): Bacteria > Bacillati > Actinomycetota > Actinomycetes > Micrococcales > Microbacteriaceae > Frigoribacterium > Frigoribacterium sp. CFBP 8751. The sequence goes on from NZ_JACYUB010000002.1 coordinate 167,152, forward strand.
ATGCCGGCATAGGCCGCAGCCATCGTCAGGGGCGCGATCTCGTCGGCCGAGCCGAGGATGGCGGACGCGTAGTCGTGCAGCGGAGCACCGTCGGCGCGGTGCACGCCGAGCTTCTTCGCCACGCCCTGGATGTCGGCGATGTCGAGCTTCTCCGCCATGGCGGCGTAAGCCGTGTTCATCGACTTCGCGGTGGCGTCGGCGACGCTCATCTGGCCGGGCTGTTCGCCCGCGTCGTTCTTCGGCGAGTACTTGTTGCCACGGCTGCCGTTGATCGTCATGTTGAACGTCCGGGGCTTGGCGTTCACCGACTCGTAGATTCCGTGGCCCTGTTCGATCCAGTCGATCAGCGTGAACGGCTTGTAGGTCGATCCGGGCTGGAATCCGCCCGATCCGCCGTAGTCGTAGTCCGTGCTGTAGTTGACCGAGGTCAGCGTCGGGTCAGGACTCACGACCTCGGAGAAGGCCGTGTTCTGCGCCATCACGATGACGCGGCCCGTCCCGGCCTCGACGGAGTCCACGACGCTGCCGAGCTTCAGGCGGCTCTCGGACGCCGGAGCGAATTTGTCGATCTGTGCCTTGGCGTTCTCGGTCAGGTCGAGGTTCAGGGTCGTGTAGACGCTGTAGCCGCCGGTGTTCCAGTTGGCCTGGCGTTCCTCGGGCGTGGAGCCGAGGACGGCCAGGTCCTTGATGCTCTTCTTCACGTAGTCGCAGAAGTACGCCGCCGAGGCGACGGTCACGGCGCCGCAGCCCTGGGTGGGCGCCGTCAACACGACGTAGCTCTCGACCGGGGTGGCGAGGGAGGCATCGGCCGTCGCCTGGTCGATGTCCTTCTCGGCCAGCATCGACTTGATGATGACGTCGCGCCGGGCCTTGTTGGCCGGGTACTTCTCGGGCGTCGACATGTTGCGCGAGTCCGGGTACTGGACGATCGCGATGAGGCTCGCGGCCTCGGGGACGGTCAGGTCGGCGGCGCTCTTGTTGTAGTAGTGCTGTGCGGCGGCCTGCACGCCGTAGGTCTGGTCGCCGAAGTAGGCGATGTTGAGGTAGGCCAGCAGGATGTCGTCCTTGCTGTACTTCTTCTCGAGCCCGATCGCGAACTTCATCTCTTCGAGCTTGCGGTCGAGGGTCGTCGTGGTCGCCTCCTTGTAGGCGGCGTCACGCTCGTCCGCGGTCGGCAGCTGCTGCGACTGCGCGATGCGGATGTTGCGGACGAGCTGCATCGTCAGGGTCGAGCCACCACCGCTCGCGCCGAGCTCGCCGGCCCCGGCCGAGCCGACTGCCGCGCGCACGAGGGAGGTCACGTCGACCCCGCCGTGCTCGTAGAAGCGCCGGTCCTCACCGGCGACGACGGCGGTCTTCAGGTTCTCGCTGACCTGGTCCCATTTGAGTTCGACGCGGTTCTCGCTGTAGAGGGTCGCGAAGGGCACCTGCTGCCCGCCCTGGCTCGCGTACAGCGTGTTGCGCTGCTGCAGCTTGCCGATCTCGATGTACTCGGGGATCGACTCGAAGACGCCGATCGAACTCGAGGCCGTCATGCCGGCGACCGCGATGGCCGGCGTCACGCCGATGGTCACCAGGAGGCCGGCCAGGACGCTGAAGCCGACGAATCCGAAGAGTGCCCCGATGGCGGACGTGGGCTTCGATTTTGGGGCAGACATAGGATCAGAGTAAGCGACATCGCTGATTTTCAAGCTGAACGGAAGCCGAAATGGTCCTTTGGGAGTACACGACGACGCCCCTGCTGGTGCACAACAGCACGGCGATCCTCAACAACTGGGGCTCCGACGGATGGGAACTCGTCCAGGTGACCCAGGGGCCCGAGGGCGGTCCCGTCGCGTGGCTCAAGCGCCCTCGGCAGGACGCCTGATGACGACGGTCGACGAGCGCCTGGCCGAGCTCGGTCTCGTCCTCCCTCCCGTCGCGGCACCCGCGGGCTCGTACGTCCCGGCCCTCCGCACGGGGTCGCTCGTCTACACCGCGGGTCAACTGCCGTTCGTCGACGGGCGGCTGCCGACCACGGGCAAGGTGGGTGAGGGTCACGGGCTGGTCGAGCCCGCCGACGCGCAGGCGATGGCCGCGACCTGCGTGCTGAACGCCCTCGCCGCTGCGGCGACGGTGCTCGATTCGCTCGACGACGTCGTCCGCGTCGTCAAGCTGACCGGTTTCGTCGCCTCCGATCCCGACTTCTCCGGCCAGCCCGGGGTGATCAACGGCGCGTCCGACCTCCTCGGGCAGATCTTCGGCGTGGCCGGGCGTCACGCCCGAAGTGCCGTGGGGGTCGCGGTGTTGCCGCTCGACTCGCCCGTCGAGGTCGAGCTCGTCCTCGAGGTCCGCTGACGCGCCTCCTCGTCCGGTCACGACGACGGCCCCTCCTCTCGACGAGGAGGGGCCGTCGTCGTGCCGGGGTCAGCGCATCTCGGCGGTGATCACCGACATGACCGACGTGTCCGCCAGCGTGGTCGTGTCGCCGACCTCGCGGCCCTCCGCCACGTCCCTCAGCAGGCGGCGCATGATCTTGCCCGAGCGCGTCTTCGGCAGCTCGTCGACGAGCACGACGGTGCGCGGACGCGCGATCGCGCCGATCTGGTGGGCGACGTGCGCACGCAACGCGGCCACCGCCTCCTCGGGTGTCTGCGTGGTCTTCGCCTTGTTCCGCAGGATGACGAATGCCACGACCGCCTGACCGGTGGTCTCGTCGGCCGCACCGACGACCGCGGACTCGGCGACGATCGGGTGCGACACCAGGGCCGACTCGATCTCGGCGGTCGACAGGCGGTGACCCGAGACGTTCATCACGTCGTCGACGCGGCCCAGCAGCCAGATGTCGCCGTCCTCGTCGCGGCGGGCGCCGTCTCCGGCGAAGTAGCGGTCGCCGAAGCGGCTCCAGTACGTCTCGACGTAGCGGTCGGGATCGCCCCAGATGCCCCGCAACATCGACGGCCAGGGCTCGGAGACGACCAGCAGGCCGCTCTCGCCGTTCGCCACGGGAGTGCCGTGGTCGTCGACCACGTCCACCGAGATGCCCGGCAGGGGGGTCTGGGCCGACCCGGGTTTGGTGGTCGTGACGCCGGGCAGCGGCGAGATCATCTGCGCTCCCGTCTCGGTCTGCCACCACGTGTCGACGATGGGCGTGCGGCCGGAGCCGATCACCTCGCGGAACCACAGCCAGGCCTCCGGGTTGATTGGCTCGCCGACCGACCCGAGGAGGCGCAACGACGTGAGGTCGCGGGCCCCCGGGATCTCCCTCCCGGACTTCATGAAGCCCCGGATGGCCGTCGGGGCGGTGTAGAAGATCGTCACGCCGTACTTCTCGACGAGGTCCCACCAGCGGCCCGGCGCAGGGAAGTCGGGGGTGCCCTCGTAGAGCACCTGCGTCGCGCCGTTGGCCAGCGGGCCGTAGACGACGTAGCTGTGCCCGGTGATCCACCCGACGTCCGCCGTGCACCAGTAGACGTCGGTCTCGGGACGCAGATCGAAGACGACTGAGTGCGTGTAGGCGACCTGGGTGAGGTAGCCGCCCGAGGTGTGCAGGATGCCCTTGGGCTTCCCGGTCGTGCCGCTCGTGTAGAGGATGAAGAGCGGGTGCTCGGCCTCGAAGGGTTCGGCGACGTGCTCGTCGTCGACGGTCTCGATCGCGTCGTGCCACCAGACGTCGCGGCCGTCGGTCCACTCGACGTCGTTGCCGCCCCGCCGGACGACGAGGACGTGCTCGACCGTGGAGTCGCCGTCCACCGCCAGGGCCTCGTCGACGGCGGCCTTGAGGGGGGAGACCGCCCCCTTGCGCCAGCCGCCGTCCGCCGTGACGACCAGGCGGGCTCCGGCGTCGTCGATGCGCGCCCGCAGGCTCTCGGCGCTGAAGCCGCCGAAGACGACGGAGTGGACGGCTCCGATCCGGGCCACGGCCAGCATGGTGACCACGGCCTCGGGGATCTGCGGCAGGTAGACGACGACGCGGTCCCCGGCCCGCACGCCGAGCGACAGCAGCAGGTTCGCCGCGCGCTTGACCTCGTGGGTCAGTTCGGCGTAGGTCAGCGAGCGGGCGTCGCCGGGCTCGCCCTCCCAGTGCAGCGCGACGCGATCACCGTGTCCGGCCTCGACATGCCGGTCCAGGCAGTTGTAGGCGACGTTGAGCGTGCCGTCGGCGAACCATCGGGCGAAGGGCGCGTCCGACCAGTCGAGCGTCTCGGTCGGGACCCGGGACCAGGTGAGCCGTTCGCGGGCCTGGTCGCCCCAGAAGGCGAGGCGGTCGGCAGCGGCTCGTCCGGCGAGGTCGGAGCCGGCGACGGCCGTCCGGACGAAGTCGGCGGGCGGGGCGAAGGTGCGTCCTTCGGTGGGCTGGTCGTCGGTGCCGTCGAGCATCGGAAGTCCTCTCGCGTCGTTGCGTGAACCGCGGCACGGAGCCGCGCCGACGACCTTACTCCGCAGGCGACGCCGGGCAGGGGTGGACGACACGCCTGGCAGGAGCGCACGGCGTGGTGTTCCCGGAGCGTTCTGGGGTACAGTGAGCGAGTCGGATTCAATTCCGACGTGCGTCGCGCTGATTCCCCCCAATCGCCCGACGCACGTGGCGGCACCGGTTCCCCCCAACCGGTGCCGCCCCTCTCTTTTAACCCGGTGCTCGCCCGGGTGGTCGGTCGGCTCGTCCCCAACGGCGGCGACGGACGATTCGTCCCCACGCTGCTCCACCGATCTGTCTGTTCCGGTCGGGCCCTCCCTACGGTCGGGACCATGTCCTACGCGCCTCCGGTCGGCACCGCCCGTCACCCCTCCCTCACCCTCGATCACCCCCCTTCTCGCTTCGCCCTGCCTCCTGCGGCGGCGCTCGGTACCATCCGGGGTACAGAAGCCCGTTTCGGGGTACAGGCACGGCTCAGCCGACACGAGCGTTCCGCGTTCGGCCCCCTGGGACGCCTCCTCGACGATCCGGCCGTCACCGACGTGTTCGTGACCGGCGGAGTGGGCGTCTGGGTCGATCGGGGTGACGGGGCCGAGCCCGAGACGAGCCTCCATCTCTCGGAGGCCTCGGCGCGGCAGGTGGCCGTGCGACTGGTCGCGCTCGGGGGACGACACGTCGACGAGTCGAGCCCCTGCGTCGACGTGCGCCTGGGCGACGGTCTCCGGGTGCACGTCGTCCTGCCTCCGTTGGCGGTCTCGGGGACGGCTCTCTCGATCCGTGTGCCGCGTGCCGAGTCGATGACGCTCGTCGACCTCGATCGGCGGGGATTCTTCCCGGCGGGAGCGCTCCAGACGGTGATCGGCTGCGTCGAGCGACGGGCCAACGTCCTGGTCAGCGGATCGGGTGGGGCCGGCAAGACGACCTTCCTCGCCGCGCTGTTGTCCGAGGCTCCCGGCTCCGACCGCATCGTCACCATCGAGGACGTCGCCGAGTTGCGACCTCGTCATCCTCACGTGGTGGCCCTCGAGACCCGTCAGCCCAACCTCGAGGGGGCGGGCGGGGTCGACCTGTCCCGTCTCGTCCGTGAGGCGTTGCGGATGCGACCCGACCGTCTCGTGGTCGGCGAGGTCCGCGGACGCGAGATCCGCGACCTGCTCTCGGCCCTGAACACCGGGCACGACGGAGGCGCGGGCACCGTCCACGCCAACGGTCTCCAGGACGTCCCCGCACGGCTCGAGGCGCTCGGGGCGCTCGCGGGACTCGGGGTGGACGCACTGGCCCGACAGGCCGTCAGCGCGATCGACGCCGTGTTCCACCTCGAGAGACGAGGCGGCCACCGGAGGCTCGCCGAGATCGGCCACCTCGCCGTGACGCCCGACGGGCGGTTGGTCGCGCGGTCGGGATCACGGGGGTGAGCGGCGGCCCGGGTCCCGGACGCCTGAGTACCGGGCGCCTCGGGCCCGGGCGCCCGAGGACGAGGCGGACCCGACCCACGCCGGCCGCCGTCCTGGTCGAACGCCTCGCCGTCCTCGTCGGCGCCGGTGTCGCGCCCGCCCGGGCCTGGGGCCACGTCGCCGCGGTCGAACCCCCGGGGGCCGTCCGACGGCTGGCCGAGGCCGTCGCGCTCGACGGCGACGTCGGCGTCGCGGTCTCCACCAGCCTCGTGTCGTGGCTCGACACCCGGCCCTTCGAGGGTGCCGTGGACTCCGACGGGCACGACCGCACGTGGAGGCAGGTGGCCTGCGCCTGGCGCGTGGCCGAGACGAGCGGTGCACCGATGGCCGACTGCCTCCACTCCCTCGTGTCGGCCCTCCGGGCGGCCGGTGAGGCCCGCCGCGACGTCGAGGTGGCCCTGAGCGGACCACGGGCGACGGCGAACGTGGTCCTCGCCCTCCCGCCCGTGGGTCTCCTCTTCTCCTTGGGGCTGGGCTTCGACACCGGCGCGGTGCTCGCCGGCACCCCGATCGGATGGGCGTGCGTCGGTGTCGCGAGCGGCCTCGTGCTCGTGGCGCGTCGGTGGAACGCGCGACTCGTCCGTGGCGCCCTGCCGTCGTCGAGGGTGCCCGGGTTGCGCCCCGAGCTCCTCGCCGTGGCGCTGTCCGGGGGAGCCTCGTGGTCGTCCGGCCTCGCCGCCGTCGACGAGGCGGTCGCCTCGTGCGGGGTCGAGGCCGTCGCGCCCGACCCACGAGGAGGCGCGGGCTCGGTCGACGAGACCGCCGACCGGATCGAGCGGCGTCGGTGCGAGGCGGTCCTCGACCTGTCCCGTCGTGCCGGGGCGCCGGCGGGGTTGCTCCTGCGCTCCGAGGCTCGCGAGCTGCGCCTGGAGGCCCGCACGGCCGCCCAGACCGCGGCGGGTCGGCTCGGGGTCACCTTGATGCTGCCGCTCGGCGTGTGCATCCTGCCGGCGTTCCTGGTCATCGGCGTCGTCCCGTTGGTGGTGTCACTCGTGTCGTCCACAGCGGGCTCGTGGTGACGGGCCGTCCCCAGCGCGGGACGACGTCCGCTGGCCACCCGCGGACTGCCGCCAGGCTCGATTCGTCACCGGAGAGGTGCCGACACCCACGAGAGGAACATCATGACCGTTGCCGCGAACCCCTCGCCCGCCGTCCCCACGGCGAGCCCTCCGTCCTCCACCTGCCGTACCTCGGCGGCCGGCCGCCTCGCCTCCGCCGCCCGTCGCCTCGTCCGGGCCGACGACGGTGCGGCCACGGCCGAGTACGCCATCGTGATCATGGCCGCGGTGGGCTTCGCCGGCCTCCTCGTCACGATCATGAGGTCGGACGAGGTCCGGGGCATCCTGTCCGACCTGGTCCGGTCGGCCTTGTCGGTCGGGTGATCGCCGTCGTGACGACCAGGGTCCAGGGGCGCCTCGTCCGTCTCTTCCGTCTGGTGGACGGCGAGGGGGGAAGCGCGACGGTCGAGTTCGCGATGACGATGCCCGCCGTGATCCTGGTCGTCGCGATCGTCGTCGCGAGCCTGGGCGTCACCTCGCAGTCGGTCCGCCTCGCCGACGCCGCTGCCGTGGCGGCACGGCAGACCGCCCGGGGCGATCGCGGTTCGGTCGGCGCGACCCTGGCGCGGCTCGCGCCGGGCGCCTCGGTGTCCGAGTCCGTCGGTGCCGACCTCGTCTGCGTCGACCTCCGCCAGGAGGTGCGGGTCGGCCCACTCGGCGAGGTCACGTTGACCTCCCGCAGCTGCGCGCCGACGGCCGGGCGATGACCGTCCGCCACGTCCTGGCGAGCGACCGCGGCAGCTCGAGCGTCCTGTCGGCCGCCGGCCTCGTGACGATCACGGTCCTCGCCGTCGCGCTCGTCGGATCGCACTCGGCCCTCGCCGTCCGGTCACGCACGGCCGGGGCAGCCGACGCCTCTGCGCTCGCCGCGGCCGACGCCCTGTCGGGGCTCGCCACCGGCGCGGTCTGCGACCGGGCCGCCGCGACCGCGAAGGCGAACGACGTCGCGCTCTCGGCCTGCGTCGTCGCGGGCGCGGAGGTCACGGTCGAGGTCTCCACGGCCCTCGGTCCCCTCGTCGTCAGGGCCCGGGCGACGGCCGGTCCACCGCCCGCGACGGCCCCGCCCCGGGGCGGTGGTCCGTGAAGAGAGCCCGAGCGTCGGGTGTGTATGGTGTGGCTGTCGGCTGCACGGCTCCCGACGTTCCTCGGGGTCGGTGGGAGCGATCGAGCACCCCGTCCTCGCCCTGCAGCCCCTCGCCCGGTCCGTCGGACCGGGTCGCCGCACCACCACCCAAGGAGTCCCGTGCCAGGCACGAAGAAACTGGTCATCGTCGAGTCGCCCGCCAAGGCCAAGACGATCGGGCAGTACCTCGGCGACGGATACGAGGTGCTGGCCTCCGTCGGCCACATCCGCGACCTCGTCGAGCCCAAGAACCTCCCGGCCGAGCTGAAGAAGGGGTCGATGGGCAAGTTCTCCGTCGACGTCGAGAACGGATTCGAGCCCTACTACGTCGTCTCGGACGCCAAGAAGAAGACGGTCTCCGACCTCAAGCGCGCCCTGAAGAACGCCGACGAGCTCTACCTCGCGACAGACGAGGACCGCGAGGGCGAGGCCATCGCGTGGCACCTCCTGCAAGAGCTCAAACCCAAGGTGCCGGTCAAGCGCATGGTGTTCCACGAGATCACCAAGGACGCCATCCAGAAGGCGCAAGAGAACACGCGTGACCTCGACACCGCCCTCGTCGACGCGCAAGAGACCCGCCGCATCCTCGACCGCCTCTACGGCTACGAGGTCTCGCCCGTGCTGTGGCGCAAGGTCGGACCGGGGCTGTCCGCCGGGCGCGTCCAGTCGGCCGCGACGCGTCTCGTCGTGGACCGCGAACGCGAACGCCTCGCGTTCGTCTCCGCGTCCTACTGGGACCTCACCGCGACCTTCGAGCCCGTCGCGGCCGAGGGCGAGGCGAGGGTCGCCTTCGGGTCGCGCCTCGTCCGCGTCAACGGGGGACGAGTCGCCGCCGGTCGCGACTTCGACGACCGGGGTCGACTGAAGGGCGAGGCCGTCGCGCTCGACGAGGCGGCGTCGCGGGCACTCGCCGAGGCGTTGAGCTCGTCCGACGTCGAGATCGTCGTCGGGTCGGTCGACTCGAAGCCCTACACCCGTCGTCCGGCTGCCCCCTTCACGACGTCGACCCTCCAACAAGAGGCGGCGCGCAAGCTGCGGTTCTCCGCGCGGCAGACCATGAGCGTCGCGCAGTCGCTCTACGAGAACGGCCACATCACCTACATGCGCACCGACTCGCCGGCGCTGTCCCAGCAGGCGATCGGTGCGGCACGCAGCCAGGCGGCCAAGCTCTACGGGTCCGACACGGTTCCCGACAAGCCGCGGCTGTACACGGGCAAGAGCAAGAACGCCCAAGAGGCCCACGAGGCCATCCGCCCGTCGGGTGACACCTTCAAGACCCCCTCCGAGATGCAGAACGTCCTGCGGGGCAACGACTGGAAGCTCTACGACCTCATCTGGAAGCGCACGGTCGCCTCGCAGATGGCGGACGCCAAGGGATCGACCGCCTCGGTCGTCGTGGCGGCGACCACCTCGGGGACGGTCGAGGGCATCGCCCCGCGTGCCGCCACCGGGACGCTCGCCGAGTTCGCCGCGTCCGGCACGGTGATCACGTTCCGCGGGTTCCTCAACGCCTACGAAGAGGGTCGCGACGAGGACCGCCACGGCGCGGCCGAACCCGCCGAGGCCAAGCTGCCCCCGCTGACCGCCGGTCAGGCACTCGGCCTCGACGAGGTCGAGGCGAAGGGGCACGACACGTCGGCCCCGCCGCGCTACACCGAGGCGAGCCTGGTCAAGACCCTCGAAGAGCTCGGCATCGGACGGCCCTCGACCTACGCCGCCATCATGTCGACCATCGTCGACCGCGGCTACGTGACGCCGCGCGGCACGGCCCTCGTCCCGAACTGGATCGCGTTCTCGGTGGTCCGTCTGCTCGAGGACTACTTCGCCGACCTGGTCGAGTACGACTTCACGGCCAGCATGGAGGACGACCTCGACCTCATCGCCGGCGGCGACGCCGACCGCGTGGACTGGTTGAACGGTTTCTACTTCGGCAACGAGTCGCACCGTGGTCTCCGCAAGGTCATCGACAACCTGGGCGAGATCGACGCGCGCGACATCAACTCCATCGTGCTCGCCGACGGCGTGACCCTGCGCATCGGTCGCTACGGTCCCTACCTCGAGGCGCCGGGCGACGACCCCGAGACGCCCCGTCGGGTGAACGTGCCCGAAGACCTCGCTCCCGACGAGTTGACCGCCGAGAAGGCGCGCGAGCTGATCGACGCCCCCGTCGTCGGCGACCGTGTGCTGGGGCTCAACCCCGAGACGGGCAAGGAGGTCATCGCGAAGGACGGCCGCTTCGGCCCGTACGTCACCGAGCGGACCCCCGAGTCGGCGTCCGACGAGATCGCGGCCGACCCGGCGACGGGCGAGGTGACCGAGCCGGCGGCTACCACGACGACCACGACGGGGGCGAAGAAGGCTCCGGCGAAGAAGGCCCCCGCCAAGAAGGCCGCCGCTCCGAAAGAACGCACGGCGTCGCTCTTCAAGAGCATGGGGGTCGACACGGTCGACCTCGACACGGCGCTGCGACTGCTCGACCTGCCCCGCACCGTCGGCACCGACCCCGAGAGCGGCGACGAGATCCAGGCGCAGAACGGGCGCTACGGTCCCTATCTCAAGAAGGGGACCGACACCCGGTCGTTGACGAGCGAGGACCAGATCTTCGAGATCGACCTGCCCGGGGCGCTCGAGCTCTACGCCCAGCCGAAGTACGGCGCCCGCAAGGCCAGCAGTGCCCTGAAAGAGTTCGAGGCCGATCCGGTCAGCGGCAAGCCCATCAAGGTGAAGGACGGGCGGTTCGGCGCGTACGTCACCGACGGCGAGACGAACGCCACGATCCCGCGCGGTGAGACGGTGGAAGAGGTCGACTTCGATCGCGCCGTCCAGTTGCTCGCCGACAAGCGGGCCAAGGGGCCGGCCAAGCCCAAGACGGCTGCGAAGAAGGCACCGGCCAAGAAGGCGCCCGCCAAGAAGGCGAGCACCACCAAGGCGCCGGCCAAGAAGGCGACGACCGCGAAGGCGACCACCACGAAGGCGTCGACGACGGCTGTCAAGAAGACGCCGGCGAAGAAGGCTCCTGCCGCCAAGGCTCCTGCGGCGACGGCGACGGCGCCGGAGGCCACGGCCGAGTGAACGGCGCGGTCGGTCCCCGAGCCGAGGGTGCACGCTGACCATGCCCCTCTGGGAACACCTCACGGGTCAGCCCGATGCCATCGAGGCGTTGACCGCGGCGGCCTCCACGCAGCCCGGCAACGCCTCGATGACCCACTCGTGGCTCATCACCGGGCCGCCCGGCTCGGGTCGCTCGAACCTGGCCTACGCCTTCGCGGCCGCGCTGCTCTCACGAGAACCGGCCGACGAGGAGGCCACCCTCCGGCAGGTCGCCGCGAGGTCGCACCCCGACCTCGCGGTGCTCAGCACGGAACGCATCATCATCACGATCGACGAGGTCCGGTCGCTGGTCGCGGCGAGCCAGTTCTCGCCGTCGGTGGGTCGCTACCGGGTGGTCGTCATCGAGGACGCCGACCGCATGACCGAGCGCACCTCGAACCTCTTGCTGAAGGCGCTCGAAGAGCCGCCGCCCCGGACGGTCTGGCTGTTGTGTGCCCCGAGCGAGGCCGACCTCATCCCCACGATCCGCTCCCGCGTCCGCAGCGTGCGCCTCCGCATGCCCGCCGTGGGTGACGTCGCCGCGCTCCTCGAGAACCGCGACGGCGTCGACCCCGACATCGCGCTCGTGGCGGCCCGCGAGGCCCAGAGCCACATCGGCATGGCGCGGCGCCTGGCACTCGACGCCTCGGCGAGGTCGCGACGTCGTCAGACCCTCGAGACCGCCCTGGGCATCCGCAGCGTCTCGGACGCCGTCATCGCGGCGGCCACCCTGCTCGCGGTCGCGGGCGACGACGCGAAGGCGATCACGGAAGAGCGCGACGCCGAAGAACGGGCGAGTGCGTTGCGGTCGCTGGGCGTCGAGCCGGGCGGCACCGTGCCCCCGGCGCTGCGCAGCCAGCTGCGTGCCCTCGAGGACGACCAGAAGCGCCGGGCGACCCGGAGCCTCCGCGACGGGATCGACCGCATCATGGTCGACCTCCTCTCGCTGTACCGCGACGTCCTGTTGCTGCAGCTCGGGGTCGACGAGCAGCCCATCAACGAGGCCATCCGGGCGCAGCTCGACGCCGCGGCGGCCGCCTCCAGCCCGGCCGCCACCCTGGCCGTGCTCGACGCGATCGCCCTGGCCCGTCGCCGCATCGAGGCCAACGTGTCGCCGGCCATGGCTCTCGAGGCCATGCTGGTCGTCGTCAGTCGTCACGCCACCCGCTGACCGGCGCGCGCGGCACCGCCACGAGCACCCGTGGCGCTCGCGGCAGCCCCACGAGCACCGGGGCGGCGAGCGGGCCGTCCACCCGTTTCCCCGGGTGCATGCGCGATGATGGCCTGATGAGCGACCCGAACGCCGCCCCCGGCCTGCGCGAGCGCAAGCGTCTGGCCACCCGACGAGCGATCCAGGTCGCCGTCCTCGACCTCATCGTCGAACACGGGCTCGACGCGGTGACGGTCGACATGGTCAGCCGCCGGGCCGACGTCTCGCCGCGGACCTTCTTCAACTACTTCCCGTCCAAAGAAGAGGCCGTGGTCGGCGATCCGCCGGCGCTGCCCGACGGTCGCGACCTCGAGCGGTTCGTGGCCCAGCGCGACGAGCCCGTGTTGTCGAGCCTCATCCAGCTGTTGACGCACGCCGTCGAGTCGGCGACGGTCGATCGAGAACTGGTCGTGCTGCGCCGGCGGGTCCTCCGGGCGCACCCCGACCTGCTGGCCCGTCGCATCGCGTCGACGCGGGTCTTCGAGGAGCGCCTCACGACCGTCGTCGCGCAGCGCATGGCGGCCGACGAGGGCGTAGCGGACGACGCCGTCGACGCCTCGTTGCTCAGCCGCGCGCACCTGGTGTCGCTGGTCAGCATCGCCACCCTCCGCCACGCCTGGGCCGAGTGGATCGACGACGACGACGTGGACCACCTCGGCGACATGCGGTACAGCCTCCGCGCCCGCATGGAGGCCAGCTTCGTCGAGCTCGGTCGCCTCGTGACACGTGAGGTCCGCTGATCCTGTACAGTATCTAATCGTGCCGCGAGGCACGGGCAACCGGCCGAGGTCGGTCCCGCCGCTTTAGCTCAGTCGGTAGAGCGTCTCACTCGTAATGAGAAGGTCATCAGTTCGATTCTGATAAGCGGCTCCACCACAGCCCCGGGTCACGACGACCCGGGGCTGTTCGCATCCGTCGGCCGCGCCGAGGGCGTGCCGGCCTGAGGCCCCCGTCCCGCTCCCTGCGCCCCCAGTAGTGGTGAGCGCGTCGCCGGGTTGTACCCCGATCGGCCCACGGGCCTCGTCCCGTCGCCCTACGGTCGATCTGCGACGCCCACCGCTCGCCGGAAGGAGGTGGCCCGCATGCCCCTCCGAGTGATCTGCACCGCTCTGCTCGCCGCCGTCCTGGCGGGCATCCTCCTCGTGGTCTGGGCCGGAGGCGACTCCTCGGCCCTCGCGACGGCCGGCGTGGCCGACGGGCCGACGACGGTGGTCCTCGCGAGCGGCGACCCCGGACCCGAGGTCGGCCCCGCGGCCGAGGACGCAGGAGGCGCGGGGTGCGTCGACGACGCCACCAGCGCCTCCGTCCCCTCGCCCGTGCAGCCCGGCACCGACGCCCTGAGCGGCGCGACGGGCGCCCCCGACGCGGCGAGCGGCGCGACGGGCACGACCGCCGCCGACCTCGACGCGTTCCGGACGGCCTACGAGGAGCATCGTGAGGCGGCGTGCCTCGGGCTGCTGCCGGCCGCGAACGTGCGTCACGACGCGTGCCTCGAGCAGTACCTCTTCTGGGTCGCCGGCGACCCGAGCCCCGATCCGTTGAGCGCCTGGGGGCACAAGGGCGAGGTGGTCCGCAGTGACGGGGTGCCCCCGGTCGGCTGCGACGGCAACCTCGCGGGCGGCACCGCGACCACGGGCGACGTCGCCGCCGCCAAGTGGTGGGCCTCGGCCCCGCACCGCTCGACCGTCTACCGACCGGACTTCCGCGGAGACCTCGCCCACGCCTGCGTCGGGTTCGCCGCGGTGCACGGGGGAGCGCCGGACGACAGTCCGGACTTCGTCCGCTCGGCCAGTCGCTGGTACGCCTGCTGACCGGAGAGGTGGCACGGGCCTCGAACCGGAGGGCCTCGCCGACGGCGGTGGCTGGTAGACAGTCCGCATGACACTTCGATGGGGAATCCTCGGCGCCGGCGGCATCGCCTCCACCTTCACCTCCGACCTGCAGGGTGCAGGGCTGACCGTCTCGGCCGTCGGGTCGCGCGACCTGGCCAAGGCGCGCGAGTTCGCCGACCGTGCCGGGGTCCCGGGGGCGCACGGCAGCTACGACGACCTGGTCGCCGACCCCGAGGTCGACGTGGTCTACGTCGCCACGCCGCACCCGTTCCACGCCGAGAACGCCCTGCTGGCCATCGCGGCCGGCAAGCACGTCCTCGTCGAGAAGGCCTTCACCGTGAACGCCGCCGAGGCCGAGCGGGTCCACGCGGCCGCTCGCGAGGCCGGCGTGGTCGTCCTCGAGGCGATGTGGACGCGGTACACGCCGCAGAGCGCGCGGCTGCGCGAGGTCGTGCGCTCCGGCGTCATCGGCGAGGTGCGCCTCCTGACGGCCGTGCACGTCCAGTCGCTGCCCACCGATCCCCGCCACCGCATCAACGACCCGGCGCTCGGTGGCGGGGCCCTGCTCGACCTCGGGGTGTACCCGGTGTCGTTCGCGGACGACCTGCTCGGGGCGCCCTCGACGGTCTCGGCCGCCGCCACGCTCAGCGACCAGGGCGTCGACGCCCGCGTCGCGATCCAGCTCGGTCACGCGTCGGGTGCGACGGCCCAGCTGTACGCCGCGCTCGACACCTCGGGCCGCAACACGGCGACGCTGCTCGGCACCGCCGGCCGCATCGACGTCGACGACACCTTCTACGCGCCGGGCGGCTTCACCGTGCGCGACTCGGACGACGCCGTGGTCGAGCGCTTCGACGCCGACGAGGGCGGTCTGCGCGGCATGCACCACCAGGCGCTCGAGCTCGAACGGGTCGTCGCGGCGGGCGAGCGCGAGAGTCCGTTGCTGACCGCCGCCGACGGTGTCGGTGTCATGCGCACGATGGACGAGGTCCGTCGACAGATCGGCGTGCGGTACCCCTCCGAGGGATGACGTCGGCGCGAGGCTCCGTATGATGTCCTCGATGAGCGATCAGGGTGAGCCACGTCACGACCGTCCCGAGGCGACCACGGGTGGTGACGGCGCCGGCCCCCGCGACGCGGCCACGGTGACGTCCGCCGGTTCGGGGTCGTCCGTGTGGCGATGGGTCTCGTCGCGGCCGCGAGGGGTCCTCGTGGCGGCGGGCGTCCTCGTGTTCGCCCTGCTGGGCGGCGGCGCCGTCGCCGCCGGGGCCGCCACCGCGCCCGACGCCGCGACGGTGCGGGCCGCCTCCACCTCCCCCGAGCCGGCGGTCACCATCACACCGACGGTGACTCCCACGGTCGACCCCGCTCGGTCGGTACCGGGCGTCATCCCGGGGGCCACGCGCCTGCGGACCTGCTCGGTCGCCGGTGCCGCGTCCGACGCCCGTCTGGCCCAGTTCGAGGGCAGCGTGGTCAACGCCACCACGGGTGAGGTCCTCTTCGACCGCAACGGCTCGACCCCGGCGCGCACGGGCAGCGTGCTGAAGACCCTGACGAGCGCGGTCGCCCTGTCGGTCCTCGGGCCCGACGCCCGTCTCACCACCCGCGTGACCGGCGACGCCGGGACGGGTGCCGTGTCCCTGGTCGGCGGCGGCGACGCCACGCTCAGCGCCACGGGTTCGAGCGTCTACGCCGGGGCCCCCACGGTCGCCGACCTCGCGACCCAGGTGAAGGCGTCGCTCGGCGAGCAGCCCCTCACGCAGATCACGCTCGACGCCACCTACTGGAATCCCGCCGACAAGTGGGACCCGTCCTGGAAGCGCACCGAGCAGACCATCGGCTACCACTCCGAGGTCACCGCGCTCATGGTCGACGGTGACCGGGCGAACCCCGCCGCGCAGACGAGTCCGCGCAGCACCGACCCCGTCGCCCGTGCCGGCGACGCCTTCCGCTCGGCGCTCGTCACCGCGGGCGTGGTCGGTGCCGACTCCGCCACCATGACCCAGGGCACCGCCTCGAGCGGCACGGTGATCGCCCAGGTGACGTCCCAGCCGGTCAGCCGCCTCGTCTCGCAGCTGCTGCCGACCTCCGACAACACCCTCGCCGAGATGCTCGCGCGCGTCTCGTCGAAGGCGTCCGGTGCCGACGGGTCGGCCGCGTCGCTCACGGCGCTCTACAAGTCCGTGCTCTCGTCGACCTACGGTCTCGACACGTCGTCGCTCACGATCATCGACGGGTCCGGCCTGAGCGAGAACGACGCCGTGCCCTCGACCTTCGTCGCGCGGCTCATGATCCAGGTGCTGAACCGCGAGCACGGCCTCGGCGTCGTCTACGACGCCCTCCCGGTGTCGGGCAAGACGGGCACGCTCGCCTCCCGCTTCACGGGCTCGAACGCCGTGGCCCGAGGCGCCGTGCACGCCAAGACCGGCTGGATCGACACGGCCTACACGCTCGCGGGCACCGTCGACGCGGCGGACGGCACCAAGCTCACCTTCGCCTTCTACGCGATCGGCTCCGTGCAGGACAACGCCCGGGCCGCCCTCGACACCCTGACGACGGCCGTCTACAGCTGCGGCGACAACCTCGCCAACAGCTGAGGCGAGCCGCTGTCGGCGCGGCGCGCGAGAATGGTCGCATGACCAGAGCACTCTTCGTCATCGACGTCCAGAACGACTTCACCGAAGGAGGCGCGCTCGGGGTCACCGGCGGCGCCCACGTCGCGCAGGCGGTCACCGACCACCTCCGCGCCCACCGCGACCGGTACGACCTCGTCGTCGCCAGCCGCGACTGGCACGCGCCCGACGGCGACAACGGCGGCCACTTCAGCGCCGAGCCCGACTTCGTCGATTCATGGCCGACGCACTGTGTGCAGGGTTCGACCGGCGCCGACTACCACCCCGACCTCGACACCGCCCTCGTCGACGTCCACGTGCTCAAGGGCGACGGTCGGCCGGCCTATTCGTTGTTCGACGGGCTCGTCGACGACGGGCGGCCGTTCGGTGACGTCCTCGCAGCGACGGGCGTCGACGAGGTCGACGTCGTCGGTCTGGCGACCGACCACTGCGTCCGGGCCTCGGCCCTCGACGCCGTCACCGCCGGGCTCGGGGTCACCGTGCTGACCGACCTCGTGGCGGGTGTGGCCCCGGCTCCGAGCGAGGCCGCCCTGGCCGAGCTCCGCGCGGCCGGCGTCCGCACGGCCCCGTCGTCGGATGTCGTCGACGGCTCGACCGGGGTCCCGGCATGAGCCGCCCGGTCCTGACGGCCGCCGAGCGTCGTCGCGTGGTCGAGACCGTGCCCACCGGCCTCTTCGTGGGGGGCTCGTGGGGCCCGTCGTCCTCGGGCGACACCATCGACGTCGTCGACCCCGCCACGGGCGAGGTCCTCGTCGCGGTGGCCGACGCGACTCCCGCCGACGGCCTGCGGGCCCTCGACGCCGCGGTCGCCGCGCAGGACGCCTGGGCGGCGACGTCTCCCCGTCACCGCAGCGAGGTGCTGCGCCGCGCCTTCGACCTGCTGATGCAGCGGCACGACGACTTCGCCCTGCTGATGACGCTCGAGATGGGCAAGCCGCTGGACGAGTCGCTCGGCGAGGTCACCTACGGCGGCGAGTTCCTCCGCTGGTTCTCCGAAGAGGCCGTGCGCGTCTCGGGTCGCTACGGCACCAACCCCGAGGGCACCGGCCGGACGACCGTGCTGCACCGCCCGGTGGGCCCCTGCCTGCTGATCACCCCCTGGAACTTCCCCCTCGCCATGGCGACCCGCAAGATCGCGCCCGCCCTCGCGGCCGGCTGCACGGTGGTCGTCAAACCGGCCGAACTGACGCCGCTCACGACCCTCGCCTTCGCCGCGCTGCTCGCCGAGGCGGGCGTGCCCGACGGCGTGGTGAACGTCGTGACGACGCTGTCGGCGAACGACGTGTGCGAGCCCCTGATCCGCGACCCGCGCCTCCGGAAGCTCAGCTTCACGGGGTCGACGCCGGTCGGCTCGACCCTGTTGACCCAGGCCTCCGAACAGGTGCTGCGCACCTCGATGGAGCTCGGCGGCAACGCCCCCTTCGTGGTCTTCGACGACGCCGACCTCGACGCCGCGGTCGAGGGTGCGATGCAGGCGAAGTTCCGCAACGTGGGCCAGGCCTGCACGGCCGCCAACCGGTTCATCGTGCACGAGTCGGTCGCCGACGAGTTCACCGCCAGGGTGGTCGAGCGCGTGCGCGGGCTCCGGGTGGGCGCGGGGACCGACGACGGGGTCTCCGTGGGCCCGTTGATCGACGACCGGGCCGTCGACAAGGCGGACCGGCTCGTCCGCGACGCGGTCGGCCGCGGGGCGGTGGTCGAGACCGGCGGCCATCCCGTCGACGGGCCGGGCACCTTCTTCGAGCCGACCGTCGTGTCGGGCGTCGCCCCCGGCAGCGAGATCCTGACCACCGAGATCTTCGGCCCGGTCCTGGCGATCTCGACGTTCCACGACGAGGCCGAGGGCGTCCATCTCGCGAACGACACCGAGTTCGGGCTCGTCGCCTACGCCTTCACCCGCGACCTCGCCCGAGGGCAGCGGCTCGCCGAACGGCTGCAGACCGGCATGCTCGGTCTCAACGTCGGCGTGGTGTCGAACGCCTCGGCGCCGTTCGGCGGCGTCAAGTCGTCGGGCCTCGGTCGCGAAGGCGGTGCCGAGGGCATCCACGAGTACCTCGAGACGGTGTACGTGCTGACCCCCGACCCGTTCGCCGGCTCATGAGCGCCGTCGAGCCGCTGCGCGTCGGCATCGTGGGCTACGGGCTCGCGGGTCGGGTGTTCCACGGCGCGCTGCTGGCCGCCGACCCGGCCTGGCAGGTCGACGCCGTCGTCACGCGAGACCCCGACCGTGCCGGGCAGGCCGCCGCGGCGCATCCCGGGGCCGAGGTCGTCGCCGACGTCGACGAGCTCTGGGGCCGTGGACTCGACCTGGTCGTCGTGGCCACCCCCAACGACACCCACGTCGAGACCGCGACGCGTGCCCTGCAGGCTGGGGCGGCCGTCGTCGTCGACAAGCCGCTCGCGACCTCGGCCGCCGACGCCCGCGGGCTCGTCGAGCTCGCCGAGTCTCTCGGCCGGCCGCTGAGCGTCTACCAGAACCGGCGGTGGGACGGCGACTTCCTGACGGCGACGCGCCTCGCGGCGTCGGGCGAGCTGGGCGACGTGCACACCGTCGAGTCGCGCTTCGAACCCTGGAAGCTCGAGAACCGCGCCGGCTGGAAGCGTCGGGCGACCCCGGCCGACGGCGGGGGCATCCTGTTCGACCTGGGCCCGCACCTCGTCGACCAGGTGGTACGACTCCTGGGGCCGGCCCGGGCGGTCCACGCCGAGATCGCGACCCGCCGCCCGTCCGGGACGGCCGACGACGACGTGTTCCTGTCGCTCGAGCACGAGGGTGGTCGGCGGTCGCGGCTGGCGATGAGCCACGTGGCAGCCCTCCCCGGGCCGAGGTTCCGTGTGCTGGGGTCGGCGGGGGCGTACGAGGTGCACGGTCTCGACCCGCAAGAGGCCCAGTTGTCGTCGGGACTCGCGCCGACCGACCCCGCCTACGGTGTCGACGCGGGCGATCGTCGGGGCGAGGTGTCCGAGGGCGGCACCCGCCGTGACGAGACGACCGATCCGGGCCGGTACCCCGCGTTCTACTCGCAGCTGGCCAGGGCGTTGGTCGGCGGGGGCGACCTGCCGGTCGACCCTCGCGACGCCGTCCGGGCACTCGAGGTGATCGAGGCTGCGCGTCGTTCGGCCGACGAGGGACGCACGATCCGCCTGTGACCGGCGGCAGCGACACGCGACACGCGGACCACGGCCCGTGGACGACGCTCGCCCCTCGGTCAGAGCCGCGTCGTCCAGTCGACCGTCGCGAGGGTCGCGGCGACGTCGACCTCGGCGAGCGTCGGAGGTGACCAGCGGGGTCGGCGGTCCTTGTCGATCACCCGTGCGCGGACGCCCTCGACGAGGTCCGGCGACGCGGCGAGCGAGGTGACGATGCCCAGCTCCTGCCCCAGCACCGCCTCGAGGTCGGGCAGACGGGCCGCCCGCCGCCGCGCCTCCAGGGTCAGCACCACCGACGTGGGCGAGGCTGCCTCGAGGTCGTCGGCCACGGCTCCGGCGTCGGCGAGACCCGACGCCGAGAGTTCGCGGAGGCGTCGCACGATCGTCCGGGCGTCGTCGCCTCGGTAGGCGTCGTCGATCCACTCGGCGGCCCCGGCGAGATCGGACGGTCCCGCGTCCGTGCCGAGTGCCCGCACGGCCTCGGGGCCCCCGTCGGCCAGTGCCGGCAGGACCCGCGTCAGCTCGGACGACAGGACGAACAGGTCGGCGAAGCCTGTGTGGAGGGCATCGGCAGCCGTCATCGCACGACCGGTCAGGGCGAGATGGGTGCCGAGCTCACCCGGGGCCCGCGACAGCAAGAAGCTGCCGCCCGCGTCGGGGGAGAGCCCGATGCGGGTCTCCGGCATGCCCACCGAGCTTCGTTCGGTGACGATGCGGAGCGTGACGTGACCGCCGAGCCCGATGCCCGCACCCATCGCGATGCCGTCCAGAAGCGACACGATCGGCTTCGACCAGCGTGCCAGGCGCAGCGTTCCCCGGTACTCGCGCCGCCACATGTCGACGCTGCGTCGCGGGTCCGTCGTGGCGGCGGCGTGGATCCACGCGATGTCGCCCCCGGCACAGAACCCCCGGGGCCCGGCACCCCGCAGCAGCACGGACGAGACCCCGGGGTCGTCCTCCCAGACGTCGAGCGCCTGCTCGACGAGCCCGAGCATCTCGATCGTCACCGCGTTGATCTTCTGCGGGCGGTTGAGGGTGATCACGCCGACCCCGCGGTCGACGTGGGTCAGGACGGTGGGGGCGACGTCGCTCATCGGGCCATCGTCGCACGGCGTCGCGGCCGTGCGCCGACACCCCCGCACCCCGGTCTCAGACGAGGAGTTGGTGCTTCGCCAGATCCTTGTAGAGCGGCGTCGTCTGCACGAGTTCGGAATGGGTGCCCACGCCCACCACCCGGCCGGCTTCGACGACGACGATCTGGTCGGAGTCGACCACGGTCGAGAGCCGGTGGGCGATCACGATGAGCGTGCGGTTCTCGGCGACGGCGTCGATCGCCTCGCGGAGGCGCTGCTCGTTGAGACCGTCGAGACTCGAGGTCGACTCGTCGAGCAGCAGGATCGGCGGCGCGTTGAGCAGCGTGCGGGCGATGGCCAGGCGCTGACGTTCGCCCCCGGAGAGCATCACCCCGTCCTCGCCCACCTGGGCGTCGAGACCCTCGTCGCCGCGTTCGACCACCCCGGTCAGGTTCACGGCCTCGAGGACCCGACGGCAGTCGTCGTCCGTGGCCTCGGGCGAACCCAGGGTGAGGTTGTCGCGGATCGTCCCGGCGAGCACGGGTGCGTCCTGTTCGACGTAGCCGATGCGCGACCGCAGGTCGCGCCGGTCGAGGGTGCGGACGTCGGCCCCGCCCACGCGCACGGCACCCGAGGTCGGGTCGTAGAAGCGCTCGATGAGCGACAGGATCGTGCTCTTGCCCGCTCCCGAGGGGCCGACGAGGGCCGTGCGCTTGCCGACGGGCACCGAGAAGCTCACCCCTCGCAGCACCGTGAGGTCGTCGTCGGCGGGGCCCCCGCCCGAGTCGTGGGCCGGGGCACCGGACAGCTGCGGCCCACGCGTCGCCGGCCCGGTGGCGACCGGCGAGTCGGGGTACCGGAAGTGCACGTCGTCGAACCGGACGGCGATGCCGTCCTCGGCCGTGAGACCGGCGCCCGCCTCACGGGTCGCCACCTCGGCCGCGAGGCGTTCGTCGCCGTCGGTCTCGCTCGGCAGGTCGAGGATCTCCTGGATGCGTCCGAGCGCCCCCAGGGCCTGGTTGACGCTGAGCACGGCACCGAGGGCCTGACCTAGCGGCATGATCATGAGGAAGAGGAAGAGCACGAACGAGACGAGCGAGGCGATCTCGATGGCTCCGCTGGCCACCCGGTACCCCCCGACGCCGAGCACGACGAGGAACGAGGCCTGGAGGGCGACGGACGAGATCGGCACGACGAGTGCCGAGATGCGCGCCACCTGCAGCCCCCGTTGGTAGGCGCCCTCGGCGTCGCGTTCGACGGCGACGATCTCGCGTTCGGTGGCGCCCGAGGCGCGGATCGTGCGGACCGAGCTGATGGCGCGTTCGACGGCGGCCGTCAGGTCGCCCACCTTCTCCTGTGCCTGGCGGCTCGCCACGCGGATGCGACCGGACAACAGCACGACGACGACGACCGAGACGGCGACGACGAGCACGGTCAGTCCGAGCAGCACGGGGTCGATCAGGAACATGCCGACCAGGGCGCCGACGAAGGTGAGGCTGCCACCGATCGCCTCGACGAGCCCCTGCGTGAGCACGGCCCGCAGCAGGGTGGTGTCCGAGCCGACCCGCGACACGAGGTCGCCCGTCCGGCGCGTGTCGAACTGGCTGACGGGCAGCCGGAGCATGCGTCCGACGAGGCGACGACGGCTCGAGAGGACGACGCCTTCGCCGGTGCGCTGCAGGAGGTAGTGCTGGAACCCGCTGATCAGCCCGGCCACGACGACCAGCGCGACCAGCGCCCAGACGAGGGGTCCGAGCGTGACGCCCTGCTGCACGGCCGAGATGACCTGCTGCACGAGCAGCGGCTGACCGAGCGACGCGGCGGCACCCAGGACGCTGAGCACGATGATGAAGGCCATGACCTTCTTGTGCTCGAACAGGTAGGGCAGCAGCTGACGGAACGTGGCACGGGGACCCTCGGGCTGCGGGCGGCGACCCCACCGCGACCGGGGCGCGGCCGGTGGGTCGACCCGCGCCTCCTCGCCCTCGGACGTCGTCGTGCGCGCTCGTGTGTCGGAGCTCATGATGCCTCTCGTGCCAGGTGACCGGCGTCGCGGGGTGCGGCGGTCGGATGTCGCGGGCGGTGCCACCGCCGACTACGACCGTACTTCGTCCCGGTGACTTCCACCTGCGTCACGGAACCGGCCCGCGTCCCCGGTCAGGAGGCGCGGGCCGGGCGGCAGGGCACGTCGCGTCGGTCAGCCGGCCGTGTCGTAGTCGACGTCGCGGGTCTCGCGGCTGAGCACGAGCGCGATCAGGGTCAACACCGCCATCGACGACAGGTAGAGGCCCACGAGCCAGGTGCTGCCGCCCGCCGCCGTCCAGAGTGCCACGGCGATGAAGGGGGCCACGGCGGCTCCCAGGATGCTGGCCACGTTGTAGCTGATCGCCGAACCGGTGTAGCGAACGCTCGTGGGGAACAGCTCGGGCAGCACGGCCCCCATCGGTCCGAAGGTCAGCCCCATGAGGACGAAGCCGATGATGAGCAGCGCCTGAGCCCCGAGGGCTCCGGCCGCGAACAGCGGGGCGAACGTGAAGCCGAAGACGAGGATGCCCGCCGTCACGCAGATGAGCATGGCGCGGCGCCCGTACTTCTCGGCGAGCGGCCCCGACACCAGGGTGAAGATGCCGAAGAACACCACGCCGAGGATCAGCATCCAGAGGAACTGCGTCCGGGGGATGCCCAGACCTGCCGGGTCACCCGCGGCGTCGGCCGTGCCGAACGTCAGCGTGAACGTCGTCATCAGGTAGAAGAGCGTGTACGTCGCCAGCATGATGAACGTGCCGAGCAGCAGGGGGCGCCAGCTCGACCGGACGACGCGGGCGAGTGGCAGCGTGGCGACGTTGCCCGAGTCGACGACCTTCTGGAACGCCGGGGTCTCGATGAGCTTGAAGCGCACGTAGAGGCCGATGATCACCAGCACGGCACTCGCCAGGAACGGCAGGCGCCAACCCCAGGCCAGGAACTGCTCCTCGGTGAGGGTCGTGTTCAGCAGCACGAAGAGCAGGTTGGCGATGATGAAGCCGATGGGCGCACCGAGCTGGGGAAACGTGCCGTAGATCGCTCGACGGTTCGCCGGGGCGTTCTCGGTCGCGAGCAGCGCGGCACCGCTCCATTCGCCGCCGAGGCCGAGGCCCTGGCAGAAGCGCAGCACGACGAGGCAGGCGGGGCCGGCGACCGCCCAGCCGGGCGTGGTGCCGGCCGGGATGCACCCGATCAGCACCGTCGCGATGCCCATCGTCAGCAGCGAGGCCACGAGGGTGCCCTTGCGACCGATGCGGTCACCGAAGTGCCCGAAGACGATCGACCCGACGGGCCGGGCGATGAACGCGACGCCGAAGACCGCGAACGAGGCGAGGCGCGCCACGGCGGGGTCGTCGTTGGCGAAGAAGATCGTGGGGAAGACGAGCACCGCGGCGGTCGCGTAGACGTAGAAGTCGTAGAACTCGATCGAGGTGCCGATGAGGCTCGCGACGATGACGCGCGAGCGCTTGTTGGTGGTGGGGGCGGACGACGTCGACGGGTCGATGGTGGGTACGGACACGGGGCACTCCGGGGCAGGGGTCGAGGTCCCGGCGGGCGTCGACGACCGGGCGCGTGATGCGGCGCAGCGGGTCGGACGGAGGCGCGGTGCAGGGATCTGCGGATCGCTCGGCCGGGTGAGACGGGGGCCGCTCGTGACAGCCACGTCCATCGTACTCCGGCTCGTACCCCGGCGGGGACGCGCGTCAGGGCCGCAGGAGCGCCCCGGTCGCGGGCTCAGTCGTCGGAGCCGAGGTGGCCGGGCAACTCGTGACCCATGCGGTCACGCTTGGTGTCGAGGTAGCCCTCGTTGAACGCACCGACGCCGACGACGAGCGGAACCAGTTCGGTGACCTCGATGCCGTGTTCGCCGAGCTGACGTCTCTTCTCGGGGTTGTTGCTGAGCAACCGGACGCGGGTGAGGCCCAGGTCGCGCAGCACGTCGGCAGCCGCGCCGTAGTCTCGGGCGTCCGCCGGCAGCCCGAGGGCGAGGTTGGCGTCGAGGGTGTCGAGGCCGTCCTCTTGCAGGCGGTAGGCCCGGAGCTTGTTGACGAGGCCGATGCCCCGACCCTCGTGGCCGCGCAGGTAGACGACCACACCGCCGTGGTCCCGGATGGTGTCGAGCGCGGCGTCGAGCTGCGGGCCGCACTCGCACTTGAGCGAGCCGAAGGCCTCGCCGGTCAGGCACTCGGAGTGGACGCGGACGAGGGCGTCGTCCGCCGGGGGGAGGCCCGTCGGGTCGCTCGCGATGATCGCCACGTGGTCGGCCCCGGTGACCGTGTCGCGGTAAGCCCTCATGCGGAAGGTGCCGTGGCTGGTGGGGACCGTGGTCTCGACCTCGAACGACACCTGGGACGATGCGGCGGGGGTGGTGGTCATGCGGGTCTCCTGGGGGTGTCGCGGGCGACGACCACCAGGTCGTCGCCGAGGGGGTGCGCGTCGGTGACGCGCAGTCGTCGTTGCCCGTCGATGTGGTCGACGCCGAGGTCGTCGAGGGCGGTCCGAGGGCCGCCGAGCAGCGTGGGCGCGAGGTAGACCACGTAGTCGTCGACGAGTCCGAGCCGGACGAACGCACTCGCCACGGTCGGCCCGCCCTCGACGAACACACTGCGGACCCCGCGGCGTCCGAGGTCGTCGAGCACGGCCTCGAGGTCGTGCGTGCCCGTCGCGACGAGCTCGCGGGGATGCCGGCGCAGGGCGGCGTCGGCGGGCACGGGGCGCGTGCCGACGACGACGGGCAGGGGCTGGTCGGGCAGCAGTTCGCCGCCGTCGCCCCGGGCGGTCAGGCTGGGGTCGTCGGCCAGCACGGTGCCCGTGCCCACCAGGATCGCGTCGTGGGCCGCCCGCTGCTCGTGGACGTGCTGCCGCGCCGCCGTGCCGGTGATCCACCGGCTGCTGCCGTCGGACGCGGCGGTGCGGCCGTCCAGGCTCGAGGCCCACTTGAGCGTCACGAAGGGTCGGCCCGTCCGGGCCGTCACCAACCAGCGGCGAGCCATCTCGGCGGCCTCGTCGGCGAGCACGCCGTCGACCACCTCGACACCCGCCCGCCGCAGCCGGTCGGCCCCGCCACCGGAGGACGCGCCGGGATCGGCGACGGCATGGACGACGCGGGAGACGCCCGCCTCGATCAGGGCGACGCTGCAGGGGCCGGTACGCCCCACGTGGTCGCAGGGTTCGAGCGTGACGACGGCGGTCAGGCCGCGGGCCTCGCCGGGGGAGAGGTGCGAGAGGGCGTCGACCTCGGCGTGCGGGGTGCCGGCACCCCGGTGCCACCCCTCGGCGGCCGTGCTGCCGTCGGGGCGCAGCAGGACGCAACCGACCTGGGGGTTGACCCCGCGGGCCGGCCCCCGGCGGGCGAGCGCGACGGCCCGTCTCATGGCGTGCTCCAGGAGCTCGTGGTCGATCGAGTCGATGCTCACGGGGCCTCCGGGACGGAACGGTCGCGCGCCGGGGCGTGCGCGGTGGGGGACGGGCGGACGACGCCGTCGACGGCATCGGTGAGGGAGTCAACGCCGTCGGCGACGGGGTATTCCGTCGAGCGGCCGGGGCGGGTCCCGGGACGTCCCAGGTCGGGCCAGCCCGGCCGCGCCACCCGCGCGTCGTCCGGTCGCAGGCGGGCCTTCCAGCAGAGGGGGTGGCCCCCGTCACGGTCGGGGTGGAGCCCCGGACCGACACCCTGGTACGTGAACCCCGTGCGTCGGGCGACGGCGGCCGAGGCGTCGTTGCCGACGTAGCCCTCCCAGAAGAGTTCGCGCAGCCCGCCGGCACCGAAGGCCCAGTCGGCCACGAGGCCGAGGGCCTCGGTCATCAGGCCGAGCCCACGCGAGGCCGGGGCCGTCCAGAAGCCGACGTCGGACGAGCGGAGTCGCACGCTGATGACGCCCTCGAGCAGGCCCGACCCCGGGCGGCGCAGCCCCCACGTGAACTCGCGTCCGGTTGCCCACCCGTCGTCCACGATGCGCCGCAGGAAGAACTCGGCGTCGGACCGTGCGTACGGGACGGGCACCGTGGTGAACCGCTGCAGCGTCTCGTCGCGGCAGGCGTCGACGATGGCCGGCACGTCGGCCGCGCTCGGCACCACCAACTCGAGGGTCGGTGACGCGAGCACGAACGGCAGCACGATCAGGCCTTGCGGACGAAGCCGATGCGGTCGTACACGGTGTCGATCGTGGCCTGGGCGATCTCGTTCGCCCGATCGGCGTTGACCGCGAGGATGCGGTCGAGCTCGGTCGGGTCGTCGAGCAGTTCGAGCGCCCGGGTGCGGACGGGTGCGAAGGTCTCGACGACGACCTCGGCCACGTCCTTCTTCAGGTCGCCGTAGCCGCGACCGGCGTAGCGCTCCTCGAGGTCGGCCACGCTGTCGCCCGAGAACGACGACAGGATGGTGAGCAGGTTCGACACACCCGCCTTGGCCCCGCGGTCGAAGCGGATCTCGCGCTCGGCGTCGGTGACCGCCGACTTGATCTTCTTGGCGGTGCGGCTCGGCTCGTCGAGCATCCACACGACACCCGAGTCGGTCGCCGCGGACTTGCTCATCTTCGACTCGGGCGACTGCAGGTCGTAGATGCGCGCGGACTCTTTCTGGATCGTCGCCTCGGGCACGACGAACGTCTCGCCGAAGCGGGAGTTGAACCGGGTGGCGAGGTCGCGGGTGAGCTCGACGTGCTGACGCTGGTCGTCACCCACCGGAACCGTCTCGGCCTGGTAGAGCAGGATGTCGGCGGCCATCAG
This sequence comes from Frigoribacterium sp. CFBP 8751, assembly GCF_014841545.1. Lineage (NCBI taxonomy): Bacteria > Bacillati > Actinomycetota > Actinomycetes > Micrococcales > Microbacteriaceae > Frigoribacterium > Frigoribacterium sp. CFBP 8751. Next base: position 194,924 of record NZ_JACYUB010000002.1, read on the forward strand.
CGTCGGGTAGGCGAACAGTCCGAGCGAGGCCGCGTCGGACCCCTGCTTCGCCGCCTTGTCCTTGAACTGCGTCATGCGGCTGGCCTCGCCGAACCCGGTCAGGGTGTTGAGCACCCAGGCCAGCTGCGTGTGCGCCGGCACGTGCGACTGGATGAACAGGGTCGACTGCGCCGGGTCGATGCCCGCGGCGATGTACTGCGCGGCGGTGCCACGGATCTGGGCCCGCAACGCCGCGGGGTCCTGCGGGACGGTGATGGCGTGCAGGTCGACGACGCAGAACAAGGCGTCGTGCGTCGTCTGCAGCGACTTCCACTGCTGCAGGGCGCCGATGTAGTTGCCGACGTGGAGCGAGTCGGCGGACGGCTGCATGCCGGAGAAGAGACGGGGCTTGGTCATGGGGTCCTCGGTCGGGGTGGTGCGAGAAGGGAGGGGTGGGGCGCGGGGTCAGAGTCGGTAGTCGACGACGACCGGAGCGTGATCCGACCACCGCTGGTCGTAGGCGGCCGCCCGGTCGACCACGTAGTGCTCGACCTTGTCGGCCAACGCCGGGGTGGCCAACTGGTAGTCGATGCGCCAACCGGTGTCGTTGTCGAAGGCCTGACCCCGCCACGACCACCACGAGTAGGGCCCCTCGACCTCGCCCGCGAAGCGTCGGCCCACGTCGACCCACCCGAGGCCTTCGCCGCCGGTGCCGTCGACCGTCTCGACCTGCTGGCCCGCCGGCCCGAGGAAGCGGTCGAAGTACGACCGCTCACGGGGGAGGAAGCCGGCGCGCTTGACGTTGCCCTTCCAGTTCTTGATGTCGAGCTCGCGGTGCCCCACGTTGAGGTCGCCCGTGACCACCGAGAGCTCGTTGTGGGCGGCGAGCTCGGGGAGTCGCGCCGACATGGCGTCGAGGAACGTCCATTTCTCGTCCTGCTTGGGGGTGTCGACCTCGCCCGAGTGGACGTAGGTGCTGACCACGGTGACCACGGTGCCGTCGATCTCGTAGTCCGCCTCGAGCCAGCGGCCGGCGCTGTCGAAGTCGTCGGGCCCGAGCTCGACGCGGTGCACGTGGGCCGTGCCCCGACTGGCGATGGCGACCCCGGCCCGGCCCTTGGCGGTCGCCGGGTCGTGGACGACGTTCCACTCGGGGCCGAGCAGGCCCTCGAGGTCGTCGGTCGAGGCGCGCACCTCTTGCAGCGTGAGGACGTCGACGTCGCGCGCCGAGAGCCACTCGCCCATGCCCTTGCGGAAGGCGGCACGGACGCCGTTGACGTTGACGGTGGCGAGACGGAGGCGCGTGGACATGGGCTCCAGACTAGCGGCGGGCACCGTCAGGAGGGCTCGTGGGCGGGACGTCGGGCGGGTCACCTCGACGGACGGCACGCAGCGACCGCGAGAGCAGGGCGCGGGCGCCGTCGACGAAGCGACCACCGCGCGACCGGGCCCGCGCCTCCTGGGCTCGCCGTTCCTCCTCGAGGCGCCGCAGACGGGCCGCCTCTTCGTGCGGGTCGGCGAGGACGCCGAGGTCGTCCATGCCGACGGCGATCCAACCGGCGCTGAGCAGCAGCACCTGGCACAGCAGGTTGATCACGATCAGCAGTCCGACGATCGCCGCGAACGAGGCGACGAGGGGGTTCGAGCCCGTGGCGCGCAGCACGACGCCTCCGACCACGGTCAACGAGACGAACCCGGCCGCGCCGATCATGGCCCCCGCGAGGAGTCGACGGAAGGGGATGTGGAGTCCGGCCAGCACGCGGAAGAGCACCGCGAGCACGGCGGTCTCGAAGGCGAACACGAGCACGATGCCGACCACGCGCAGGGTCGCCTCGCCGACGATCGACCGGGTCGAGACGCCGACCCCGGACAACAGGCCCGAGACCGCCGTGGTGCTGAGCAGCGACAGCGTCGCCGAGACGACGACGGCGGCGCCGAAGCAGAGCGCCAGGCCGAGGTCGCGCACGATCAGGCGACCGAGCGGAGTGACGGGTTGGGGTGCCCGGAACACGATGCGGACGCAGTCGCGCATGCTGCCGAGGAGCGTGATGGACGACACGAGCAGGCCGAGCAGGGCGACGGCCCCGGTCCAGCCGAAGACCGACGCGTCGAGCAGCAGTTCCGGGTCGACCACGCCCGTGCCGTCGACGTCCTGGATCAGCCCGGGCACGGCCGACCGGATGAACACGATCAACTCGTCCCGCAGCAGCTGGTCGCCCGAGACGACGAACCCGGCGACCGAGAAGCCCACCCACAGGGCGGCGAACAACGCGAAGAGCGCCTGGTAGGTGAGCCCGGCCGCGAGCAGGGGCCCCTTCGCCGTGACGTGCCGTGCCAGCACCCGGGTCGGGCGCGACCCCGCGACGCGCGACCCGGCCCGCCGGGCACGTCCGGGCGGACCGCCCGCCGAGGAGGCACGGGCCGCCTCGGCCGGGTCGGGCGTCGGTTCTCGGGTCCACGGCGCACGCATGCGTCCAGGGTAGGGGTGGCCGCGCGAGGCGGTCCGGAGCACCGGGATCGGCGCCGGCGACGGTGCAGACCGGACGTCCGGGCGTTCCGTCTACGATGGACCGACCGTGGGCGTGCCCGGCGTCGTGCCGTACGTCCCCATCATCGAGACTCGAAGAGGTTCACCGTGGCACTACAGGGCGTTGGCGTCGGACGTGGAGTGGCCGTCGGCCCCGTCAGGAAGATGCCCGATCCGCTGCCCGAGCCGGGCACCGACCCTCGCACGGCCGACGCGGCCCTCGAGTACGACGCCGTGCTCACGGCACTCTCCGCCGTCGCCGCCGACCTCACGGCCCGGGGCGAGAAAGCCGGTGGCGAGGCGAAGGACGTCCTCGACGCCCAGTCGCTGATGGCGCAGGACCCCACCCTCACCGACGACGTCAAGGCCCGCATCGACGAGGGTCGCACCGGCGAACGCGCCGTGCACGAGGCGTTCTCCGCCTTCCAGGACCTCCTGATCGGCATGGGGGGCTACATGGCCGAGCGAGCCACCGACCTCGGCGACGTGGCGCAGCGCGTCATCGCCTCGCTGCGCGGCGTCCCGGCCCCGGGGGTGCCCGAGAGCGACACCCCGTTCGTCCTCGTCGCGCCCGACCTCGCGCCCGCCGACACCGCCCTGCTCGACCTCGACAAGGTGCTCGCGCTCGTCACGCGCGACGGCGGGCCCACGTCCCACACGGCCATCCTCGCCCGGTCGAAGTCGATCCCCGCGATCGTCGGCGTGACCGGCGCCCTCGACCTGGCCGACGGCACCGTCGTCGTGGCCGACGCCGCGACCGGCGTCGTGACGGTCGACCCCTCCGCCGACGAGGTCGCCGACGCCGAGAAGCGCATCGCCGACCGGGCCGCCGCGGCCGCCGCACCCCTGACCGACGGTGCCCTGGCCGACGGCCACGTCGTCCCGCTGCTCGCCAACCTCGGCGCGCCCGCCGAGGCCGCGGGGGCGATCGAGCTGGGTGCCGAGGGCGTCGGCCTGTTCCGCACCGAGTTCCTCTTCCTCGGCAACTCCTCCGCGCCCACCGTCGAGAGCCAGACCGCGAGCTACACCGCGCTGCTCGAGGCCTTCCCGGGCAAGAAGGTCGTCGTCCGCGCCCTCGACGCCGGCGCCGACAAGCCGCTCAGCTTCTTGAACGACGCCCACGAGGAGAACCCCGCCCTCGGCCTGCGGGGCCTCCGCGCCCTCCGTGTCAAAGAAGACATCCTCCGCGACCAGCTCACCGCCCTGGCGGCGGCGCAGGCCGCCACCACCGCCGACCTCTGGGTGATGGCACCCATGGTCAGCGACGCCGAAGAGACCGAGTACTTCGTCACCCTCGGACGCGAGCTCGGACTGAAGACCGTGGGCGTCATGGCCGAGGTCCCTTCGCTCGCCGTGCTCGCCGACCAGATCTTCGCCACCGCCGACTTCGTCAGCGTCGGCACGAACGACCTGACCCAGTACACGATGGCGGCCGACCGCATGCTCGGCTCCGTCGCGGCCTACCAGGACCCCTGGCACCCGGCCGTGCTGCGCCTGGTCAAGTCGCTCGGAGACGCCGGCGCGGCCGCGGGCAAGCCCGTGGGCATCTGTGGCGAGGCCGCCGCCGACCCGCTGCTGGCCGTCGTGCTCGTCGGACTCGGGGCCACCACGCTCTCGATGACGCCGGCCGCACTGGCCGACGTGCGGCTGGAGCTCTCGCGCTACACCCTCGAGCAGGCTCGCACGCTCGCGACCGCCGCCGTCGCGGCGACCACCGCCGCGGGCGCGCGTCAGGCCGCCGAAGCCGTCACCGTCTGACCCGTTCCGGCGGTCGGCCCCGGGGTCGACCGCCGCCCGTCCTCAGCGCGAGTCGGTCTCGGTGCGACGTTCGTCGAGGTGGTCCGCGAGTTCGCCCCAGGCGACGACCACGTCGCGGAGCGCGCCGGCCGTGCTCTCGTCGAGCACCGAGACGAGACCGCGAGGATCGTCGACGAGGACGAGTGCACTCGACCGCGAGAGCACGGCGTACGACGACGACCGGTCGCCGACGGGCGCGTTCGTGCCCCGCAGTTCGAGGTGCAACCGACCCGACGATCGCGTCAGGCGCGCCCGCACCGGGTCTCCGTCCGACGCGAAGAACTCGGCCAGCGCCTCCCGGTCGTCCGACAGGACGTCACGCTCCCACCCGTTCTCGGCGAGTCGCGAATCGGCGCCGGCCACGGACTGCCAGAGGACTACCGACCTCTCGGTGGGGGATGCTCCGGGACGCAGGCCGAACCGCGCCTCCAGGTTGTCCGCGACGGCGGCGGCCACCGCCGCACGGTCGACCGACGGCGGCGGATCGAGCCGGTCCACCACGACCGTGACGACGGCGTCGAGTTCTCGCGGCCAGACCGACACACGGGTCTCGTCGAGCAGGCGGTCGTGGTCGCCCGAGAGCAGGGTCTTCTCGACGAGCTCGTCGAGGCGGGCGAGGGCCCGGCCGAGCTCGCGGTCGGCGGTGGGGCGCAGGGGCGGCCTCGTGCGGACGGCGGCGGCGAACGCGCGACGGCGTTCGCGCTGGTCGTCGGGGCGTTCGCCGTTGCGGTACGGGCGTCGCCTCACGAGATCGCTCGCGGATCGGACCGGCGGGGTCGTCGGTCGAGACGTCGGACGTCGTGCATGGCGTGCCTCTCGAGGGTCGGGGGCGATGACGGGGACCCAGCCTAGGCCGCGGCGGGCGTCACGGGCCGCGCTGATCCGAGTCCGCCGTGCATCCGGTCGCGGCCGTCCGGCACGGAGCAGAATCGACGAGTGGGCACCCCAATCCGACACCCGTTGGTCGACGCGATCACGTCGCGCGCCGTCCGGGTCGACAGCAGGGCCCGCGTCGTCCGACTCAGTCGTCCGCTCGCGGACCTCCTCGGTCGACCCGCGACGAGTCGACGGGTCGTGCTGGTCACCAGTGAGCGGTCGCGCCTCACGGTCGGACTCCGGGCAGCCCTGGTCGCCGCCGGGGGAGTCTGGGCGGTCCACGACGACCAGGACCTTCTTCGCGACGGCCTCACGGGCGTCCCCTACGAGGACGTCGACGCCGCGGCCACCGAACCGGATGCCTCCGCCGTCGCCGTGCCCGCCGCCGAGCGGCTGCCGGTCATCGCCGACGCCGTCGACACCACCTGCCAGCTCAGCGTCGACCTCACGGTGCTGCACCGGGCGTCCCACGACACGAGCCTCGGAGGCGCGGTCGAGACCCTGGGAGCGGCCGTCTCGGGCTCCGTCCCGACCCGCTGGGGGACGACCGAGCCCCTTGGGCACGTCTGGGACCGGTGGGTCCTCACCCAGCACGCGCGTCACCAGGCGCCCGAGACCGTCCGGGTCGTCGTCGAGGGGCCGCATCTCTCGGCGACCATCACCGCGCGGGTCACCGACCACGGCATCGAAGAGACCACGGCGTTGACGGTCGACGTGACCGACGGGTCGCTCGACGACGCGATCGCGCGACTGACCGACGCCCTCGACCACATCGCCCGGTCGTCGCTGCCGACGTTCGCCCTGGTCATCGCCCGCGAGGGGGAGTCCGACCGGTGCGTCCGGGCAGTCACCTATCCGCCGCCGAACCCGGTCGCCCTGCTGATCGGAGCGCCGTCCGTCCGGCGACTCGGTCTCGAACGTTCCGCCCTCGACGCCGACCGGCCCGTCGTGGTGGTCGGCCGTCCTCGCTTGCCGGCATTCGTCGTCCCGCTGGGTGACGCGGCCACCTCGGGTTGGAACGCCCTGCACCGTACCCTCGAGGCCGTCGGCCCCGAACGGCTCGCCCAACTCGTCGCCAGCCCGCTGCTCCAGGCGTGGGAGGAAGACCTGCACGAACTCGACCTGTTGCACGAGAGCTCGACCGGGGCCGCGGCCGACATCGAGGCCGCGACCGAGCCATCGGCCGAAGACGAGGTCTGATGCCCCGCGACATCACCATCCTGAGTCCGCACGTGTACGACCAGCTCGATCTCGCCACCGCGGCCCATGCTGTCGACGGGTCTCTCGGCGTGCGTGAGATCGACGGCGGTGACGCCCTCCAGGTGTTCGGGGTGGGCGGGGTGCCCCTGCTCACCGTCTACCAGGCGGCCGAGTTGACCGAGGCGGGCGAGCTCGATCGGTTGCTGCCCGACCCTCCTTCGGTGCGCCTCCCGGTGTTCTGGATCGACGCCGTCGCCCCGATGGGCGACGAGGGCGAGACCGGTGTGTCGGTCGCCTTGCGCCTCGCTCTCGGCCTCGAGGCCGCCTGCATCGTCGAGGACGACTGACCGCGCATCGGGGTTCGCCCACGCGCCGCGACGACGCGTGAGACCAGGAGGGCCCGACCACCAGGTGGTCGGGCCCTCTCAGGTCGGTGCGTCGCCGTCAGGCGCGACCGCGCAACACGGCCTGCTTGACCTCGGCGATGGCCTGGGTCACCTGGATGCCACGCGGGCACGCCTCGGTGCAGTTGAACGTGGTGCGGCAACGCCACACGCCCTCTTTGTCGTTGAGGATGTCGAGGCGTACCTGGGCGCCCTCGTCGCGGGAGTCGAAGATGAAGCGGTGCGCGTTGACGATCGCCGCCGGGCCGAAGTACTGGCCGTCCGTCCAGAAGACGGGGCAGCTCGACGTGCACGCGGCGCAGAGGATGCACTTGGTCGTGTCGTCGAAGCGTTCGCGCTGGGTGGCACTCTGCAGGCGCTCCTTCTCGGGCTTCGACGAAGCCATCAGGAACGGCTGGATCTCACGGTACGACTGGAAGAAGGGCTCCATGTCGACGACGAGGTCCTTCTCGAGCGGCAGGCCCTTGATGGCCTCGACGTAGATCGGCTGCGAGATGTCGAGATCCTTGATCAGGGTCTTGCAGGCCAGCCGGTTGCGGCCGTTGATGCGCATCGCGTCCGAGCCGCAGACGCCGTGGGCGCACGAGCGGCGGAAGGTCAGCGAGCCGTCCTGTTCCCACTTGATCTGGTGCAGGGCGTCGAGCACACGGTCGGTCGGCAGCACCTGGACGTCGAAGTCCTGCCAGCGGGGCTCGTCGTCGACCTCGGGGTCGAAACGACGGATGATCAGGGTGGCCGTGAACGTGGGGACGGCGTCGGAGCCCTGGGGCTTGTTCTCGAGGACAGCGGTGCTCATGTCAGTACTTCCGTTCCATCGGCTGGTAGTTCGTGATCACGACGGGCTTGGTGTCGAGCCGGATGTGGTCGCCGGCCAACGACGAGTGGGCGTCGCCGGTCAGGTAGGCCATCGTGTGGACGAGCCAGTTCTCGTCGTCGCGGGTGGGGTAGTCCTCGCGGAAGTGTCCGCCACGGCTCTCCTGGCGGGAGCGTGCCGAGTAGACGACGACCTCGGCGAGGTCGAGCAGGAAGCCCAACTCGATCGCCTCGAGCAGGTCGGTGTTGAAGCGCTTGCCCTTGTCCTGCACCGAGATGTTCTTGAAGCGATCGCGCAGGTCGGCGATCACGTGGGTGACCTCGTCGAGCGTCTCCTCCGTGCGGAACACCTGGGCGTTGCGGTCCATGCTGTCTTGCAACTCTTTGCGCAGCGTCGCGATGCGCTCGGTGCCCGTGGCGTTGCGGACGTCCTCGACCAGACCGCGCACGAAGCCGGCGGGGTCCGCCGGAAGGGGCACGAACGGGGCGTCCTTCACGTACTCGACGGCGTTGTTGCCGGCCCGCTTGCCGAAGACGTTGATGTCGAGCAGCGAGTTGGTACCGAGACGGTTCGACCCGTGCACGCTGACGCAGGCGCACTCCCCGGCGGCGTAGAGGCCAGGCACGACCGTGGTGTTGTCTCGCAGCACCTCGGCCTTGACGTTCGTCGGGATGCCGCCCATGGCGTAGTGGGCGGTCGGCAGCACGGGCACGGGTTCGGTGTAGGGCTCGACGCCGAGGTAGGTACGGGCGAACTCGGTGATGTCGGGCAGCTTGGCGTCGATCACGGCCGGGTCGAGGTGGGTGATGTCGAGGTAGACGTAGTCCTTGTGCGGCCCGGCGCCCCGGCCCTCGCGGATCTCGGTGGCCATGCAGCGCGCCACGATGTCGCGGGGTGCGAGGTCCTTGATGGTCGGGGCGTAGCGCTCCATGAACCGCTCGCCCTCGCTGTTGCGCAGGATGGCACCCTCACCGCGGGCGGCTTCGCTCAACAGGATGCCGAGGCCGGCGAGGCCGGTCGGGTGGAACTGGAAGAACTCCATGTCCTCGAGCGGCAGGCCCTTGCGCCAGATGATGCCCACGCCGTCGCCCGTGAGGGTGTGCGCGTTCGACGTCGTCTTGTAGATCTTGCCGAAGCCACCGGTGGCGAAGATGACGGCCTTGCCCTGGAACACGTGCAGGTCACCGGTCGAGAGCTCGTAGGCGATGACGCCGGCCGGACGTTCCTCGCCGTCGATCTCGCCCATGATGAGGTCGAGGACGTAGAACTCGTTGAAGAAGTTGATGCCGTGCTTGACGCAGTTCTGGTACAGCGTCTGCAGGATCATGTGCCCCGTGCGGTCGGCGGCGTAGCAGGCCCGGCGGACGGGGTTCTTGCCGTGCTCGGCCGTGTGGCCGCCGAATCGACGCTGGTCGATCTTGCCCTCGGGTGTGCGGTTGAACGGCAGGCCCATGTTCTCGAGGTCGAGGACGGCGTCGATCGCTTCCTTGGCGAGGATCTCGGCGGCGTCCTGGTCGACGAGGTAGTCACCGCCCTTGACGGTGTCGAAGGTGTGCCACTCCCAGTTGTCGTCCTCGACGTTGGCGAGGGCCGCAGCCATGCCGCCCTGCGCCGCCCCGGTGTGCGAACGGGTCGGGTACAGCTTCGAGATCACCGCGGTGCTGGCGTTCGGGCCTGCCTCGATGGCCGCCCTCATGCCCGCACCCCCGGCCCCGACGATGACGATGTCGTGCTGGTGGTAGTGGACGCCGTCGACGACGGTGCTGGCGGGGGCGGGGGAGGGTGTGGTCACGGTTCTTTCCGGTGGGGGACGTGCGGCCGGGGGCCGGAGTGGACGGTGGGCCGGGTGGCTAGCCGGCGGTGCAGAACGACGGCAGCAGGTCGGCCGGGGCGTTCGCGGGGCACGGGTCGAACGTGTAGATCACGAGCGTGCCGAGGACGAGCAGGACCACCGTCGACACGATCAGCGTGACGAGCAGCACCTTGCGCACCGTGGGCTTCGACACGTAGTCGTTGACGATCGTGCGCATGCCGTTCGTGCCGTGGATCAGCGCGAGCCAGAGGAGGAGGGTGTCGTAGACCTGCCAGAACGGGCTGGCCCACTTGCCGGCCACGAAGGCGAAGTCGATGGCCTTGACGCCGCCCTCGCTCGCGAGCAGGTTGATGAACAGGTGGCCGAACACGAGCACGACGAGCAGCAGGCCGCTGGCTCGCATGTAGATCCAGCCCCACTTCTCGTAGTTGGTGGAGCGCTGGGCCGCGCGGGCGGAGCGCGGGGCTTCGACGGTCTGGGTGGTCATGGCTCTACTCCGAGAAGACGTTCATCAGGTGGCGCGGCGCGAAACCGGCGAACAGGACCACGGCGAGGCCGATGACGATCCAGAACATGACGCGCTGGTACTTGGTGCCCGGGCCCCAGAAGTCGATCAGGATGATCCGCAACCCGTTGAGGGCGTGGAAGAGGATCGCCGCCACGAGGCCGGTCTCGCCGAGCCCCATGATCGGGTTCTTGTAGGTGCCGATGACCGCGTTGTAGGCCTCGGGACTGATCCGGACGAGGGCGGTGTCGAGGATGTGCACCAGCAGGAAGAAGTAGATGCTCACGCCGGTGATGCGGTGCAGCACCCACGACCACATGCCCTCACGGCCCCGGTAGAGGGTGCCGGCGATCTTCCCGGGCGCTTTGGGCGCACTGATCTTCGGTGCACCCGGTCTGCCTGCCGGTGATGCGACCGTTCCCGTCGACTGCTCGGCCATGAGCACTTCTCCTCGCGGATGGGGCGGACGACGCTCTCACTCGGTCGGTACGAGGGACAGCCGTGTCCGCTGGTGGCGTTCTCAGAACCTGTCCAGTCTATGTTCCCGCCGAGCGGGGCCGCCGCCCCGCCCCGCCGAAGTCGTTCGACGTCGAGACAAGACGGACCCGTCGGCCCGCGTCGCGATCAGCGGACGGAGGCGCGCTCGGCCCCGTCGCGGACGCTCGCCATCGCGCGTCGGTAGTGCTCGACGAGTTCGTCGCCGAGGGTCTCCCACGTGCGTCCGACGACCACGCGCCTCCCGGCCTCTCCGAAGCGGGCCCGCAGCTCGTCCGAGGAGACCAGGGTGCGGACGCTGCGGCGGAGCGAGTGGTCGTGCCGGGGGTCGAAGAGGAACCCGTCGACGCCGTGCCGCACCAGGTCGAGGGGGCCGCCCGCGGCCGGGGCCACGACCGGCAGTCCGCTGGCGTGGGCCTCCTGCACGGTCTGACCGAAGGTCTCGGTCGAGCCCGTGTGCACGAAGACGTCGAGAGCCGCGTAGGCGTCGGCGAGCTGCTCGCCGTGCAGCGGGCCGGTGAAGACCGGGTCGAGGTTCCGCAGCCGGCGGCGCAGGGCGGGCAGCGAGGGGCCGCCGCCGACGACCACGAGGCGCGCCTCCCGCAGGGGGCGCAGGGCGGCGAGCCGCTCGACCTGCTTCTCGGGGGCCAGGCGGCCCACGTAGCCGACGAGCACGCGGTCGGGTGCGCCCCAGCTCTCGCGCAGGGCACGGACCGCGTCGCCCGACTTGCGGTTCGGGTGGAACAGGGCCGAGTCGACCCCCCGGCCCCAGGTCGCGAGCCGCCCCACGCCGGCGGTCTCGAGGTCGCGGAGGGAGGCGCGCGAGGGGACCAGCGTCGTCGTGGCCTGGTCGTGGATGCGGCGAACGAGCCGCCAGGCGACGGCCGAGCCGAGCCCGAGGCCGTTCGTCCCCGCGTACCGGGCGACGTCGGTCTGGAAGACGGCCACCGAGGGCACGCCCAGGCGGGCGGCCGCGGCGATGGCCTGGGCGCCGAGCAGGAACGGCGAGGCGACGTGCACGACGTCGGGTCGGAAGCCGGCGATGCCGGCCGCGACCTGCGGGTTGGGCAGGCCGACCGGGAACTGACGATAGGCGACCGACGGCACCCGGTGGACCGGGAAGCCGGCGTAGCTCGTGGTCCCGCGCCCGGCCGGGGCGATGACCAGGGCCTCGTGCCCGCGTCGGGCCAGGTGGTCGAGCACGCGCAGCACGCTCGTGGTGACCCCGTTGACGGTGGGCAGGAAGCTCTCGGTCACGATCACGACTCGCATCGGTCCTCCTCGGACTGCTCGTGCCACGAGCCTCACCGGCGACGGTGGCGGGAGGGGATCGGCGGCATGGAGGAGGGGCGTCGATAAGGTGAACGCATGACGATCCAGGAAAGCCTCGACCGGTTCTACAGCATCATCCCGGCGGGCGGCATCGGGTCCCGGCTCTGGCCCCTCAGCCGGGCCGACGCGCCGAAGTTCCTGCACGACCTCACGGGCAGCGGCTCGACCCTGCTGCGCGGCACCTGGGACCGTCTCGCCCCGCTCAACGGCGACCAGCGCATCATGGTCGTCACCGGTCGGGCGCACCGTGCGGCGGTCGAGTCGCAGCTGCCCGGGCTCGCCGACCACAACGTCGTCCTCGAGAGCGAGCCCAAGGACAGCACCGCGGCCATCGGTCTGGCCGCCGCCGTGCTCCGTCGGCGCGAGCCGGACGTCATCATCGGCTCGTTCGCCGCCGACCACGTCATCGCCGACACCCGCGGCTTCGGTCGCGCGGTCCGCGAGGCCATCGTCGCCGCCGACGAGGGATACATCGCCACGATCGGCATCACCCCCACCGAGCCCGCGATCGGGTTCGGCTACATCCACGTCGGGGCTCCCCTCGACATCGAGGGGGCACCGAGCGCCCGCACGGTCGAGTCCTTCGTCGAGAAGCCCGACCTCGAGACGGCCGAACGGTACGTCTCCGGAGGCGACTACCTCTGGAACGGCGGCATGTTCATCTCGCGCGCCGACCGGCTGCTCGAGCAGCTGGGCGAGACCCGGCCCGACTTGCTCGAGGGCATCGAAGAGCTCGCGGCCGCGTGGGACACCCCGAGACGCGGCGCCGTCGTCGACAAGGTGTGGCCCGGCCTCGAGAAGATCGCCATCGACTACACGGTCGCCGAACCGGCGGCTGCGGCGGGCCGGTTGGCCGTCGTGCCCGGGGACTTCGACTGGGACGACGTCGGCGACTTCGCGTCCATCGCCAAGCTGCACGCCGGCGGTCGCAAGAGCGACCTGGCCATCCTCGGCGAGAACGCCCGCGTCCTGGCCGACAGCTCGAGCGGCATCGTCGTCGGCAACAGCGGCCGGCTGATCTCGCTGATCGGCGTCAACGACATCATCGTGGTCGACACCCCCGACGCGCTGCTCGTCACGACGACGGCGAACGCGCAACGCGTCAAGAGCGTCGTCGACGCCCTCAAGCTGAGCGGGCGCAGCGACGTCCTCTGAGCTCGTCAGGAGTCGTGGACGTTTCGTGTTCGTTAAGTCGTGGTCGCGACTGTGTAACGCCTCGGCATCGCTACCACCCGAGGGTCGGCGACGCTCGTCACAGTAGGTAATCTGTCAGCCATACCCACCCGGCGCGCCTCGTGCCGGGCTGCACCCTGGAGGACAACTTGACTACAACTGCGCGCAAGGCCGTGCTCAGCGGCCTCGCCCTGGCGAGCACCGCCGTCATCCTGGCCGGCTGTGCCTCGGCCCCCGAGAGCGGCTCTGGCTCGACCAGCGGCGCCTCGAGCGACTTCGTCCCTTGCATGGTCTCCGACGCCGGCGGCTTCGACGACAAGTCGTTCAACCAGCTCGGCTACGAGGGCCTGACCGAGGCCGCGAAGGCCATCGGGTCGACCCCCAAGACGGTCGAGTCGGCCGACGAGACGGTCTACGACGCCAACCTGTCGAACCTCGCCGACCAGGGCTGCAACCTGATCGTCACGGTCGGCTTCGCACTCGCCGACGCGACCAAGTCGGCGGCCGAGGCGAACTCGGGCATCAACTACGCCACCATCGACGACGCGTCGATCACGGCCGACAACGTGCAGCCGATCACCTTCAACACCTCCGAGGCCGCGTTCCTCGCGGGCTACGCGGCGGCGAGCTACTCGAAGACGGGTGTCGTGGGCACCTTCGGCGGCATGCAGTTCCCGACCGTCACGATCTTCATGGACGGCTTCGCCGACGGCGTGAAGTACTACAACGAGCAGAAGAGCAAGGACGTCAAGGTCGTCGGCTGGGACGTCGACTCCCAGACCGGCAGCTTCACGGGCGGCTTCGAGGCCGGCACCACGGCCAAGCAGAGCGCCCAGACGCTGATCGACCAGAACGCCGACGTCATCCTGCCGGTCGGCGGCCCGATCTACCAGAGCGCCGCCGAGGCGATCCGCGACTCCGGCAAGGACGTCGTCCTGGTCGGTGCCGACAGCGACACCTACGAGACCGACAGCGCCAACAAGGACCTCTTCCTCACCTCGGTGCTGAAGGGCATCAAGCAGGCGACCGACGCGGTCGTCACGCAGGCCAGCGAGGACAAGTTCTCGAGCACGCCCTACGTGGGCACGCTCGAGAACGACGGCGTCGGCATCGCCCCGTTCCACGACTACGCCGACAAGGTCGACTCCGGTCTGCAGGACGAGCTCGACACCATCAAGGCCGGCATCATCGACGGTTCGATCGAGGTCGAGTCGCCGTCGGCGCTCACCAGCTGACGAAAGCACCTCCCGTCATCGATTAGCATCGACTGACCCAGGGCCGGGAGCGACGGTCACCCCGTCGCTCCCGGCCCTCTCAACGCCCGTGGGCGGGCCGCCGACCCGGTGCCGTCCGACCGACCCGAATGCCTAGACCCGAGGTAGCCACCTGAGATGAAGCTCGAACTGCGGGGCATCACCAAGCGATTCGGCGCACTGACCGCCAACGACCACATCAGCCTGACCGTCGAGCCCGGCGAGATCCACTGCCTGCTCGGCGAGAACGGTGCCGGCAAGTCCACGCTGATGAACGTCCTCTACGGCCTGTACCAGGCCGACGAGGGCGAGATCCTGCTCGACGACGCCGTCCAGCACTTCTCGGGCCCGGGCGACGCCATGGGCGCCGGCATCGGCATGGTCCACCAGCACTTCATGCTCGTCCCCGTGTTCACCGTCGCCGAGAACGTCATGCTCGGCCACGAAGAGACCAAGTCCGGTGGACGGCTCGACCTCGCCGCGGCCCGTGCCAAGGTGCGTGAGATCAGCAGCCGGTTCGGGTTCGACATCGACCCCGACGCCCTGGTCGAAGAGCTGCCCGTCGGCGTGCAGCAGCGCGTCGAGATCATCAAGGCCCTGTCCCGCGACGCGAAGGTGCTCGTGTTCGACGAGCCCACCGCCGTCCTGACGCCGCAAGAGACCGACGAGCTCATGGTGATCATGCGTCAGCTGCGCGACGCCGGCACCGCCATCGTCTTCATCACCCACAAGCTCCGCGAGGTGCGCGAGGTCGCCACCCGCATCACGGTGATCCGCCTGGGCAAGGTCGTCGGCGAGGCCGAGCCGACCGCCTCGAACGCCGAGCTCGCCTCGCTCATGGTCGGTCGCGCCGTCGAGCTCACCGTCCAGAAGGCACCGGCCCGAGCCGGCGAGCCCGCCCTGGTGGTCCAGAACCTCCGGGTGGTCGATCCCATCGGGCAGGTCGTCGTGGACGACGTGTCGTTCGAGGTCCGCCGGGGCGAGATCCTCGCCATCGCCGGCGTCCAGGGCAACGGCCAGACCGAGCTGACCGAGGCCATCCTCGGCCTGCAGCCACGGGTCGAGGGCCGCGTCTCGCTCGACGGACGCGACATCACCGGTCGCAGCGTCCGCCAGGTGCTCGACGCCGGTGTCGGCTTCGTCCCCGAGGACCGCAACCAGGACGGACTCGTGGGCGAGTTCACCGTCGCCGAGAACCTCATGCTCGACCGCTCGCAGTCCGGCCCCTTCGTGAAGCGTGGCTCGTTGAAGCTCGCCGACCTCGCGGCGTTCGCCGTGGCCAAGGTGAAGGAGTTCGACATCCGCACCCAGGGCATCACGACTCCCGCCGGCCGCCTCTCGGGCGGCAACCAGCAGAAGGTCGTGCTGGCGCGCGAGCTGAGCCGCGACCTGCGGCTCTTCGTGGCGGCCCAGCCCACCCGGGGCATCGACGTCGGCTCGATCGAGTTCGTGCACAAGCGCATCGTCGAGACACGCGACCAGGGCGTGCCCGTCATCGTCGTCTCGACCGAGCTCGACGAGGTCGCCGCCCTGGCGGACCGCATCGCCGTGATGTACCGCGGCACCATCGTCGGCATCGTGCCGGCGGACACCCCTCGCGACGTGCTGGGGCTCATGATGGCCGGCGAGATGCCGCAGGGAACGGAGCAGGCAGCGTGAGCGACGCCACGACCACCACGCAGGGCCAGGGCACACCACCCGCCCCGTCGTCACCGGAGTCGGCCGAGGGACGCGGCTCGCGCCTCCTGCGAGAGATCACGACGGGCAACGCGGCCATCTCGGTGCTCGCCGTCGTGCTGGCCCTCGTCGTCTCCGGCCTGTTGATCGGGTTCACCGACACCACCGTCCAGGGCACCCTGGGGTACTTCTTCTCACGCCCGGCCGACTTCTTCCAGGCGTTCTGGGCCGCGGTCGGCGGGTCGTACTCGTCGCTCTTCCAGGGCGCGATCTACAACTTCCGGGTCGACGGCTTCGCGGCGGGCATCCGTCCGCTGACCGAGACGCTCAACTACGCCGTGCCGCTCATCGCCGCGGGCCTCGGCGTCGCGGTGGCGTTCCGCGTGGGCCTGTTCAACATCGGTGCCCGTGGGCAGATGCTGATGGCCTCGGCCGCCGCCGGGTGGGTGGGATTCTCGTTCCACCTGCCGCTCGCCGTGCACCTCCCGCTCGCCCTCGCCGCCGGCATCGCGGCCGGTGCGCTCTGGGGCGGCATCGTGGGTCTGCTCAAGGCCCGCACCGGCGCCCACGAGGTGATCCTCACGATCATGCTCAACTACATCGCCTTCTACCTGCTCGCCTTCATGCTGCGCACGCAGGGCCTGCTGCAGGCCCCGGGCAGTGCGAACCCGAAGTCGCCCGCCACGCTCGACACCGCGATCCTGCCCGACCTGTTCGGGGCCCGGTACAACCTCAACTGGGGCTTCGTGCTGGTCATCGTCATCACGGCCGTCGTCTGGTGGCTGATCAACCGGTCGACGCTCGGCTTCCGGTTCCGTGCCGTGGGCGAGAACCCGCACGCGGCCCGAACGGCCGGCATGAACGTCAAGAACATCTACCTCTACGCGATGCTCATCTCCGGTGCGCTCGCGGGTGTCGCCGGGTCGACGCAGGTGCTCGGCACGCTCACCAGCGGCTTCACCTCGGGCATCGACGCCGGCATCGGCTTCGACGCGATCACGGTCGCGCTGCTCGGTCGCTCGCGGCCGTGGGGCGTCTTCGGTGCCGGTGTCCTCTTCGGGGCGCTCAAGGCAGGCGGGTACTCGATGCAGGCCGCCAACGGCGTGCCGATCGACATCGTCCTCGTCGTGCAGTCCCTCATCGTGTTGTTCGTGGCCGCGCCCCCGCTGGTCCGAGCGATCTTCCGTCTGCCGGCCCCGGGCCTCCGCCCGGTGCGCAAGGCCTCGAACAAGGAGGCGGTGGTCACCAAGTGAGCACGCTCACCCCCGACACGGCGGTCCCCGCCGCACCGTCGCCCGACCTGGCCCGGACCACGACCCGCAGCCTCAAGGCCCCGATCGCGTTCGCGATCTTCACCGTCGTCGCCGCCGTGCTCTTCCTCGGCCTGGCGAGAGACGGCGAGAGCACCTTCCGCCTGTCGACCGCGACCGACTTCTTCGCCTTGCCCGACGCGGTCCTGCCGGCGGCGGGCACGGGCATCGTGCTCACGGTGCTCCTGGCCCTCATCACCGTCGTCGCCGTGCTGCGCGCCGTCCGTTTCGAGAAGGTGCCGATCTGGCTGATCGCCGTGTTCGGCGTCCTCTTCCTGCTCGGCTTCCTCACGTGGGCGAGCGCCGGTCAGACCATCCCGGTGCCCGGTCTGCTCCTCGGCGCGCTCGCGCTCAGCACCCCGCTGATCTTCGGTGCCCTCGGCGGCGTGATCAGCGAGCGGGTCGGCGTCGTCAACGTCGCCATCGAGGGGCAGCTGCTCGCCGGGGCCTTCGTCTCGGCGATGGTCGCCTCGGCGACCGGGTCGGCCTACGTCGGCCTGGTCGGGGCGATGATCGCGGGCGTGCTCGTGTCGATGGTGCTCGCCGTCTTCAGCATCCGGTACATCGTCGACCAGGTCATCGTCGGCGTCGTGCTCAACGTGCTCGTCACGGGCCTGACCAGCTTCCTGTACTCGCAGGTGCTGTCGAAGTCGGAATCGCTGAACCGCGGGGTGCGCTTCCCGCAGCTCGACATCCCGGTGCTGAGCCAGATCCCGATCGTCGGGCCGGTCTTCTTCCGTCAGACGATCATCGTCTACCTCATGTACATCGCGATCGCGGTCGTCTTCTACGGTCTCTTCCGCACGCGGTGGGGGCTGCGCCTCCGTTCGGTCGGCGAGCACCCGCAGGCGGCCGACACCGTGGGCATCAAGGTCAACGCCACCCGCTTCTGGAACGTCTCCCTCGCGGGGGCCATCGCAGGCCTCGGCGGGGCGTACTTCACGCTCGGCTCGCTCGGCAACTTCCAGAAAGAGATGACGGCGGGGGCCGGCTTCATCGCCCTGGCCGCGGTCATCTTCGGTCGGTGGGACCCGATCCGGGCCACGCTCGCTGCATTGCTCTTCGGCTTCGCGAGCAACCTGCAGAACGTGCTCGGGGCCATCGGTTCGCCGGTGCCCAGCGAGTTCATGCTCATGCTGCCGTACGTCGTGACGATCTTCGCGGTCGCCGGCCTGGTCGGGCAGTCCCGGGGCCCCGCGGCCTCGGGCAAGCCCTACATCAAGTCGTGACCGCCCGCAGCAGCGAGTCGGTCGTCGCCGAGACCGACTGGGACGCCCTCCGCGGGGCCGCCCGCGACGCCATGCGCAAGGCGTACGTCCCCTACTCGAACTTCCCCGTGGGGGCCGCGGCCGTCACGGACGACGGTCGGATCGTCTCGGGCTGCAACGTCGAGAACGCCTCGTACGGCATCACCCTCTGCGCCGAGTGCTCACTGGTGTCCGACCTCGTCATGTCGGGAGGCGGCCGTCTGGTCGCCTTCGCGTGCGTCGACGGCAACGGCGGGGTCCTGATGCCCTGCGGGCGGTGCCGTCAGCTGCTCTACGAACACTCCGACGAAGCCATGGTCCTCGACACCGTCTCGGGCTTCAAGACCATCGACGAGGTGATCCCCGACGCGTTCGGACCGCGGCAGCTCGAGGCGTACCGCGCCTCGCAGGGCTGACCCGCGCCTCCTCGTCCCTCCCGGTCGCGACCCCGTGGTCGCGCCCTCGCACCACCCACCGCACCACCGCTAGGAGCCCCGCCGTGACCCAGAACGCCGTCGAACCGTTCGACACCGTCGACCTCATCCGCGTCAAGCGGGGCGGCGACGCCCTCAGCACCGGGCAGATCGACTGGCTGATCGACGCGTACACGCGCGGCTACGTGGCGGACGAGCAGATGTCGGCACTCACCATGGCGATCTTCCTCAACGGCATGGAGCGTCGCGAGATCCGTGACATGACCATGGCCATGATCCGGTCCGGCGAGACGATGGACTTCACCGGGCTCGGCAAGACGACCGTCGACAAGCACTCGACCGGCGGCGTCGGCGACAAGATCACCCTGCCCCTGGCCCCGCTGGTCGCCTCGTTCGGCGTGGCCGTGCCCCAGCTCTCGGGCCGGGGCCTCGGGCACACCGGCGGCACACTCGACAAGCTCGAGTCCATACCGGGCTGGCAGGCGTCGATCTCGAACGACCGCATGCGCGAGATCATGGCCGACAGCGGCGCCGTCGTCTGCGCCGCCGGTTCGGGCCTCGCCCCCGCCGACGGCAAGCTCTACGCGCTCCGCGACATCACGGGCACGGTCGAGGCCATCCCGTTGATCGCGTCGTCGATCATGAGCAAGAAGATCGCCGAGGGCACCGCGGCGCTCGTCCTCGACGTCAAGTTCGGATCGGGCGCGTTCATCCAGGACATCGAGCGGTCGCGCGAGCTGGCCCGCACGATGGTCGACCTCGGCACCGACGCCGGCGTCGCGACGACGGCCCTGCTCACCGACATGAACGTGCCCCTCGGCCTGACCATCGGCAACGCCCTCGAGGTGCGCGAGTCGGTCGAGACCCTCGCCGGCGGCGGCCCGGCCGACATCCGCGAACTCACCGTCGCCCTCGCCCGCGAGATGCTGACCCTGGCGGGTCGACCCGACGCCGACGTCGAGGCCGCCCTCGACGACGGCCGCGCGATGGACGCCTGGAAGCGCATGATCCGCGCCCAGGGCGGCGACCCGGACGCGGCGCTGCCGACGGCCCGAGAGACGCACGTCGTCACCGCCGAGCGCACCGGCTACCTGACCGAGCAGCACGCGTTGCCGTTCGGCATCGGTGCCTGGCGCCTCGGTGCCGGTCGTGCCCGCAAGCAGGACCCGGTGCAGGCGGCCGCGGGCATCGAGCTGCACGCGAAGCCGGGCGACCGGGTCACCGAGGGCCAGCCCCTGTTCACACTGCACACCGACGAGCCCGGCCGCTTCGAGCGCGCCCTCGAGGCCGTCGACGGGGCGTGGGCGATCGGCGACGAGGCGCCGGCGGCGCGCTCCATCGTCGCCGAGCGGATCGGCTGACCGGGCTCGTCCGACGGACGATCCTCCGGCACCGCGCCTCCGTCCAGGAGGCGCGGTGCCGGTTCTCGCTGTGCGCGCACCTCTCTCGTGGCGCGCGTCCAGAGTCGTCGGCCGGACCGCTAGTAGATTGAGGGCATGAGCGCTCCCGACAAGGACTACCGGCTGCCGAACGGGGGCCCGCGGCTCGCGGCCCTGCCCAAGGTCTCGCTGCACGACCACCTCGACGGGGGCCTCCGACCCGAGACCGTCGTCGACCTCGCGGTCGAGGCCGGCGTCGACCTCCCCGCCTCCGAACCCGAGGCGTTGCGTCGCTGGTTCGTCGAGAACGCCGACTCCGGCACCCTCGTCGACTACCTCGCCACCTTCGAGCTCACGGTCGCGGTCATGCAGACCGCCGACCAGTTGACCCGGGTCGCCCACGAGTTCGTCCTCGACCTGGCCGCCGACGGTGTCGTCCACGCCGAGGTCCGCTGGGCCCCCGAGCAGCACCAGCGGCAGGGGCTCACCCTCGACCAGGCGGTCGAGGCGGTGCAGGCGGGCTTCGCGTCGGCTGTGCGCTCGCTCGCCGCCGACGGGTACGAGATCTCGGTCGGGCAGATCCTCAGTGCGTTGCGCCAGGGCGAGCGATCGCTCGAGATCGCCCAGCTCGCGGTCCGCCATCGCGAGAACGGCGTGCTGGCCTTCGACATCGCCGGTCCCGAGGCCGGGTACCCGGCCGCCGACCACAAGGTCGCCTTCGACTTGCTGGCCCGCGAGTTCATGCCCGTCACGGTGCACGCGGGCGAGGCCGACGGCCTCGACAGCATCCGTGGCGCGCTGATCGACGGGCGGGCCCTCCGACTCGGCCACGGTGTCCGCATCGCCGAGGACATCCGCGTCGTCGCGAGCAAGGGGTCGACCTCCACGGTCGAGATCGGGCCCATCGCCTCGTGGGTGCGCGACCGCGAGATCCCGCTCGAGCTGTCACCGCAGTCCAACCTGCAGACCGGTGCCATCGCGGCCTGGGGCACGGACCTCGACGACCACCCCTTCGACCTGCTCTACCAGCTCGGTTACGGCGTGACGGTCAACACCGACAACCGTCTGATGAGCGACACGAGTCTCTGCAAAGAGCTCGCCCTCCTCAGCCAGGCCTTCGACTACGACCTCGACGACCACGAGACCTTCCAGCTCAACGCCGCCGCGTCGTGCTTCCTGCCCCTCGAAGACCGCGAAGCGCTGGCCGACCGCATCACCGCCGGCTTCGAGGGGGTCTGAGCATGGCTCTCCCTCCGCTGCCCGACGAGGCGGTCGTCATCGGTGCCCGGGTCGCCGACTGGCGCGAGGCCGTCCGTGTCGCGGGGCACGCGTTGGTCGACTCCGGCGCCGCCCGCGAGGGCTACGGCGACGAGATGGTCCGCATGATCGACGAGCACGGCCCCTACGTGGTCATCGCGCCGGGCCTCGTGTTGGCCCATGCCCGTCCGGGCGACGACGTGGTGCGCGACGGCCTCGCGGTGGTCACGTTGGCCGAGCCCGTGCCCTTCGGCCACCCACACAACGATCCCGTCAGCGTGGTCCTCGGCCTCGCGATCGTCACCGTCGGCGGCCACCTCGAATCGATCGCCGACCTCGCGAACGTCTTCAACGAGGCCTCCGTCATCCCCGCCCTCGCGGCCGCCACCTCGGTCGACGAGGTGCGTCGGTTGATGGGCGTCCCCGCCTGACCCTCCCACGACGGATCGAGACAGCCCCATGAAGATCGTCACCATCTGCGGCGCCGGCATCGGCAGCAGCGGAATCCTCAAGGTCAACGCCGAGCGCGTCCTGGCCAAGCTCGACATCGAGGCCGACGTCGTCGCCGCCGACATCGGCTCGATCGCCTCGGTCGGAGACGACGCACAGGTCATCCTCACGTCGGCCGAGTTCGTCGAGGCCATCGGCTCCACGTTCGCCGACGTCATCGTCATCCAGAACCACTTCGACCAGGCCGAGCTGACCGAGAAGCTGCAGAAGTCGCTCGGCTGAGCGCGGCGGGCGGCACCGGGGCGAACCGCACCGGCCACGACGAGGGAGACCCCGGAGGCGCAGATCGTGCATCCGGGGTCTCTTCCGTCGTCCGGGCGGTCACCGCCCCGACCGTCAGGTCAGCAGGGCCCGCATGCCCGCGTCGAGGTCGGCCACGGCCGCCTCGGCAGCCGTCCGACGGGCGACGGCGTCGCCCTCGGTGCTCGACGCGTCGATGTAGACCTTGAGCTTCGGCTCGGTGCCGCTCGGGCGGACGATGACGCGCGAGCCGTCGGTCAGCCAGTAGCGCAGGATGTCGCCCGCGGGGAAGGCCCCGAAGCCGTCGCGGAAGTCGTCGACGCGGTCGACGCGGTGCGAGCCGATCGTCGCCGGGGGTCGTCGACGCAGACCGTCGGTGAGCGCCGTGATGGTGGCGAGGTCGTCGACCCGGATCGAGATCTGCGACGAGGCGTAGGCGCCGAACCGCTCGTCGAAGGCGACGAGGTGCTCGGCCAGGCTCGACCCGGCCGTGTGCAACTCGGTCGCGAGGGCCAACAGGTCGACGGCGGCCGAGATGCCGTCCTTGTCGCGGACGACGTCCGGGTCGACGAGGTAGCCGAGGGCCTCCTCGTAGCCGTAGAGCAGTCCTCCGACGCGGGAGACCCACTTGAAGCCGGTGAGGGTGTCGACGTAGTCGAGCCCGTGCACGCGGGCGATCTCGCGCAGGGCGGGGGACGAGACGATGCTCGCGGCCAGGGTGCCGTCGCGGTCGTCCCGACGCGCGCGCTCGGCGGCGCGCCAGCCGAGCAGCGAGCCGACCTCGTTGCCGCTGAGTCGACGCCACCCACCGTCGACGGGGATCGCCACCGCGAGCCGGTCGGCGTCGGGGTCGTTGGCGATGACCAGGTCGGCCTCGACACGTTCGGCCGTGGCGAACGAGAGATCCAGGGCCCCGGGCTCTTCGGGGTTGGGGAAGGCCACGGTCGGGAACGCCGGGTCGGGGGCGCTCTGCTCACCGACGGGGATCGGCTCGGCGAAGCCCGCGGTCGCGAACACGCGTCGCGCGACCTCCCACCCGACGCCGTGCATCGCGGTGTAGACGACGCGCGGCTGACGACCGGTCGCAGCCGTCCCGGCCACGGAGGCTGTGCGTCGGACGTACTCCATGACGAGGTCGTCGCCGGCCTCGCGGTAGTCGTCGGAACGCGCCAGGTGGGTGACGGGAGACTGCGCCGCCTTCTCGATCTCGGTCGCGATCTCGCCGTCGACCGGCGAGACGATCTGCGATCCGGCGTCGACGCCCCCGAGATAGACCTTGTAGCCGTTGTCCTGCGCCGGGTTGTGACTCGCGGTGACCATGACGCCCGCACTGACGTCGAGGTGGCGCACGGCGAAGGCCAGCACCGGTGTCGGCAGGGCCCGCGGCAGGATCGTCGCGGTCACGCCAGCCGCCGCCATGATCTCGGCGGTGTCGCGCGCGAAGACGTCGGAGTTCTTGCGCCCGTCGTAGCCGATGACGATCGAGGGATGCGCCTCGCGGCCCCGCAGGAAGGCCGCAAAGCCGGCCGCGGCCTGCGCCACGAGCACGCGGTTCATGCGGTTCGAGCCCGAGCCCAGGGCACCGCGCAGGCCGGCGGTGCCGAACTGCAGGCGACCGGCGAAGCGGTCTGCGAGGTCGGCGGCGGCGTCGGCGTCGTGGGCACCGGCACGGCTCAGCAGCCGGCCGAGCTCGTCACGCGTCTCGTCGTCGGGGTCCTGGTCGCGCCAGGCCGTGGCCGTCGCGATGAGCTGCTCGAGGTCGGACGAGACCGCGGAGTCCTCGTTGCGGGCCCCCGTCACGTCGCCGCTCACAGGGCCGCCACGATGCGGGCGAGCAGGTCGCTGATCTTGGCCTCGGCGTCGCGCCCGGCCTCGAGCACCTCGGCGTGGCTGAGGGGGGTCTTCTGGATGCCCGCGGCGAGGTTCGTGATCAGCGACATGCCGAGCACCTCCATGCCGGACTGGCGGGCGGCGATGGCTTCGAGGGCCGTCGACATGCCGACGATGTGGCCGCCGATCGCCTTCGCCATCTGCACCTCGGCCGGCGTCTCGTAGTGCGGGCCGCGGAACTGCGTGTAGACGCCCTCGTCGAGGTCGGGGTCGATCCCGCGCGCGATGTCGCGCAGTCGCGTCGAGTAGAGGTCGGTCAGGTCGATGAAGGTCGCGCCCTCGAGGGGCGAGTCCGCCGTGAGGTTGATGTGGTCGCTGATCAGCACGGGTGTGCCGGGCTTCCAGGTCTCTCGGATGCCGCCGGCACCGTTCGTCAGGATCATGGTCGACGCGCCCGTGGCGGCGGCCGTGCGCACGCCGTGCACGACCCGACGCACGCCGTGGCCCTCGTAGTAGTGCGTGCGGGCACCCATGACGAGGGCGTGCTTGCCCGAAGGCAGGGCGATGCTGCGGATCGAGCTCGTGTGGCCGACCACGGCCGACGCGGCGAACCCGGTGATCTCGGTGGCCGGGACCTCGGCCACGGTCTCGCCGATCAGGTCGGCGGCCTTGGCCCAACCGCTGCCCAGCGTCAGGGCGATGTCGTGTCGGGCGATGCCGGTCTTCTCGGCGATCTCGGCGGCGGCGGTGCGGGCGACCTCGAAGGGGTCGGCGGCGCGGTCGTCGAGTGGGTGCGTGGTGGTCTCAGACATGGCGTCCACTCTAAGGTCTGCCGACCCGCGTCCCCGGTCGCCGCGGGGCCCGGCGCGGGCTCAGTCGATGCTGAGCAGGACGTGGCCCGACGAGACGGTCTCGCCGACGACGGCCGCGATGCCCGAGACGGTGCCGTCACGGTGGGCGGCGACGGGCTGTTCCATCTTCATCGCCTCGAGCACGAGCACCAGGTCGCCCTTGACGACCTGCTGACCGGCCTCGACGGCGAGCTTCACGACGGTGGCCTGCATCGGCGCCTTGACCTCGGCGCCGGTCGCGGTCACGACCGACGAGCGGGGCGCACCGCGGCGTTTGGGGGCGACCGCAGGAGGTGCGGTGCGCGACCCGAGACCGGCCGGCAGCGAGACCTCGAGTCGCTTCCCGTCCACCTCGACCACGACGGTGTCGCGTGCGTCGGTCGGGCGCGGGGCCTCGGCCTCGCCGCTCCAGGCGGGGATGGTGTTGTCGAACTCGGTCTCGATCCAGCGGGTGTAGATCGAGAACGGGGCGCCGTCGGCGGGCGCGAAGGCGGGGTCGTCGACGATCGCGCGGTGGAACGGCAGCACCGTCGGCAGGCCGGCGACCTCGAACTCGGCCAGGGCCCGACGCGAGCGCTCGAGGGCGTCCTCACGCGACGAGCCGGTGACGATCAGCTTGGCGAGGAGCGAGTCGAACGAACCGCTGATCTCGTCACCCGCCTGGACGCCGCTGTCGACGCGGACGCCGGGGCCTCCCGGGGCCTTGAAGACGTGGATCGGACCGGGGGCGGGCATGAATCCACGGCCGGCGTCCTCGCCGTTGATGCGGAACTCGAACGAGTGGCCGCGGGCCTCGGGGTCGTCGTAGTCGAGCACGCCGCCCTCGGCGAGACGGAACTGCTCGCGGACGAGGTCGATGCCGGTGACCTCTTCGGACACGGGGTGCTCGACCTGCAGGCGCGTGTTGACCTCGAGGAACGAGACGGTGCCGTCCTTGCCGATCAAGAACTCGCAGGTGCCCGCGCCGACGTAGCCGACCTCGCGCAGGATGGCCTTGGACGACTCGTACAACTTCGTGGTCTGCTCGTCGGTGAGGAACGGCGCGGGGGCCTCCTCCACGAGCTTCTGGTGGCGGCGCTGCAGCGAGCAGTCGCGGGTCGACACGACGACGACGTTGCCGTGCGAGTCGGCCAGGCACTGCGTCTCGACGTGGCGCGGCTGGTCGAGGTACTTCTCGACGAAGCACTCGCCGCGGCCGAAGGCGGCCACGGCCTCGCGGGTGGCCGAGTCGAACAGCTCGGGGACCTCGTCGCGGGTGCGGGCCACCTTGAGGCCGCGCCCACCGCCGCCGAAGGCGGCCTTGATGGCGACGGGCAGGCCGTGCTGGTCGACGAACTCGAGGACCTCGTCGGCGCCCGAGACGGGGTTCAGGGTGCCGGGGGCGAGCGGCGCCCCGACGCGCTCGGCGATGTGACGAGCCGAGACCTTGTCACCGAGCTGCTCGATGGCCTCGGGCGACGGGCCGATCCAGACGAGGCCCGCGGCCTGGACCGCTCGGGCGAAGTCGGCGTTCTCGGCGAGGAAGCCGTAGCCGGGGTGGACGGCGTCCGCACCCGAGCGGCGGGCGACCGAGAGGATCTTGTCGATGACGAGGTAGGTCTCGGCGCTCGTGGTGCCACCCAGGGCGTAGGCCTCGTCGGCGAGGCGGGCGTGCTGGGCGTCGCGGTCCTGGTCGGCGTAGACCGCCACCGAGCCGATTCCGGCGTCACGCGCGGCCCGGATCACGCGGACGGCGATCTCTCCACGGTTGGCGATGAGGACCTTGCTGATACGCGGCATAGTTCCCCACCCTATTGCGCGGTTCGCGCCTGCCTTTGGCTGACGTGCACAAAAAGGACCAGGAGGCGCGAGGCAGAACCTACAAGGACCCGGCGGTCGCCGAGGTCCACAGCTCGTGCCACGGCACGCCGAAGCCCCGGACGAGCGACCGCAACACGGGCACCGAGAGACCCACGACGGCGCTCGGGGTGCCTTCGACGTGCGTGATGAACGCGGACGCACGACCGTCGATCGTGAAGGCACCCGCGACCTCGAGCGGCTCGCCCGTCTCGACGTAGGCCGAGAGTTCGTGCGGGTCGAGGTCGTCGGCGAAGGTGAGGGACGCGCTCGCGACCCGGCCCGCGCCTCCTGACGGGGCGTCGGCGGTGACTCGGGGAGCGCCGCCGCGGTGGTCCACCAGCCAGTGGCCCGACCAGAGGGTGCCGTGGCCGATCTCGGCCATGCGACGCCACCGGTCGAGCGCCAGCGCGGGCTCGTGCGGTTTGCCGTGCACCTCGCCGTCGAACTCGAAGGCGCTGTCGCCCCCGAGCACCAACCCGTCCAGGGGGCGGCCGTCGACCACGGTGTCGAGCACGGCCTCGGCCTTGAGCCGGGCGAGGTGCTGCACCGTCTCGGCCGCCGTGAGGTCTCGGCCGAGACGTGCCGACTCGGCGGCGACCGCGGCCTCCTCGTCGACGCCGGGGCTGATCAGCACCGGCTCGATGCCGGCGGCGCGCAACAGTGCGAGACGGGCGGGGGAGGTGCTGGCCAGGTAGAGCGGGACGGTCATGCCGCCCAGCCTGTCAGACTCGACGCATGGGAGACATGCTGGGCCGCGAGGTCGAACTGGACGTGACGGGCATCGCACACGGGGGCATCTCGGTGGCCCGCCTCGACGGGCGGGTGGTGTTCGTGACCGACACCCTGCCCGGCGAGAAGGTCGTGGCGCGCATCGCCGACGACCGCAAGAAGGCCTTCTGGCGGGCCGACACGGTGAGGGTCCTCGAGGCGAGCGAGCACCGCCGACCACACGTGTGGGGAGCGGCCGCCCTCGAGGTCGATCCGGCCGACCGCGCCGGAGGGGCCGAGTTCGGGCACATCGAGCTCGCCCACCAGCGCGAGCTGAAGCGGCGCGTGGTGGTCGACGCACTCACCCGGATGGGCGGGGTCGCCGACGCCGACGGACGGGTCTCGGTCGAGGCACTGCCCGGCGACGACGACCGCGGCGGCACGGGGTGGCGCACACGCCTGCGCCTGCACCTCGACGCCGAGGGGCGTCCCGGTCAGTACGCCGCGCGCTCGCACCGGGTCGTGCACGTGCCCGACCTGCCGCTCGCGTCCCCGGAGGTCGCCGAGGTGGCGCCGCTGGGCGATGCCTTCCCCGGCGAGGAACACGTCGACGTCGTCGCCCCGAGCGTGGGAGGCGCGCGCCTGATCATCGGACGTCAGGCCCGCTCGACCATCACCGAAGTGGTCGGTGACCGCGAGTTCCGCCTGGACGACGGGGGGTTCTGGCAGGTCCACCGCGAGGCCGCCGCCACGCTCACCGCCGCCGTGCAGACCATGATCGACCCCGAGCGCTTCGACCCGAAGGGTGCCAACCTCGACCTCTACGGCGGGGTCGGACTGCTCGCCGCCGCCGTGGGGGACCGGTTCGGTGCGGGGACCCGCATCACGAGCGTCGAGAGCGACGAGCGGGCCACCGAGCACGCCTCCGAGAACCTGGCCGAGTGGATCGGTGCGTCGGCCGTGACCGGACGGGTGGAGCGCTGGTTGCGGCAGACCGCGTCACAGGCCGGCGACGCCGAGCGCGAGCGCCTCGCGGCCGCGACGGTCGTCCTCGATCCGCCCCGCTCGGGTGCGGGACGCGACGTCGTGTCCGAGATCGCGGCCCTGCGCCCCGCCCAGGTCGTCTACGTCGCGTGCGACCCGGTGGCCCTCGCCCGCGACGTCGCCCTCTTCGCCGAGCGCGGCTACGAACTCGACGCCCTGCAGGCCTACGACCTCTTCCCGAACACGCACCACGTCGAGACGGTGGTGCGCCTGCTGCCGGCCTGAGCCGCGATCCCGTTACGATGTACCCCGTGCACGCCCGGGATTCAGGGACCAGGGCACACGCCGACAGAAGGATCACCGTGTCAGACCTCACGACCGAGACCCCCACCGCCACCCGCGAGACCGTACCCGTGCGGGTCGCGGTCGTCGACGACCACGAGTCGGTGCGTCTCGGCATCCAGGCCGCCTGCCAGAACGAGGGCTTCGAGGTGATCCTCACCGCGGCCGGCGTCCAGGAGTTCGTCGAGAACCTCGCGGGTCGCGAGGTCGACGTCGTCGTCCTCGACCTGTCGCTCGGCGACGGCTCGACCGTCACCGAGAACGTCAAGCGGGTCCAGGCCACGGGCTCCGCCGTCCTCGTCCACAGCATCGCCGACCGGGTCGCCTCGGTGCGCGAGGCGCTCGCCGCGGGGGCGGCCGGGGTCATCCCGAAGTCCTCCGCGACGAAGACCGTCATGGCCGCCGTCGCGACGGTCGCCCGGGGTGACGTGCTGAACAACCTCGAATGGGCGAGCGCGATCGACGCCGACCGCGATTTCGCCAAGGCCCAGCTCGGCCGTCGCGAGCGCGAGATCCTGCACCTCTACGCCTCGGGCCTGCCGCTGAAGCTCGCCGCCCAGCAGCTCGGCATCGGCTATTCGACGGCCCGCGAGTACCTCGACCGCATCCGGGTCAAGTACGTCGAGGTCGGCCGACCGGCGCCCACCAAGGTCGATCTGCTCCGTCGCGCCGTCGAGGACGGCATCCTGCCGGGGCTCGACGCAGACGGCGGCGATGGCCGTTGAGGGTCGACTGAGCGCCCCGATCCCGCTCGGAGCTCTCCGGCCCCCGCGCAATCCGATCAGCCGCGCCCTGCTCGACAAGGTGCTGGGGCGCATCATCGCCGCGGCCGGACTCGTGTTCGGCCTGCAAGCACTGCCCGGCATGATCGGTCAGGTCGACAGCATGCAACTCGCGTGGGCCTGGGTCATCGGCTTGGCGATGTTCGGCGGGTTCTTCGCGCTGGTCGTGGCGAGCCTCGTCCAGCGCGGCGTCACGACGGTGGAGGCCTTCGTCGCCATCGCCTACCTGATCGCCCTGGTCACCTGGCCCCTCGCCGTCGACGACCCCAGCGAGGTCCAGTCGAGCGTGCCGTGGCTCTGGTACCTCTGCACCGTCGCGACGGCCTCGGCCGCCTCGGCGTTCTCGACCTGGATCGCCACCGGCTACCTCTTCGTCGCCCCCGCCGTCTACGGCTTCATCCGCCTCACGCCGTCGGGCGGCGCGGTCTCCCCGCAGCGGGCGACCCTCGACTCCGTCTACGCGATCCTGCTCGGCGGCGCCGTGCTGATCCTCGTGGTGATCCTGCGCCAGGCGGCAGCGAACGTCGACCAGGCCCAGGCGACCGCCGTCGCGCGGTACTCCGAGGCCATCCGCGAGCACGCCACCGAGCTCGAGCGGGTACAGGTCGACGCCATCGTCCACGACAGCGTCCTCACGACCTTCATCCAGGCGGCCAGGGCGTGGTCGCCGGACGAGCGCGAGTTGTCGACCAACATGGCCCGGAACGCGATGTCCCACCTCTCGGCCGCGGCGAGCACCACGCCGTTCGACGAGTCCGACACCACGATCGCCGACATGGTGGACCGCCTCGAGGCCGCCGTGGCCGACCTGGGTGTCGAGGTCGAGCTGCGCCGGGGCCCGATCGAGGGCGACGGCATCCCGTCCACGGCCGCCGAGGCGCTCTACTCGGCCGCCGTCCAGGCCCTCGTCAACAGTTCGCAGCACGCCGGCGACGGGCCCGGTGTGGAGCGCTGGGTGGGCGTGACCCGTGACCAGGCCGGCCTGACGACCGTCGAGGTCGGCGACACGGGCAAGGGCTTCGAGCCGACGACGGTGCCGACGGAGCGTCTCGGAGTCCGCGTCTCGATCCACGAGAGGCTCAACAACGCCGGCGGGCTCGCGACCATCGACTCGGCACCGGGTCGGGGGACCCTCGTGCGCCTGCGGTGGCCGGTCGACGCTCTCCTCGACGGCGGCCGGACCCCCGACCGTTCGGCCGACCCCACCGACGCGGCGGGCGCCTCGGGCGGCACCGCGTGAGGGTCTCCGTGCCGCGGTGGCTGATCGTGTCGCTGGCCGCGGTCTTCTCGGCGTACCACCTGGTCCTGGCCGCGGTGTCACTGGACCGCTTCACCGATCCGCTGCCCGTCGTCGCGTGCATGGCGTTGTACGCCGCGGCGACCGTGGCGGCGCTGTGGCCCAGCAAGCACGTCATCATGCCCGTGTGGATGGCCTCGTTCTGCTTGGCCGTGAGCATCGTCCTGCCGCTCGTCGTGACCTCCGGGCTCGACAGCTCGGTGAAGAACGGCTACGCCACCTGGTACGTGGCCGCCGTGGGCACGCTCATGGTGATCGTGTCCACGAGGCGTCGACAGGGCTTCGCCTGGCTCGGGGTCGGTTTCATGGCGGTGCACGGCGTGCTGTGGGCCGGGCTCGAACAGATCGCCGACCTCGGCATCGTCGGCAGCGTGGTCTGGGTCGCCTTCAGCCATGCGATGTCGAGCACGCTCACCCGCGCGGGGCGCGAGACGCGCGAGTTCATCCTCGCCGAGCACGAAGCGGCGGACTGGCAGGCCGCGCAGGAAGCCCACGTGAACGAGCGTCAGTACCGGTTGCTCCAGACGGGTCGGACGGCGCGGCCGATGCTCCAGACCATCGTCAGCCGACACGGCGACCTGACCGCGGCCGAGCGACAGGAGTGCCTCAACCTCGAGGGAGCGATCCGGGACGAGATCCGGGGCCGGCGCCTCCTCGACGACGACGTCCGTCACGAGGTCATGGCGGCGCGCCGCCGCGGAGCCGTCGTCAGTCTCCTCGACGAAGGAGGCATCGACGACCTCGGACCGACGGATCTGCGACGGGTGCATGGCGTGCTCGCCGGGGCCCTGCGCGAATCCGTCGCCGATCGCATCATCGTCCGGACCGTTCAGGGCGGGGGAGACGACGCGGTCACGGTCGTCGGGCTCGGCTCGGCAGACCTGTCGTCGAGCGCGCTGGGCCGCGGGGTCTCGGCCGACGCGGACGAGGACGACGACGGGGACGAAGTCCAGCTCTGGCTGCAGATCCCTCGCTCGGCCCCCTGATCGTCCGGCGGCTCTCGGCGCGGGCGGCACCCACGACGTGAAGAAGGGCCGGACGATCGTCCGGCCCTTCCGAGACCTCGAGTCAGGGCGGCAACCCGAATGCCGCCCTGACTCCCCCCGACAGCGACCCGTTCACCCTGGTCGGCCCCTGCTCGGTGGTGTGACTCGACGAGACACCCCGCACCAGCAAGCATGGTCGTTCCGGGACGCGTGTGCAGTCGTCATTTAGGAGGACAGATGGGTGAGGACGGCCGTGCCCATCGCCGTTCCCGGGGCGTCAACCCGCGAAACCCCGCCAACGGCCCTCGCCGGACACGATGGACGGACGGGGTGCACGGGCCGAACGCGTCCAGGCCGACGTCGCGGTTCGCGAGGACGTCGTCGCCGCCGCCTCGGCCCGGCCTGCCTCGACGGCGGCCAGCAGTGCCGTCACCGCCGCGAGCTCGTCGGGCGTCGGATCTCCGGCGACGATCCTGAGCAGGGGTGCCGACGGCTGCTCGACCGCGGCGGTGGGGCGGTCCGTCGCGTCGGGGGACGCGGCTGCGTGGCGCCCGCTCACAGGGGGATGTTCCCGTGCTTCTTCGGCGGCAAGGTCGCCCGTTTGGTCTTGAGCGCTCGCAGCGCCTTGATCACGGCGACCCGGGTCGCCGCCGGTTCGACGACGCCGTCGAGTTCGCCCCGCTCGGCGGCGAGGAAAGGGCTCGCCACGTTGTAGGTGTACTCGTTCGCGAGCCGCGTGCGCACGGCTGCGACGTCCTCGCCGGCCTCGGCCGCCGCCTTGATCTCGTTGCGGTACAGGATGTTGACGGCACCCTGCCCGCCCATCACGGCGATCTCTGCCGTCGGCCAGGCGAGGTTGATGTCCGCGCCCAACTGTTTCGAGCCCATGACGATGTAGGCGCCGCCGTAGGCCTTGCGGGTGATCACCGTCACGAGCGGGACCGTGGCCTCGGCGTAGGCGTAGAGCAGCTTGGCTCCGCGACGGATCACGCCCGTCCACTCCTGGTCGGTGCCGGGCAGGTATCCGGGCACGTCGACGAGGGTGAGGATCGGGATGTTGAACGCGTCGCAGAAGCGCACGAAACGGCTGGCCTTCTCACCCGCCTCGATGTTGAGGGTGCCGGCCATGGCGGACGGCTGGTTGGCGATGACACCCACCGGGCGGCCCTCCACCCGGCCGAAGCCCACGACGATGTTGGGCGCGAAGAGCGGCTGGACCTCGAGGAACTCGCCGTCGTCGACGACGTGCTCGATCACCGTCATCACGTCGTAGGGCTGGTTCGGGCTGTCCGGGATCAGGGTGTTCAGCTGTCGATCGTGGTCCGTGGTCTCGAGTTCGACCGGTACGTCGAAGACGTGCGGGTCGGCCAGGTTGTTGTCGGGGAGGTACGACAGCAGGGCCCGGGCGTAGTCGAGGGCGTCGTCCTCGTCGCTCGCGAGGTAGTGCGAGACGCCCGAGACCTTGTTGTGGGTCAGGGCTCCGCCGAGTTCCTCGAAGCCGACGTCCTCGCCCGTCACGGTCTTGATGACGTCAGGCCCGGTGACGAACATGTGGCTCGTCTTGTCGACCATGATCACGAAGTCGGTCAGCGCGGGGGAGTACACCGCGCCTCCGGCCGCCGGGCCCATGATCAGCGAGATCTGGGGGATGACGCCCGAGGCGGCCGTGTTCAGCCGGAAGATCTCGCCGTACTTGCCGAGGGCGACGACGCCTTCCTGGATCCGCGCCCCGCCCGAGTCGAGGATGCCGATGATGGGCACCCCGGTCTTGAGGGCCAGCTGCATGACCTTGATGATCTTCTCGCCCGCGACCTCGCCGAGCGAGCCGCCGAAGATGGTGAAGTCCTGCGAGTAGACCGCGACCTGGCGGCCGTGGATCGTGCCCGTGCCCGTGACGACCGCGTCACCGTAGGGTCGCTTGGCCTCCATGCCGAAGGCGTGGGTGCGGTGCCGGACGAACTCGTCGAGCTCGACGAACGAGCCCGGGTCGAGCAGCTCGTCGATGCGCTCTCGGGCCGTCTTCTTGCCCTTGGCGTGCTGCTTGGCGATCGCGGCCTCGCCGCTGGCCGTCACGGCCTCGTGATAGCGGGCCTTGAGGTCGGCGAGCTTGCCCGCGGTGGTGTGCAGGTCGGGCGCGGCGTCGGTGAGGGGCGCGGAGTCAGGAGTCACGCGCCTCACTCTACTGACCGACCCGCAGCCATCCGTTGGAGGTTTCCACGCGTGGACGCCCCCGGACGTCGTAGGAGTCGTCAACGGCGGCCCCCTAGGCTGAGTTGATGGCCTTCCCCCTCAGCACGTCCGTCAGTCCCCGACTCGTGGCGCTCGAGTCCACCGGGTCGACGAACGCCGACCTGCTCGCAGCCGTCGACGAGCCGCACCTGGCGACCTGGCTGACGCTCGACCAGTCCGCGGGGCGGGGCCGGCTCGACCGACGGTGGGAGACCGCGCCCGGTCGTTCCCTCGCGGTCAGCGTGCTGCTGCACCGGGGCGACCTGCCGGTCGACTCGCTCGGCTGGGTGCCGCTCCTCGCCGGGGTGGCCATGCGCGCCTCCGTCCGGGGTGTGGTCGAGAGCGGCGACGTCACGCTGAAGTGGCCCAACGACGTGCAGGTCGACGGTGACAAGGTCAGTGGCCTGCTCGCCGAGCTGCGGTCCGACGCGAGCGCCGTGGTCGTGGGTGCCGGGGTCAACCTCACGGTGCCCGCCGGCGACCTGCCCACCCCGACCTCGACGTCGCTCGGTCTGCACGGAGCGCGGGGCACCGCCCTCGAACTCGCGGACGCCGTGACGTCGTCGTGGGTCTCGGGCCTGGCGCGACTCGTCGGCGACCTCGCCGCGGCCCGGGGCGACGCGGTCGCGAGCGGCGCCCTGGCGTCGGTCCGCGCGAACTGCGCGACCCTGGGACGCGGAGTCCGCGTCGAACTCCCCGGAGGCGCGGCGCTGGTCGGCGAGGCGGTGGACGTCGACGAGGCGGGCCGGTTGGTCGTGCGTTCCGCCTCGACCGGCGCGCTGACGGCCGTCGCTTCGGGTGACGTCACGCATCTGCGGTATGAATGAGCCTGTGAGCACCGACGGACCGCAGCCGACCGAGTACGTCGTCGCGCGGCTGCGGCCCCACGCCCGCGTGCTGTTCTGGCCGTCGCTCGCGCTCGTCGGCATCTGCGCGGCGACCGGTTTCTTCGGTGGTCGCTTCGACGTCGAGTGGCAGAACTACGTCGTGTTGGGCGCCGCCGTCGCCCTGATCGTGCTGCTCTGGCTGGTGCCCGTGCTCATCTGGCTCGGCAAGCGCTACGTCATCACCTCGCGGCGCCTCGTCGTGCGCAAGGGGCTGTTCGTGCGCACCCGTCAAGAGCTGCTGCACAGTCGTGGGTACGACCTCACGGTGCGCAAGAACTCGGTGCAGAGCGCGTTCCGCAGCGGAGACGTCCTGATCAACACCGGCCTCGACCGTCCGCTCGTCCTCTGGGACGTGCCGTCGGCCGACCTCGTCCAATCGACCCTGCACGACCTGATGGAGTCGAACCTCAACAGCGTCGCCCAGCGTCGCCAGCACGAGCAGTCCGTCGGACACTCCGACACCACCTCGTGGGGCGACGACCGGGTCGTCTGACCCGACGCGCGTGACATAGGATATTACAATGCGAATCTCAGTCATCGGTTGCGGTTACCTCGGAGCCGTGCACGCCGCGTGCATGGCCGACCTCGGGCACGACGTGGTCGGCATCGACGTCGACCCGGGCAAGATCGCCCTGCTGTCGTCGGGTCACGCCCCGTTCTTCGAGCCCGGTCTGCCCGAGGCCCTCCGCCGGGCCATCGACTCGGGGCGACTCCGGTTCTCGACCGACCCCGCCGACGCCGCGGGTTCCCAGGTCCACTTCGTCGCCGTCGGCACCCCGCAGACCGCGGGCAGCGACGCCGCCGATCTGACCTACGTCGACGCCGCGGTCCAGGGGCTGTTGCCCCACCTCGCCGACGGCGACCTCGTGGTGGGCAAATCCACCGTTCCCGTCGGCACCGCGAGCCGACTCGCCGACCTGGTCCGCGCCTCCTCGGGGGCCGACCTGGCCTGGAACCCCGAGTTCCTCCGCGAGGGGTTCGCCGTGGCCGACACCGTCGCACCCGACCGCTTCGTCTACGGGGTGCCCTCCGGCGACGCCGGCGAGCGTGCGACGGCCGTGCTCGACGAGGTCTACGCGACGGCTCTGGCGACGGGCACGCCCCGGCTCGTGACCGGGTACGCGACGGCCGAGCTGGTCAAGGTCTCGGCCAACGCGTTCCTCGCCACGAAGATCTCGTTCATCAACGCGATGGCCGAGATCGCCGAGGCCACCGGTGCCGACGTGACGCAACTGGCCGACGCGATCGGGCACGACGCCCGCATCGGTCGCCGGTTCCTCAATGCCGGCCTCGGCTTCGGCGGCGGGTGCCTGCCGAAGGACATCCGGGCCTTCCGCGCCCGTTCGCGCGAACTGGGGCTAGAGTCCCTCGACTTCCTCGCCGACGTGGACGCCGTCAACCTGCGCCGCCGCGACCGCGTCGTCGACCTCGCGGGCGAGCTGCTCGGCGAGGTGCGTGGTGCGCGCGTCGCCGTGCTGGGCGTGGCGTTCAAGCCCGACAGCGACGACGTCCGCGATTCGCCCGCCCTCGACGTCGCCCGCCGACTGCACGCCGCCGGTGCCGACGTGGTCGTCCACGACCCCGAGGCCAACGAGACCGCCGCCCGGCTGGCTCCCGACCTCACCTACGTCGACGACGTCCCGACCGCTCTCCGTGACGCCGACATCGTCCTGGTCCTCACCGAATGGAAGCAGTTCAAGGCACTGCGTCCGGCCGAGGTAGCCGCCCTGGTCTCCGGCCGACGCATCGTCGACGCCCGCAACGTGTTCGACCCCGCCGAGTGGCGCGAGGCCGGCTTCGAGTTCCGAGGACTCGGGCGCCCGTAGCCGAGTGCCGGTCAGAGGGCGCCTGGTCCCGTGCCGGTGTCCGGCCCCCTCCGGCAGGTCGACGCCGTCCGACGAGGTGCCACCGATACGATGACCGCATGACGAACCGGGCCCTCATCGCCGTGCTGACCGCCGGGGCCCTGGCCCTCACCCTCTCCGCGTGCACGAGCGGCGGCGACGACCCGACGCCGACCATGTCGAGCTTCAGCCCCACGTCGACCGCATCGCCCTCGGCGCCCGACACGGGGGCCGAGACGGCCGCCCCCACGGCGCCGGCCGACGACCCGACCGGCACCGTCGAGACGCCCGTCCCCGTACCGTCCGACGAGGCGGACGGCTGGACCGACGCCCGCGCCTACGATGCCTGCCGGAACGAGGCCACGAGGTCGCAGGGTGCCGATTACACCTGGAACGACCGTTCGTCGCAGATCCTCGTGCAGGGCTCCGGGGGGCGGAGCATCGACGTCGCCGGCCTCTACTCGGGCGGTGACGTCGGCGTCGCCAACGTCACCTACCGGTGCACGGTCGGAGGCACTCCGGACTCGCCGCAGCTGAGCGGGACGGTCGTCCGATGACGGCTCTCCGTGTCGGCGTCATCGGCGGCGGCCAGCTGGCCCGCATGATGATCCCGCCCGCCGTCCACCTCGGCATCGAGATCAGCGTCCTCGCCGAGACCGAGGGCAGTTCGGCCCGGTTGGCAGCGACCCGGGTGGGCGATTACCACGACGTCGACGTCGTCATCGATTTCGCGCGCACGGTCGACGTGGTCACCTTCGACCACGAGCACGTCCCCCAACACGTCCTCGCCGCCCTCGTCGACGCGGGCGTGCGGGTGCACCCCGGGCCGTCCGCACTGGCCGTCGCGCAGGACAAGATCGTCATGCGTCGACGGCTCTCCGAGCTCGGCTTGCCCGTTCCCGACTGGGCGGCCGTCCGTGACGCCACCGAGCTCGAGGCGTTCCTCACCGACCACGGTGGCCGGGCCGTCGTCAAGACCGCGCGGGGTGGTTACGACGGCAAGGGCGTTCGCGTGGTCTCGGCGGCCCACGACGCCGACGACTGGTTCGGCGCCCTGGCCGAGGACGGCAACGGAGGCGCGCTCCTGGTCGAAGAGCTCGTCTCGTTCCGGCGCGAACTGTCACAGCTCGTGGCCCGTCGGCCGAGCGGTGACATCGCCCTCTGGCCTCTCGTCGAGACCGTCCAACGCGACGGGGTGTGCTCCGAGGTCTTCGCCCCGGCACCCTCGAGCGCCGGTCGCTTGGCCGACGCCGCCGACGAGATCGCGCGGACGGTCGCCCAGCGGCTCGACGTCACCGGCGTCCTGGCCGTCGAGCTCTTCGAGACGACCGACGAGCGCCTCCTGATCAACGAACTCGCCATGCGGCCGCACAACACGGGGCACTGGACGATCGACGGGTCGACCACGAGCCAGTTCGAACAGCACCTCCGGGCCGTGCTCGACCTGCCGCTCGGCGACACGGACTGCCACCGTCCCTGGAGCGTCATGCTGAACGTGCTCGGCGGGCCGGCGACGGGGTCGATGGCCGACCGTCTGCCCGCCCTGATGGCCGACCAGCCGGCGGTCAAGGTTCACGACTACGGCAAGGACCCCCGGCCCGGGCGCAAGGTCGGCCACGTCACCGTGGTCGGCGACGACCTCGACGAGGCCGTCTTCCGGGCGCGTGCCGCTGTCGAGTTCTTCACCGACTGACGGCTATCCTCTAGTCCGTGTCCGACCCGAAGAGCACCGACGTGCGCCCGAACGACCCCGCCGTACCCGCGAAGGTCGCCATCGTCATGGGCTCCGACAGCGACTGGCCCACCATGCAGGGGGCGTCGACGATCCTGACCGAGCTGGGCATCCCGCACGAGGTCGAGGTCGTCTCGGCCCACCGCACGCCGGACAAGATGATCGCCTTCGGTCGCGACGCGGCAGGTCGCGGACTCTCCGTCATCGTCGCCGGGGCCGGGGGAGCAGCGCACCTGCCCGGCATGATCGCATCGGTCACGACCCTCCCCGTGGTCGGTGTGCCCGTCGCCCTGGCCAAGCTCGACGGCCTGGACTCGCTGCTCTCGATCGTGCAGATGCCGGCCGGCATCCCCGTGGCGACGGTCTCGATCGGAGGCGCGGTGAACGCCGGTCTGCTCGCGGCCCGCATCATCGGCTCGCACGACCCGGTGGTCGCCGAGCGGCTGGCCCGCCACGCCGAGTCCCTCGCCGAGCTGGTCGAGCAGAAGAACGCCGACCTGCGTCGATCACTGTGAGCACTGCGCTGCCCGTCCGCCACCCGGACGTCACCTCCGAGCCGTTCATGACGAAGCGGGCGTGGGTTCTCGTCCTCCTGAACGTGGTCGTGCCCGGGTCGGCGCAGGTGCTCGCGGGCAGTCGCCGACTCGGCCGGTGGGGACTCGCCTCCACCCTCGTCTTCTGGGTGGTCGCGGTCGTCGTCGTCGTCCTGGCGTTCGCCTTCCGCTCGCCCCTGATCGAGATCGCGACCAACGTCGTCGCCCTCACCGTCGTCCAGGTCTTCCTCGCGTACTACGCGGTGCTGTGGGTGGTGCTGACCGTCGACACGCTGCGGTTGGCCCGCATCGTCCGGACGGCCCCGTCGGCCCGGGGACTTCTCGCCGGGGCGATGGTGCTGTTGATGGTGGTGACCGTCGGACCCGCCGCCTACGGGGCCTACCTCGCCGGTGTGCAGCACGGTCTGCTCAACAGTCTGTTCACCTCGAGGGCCGACGCCGCGCCTCCTGTGGACGGGCGCTACAACATCATGTTGCTCGGCGGGGACGCCGGGGCGGACCGCACCGGTCTGCGCCCCGACAGCATCTCGGTCGCCAGCATCGACGCCGAGACCGGTGCGACCACCATCGTGGGCATCCCGCGCAACCTGTACGACGCACCCTTCGTCGCGGGGTCGCCGCTGTACGGCGACTACCCGGACGGCTACGACTGCGGCGACGACTGCCTCGTGAGCTTCCTGTACACCTACGGGGAAGAGCACCCCGACCTCTACCCCGACGCCGAGTCGAAGGGCAGCAATCCCGGTGTCGAGGCGATGCGTGACGCCGTCGAGGGCATCACGGGCCTGACGGTGCAGTACTACGCCCTCATCGACATGCAGGGCTTCGTCGACCTCATCGATGCGCTCGGCGGCATCCAGGTGGACGTGCAACAACGCATCCCGATCAACGGAGGCGTCGACGGCAACGGTCAGCCGATCAACGTCGACGGGTGGATCGAGCCCGGCGAACAGAAGCTCGACGGCTACCACGCCCTCTGGTACGCGAGGGCGCGGCACGGCACCAGCGACTACGACCGGATGGCTCGTCAGCGTGAGGTGCAGCAGGCGCTGCTGTCGCAGTTCCAACCGGCGACGGTCCTGTCGAAGTTCCAGGCCGTCGCGTCGGCAGGGGTGCAGACCGTCGACACCGACATCCCGCAGGGCGCGCTGGCAGCCTTCGTCGACCTGGCCGTGAAGGCCAAGTCCCAGCAGATCACGAGTCTCGAACTCGTCCCGCCGACCTACGACAACGTCTACCCCGACTACGACGCGATGCGGGCCGCGGTGGCCCAGGCCACCACCCCGGTTCCCGCGCCCTGACGGACGACCTCGGATCGTGCCCCCGAGGCTCGCCGCCTGACGGCGCGCGCCGACCGGACGAGGAGGCGCGGTGCGTCACCGCAGGGCGCCCACGGCTCCGGGGGCATCCGCGTCGCCGCTCGGGTCGCCCCGTGGTTCAGAGATCGGCGTGGAGCTGCCACACCTTGTCGGCCGAGTCCCGCCAGCTGAAGGCCCGTGCGCGGTCGATCCCGGCGATGCCGAGACGCGTCGACAGCTCGACGTCGGTGACGACCTGGAACATGGCCTGCGCGAGACGCTCCGGGTAACCCGCAGCGTCCTCCCGAGCCACGCTGACGGCCGCGTCGGCCGCTACCTCGAGCAGGGCAGGGGCGTCCGAGACGATGGTGGGCGTGCCCAGGCTGAAGGCCTCGACGACCGGCAGCCCGAACCCTTCGGCGAGACTGGGGAACACGAAGACCGCGGCTCGCTGCAACAGCACCGCCAGCTGTTCGTCCGACACGAAACCCATCGTCCGGACCTTGTCGGCGGGCAGGCCGGCAGCGGCCACCAGGTCGGCGACCTTGACGTCTCCCCACCCCTCAGGCCCGACGATCAGCAACGGCAGGTCGGGGGCGTCGGGGTGGGCGAGAGCCTGGATGAGCGGCTCGATGCCCTTGCGCGGTTCGAGCGTGCCGACGCTCAGTGCGTAGCGCTCGGGCAGGTCGAGGGAGTCGGCGACGTCGTCGGAGTCCGCGGGGACGGCGAGCTTGGGACTGACGGCGCCGCCGATGACACGGAGGCGGTCGCCGAAGGGGAACAGCTCGGCCAGTTCGCGGGCCACGCTGTGGGTCGGCACGACGACGCCGTCGGCGTGCTTGAAGGCGCGCTTGGCCATGGCCTTGTGCCAACGGACGCCGCGCGGGGTGAGGGTCTCAGGGTGAGTCCACGGGACGGTGTCGTGGATGGTGACGACCGTCTGCGTTCCCGGGTCGAGCGTGCGATCGTGCCGGTAGAGGGGGGCGAACAGGCTCGTCGCATGGACCATGCCGCGCCCGGGGAGGCCGACGACGCCACCCTGCCACGCCAGTGCCAACTCACGGCGACCGAGCGGTGACTTGGTGACATGGGACAGGCCGGGCAGCAGATCGGTCAACCGGTCGTAGTCGATCTGCGGATGGGCCGCCACGACCCCTTCGACCTCACAACCTCGGGGAGCGGTCTCGACGAGGGCGCGGGTCAGTTCTTCGGTGTAGCGCCCGATGCCTCCGGGGATGGGAGCCAGGATCTGGTCAACGACTACTCGCAGCGTGGTCATCGGTCTGCAACACTCCCCTGTTCGCGGCCTCGGCCAGCGCTTCTCTCCACGGACGCATGGGCGTCAGTCCGGCTCGTGCCCAGGCGTCGTGGCCGAGGACGCTGTAGCTCGGTCGCGGTGCGGGGCGGACGAAGGCCGAGCTGTCCGTCGGGAGGACCCGGGCAGGATCGAGCCCGGCCTCGTCGAAGACCGCCTGGGCGAACTCGAACCAGCTCGCACTGCCCGAGTTGGTGCCGTGGTAGACGCCGGCAGGGGCGTCGGAGTCGAGCAACGCGACGATCTGCGTCGCGAGGTCGGCCGTCCAGGTCGGCTGCCCGAGCTGGTCGTCGACGACCTTCACCGTGTCGTGCGATGCCGCGAGCTTGACCATGGTCTTCGCGAAGTTGCCCCCGTGGGCGCCGTACAACCACGCCGTGCGCACGACGTAGGTGCCCTCGGGGTTGGCGGCGAGCGCGAGCTGTTCTCCCTCGGCCTTGGTGCGGCCGTAGGCGCTCACCGGCGCGATGGTGGCGTCCTCGGGGTAGGGCTCGGTGGCGTCGCCGTCGAAGACGTAGTCGGTCGAGACCTGGACGAGCTTCGCCCCGACCGATGCGGTGGCCCCGGCCAGGAGGCCGGCTGCGGTGCCGTTCACGGCCAGCGCGGCCTCTTCGTCGGTCTCGGCCGCGTCGACGGCGGTGTACGCGGCGGCGTTGATCACGACGTCGTGCCCCTGGACGGCGGCGAAGACGGCGTCCCGGTCGGTCACGTCGAGGTCGGCACGACCGAGCACCGTGACGTCACGTCCGAAGAGGGCTTCGAGGAGGTCGGTGCCGAGCATGCCTCGGGCCCCGGTGACGAGGTACTTGGAGTTCTGGGCGGCGGCCATCAGAGGGCGGCGCGCTCTTTGAGCGGCTGCCACCACTCGCGGTTGTCGCGGTACCACTGGACGACGTCGGCGAGGCCCTTCTCGAAGGGGACCTGGGGCTCGTAGCCGAGCTCGTCGCGGATCTTGGAGATGTCGACGGAGTACCGCAGGTCGTGGCCCAGACGGTCCTGGACGCGGTCGACGTACGACCAGTCCTTGCCGGTGGCCTCGAGCAGCATCTCGGTCAGTTCTTTGTTGGTGAGCTCGGTGCCGCCGCCGATGTTGTAGATCTCGCCGGCGCGGCCGTTGACGAGCACCATGGCGATGCCGCGGGTGTGGTCGTCGACGTGCAACCAGTCACGGATGTTGTTGCCCTCGCCGTAGAGCGGGACGTGCACGTCGTCGATCAGGTTCGTGACGAAGAGCGGGATGACCTTCTCGGGGAAGTGGTACGGGCCGTAGTTGTTGCTGCAGCGCGTGATCGAGACGTTCAGCCCGTGCGTGCGGTGGTAGCTGCGGGCGAGCAGGTCGCTGCCGGCCTTCGAGGCGGAGTAGGGCGAGTTCGGCTCGAGCGGGCGGTCTTCAGCCCAGGAGCCCTCGGCGATGGAACCGTAGACCTCGTCGGTCGAGACGTGGACGAAGCGCTTCAGGTCGTTGCGCAGGGCGGCGTCGAGCAGCTGCTGGGTGCCGAGCACGTTGGTCTCGACGAAGATCGAGGCGTCACGGACCGAGCGGTCGACGTGCGATTCCGCGGCGAAGTGGACGACGGCGTCCACCTCGGGGAAGAGCGTGTCGAGCAGGGCCCCGTCACGGATGTCGCCCTTGACGAACGTGTAGCGGGGGGAGTCGGCGACGCTCGCCAGGTTCGCCTCGTTGCCCGAGTAGGTGAGAGCGTCGAGGACGACGACCTCGGCCCCCTCGAGGCCCGGGTAGGCGTCTTCGAGCGTGCGGCGGACGAAGTTGGAGCCGATGAAGCCGGCTCCGCCGGTGACGAGGATTTTCACAGTGGTCCCTTGGGGTCGATCGCAGGCGGTCGGTAGATCTTAGCGGAAGCGAGACGGGGGAGCCCTGCCGGGGGGGGCTCCTGGCAGTGGCATCCGGAGGGCGTGACGAGGTGCCCCCAGTCGTGGGGGGCGTGGAACTCGGCATCCGTGGATTTCCGGTGCCGCTCAGCCATGCGGGCGGTGCACTGTCCCGATAGGGCTAGACCGATCGGGTCCTCTCATGCAACCGTCGCATCCATGCTTCGTGACGATTCCAGGTCAGTCGTAGTGCCCGCGACCGCTTCCGCCATCGAACGCCGGAGGCTCCTGGCCTACGCCGGGGCGGTCGGCGCCGCGGCCGTCGTCGTCGGTGCTGCGGACTCGCTTCGACCCCGATCGGCACGCGCCGCCCTCCTGCTCGCCGAGGCCGAGGCCGGGGTCGACACCATCCAGGAGGCCCAAGCCGTCGCCGCGGAATCGGCGTGGGGAGGCCAGTCGAACGGACGGATCGCCGCATTGACGCTGACGGTCGTGCCCGCGAACGTCGCCGGTAGCGGTTTGCTCCGTGACGATGCGGCCAGGCAGTACTTCGGCCTCAGCCTCGCCTTCCAAAGCGCCCTCAACCGCGCGCTCGTGATCACCGAGGCATACCGCTCGTACGAACGCCAGGTCGATTACTGGAA
The DNA here is from genome assembly GCF_014841545.1 of Frigoribacterium sp. CFBP 8751. Lineage (NCBI taxonomy): Bacteria > Bacillati > Actinomycetota > Actinomycetes > Micrococcales > Microbacteriaceae > Frigoribacterium > Frigoribacterium sp. CFBP 8751. Next base: position 239,098 of record NZ_JACYUB010000002.1, read on the forward strand.
CCGCTACCAGGCGGGGACGGGAAACCTCGCCGCCTATCCGGGGACGTCCAACCACGGCTGGGGCATCTCCTGCGATTTCGGCTCCGGCGTGGACGTCGCCGGGTCGGCCGCCAAGCGCTGGATGGACGCCAACGCACCCCGGTTCGGCTGGTCCCCGACCGGGAACACCTTCTCACGGCCGGAGCCGTGGCACTTCGACTTCGAGGGTGCCTACACGGGTCCCGCGAGCTCGGCTGCGAACGAGGGCGGTCTCGTCGCCCTCCGGGTGCCCGAGAACATGCCGGGGGTGGGTACGAGTTACACCTGCGTCGTCGGCCTGCGATTCCTGCGGCACTTCACCACGATCGAGAAGGTGAACGCCTTCCGGGCGATCGGCGTTCCCTATTTCGACAACGTCTCGCGGAGCCACTTCGAGCTCCTCGTCGACGCCCTGTCCATCCCACGTTCTGCTGTCACGACCAACGCCGACTACTGGCGAGCCTGACGCTCGCACCTCGACAAGGAGACCCATGATCGTCCTGCACTGCTACGACACCCTTCCCGAGGTCGGGCGGGGTTACGTGTGCGTCGTCGCACCCCGCATGCTCCGCCACGTCACCACGGAATCGACCGTGACGGCCCTGCGAGCCGTGGGCTTGGCTCCGCGTGACATCAACGCCGCCGGCTTCTACGACATCCTCGCTTCGCTGTCCATTCCGAGGACTGAGTTGAAGACCGGCGCCGACTACTCACGACGATGACCTCGGTCGGCGTCGGTGGCATTGGTAAGCTTCCGGGGTGCAGATCCGAGAACTGAAGATCCCAGACAGCTACGAGATCACGCCGAAGCAGTTCGGTGACGACCGAGGAGTGTTCCTCGAGTGGTACCGCTTCGACGCCCTCGCCGACGTGGTCGGACACTCCGTCGATCTGCGGCAGGCGAACACCTCGGTGTCCAAGAGGGGTGTCGTCCGAGGCATCCATTTCGCCGATGTCCCCCGGGGCCAAGCGAAGTACGTCACTGCTACCCACGGCGCCGTCCTCGACTACGTCATCGATGTCCGTGTCGGGTCCGAGACCTTCGGTCAGTGGGACACGGTCCTGCTCGACGACGTCGACCGCCGGGCCATCTACCTCGCCGAGGGGCTCGGCCACGCCTTCGTCGCCCTGACCGACGACGCGACGGTCAGCTACCTGGTGACCGACACCTTCCATGCCGAGCGCGAGCACGGCATCAACCCGCTCGATCCCGAGATCGGCCTCGTCTTCCCCGAAGCTGCCGGCCGGCCACTGCTCTCGCCGAAGGACACCGCCGCTCCCTCGCTCTCCGAGGCGGCGTCGGCGGGCCTCCTTCCGACCTGGTCCGACATGCGGGCGTTCTACGCTTCGCTCGACGCCCAGGAAGGCAACTGACATGAAGGGCATCATCCTCGCCGGCGGATCCGGCACACGCCTCTGGCCGATCACCAAGGGCATCTCGAAGCAACTCATGCCGATCTACGACAAGCCGATGGTCTACTACCCCTTGTCGACTCTCATGATGGCCGGCATCAACGAAGTGCTCATCATCACCACGCCTGAGTACAACGAGCAGTTCCGTGCCCTCCTGGGTGACGGTGGTCACCTCGGCATGCGAATCGAGTACGCCGTACAACCCTCTCCGGACGGCCTGGCACAGGCCTTCGTCATCGGCGAGGAATTCATCGGCGACGACAGCGTCGCGCTCGTCCTCGGCGACAACATCTTCCACGGAGTAGGTCTCGGGTCGAACCTCAAGAAGAACGCCGACGTCGAAGGCGCCACGATCTTCGCCTACCACGTGTCCGATCCCACCGCCTACGGCGTGGTGGAGTTCGACGAGTCCTACAGGGCGGTCTCCATCGAGGAGAAGCCGGCCGCTCCCAAGAGCAACTTCGCGGTCCCCGGCCTGTACTTCTACGACAACAAGGTCGTAGAGATCGCCAAGACCATCGAGCCCAGCCCTCGGGGCGAGCTCGAGATCTCGACCGTGAACGAGCGTTACCTCGACGCCGGGGATCTCCAGGTCCAGGTCCTCGACCGGGGCACGGCGTGGCTCGACACGGGGACGTTCGAGTCGATGATGCAGGCGTCGGAGTACGTCCGGGTCATCGAAGACCGCCAGGGCCACAAGATCGGTTGCATCGAGGAGATCGCCTGGCGAAACGGATGGATCGACGACGAGCATCTCGCCGTCCTCGCGGCCCCGCTCGCCAAGAGCGGTTACGGCGTGTACCTGCAGAAACTGCTCGCCGCGGGCTGACAGCGGCCTCGGTATGAGACCGGAGGGGGGTCCCCGTGCGGGACCGCCCTCGGCTTCACCGGCGTGTCACCCACCACGATCGTGCGGCGAGTCCGATCCGGAGGGCCAGGCGAAGAGGCGCCAACTGTCGTGAACCATAACGCCGGGTCAGGAACAGGGCCGCACTCCGGTGGTGTTCGCGTTCCATCACCGCGCTGTTCTGCGCCGTGCTGTGAGCTCCCGTGTGGGTGACCACCGCGTCGGGGACGTAGACGTTGGACCACCCGGCACGGCCGAGGCGGGCGCCGAGGTCGACGTCCTCGAAGTACATGAAGTAGGAGTGGTCGAAGCCTCCGACGTCCTCGTAGGCCTCTCGTCGGACGAGAAGGCATGCACCGGAGAGCCAACCGGCCTCGCGTTCGTGTTCCGTGTGTCGCTCGGCCTTGTAAGACCTCGACCAGGGATTCGAGGGCCAGACCCGTCCGAAGACAGCATGGCCTACCCCGGTTCGCAGGGACGGCAAGGCCCGGGCCGAGGGGTAGGTGTCACCGTGGGCATCCAGGATGCGGGGCCCAACCGCGCCAGCGTGCGGCAAGCGGTCGATGGCCACGACGAGTTCGTGCACGGCCTCTCGGGCCAGCACGACGTCTGGATTGGAGATGAGGACGAGATCGACGTCAGGCGGGAGCGCCTGGATCGCCGCATCGACTCCTGCGCCGTATCCGTCGTTGTTCCGTCTGCCGACGAACACAGCGCCGTGCTCACGAGCGATCTCTTCCTCGGCTCGGGCGTCGGTCGAGGCGTTGTCGGACACGGCCACCTCGATGCGAGACACCTCGGTGGCCTGACGGGCGGCAGGAGCGACGCTGTCGAGGAATGAACGAAGTGTCTCTCCTGAGTTGTGGGTGACGGTCACGATTCCGAGAACGTGAGTCATGCAGCGTCCTCGTAGGCGGTGACGTGGACCTCGGCACAAGCAGCCCAGGTGAAGCCTGCCGCCCGCGCGATGCCTGCCCTGCCCAGGGCGGCACGACGGTCGGGATCGTCGAGGAGGGTGCGGAGTGAGGCGGTCAAGGAGTCGACGTCCGTCCGGCTGTAGGCGACGGCCTGACCGCCCACCTCGGGAAGCGCGCTCGCATCGGTCGTCAGGACGCACGAGCCACAGGACATGGCTTCGAGCACAGGCAGACCGAAGCCTTCGGCTGAACTCGGATAGGCGACGACGGTGGCGCCACCCAAGAACGCCGGCAGTGATGCGAACGGGAGATACCCGACTTCACGGACACCGTCGTCCGGACCCAGTCGGTCGAGTGCGGCTGACGCGTCAGCATCCCAACCTCGTGCGCCCGCGACGACGAGGTCCGGCACGTTCGACGCACCCCGCTCACCGCGTAGTCGCGCATGCGCCGCGAGCAATGCTCCGACGTTCTTCCGGGGCTCGATCGTCCCCAGGAACGCGAGCCACGGCCGCCCAGGCGCAAGACCGAGGACGTGGCGGACCTCGTCGATCTCTTCACCGGTGGGGGGTAAGAAGGTCTTGTGATCTACGCCGTGGTGAGCGACGGACACCGAGGCACGTCCGGAGCCGACGAATCGTAGCAATTCGGAAGCCGTCGAGTGACTCGGGACGATGCACACGAGACGGCATCGGAGGGAGGCTCTTATCCAGAAGGAGAAGAAGGCACGCTTGAGTCGTCCGTGGCTCGCCGGGTCGCTGAAGAAGGTGGCATCGTGGATCGTCACCACTCTGTGTCTGGCCCAGAGAGGAAAGGTGTAATGGGGCGAATGCAGGGCCCGAGCACCCGACCGGATGCGAAGCCACGGCAGGCAGAGTTGCTCCCACGCGAATCGGAACGGTTTGACGTCGACGAAACGAGGAGCGGTGATGACGTCGGCATCGGGAGCCAGCCGGCGGAAGTGTTCTTCGTGCTCACGTCTGACGACGAGGGCGAAAGATCGGTGGCTCTCGGTGAGGCCGACGACGAGCCCCTCGAGATATCGGCCCACACCGCCCAGTTCGGACGGGACGGCCGTTCCGTCGATCAGGACGGACACGGACTTCGACAAATGGACCCCTCACGCAGACTCGGCCGCGACAAGCATATCGAAGACCGCCAGGTACTAAGGTCGGTCCGGTGACCGCTCCGCATCCCGACCTGCCCCGCGTCCTCATCGTCATCGGCGAACCCGTCTCCGAACGCCTCGCCGGCCCTGCGATCCGCGCGTGGGAGATCGCGACCATCCTCCACGACGAGGGGCACGCGGTGACGGTCGCTTCCCTTCGCTCGGTATCCCGCTCGACGGACGACTTCCATGTCGTGGAGTTCACGCCGGAGAATGCCGAGGCTCTCGTGGACGCGCACGACATCTTGTTGTTCCAGGGCGGTTTCTACGCCAGCATGCCGTGGCTCCGGGACAAGCCCCAGGTCCAGATCATGGACCTCTACGACCCCTTCCACCTCGAGTTCCTGCATCGGCAACACGGAATGGACAAGCGTGAGGTCGACCGGGTGTTCGCCGAACTGACGACCGAGCTGAACGCACAGCTCTCCCGAGCCGATCTCGTCCTATGCGCGAGTACTCGTCAGCGCGACCTCTGGATCGGGCAGCTGGCGGCATTGGGCAGGGTCCGTCCGTCGGTCGAGGACGTCGAGGACGACGTCATCGACGAGCTCGTCCGCATCGTGCCTTTCGGGGTGCCGGACACTCCTTTCGCGCCGACCCGGCATGCTCTGCGCGGAGTCGTGCCCGGGGTGGGTACCGACGACTTCGTCCTGATCTGGGGCGGTGGCATCTATGACTGGTTCGATCCGCTCACGCTCATCCGGGCCGTCGACGTCGCGAGGGCGGAGATCCCACAGATCCGCTTGTTCTTCCTCGCCAAGGTGCATCCGAACGCGGGCATCGACGGGCACGCCGTTCCCGATCAAGCAGTGAGTCTCGCCAAGGAGCTCGGCATCTACGGAACGCATGTCATCTTCAACGAGGACTGGGTGGCCTATGACGATCGAGCCTCGTATCTTGGCGACGCAGACCTCGGCGTGACCACCCACCCCGTGGGACTCGAGACACGATTCAGTTTTCGGACCCGGAACTTGGATTACATCTGGGCTGGACTGCCCCTCATCACGACCGAGGGTGACGTCTTCGAGGACCTCATCGTCCGACACGGATTCGGGACGACGGTCAAGGCCGGAGACGTCGAGGCATTGGCGTCCGCCATCGTGGCGGCTGCCTCGGACGACGATCTTCGCGCTCGCTGGTCGCGTGCCGCCCGAGACCTGGCCGCCACGATGACCTGGCGCAAGAACCTCGCACCCCTGGTGTCGTTCTGTCGAGATCCTCGTCGAGCCTCCGTCGATCCGTGGAACCTCGTGACGGCGCCACCCCCCGTGGTCGCCCGCACTCGCGTGGACGACGTCAAGACGTTCGTCACCCTCCTCAGGGCAGGGGGTCCGGCGCTCGTGGCGGAGCGTGTCCGGGACCGCAGACGCCGCGGCGCCCTGGCTCGACTCGTTCCTCTCGACGCGAACCCTGAGCAGACGCCGCCCTCGGACTGATGATCGGCGGCCTGCGGCGTCGTCCTGCCGTCACTGCGGTGCGAGTCCCGTGGCGTCGAGGACCGCATCGCGGTCCACCGTGGCCTCGTCGTCGAACCGTCGGCGTTGCCTGAGCGTCGCCGGAACTGCCTGCAAGAATCCGACGAGCCCGCGTCCTCTCCAGACGGCCTTGCGCCCCGATGCGGAATCCCTGATGCCAACCAGTGCGTCCAGAGCGAGGCGAGCGGCCGTGCGGAGCAGCGCACGACGCACCATGCCCCATGGCGCGTGCCTCAGGGCGACGACGAGGCGGTTGCGTGTGTTCGTCACGACGAACAGTTCACTGTCCGCTCCTGACGACGAGGCATGCCGGTGAAGCGCGATGGCGTCTCGTACGTACCGGATCGTCCATCCTTTCCGCCTCAGCCGCCAGCTCAGGTCGGTGTCCTCGTAATACATGAAGAGGCTCTCGTCGAGCAAGCCGACGTCGGTGACGGCACGCGTCCTCAGGGCGCAGGCCCCGCCGCAGAAGCCGAAGACGTCGGGGGGAGAATCGGTCGGGTCCGGAACGAGCCAATCCCGGTCACCACCGTTCGCACTGGCGTCGAGCACGTTTCCCGTGGAATTCGTGAGTCTGCTCGTCCCGTCCTCTTCGAGCAAGAGGAGACGAGCAGTCGTAGCGCCGAGCTCAGGGTCGCCGTGGAACGGTTCGATCAGATGATCGACGAACCCCGGAGTAGCGAGGGCATCGTTATTGAGGAGGACGACGATGTCCGCGCTCGTCCGGGCCAACGCTGCGTTGACCCCTGCGGCGAATCCGCCGTTCTCCGAGAGGGCGATGAGGTCCACCCAGGGAAACTCGTCCGCCAGGCGTTCGGCTGATCCGTCTTGAGACCCGTTGTCGACGACGGTTACCTTGCGAGAGGGATCGACGACTTCAGGACGAAGCGAGTCGATGCACGCCGTCGTCAGGTCGTACCTTTTCCAGTTGACGACGACGATCTCGACGGTGGGGAGTGAGGGGGGGTGCGACACGGACCGCCTCAGAAAGAGAGCGTCGCTGCGGCACCGACCGGGCCGTAGGTCTTGACAGGCGACTTCACCGTGAAGGTCGCTCCGTCGGTGAGACGATGCAGCTCTTGACCTCCTGTTCCGAAGACGGCGCTCGTCACTCGGTATTCTCCGCTGCCCAGGTGGGCATCGGACAGGGTGAACCGGACCGTACGTCGACCCGAGAGCTCCGGAACCGTCACCGGGAGGACGCTCGAATGGGTCCCGACCACGACCTGACCGAAGGGATTGTCCACGTGGACGCCGATGCCCCAGTCCGTCAGACGGGTACGAGCATCGACGGTGATGTCGATCACGAGGGGTTTGTCGGCTTCCACGATGATCTGTTCGCCGGTGTCGCGGCCTCCGACGGAGATGCTCTCGACACGAGCGATCTGGAAGTCCTTGACCTCCACCTGATCAGCGACGATGCGCTCCTCAGCCGCATCGGTAGCCGTCTTGAACCCCGAGCGGAGGACGCTGACGGCGTCGATCGGATCACCGTCGAAGACGACAGACCCGCGGGCGAGGACGAGGGCCCGCGAGCAGAGGTCGGTGATCTGGTTGAGGGTGTGGGTCACGAGGACGATGGTGCGCCCCTCGCGTTGGAACGAGGCGATCTTGTCGAGGCACTTCTTCTGGAACGCTTCGTCGCCCACGGCCAGTACCTCGTCGACGAGGAGGAGGTCCGGGTCGACGTGCACCGCGACGGCGAAGGCCAACCTGACGTACATTCCGCTGGAATAGAACTTGACCTGGGTGTCGATGAATTCTTCGATGCCCGAGAACTCGACGATGTCGTCGAAGTAGAGATCGGTCTGACGTCGACTCAGGCCCAGGATCGAAGCGTTCAAGTAGACATTTTCGCGGCCTGTCAGGTCACTGTGGAACCCTGCTCCGAGTTCGAGGAGCGCAGCCATCCGTCCCCGGCGGACGACCGACCCGCTGGTCGGCTGGATGATGCCCCCGATCGCCTTGAGCAGCGTGCTCTTGCCCGAGCCGTTCGGTCCGATCAGGCCGATGGTCGACCCGGCGTCGATCTCGAGATCGATGTTGCGCAGCGCCCAGAAATCCTCTCGGTGGACCTTGCCACGACCGAGGCTCACGAGACGTTCCTTGACGCTCTTGTCCTTGTGGAGGATGAACCTCTTCGATACGTCGTGGACCTGGACGATGGGGACGATTTGGGATGACATCAAAGCTCCTGAGCGAAGTTGCCCTGCAACCTCGAGAAGACGCGCTGGGAGATGAACAACAGGACGAGACCCACGAGGCCGGCGACGACCATCCGGGTGAAGAGGTTGTCGGGAGCCGTGCCCGGCGTCCCCGCCGACCAGAACGCTTCCTGGAATCCGATGACGGCAAGTGTGACGGGATTGTTCAGGTAGACCTGCACGAGCCACCCCGGCAGGTGGTTCTGGACCTGGGTCCAGGAGTAGACGATCGGCGAACCCCACATGACGAGCATGAGGATGACCTCGACGAGGTACTGGATGTCCCGGAGGAAGACGTTCAATGCTCCGAGCAGGAGCCCCAGGGCCACGGCGTAGACGAGAACGAGGACCAGTCCCGCCAGACCGTAGAGCAGATGGGGGCCGAAGCGGAGCGACTGCGTCACGAGGGCCGCGATCAGGAGGATCACGAACTGGATGGCGAAGTTGAAGAGGGAGGAACCGACGCTCGACAGGGTGAAGACCTCGCGGGGAAGGTAGACCTTCTTGACCAACCCGGCATTGGCGACGATGGACGCCGTGCCCGCGCCGACGATCTCCGAGAAGACCGTGTAGACGGTCAGGCCGGCGAAGATGTAGATGGCGAAGTTGGGGATGTTCCGCGCTGCGCCGAGGAACTGTCCGAGGACGACGTAGTAGATGAACAGTTGGGTGAGGGGCCGCGCCAAGCTCCAGAGGAAGCCCAGGGTGCTGTCTTTGTAGCGGGCTTTGAGTTCCCGTTTCGTGAGCATCCCGAGGAGCTCCCTGTGGGCCCAGATGTCACGAACCGACGACGTGAAACCCGAGAGGAAAGTTCCTGTGGCCCCGGCGTCCTGCCAATCGGTCTTCTCGAGACGCCGTAGGCGCTCGCTGGCCACATTCTTCGCATCAGCCATGTGTGTCGCGGCCTCCAGCCGATACGGGTGCGTGGGTCCGGTCGAACCACCCGTAGACAATACAATAGACATCTTCGCCCGACGGAAAGGACCGTGCTCATCGTCAGGATTCCGACATGGGCTGGCGCCAAGCGCCGCCTCATGAGGGGACGCATCACCCTCGGACAGAAGCTCCTCCGTGATCAGGCAAGGCTCGAGACGAGCCACCGGACCCCATCCGATTTCCGTGGTTGGTCGTCTCGTCGATCCACCAGCCGGTTCGTGGGATTCCCGGAACACTGGAGGGACGCGGAGCGCCCCCCGGAGACGGGGCGGCCGTCCTTGGTCGTGGTGTTGCACGTCCATTACCCGGATCTCGTCCCACAGATCATGGACAGGCTCACCGCCGTCCCGGAGCCCTTCGACCTCGTCGTCACCGTGACGGAAGGCGTCGACGTCGACATCCCGTCCGCGGCGGCTGGCCTGGACCGACTCCGCAGCGTGATGGTCCTCCCGGTCGAGAACCGGGGGCGGGACATCCTCCCCTTGGTGTCCGTGGTCAACGCCGGGCTGATCGACGGGTACGACGCGGTCCTGAAGGTGCACACGAAGCGGTCCGCGTGGCGGGCCGCCCATTCCGAACTCGCGGGCTCGGGGGAGGCCTGGCGAGACGGGCTCCTGCAATCCGTGCTCCCCTCGATCGAGGCGTGCGAGCGCATCCTCCACTCGATCCGGAACACCGGTGCGGGAGTCGTCACGGCCGGTGACTCCATCGTCGGACCCGAGCACTGGGGAGCCGACCACGGCCTCGTCGTGGACCTCCTGCGTCGAGTCGAACTCGACGACCTCGTCATCGACCTCCGCTTCGCGGCCGGGTCGATCTGGTGGGCCGACGCGTTCGTCGTCCGCGGGTTGCGAGCGTTCCGCTTTGACCGTGAGGACTTCCCGGATGAGGACGGTGCCGTGGACGGAACGACGGCGCACGCCATCGAGCGGCTGCTGGGAATCATCTGTGTCGAGAGCGGTCTGACCGTGTCGGCCACGGATGAGCTGGCGAGCACGGAGGGCGACACCGGACGCCGAGCCAGGATCGTGCCGTTCTACCTCCCCCAGTTCCATGCGTTCTCCGAGAACGATCGTTGGTGGGGCAAGGGATTCACCGAATGGACGAACGTCGCGCGGGCCGTCCCCGACTACGAAGGTCACGCTCAGCCGCTCCTTCCCGGCGAGTTGGGCTTCTACGACCTGTCTCGAGACGAAGTTCGGGATGCGCAGCACACCCTGGCTCGACGAGCCGGCGTCTCGGCTTTCATGTATTACCACTACTGGTTCGCCGGCCGCCGACTCATGGACATGCCATTGGCCCGCCTCGCCGACAGCGACTTGCCCGAGGGATTCTGCGTCATGTGGGCGAACGAGGACTGGACCCGCACCTGGGATGGTCGAGGGGACAGCGTCCTCATCGCCCAGGATTACGACGCGGCACCCGCCGAGGACTTCATCGAGCACCTGTTGCCGCTGATGCGTGACGACCGATGGCTCCGGATCGGTGGCGCTGCCGTCCTGGCCGTTTACCGCCCCGCTCACCTGCCCGACCACAGGGCGGCCTTCGCCCACTGGCGGCGGAGGGCCGACGAGGCCGGCGTGGGGCCCTTGCACCTCCTCGGTGTGGACGTCGGGGCGGTGTTCGAAGGCCTGGGCTCGGACGACCTCGCCGGCTCCGGACTCGACGGATTGATGGGTTTCCCACCCCACAATCACGAGTGGCACTGGCAGGAACGAGGCGGACTGGGTGTGCGGCCCGAATTCGAGGGCCGCATCCTGAGTTACCGCGGGATGGCGGACGGAGCCGTCTCCCGACTTCGGCTGCCCGAGGGATACGGCGACGTCGTTCCCACGGTCATGGCAGGTTTCGACAACACAGCGCGGCGGCAGTTGGCTCCGGACATCTGGTACGGAGCGAATCCCTTCACCTTCCGGCGCTGGCTCGACGAGGCCGCACGGTCCGCCGTCCGTGTGTCGTCAGGGGACCCCGTCGTGTTCGTCAACGCCTGGAACGAGTGGGCCGAAGGTGCAGTGCTCGAGCCTACCGAGAAGTTCGGCGCGACCTACTTGGACGCCGTGGCGTCGGTCGCCCACCCACGGACCTGACCGCCTCTCACGAGGTCGTACGACCGGGCCACCGCTACACTCGACCGACGCGATCTACTGGGAGAAGACACATTGCTGCACCGCTTCAGGGTTTGGGCCGTATCGACAGCGCGAGCGCGACTTCCGATCAACTCACGCGGTCGGGGCATCGCCATCGCCAGTTTCCATACGTACAAGGGTGCTCGGGCGTTGGTCAGTGATGCCCGCACCTTGTTCGAGAAAGTACCGCAGGGCAAGGCCGGTCTGGACTCCTACAAAGAGTTCCTGGCGCAACAGAAGCGTCTTCCCCACGCTCCGGCCGACCTCGTATCCCAGACGACCTTCGCGATCGTCGTCGAAAGCCGCGGAGATACTGCCGATGCCAAGACCGTCGCGAGTGTCCGGGAGCAGCACGGCAACACGCGCGCATCGTCGATGGTCGTGCCACAAGGCACGTCCCTCGAGACCGTCCTGTTCCAGACAGACGCCGACTTCGTCTTGTTCCTCCGGGGCGGCAGCCAACTCCGGTCACACGCCCTGACAGACCTGGCCAAGCAGCATCGAGTCGATCCGGCGCTGGAACTGATCGCCTTCGACTCGGACCACGTCGGGAAGAACGGTTCGCGTCGCGACCCGGTGTTCCGCCCCCAATGGTCGCCCGAGATCCTGTTGGGCGCCAACTACCTCGATCGTGCCTTCGCCGTCTCGCGCCGAGCTCTTCTCAGATCTCCCCGGTCGGACGTCTCGGACACGGGCATCTGGAGGATGCTCCTCGAGATCGACCTCCCGACCCGGGCCGTGGGACTCATCTCGCGTGCCCTCCTCAGCGAGCCGATCGACATGAAGTCCTTGCCCGTCCGTCCGCAGGACGCGACGATGGTCCGCGACGCCCTCCACGCTCGCGGTGAGACGTCGGTCGTGGCAGTCAAGTCCGGTGTCACCCGCGTCCTCTTCGAGCCCGATGCCTGGCCGACGGTCTCGATCGTCACACCGACCCGACACGGGCGTTCCAACCTCGAGCGCCTCCTCCCGAGCCTGGCGAAGACGGACTACCCCGCCGACTTCGATTTGACGATCATCGACAACGGTCGCGAGAGTCCCGAGAACGTCCAGTGGTACGCCGAAACCGAGTTCTCCGTCAGCCCAAACGTCATCTGGTGGAGTGAGACGCCGTTCAACTACTCTCGCGTGAACAACGTGGCCGTAGCCGCCACGGCCGGTGAGGTCGTGGTGATGTTGAACGACGACACGGAGATCGTCGATCCCGTGTGGCTTCGCGAGATGGTCGGACACCTCATGCGGGAGGGAGTGGGCACAGTCGGCGTACAACACCGACAGGCCGAAGGCTTGATCCAGCACGGCGGCGTGACGATCGGGCCCAACGGATTCGCCGACAACACGTTCGCGGGCATGACGCCCGGCGACGACTCCTTGATCGGTTCGACGCGCTGGTACCGCAACAGTCTCGCCGTCACCGGGGCATGTGTCGCCATCCGACGTTCCGATTTCGAGGCCGTCGGCGGTCTGGACGAACGCTTCATCTTGTGTGGCAGCGACGTCGTCCTCGGACTCGATCAGGTCATCGCCGGACGGCGCAACGTCGTGATCCCCTTCGACACCGTCAGACACTACGAGTCCATCACCCGAGGGTCCTCGGTTCCCATGGAGGACTTCTACGCCAGCTACTGGCGCTACCACCCGTGGCTCCAGAACGGTGACCCGTATTCAAGTCCCAACGTCTCTCGCCTGTCCGCGATTCCTCGTTTCGCGAGCACCAGGGACGTCAAGCCCGTTCAGCTAGCTTTCGCGGTCATGGGACGGGCCTACACGAAGGTCGCCCAGAGTGGTTCGATCTCCGAGGAGGCCCAGTCGCTCCTGGCCACAGCCTCCGTCTCCCGTGCCCACGTGGAACGAGTCGTCGAATCCCACCGATCCGTCTCGGGCTTCGCGGACGTCAAGACCATTAACTGGTTCATTCCCGACGTCGACATGCCGTTCTTCGGCGGGCTCAACACAGCGTTCCGCATCGCCGACAAGCTCTCGCGTGATCACGGGGTCAAGCACCGCTTCATCGCCTTCGCCCAGCCGAACCATGCCTACATCTCGTCCGCCATCGCGGCAGCCTTTCCGAGCCTCGCCGACGCCGAGGTGATGTTCTACGACGGGTCTCAAGAGCAGATCGACGCAGTTCCCGCTGCGGATGCAGCCGTGGCGACGCTCTGGCTGACGGCTATGCACGTGGCCAAGTCGACGTCGGCCCCGCGCAAGTTCTACCTCATGCAGGACTACGAACCGGGCTTCTACCCGGCGAGCAGCATGTATGCGATGGCCGAAGAGAGCTACAGGCTCGGGCTCTACGGGATCTGCAACACGTCGAGCATGCACGACATCTACCGGTCCTACGGCGGTAGCTCGATGTACTTCACGCCAGCCGTCGACAGGGGCATCTACCATGCGGAAGGTCGGCGAACGAAGGCCCCGGATGAGCCCATCACGATCTTCGCCTATGCCCGTGACCACTTCCGCAACTGCTGGGAGCTCGTGTTCGCCGCGTTGACCGAGATTAAGCGACGGCACGGAGACCGGGTCCGCATCGTGGCGGCGGGTGCCAGGTACCTGCCGAACAGCGCCGACTTCATCGACATGGGTCTGCTCGACTACCGGGCCACGGGGGCCATGTATCGAGAGACGGACATCGGTCTCACCATGCAGATCTCGAGGCACCCGTCCTACCTTCCCCTGGAGCTCATGGGGAGCGGTGTGCCCATGGTCGCTCCCGACAGCGCGTGGTTCACGTGGCTCTTCGAGGACCGTCGGAACTCGCGACTCACCATGAGGACCGTCGATGACATCGTCGAGAACCTCGAGGCGCTCATCCTCGATGCCGAGGCGAGGCGCGCCATGTCTCACGAGGCGCTCGAGACCATCGACTCCAACCACAACTCGTGGGACGACGCTCTCGCCGGCATCTTTGATTACCTGACCGATCCGGAGGCTGACAGGAACGCCTGAGAGGCAGCTCGTTCGTGCACGCCCCCTGACCCCCCGATTGGGGTGGTCGGGGGGCGTTGTCGTTTGATAAATCCTTTAGTCTTGTCACATGTGCTGAGGCTGAATGCCTCCTGGCGGGAGGTTGAAGCTGCCGACCCGGGTGCAGGACCCGCGTTCGACTAAGGCGAGAGGCCCATCCATGACCCATCCGTTCCTCCGAGCAGGTGCCTTCCGTCTGGTGGCGTCGGCGGCGTCGCTCTTGATGGTGGTCTCCGCTCTGGTCGTCCTGCAGCCGGCGAGCCCGGCCAGCGCCGCGTCCTTCGACGCCGGAAACATCATCAGCGACCAGAACTTCTACGACCCCAACGCGATGTCACAGGCGCAGATCCAGAGCTTCCTCGAAGCCCAGGTGCCTTCCTGTGGAAACGGGAACTGCCTCAGGTCGAAGCGGACCGACACGTCGTCGCGACCGGCTGACGCGATGTGCGCCGCGTACTCCGGGGCCGCCGGCGAACTCACGTCCCAGATCATCTTCAAGGTCCAGCAGGCCTGTTCCATCAGTGCCAAGGTCCTACTCGTCACCTTGCAGAAGGAACAGACCCTCATCACGGCCACCGCACCGAGCGACGCCCGCATCGATCGGGCCATGGGCTACGCGTGTCCCGACAACCCTGCTCAGCCCGGTTACTGCGACCCGGCCTATGCGGGCCTGTACAACCAGCTCTATCGGGCTGCTTGGCAGTTGAAGAGGTACGGCAATCCGGCCGGCACCAGCAACTACTTCACGTGGTACCCCGTCGGACAGGTCGCGCAGGTCCGTTATAACCCGAACGTGTCCTGCGGTAGCAGCGGAGTCTTCATCAGCAACAAGGCGACCGCGGCGCTGTATTACTACACGCCTTACCAGCCCAACGCCGCAGCTCTGGCCAACCTCACCGGGACGGGCGACGCGTGCTCGGCCTACGGCAACCGCAACTTCTGGCGTTTCTACACGTCGTGGTTCGGGGCGACCACGGGGCCGACGAACCCCTTCGGGAGCGTCGACGTGGTCGAGGGGGGCGCTGAATCGGTGAGGATCGCCGGCTGGGCGGTCGACCCGGATGCCCTGGGTCAGTCCCTGGACGTCCACGCCTACGTCGACGGCGCCTGGGGTGGGTCCTACAAGGCATCCAAGGCGCGGACGGACGTCGCTGGTGCGTATCCGGGCGCAGGCTCGGCGCACGGATTCGACGAGACGATCCCTGTGCCCGGCGGGGGGCACGAGATCTGCCTCTATTTCATCAACGTGGGGGCTGGAGCCAATTCGTCAGCGGGCTGTTTCAACTTCGGAGCGGTGTACGTCTCTCCCATCGGCAACCTGGAGTCGATCACGGCGGCCGGTTCGACGGTGACCGTCGGGGGATGGGTGTTCGACCCGGACGTCGCGTCCCCGGTGACGGTCCGTGTCGACGTCGACGGGGTCAGGAAAACCAGTTTAGTTGCGGACGCCTCCCGGCCCGACGTCGCCTCCGCTTATCCGGCCTACGGATCGCGACACGGCATCGCGGCGACGTTCCCCGTGGACCCCGGGCAGCGTGAGATCTGTCTGACAGCGGTCAACATCGGCGCAGGATTGGATCGCTCCCTCGGTTGTGCGACCGTCACCATCGTCGCGGGGCCGTCGGAGAAGGGGCGCGTGCCCGAGGGGAGCGTCGAGGTGGCGGAGGGCCTGCCGACCGGTCTCCGGATCAAGGGATGGGTCGTCGACAGAGACACCACCAACCCCGTGACGCTGCGCGTGACCGTCGACGGTGTCCAGCAGCCTGCGGTCGTCGCGGACAAGTCGCGACCCGACGTGGGGTCCGTCTTCCCTGGGCTCGGCGATTCCCACGGGTTCGACGTGACCCTGGACACCACGACGGGCAGCCGCACGGTCTGCGTCGTCGCTGTGAACTCCGGTTCGGGGGGCGACAAGGATCTCGGGTGTCGCACGGTATCGGTTCCCACCATCGACAAGGGTCGACTTCCGACGGGAAACTTCGAGGTCGCCACTGCCACACCCGGCTCGATCCGGGTGGCCGGCTGGGCGATCGACCCGGACACGTCCGCGTCCCTCGACCTCGTCTACAGTGTCGGGTCCACGACGGTCGCAGGCAAGGCCGACAAGCGCCGCGCAGACGTGGCCGCGATCTACCCGGCCTCGGGGCCCCTCCACGGCTTCGACGACACGCTCTCGGTCCGATCGGGATCTCAGCAGGTGTGTGTGACGGCCCGGAACACCGGAACGGGGGGCGATTCGTCACTGGGGTGCAAGGCGGTCACCGTCCCCAAGCTCCTTCCCGTCGGGAACCTCGAGGTCTTGAGCGGCGGGAAGGGGGCCCTGACCCTGAAGGGTTGGGCACTCTTGCCTGGCAAGACGACCACCGTCCCCGTGCACGTCTACGTGGATGGTGCGGGATCGGCTCATTCCGCCGACACGTCGCGCCCTGACGTCGCGAATGCCTACCCGGGAACGGGACCGGCGCACGGATTCCAGATCACCCTTCCGGCGACACCGGGCCCGCACCAGGTCTGCAGCTATGCCATCGACGAGCTGGAAGGCGGCTACCACCAAGCCTTCGGCTGCCGCACCGTCGTCGTCGACTGACACTCGACTCCCTTCGTGAGGCCGGTCCCGATGACGGGACCGGCCTCCGTGCGTCCGAGCGATCGTCGCTAGGATCTTCAAGGCGCCGTCGCGTCGCAGATCGAGGGAGCATCATGTCCACGTCCCCGGGCACGCGCGGGGTGGCATCATCAGCCGTCCTCTCCACAGTCGGCATCGGGCTGCAGGGCGTCTCACGCCTCGCCTACACGGTCCTGATCGGACGGTTCCTCGGGACCGAGACCCTCGGGCACGCGAGCACGCTCATGTCCTTCTCCATCCTCGCCGCGCTTCTGTGGCCGACAGCCGCGGGAAACACCGCTTCTCGAGTCTTCGCCGTCGCGCTGCATGCGAGACGTCCGGACGTCGACATCATCCGCCTCCTCTCTCGCTCGATGCTGATCTCGTCGGCGGTCCTGGCAGTCGTGGCCTTCCCCGTTGCGCTCCTTCTCGGGAACACACCCTTGACGGCGGCGGGAGCGAGCTGGCTCGTCGTGGGTTACGGTCTCTACGCGTTCGCCCGGGGGGCGCAGTTGGGTTACCACGGCGCCGGCAAGACGGCTGTCTGGGACGGTGTGACGTCCGTCATCAGTTTGGGTCTGCTCCTCGCCGTCTGCGTGGGAGGCCTCGAGGGGATCGTCCTGTTGCCCCTGTCGATCGGGTACACGGTGTTCGCCGTGGCCTGTTGGCCCCGGGGGAACAGCATCGCGGACGGCAGTCCTGCGGGGAAGGACGGGCTGCTCAAATTCGCGGCCTGGAACGTCCTCGCCGGAATCACGACCAACGGCCTGCTCCAGGTCTGCATGCTCGCCGCCCAGGTGGTCGGCACCGATCGGCAGGCGGGTGTCTACGCGGCAGCGTTCTCACTGGCCACTCCGGCATCCATGCTGGGCCAGGCCGTCAGTCAGGTGGTCATCCCCGCTTTCGCTCACAAGGACCAGGCTGCATCCCTGCGGCAGTCGGGACCACGACGCCTCTTCATCGGTTTCTTCGTGGCCTCGACCGTGGTCTTCGGCCTCGCGATCCTGCTTGCGCCCGTCTACCTGCCGTGGTTCTACCCGACGGAGGCGAGTGAGGCCGTTCCTGTCCTGCGGTTCCTCCTGCTCGGAGTCTTCGTCTTCACGGTCGCTCTCGTGCCGGCCGCCCTTCTCCTCGCGGCGGGCCAGTCGAAACGCGTCGCGGTGACGTCTCTCATCGGGTTCACGATCGGAATGATCGCCGTGCTCGGGGCAGCCGTGCCGAGCGGCGTCGAGGCCGGAAGCGTCGGCTTCTTGATCGGTTCCGCGGTCAACCTGATCGTCATGATCGTCCTCAGCGTGCGCGGGCCGGCCGCGCCCGTCGAGGTCGAACCGCCGACCGCCCCGGCGACCTGAGGCGCCTCTCAGACGAAGATGCGGACGGCACGCCAGTAGAGAGACATGGCGAACTGCAGGACCGCCGCACCGGGGGGCAGCGGGAAGACCTGCTGGTCGAGTCGCGCGGTCAGGAGTTCCGCCATGCGAGAGTCGTCGACGACCCTCGCATCCTGGACCTCGCGTCGGCGCCGTGTGATCCACGCACGGTTGTCGCGGATCCACTTCTTCGCGCGCTTCTTCTCGGGCCCCCAGCCCTGCGCCTTCGCGACGACGGTCAGCGCCACGTCCAGAGCGGTGACGGGTAGCCACGTCGCGACTCGCAGGCGCTTCCCGTAGAGGGTCTTGACGAAGATGAGCCGGTTCTTCTCGAGGAGGTACATCTTGAGCGAGTTCCGGCTGAACTCGTAGTGGTGGACGACGACTGCCTCGGGGACGTAGACGACCCTGAGCCCCTGTTGCCACGTCCGCCAACTCAGATCGACGTCCTCGTGATAGGCGAAGTACATGTCGTCGAAACCGCCGAGCCGATCCCACAGATCGCGGCTG
This sequence comes from Frigoribacterium sp. CFBP 8751, assembly GCF_014841545.1. Taxonomy (NCBI): domain Bacteria; kingdom Bacillati; phylum Actinomycetota; class Actinomycetes; order Micrococcales; family Microbacteriaceae; genus Frigoribacterium; species Frigoribacterium sp. CFBP 8751. Next base: position 257,657 of record NZ_JACYUB010000002.1, read on the forward strand.
AGGACCAGGGCGGCACCCGAGGCGGAGGTGACGTCCCGTTCCGCCGTGTGTTCGCTCGCGAGAGACCCGAGGCCACCGGCCCAACTCAACCCGGTCACGTGCACAGGGTTCCCGACGGTGTTGATGGTGTCGGGGGATTCGGCCAGTCGAATGCTTCCACTGGCGATGCCCACACCGGGTCGCTCGGCCACGTCGACCAGGTGCTCGAGTGCGTTCGGCGCCACCTCGGCATCCGAGTTGACCAGGCCGATGAACGTGCAGGGGGCGACGTGACGCACGCCGAAGTTCACCCCGCCCGCGAAACCCAGGTTCTCGTGGGGGCGGACGATGACCAGGCGAGAATCGCCAGGCAGGTCGGTGACGGCGTCACTCGTGCACCCGTTGTCGACGAGCACGAGCTGCTTCACCGGGGGCTGACTCGCGAGGACGCTCCGGACCGCGTCGGCGAGGAAGGGTTCGTCGCCGTACGCCAGCATCACGACGGACACGCTTCGACCTTCGGTCCTCGCCGCATCGCTCATCGTGTCGCCTCGTCTGTCCCGGCAGTTCTGACGTCGTGCGCGCCCCGGGTGTGGTGGACCGCTTCGAGACGCCGGATGCGTTCGTCCTGCAGTGCGACGTGTTCCGCCAGAGTCCGACTCTTCTCTTCGAGAACCGTCAGCTCGGCGCTCGACTGGACTGAGACGAGGAACAGGATGACCAGGGCGAGGAAGAAACCGAGGTTGGTCGGAACGCTGATGCCGAGGGCAAGCGCCAGGTTCTCGAGCAGCACCGGGAAGACGGCCACGACGAGTGCCAGCACACCCGCGAAGATCCACCAGAGGGCGTGTCTCTCACGGACCCTTCGGCGCCGGAGCATCTCGAAGACGACGCCCAGGACCAGGGCGGCCGAGACGATTCCGAATACGTAGGTTGTGATGCTCATGGCTGGGTGGTCATCTCGTGTCGAAGGGTGATGGGTGGCCGCCAGAGTGCGATGACGAGGGCGAGCGCTGCCCGGCCCAGGTAGACGGCAGCCTTTCCGGGGTTGTGCGAGGGCGTGCCTCCCGCGCGTGACCTCATCGAGACGGGGACCTGTGTGATCGTGCAACCGGCGCGAGCAGCCAGGACGAGCGACTCGACCGTGTCACCGAGGTACTCCGCCGGATAGTGTTCGGCGAAGATGGCGATCGCCCGAGGGCCGGCACCCCGGAATCCCGAGGTGGTGTCGGTGAGACGCGTCCGGGCGATGCGTCCGATCACCGAGGCGAGGACCTTCATCGCCCACTTGCGAGGACCTCGGACCTCGTAGTCACCCTGCCCCGCGAAGCGGGCCCCGATGGCCACGTCGTGGCTCCGGAGGGCGGCGAGGATGCTGGGGACTCCGTCCGGGTCGTGTTGGCCGTCCGAATCGACCTGGACCACGTAACGGAACCCGTGTGCTTGGGCGTACTTGAACCCCGCGCGCATGGCACCGCCGACTCCGAGGTTAAACGGCAGATCGATGACCGTCGCGCCCGCGGAGGACGCTTGCGCCACCGTGGAGTCTCGGGAGCCGTCGTTGACGACGAGGACGGTCGCGCCCGGAAGCTTCGCGAAGACCTCGGCGACGACCCCGGCGACGGCCGCCTCCTCGTTGAAAGCGGGCATGACGATGAGGGTCTGCGCCAGGTCGGAGGACATGGTCGGATCCTAGCGTCGAGCTCGTCGGCTCGAAGGGACCCGGGCCGGTCGGTAGGGTGGCTCCGTGAACAGGGATCGTGGCAGTCGTGTGTCCGAGCAAGGCGAGCGAGGCGCGGGCGGCCGCCTCCGGGCGGCTCTCCGACGCTTCGGGGCCCCGCTCCTGCTCGTCCTGTTCGCCTTCGTGACGGTCCTCGTCCATGTGCCGCAGAACGAACAGATCTCACCCATCGACGAGTTCGTCTACAGCGACTACCTCGCGAAGATCCCCACCGAGGGCGTGGTCCGTCAAGGCGAGGACACCGGCGACTACGCCCGCTCGCTCGTCAAGTGCCGTGGTGTGATGCTCTACATCGAACCGGTCGCCGCGGAGTGCCCGGTCGCAGGGGACCTGCCCGACGGAGACTTCCCCTTCGGGGGCAAGACGTCGGCGGACATCTACACACCGGCCTATTTCGCGGTGACGTGGGCGGTCGCCCAGCCGATCCGGTGGCTGGGCGTCGGCGACCTCCTCGACGCCGGATCGTACGTGGGTTTCTTCTGGTTGGCAGGAGCGCTCCTCTTCCTCTACGCAGCTTCCAGACGGATGGCCATGCCTCGCGCGCTCGCACTCGCCCTCGGGCTGCTCGTCGCGGCCTCCCCGGCGGCGTTCTGGTCCTCGACATACGTGAGCACCGACGCCCCGGCCATGTTCTTCGGTGGTGCCATCCTCCTCGTCACGATCCGGCTCCTGCAAGGCCGTTCGGGAAGCGTCGTCTTGGTCGTGCTCGCCGTCCTCGCCGTCTTGTTCAAGGTCCAGAACGTCGCCGTCGTGGGATTCGCGTGTCTGGCCCTGTTGGCGAGCGGCATCCTCGGCATGGTGGAACGTCGCCGGGGCCTGTCCCGCGCGGGCAGCGCTCCGACGGCTGGGAGAACGGACTCGACCGAGGCCGCCGAAGTCACCGTGGCGACCGCGACCACCGTGTCGGAGGTCAGGCGGGCGTCGCCCCTCCGGTTCGTCGTCCTGGCGATCGTGGCCGGTGTGCTGTCGATCCTCGGACAGGCCGCATGGATCGTCGTGCGTCAGTCCATCTCCACGGGACCCTCGCCCGATCAGGCGACGGGATCGCCTCTCTCCGCACGGGCCCTGGTCGCCGAGGCCTTCAAGTTCCTGGGCGGAGTTCCCCTCGATCCCACCGCCGCAGCCAACGGGGCGGCGATCTCGTTCGCCGGGATGTTCCTCTGGGTCTTGACCCTGGCAGGTCTCCTGGCCCTCGCCCTGACCGCCCGGACCTTCGGCCTGCCGTGGCTCCTGGCATGGTCCGCCATCGTCATCTCGCTCTTGCTCGGTCCTCTCCTCGTGCTCGGCGTCAGCGCCTCGGAGGGGTACTACTTCCCTCTCCCGGCTCGGTACGGTCTCAGCCTGCTGCCGGCCTACGTCCTGCTCACGGGGGTGTTCTTGGCGAAGCGACGGCTGGTGGGGCGCTTCCTCCTCGCCCTCGCGGCCCCGCTGGCCGTGGTCACCCTCTTCTCGTCGTGACGGGGGTGGCCGGTCTGTCGTGGCCGACCGTTAGGATCGGGGACGTCCCTTGGCACAGCCTCTTCCCTCCCGTCGTCCGCACGGCCCCGCAGCTCCCGGAGTCCTCTTGAACACCATCACCGGCGCCGGCGCCCTCGTCGTCCTCCCCACCTACGACGAGGTCGAGAACCTCCCGATCATCCTGGGTCGACTCTTCGCCGCCGTCCCCGAGGTCCACGTCCTCGTGGTCGACGACGGCAGCCCGGATGGCACGGGCGAGCTCGCCGAGACGATGGCCGCGGACGACGAGCGCATCCACGTGGCACACCGCACCGGCAAGCTCGGGCTCGGCTCCGCCTACGTCATGGGCTTCGGCTGGGGCCTCGAGCGCGATTACGACGTCGTCATCGAGATGGACGCCGACGGTTCGCACCCGCCCGAGAAGCTGCCCGAGATGATCTCGCTCGTCAGCGCGGCCGGTACGTCCGCCCCGAGCCTCGCGATCGGCTCGCGGTGGGTCCCGGGTGGTTCGGTCGTCAACTGGCCGGTCTCCCGCCAGGTCCTCAGCCGCGGCGGCAACCTCTACGCGCGTCTCGCCCTCGGCCTCCAGCTCAAGGACGTCACGGCCGGGTTCCGCGCCTACACCCGCCAGGCCCTCGAGGCGATGGACCTCACCGGCATCGACTCGAAGGGCTACTGCTTCCAGGTCGACATGACGCTCCGCGTCCTCGACGCCGGCGGCCGGGTCGTCGAGGTACCCATCGAGTTCCGCGAACGCGAGCTCGGCGAGTCCAAGATGAGCCAGGCCATCGTCGTCGAGGCCATGCTCCGGGTGACGAAGTGGGGTGTCCAGCGCCGCCTGCAGACCCTGCTGGGCAAGCGCCCCGGGCCCCGCTGGGTCGTCGAGGACTGACCCCGACCGGGGCACCGGAGCCGTTCGCGGTCGGCGTCGGGGTGACCGACCCGACCCGCGCCTCCTACCGGCCGGCCGCCTGCGGCAGCCGTGAGCGCCAGGACCGCTTGCGGGCCGCGATCGTCGCGATGGCGACGAAGGTCATGAGGGTGCCCTCGAAGAGCACGAAGCTCTCGGCGACGGCCGTCACCCCGATCAGCACCAGCACGAGAGCCGGCCAGACGTAGGCCACGATCGGGTGGCCCGAGGCCGTGATCCAGCTGCGCACGAACGCGAGGGTGCCGGCCACGACGAGCAGCAGGCCCCCCACGAGGCCCAGTTGCAACCAGATGTCGAAGAACGCGTTCAGGCCGGTCTCGTGTGGCCGGCCGTTCGGGGCGATGATCGTCGAGTAGGGGAAGATCTCGGTCGGCCACTGCCCGACGAAGCCCCAGCCGACGATGTCGTGTACCGCGGCCAGTTCGCGGATGCGAGCCCAGAGCAGTGACCGGACCGACAGGTCGTTCGTGGCGTCGACGGCATCGAGGAGGCGCGAGCGGCCCGCATAGGCCAGCGCGCCCCCCAGCACCACGATCACCGCGAAGACCGACTGCATGAGCGACCGTCTCGACTCGGGGGCCCGCCGCAGCGCGTCGAGCGCCACGCCCGCCACGACGAGGACGATGACCGCGATCGCCGTCGCGGGGGAGCGGGCGAAGCCGAGCGCCGTGAGGGCGAGCACGCCCGAGGCCACGGCCTGACGTCGCGGGACGGACCGGGTGAGGAACTCGACGGCGAAGGTGATGACGGCAAGCGTCGCCAGGAACCCCAGGTAGTTGCGGGTGCCCGAGATGCCCTGGATGGGCCCGCCCGCGGCGAGGTTGCCCTGGATGCCCAGGAACGCGATCGGCTGGTCGATGAGCAGCCCGCTCAGCACCTCGAGGGAGAGTGAGACGACGAGCAGGATGCGCAGGGCGTCGCCGAAGGCCCGCACGACCTGGACCAGGTCGCGTCCCAGGGCGAGGTAGAGCCCCAGGGCGCCGAACCCGACGGCGTAGGCGACTCCGCCGACGGTGACCCAGGTGTAGTCGCTCCAGAAGACGCTGAGGCCCATGAACCCGAAGAGGGCGATCAGTGACACGGGCAGGATGCCGTGCCACTCGATGTGGTGCCGACCGCCGACGAGGGAGAGGGCCGCGAGGACGACGAGGGTGCCGAGGACGGCGAGCGAGCCCGGCCACCCCATCAAGGCCCGGACCGTCTGGGTCGAGAACGCGTAGAGCACGATGGCGACCGAGAGGGCCTGCGAGAAGTGCCCGCCGGCCGAGAAACCGATCCAGGCCGAGAGGTACCGGCGCAGGGGATCGCGGCTGTGGTCGAACCCGTGGCCGTGGCCGGAGGTCACCGGTCGTGGCCCGTCCAGCCGAAGGGATCGCGGCGCGTCACGAGCACGACGACCACGAACGTGGCCCAGCCCCACTCGACGATCAGCCGGGACTCGGTCACGCCGTGGACGAGCAGAGCCGTCACGAGCAGCAGCGGCAGGAGGTCGAGGGCCGACCACGGGGCCGCGACCTCGCGCGAGAGCATGCGCCGGTCGACGGCCCACCACCACGATCTCAGGACGACGCCGACGATCGTGAGCCCGAACAACGCGAGGCCGATCCAGCCCAGCTGGAACCAGACGTCGAGGTACGCGTCGTGCGCCTGCAGGTACACGACGCCGTTGCGCTCGGCGAGGTCGCTGAACGGTTCGACGAACGGGAACCAGTAGCTGACCCAACCCCAGCCCACGACGGGGTGTTGGACGCCGAGGTCGTAGACGGCCGACCAGATGTCGGTGCGGCCCGTCAGGTCGCCGCTCTTGCCGAGCACCGCGAGGAGGGGGCCGCGGGCGAACACGGCGACGGCGACACCCACGACGACGACGAACGCTGCCGCACCGAAGACGGGGGCGCGGCGACCGGGCTCGCGACGGCGGGTCGCCAGCACCAGCAGCAGGACGAGGCCGACGGCGACCGCGACCACCGCGACCGTCGCCGACCGGGTCAGCGCGAGCGCCAGCAGCGCGGCGGCGAGCCCGACGACCGTCGAGCCGCGGGTGATCGACCGGTCCGCCGCCTGGACGGCCGTGACGATGAGGGCGAGCAAGGCGATGATCGCCAGGATGTTGCTGTTGCCCTGCAGTCCCTGGATGCGTCCGCCCTCGAACAACACGTCGCGCGACCAGAACCACGCCGCCGGCCGCCCCGTGCAGTCCAGGTAGACCGGGCAGACCGGCTGCCGGACGAACAGCCCGACGACGACCTCGAACAGCAGGGAGGCCACGACGTGGATGCGTAGCGCTCGTCCGAGAGCGGCCACGATGGCCGGCCACGGGGCGACGACGGTGATCGCCAGGGCGCCCACGCTCGTCATCAACGTGAGGACGATGCCGATCGCCGACCCGGCCGGGTACTGGGACCACGCGATCGAGGCGACGGCGAAGACCAGGAAGAGGACGAGGAGGCGCGGGAGGGTCCGCACCCGGGGTGGGTGCCGCACGACGAGGACGACCGCCGCGACCACCATCGCGACGCAGGTCGCCCCCCAGCCCCACCAGCCGGTGCCGTTGCGCAGGACGTCGCCACCGAAGAGCACGAGGAACGCGAGCGTCGCGAACGTCGTGGCTCCGCGTGCCGGCGCCGTTCGGGCGGGGCGCGCGGGCAGCGTCGAGGTCATGGGCACCAGGCTAGACGACGGGGGAGGCGCGGCGGGGCGACCGGGGGCCACCCCGCCCGTCGGATCAGACGAAGGCTGCCTGGCCCGTGATGCTGCGGCCCACGATGAGGGTGTTCATCTCGCGGGTGCCCTCGTAGCTGTAGAGCGCCTCGGCGTCGGCGAAGAACCGGGCCACGTCGTAGTCCAGCACGATGCCGTTCCCGCCCATGACCTCGCGGGCGTACCCGACCGTCTCGCGCATGCGCGCCGTGGTGAACGCCTTGGCGAGCGAGGCGTGCTCGTCGCGCTGGGTGCCCTCGTCGAGCATCTGAGAGCAGCGCACCACCATGCCGATCGACGCGGTGATGTTGCCGATGCACTTGACCAGCAGGTCCTGGATCAGCTGGTGCTTGGCGATCGGCTTGCCGAACTGCACGCGCTCGTTGGCGTACGCCAGGGCGGCCTCGTACGCGCCGATGGAGTTGCCCACGGCCGCCCAGGCGACCTCGGCCCGGGTGAGGCGCAGCACGGCCGCCGTGCTGCGGAACGAGTCGGCCTGCTGAAGCCGGTTGCGCTCGGGCACGCGGACGTCCTCGAGGGTGATGTCGGCGTTCTGGACGATGCGGAGGCTCTGCTTGTCCTCGATCTTGGTCGCCGTGTAGCCCGCGGTGTCGGTGGGGACGATGAAGCCCTTGACCTGGCCGTCCTCGGCGCTCTTGGCCCAGATGATCGTGATGTCGCTGAACGTGGCGTTGCCGATCCACCGCTTGGAGCCGTTCAGCACCCAGTCGTCGCCGTCACGCGTGGCGATCGTGCGGAGGCCCTGGGCCGAGTCGGACCCCGACAACGGCTCGGTCAGGCCGAAGGCGCCCACCAGGTCGCCGCTCGCCATGCGGGGCAGCCACTCGGCGCGCTGCTCGGGCGAACCACCGACGCCGATCGAGCCCATGGCGAGGCCGTTCTGCACGCCGACGAAGGTCGCGACGGACGCGTCGACACGGGCGAGCTCGAGGGCGACCCAGCCGCGGAAGACGGCGGAGTTCTCGAACGGGCGCGTCTCTTCCCACGGCATGCCGAACAGGCCGAGGCCGGCGAGGCCCTTGACGATCTCGTGCGGGAAGGTCGCGTCCGCCCAGTGGCGGTTCACGCCGGGCTTGACCTCGGTCTCGAGGTAGCGGCGCAGGTCGGCCAGCACACCCTTCTCGCGGTCGGAGAGCAGGTCTTCGTAGCCGTAGAAGTCGCTGACGAGAGAGGTGAACGAGGTGAGGGTCGCTGATGACATCCGTGCTCCATTGCTTCGTGTCGGGACGACAGGAGCCTAGGCAGCGCCCCGGCCGTGACCAAGGGATTGGTAGCTTTGGTCAACGCCCCGGCGTCGTCGACCGTACGGCTTTGTAGGGGGCGACCAAGCACGACCTCGACAAGCAGGTAAAGCCATGTTCCTCGCCATCACCAACACGCCCCGCGACTACGCCTGGGGTTCGACGACGGCCATCGCCGACCTGCTCGGTCGTCGACCGAGCGGCCGCCCCGAGGCCGAGCTCTGGCTGGGCGCGCACCCGGGCTCGCCGAGCGTCGTGGTGGCCCCGGCGGTGGTGGGCGGTGCCGACACCCTCGCCGACTGGTTCGCCGCGGAGCCGGGCCGGGCCCTCGGTCGCGACCGGGACCACCTGCCGTTCCTGCTCAAGCTGCTCGCGGCCGACGGACCGCTGTCGATCCAGGCGCACCCGACCCCCGAGCAGGCCCGCGAGGGGTTCGCTCGCGAGGACGCCGCCGGCGTCCCGCTCGACGCCCCCGAGCGCAACTACAAGGACTCCTCCGCCAAGCCCGAGATCATCGTGGCCCTGAGCGACACCTTCGACGCCCTCTGCGGGTTCCGCGAGCCAGCCGAGACCCTGGCCGACGTCGACCTGCTCGACGACGGCTCGGGGCGCCTCGACCGGCTCCGTCACCACCTGGGCGAGTCCCTCCGCTCGACCCTCGCGTTCCTCTTCCGGGCCGACGACGAGTCGGCCGCGACCATCGCCGCGGTCAGCGAGCTCGCCGCCGCCCACCGGGCCGAGGGCGCCAGCGTCGCGACGGTCGTGGACCTGGCCGAGCGCTACCCGGGCGACCCCGGCGTCGTGCTCTCGCTGTTGCTGAACCGGGTGACGCTGCGGGCCGGCGAGGCCCTGTTCCTGCCCGCCGGCAACGTGCACGCCTACCTGGGTGGCTTCGGCGTCGAGCTCATGGCCCCGTCCGACAACGTTCTGCGTGGCGGGTTGACGCCGAAGCACGTCGACGTCCCCGAACTGCTGAAGGTCCTCGACTTCGAACCCCTGCCGGTGCCTCGCCTCGAGCCCGTCCCGGTCGCCCGTGGGGTCGAGCGCTTCGCCCCCGGCGGCACGGCCTTCGCCCTGTTGCGGGTCGACGCCTCGGGACCCGGGGCCGTCGTCGAGATCGGCGGGCCGAGCATCGTCCTGGTCACGGACGGCGAGGTCCACGTCAAGGGGCAGGACGGCACCATCCGGCTCGGCCGTGGTGAGTCCGCGTTCGTGACGCCCGACGAGGTCCGGCTCGCGATGACCGGCGACGGGACCGCGTACGTGGCCACGCCGGCCTGAGTCGGGGGCGGGGCCGCCGACCGCCCCGCGCGGCCCGTGCCGGGCGGGCCGCCACCCGTCGGGCACCCGGTAGGTTGGCCCCATGTCATGGTTGGTCACCGGCGGTGCCGGGTACATCGGTTCTCACGTCGTCCGCGAGTTCACGGGGGCGGGCATCGACGCGGTGGTGCTCGACGACCTCTCGTCAGGCCTCGAGGGGTTCGTGCCCGCCGGCGTTCCGTTCGTCCGGGGCTCGATCCTCGACCGCGAGCTGATCGAGCAGACCATCGACCGTCACGGCGTCACGGGCGTCGTCCACGTCGCGGGATACAAGTACGCCGGGGTCTCGGTCCAGCGTCCGCTGCACACCTACGACCAGAACGTCACCGGGACGGCCCGCCTCCTCGAGGCCATGTCGAGCCGCGGCGTCGACCGCATCGTGTTCTCGTCGAGCGCTGCCGTCTACGGCACGCCGCCGACCGAACTCGTCACCGAGGACACGCCCAAGGCGCCCGCGTCGCCGTACGGCGAGAGCAAGCTGATCGGCGAGTGGCTGCTGCGCGACCAGGCCGTGGCCGAGGGGCTGCGCCACACGAGCCTGCGCTACTTCAACGTCGTGGGCTCGGGCCGACCCGACCTCTGGGACGCCAGCCCGCACAACCTCTTCCCGCTCGTGTTCGCGGCTCTCGCCGAGGGACGCGTCCCGCGGATCAACGGCGACGACTACGACACCCCCGACGGCACCTGCGTCCGGGACTACGTCCACGTCGCCGACCTGGCGGTCTCGCACGTCGCCGCGGCTCGGCGACTGGACGCCGGCGCGCCCGTCGAGCCCGCCTACAACCTCGGTTCGGGCGGGGGAGTCTCCGTCGCCGAGATCATGGCCGCGATGCGCGAGGGCACCGGCATCGACTTCACCCCCGAGATCGCTCCGCGTCGCCCCGGCGACCCCGACCGCATCGTCGCGGACGGCAGCCTGGCCGCGCGCGACCTCGACTGGGAGATGCGGCACACGCTGCTCGAGATGGTCACGAGCGCCTGGCAGGCCGCGCCTCGCGGCTGACGCACGACTCCGCGCACGACATCACCCGTTCCTGCCGAAACGTCCCCCGACACGCCGGGGCCCCCTTGCCCCTGATCGGGGGGTGGAGGGTTTATTGGCCCTCGACTTGACGGATGGGTAATGACACCGGTGTAATTACCTTGTCGCGTACATTCACGGGCGATCGACACGAGGGGAGATGCGCTGTGGGCATCCACGAGAACCGCGCCGGCGTCCCGGACGACTGGCACGTCGACCCGATCCAGCTGGGCGTCCCCGGCGTCGGATCGTCGGCGTCGCGAACCACCGTCGCCGACGACGAGAACCAGCTGGCCTGGCAGGCGGACTCGCTCTGCGCCCAGACCGACCCCGAGGCCTTCTTCCCCGAGAAGGGCGGCTCCACGCGGGACGCCAAGAAGATCTGCGCCTCCTGCGACGTCCGGGCCCAGTGCCTCGAGTACGCCCTGCAGAACGACGAGCGATTCGGCATCTGGGGCGGGCTGTCCGAGCGCGAGCGTCGCAAGCTCCGCAAGCGGGCCTGACCCGCGCCTCCTCGGCTCTCGACGGCATCGACCCCTCCGGGTCGGTGCCGTTTCGTCGTCCCGGGCCGGGGTCGAGAGGACCAGGAGGCGCGGGTCGCCACGTCTCGCTCGTCGCGTCGGCGCGCCGAGCCGGTGCCCGCGTCGGTGCGACCTAGGCTGCACGAGTCATGCAGCCGAGAGTCACAGCGATCCTCGTCGCCCCTGGTGGAGCGACCTACCTCGACCGAACCCTCGACGGGCTGTCGCGTCAGACGCGGCCCCCCGAGGCGCTGGTGGTGGTCGACACCGGCGGCAAGGACTCGGCCGCGGGCCGGCTCTCGCTCAGCGGCGCCGCCCAGCTTGCCTCGCTGCCCGATGCCAAGACGTTCGGCGCCGCTGCCGCGCATGGCGTCCGGCTCTCCGACCCGGGCGACGGCGACCCCGACGAATGGGTCTGGCTGCTCGGCCACGACAACGCGCCCGCACCCGAGGCGCTCGAGCACCTCATGACGACCGTCGAGGTGTCGCCGTCCGTGGCGGTCGCGGGGCCCAAGTTGATGCGATGGGGCCAGCCCGGCGTCATCGCCGAGTTCGGCGAGACCGTCACCCGGTACGGCGCGTCGCTCGCCCGCGTCGAGAACGAGCTCGACCAGGGCCAGCACGACGTCACCGACGACGTGCTCGGCGTCGCGGCGGGCGGCATGCTCGTCCGTCGCACCGTCTGGACCGCGCTGGGCGGCTTCGATCCCGCGCTGCCGCACGTCGACGCAGCGCTCGACTTCTCGATCCGTGCCCGTCTCGCCGGTCATCGCGTGGTGCTGGTGCCCGATGCGAAGGTCGACAGCGCCGGACCGCCCGAGGAGTTCGGCCACGGACCCGTCGGTCACGCGCGTCGGGCGCGCCTCCACCGCGCGGCCCAACTGCACCGGCGCCTCGTCTACTCGGCAGCCGTCCTCTTGCCGCTGCACTGGCTCAGCCTCGTGCCGCTGGCGGTCGTGCGCAGCGTGTGGCACCTCCTCACCAAGAACCCCGGAGCCGTGGTGGGCGAGTTCGCCACCGCGTTCCGGGCTGCCTTCGGCGGCTCGCACGTGCGGGCCGCCCGCCGGGCCCTCGCCCGGACCAAGAGCGTCGGTTGGAGCTCGGTCGAGCCCCTGCGGGCGTCGCGCGCACTGTTGCGAGAACGACGCGTCACCGAGCGGGACGCCCAGGTCGCCGTCGTCGAGGACGCGCCCGATCCGCGGGCCAGCTTCGTCCACTCGGGCGGTCTCTGGGTCGTCCTGGTCGCCGCCGTCGTGGGCGTGGTCGCGTTCCTGCCTCTGCTCGGCAACCCGGCCGTGACGGGTGGCGGGCTCCTGCCGCTCAGCACCTCCGTGGGTCAGCTGTGGTCGTCGGTCGGCTACGGCTGGCGCGAGATCGGCACCGGGTTCCTCGGGCCCTCCGACCCGTTCGCCGCTCTCGTCGCCGTCCTCGGCAGCCTGACGCCCTGGTCGCCGTCGACCGTGGTCGTGGGGGTCTACGTCGTGGCCCTGCCGCTCTCCGCGCTCGGGGCCTGGTTCGCCACCCGCCGCGTCACCCGCCGGAGCTGGGTGCCCGCCGTCGCCGCCGCCCTCTACGCGCTCTCGTCACCGCTGCTCTCGGGGCTCCAGTCCGGCCACCTGGGTGCCGTCCTCGCGCACGTGGCGCTGCCGTTCCTGGTCTGGGCCATGATCGGGGCCGCGAGGTCGTGGACGGCCGGGGCCACCGCCTCCTTGCTGTTCGCCGTCGTCGCCGCCGCCGCACCGTCGCTCGTCCCGGCCCTGCTCGTCGGCTGGCTCGGATCGATCGTCAGCCGCCCGCGCGGCACCCATCGCCTCGTCGCGGTGCCCCTGCCCGCGGTGGCCCTCTTCGCGCCGCTCGTTGTCACGCAGCTGCAACGGGGCACCTGGTGGGCCGTGTTCGCCGACCCCGGGGTGCCCACGAGGTCGGACCCGGCGTCGCCGCTGCAGCTGCTGCTCACGTCGCCCGAGACGGGTCTCAACGGCTGGACGGCCCTGATCGCCGGAACGGGCTTCTCGTCCGCCACGCTCGCCGTGCTGGTCGCCGTCGCGATCGCCCCGTTGGCGCTGCTCGCCGTGGCCTCACCGTTCGTCGGCTCGCAGCGCCGTGCGGTCCCCGCCCTCGCACTCGCCCTGCTCGGCTACCTCACCGCCGTCGCCGCGACCCACGTGTCGATCACGGGCGTCGGCAGCGAGACGACCACGATCTGGGCCGGCAGCGGACTGAGCCTGTACCTGCTGGGACTCGTCGGCGCCGCGGCCGTCACCCTCGATCGGCTGCCCAGGGTCGCCCCACCGGCCGGTGCCCTGGTCGCCGTTCTCGCGCTGGCGGCCGCGGCCCCCACCGTCGTCGCCTCGTTCGGTCCCGTGGCCGACGTCCGCCCGAGCTCGGGCCGCATCCTGTCGGCCTACGTCACGGCCGAGGCCGAGGCGACGCCCGACGTCGGGACGTTGGTCCTCACACCCCAGCCGGACGGCTCGCTCGCCGTGTCGCTCGAACACGGGCAGGGAGCGACGCTCGACGACCAGTCGACGCTCGACTCGACCGCCCAGCGCCTCACCTCGGTCAACGAGGACCTCACCGTCCTGGCCGGGAACCTCGTCAGTCGCAGCGGTTTCGACCCGACCGACGACCTGCGTCGACTCGGCGTCGGGTTCGTGCTGTTGACGGCCACCGACGACGACGGTGACGCCGACCGTCTCGGCCAGCGCGCGGGCGAGGCGCTCGACGCCGACGCCGACTTCCTGCCCGTCGGCGACACGTCCAACGGCCTCCTCTGGCGCTACGTGGAGGCACAGGACGAGCGCGACGCGCGTCCGGCTGCCGGGCCGCTGCGTCCGATCGTCCTGATCAGCTGGGGACTCGTCTTCGGCTCCGCCCTTCTGCTCGCCATCCCGACGTCGCCGCGACGACGTCGATCCCGGGCCGGGACGCCCGAGGCCGAGCAGCCCGCCACGACCTTCGACGAGGAGCGAGATGAATAAGCGATCGGTCTTCTCCACGACGGGACGCGTGGCGGTCGGCGTCGTCGGCCTCGCCGTCGCCGCCGCGGTCGTCGGGGGTGCCGCCGTCGTGCGCCTGCCGTCGTTCGAGACGGTGCCGGCGGGTCAGCTCGTGACCCCGGTGCCCGTCGACCAGCAACGGGTCTGCACCGGGGCGCTGCTGCAGCTCTCGGACGCCGAGGGTCAGCAGGCCACGACCGCGAGTTCGGTCGGTCGAGCCGCCGTCGCCCGGCAGTCGAGCGAGGGCGACGTCGACGTCGACGAGCTCGCCGGTGCCGACGGCGGTGACTCGCGGCCGTCCGTGGTCACCGCGCCCGTCGAGGGTTCCGACGTGCCCCTCGTCGCGGCGGCCCAGAGCCAGTCGGTCGACGAGGGCGACCTGCGCGGCTTCGCCTCGGCGCCCTGCACCGAGCCCACGAGCTCGACGTGGCTGATCGGCGGCTCGACCGAGACGGGGCGCGTCTCGCTGATCAGCCTCGTGAACCCCAGCGACGTGAACGCCACCGTCGACCTCGACATCCGGTCCGAGACCGGCGAGGTGCAGGGCCCCGGAATCGACGGGATCGTGGTCGCCCCCCGCAGCCAGAAGGTGGTGCCGCTCTCGGGCTTCGCCACCGGACTCGTCTCGCCGGCCGTCCACGTGACGAGTCGAGGTGGGCAGATCGTCGCCACCCTCCAGCAGAGCGTCGTCCGGACCCTCGAACCCGGGGGCGTGGACATCGTGACCGGGTCCGCCGCGCCCTCCCGCGAGTCGGTCGTCACGGGGATCGTCGTCCGCGACTCGGCGAACCTCGAGGGTGCGCTGGCCGACCCGTCGTCCTCCGACCTCCAGTCCGTGCTGCGCGTCCTCGTCCCGGGCCAGGACGCCGCGCAGTTGAGCGTCTCGTTGGCCACCGACGACGGCACCGGCACCACGTTCGAGACCCGGGTCGAGGGCGGACGCGTCACCGACGTGCCCATCGACGGGCTCGAGGACGGCGTCTACACCGCCACCGTGCGGTCGTCCACGGCCGTGGCCGTGGCCGCCCGGACCTCCGCCGTCGCCGCCGACGCGGGGGGCGTGGACCTCAGCTGGGCCGCCTCGTCGCCGCGCCTCTCGGGTGACACCGGGGCCGTCGTGCCCGACGGTGAGGGCGGACGCCTCTGGCTCGCCAATCCGGATCAGGACGCCGTGACGGCCAAGGTCACCGTGGGTGACGGCGACGAGCGGGACGTCGAGGTGGCCGGTGGGTCGACGGTCGGCATCGACGTGGGCCCGGGCGACGCCGTCCGGCTCGAGGACGCCGACGGCCTGCGGGCGGGCGTCAGCTTCTCGGCACCCGCGGCCATCGCCGCCTGGCCGGTGACCTCGCCGTTCCCGGCGTCGACGCCCGTGACCGTCTACCCCTGACGACGTGGGCGCCGTCCCGCGGGCGTTCGGGGTGTCTTCGGGTGTCCCGGGACGTCCCGGCCTGCTCCGACGCCGGACGGGCCCGGTTCAGCCGTCGCGCCAGCGATCGGGCGCGAGCTCCCACGGGTCCTTGCCGAGCAGGTCGGCCACGGCCCGGAACACGTAGCCCTCGACGAGCACGCGGTGGTTCCACTCGTCCTCGGCGGCACCCCGTCGGTCGTGCGACGGAGCGAGTCGTTCGATCGGCAGGCGGTACAGCACCACCCGGCCGGCGGCCCGGTCGACCGACCAGCGTTCGACGCGGGTGCGGTCGGGTTCGGCGGGGAGGCCGGCGACCTCGAACGACGTGTCGGCGAGTTCGTCGGGCCACGCCTCACGCAAGTAGTCGGCGGTGGCGGCGACGATGTCGTCGAAGAGGTCGACCCGCGTGCGCAGGAAGGGCAGGTGGGGCCCGGCGGCGGACGACCGCAATCCGCGGCCGTGGCGGTCGCGCCGACGGGACCGGTCGGTGACGCGTGCACGGCGGGCCTTGCTCATCCGCCCATCGTAGGCCCGCCGAGGAGGCGCGGGTCGGCCCCCGGGGGACCTCGCGATAGTCTGTCCGCCAGATGAACGGTCGACCCTGCAGCAAGGTGACGTGCCACGACGAGGCCGTCGCGACGCTGACGTACGTGTACGCCGACTCGATGGTCGTCGTCGGTCCCCTGAGCGACCGCGTCGAGCCGCACGGTTACGACCTCTGTGCCCGCCACGCGGGCACGTTGTCGGTCCCGCAGGGCTGGCAGGTCCTGCGCCGGGTAGTTTTGGGCCATGACCTCTGAGAACACCCCCGTCGACCTGACCGCCTTCGTCAAGACCTACGACGTCCGTGGGCTCGTCGGCAGCCAACTCACCGACGAGGTGGTCGAGGCGTTCGGGGCGGCCTTCGCCGACGAGATCGAGGGCGCCGGCCGCGACCTGGTCGTCGGCCACGACATGCGCGACTCCTCGCCCGGCTTCGCCGAGGCCTTCGCCCGGGGTGCCCGCGCCCGGGGCGCCGACGTCGTCGCACTCGGCCTGTGCTCCACCGACGAGTCGTACTTCGCCTCAGGCTCGCTCGACGCCCCGGCGGCCATGTTCACCGCGAGCCACAATCCGGCCACCTACAACGGCATCAAGATGAGCCGGGCCGGCGCCCAGGGCATCAGCCTCGACACGGGACTGTCCTCGATCCGTGACCGCGCCTCCTCGTTCCTCGCCGACGGCATCGAGGCCGTCGCCGAACCCGGCACCGTGCGAGAGCACGACGCGCTGCCCGACTACGCCGCCTACCTGCGTGGACTGGTCGACCTGTCCGGCATCCGGCCGATCACGGTCGTCGTCGACGCGGGCAACGGCATGGGCGGGCTCACCGTCCCGGCGGTGCTGGGCGAGGCCGCGGGCCTGCCGAAGCTGCCGATCGAGATCATCCCGTTGTACTTCGAGCTCGACGGCACCTTCCCGAACCACGAGGCGAACCCCCTCGATCCCGCCAACCTCGTCGACCTCCAGAAGGCCGTCCTCGAGCACGGGGCCGACCTGGGCCTCGCGTTCGACGGTGACGCCGACCGCTGCTTCGTCGTCGACGAGAAGGGCGACGCCGTGACCCCGTCGGCCGTGGCCGCGATCGTCGCCGTCCGCGAGATCGCCCGCGTCCGCGCCGCCGAGCCCGACGCCGAGATCTCGGTGATCCACAACCTGATCACGTCGCGGGCGGTGCCCGAGGCCATCGAGGCCGCCGGAGCGACCCCGGTGCGCACCCGAGTCGGCCACTCGTTGATCAAGGACGAGATGCGAGCGACCGGCGCGATCTTCGGCGGCGAGCACTCGGCGCACTACTACTTCCGCGACTTCTGGAGCGCCGACAACGGCATGTTGGCCGCCATGCACGTCCTGGCCGAGTTCGGGGCGCAGACCGAGCCGCTCTCGACCTTGACCGATCGGTACACGCCGTACGCGGCGAGCGGCGAGATCAACTCGACCGTCACCGACGTGCCGGCGGCGTACGCGCGAATCGTCGAGGCCTATGCCGGGGTCGGCGACTTCGACGAACTCGACGGGCTCACGGTCAGCGGGACGTCCGACGACGGGTTCTGGTGGTTCAGCGTCCGTCCCTCGAACACCGAGCCGCTGCTGCGCCTGAACGCCGAGGCGGCGACGCCCGGTGGCATGGAGCGCGTCCGTGACGACGTCCTCGGGCTGATCCGCGGCTGACGGTCGACCGGCTCCGCGGCCGCGGAGCCGAGCTCGCTACCCCCTGGGGGTATCCTGGCGACCGGACGACACAGGCAGGAGGCGCGGGTGGCGCAGCAGGGTGATCACGCGACGACGACGCACGTCGGCTACAGCGGCGACAAAGAGCAGATCGTCAAGCGTCTGCGCCGCGCCGAGGGCCAGGTGCGGGGCATCCAGCGGATGGTCGAGGACGACACGTACTGCATCGACGTGCTGACCCAGGTCAGTGCGGCCACTCGTGCCCTCGAGACCGTGGCGCTCCAGCTGCTCGAGGACCACCTCGCCCACTGCGTCGCCCAGGCCGCCCGCGAGGGAGGCGACGTCGCGGACGCCAAGGTGCGCGAGGCGTCCGCGGCGATCGCGAGGCTCGTCCGGTCGTGAGCCTGCGGGCCACGGTTCGCCGCGACGACGTCGACGACGATCAGCGCCGGGGGAAGCCCGGGACGGTCTCGGTCAGGGCCGGGGTGAGGCGGTCGAGCAGGGCGGACTCGCGAGCCAGGGCCGCGGACTCGCGTTGACGACGAAGCGCCGAGACACCGGCCAGGAGGAACTCGGGATCGCCCGACGGCACGGGCGAGACGTACGGCGTCGCCTCGGCCGCGAGGTCGTCGGCGACACGTCGTCGACTGGCGGGGGAGAGCTGCGGGGCCTGCTGCAGGAACGACGCGATGCGACGGGCCAGGCCGTCGGTCAGGCGCCCGACGTCCGCGATCTCGGCCCAGCCCTGCAGGTGGGACGGCACGCCGTAGACCACGTGAGCGGCCTTGGACACGCGCTCGTTGCGACTGTACGTGCCGGCCATCAGGTCGCCCAGGCGGCGGGACGACCCGTTGAGCAGGGCGACGACGACGGCCAGGCCGCCACTGGTCAGAACGATCTCGAGCAGCCCCACCAGTGCCCGGGTGAGGGCGTGGCGCAGGCCGATCGCCCCTCCGTCGGTGCGGACGATGCGCGCACCCACGGCGAGCTTGCCCAGGGACCGACCGTGGCTCGCCGTCTCGACCACCGTCGGCACGACGATGAAGCAGATCGCGATCGACGCGACGAGGAAGGCCTGCGACAGGGCGTCGTCCAGCACCCCGCCCTCGTTGAGCAGCGAGACGAGCAGCAACGCGCCGACGAGCAACAGGGCGTAGGCCAGGTAGTCGATGAGCACGCCGGCGGCTCGCAGCACGAAGCTCGTCGGCCGGAGGTCGAGAGCCACCGCCTCGCCCGTGACGAGCTCGTCCCCACCCGCCGCGAAGGCCTCGACCTGGTCGGGGCGCAACACCACCGGGGAGGCGCCTCGTGCCTTCGTGCGGGACATGCCTAGTATCTAAGCAGAATGGACATCGACGCCTACGCCGCCGCCCACGGCCACGACTGGGCCGAGCTCGACCGCCTCGCCCGACGCAACCGACCGAGCGGACCCGAGGCCGACGAGCTCGTGCGCCTGTACCAGTCCGGAGCCGGGCAGCTGTCCGCGCTGAGGACGGCGACCGGTGACTCGGTGGTGGCCGACCGCCTCTCGATGTCCCTGTCGCGCGCACGCCTGCGGTTCACGGGAGCGGGCCGCAACCTGTTCAGCCAGCTGCCCGCCTTCTTCGTCGCGCAGCTGCCGGCCGCCCTCTACCGTGTGCGGTGGCTGTCGCTCGTGCTGACGCTCGTGACCGTCGTCGTCGCGGCGGTGTTCGCGGTCTGGGCGGCGAACACGCCCGCGCTGCTGGCCTCGTTCGGCAGCGAGGAGTTCCGTCGGCAGTTCGCCGAGCAGGACTTCGTGAACTACTACTCGGAGAGCGCCTCGACCTCGTTCACCGGCCAGGTGTGGACGAACAACGCGTACATCGCGGCCCAGTGCGTGGCCTTCGGGATCACCGGGGTCTGGGTGCCGTACGCGATCCTCAGCAACGCCATGAACGTCGGCATCTCGGCCGGGCTCATGGCCGACCAGGGGCGGTTGGACCAGTTCTTCCTGTACATCGCCCCGCACGGCCAGCTCGAGCTCTACAGCATCTTCGTCGCCGGGGCGGCTGGCTTGTTGATCTTCTGGTCCTGGGTGGCTCCCGGTGCCCGCACGCGGGGGCAGGCGTTGGCCCAGGACGGACGCGCACTCGTGACCATCGCGGTCGGGCTGACGCTCTCGTTGCTGGTCTCGGGCGTCATCGAGGGGTTCGTCACCCGGCAGGCCTGGCCGTGGCCGATCAAGATCGGGATCGGCACCGTGGCCCTGCTCGGCTTCCTGGCCTACCAGTGGCTGCTCGGCGGTCGGGCCCATCGGGCCGGACAGACAGGCGACCTCGACGAGTTCGAGGCCGGGGCGACGCAACTCGTCGCCGACTGATCCCGCGGCATCGCCCCCGGCGCCTCCGCTGCGTCAGAGGCGGCCGGCCGCTTTGAGCGCGAGATACCGATCCGCGAGCGCCGGCGGAAGGTCGGCCGGCGCGCCGGTCACGACGTCGGCGCCGAGTTGACGCAGGGCGGCACCGACACGACCCTGGTCGAGCCGGGCGCGTTCGGCCGACGCCGCTCGGTAGACCTCGTCGCGGGTGCCGCGTCGGAGGACCGTCTCGTCGAGCGCCGGATCGGTGACCGACGCCACGACGACGAGGTGCTGGCGGGTGAGTTGGGGGATCGCCGCGAGCATCGACCGTGAGGCACCGGGGCTGTCGACCGTCGTCGCGAGAACGACAAGCGCCCGGTGGGACGTCACCGACCGGACGAGGGCCGGCACGGCGGCCCAGTCGGTCTCGACGAGTTCGGGATCGACCGGCGCCATCGTCTCGACCATCGACGACAGCAGGGCGGGCCCGGTCGCGCCCTGGACGCGGCCCCGGACCCGGCGGTCGAAGAGGACGACGTCGACCCGGTCGCCGGCCCTCGACGCCAGGGCCCCGAGCAGGAGGGCCGACTCGAAGGCCGTGTCGAGCCGGGGCTCGTCGTCGATGCGGGCCGCCGAGGTGCGCCCGGTGTCGACCACGACGACCACACGGCGGTCGCGCTCCGGTCGCCAGGTGCGCACGACGAGGTCGTCGCGGCGTGCGGTCGCCCGCCAGTCGATGGAACGGACGTCGTCCCCTCGCACGTACTCGCGCAGGCTGTCGAACTCCGTGCCCTGGCCGCGGATCATCACGCTCGTGCGGCCGTCGAGCTCGCGCAGCCGGGCCAGACGGGAGGGCAGGTGCTTGCGCGACGAGAAGCGCGGCAGGACGCGCACCGCGCCGGGCACCTCGTGCGTCGCCTGGCGACCGGCCAGCCGGAGGGGGCCGACGGTCCGGACGGTGACGCCTCCGGCTCGGCGTTCGCCCCGGCGGAACGGGGTCAGCGTGACCGTGAGGGTGGCGGCCCCTCCCGGCCGCAGGGAGAGACGGCGGCGGGTGGGGGTGGCGCCGGCCGACGGCTGCCAAGCGTCCCGGAGGAGTCCGCGCAGGGTGCGTCGACCGTCGTTCACGACGGTCAGCCGGGCGGGCGCGCTCTCGCCGAGGCGGATCGCCCCGGGCAGCTCGCGCCGGATCGTGAGCGACCGGGGCGATGCCGCGAGAGCCACGTCGACCACGGTCAGCGCGGTGACGACACCGAGCCACCCCACGATCGCCCATCCGCTGCCCGTGACGACGACGGGCACGACGCCGAGCGCGACGAGCGCGACGAACCAACCGGTGATCGCCATGGCTAGAGCGGCACCCGGACCTGCTGCAGCACCGAGCGGACGATGCCGTCCGCGTCGACGCCCTCGAGTTCGGCCTCGGGGCGTAGCTGCAGGCGGTGCCGCAGCACGGGCAGGGCCATGGCCTGGACGTGGTCGGGCGTGACGTGGTCGAAGCCGGTCAGCCACGCCCACGCCTTCGAGGCGGCGAGCAGGGCCGTGGACCCGCGGGGGCTCACGCCGATCTTCACCGACGGGCTCTCGCGTGTGGCCCGGGCCAGGTCGACCATGTAGGCGAGCACGTCGGGGGAGGCACCGACGCGGGCCACCTCGGCCTGTGCGCGGGCGAGGTCGTCGGGGCCGAGCACCGGGGTGACGCCGGCGGCCCGCAGGTCGCGGGGTGAGAAGCCCGCGGCGTGGCGGTTCAGCACCTCGACCTCGGCCTCGCGCGGCGGCAGGTCGAGGGTGAGCTTCATCAGGAACCGGTCGAGCTGGGCCTCGGGCAGCGTGTAGGTGCCCTCGTACTCGACGGGGTTCATGGTCGCCGCGACCAGGAACGGCGTCGGCAGTGCGCGACTGACCCCGTCGACCGAGACCTGGCGCTCCTCCATGGCCTCGAGCAGCGCGGACTGCGTCTTGGGCGGTGTGCGGTTGATCTCGTCGGCGAGCAGGACGTTGGTGAACACCGGGCCGGCGCGGAACTCGAACTCGCCCGACTTCGCGTCGTACACGAGCGACCCGGTGATGTCTCCGGGCATCAGGTCGGGCGTGAACTGCACCCGTGCGGTGTCGAGCGACAGCGAGTGGCTGAGTGCGCGCACGAGCAGGGTCTTGGCCACGCCGGGGACGCCCTCGAGCAGGGCGTGCCCCTGCGCCAGCAGGGTGACGATCAGGCCCGTCACGGCGCCGTCCTGGGCCACGACGGCCTTCCCGACCTCGGTTCGGACTCGGGCGAAGGTCTGCTGCAGTTCTGAGCTCATCTGGTGGTCACTTCCGGGGTGGGGATCGATGCGGGGACGGACGGACGAGGCCCAGGAGGCGCGGGTCGGGTCACGACGGAGCCACCGCCCGTCGCACCTCGCGCTCGAGGTCGAGCAGGCTGTCGCTCAGCGAGACGAGCTCGCGGTCGTCGGCCGGGTCGGCGTCCACGAGCACGTACCGCAGGCCCCGCGGGTCGGCCGAGGTGAGCGCGGCCACCCGGGCGACGACCTCGTCGACCGAGGCGGTCGACGACAGGCCCGTCGTTCGCGCGAGTCGCCCGAACGTGCCGATGCGGAGCTGGTCGAGGGCGTGGCGGCGCTGCCCGGACCGTTCGTAGAGCCGGGCGCGACCCTCGGTGGTCTCGGACGCCTTGACGGTCACCGGCAGTCGCTCGACGACGAGGGCACCGAGGCGTCGACCCCGCCACACCATGGCGGCCACTCCGGCCAGGAGCAGGACCGCCAGCGAGGGCGTCACCCACGGAGGCGTGAGCGTGGCGAGCGTGCCCTGGCCCTCGGGCAGGTCGCCGGCCGAGGGCAGGTACCAGGTCAGCTCGGATGACCCGCCGAGCAGGGCGAGTGCGAAGGCCGCGTCGTCGTCCGTCGCGATGGCGCCGTTGGTCAACGCGCCCGTGGCACCCAGGACGGACACCTTCGTGCCACCGTCGTCGAGCTCGACGAGACCGTAACCGTCGTCGGACGGGAGGCAACGGACGGCACCCGGGGCGTCGACGGCGTAGGCGACACCCGCGACGTCGACCCGGGACGCCTGTCCGAGGGCCGGCGACGTGCAGGCGGGCGCGGCCGTGCCGTCCTCGACCGGGGCGGCCGTCGAGACGCCCGGGGCCACGCTGTCGAGTGCGGCGGACCCGGGGGAGAGGAGCACGAGGTTCGAGGTCGCCGTCGCGAGGCGCCGCCACTGGTCGCCGACCAGGAACCCGGAGGCGTCGTCGACGAGGAGCGTGCCGTCGCCGGCCTCGAGCCGGTCGAGGGTGTCGCCGAGGGTGGTCGTCACGGTCACGTCGACGCCCTGCCGGCCGAGCACCTCCACCAGTGCCTTCGCCCCACCGGGGGCGGCGTTCGCGGGGCCGAGGGCGCGCCCCTCGCCCGAGCCCGAGCCGACGAGGAGTGTGGCCGCGACGCCGAGCGCCAGGACGAGGGCGAGGGCTGCCCAGAACCGGGCACGTCGGAGCATCGCCGTGACGGTGGGGGTCGAGACCGTGCCGGTCTCGGCGGAGGGCGCGGTGACGGTCACGCGTCCACCCGCCGGGACGAGGCCACACGCCGGTCGAGCTCGACGACGGCCTGGTAGGCCTCGTCGGTGCCGGGGCGGTCGAGGTAGCGGACGCCGTCGAAGGCGGTGGCGGCGTCGGCGAACCCGGCCCGGAGGTCGGGGAAGACGTCGCCCGCCCGGCGGGCCACGTCGCGGGCGGTGGTGCCGGGGGAGACCGCGACGTCGCCCCGCTCGGCCAGCGAGCGGGCGATCGCCCGGAAGGCCTCGGCGACGGCGAGCGTCAGGTCGCCCCGGGAGGCGGCCTCGCGGGCCGCGGCACGCATGGCATCGCTGTCACGGACGTCGTCGTCGCCGAAGAGGACGAGGTCACGGGCGGACCGTCGGTTGAGCCGCGGCACCCCGTAGACGAGCAGCACGACCACGACGACGACCACGACGACTGCGAGCAGCACGATCGCCGCGACCGCCGGCGCCCCCTCCGTCCCCCCGAACCGGATGGAACCGAGCCAGTCCCAGAACGCCTGCGCCGCGCGGTCGAGCCAGGACGGTTGCGCCGCCACGTACTCGGGCCCGGTGAGCTCGCGCAGGACCTCGCGCCGGGCGTCGTCGGCGTCGGGGGTCAGCGGGGGCCCCGCGGCGAAGGGCAGGGGACTCACCAGCGGGGTGCTCCCGGGTGCGTCGTCGGGGCGAGCGGGGCCTCGGGCGTGCGGTACGGATCGGGTTGCCCCTCGGTCGACCGGCCCCCGCGCTCGACGTAGCGGACGAGTTCGAGGTCGAGCCCCTCGGTGCGGATGCGCCGGTCGACGTAGACGAGACCGGCCGACGCCGCCTGGAGGACGGAGCCGATCGCGCCGATGACCGCCGTGATGCCCAGGGTCACCGCGTAGGTGCCCGCCGTCAGGGCGAGGAAGGTCGGATCGGTGACGTCGCCCGTCGGCGCGAGCGTGCTGGTCAGGACGCTGAACAGCACCGAGAAGGGCGTCGCGACGACCTGCGAGGCGACCTGGATCATGAGGAACACCAGTGCGATCACGCCGAAGGTCCGCCAGAAGGAGGCGCGGGTCAGCGCCCATGAGCGCCTCACCGCCGCGCCGAGCGTCATCCGCTCGAGCATGATCGCGCTCGGAACGAGGCAGGTCTTGACGGTCAGCCACACGCCGAGCACGAGGAGGCCCAGCCCGAGCAGGACCCCGACCCCGACGCCGACGGCGATGCTCGGGCCCGAACCGAGGGCCACGCCCACGACGACGACGCCCGCCACGAGGGCCAGCGCCACGACGTAGGCGGCGGTCAGCAGGGCGGACCAGCCCACGAGCGTCCCCAGACGGCCCTTGGCCAGCGCCCAGAGGCCGCCGAGTCGGAGCTTCTCCCCGAGCGTCTGACGAGCGGTCTCGAGCACGAAGAGCCCCTGGAGCAGGGCCGTGACGATCACCTGCAGGGCGATCGGCACGAGAGCCGACGCGGCCACGATGGCGACGGCGCCGGCCAGCACCGCGTCACGGTCGCGGGGCAGGGCCTGTTCGACCCGTCCGAAGGCGAGGAAGGCGCTGCCGCCGGTGATCGCCACGGTCACCACGAGCAGGACGACCTGCGACAACAGGGCCGTGCCGAACGTGGTGCGCGGATTGCGGCGGAAGACCTGGAACGAGGCGCCCAGGATCTCGCCGAAGGTCAGGGGACGCAGCGGCACGAGGCCGGGTCTCGGCGGCGGGGCCCAGCCAGGGGCCGGCGGCGGGGTGGACCCGCCCGGGGGCGCCACGGGCACGGATGCGGGCCCGGCGGGGACGGAGCCGTCGGACGACGGGTCGACGCGCTCGCCCCAGCGCGGCGGGGACGTGTCGCCCCCCGGTGTGCTCCAGGTGTTCGGATCGGTCATGGTCCCCCTGGTCGTCCTGACCGTGAGGTCGTCCTCACGGGTGTGTTCATGTTTCCACACCGGACCGGGCGCTGCCAGCCGATGCGCGCCTCCTGCACTAATCTGTCCTGACGTGCCGCCTCCCGAGCGGCCCAGCCCAGACGGAGAACATGAACCCGCGCATCCTCGTGGTCGACGACGACCCGGCGCTCGCCGAGATGATCGGCATCGTCCTACGCGCCGACGAGTTCGACCCCCACTTCTGCGGCGACGGCGCGGGCGCCCTCGAGGCCTTCCACGAGGCCTCACCCGACCTCGTCCTGCTCGACCTGATGCTGCCGGGCCTCGACGGCATCGAGGTCTGTCGCCTCATCCGTGCCGAGAGCGGTGTGCCGATCATCATGCTGACCGCCAAGGGCGACACCGCCGACGTGGTCCGGGGTCTCGAGAGCGGGGCCGACGACTACGTCGTCAAGCCGTTCAACCCGAAAGAGCTCGTCGCGCGCATCCGCACCCGGCTGCGCCCGGCCACCGAGCCGACCAACGACGTGCTCACGGTGGGCGACCTGCGCCTCGACGTCGCGGCACACGAGGTGCGACGCGGTGACACGCCGATCGCCCTGACCCCGCTCGAGTTCGAGCTGCTGCTCGCGCTCGCCTCGAAGCCGCAACAGGTCTTCACGCGCGAGATGCTGCTCGAGCAGGTGTGGGGCTACCACTACAAAGCCGACACCCGGCTGGTGAACGTCCACGTGCAGCGGCTGCGCGCGAAGGTGGAGCACGACCCCGACGCGCCCCGCATCGTCACGACCGTGCGCGGCGTCGGGTACCGCGCCGGCGCGGGTTCGTAGCCCGGTCGGGTGGCGCTCGTGTCGACGGTCGCGGGGCCCGACCAGGGCGGGCCCGCCCGGTCGGGCGGGCCGTGGTCGTGGCGCGCGCCGGCCTGGCGCACGTGGCCGACCCGTGTGGTCGGGTTCTGGCGGTCGTCGTTGTCGTTCCGCACCGTCGCGCTCACGGTGGTGCTGTCGACCGTCGCCGTCACCGTCATCGGCACGCTCATCTCGGTGACCATCGGCACGAGCCTCTACGACCAACGCCGAGAGCAGGTCGAGGCCGAGAGCGTGCGGGCCACGCTGCTGGCGCAGAACATCTTCGACTCGGCCACGGCCACCGAGGACGCCAACCAGGTCGAGCTCGACGCCCTGCAGAACGAGGCCCAGACCGCCATCCTGGGCTCGACCTCGAGTCCGGGCGGAACGAGCATCGCCATCCTCCGGACCCCGGGGCAGAACAGTCCGCAGACCATCCAGAACATCGCCAGCCCCGACTTCCCGGACTCCGTGATCTCGCCGGCCCTCCGCGAGGCGGTGGCGGCGGACGACGGTCGCCTCTCGATGCAGTCGGTGTCGCTGCCCCCGACGTCGCTGGGCGGCGGCTCGCCGGGCATCGCCGTCGGCTCGACCCTGCAGGTACCCACCGCGGGCCAGTACGAGCTCTACCTCGTCTACGACCTCAGCGACGCGCAGGCCACGCTCGACCTGATGCAGCGGACGCTCGGCATCGGCTCGCTCGCTCTCGTGCTGTTGATCGGTGCGATCACCTACCTCGTCGTCCGTCTGGTCGTGGGTCCCATCCGCACGGCGGCCGAGACCAGTCAGAAGATCGCGGCCGGACATCTGGAAGAACGCATTCCCGAGAAGGGGCAGGACGTCGTGGCCACGCTCGGGCGCTCGTTCAACGGGATGGCCGACGCCATGCAGCGCCAGATCTCGCAACTGGCCGAACTGTCGCGCGTCCAACAACGCTTCGTCAGCGACGTCTCGCACGAACTGCGCACGCCGCTCACCACGATCCGTCTGGCCGGTGACGTGCTCTACGACCAGCGCACCTCGTTCACGCCCTCGGCCGCCCGCACGGCCGAGCTGCTGCACACCCAGGTCGACCGGTTCGAGCTCCTGCTCGCCGACCTGCTCGAGATCTCGCGGTTCGACGCGGGTGCCGTCGAACTCGAGACCGAGCCCGTCACGGTCGTGCGTCTCGTCGAGGACGGCGTCGACGAGTTCGGTCCCCTCGCCGCCGAATCCGGCAGCGTCGTGTCGGTCGTCGCCCGGGGTGGGTACTTCGAGGCCGAGATCGACCCGCGACGGCTGCGCCGCATCCTGCGCAATCTGCTGGGCAACGCGATCGAGCACGGCGAGGGTCGGCCGATCGAGGTCGAGGTCGACAGCGACGCCACGGCCGTCGCGGTGGCCGTGCGCGACAACGGCGTGGGCATGAGCCCCGCCGACGCCGCACGGGTGTTCGACCGGTTCTGGCGGGCCGACCCCTCCCGCAAGCGCACGATCGGGGGCACGGGGCTGGGCCTGGCGATCAGCCTCGAGGACGCGGCCCTGCACGGCGGCCGGCTCGAGGTCTGGTCCGAGCCGGGGTCGGGCAGCCGGTTCGTCGTCACCCTGCCCCGCGTGGCAGGCGGTCGCATCGAGGGGTCGCCCCTGCCGGTCGTGCCGCCGGACCGCCGGGGCGAGACGACCGTCCCGGTGACGGGCGAACCGTGGTCGGGTTCGGTCCCGGCCGTCGAGGCGCCGGGTTCGTCGACCCTGTCGTCGTCGCAGAGGGGAGTCGACGATGACTGAACGGCGACGGAACGCGTGGGGCCGTCGGTCGGCGGTGCTGGCGGCCCTCGTGACCGCCGCGATCGCCCTGACCGGGTGCGTGGGCATCCCCGACGGCGGTCAGGTGCAGCGAGGCGACACCGTGAGCGACGACGTGGTGAGCGACTTCGTCTTCCGGCCCAACGGTCCCGTCGCCGGCAGCTCGCAAGAAAGGCTCCTGCGGGACTTCCTCTCGGCGGGCACCGGGTCCCAGGACAACTACGGGGTGGCGCGTCAGTTCCTCAGTGCCGGCTTCGCCGACGAGTGGGAACCGCGGGCCAGCGTCACCATCCGCCCCGGGGTCGGGTCGACCTCGCGGGTCGGCGGGTCGACGCTCGACTACGCCTTCGTGGGCTCGGCGACGGTCGACTCGGCGGGGCACTACACCCCGGCCACGTCGTCGACGACGACGTCCCTGGCGTTCTCGTTCGTCCGCGAGGGCGGCGAGTGGCGCATCAGCGACGCCCCCGACGGCATCATCCTCTCGCCGGCCACCTTCGACTCGGTCTTCCGGTCGCACGCCGCCTACTTCTACGACCCCACGTTCACCTATCTCGTGCCGGACGAACGGTGGTTCCTCGCCCGGTCGTCGACGAGCACGCGCCTCGCGACGGCGCTGCTCGACGGGCCGTCGGACTGGCTGCAGGGCGCCGTGGTCTCGGCCTTCCCCGAAGGGACCCAGCTGTCGCTGACGGCCATCACCGTGGACGACGGGACGGCCCGTGTCGACCTCACCGCCGACGCCCTCGAGGCGACGCCCGACGCCCGGGCCCGGATGCAGGCCCAGCTGCTGGCGAGCTTCTCGACCCTCGCGACCGTGACGGCCGTCGAGCTCAGCGTCGAGGGTGCCCCGCTGTCGGTGCCGGCCATGCAGCAGCCCGTGCCGGTGCGTGACCCCGCGGTCGACGCCCGGCCCCTCGTGCTGACCGAGGGCGTGCTCGGATTCGCCACCACGAGTGCCACGAGCCGGCTCCCGGGGCTCTCGGACGCGGTCGAGGCCCTCCGGCCCCGGTCGGTCGAGCTGTCGGCGGACCAGACGAGCGCCGCCGTCGGCACCTCGTCGGGCACGTACGCCGTCACGGCCTCGGGAGGAGCCCGGCTGGTCGACGCCCGGACCGGACTGGTCGCCCCCTCGCTCGACGACGCGGGCTTCGTCTGGTCGGTCGTCGCCGACGACCCGTCGAGTCTCACCGCGTACGCGCTCGACGGCACGCCCCACCCGGTGGTGGCGTCGCTGCCGGCGGGTCCGAGCGTCACGACGTTCCGCATCTCGCGCGACGGCACCCGCGCGTTGCTGTTGCTCGACGACCAGGGCGAGTCGCGCCTCCTCGTGGCCGCCGTCGTGCGGGACGCCGACGGGGTCCCGCTCCGGCTGGGCCAGCCCCTCGAGCTGTCGGCTCCGGACGGCGCGCCCGTCGACGCGACCTGGGCCGATCAACTGACCGTCGCCGTCCTGACCTCCGTCGGCGAGTCGTCGCGCGTGACGATGTCCGAGGTCGGCGGGGACTCGTCGAGCGCCGGCCGCCCGTCCGGCGAGGCGGTCGCGATCGTCGGCGGCAACGGTTTCGACCGTCTGCTGCTGCTGGGTGCCGACGGCGACGTGCTCGAACCCCGGGGCAGCAGCTGGCAGGCGACGGGGCTGACGGCCGACCTGGTGGCGACACAGCGCTGACACCCGGGGAAGGACTCCTCCCCAGGACGGGCCGCCGGACGGCCGTCCACCACGGACGACGGAGGCACGGTGTACGCGCCCGGGGGAGTCCACGCTGTCGGCATGCCCCGGCCCTCGCGTCCCCGTCCGGTCCACGTCGTGCGGGACGCCCTCGCGCGGGCCGGCCGCGAGGCGCTGTCCGTCGTGTCACCCGTCTCGTGCGCGGGGTGCCGGAGGGCCGACGTCGGTCTGTGCGACGACTGCCGGCGTCGACTCGTCCCCGAGGTCGTCCGGGTCGACCTGCCCGACGGGCTCCCGGTCTTCGCCGGACTCGTCTACGCCTTCGAGGCGCGGGGTGTCGTGCTGGCCTTCAAGAACGGCGGTCGGGTGCGCCTGGCCGAGGTGCTCGCCCCGGCCCTCGCCGCCGCCCTCGAGTGCTGTGCCCGCCACGCGACGGCCGAGGGTGCACCCGCCGTCGACGGGGGCCCGGGCGATCGGCCGCTGCTGGTCGTCGCGGTGCCGTCGTCGCGACGGGGGCGGCGTCGGCGGGGCTACGACCCGGTCGACGTCGTGCTGCGCCGGCTCGGCCTCGTGGCCGGCACCCGCCTCCTCGTGCCGACGGCGCGGGCCGGCGGCGGCCAGAAGGGCCGCGACCGGCAGCAGCGTCTCAGCGGACGCGAGGGCAGTCTGCGCGTCACCCGCGATCTCTCGGGGTCGCGTGTCGTCCTCGTCGACGACGTCGTGACGACCGGCGGCACCCTCCAGGAGGCGCGGCGCGCGCTGGCCGCCCGGGGCGCGGTCGTGGTCGGTGCGGCCTGTCTCGCCGCCACCCCGTTGCGGTCGAGCCGAGGTGGCCCCTGAGCGAACGGTGAACGGTGCGTGACACGGGGGTGTCCGGGTGGCTACGGTGGGGCGAAAGGCGTGAAAGGACATCCGCCTGGCTGACAGGCGGCACGTCGATAGCCACAGGAGGTCGTCATGGAAATTTCCGTCACGGGTCGAAACGTCGGCATCACCGATCGTTTCCGCGAGTACGCCACCGAGAAGGCAGACAAGGTCGCCGCGCTGGCCACGAAGGCCCTGGCCCTCGAGGTCAAGGTGTCGCGGCATCACGAGAAGTCCGGCGGGCAGGCGGGCGACGACCGGGTGGAGATCACCCTGATCGGCCCCGGCCCCCTCGTGCGGGCCGAGTCCACGGCCGCCGACAAGTACGCGGCGTTCGATCTCGCGATCGGTCGCCTCCTCGAACGGGTGCGCCGGGCGAAGGACCGGCAGAAGATCCATCGTGGGCAACACCGACCGACGTCCCTGCGCGAGGCCGCCACGGCCGACTTCAGCGGTGTCGGCGTCACGCCCGCAGCGGCCGAGACGCTCGACCAGGTCCGCACCGGGGCCGTGACGGTGGTGGGCGACGAGGCCCCCGACGACGAGCTCGACGAGGACTACTGCCCCGTGGTCATCCGCGAGAAGGTCTTCGCGTCGACGCCCATGTCGGTCGACGACGCGCTCTACTACATGGAGCTCGTCGGTCACGACTTCTACCTCTTCATCGACGCCGAGACCGAGCGCCCGAGCGTCGTGTACCGGCGCAAGGGCTGGGACTACGGCGTGATCGGGCTCGACCAGGACTCGCCCGACCTCCAAGAGACCGCGACGGCGCTGCGGGCGGGCCTGGTGAACTGACCCCCGAGGCATCCGGCGGCCGACACCCCGGGAGGCGCGGGCACGTCCCTGCCGCCTCCCAGGGGGTCGGCCACTACGCTTGCTAAGATCGTGGGCCGGTCCAGGACGGACCGTCGACACCTCGGTGCTCCGATGCGGATCACCTCAGCGAGACCGCGGAGCGTTCCGCGGGTTCGACCGAACACATGGGAGCACACCAGTGGCCAACGTCCTCGAGAAGGTCCTCCGCGTCGGCGAGGGCCGCACGCTGCGCAAGCTGAAGGCCTACGCCAAGGCGGTCAACGAGCTCGAGGACGACTTCACGACCCTCACCGACGACGAGCTGCGCAACGAGACGGTCGAGCTGCGCGAGCGCTACGCCTCGGGTGAGTCCCTCGACGACCTGCTGCCCGAGGCCTTCGCCGCCGTCCGTGAGGCGTCGAAGCGCACCCTGGGACTGCGCCACTTCGACGTGCAGCTGATGGGTGGCGCGGCGCTGCACCTCGGCAACATCGCCGAGATGAAGACCGGTGAGGGCAAGACCCTCGTCGCCACCACGGCGGCGTACCTGAACGCCATCGCCTCCCGCGGCGTGCACGTCATCACGGTCAACGACTTCCTCGCGAGCTACCAGTCCGAGCTGATGGGGCGCGTGTTCCGTGCACTCGGCATGACGACCGGCTGCATCCTGTCGGGTCAGACCCCGGCCGAGCGTCGCGAGATGTACGCCGCCGACATCACCTACGGCACCAACAACGAGTTCGGGTTCGACTACCTCCGCGACAACATGGCCTGGCAGGCGCAGGACATGGTGCAGCGAGGCCACTTCTTCGCGATCGTCGACGAGGTCGACTCGATCCTCATCGACGAGGCCCGCACGCCGCTCATCATCTCGGGTCCCTCGTCCGGCGAGGCCAACCGCTGGTTCACCGAGTTCGCCACCATCGCCCGGCGTCTCGTGTCGGGTACCGACTACGAGGTCGACGAGAAGAAGCGCACCGTGGGCGTGCTCGAGCCCGGCATCGAGAAGGTCGAGGACTACCTCGGCATCGACAACCTGTACGAGTCGGCGAACACCCCGCTCATCTCGTTCCTCAACAACGCGATCAAGGCCGACGCCCTGTTCAAGCGTGACAAGGACTACGTGGTCATCAACGGCGAGGTGCTGATCGTCGACGAGCACACCGGCCGCATCCTCAGCGGGCGCCGCTACAACGAGGGCATCCACCAGGCCATCGAGGCGAAGGAGGGCGTGTCGGTCAAGGCCGAGAACCAGACCCTCGCGACGGTCACGCTGCAGAACTACTTCCGCCTGTACAAGAAGCTCTCCGGCATGACCGGCACGGCCGAGACCGAGGCCGCCGAGTTCATGAGCACCTACAAGCTCGGGGTCGTGCCCATCCCGACCAACCGGCCGATGCAGCGCATCGACCAGACCGACCTCGTCTACAAGAACGAGACGAGCAAGTTCGACCAGGTCGTGGAAGACATCGTCGAGCGGCACGAGAAGGGTCAGCCCGTGCTGGTCGGCACGACCAGCGTCGAGAAGAGCGAGTACCTCTCCCGACTGCTCGCCAAGAAGGGCGTCAAGCACGAGGTTCTGAACGCCAAGAACCACGCTCGAGAGGCGGCCATCGTGGCCCAGGCCGGTCGTGCCGGTGCCGTGACCGTCGCCACCAACATGGCCGGTCGCGGTACCGACATCATGCTCGGCGGCAACGCCGAGTTCCTCGCCGTCGCCGAGATGAACGCCAAGGGGCTCAGCCCGGTGGACACCCCCGACGAGTACGAGGCCGCGTGGGACGACGTCTTCGCCGCCCAGAAGGCCGCCGTGCAAGAAGAGGCCGAGAAGGTCGTCGAGGCGGGCGGGTTGTACGTCCTCGGCACCGAGCGTCACGAGTCCCGTCGCATCGACAACCAGCTGCGCGGTCGGTCGGGTCGTCAGGGTGACCCCGGCGAGAGCCGTTTCTACCTGTCGTTGACCGACGACCTGATGCGCCTGTTCAACTCGGGTGCCGCCGAATCCCTCATGGGCCGCGGCAACGTGCCCGACGACCTCGCGATCGAGAACAAGATCGTCGGGCGGGCCATCCGCTCCGCTCAGTCGCAGGTCGAGTCGCGCAACGCCGAGATCCGCAAGAACGTGCTGAAGTACGACGACGTCCTCAACCGTCAGCGCGAGGCCATCTACGGTGACCGTCGACACATCCTCGAGGGCGACGATCTGAAGGATCGCAGCCAGAAGTTCCTCGAGGACGTCGTCAACGAGGTCATCGACCAGCACACGGGTGACGGCAGTCCCGACGACTGGGACCTCGACGCCCTCTGGACCGAACTGGGCACCCTGTACCCGATCTCGATCACCATCGACGAGGTCATCACCGAGGCCGGCTCGAAGGGCAAGGCGACCCGGGCGTTCCTCGGTCAAGAGATCCTCTCCGACGCCAAGGTCGCCTACGACGCGCGCACCGAGACCCTCGGCGAGCCCGCCATGCGCGAGCTCGAGCGTCGAGTCGTGCTGTCGGTCATCGACCGTCGCTGGCGGGACCACCTGTACGAGATGGACTACCTGAAGGACGGCATCGGTCTCCGGGCCATGGCCCAGCGCGATCCGCTCGTCGAGTACCAGCGCGAGGGCTACGCGCTCTTCCAGAGCATGATGGGGCAGATCCGCGAAGAGACCGTGGGCTTCCTCTTCAACCTCGAGGTCGAGGTACAGGGCCAGGTCGGTGCCGCCGAGGCGCCGGTCATCGCGGCCAAGGGGCTCGAGGCCGAGAAGCAGCCGCAGGCGCAGCTCGCCTACTCTGCTCCCAACATCGACGGCGAGGTCGAGGTGCGCAACCAGCGCGGTCAGCTCGAGAAGGGCGCGACCGCCAAGGCACAGAAGGCCCAAGACGAGGCTGAGCGCTCCGAATCGCCCGAGATCGCCGCGGCACGGGCTGCCGGCGGCCCGGCTGCCCGTCAGACGGATGACGGCAAGGTCGGCGCCTTCGGCCAGAAGACCGGTGGCTCCGAGGCGCCGGTCAACCGGGCTGAGCGTCGGGCGTCCGGCAAGAAGACCCGCTGATCACCTCGTCCGACCGACGATCGATGCGCCCCCGAGCCTGGTTCGGGGGCGCATCGTCTGTCACGAGGGTCTCGGTCGACCGTCAGAGCACGTGCACGGCGGCTGCTCGCCACCGGCTGTCGTAGGTCTCGAGACGGACGGCGACCGCCCGACTGCGACCGCGCCCGTGCAGGACGACGACGGATTCGATCACCCCGTCGGCGGGCGAGCTCGACCGGATGCTGCCGATCGTGAACACCGGTCTCTGTGCACGGGTGCCGTGGGCCGATCGGGCCCGGGCTGCCAGGACGACGCGTTTGTGCAGGGTGCGGTAGACGTCTTCGGTGACCCACCGCGAGACCTGGTCGAGCTCACGTGCCCCGGCGAGGATCTCGACGACGCAGCGGACCAGGTTCTCGACGAGCAGGTCCGGATCGTCGGGGAACGGTGATTCGGACGGGGTGCCGGCCGGTGGGACGGGTCGGACGTGGGATCTGGTGCCGGACGGGCGACCGTCGGGTATGGGGGCCGATGCCGGAGCGGTCGGCTCCGCCCGGCCCGGGTCGCCGAGCGGCGGCACGGGCCTCAGGTGCGGGCGAGGTGGTGCTGGGGGCCCGAGGGGCTCGGCAAGGGCGAGGGCGTGGGTGTTCGAGGGCATGGGCAGTCTTCCTGTTCACGTGCGTCCGGGCATGACTAGAAGATATGACATGTGAGATGCCTAAACCAGACCGACTCGACGGTCTGTGGAGAATTCGCCGGCATGCGGTCGTGCTCGGAGGCGACCGACGTCCCCGGACGGGTCGTCGACCTAGACTGAACGGGTGTCGACGCTCAGTGATCTCGTTCTCGCCCAGGGCCTCTCGAGCGAGGTGGACGTCGAATGGCTGCACCTGCTGGTGGGGGACTGGCAGCTGCTCGCCGACCTCGCCTTCGCCGACATCGTGCTCTGGGTGCCCACACAGGCCGGCAGCTTCGTCGCCGTCGCCCACGCGCGTCCGTCGAGCTCGGCCACGCTGTTCTACCGTGACTTCGTCGGACAAGAGGTGCGCCCCGAGTGGCGCGAGCAGATCGAGCAAGCCTTCACGACGACCCGCATCGTCGACTCCGCCGCACCCGACTGGTACGAAGAGACGCCCACGCGCGTCCGGGCCGTGCCCGTGCTCCGGCGCCTGGGGGCCAGCCGACCCGACGTCACCGACGCGCCGATCGCGATCATCACCCGGCACACGAACCTCAGCGAGGCCCGCACTCCGAGCCGCCAAGAGCTGACCTTCAACCAGTGCTCCAATGACCTCTTCGCCATGATCGCCGCCGGTGACTTCCCCGACCTCGGGGCTCCGACGGGTCCGCGACGAGGTGCACCCCGCGCCTCCGACGGGCTGCTGCGTCTCGACGTCGACGGCATGGTGACCTTCGCGAGCCCCAACGGCCTGTCGGCGTTCAACCGCATGGGATTCGCCGGCGAGCTCGAGGGCGAGTCGCTGGCCGAGGTCACCACCGGGCTGCTCGCCGGCAAGCTCGTGATCGACGAGTCCCTGCCGCTGGTCGTCACGGGTCGGGCGCCCTGGCGCACCGACATCGAGGCGCGGGGGGTCACGGTGTCGCTGCGGGCGATCCCGTTGCGTGACCGCGGTGAGCGCGTCGGGGCGATCGTGCTCTGCCGCGACGTGACCGAGCTGCGTCACCAGGAGCGCGAGCTGATCACCAAGGACGCCACGATCCGTGAGATCCATCACCGGGTCAAGAACAACCTGCAGACGGTTGCCTCGTTGCTGCGCATCCAGGCCCGACGCACCCGTACCGACGTCGCCCGCGAGGCGCTGACCCAGGCCATGCGCCGCGTGCAGTCGATCGCCGTCGTGCACGACACGCTGTCCGAGGGGCTCAGCCAGAACGTCGACTTCGACACCGTCTTCGACCGGGTGCTCATGCTCATCGCCGAGGTGGCGTCGAGCCACAACACGACGGTCCGCCCCACCATGACGGGCAGCTTCGGCGCCCTGCCGAGCGAGTACGCGACGCCCCTGGCCCTCGCGCTGACCGAACTCGTGACCAACGCCGTCGAGCACGGTCTCGACGGCCGCGACGGCGAGGTCGAGATCGTCGCCGACCGCCGGGCCGAAGAGCTCACGGTCAAGGTGCGCGACAACGGCGTCGGCCTGCCCGAGGGCAAGGTCGGCGCGGGCCTCGGCACCCAGATCGTTCGCACGCTGATCCAGGGTGAGCTCGGCGGCACCATCGACTGGCACACCCTCGTCGGCAACGGCACCGAGGTCACCATCGAGATCCCGTTCCGGTGGCTCACCCAGCCCTGACCTCGTGCGTACCTCCGGACGCGACGAAGCCCGGCACCTGTGATCAGGTGCCGGGCTTCGTCATCGGCCGAGGGGCCGGAGGTCGTCCGCCGGAAGCGGTCGACGAGGGATCAGCTGGCGCGGCGGGCGCGAGCGGCGCGACGCTTGAGCGCACGACGCTCGTCTTCGCTCAGACCGCCCCAGACGCCCGAGTCCTGAGACGTCTCGAGCGCGTACTGCAGGCAGGTCTCGGTGACGGTGCAGCGCCCGCACACGGCCTTGGCCTTGTCGATCTGGTCGACGGCGGGACCCGTGTTGCCGACGGGGAAGAAGAGCTCCGGGTCAGCCTGCAGGCAAGCGGCTTTGTCGCGCCAATCCATCGATGGGTACTCCTTAAAAGTGCAGAACCAGGCACGTCGAAGCGCCTGGTTCGGGATGGGGAAAGAGAAGAATGCGGGAGGCGCGCACCGCAATGTGCGCGTCACTTCGACCTCGAATATGGTCGCATACTGGTACGGCCAAATCAAGGATTTTTCGGAGGCTCACACGTGACCACAGCAGGCCCTGACGGCCCCCGAGACGAGACCGGTCGGTCTGCCGAGGCCCGTCGACCCGCCCTGCTCTGGGTCGTGATCGTGCTCCTCGCGGCCGAGTTCCTGCTCGTCGCCGCGACGGCGGTGTTCCTGCTCGTCGAGCTGCTCGTGGCGCGCCCCGACTCGTATCCCTCGGCCGTCGCGATCTTCGTGCTGACCCTGCTGGCGACCGCCTGGCTGGCGTCCATCGTCGTCGGGACCCTGCGGGGTCGAGCCTGGATCCGTGGAGCGGCGATCGTCTGGCAGGTGCTGCAGTTCGCGGTCGGCATCGGCAGCCTGCAGGGCGTCTTCGCGAACCCGACCATCGGCCTCGCGCTCCTCGTGCCGGCCGTCGCGGTCGTCGTCCTCCTGCTCGTGCCGTCCGTGGTCGCCGCCACCTCGGCCCGCGATCAAGAGCCGCACGTCTACTGACGGTCCTCGAACGCAGGAGGGCCGGTGCCGGCCCCGAGGACCGGCACCGCGCCTCCTGCGTTCGCGTCGACGACAGGCGTCAGTCGAGGCCGAGCTTCTTGCGGAGCGACGCCACGTGCCCCGTCGCCTTGACGTTGTAGAGGGGCAGCTCGACGCCACCCTGCTCGTCGACCACGAACGTGGACCGGATCGTGCCCGTCACGATGCGGCCGTAGTTGTTCTTCTCTCCGTAGGCGCCGTACGCCTGGTGGACCGTCAGCTCGGGGTCGCTGAGCAGCGGGAAGTTCAGCCCCTGCTCGTCCTTGAACTTCTGCAGCGCGCCGGGCTCGTCCTTCGAGACGCCCAGCACCTGGTAGCCCGAGGACTTCAACGAGTTGATGTTGTCGCGGAAGTCACACGCCTCCGTCGTGCAGCCCGGCGTGGACGCCGCCGGGTAGAAGTACACGATGACCTTCTGCCCCGAGTAGTCGGCGAGCGAGACGGGCGAACCGTTCTCGTCGTCGAGGGTGAACGTCGGCGCGGCAGCGCCCTTCTCGAGCTTCGTGGACATGGTGCTCCGATCTGCGGGCGCCGCGGACGGCGCCGGTGGTTCTGAGTGGGTCAGATCTCATGCTAGTGTTGACCGTCGTTGCGAGAGATCGCAGCACGCACCTCTAGCTCAATTGGCAGAGCAACTGACTCTTAATCAGTGGGTTCTCGGTTCAAGTCCGAGGGGGTGCACGAAAGAATTGGGTCCCCCGTGTTCTGCTTCGCAGAACCGGGGGATTCTTTCGTCGTGTGGGTCTGGTCCGCTCCGCGGACCGCGGCCCACCCTGCACGGGGAGCGAGCCGGACCCGCCAGGTCGCCGTTGCCCGGGGGTGACGTCGCTTCGCTCGTCACGGGGGTGACGTTGCTTCGCTCGTCAGGGGGGTGACGTTGCTTCGCTCGTCACGGGGGTGTCGTTGCTTCGCTCGTCACGGGGTGCACGGGGGTGTCGTTGCTTCGCTCGTCAGGGAGATGCCGTCGGCTCACTCGTCGCGGCACGGGGACGGGGACACGGCAGAGGCGCGGATGACCTTGACGGTCTGCCCGCGCCTCCTGCGTCCGATGGGGTGAGGCTACTGGCCGTCGCGGGGGACCTGCGAGGCGGCGTCGCGGCCGGTCACGGGGTAGGGGCCCGTCATGCCCTCACGGAGGCGGGCGGCGGCGAGGATGCGGTCGCGCTGCAGGTGCCAACCGAGCATCAGCAGGGGGATGATCACGACGAGCGACATGACCGTGAACGACCCGATCGGCCAGTCGATCGCCATCAGGACGACGACCGCGGCCAGGAAGGCCAGCGTCAGATAGCTCGTCACCGGCGCACCCGGCAGCTTGAACGAGGGCTCCTTCGCCTTGCCCTGTTTGGCCCACTGACGGAGTCGCATCTGGCAGAGGATGATCGTGCCCCAGGCGGTCAGGATGCCCAGGGACGCGATGTTCAGCACGATCTCGAACGCCGTGTTCGCCCCGACGATGGCGTTCAGCACCACGCCCAGCAGGGTGATGCTCGCGGTCAGCAGGATGCCGCCGAACGGCACCCCGCCCTTCGACATCTTCGTCGTGAACTTCGGGGCCGAACCGTTCATGCCCATCGAGTGCAGCACCCGACCGGTCGAGTAGAGGCCCGCGTTCAGGCTCGACAGCGCCGCCGTCACGACCACGAAGTTCATGATCGACCCCGCGATGTCGCCCACCTCGGGGCTGCCGATGCTGCCGAAGAACGTGACGAAGGGGCTCTCGCCGGCCTTGTAGGCCGTGTAGGGCAGCAGCAGCGACAGCAGCACCAGCGACCCGACGTAGAACACCGCGATGCGGATGATGACCGTGTTGATCGCGCGGGGCACGACCTTCTCCGGGTTCTGGGTCTCGCCCGACGCCGTGCCCACCAACTCGATCGCGGCATAGGCGAAGACGACGCCCTGGACCACGATCACGGCCGGCAGCAGTCCGTTCGGCAGGATGCCCGACGACGCCACGAGTCCCCAACCGGTGTCGACCGCGGCACCGTCGTGTGTGACGGGGAAAGCCGCCGCGAGCCACACCACGCCGACCACGAGGAACACCACGAGGGCTGCGACCTTGATGATCGCGAACCAGAACTCCATCTCGCCGAAGACCTTCACGGCCAGCAGGTTGACCGAGAGCACCACGGCGAGGGCCACCAGGGCCAGCAACCAGTCGGGTGCCGCGGTGAACGCCGACCAGTAGTGCAGGTAGAGGGCGACCGCGGTGACGTCGACGATGGCCGTCATGGCCCAGTTCAGGAAGTACATCCACCCGGCCGCGTAGGCGAACTTCTCACCGAAGAACTCGCGGGCGTACGAGACGAACGACCCCGACGATGGGCGGTGCAGCACCAGTTCGCCGAGGGCCCGCAGGATGAAGAACGCGAAGACGCCACAGATCGCGAACACGATCGCGAGAGCCGGACCGGCCGAGGCCAGACGGCCGCCGGCTCCGAGGAAGAGCCCCGTGCCGATCGCCCCGCCGATGGCGATCATCTGCAGCTGACGCGGCTTGAGACCGTGCTGGAAGCCCTCTTGCTCGTGCGAGAAGTCTTGCGGGAGGTGCGTCTCGGTGGAGGCGTCGCCGCCCCCGTTCGTGGGACTCGTCATCGGTCGACCGTAGCCCCTATCGGTTTCGTCCGCATCACCGTCGCGAGACAGGCGAACCCCCAGGAGGCGCGGTGCCGATTCACATGCGGGTAACGAATGGGTGACGATCGACGAGCCCGCAGACATGGGCGACACGCCGGGACGCACCGTGACCGGGGTACGCCGGAGGCGTGGTCGGGCCGGTTCGCAATTCGGATGGACGACGGATGTCGGCTACGGTCGTGGAGGCCCGGGAGACCGGGCCCGTCATCATCAGGACGCGCCGACCGATGGTCCGACCAGTTCGGGTTCCGGTCGTCGTACGGTCTGGTGGCGCGAGGGTCCGGTCCCATGACCGACCCGGCGGAGGACAGGTTCGCCCCGTGGTTCCACGGTGGGCTTGAGCCGACACGGTCCGCACGCGTCGTCGACCCGTTCGCCCGACCCGATCGCCGCCGACGGCGAGCCGGCCCGAGCGGCCGGTGCCCTCTCGGCGTGCCTGGAGACACCTGTGACCACTACGCCTGCCGTGCGTGCCCGGAACCTGTACAAGGTGTTCGGCCGCCGACCCAAGGACGCCGTCGCCCGACTCGAGGCGGGTGCCTCCCGCTCCGAGGCCGCAGGCCTCGGCACCGCCGCCGTCATCGACGCGTCGTTCGACGTCCAGCCCGGCGAGATCTTCGTCGTGATGGGGCTGTCCGGCTCGGGCAAGTCGACCCTCATCCGCATGCTGAACGGCCTGCTCGAGCCCACGTCCGGCTCGGTCGAGGTCGCGGGCTCCGCGATCTCGGACGTCCCGGCCAAGCGGCTCCGCGAGGTGCGACGGCAGAACGTGTCGATGGTGTTCCAGCACTTCGCACTGCTGCCGCACCGCACCGTCATCGACAACGTCGCCTACGGCCTCGAGGTGCAGGGGGTCGCGAAGGCGGCTCGTCTGGCGAAGGCTAGGGAGGTCACCGAGATCGTCGGCCTCGCGGGTTGGGAGGACAAGCTGCCGAGCCAGCTCTCGGGCGGCATGCAGCAGCGCGTCGGCCTCGCCCGCGCCCTCGCCGCCGAGACCGACATCCTGCTGATGGACGAGGCGTTCTCGGCCCTCGACCCGCTGATCCGCCGCGAGATGCAGGAGCAGCTCGTCGAGCTGCAGGCGAAGCTCGGCAAGACGATCGTCTTCATCACCCACGACCTGAACGAGGCGATGTTCCTCGGGGACCGCATCGCCGTGATGCGTGACGGCCGCATCGTGCAGATCGGCACGCCCGAGGACATCCTCACCGACCCCGCGAACGACTACGTCGCCCAGTTCGTGCAGGACGTCGACCGGGCCCGGGTCCTCACGGCGGCCAGCGTCATGGAGCCCGCCCGGGCGGTCGTCCCGCTCACGGTCGGCCCGCGGGGCGCCCTGCGGTCACTGCGCGACCTGCAGACCGCCGCCCTGTTCGTCACCGGCCGCGACCGCAAGCTCCTCGGCTGGGTGCGCGACCGACACGTCATGCGCCAGGTCAAGGCGAACGACACCGACCTCGCGGCCATCGTCAACGCCGAGTTCTCGAAGGTCGGGCCCGAGGCGGCCCTCGTCGACCTCTTCGAGCTGGCCGTCGAGAGCCCGCTGCCGATCGCCGTCGTCGACGGCGCCGACCGTCTGCTCGGCGTCATCCCGCGCGTGACCCTGCTCGCGGCGCTCGGCAACGTCGACACGACCACCTCGCCCATCCCCGTGCTCGAGCCCGTCACCCGCATCTCGGACGTCGAGCTCGACGCCACCCTCGAAGGAGCAACCCGATGAACGAGTACCTCCGCATCCCCTTCGGCTCCTGGGTCTCGGACGTCGTCGACTGGATCACCACCAACCTCGGCGGCTTCTTCGACGTCGTCCGCCTGGTCTTCACGTTCTTCTACGAGTGGGTCGCGTACTTCCTGAGCGCGCCTCCGTTCTGGGCGGTCGTCATCGTGATCGCGGCCCTCGCCTTCGTCGCGAAGGGCTGGAAGTTCTCGGTCGGCACGGCCGTCGGCCTGCTGTTCATCGGCACGGTCAACCAGTGGGACAACGCGATGTCGAGCCTCGCCCTCGTGCTCGTCGCCAGCACGCTCGCGATCGCTCTGAGCATCCCCCTCGGCGTGCTCGCCGCGAAGTCGACCGTGGCGTCGCAGATCATCCGGCCCGTGCTCGACTTCATGCAGACGACGCCCGCCTTCGTCTACCTGATCCCGGCCCTGCTGCTGTTCCGCGTCGGCGTCGTGCCCGGCATCGTCGCGACCATCGTCTTCGCGATGGCCCCCGGCGTCCGCCTGACCGAGCTCGGCATCCGCGGGGTCGACAAAGAGGTGGTCGAGGCCGGCCAGGCATTCGGCTCGTCGCCGTGGCGCATCCTGCGTCAGATCCAGCTGCCGCTCGCGAAGCCCAGCATCATGGCCGGCGTCAACCAGGTCATCATGCTCTCGCTGTCGATGGTCGTCATCGCCGGCATGGTCGGCGCGGGCGGGTTGGGCGGCGACATCGTCGCGAGCCTCAACCGCATTGACGTGGGGCTGGGCGCCGAAGCCGGAGTCTCGGTCGTCATCCTGGCGATCGTCCTCGACCGCATGACGGCGGCCCTCGGGTCCGACCGTCGCGGTCGGCGGCTGGCCAGGGCGCAGAACCGCCGGTCCGTTCCTCCGACCCCGGCTCCCGACCGCGCGGAGGCCGAGCAGCCCCTGCCCCCGGCCGACCGCCGCGAACCCGCGACGGCCTCGGCCTAGACCCCGACCACCTGCGGGACGGGAGCACCACGTACCCACCCGACCCGCGCCTCCTGCACCACCCGAAAGGACCACATGAAGAAGCGCACCATCGCCGCATCGATCGCCCTCGGCACCACCGCCGTCCTCGGACTGGCCGCCTGCTCGCCTCCCGGCAGCAGCTCGTCGGCCGAGGGCGAGACCCTCGACAACGGCGACCAGGCCGTCGTCGACCTCGCCGTGTTCAACGGCTGGGACGAGGGCATCGCGGCCTCCTGGCTGTGGAAGACCGTCCTCGAGGAGAAGGGCTACACGGTCAACCTCAAGCCGGCCGACGTCGCTCCCGTCTACAGCGGCCTCACGACGGACGACTACGACGTCGTGCTCGACACCTGGCTGCCCACGACCCACGCCTCGTACATCG
This sequence comes from Frigoribacterium sp. CFBP 8751, assembly GCF_014841545.1. NCBI lineage: Bacteria > Bacillati > Actinomycetota > Actinomycetes > Micrococcales > Microbacteriaceae > Frigoribacterium > Frigoribacterium sp. CFBP 8751. Next base: position 300,986 of record NZ_JACYUB010000002.1, read on the forward strand.
AGCAGTACGGTGACGACCTCACCGACCTCGGCGCCTGGAACGACGGCGCCAAGCTCGCGGTCGCCGTGAACGAGGACGCCCCGATCGACTCGCTCGACGAGCTGGCGGCCAACGCCGACCTGTTCGGTGGCAAGATCGTCGGCATCGAGCCGGGGGCGGGCCTCACCGCCGCGGTCCAGGACGAGACGATCCCGACCTACGGCCTGGACGACATGCAGCTGCAGACCTCGTCGACCGCCGCCATGCTCACCGAGCTGAAGAGCGCGACCGATGCGGGCGAGAACATCGCGGTGACGCTCTGGAGCCCCCACTGGGCCTACGACGCCTTCCCGATCAAGGACCTCGCCGACCCCGAGGGCACCCTGGGCGACGCCGAGGGCATCCACTCCTTCGGCGGGAAGAGCTTCACGGCGAACTTCCCGCAGCTGACCGAGTGGCTGCAGGGCTTCGACATGGACACCGAGACCCTGTCCTCGCTCGAGAACGCCATGTTCAACGGTGACGAGGTCGACGGCGACGACTACGCCCCCGTCGTCGAGAAGTGGATCTCCGAGAACCAGGACTACGTCGACGGCCTCACCAGCTGATCCGATCCCGGCACGACGTCGCCCCGGCCGAGCCCCGCTCGACCGGGGCGACGTCGTGCCGGGCGACCGGCGGGGTGCCGGGACCGGGACCCGTCGGTGGGTGACGCAGCCGGGTGAAACCACAGCCGGACGACATCCGACGCACAGGCAACCCCGAGGTCACACCCCGGGAGGCGCGGGTAGCGTCGTCGACGGACGTCACCGAGACGCCCCCGCAGCACCCGCACCTGCAGCACGAGAGGCACCAGACGTGAGCACCACCGCACCGACCGACGTCCTGAGGAGAATGGCCCGCGTCATCACGCGCACCATCTCGTCCGACCTCGTCCAGGTGTCGACCCCCGACCGCGTGCTCGGCCACGTCCGGGCCGAGCAGGGCACGTTCGTCGCGCTGCGCGGCGCCGACCCCCGCTGGGGCGAGGTCGTCGGGCGGTATCCCTCCGAGGGGCTCGCCCTCGAGGCCCTGCGGCAGCGCAAGCGCTCGATCTGATCCACCGCCACGCCGGGCCGCCCTCGAGCGGCTCCTCGGTCAGGCCGGACGGACGCCCGGGAGCCTAGCCGCCGACGCCGGCGAAGAACGACGTGAGCTGGCGCGTGATCCGATCGCGCGCCTCCTCGTCCGAGATGGTGGCCGAACCGTCGCCCGACTGCTCGCCGTAGCTGCCGAACTGCGCGTGGTTCGACCCGTCGATCTCGACCACCGATGCGCTGCCCGGCAGCATGTCACGGTACGTCGCGATCTTCGCCGGGGTGCTCAGGCCGTCCTCGGAACCCCCGATGCTCAGGACCGCCAGCTGGTCGTCGTCCGAGAGATCGGTGGTCGCGCAGTACGAGCCGAGGAGCACCAGCGCGTCCACCGTCCGGTCGTCGGCGGCGTACTGACAGGCGCGCACGCCGCCGAGCGAGTGGCCACCGACGGCCCACGTGTCGACCTCGGGGGCGAGGTCGGTGAAGGTCGAGAACGGACGGGGGTCGAGGATGCCGAACCCGAGAGTGGGTCGTTCGACGACGACGGTGACGCCGGTGGCGACGAGCCCCGCGAAGGTCTGCTCGTAGGCCTGCGGGTCGACCCGGGCGCCGGCGACGAAGACGAGACCCTGGCCGGTGGGGGTCGTCTCGGCCGGTCGCATCACGACCGTGTCGGGCCTGCTCGTCACCTCGACCCGGTCGTCGGCGGACACCGAGGCGAGCGAGGCGGCCGTCGCCGACATCGGCGTCTTGGCCCAGACGAAGAACCCCGTGGCGGCGAGCACCACGACCGCGAACAGCCCGAGGGCCACCCCCTTGAGCACGCGTCGTCGTCGTGACCGGTGACGCAGGGGCGTCGACGGCATGGCGGACTCGTGACGGGAAGCTGTGGATCGTCTCACCGTTCCATCGTCCCAGGGTCGAGCCGGGACGGAGCCGTGCGTCATGCGTCAGGCTCGGGGGATGCCCTGGATACAACTCGTCATCTCGCTCGTCGCCGCCGTCGTCCTCACCTTCGTCGTCTCGGCCGTGGTCGGTGCGGTCGTCGGAGTGGTCGCGAAGCGCAAGGAGTGGGCGCAGGCGTTCGTGAAGCGCATGCGTCGCCCGTTCCGCGCGACGCTGCTCGTCGTGCTGCTCGTCATCGCCCTGACCACGTCGTTCGACTCGCTGCTGCCCGCGGACTACCCGGGGGAGGGCTGGGTCTCGCAGTCCTTCCGGTGCGCCATCATCGTCGTCGTGGCCTGGTTCGTGGGTGCCCTCGCGATCTTCTTCGAGGACCTCGGTCTGTCGCGCTACCGGGTCGACACCCCCGACAACCGGGTGGCCCGTCGCGTCCGGACGCAGGTGCTCATCCTGCGCCGGTTGACCGTGGCCCTGATCGTGATCCTCGCCGCGGGCACCGTGCTGCTCGGGTTCCCGGGCGTCGAGGCGGTGGGCGCGAGCGTCCTCGCCAGCGCGGGACTGGTCTCGGTCGTCGCGGGCCTCGCGGCTCAGTCGACGCTGGCCAACGTCTTCGCCGGCATCCAACTGGCCTTCAGCGACGCGATCCGCATCGACGACGTCGTCGTGGTCGAGGGGCAGTGGGGCCTGATCGAGGAGATCACGCTCTCGTACGTGGTCGTGCACGTCTGGGACGACCGCCGACTCGTGCTGCCGTCGACCTACTTCACGACCACGCCGTTCGAGAACTGGACGCGGCGCAACAGCGAGCTGCTCGGCGCGGTCGAGTTCGACCTGGACTGGCGCGTCGACCCGGGCGCCATGCGGAAGGAGCTCGACGTGATCCTCGCGGGCACCGACCTCTGGGACGGGCGCACCAAGGTGCTGCAGGTCACCGACGCCCAGGCCGGCTACGTGCGCGTCCGCGTGCTGGTCACGGCGAAGGACGCCCCGACCCTGTTCGACCTGCGCTGTCTCGTCCGCGAGGACCTCATCGCCTGGCTGCACGCGAAGAGCCCGCAGTCGATCCCGCGGACGCGGGTGCAGATGGTCGAGGCCGAACCGGTGCCGACCGGGCGGGCTCCCCGCTCGACGTCGGACGCCTCCGGTCTGTTCAGCGGCGACAACGCGGACTCCGAGCGCACCGCGCTGTTCACGGCGGCCATCCCGATCCACGACATCGCCGAGTACGAGGCCTCGCTCGGCGCCGAGGCGGAACACGACCCGCACGTCGCGGGCCGGCCCGGGGGCTCGCCCGTCGGCCGTCCCGACGGCGACCCGGCCGGGCCGACGCCCGGCGTCGACGGGCGTCGCTGAGGCGACCACACGGACGAGGAGGCGCGCCCCGCCAGAGCGGGACGCGCCTCCTCGGTGTCTCGGCGGACGTCAGTCGTCGTCGTTCGCGGCCTCGATGACGTTGCCCACGGCGATCGCGGTGGACGCCGCCCAGCTGATCGCCATGAGGGCGAGGCGCCAGTCACGCGGCCCGGCGCTCAGGCTCTTGAGGAGGCTGATGCCGGAGAAGATCGCGCTGATGATCGCGCCGTTGAAGAGGAATTTGCGCACGGTGGGGCTCCCAGGGGTCGTTTCGACCACGGTACCGCGTGACGTCGCACGAGTCCGGGTGGGGGTAAGTTGAGCTGCCCGGCGTCCCGTGCCGGTGCGTCCCGCGGTCGAAGGAGAATGCCGTGCGCACTGCCGTGCTCGGAGGACTGTTCGTGGCGCTCGGCCTCGTGGCCGTCGTCACCGGAGTCCTGACCGGCGACGAACTCCTCGCCCTCGTCGAGCGGGTCGCGCCCGTGCTGGGGTTCGTCGTCGGCCTCACGATCGTCGCCGAGTTGGCAGCGGAGGCCGGCCTCTTCGCCTGGTTGGCGTCCGCCTCGGCCCGGCTCGCCGGAGGTCGGGTGTTCGTGTTGTGGCTCCTGGTCGTGGCGCTCGCCGTGCTCTGCACGGTGTTCCTCTCGCTCGACACGACGGCCGTGCTGCTCACGCCGGTGGTCGTGATCGTCGCTCGGCACGCGGGCCTGCCGCCGATGCCGTTCGCCCTGACCACGGTGTGGCTGGCGAACTGCGCCTCGATGCTGCTGCCGGTCTCGAACCTCACCAACCTGCTCGCCCTGCACGAGCTGGGGTCGCCGGCCCCCGTGCAGTTCGCCGCCCTCGTCGCGCCGGCCGCCGTGGTGGGCGTCGTCGTCCCGGTCGTGGCGATCGGACTGCGCTACCGCCGTCAGCTGGTCGGCCGGTTCGAGGCGCCGTCGTCCGAGCCCGTGGCCGATCGCGTGCTCTTCGGCGTGGCCGCGGTCGCGACGGGACTGCTCGTGCCGGCCCTGGTCTCGGGCGTCGAGGTGTGGATCCCCGCGGCCGTCGCCGCGGTCGTGCTCGTCGTGGCCACGGCCGTGCGGCGTCGGGGCGTCCTGCGGCTGGGCCTGGTGCCGTGGGGCACCCTGCTCTTCGCGGGCGGGCTCTTCCTCGTCGTCGAGGCCGCCCACTCGCTCGGCCTCGCCGACCTGCTCGGTGCCGTGGTGGGCACGGGTGACCAGCTGCCGGACCTGCTGCGGCTCGCGGGCGGCAGCGCCGTCGCCGCGAACGTCGCGAACAACCTGCCGGCCTACCTCGCCCTCGAACCGGTGGCCGGATCACCGGTGCGGCTCGTCGCCGTGCTCGTCGGGGTCAACATCGGCTGCCTCGTCACGCCCTGGGCCTCGCTCGCGACGCTGCTCTGGCACTCCCGGCTGTCGTCGATGGGCGTCGAAGTCGCGTGGGGGCGGTTCGTGCTCGCCGGGCTCGGGGTGGCGGCGGTCGCCGTGCCGCTCGCGGTCGTCGCGACGGTCCTGGTCGTCTGAGGGGGCCGGGCGTCGGCGCCCGACGCGGGTGCGGTCGCGAGGTGACGACGCGCGAAGGCGAGCGTCCGCCTCAGCTGGCCGAGCCGCGCCTCCTCGTCCCCGGCGGTGTGCACCTCGGCGGCGACGACGCCGGACCATCCCGACCGGGCCAGGTGGGAGAGGACCTCGGCGACCGGCTGCGTGCCCTGACCCGGCACGAGGTGCTGGTCGTGCAGCCCACCCGGCCGGGACGACACGACGCCGTCGGTCAGGTGGACGTGGCGCAGGCGGGGCCCCAGGGCCAGGGCGAGGTCGAGTGCGTCGCGACCGGCCACGGCGGCGTGCGAGAAGTCGAGGGTGGCCGCGTCGACGTCGGTCGCCACGGGATCGGGCCCGGGGCGGTAGGCGTCGAACCCCACGGGCCCGAAGCGGAGGGGGAACATGTTCTCGACCGCCAGGGTGACGCCCGTCACCTCGGCGATCTCGCGGACGACGTCCACGAAACGGGCCGCGAACGACCTCTGCCAGACGAACGGCGGGTGGACGACGACGGTCGAGGCACCCAGCTCGAGGGCCAGCTCGGCCGACCGGCGGAGCTTGTCGACCTGGTCCCGGCCGAAGGCGAAGTGCGCGACGGGCAGCACGGGGGCGTGCACCGAGAGCACGGGCAGGCCCCAGCGCGCGGTCGTGACGCGGAGGAGGTCGGCGCGGCGGGTCGTCCGGTCGGCCGTCACCATCACCTCCACCCCGTCGAAGCCGGTGAGCCGCGCGAGCCGGAAGGCCTCGTCGGTCGACAGCGGGAAGACGCAGGACGTGCTCATTCCGACCGTGATCACGCGGCCAGGCTACGACCGGGGCGGCAGGGCGACGTCGACCCCGCGGTGAACAGTGCGGGAACGGCGGACTACAGCCAGTCGCGACGCTTGAACTGCCACCAGAGCAGGCCGCCGATCGCCACGATCAGCACGCACGACGTGACGAAGCCCGCGGGGGACTGGAACCCCGGGTACGGCACGTTCTGACCGTAGAACCCCGTGATCGCCGTGGGGACGGCGATGATGGCCGCCCAGCTCGTCACCTTCTTCATGATGAGGTTCATGCGGTTGGACTGCAGGTTGAGGTTCGTGTCGAGGATGGTCGAGACGAGGTCGCGCAGCGAGTCGTTCTGCTCGGCCACGCGCAGCACGTGGTCGTAGACGTCCTGGAAGTACGGGTGCATGGCGGAGTCGACCTCCTTGAGGTCGCGGCGCAGCAGGGTGTTCAGCACCTCGCGCATCGGCGACGCGACCCGCCGCAGCTGGACGAGGCTCTTGCGCAGGGCGAACGAGCGCTTCTGCACGTCGATGGTGCGGGGCGCGGGGTCGAAGAGGTCGTCGGCGATGCCCTCGATCTCGTCGTCCAGCGCGTCCGTGGCGTCGAAGTGCCGGTCCACGACGCAGTCGAGCAGACCCCAGAGGAAGTACGAGACGCCGTGCGACGCCAGGTCGCGGTTCTGGTCGAAGGTCGCCTGCAGCCGGGTGACGTCGAACTCGGGATGGTGGATCGTCACGAGGGCACGCTCCGTGATGAACGCCTTCACCTCGCTCGTGTCGAGCACGCCGCTGGCCCGGTCGAACCGCACGTCGTAGAGAGCGGTGAACAGATGGTTGTCGTAGCGGTCGACCTTGGGGCGCTGTCCGTCCTGAAGCGCGTCCTCGACGGCGAGCTCGTGCAGACCGAGTTCGTCCTCGAGCGAGGCGAGGTCGCCTGCTGTCGGGTCGGTGAGGTCGATCCACACGTGGCAGCCGTCGGTCTCGAGGTGGTCGCTCACCTCGTGCAGCGGGAAGTCGTGGGCGATCAGCTCGCCCCCGCGGTAGGCGCGCGTGACGATGGTCGTGTCGGACTGGTCGCCCTCGTCGGCGGTGCCGTGGGGCCCCTCGGTGCGCGGGGGACGGGTGTCGGTCATGAGGCGCATGCTATTCCCGTGACCTCGTACACGAAGCAGCGTGCCGACGCCCCCGTCGGGTTCTTCGAGGCCGAGGCGGCCGGGCTCGCCTGGCTCGCCGAGGCCACACCCCGAGGAGGCGCGCGCACCGTGGGCGTGCAGGCCGCGTCCCCGGGGCGCATCGACCTCGATCCCGTGCACGAGGTCCGACCCACGGCCGAGGCCGCCCGGGCCTTCGGCGAGGCGCTCGCGGTGACCCACGCGAGCGGCGCGGACGCGTTCGGCGCGCCTCCTCGGGGGTGGACGGGCCCGTGCTTCATCGGCAGCCGATCGATGACCGTGCGACCGAAGGCGACCTGGGGCGTCTTCTACGCCGAACAGCGGGTCCTGCCGTACGCCCGCGTCGCCGTCGAGGCGGGCAGCCTCGACCGGGCGGGCCTCGAGGTCGTCGAGCGGGCGTGCCGCGTCGTCGCCGACGGTGCCTTCGACGACGACGTCCCGCCGGCTCGCCTCCACGGCGACCTGTGGGCCGGCAACGTGCTCTTCGACGGCGGGGGAGTCGTGCTGATCGACCCGGCGGCCCACGGCGGGCACCCCGAGACCGACCTGGCGATGCTGGCGTTGTTCGGCTGCCCGCACCTCGACGACGTGCTGGCAGGCTACGAGACGCGCTCGCCGCTGGGGGAGGGATGGCAGGGCCGCGTGCCGCTGCACCAGCTGCATCCGCTGGCCGTGCACGCCGCCGGTCACGGGCCGAGCTACGGCGTGGCGCTGGTGCGGGCCGCCGAGGCGACCCTGCGCCTCGTCTGACCGGCGCCGCAGAGGGGTACGCCGGCCGCCAGGGGGCGTCTGGGCGCCGCTGATAATCTGGCCGTCCCGCGTCCGTGCGGGCGATCCGACAGGAGCTGACCCACCCCCATGCCTGACACCCCCGCACGCTACGGCTTCGTCGTCGTCTCCAACCGCCTCCCCGTCGACCGGGTCGTCGCCGACGACGGTTCGGCGTCCTGGCAGCACTCGCCCGGGGGTCTCGTCACCGCCCTCGAGCCGGTCATGAAGGCCAACGACGGTGCGTGGGTGGGCTGGGCGGGACAGCCCGACCTCGAGTTCGAGCCCTTCGAGGCGGACGGGATCGAGATCGTCCCCGTGCCGCTCAGCGCCGACGAGGTGCAGCGCTACTACGAGGGCTTCAGCAACGACACGCTGTGGCCGCTCTACCACGACGTCATCGCGGCACCGACCTACCACCGGGTCTGGTGGGAGTCCTACGTGCAGGTCAACCAGCGCTTCGCCGACCGGGCCGCCGAGATCACCGAAGAGGGCGGCACCATCTGGGTGCAGGACTACCAGCTGCAGCTCGTGCCGAAGATGCTGCGCGAGGCCCGACCCGACGTCACCATCGGGTTCTTCAACCACATCCCGTTCCCGCCGCTCGGCATCTTCTCGCAGCTGCCCTGGCGGCAGCAGATCGTCGAGGGCCTGCTCGGCGCCGACGTCATCGGCTTCCAGCGGGCCGACGACGCGTCGAACTTCTCGCGCGCCGTCCGACACCTGCTCGGCTACTCGACGACGCGCCCCTACATCGAGGTGCCGGTCGACGACGAGTCCGCGCCGGTGTCGCGCCGCGGCACGAAGGTGCGCCGGGTGCTGGCGAAGCACTTCCCGATCTCGATCGACGCCGCCAGCTACGAAGAGCTCGCCGCCCGACCCGACGTCCAGGCCAGGGCCCGCGAGATCCGCGAGGGCCTCGGCAACCCCAAGACGATCATGCTCGGCGTCGACCGTCTCGACTACACCAAGGGCATCCGGCACCGCATGAAAGCCTTCGGCGAGCTGCTCGCCGACGGTCGGCTCAGCGTCGAGGACGCCACGCTCGTGCAGGTCGCGAGCCCGAGCCGCGAGCGGGTCGAGACGTACAAGCAGCTGCGCGACGAGATCGAGTTGACCGTCGGCCGCGTGAACGGCGACTACGGCACCATGAGCCACACGGCCATCAGCTACCACCACCACGGTTACCCCCGTGAAGAGATGGTGGCGCTGTACCTCGCCGCCGACATCATGCTGGTCACGGCCCTGCGCGACGGGATGAACCTGGTCGCGAAAGAGTACGTGGCGGTGCGTCGCGACAACGACGGCGTGCTCGTGCTCAGCGAGTTCGCCGGCGCGGCCGACGAGCTCAAGAGCGCCCTGCTGATCAACCCGCACGACATCGGCGGCCTCAAGAACACGATCATGCGTGCCGTCGAGATGCCCAAGCGGGACCGCACCACGCGCATGCGGGCCCTCCGCCGCCGCGTGCTCGAGAACGACGTGGCCAAGTGGTCGGCGTCCTTCCTCCAGGCCCTCGAGAACGTGCGACCGGGGCAGCAGATCACCCCGGCCCCGGCCCCGGCCTCGGACGCGACGGGCGGCGACGCCTCGTGACCGGTTCCGACTCCCTGGCGCTCAGCGACGCGCTCGGTCGCCTCGCGACGACCCCGCGCCTCCTCGTGGCCCTCGACTTCGACGGCACCCTCGCCCCCGAGGTCGACGCGCCCCTGCAGGCCCGGGCGCTGCCCGCGGCCCTGGACGCGATCACGCGCCTGTCGGCCCTCGACCAGACCACCGTGGCCCTGGTGTCCGGGCGCGACCTCGCCTCGCTGGTCGAGGTCAGCCAGACCCCCGACGAGGTGCTGCTGGTCGGCTCGCACGGCATCGAGGTCCGGATCGACGGTCACGAGACCTCCTTGAGCGACGACGAGCGGGCTGCCCGCGCGCGCCTGTCCGACGCCGTCCACGGTGCGGCCGAGGGGCGTGAGGGCGTCTTCGTCGAAGAGAAGCCCGCTGGCCTCGCCCTGCACACGCGGCTCGCGGACGCCGCGACGACCGAGGCCGTCCACGGTGCCGCCCGCGAGGCCGTCGGTGCGCTCGGCGGCATGCACGAGCGGATCGGCAAGAACGTGCTCGAGTTCGCCGTCCGGGCGACCGGCAAGAACGACGGCATCGACCAACTCCGTGAAGCCGTCGAGGCCACGGGCGTCCTCTACGCGGGGGACGACGTGACGGACGAGGACGGCTTCCGAGCGCTCGGCCAGGGCGACCTGTCGATCAAGGTCGGCCCGGGAGAGACAGGGGCGATGCACCGCGTCGCGGACCCCGCCGCGATGGCCGACCTGCTCGTCGAACTGGCCGGTCTGCGTGAGCACCTGGGGCATGCCTGACCCCGCATGTCTTGCACGGGTGTGATGATCCGGTCTGAGCATTCCCAGGCGACCGCAAGGTAGTCTGGACTCTCCGCCGCGACTCCCCGCCGCCGCTCAGCCGAGCCGGTTCGACGAGGTCGCCAGCCGACGGAGGTCGCCGTGATCGTAGTCCTGACAACGTTCGCCGTGGCGGCCGTCGTCGTGGCCTGCGTCGGAGGGCGACTCGGTCGATCGCTCTTCCTCTGGGCGTCCGTCGTGCCCTTCGTCGCCTTCGTCTTCACGGCGTTCCAGGGGCCCGCGGTGCTGTCGGGTGAGGTTCCCACCGAGGCCGTGCCCTGGATCCCGCAACTCGCCATCTCGCTCACGCTGCGCATGGACGTGCTCGCCTGGGTGCTCGCGCTGGTCGTGACCGGCGTCGGCGGCCTCGTGCTCGTCTACTGCGCCCGGTACTTCGAGCGCGACGAGGCCGGTCGAGCTCGGTTCGCGGCCGTGCTCGTGGCCTTCGCGGGGGCCATGTACGGCCTCGTGACGAGCGACGACGTCTTCGTCCTGTTCGTCTTCTGGGAGGCCACGAGCGTCTTCTCGTACCTGCTCATCGGGCACTACACGGCGAAGCAGGCGAGCCGCGGTGCCGCGTTGCAGGCCCTCATCGTCACGACCGCGGGCGGGCTGGCGATGCTCGTCGGCCTCGTGATCCTCGCCGTCCAGGGCGGCACCAGTTCGCTGTCGCAGCTCGTCGAGCAGCCGCCCACCGGCACGGTGGTCACGGTGGCCGTCGTACTCGTGCTCGTCGGGGCCCTCTCGAAGTCGGCACTGGTGCCGTTCCACTTCTGGCTGCCGGCCGCCATGGCCGCACCGACGCCGGTCAGTGCTTACCTCCACGCCGCGGCGATGGTCAAGGCGGGCATCTACCTCGTCGCCCGGCTCGCGCCCGGCTACCACGACCAGCCCGGCTGGCAAGAGATCATCGTCACCGTCGGGGTCGTCACGATGGTCCTGGGCGGCTACCGCGCCCTCCGCCAGCACGACCTGAAACTCGTCCTGGCCTACGGCACGGTGAGCCAGCTGGGCTTCCTGACGATCGTGGTCGGTTTCGGCACCCGCGACGCGGCCCTCGCCGGGCTCGCCCTGCTGGTCGCCCATGCCCTGTTCAAGTCGACGCTCTTCCTCGTGGTGGGGGTCATCGACCACCGGGCGGGCACGCGAGACCTCCGCAAACTGTGCGGGCTGGGTCGCCAGGCGCCCGTCCTCCTCGTGGTGACCATCCTCGCCCTCGCGTCCATGGCCGGCGTGCCGCCCACCTTCGGCTTCGTCGCGAAGGAGGCCGTCCTGACGGCACTCTACGACGACGCCGTGACCGGCTCGGCCTGGGGCGTGATCGCGCTGGTGGGTGTGGTCGTCGGGTCGATCCTGACCACCGCGTACAGCCTGCGTTTCCTCTGGGGGGCCTTCGGGCGCAAGAAGGGCGTCGAACCGGTCGACTTCGTCCGCGAGCACGTGGACTTCCTCGCGTCGCCGATCGTCCTGGCCGTCGCCGGTGTGGTCCTCGGTCTGGTCTCGTACCAGGTCGGCCCGGTGTTCGCGCGCTACGCCGACACGCTCCCCGCCTCACCGGGCGAGCACGAGCCGTACTACCTGGCGCTGTGGCACGGAGTCGAGCCCGCGCTCGGTTTCACCGCGATCTCGCTCGTCGTCGGCGGCCTGCTGTTCTGGCAGCGTGACCGGGTGTCGCAGGTGCAGAAGGCCGTCTCGTTCCTGCCCCGCGCCTCCGAGGGGTACGTGCGCATCATGGCGACCATCGACCGCACGGCGTCACGGACGACCGCGACGACGCAGCGCGGCTCGCTGCCGTTCTACCTCGCGACCATCCTCGTCGTGTTCATCGCCTCGTCGGCGGTGACGCTGGCGCTCAACAGCGACTGGCCGACCACCGCCGTGCTCTGGGACTACCCCGCGCAGCTCGCCATCGGCGGGTTGATGATCATCGGCGCCATCGCGTCGGCGCTGTCGAACAAGAGGTTCCAGGCCGTGGTCCTCGTCGGCGTGACCGGCTACGGCATGGCCGCGCTCTTCGCCCTGCACGGGGCCCCCGACCTGGCCTTGACGCAAGCCCTGATCGAGACCATCACCCTCATCGCGTTCGTCCTCGTGCTGCGTCGGCTGCCGGCTCGCCTGGGCGAGCGGAACGGGCGCACCCACCGCGCGATCCGGGCCGTCATCGGCGTCTCGGTCGGCTCCGTCATGGCCGCCATCGCCGTCGTCGCCCTCGGGGCGCGTTCGATCCCCACCATCTCCGGCGCCTTCCCCGATCTCGCCGTCGACGGTGGCCACGGCCGAAACGTCGTCAACGTGACGCTCGTCGACATCCGCGGGTGGGACACCATGGGCGAGATCGCCGTCCTCATCGTCGCTGCCACGGGCGTGGCGAGCCTCGTCTTCCTGACCTCCCGCGCCGACGTCCTGCCCCGGCCCGAGCGGCGCACGCGCGCGCAGCGCTTCCTGGCACGGGTGCGACCCGTGCGCGAGCCGGCCCCGGTCGTGCCCGCCGGCGGGGCGACGGCACAGATCGGCGACAGCACCGAGGGCGACCGGCGCGCCTGGCTGTTGGCCGGGCGCAAACTCGCTCCGCAGAACCGGTCCATCTTGCTCGAGGTCGTCGTCCGGCTGATCTTCCACGCCATCATCGTCGTCTCGATCTACCTGCTCTTCGCCGGTCACAACCTGCCCGGTGGCGGCTTCGCCGGCGGTCTGGTCGCGGGCTTCGCCTTCGTGGCGAGGTACCTCGCCGGCGGGCGGTACGAACTCGGCGCAGCCGCACCCCTCGACGCCGGCAAGCTCTTGGGCGCCGGTCTGCTCACGGTCGCCGCGACGGCACTCGTCCCGCTCTTCTTCGGCGTCGACGCCCTCACGTCGACCTGGTTCGAGGCCGAGGTGCCGCTGCTCGGCCACGTCGAGTTCGTCACGTCGACGTTCTTCGACGTCGGCGTCTACCTCGTGGTCGTCGGACTGGTCCTCGACGTGCTCCGCAGTCTCGGAGCCGAGGTCGACCGTCAAGAAGAAGAGGACGCGTTCGGCCACCCGAGCGAGGTGTCCGAACCCGAAGAGGAGCCGCTCCCCGTGTCCGTCGCCGGTACGTCCCCGACCGAGCGGGGGCGCGCATGAGCGTCTCCCTCGTCCTGATCGTCGTCATGGCCGCGCTCTACGCCTGCGGCGTCTACCTGCTGCTCGAGCGCAGCATGACCCGGGTGCTGCTGGGCTTCCTGCTCGTCGGCAACGCCACGAACATCCTCATCCTGCTCATGTCCGGGCGACGCGGCGCGGCTCCCGTGGTCGACGGACAGGCCGATCCGGCCGACTTCGCCGACCCGCTGCCGCAGGCCTTCGTGCTGACGGCCATCGTCATCACCTTCGGCATCTCGGCCTTCATGCTCGCGCTGATCTACCGGTCGTGGCGACTCGCCCAGGGCGACACCCTCGCGGACGACGCCGAAGACCTCGAGATCGGACGTCGAGGCGTCCCGGCCGAAGAAGAGTCCGAGCAGGGCGACGGCGACGACGAGGCCGGTGGTGACAGCGAGTTCGGCAGCCGGGCCGAAGCGGCCGTCCCGGCCGACGATCGGCGGGCGAGCGACGACCGTCTGCCCCACGGCGACCGGCCCCACCACGACGAGAAAGGGCACCGAGCATGACCACCAGCTACCTCGTGCCGCTCGTCGTCCTGATCCCGCTGCTCGGTGCGGCGGCGGCACTGATCCTGGGTCGGCGGCCCCGGCTGCAGGCCGTCGTCTCGATCGTCGCCCTGGCCCTCGTCGTCGTGATCAGCCTCGTGCTGCTCGTCGTCGTGGACACGCAAGGAGCGATCGCCGTGCAGGTGGGCGGTTGGCAGGCGCCGTTCGGCATCACGCTCGTCGTCGACCGTCTCGCCGCGCTCATGCTCAGCATCTCGTCGATCGTCCTGCTGGCGGTGTTCGTGTTCTCGGTCGGGCAGGGCCAGGCCGACGGTGACGGCGAGGCCCCGGTCTCGATCTACAACCCGACCTACCTCATCCTCGCCACGGGCGTCTTCAACGCCTTCATCGCGGGTGACCTCTTCAACCTCTACGTGGGCTTCGAGATCCTCCTGGTGGCCAGCTACGTGCTGATCACCCTCGGCGGCACCGAGCAGCGCATCCGGGCCGGCGTGGTCTACATCGTCGTCAGCCTGGTCTCGTCCGTGCTGTTCCTCGCGTCCATCGCGATGATCTACGGCGCGCTCGGCACGGTCAACATCGCCGACATCGCCCAGAAGATGGACACCATCCCGCCCGACGTGCAGACGATCATCCACGTCATGCTGCTGACGGCGTTCGGCATCAAGGCCGCCATCTTCCCGCTGTCGTTCTGGCTGCCGGACTCGTACCCGACCGCTCCGGCCCCCGTGACCGCCGTGTTCGCCGGGTTGCTGACGAAGGTGGGCGTGTACGCCATCATCCGCACCGAGACGGTGTTGTTCGTCGAGAGCAACGTCAACGTCTATCTGTTGATCATCGCGTTGCTGACGATGATCGTGGGCATCCTCGGAGCGGTGGCCCAGGCCGACATCAAGCGACTGCTCTCGTTCACGCTGGTCAGCCACATCGGCTACATGATCTTCGGGATCGCCCTCGGCACCGTCGAGGGTCTGGCGGCGACCATCTACTACGTCGTGCACCACATCACGGTGCAGACCACGCTCTTCCTCGGGGCGGGGTTGATCGAACGGCGAGGCGGCACGGCGTCGATCACCCGGCTGGGCGGTCTGCTCAAGGCGGCGCCGATCGTGGCCGTCCTCTTCTTCATCCCGGCGCTGAACCTGGGCGGCATCCCGCCGTTCTCGGGTTTCATCGGCAAGGTGGCGCTCTTCGAGGCCGGCGCCCGGCTCGACGATCCGCTCGTGTACGTCCTCATCGGAGCCGGGGCGCTCACGTCCCTCCTCACGCTCTACGCCCTCATGCGTGCCTGGAACCTCGCGTTCTGGCGTCCCAAGGCCGACGTGGACGACCACGAGTCGCCCTTCACCGAGCATCTCGAAGAGGCCCCGGGGCGGGTGGCCGTCCAACAGCGTCGCACCAACCCCCGCACCATGGTGGGCGCGACCGCGGGCATGGTGCTCGTCTCGCTCGCCCTCACCTTCGCCGCCGGCCCGCTCTACGGCGTCGCCGAACGGGCGGCCGGTCGGGTGTACGGGTCGAACGACTACGTGCAGACGGTCTTCCCGGGCGGCCGAGGCGAGACGACGTCCGACCCGTCGTCGCCCGAGCCCGAACCGGCCTCGGACTCCGCCGACGAGGGGAGCACCCCGTGACCGGTCGTCCCACGCGCGGCGAGGTCGGCCGCAGCCTCGCCCGTCAGCTTCCCCTGCTCGTCGGGCTGGTCGTCCTCTGGATGGCCTTGTGGAACCAGTTCACCGTCCTGGCCTTCGTCACCGGCGTGGCCGTGGCTCTGCTCGTGACCCGGGTGTTCTTCCTGCCGCCGGTCGAACTGAGCGGCCGGTTCAACCTCTGGTACGCCGTGGTCTTCCTGGCGCACTTCGTGGTCGACCTGGTGCGCGCCTCCGTCATCGTCGCCTGGCAGGCCGTGCGTCCTCGTGGGGTGACCTCGAACGCCATCGTCGCCGTCCAGCTGCACACGAGGTCGGACTTCATCATGACCCTGGTCGCCGAGGCGATCTCGCTCGTTCCCGGGTCGCTCGTGGTCGAGGCCGACCGCGAACGGTCGATCCTCTACCTGCACGCCCTCGCCGTCGAGGACGTCGCCGGCGTCGAGGACGTCCGTGACGGCGTCCTGGTCGTCGAGGCCCGCCTCGTCCGGGTGCTCGGCAGCGACGACGACCGACGTCGCATCGCCGACGGAACCCCGGCCGCCGCCGAGGTCCACGAACCGATCAGCCCGTCCTCGTCCCACGAAGGAGGTCCCTCGTGACCGTCGTCGCCTACGTCGTCGGTGCGCTGTTCGCGTTCGCCGGGCTCGCGTCGGTCATCCGCATCGTGCGGGGGCCGTCGATCCTCGACCGCATGATCGCGTCCGACATGCTGCTGACCACCCTGATCTGCGTCCTCGCCGCCGACATGGTGTTCAACGGCCACACGCGGACCATCCCGGTCATCCTCGGCCTGGCGCTGACGGCAGTCCTCGGTTCGATCACGGTCGCGCGGTACGTCTCGAAGCAGGACCCGTCGTGATCCCCGAGATGGTCTACGAGGTCGCCGCCTCCGTCATGTTGATCGGTGGGGCGCTGCTGTCGGTCGCGGCAGGCATCGGGCTCCTGCGGTTCCCCGACGCCCTGTCGCGCATGCACGCCGCGACCAAGCCACAGATCTTCGGCCTCATCCTCGTGCTGGCGGCGATCGCGCTCGACCAGCACACCGTCGGCACGATCGCGTCCCTGCTCGTCGTCCTCGTCTTCCAGATGCTCACCGCCCCCATCTCGGCGCACATGATCGGGCGGGCGGGGTACCGCAACGGCGACCTGTTGCGGGACCAGTTGGTCGTCGACGAACTCGACGACGCCGTGGCCCGGGCCGCCGGCGAGATCGCCGAGACCACCGAGGGCGACGTCGCCGATCTCGACGTGTCCGACCTGCCCGTCGGGTCGGCCGACGCCCTCGCCGTCGAGATGGACCGGGTGGGCGACTCCTCAGGGCTCGACGACAGTGAGGGCGACGACGAGGCCCGCGACCACGAGGGCCGGCGCACCCGCTCACGCGACGCCGCGGCGGGGGAGCCGGGCGAGCTCTGAGGCCTCCGGCCACGATGGACGGCACGGGCCCGGTCACGGCCTAAACTCGACCCATGCCAGAGAAGCCCACCCCGGACGGGATCGACATCAAACCCCGCAGCCGCGTCGTCACCGACGGCGTCGAGGCCACCACGTCGCGAGGCATGCTCCGTGCCGTCGGCATGGGCGACGAAGACTGGAGCAAGCCCCAGATCGGCATCGCCAGCAGCTGGAACGAGATCACCCCCTGCAACCTGTCGCTCGACCGACTGGCCCAGGGCGCCAAAGAGGGCGTCCACGCGGGCGGTGGTTACCCGCTGCAGTTCGGCACGGTCTCGGTGTCGGACGGCATCTCGATGGGCCACGAGGGCATGCACTTCTCGCTCGTCTCGCGCGAGGTGATCGCCGACAGCGTCGAGGTCGTCATGAACGCCGAACGTCTCGACGGGTCGGTGTTGCTCGCCGGCTGCGACAAGTCGCTGCCGGGCATGCTCATGGCCGCGGCCCGCCTCGACCTCGCCAGCGTCTTCCTCTACGCCGGCAGTGTCGCCCCCGGCTGGGTCAAGCTCAGCGACGGCACCGAGAAGAACGTCACGATCATCGACTCGTTCGAGGCGGTCGGTGCCTACAAGGCCGGCAACATGAGCGACGACGACCTCAAGGCGATCGAGTGCGCCATCGTTCCGGGCGAGGGTGCCTGCGGCGGCATGTACACCGCCAACACCATGGCCAGCGTCGCCGAGGCCCTCGGCATGAGCCTCCCCGGTTCCGCGGCCCCGCCGTCGGCCGACCGCCGCCGCGACTACTTCGCCCACCGTTCGGGCGAGGCCGTCGTCGAGATGCTCCGCCTGGGCATCACGACGCGCGACATCCTCACGAAGAAGGCTTTCGAGAACGCCATCGCCGTGGCGATGGCCTTCGGCGGCTCGACCAACGTCGTGTTGCACCTGCTCGCCATCGCGTACGAGGCCGAGGTCGACCTCACCATCGACGACTTCAACCGCATCGGTGACAAGGTGCCGCACATCGGCGACCTGAAGCCCTTCGGCAAGTACGTCATGAACGACGTCGACCGCATGGGCGGCGTGCCCGTCGTCATGAAGGCCTTGCTCGACGCGGGCCTGCTGCACGGTGACTGCCTGACCGTCACGGGCAAGACCGTGGCCGAGAACCTCGAGTCGATCAAGCCGAAGCCGCTCGACGGCGAGGTGCTGCGGACGCTCGACAACCCGATTCACGCGACCGGCGGTCTCACGGTCCTCAGCGGCTCGATGGCTCCCGAGGGGGCCGTCGTCAAGACGGCCGGCTTCGACGCCTCGGTCTTCGAGGGGCCTGCGAAGGTCTTCGAACGCGAGCGTGGCGCGATGGACGCCCTCACCGAGGGGCGCATCGAGGCCGGCGACGTGGTCGTGATCCGCTACGAGGGCCCCAAGGGCGGCCCAGGCATGCGCGAGATGCTCGCCATCACCGCAGCCATCAAGGGCGCTGGGCTCGGCAAAGATGTACTACTCTTGACGGACGGACGATTCTCAGGCGGCACAACCGGCCTGTGCATCGGCCACATAGCACCCGAAGCGGTCGACTCCGGTCCGATCGCCTTCGTGCGCGATGGTGACTTGATTCGGGTCGACATCGCCGCTCGCTCGATCGACCTACTCGTCGACGCCGCAGAGCTGGACGCCCGCCGAGACGGCTGGGCACCGCTTCCTCCGCGCTACACCCGCGGTGTCCTCGCGAAGTACGCACGCCAGGTCCGTTCCGCGGCCGAAGGCGCCGTCACCTACTGACGCCTCCCGCCCCCGGGCCGAGCCGACCTGTCGTCGCACCCACGTGCCCGGCGGTGTCCCGTACCGTCACCATCGATCATCGACCACGAACAGGGAACCGGCACTGATGCCTGCAGAGTCCACCCCCACGCCCGGCACCGCGACACGGACGGCCCGGCCGAGCGCTGGCGCGTCCGTCGGGGCGCCCCCCGCGCCTCCCGTGCTGACCGGATCGGGTGCCATCCTCAAGTCGCTCGAGCACCTCGGCGTGACCGACGTCTTCGGGTTGCCCGGCGGCGCCATCATCCCCTTCTACGACGAGTTGATGGCCTCGACCGCGATCCGGCACATCCTGGTCCGCCACGAGCAGGGTGCCGGCCACGCCGCCGAGGGCTACGCCGCCGCGTCCGGCCGCGTCGGCGTCGCGATCGCGACGTCCGGCCCCGGTGCGACCAACCTCGTCACGGCCATCGCGGACGCCTACATGGACAGCATGCCGCTGCTGGCCATCACCGGGCAGGTCTTCTCGACCCTCATGGGTACGGATGCCTTCCAGGAGGCCGACATCGTCGGCATCACGATGCCGATCACGAAGCACTCGTTCTTGGTGACCAAGCCCGAGGACATCCCGGCGACGCTCGCCGCGGCGTACCAGATCGCGAGCACGGGCCGTCCCGGCCCCGTGCTCGTCGACATCACGAAGGACGCGCAGCAGAACAGCGCCCCCTTCATCTGGCCGCCCGTCGTCGACCTGCCGGGCTACCGGCCGGTCACGAGGGCACACGGCAAGCAGATCACCGCTGCGGCCCAGATGATCGCCGATGCGAAGAAGCCGGTCTTCTACGTCGGCGGCGGCGTGATCCGCGCCGAGGCATCGGCCGAGCTCAGAGCCCTCGTCGAGTTGACCGGGGCTCCCGTCGTCACCACGCTGATGGCCCGCGGCGCGTTCCCCGACACCCACCCGCAGCACCTCGGCATGCCCGGCATGCACGGCACCGTCCCGGCCGTGCTCGGCCTGCAAGAGAGCGACCTCATCATCGCCCTCGGCGCGCGGTTCGACGACCGGGTGACGGGCAAGGCCGAACTGTTCGCGCCCGATGCGAAGGTCGTGCACGTCGACATCGACCCGGCCGAGATCTCGAAGATCCGCATCGCCGACGTCCCGATCGTGGGTGACGCCAAGATCGTCATCCCCGACCTCACGAGCGCCTTCGCCGAGGTCACGGGCGGCGTCAAGCCCGACATCGCCGCCTGGTGGGAGCACCTCGACGGGCTGCGCGAGCAGTTCCCGCTCGGCTACACCCAGCCCGACGACGGCCTGCTCTCGCCGCAGGCCATCATCCAGCGCATCGGTCAGCTCTCCGGCCCCGAGGCGATCTACGCCTCCGGCGTCGGCCAGCACCAGATGTGGGCGGCCCAGTTCATCGAGTACGAGCGACCGCACGCCTGGCTCAACTCGGGAGGCGCGGGCACCATGGGCTATTCGGTCCCGGCCGCCATGGGGGCCAAGGTCGCCCAGCCCGACCGGGTGGTGTGGGCGATCGACGGCGACGGTTGCTTCCAGATGACCAACCAAGAGCTGGCGACCTGCGTCATCAACGACATCCCGATCAAGGTCGCGATCATCAACAACTCGTCGCTCGGCATGGTGCGGCAGTGGCAGACGCTCTTCTACGAGGGGCGCCACTCGTTCACCGACCTCAACACCGGTCACGAGACGCGGATGGTGCCGGACTTCGTCAAGCTCGCCGATGCCTACGGCGCCCTCGGCATCCGGGTCCGCACCGAGGACGAGGTCGACGCGGCCATCGAGCTCGCCCTCGCGACGAACGACCGACCGGTCGTCATCGACTTCGTCGTCAGCCGCGACGCGATGGTCTGGCCGATGGTGCCGCAAGGGGTCTCGAACTCCGAGATCCAACACGCCCGTGCCCTCGCTCCCGAGTGGGACGACGAGGCGCCCGGCACGAGCGCCTCCGACACCACCCGTGACGGCGACATGACCGGAGAACACGCATGAGCCACGTCCTGTCCCTGCTCGTCGAAGACAAGCCGGGTCTGCTGACCCGGGTGGCCGGCCTCTTCGCCCGCCGCGGGTTCAACATCGAGAGCCTCGCCGTCGGCAAGAGCGAGGTCGAGGGCCTGAGCCGCATCACGGTCGTCGTCGACGTCGAAGAACTGCCGCTCGAACAGGTCACCAAGCAGCTGAACAAGCTGATCAACGTGATCAAGATCGTCGAGCTCGACTACTCGCAGTCCGTGCAGCGCGAGCACCTGTTGATCAAGGTGCGCGTCGACAACACGACCCGCTCACAGGTGCTCGAGGCCGTCACCCTCTTCCGCGCCTCGGTCGTGGACGTGTCGACCGACGCCCTCGTCATCGAGGTCACGGGCGACACGGGCAAGACGACCGCGCTGCTCCGGGTGCTCGAGCCCTACGGCATCAAGGAGATCTCGCAGTCCGGCCTGCTGGCCATCGGCCGCGGTGCGAAGTCGATCACCGACCGCGTCTTCAAGAACTGAACCCGCGAGGGGTCGCGCACCGCACCTCCTCGCCCTCACGCCCCACCGTCACCACCCAAGGAGAACCACACCGTGACTGAAATCGTCTACGACAACGACGCCGACCTGTCGATCATCCAGGGCAAGAAGGTCGCCGTCATCGGCTACGGCTCGCAGGGCCACGCCCACGCGCTGAACCTCCGCGACTCCGGCGTCGAGGTCGTCGTCGGGCTGAAGGAGGGCTCGAAGAGCCGCGCCAAGGCCGAGGAGGCCGGCTTCACCGTGCAGACGCCCGCCGAGGCCTCGGCCTGGGGCGACGTCATCGTCATCCTCGCTCCCGACCAGGTGCAGCGCCACGTGTACGCCGACGACATCGCCCCCAACCTCGCCGACGGCAAGGCCCTCGTCTTCGGACACGGCTTCAACATCCGCTTCGGCTACATCGAGGCGCCCGAGGGCGTCGACGTCGTCCTCGTCGCCCCCAAGGGCCCCGGACACACCGTCCGTCGCGAGTTCGAGGCGGGCCGCGGCGTCCCCGTGATCGTCGCCGTCGAGAAGGACGCCTCGGGTTCGGCCTGGGACCTCGCCTGGTCGTACTCCAAGGGCATCGGTGGCCTGCGTGCCGGCGGCATCAAGACGACCTTCACCGAAGAGACCGAGACCGACCTCTTCGGCGAGCAGGCCGTGCTCTGCGGCGGCACCTCACAGCTGATCCAGTACGGGTTCGAGACCCTGACCGAGGCCGGTTACCAGCCGCAGATCGCCTACTTCGAGGTGCTCCACGAGCTGAAGCTGATCGTCGACCTGATCTGGGAGGGCGGCCTGGCCAAGCAGCGTTGGAGCGTCTCCGACACGGCCGAGTACGGCGACTACGTCTCGGGCCCCCGCGTCATCACCCCCGACGTCAAGGACAACATGAAGGCCGTCCTCGCCGACATCCAGTCGGGTGCCTTCGCGAAGCGCTTCATCGACGACCAGGACGCCGGCGCCCCCGAGTTCCAGCAGCTGCGCAAGAAGGGCGAGGAGCACCCGATCGAGGCCACCGGCCAAGAGCTGCGTGCCCTGTTCGCCTGGAAGCAGCAGGACTCCGACTACGTCGACGGCAGCGCTGCGCGCTGACCCGACATCGTCACTGAACCACCCGAGAGGGCCCCGCACCACCCGGTGCGGGTCCCTCTCGCCGTCCGTCGGCCAGGTGACGTCGTGGCATGATCTAAGGCATGGCTCAGAGCAAGAAAGCAGTGCACTTCGGCGCCGGCAACATCGGCCGCGGCTTCGTCGCCCAGTTCCTCCACGCGAGCGGCTACGAGGTCGTCTTCGCCGACGTGAACGACGACCTGATCGGGGCGCTGCAGTCGCAGTCGTCGTTCGAGGTCCACGAGGTCGGTGAAGACAGCCGCACGACGGTGGTCGACGGCTACCGAGCGATCAACAGCCGCACCGACGAGGCGGCCCTCGTCGCCGAGATCGCGACCGCTGACGTCGTGACCACCGCGGTCGGCGCCCGCATCCTGCCGTTCGTGGCACCGGTCATCGCCAAGGGGCTGGCCCAGCGGTCCGCCGACCTGGCGCCGCTCTCCGTCATCGCGTGCGAGAACGCCATCAACGCGACCGACTCGCTCGCGGCCGCCGTGCGTGAGCACGACCCTGCCGAGAACGCCGTCTTCGCGAACTGCGCCATCGACCGCATCGTGCCCGAGCAGGCCGGTGGCACGCTCGACGTCACCATCGAGTCGTTCTTCGAGTGGGTCGTCGAGAGCACGCCGTTCGGCGAGCACCGCCCCGACATCGAGGGCGTCACCTGGGTCGCCGACCTCGAGCCCTTCATCGAGCGCAAGCTCTTCACGGTCAACACCGCCCACGCCGCGGCCGCCTACCACGGGTTCCGCAAGGGGCTCGCGAGCATCCGCGAGGCCCTCGACGACGCCGAGGTCATGGCCGAGGTCCGCGGCGTCCTCGCCGAGACCAAGGGACTGCTCGTGGCCAAGCACGAGCTCGACGCCGCCGAGCAGCAGGCCTACATCGAGAAGAACCTGGTCCGCATCGCCAACCCGCATCTTCCCGACACCACCGAACGCGTCGGCCGCAATCCGCTCCGCAAGCTCAGCCGCCACGAGCGGTTCGTCGGACCGGCGGCGCAGGCCGCCGAGCGCGGGCTGCCCTACGACGCCCTCGTGCGCGCCGTGCGTGCCGCTCTCGACTTCTCGGTGCCCGACGACGTCGAGAGCGTCGAGCTGCAGTCGCTGCTGACCTCGGGCCTCGGGGCCGACGAGCTCACGCGCACGCTGACGGGCGTCCAGGACGACCACCCGCTGTTCCCCGCGTTGCTCGCGGCGGTCTCGTCCAAGCTCACCGCATGACGCCAGCCGAGCCGCAGGCGCCGGCCGGTGGCGACCCCGACGACGCCCTGACCTGGGGCGACGAGGCCGACAGCAGTCACGTCGAAGGGCCCACGCCGACGGGTCGTCCGCGTCGCGGCAGGCGGTCCGACTCCACCGACGACGAGCTCGGCGTCGACCTCGACGACGAGTCGGGCGACGCGGACGCCGAGGACGACGTCGACGACGGCCCGGCCGTGATGAGCTCGGCGTCGCTGGTCGTGCACGGCGTGCTCGGTGGCGTGTTCCTCCTCTGGGCCGCGGGCTGGATCGTCGCCGTGGGCGACTTCACCAACCCGTTCACCGACGCGATCTCGTCGCTCATGTGGAACCTCGGCGAGTTGTTCGCCGTGGCGGCTCCGATCGCGTGGTTCGTGGCGGTCATCGTGCTCGTCCCCGTCGACCGCACCGGGCGCCGTCTCGCCTGGATGGCCCTCGGGGCGCTTCTCGTGGCCCCCTGGCCCCTCGTGATCGGAGGCTCCGCATGAGCGACCACGAGCACGACGCCGTCTCGGTGACGGCCGGTGACGCGAGCGAACCGGGCCGCGCCTCCTTCTTCTTCTACCTCGCGGTGGCGATCGTCTTCGCCGTCTTCTTCGCCTTCGACCTGTTCGAGGCGATCTCCAACCTCGTTCTCGTGCCGCAGGTCTTCACGCAGAACAACGACTTCTACCGTGAGAACGGCCTCGACGGCCTCGTGGTGTCGCCGCCTTGGGTGCCGCTGATCGTCGGGGTCGTCGTGCCGCCCCTGGCGTTCGTGGCCGCGATCGTGGTGGGTCGCCGTCGCGAACTGTGGAAGTTCACGCTCGCGCTGTTCGCGGCCCTCGGTCTCGTGGCTGCCGTCTCGCTGACCCTCACGACGTACGTCACGACCGTCTGAGCGAGCCGAGGAGGCGCGGGTCGGGTCCTCGACGCCGCCCGTCGGGTCCAGCGTCATCCGGGCGTAACGATCCGCGCGAGTCGATAGAGTCGTCACCAGCCGCGCCCACGGCGCGTCGCGGCTCCTCACCGAACACCACCCAGAGAAGGACGTCCGCCCCGTGGCCAAGCCCGTCGTGTTGATCGCAGAAGAACTGTCACCCGCCACCGTCGACGCCCTCGGGCCCGACTTCGACGTGCGATCGGTGGACGGCACCGACCGCCCCGCCTTGCTGGCCGCCCTGGCCGACGCCGACGCGATCCTGGTGCGATCGGCGACGCAGGTCGACGCCGAGGCCATCGCCGCCGCTCCGTCGCTCAAGGTCGTCGCGCGCGCCGGTGTCGGGCTCGACAACGTCGACATCAAGGCGGCCACCACGGCCGGGGTCATGGTCGTCAACGCTCCGACGTCGAACATCATCTCGGCCGCCGAGCTCACGGTCGGCCACATCCTGAGCCTTGCGCGCCACATCCCGGCCGCGCACTCCGCCCTGGCACAGGGGCAGTGGAAACGGTCGAAGTACACCGGCGTCGAGCTGTACGAGAAGACGGTCGGCATCGTCGGCCTCGGGCGCATCGGCGCCCTGATCACGGCGCGCCTGCAGGCCTTCGGCGTGAACGTCGTGGCCTACGACCCCTACGTCACGCCGGCCCGCGCCCAGCAGCTCGGGGTCACGCTCCTGTCGCTCGACGAGCTGCTGGCCACGAGCGACTTCGTGACCATCCACATGCCCAAGACCCCCGAGACCACCGGCATGATCGGCCTCGAGCAGATGAAGGCCATGAAGAAGTCGGCATTCGTCGTCAACGTCGCCCGCGGCGGCCTCATCGACGAGGACGGCCTGTACGAGGCCCTCACCACCGGCGAGATCGCCGGCGCCGGGCTCGACGTGTTCGTGAAGGAACCCCCGGTCGACCAGAAGCTCCTGGGTCTCGAGAACGTCGTGGTGACCCCCCACCTCGGTGCCTCCACGGACGAGGCGCAAGAGAAAGCCGGCGTCTCGGTGGCCCGATCGGTACGGCTCGCGCTCGGCGGCGAGCTCGTGCCCGACGCGGTCAACGTCGCCGGTGGCGTCATCGACCCCTACGTGCGTCCCGGCATCCCCCTGGTGGAGAAGATCGGTCAGGTGTTCTCGGGCCTCGCCGACAGCCCGTTGACGAGCGTCGACGTCGAGGTGCGCGGCGACCTGGTCGAGTACGACGTCAGCGTGCTGAAGCTGGCGGCCCTCAAGGGCATCTTCACGAACATCGTCAGCGAGTCGGTGAGCTACGTGAACGCCCCGTTGCTGGCCGAGCAGCGCGGGATCACCGTGCGTCTGCTCACCGACCCGACCAGCGACGAGTACCGCAACGTCATCACCCTGCGCGGCTCGCTCAGCGACGGTTCGCAGATCTCGGTCTCGGGCACCCTCACCGGGACGAAGCAGGTCGAGAAGATCGTCGAGATCAACGGCTACGACGTCGAGGTCCCCATCGCGGCCCACCACCTCGTCATGGTGTACACCGACCGCCCCGGCATCGTCGCGGTCTACGGTCGCGAGTTCGGCGACGCCGGCATCAACATCGCCGGCATGCAGATCGCCCGACAGAGTGCCGGCGGTCAGGCCCTCAGCGTCCTGACCATCGACAGCCCGGCCCCCGACGAGCTGGTCGAGAAGGTGCGCGTCGCCATCGACGCGAAGACGCTGCGCGAGATCGACGTCACGCTGTAGTCGTCACGGCGCCCGACGACGAACCGCCCCTCATCCGGTCAGACCGGAGAGGGGCGGTTCGTCGTCGGGGGACCTACAGGTCGAGTGACTCGTGGGCCTCGAGCTTCACCGCGTCACCACCGACCGATTGCGCGGAGGCCTTCATGCGGTCGAAGTGCATGGCGAGTCCGGGCGCGGAGAGGGTCTGCTCGTGGGTCGGGAACGCCAGTCGGGGCTTGACCGCCGCGACGTAGTCGATGACCTCGGACACCTTGAGCCACGGTGCTCCGACGGGGGTCGCGAGGACGTCCACCGGCACCGGCGGCACCGTGAACTGGTCGCCCGGGTAGAACAGCGAGCCGTCGACGAGCACGCCGACGTTGTCGATGACCGGGATGCTCTCGTGGATGACCGCGTGGCGCGAGCCGTGGAACGCGAGCGTGAAGGGGCCGACCTCGACGGTGTCGCCGTCGGCGACGACGTGCACGTCGAAGCCCTCGGCGGCCGTGGCCACGCCCGACGGACCGTAGACGGTCGCGTCGGGGTTCGTGGCGAGCAGGTGGGTCAGCTGGTCGGGGGTCCAGTGGTCGGCGTGCTCGTGGGTGACCACGACGGCGTCGACGTCGTGCAGGTCGACGAGGGGGGCCGTGAACGACCCGGGGTCGACGACGAGCTTGCGCCCGTCCTTCTCGAGGATCAGGCAGGCATGTTCGAGCTTCGTGAGGCGCATGAGAGCGACTGTACGCGTGTCGGGTGGCTCGATCTCGACGCGCCGGTGCCTCGATTTGTGACGGGCTCGCGGGGTGTGGCATACTCGACGAGTTGCAAATACGGCCCCATCGTATAGCGGCCTAGTACGTCGCCCTCTCACGGCGGTAACACGGGTTCGAATCCCGTTGGGGTCACCACCAGCACCGACAAGAAACCGCCAGGCTCTCGCCTGGCGGTTTTCTCGTTTCCGGGACGGCACGGCACGGCACGGAGCGGAACGGCACGACCCGAGACAGAACGAGACCGCCGGGCTCGCGCCGGGCGGTCTCGTTTCGTGCCTGCTGGCTCAGCCCTTCGTGGCACCTGCCAGCAGGCCGCGGACGAAGAACCGCTGCAGGGCGAAGAACACGATCAGCGGCACGATGATCGAGATGAACGCTCCGGCCGTCAGCAGCTCCCACGACTGGCCGTACGACCCCGAGAGGTCCTGCAGGGCCTTCGTGATCGGCAATCCCTGCCCGGACGTGAAGACGGTGGCCACGAGCAGGTCGTTCCAGACCCACAAGAACTGGAAGATGCCGAACGAGGCGATCGCGGGCATCGACAGTGGCAGCACGATGCGGAAGAACACCTGTCCGTGACCGGCTCCGTCCATGCGGGCGGCCTCGATCACCTCGGCCGGGATCTCCGAGATGAAGTTGTGCAGCATGAAGATCGCCAGCGGCAGCGCGAAGATCGTGTGCGCGATCCAGACCTTCGCGAACGAACCGTCGAGGCCGTTCACGCCGAGCCCCGGCAGGATGTACAGGCCACCGATGCGCAGGCCGTCCGAGAACAGTCGAAGCAGCGGCACGAGAGCCATCTGGATCGGGACGATCTGCAGGGCGAACACCAGCACGAACATGGTGTTGCGTCCCTTGAAGTCGATCCAGGCGAACGCGTACGCCGCGAGGCTCGCGATCGTGATCGGGATCAGAGCGGCGGGCAGCGTGATGACCAGCGAGTTCAGGAACGCCTTGCCCAGCGTGAGGCTGTCACCCGAGTTCAGGGCGTTCACGTAGTTGTCGAGCGTGAACCCCGGGTTGGCGAAGACGGTCCACCATCCGGTGGTCTTGATGTCGTTCGCGGGCCGGAACGACGAGATGAAGAGGCCGGCCGTGGGCAGGGTCCAGATCACGGCGATGATCAGCGCGGCGATGGTGGCGCCGCGGCTGGTCGTGCCCTTCTTCAGCTTGCCGCTCGAGGTCTCGATCTTCGCGATTCCTCGCTTGAGCTGTCTCTCGGTGCCCGAGCCGACGGCGACCCCGACGGGGGTGGGTGTGGCAGTCATCGGATCTCCCTCTGCTTCTGGATCTGACGGGCGTTGTAGATCACGATCGGCAGCACCAGCACGAACAGGATGACGGCCAGTGCCGAGCTGTAGCCCGTGCGGCTGCCGAGCTGGAACTGCCGGACCATCTCGAACGCGAGGATGGTCGTGTCGTTGCGGCCCCCGGTCATGGCCGAGACGATGTCGTAGACCTTGAGGGACGCGATCGAGATGGTGGTGAGCACCACGATGATGGTCGTGCGGATGCCGGGGACGGTGATGTGCCGGAATGCCTGGAACCCGTTGGTGCCGTCGAGTGACGCTGCCTCGAGCTGCTCGGCGGGGACGCCCTTGATGGCGGCCGACAGCACCGTCATGGCGAACCCGGCCTGCGTCCAGATCAGCACGATCACGAGCAGGAGCGTGTTCCACGGCTCGAGCCCCAGCCAGTCCACGGGCTGGCCACCGAAGGCCACGAGGACACCGTTGAGCAGACCGATCTGCTCGCCCTGGCGGATGTCGTAGAAGAACTTGAAGATGATCGAGGCGCCCACGAACGAGATGGCCATCGGCATGAACACGAGCAACTTGAGGAACTTCTCGCCGCGGCTCTTGTCGATGAAGACGGCGTAGGCCAGACCGATCGCGGTCGCCGTGATCGGTGCCAGCAGCACCCAGACGAGCGTGTTGCCGAAGGCGGTGAGGCCGTCGGGGCTCGTGAACACCCAGACGAAGTTGTCGAGACCGGCGAAGCCGGAGCCGTCGTTCTTCATGAAGGCCTGGCCGGCGGTCGTGATGGTCGGGTAGATCAGCCCGATCAGGAGGAAGAACACGGCCGGGGTCATGAAGGCGATCAGCTGCAGCGAGTACCCGGCTCCGCGTTTCGAGCGGTAGTCGAGCAGGAACAGACCGCCGCCGAGGACGGCGGCGACGGCGGCGACCCAGATGACCGAGTTGTAGAGGCCGAACGCCAGCAGCACGACGACCGGGACGACCACGCAGACGGCCAGTCGGATGATCGTGTACTGCAGGCCTCGGCGGGGGGCGAACTCGACGAAGACGAGCACCACGGCCACGAGGGCGGTGAAGGCGACGAGGATCAGGGGGATCTGCGCCAGGGGCGGGATTCCCGCCAGCCACTGGAAGAAACTGGACATCTCTGTCCTTTCACGTTCGGGTCCGAGCAGGACGCGGCCGGACGCCGTCGCCCGGGGCGGCGAGCGGGGCGGCGAGCGGGCGCGGGGTCAGGGGCCACCGACGTGCGGTGGCCCCTGTGGCGCGGGTGTTACGAGGTGTAGCCGGCCTGGATCTCGTCGAGCACCGTGTCGGTGTCGGTGCCGTCGATCCAGTCGACCATGCCCTTCCAGAAGCTGTCGGAGCCGACCGACTTGGGCATCAGGTCGGAACCGTCGAAGCGGAAGGTGGTGTCGGTGCCCTGGAGGATCTCGACGGCGCCCTTGAGCAGGTCGCTGCCGGCGTTCTCGGGGTCGAGGCCCTTGTTCGCGGAGATGACGCCACCGAGGGAGACGCGGCTGTTGGCCCAGTCGGCACTGGCGAGGTACGCCTGCACCTTGGCGGTGTCGTCGTCGTTCGAGAACGCGGCGACGAACTCACCACCACCGGTGACGGCTGCCGGGTCGTCCTCCTTCATCGGCGGGGTGAGGAAGGCCCAGACGTCGCCGTCCTCGGCGACCGTCGCCGGCTGACCGCTCGCGTTGTTCGCGGCCGTCAGGAAGCCCTCGAAGAACGAGGCCTGGTGGGTCAGGGCGCAGCTGCCGTTCGCCACGTTCGTCGCGACGTCGCCGAAGGCGGTCGAGTTGATCGACTTGACGTCGCCGTAGCCGGCGTTCACGAGGCTCGGGTCGAGCAGGATGTCGCCCACCGAGTCGAACGCTGCCTTGATCTCGGGGTCGGTGAACTTCGTGTCACCCGCGACCCACGAGTCGTAGGCGTCGGGGCCGGCCTCGCGCAGGACGAGGTCCTCGACCCAGTCGGTGCCGGGCCAGCCCGAGGCCTCGCCCGAGTTGAAGCCGGCGCACCACGAGGGGCCGCCGGTCTTCTCCTGGATGGTCTTCGAGAGGGCGACGAGCTCGTCGTAGGTCTTGGGGACCTCGACGCCCCACTCCTCGAACTTGGCGGGGGAGTACCAGACGTAGCCCTTGACGCTGGCCATCAGGGGGGCGCCGTACTGCTTGCCGTCGACCTGACCGTACTTCTGCCAGTCCTCGGACCAGCCCTCCTTGACGTTGGACAGCGCATCGGCGGGCAGTTCTTGCACCTTGCCGGACGCGACCGTGTCGGCCAGCAGGCCGGGCTGGGGGAAGATCGCCAGGTCGGGGGTGTCGCCACCCTGGACCTTGATGCCGATCTGCTTCTCGAACTCTTTGTCGCCCGTGTACTTGATCTCGATGTCGTTGGCCTTCTCCCAGTCGGCCCAGGACTGCTCGAGGAGCGTGGCCTCGTCGCCGTTGATCGTGCCGTAGACGTTGACGACGCCGTCGGCGGTTCCGACGTCGCCGGCACCCGCGCCTCCGGCGTTGGGGTCGTTGGGGTCGGCCGTGCCGGAGCAACCGGCCAACAGGAAGCTCGACGCCGCCAGGATGGCCAGGGGGCCCGTGAAGCGGCGGTGCAGGGATGCTCGCATTGGTGTCTCCTCATTGAGTCGCAAGAGCGGACGGCCCGTGCTGTCGGGATGATCGTCCGCCGCACGTCGTCGTCGACGCGCGTCGACGATGAGTGTCACATACTCGCAGGAGGCGCGCAACCGGATCTGCTAGGTCGTCCGCTCGGGGGGAGCAGGCGCCGAGGTGCCCCGCACGACGAGCCGTGGTGCCACGAGGACGTGGGGGGCGTCGTGGCGTCGACCCTCGATGCGGTCGACGAGATCGTCGACCGCGGCGGCGGCGATGTCGGCGCCGGGCGGGTTCACGGTGGTGAGCGGGGGTGAGGTCATCTCGGCGGCGAGGTCGCCGATGCTCAACGCGACGACCGTGAGATCGTCCGGGATCGACCGGCCGGCCGTCGCCGCGGCCTGCACGAAGCCGGCGAGCGCCATCTCGTTGAAGGCGAGCACCGCCGTCGGTCGGGCCGCCGAGGCGACGAAGGCGTCGAAGGCCCGGCGGCCCCCCGGGACGGAGTCGTCGGCCGAATGCGTCTCGAGCGTCAGGCCCCTCTCGCCGACGGGGCGGACCAGCGCCCTCGACGTCCGGTCGAGCGGACCGGACCCGCGCTCGGGGGTCCGGATGCTCTGCCCGAGGAAGAAGACGCGCCGGTGGCCGAGGTCGGCGAGGTGGTCGACCGCCTGACGGGCCAGCGAGTCGTAGTCGGCGTCGACGAACCAGAGCCCGTCGACGTCGTCGGGGCGCCCGATGTTCGTGAACGGCAGACGGGACCGCGACAGCACGGCCACGCGGTCGTCGCGTGCCGTGAGCTCCATCAGGATCACGCCGTCGACCAGGCCCTCGCTCACGAGGCTGCCGAGTCCCTCGACGTCGTCGATGGGGTTCGACCACAGCAGCAGGTGGTAACCCCGGCATCTCGCCCGGTCGGTGGCCGCCGCCACGTACTCGAACTCGGACGACGTGACGCCGCGGCGTCCGTACGGGTAGTGCAGGGCGAGGATGCCGCCCCGCGCGCCGGCGAGACCCCGGGCGAACGCGTTGGGCGTGTAGTTCAACTCGGCCATCGCCGCTTCGACCCGGCGGCGGGTGGCGGCGGAGATGGTCCGTCGCCCGCTGATGGCGTACGACACGGTGCTCGACGAGACGCCTGCCAGACGCGCCACGTCGTCACGGGTTGCCGGCATTCTCGTCCACCTCGTCGTCGATCGTGTGCACAGCATACGAGCGACGGCCCGGTGGTCCGCGCGGCCGACCGGTCCGTCAGAGGCGGGTCAGGAGGGCCACACCGGTCGGAACTGCACGCTGATGCGAGGACCGACGGCCTTCTTGGTCTTGGCGATGGCGTGCTCGTGGGTCCGTTGGCAGCTTCCGCCCATCACCAGGAGGTCGCCGTGGCCGAGCGGGAACCGCCGGGTCGTGCCGGTCGAGCGGGACCGCACCGCGAGCGTACGCGGTGCCCCGAGCGAGAGGATGCCCACCATCGTGTCGCGGTCGATCGTGCGCCCCACGTGGTCGCCGTGCCAGGCGATGCTGTCGTCGCCCGTCCGGTAGAAACACAGCCCCGCCCGGTCGAAGCGCTGCTCGACGGGGGCACCGCGCTCGTGCGCGTAGTAGGCGTTGAGGTCGTCTCGAGCCTGGGCGAGCACGGGGTCCGGGAGTGCGTCGCCCACGTCGTAGGACGAGACGAGCCGGGGCACCTCGACCACCCGGTCGTACATCTGGCGGCGGTCGGCTCGCCACGGCACGTCGGTCACGAGACGCTCGAACAGGGCGTCGGAATTCGACGCCCAGCCCGGGACGACGTCCAGCCAGGCGCCCTCGTCGAGGTCGAGGTGGTCGACGCGCCCGACGAGCGGCGCGAGGTCGGGGCCGTCGGACAGGCCGTCGAGCAGAGAGGCGGTGAAGGGGAGGCTCATCCCGACACCCTACGCTCGATTCGAACACGTGTTCGAGCCGGGCGGACGAGGCGTCACCCTCCGGACGAGCCCGTCGGGACCGCGAGGCGATCGGGGGAGACCAGCACCCGCGCGACCCCGTCGACGTCCACGTCCACCAGCCGCCCCGCCCAGGCGTAGACCTGCAATTCCGCGGCGTGTTCCCAGAGGGCGCGCCCGCTCGAGAGGTCGAACGCCACGAGGGTCGACCGGCCGCCCGAGCTGCCGTACGCCAGGGCGTAGCCGACCGTCCGCCCCGCGGCCGCGAGGACGGCTCCGTCGGGCAGCGACACCCGTGCGCCGGCCGAGCCGGTGGACCCGTCGAGTGCGCGGACCACGACCGGGCCGGGGCCCGCGGCGGTCGCCGTCGCGAAGACGCGGTCGTCGGTCTGACCGGGCAGGCCCTCGAGGGCGGACGAGCTCGACGCCCGGTCGGTCCACCGCGCCTCCCCGGTCGCGAGGTCGAGGCACGTCACCGTCCGCGAACGCACGTCGGTGACCGCGAGGCACGACCGCGTCACCGAGTAGCCGCCCCGGACGTCGCGGTCCGAGCTCCAGAGACGCTCGCCGCCGGCGGTCAACGCGACGAAGCCCGCGTCCCCGCGTCCCGTGGCCGCGCCTCCTCGGGGGGCGTAGACGACGTCGTCGTGGACGACGTAACCGATCAGCCGGTCGAGCCGCGCACCCCAGGGGCGCTCGACGCCGGTGACGAGGTCGACCTGGACCGAGCCGTCCGCCCGGGCCACGACGAGCCGGTCGGTCAGGGCGAGGGCGACGCCCGTGGTCGAGGCGGGTCCACTCCACACCACCCGGTCGAGGTCGCGGGCGTCGCGCAGGTCGTAGCGGTAGACGCCTCCGACGCCCTGCTGTCGTCCGGTGACCACCACGGCTCCGACGGTCTGGAACTGGTCCCCGTCGCCGGCCGAGCCGGTCTCGACCACCTCGACGGGACGCCCGGTCTCGAGGGACAGCGTCGCCAGCACCTGTTCGCCGTCCACCGCCGCCCGGACGAGCACGAGTCCTGCCCCGGGCACCGTCGTCACGGACGACACGAGGGCGGGTCCGGTCAGGTCGAGCCCGGCGAGGTCGTCGGCGACGTCGTGCACCCAGCGGAAGGTGCCGCGGTCGACGTCGAGCGCACCGACCCGTGTGCCGACTCCCTGGGTCGGGGTGGCACAGTCGCCGTCGTTGGCGAAGCCGTAGGTCCAGGCCCCGGCGGCGCTCACGAGCGCGAGCCCCTGCTCGACGGGTGTGGCCCGGTAGCGGAGGCACTCGGCGGGGGCCTCGGGCGCGAGGGCGGCCCGCAGGTCGACCCGCCACCCGGTCGTGCCGGGTTCCTGCCGGAGGTCGTCGACCTCGACGCCCTGCCAGGGCGGGTCGGCCCCGTACTCGGGCTGCGTCGGTGCGACGAGGGCCGTCGTCGCGAGCGCGGCCAGGGCCACGACGGCGTAGGTCATGGCCAGCCGGCGTCCCGGCCTCACGACGTCGCCCCGACGCGGGCGGTGTCGACGAGCCGCCGGGCGACCCCCTGCTCGTCGATCCGCACGAGGTGACCGCCCCAGAACGCCACGCTGCCCGACGTCGAGGTCGTCCAGAGCGGCCGGCCGTCGTCCAGGTCGAGGGCCGCCACGTTCCGCCCCGACGAACGACCGTCGTCCGTCTGCAGGTAGAGCACCGACCGGCCCGCCGCGGCGAGGTCGTCGAGCAGTCCGACGGACGAGCTGAAGCGGGTGTGTCCGTCGGTGCCGTCGAGGGCGAGCAGGCGTGACCCACCCGATCGCTGCACGACGACGAACACGTCGGCCGCGCGCTGACCCGGCACGGCCTCGACCGCGAACGGGGCACCCAGGTCGGTCGTCCAGCGGACCGTGCCGTCGCGGGGGTCGAGGCACTCCGCCGCCGTGTCGCCGCCGGTGACGACGACCACGCACGACGGCGTGACCGCGAGCCGACGGCCGCTGGTCGGGCGGCTCCAGACGGCCTCACCGTCGTCGTCGAGGGCCTCGACGGTGCCGTTCGCACGGGTGCGCTCGATGCCGAAGGCGACGACGCGGCGCCCGTCCTCGGTCGTCACGGACGAGCCGACGGGCGGTACGGCGATCTCGCCCGGCGACGCCGCGAACGGTCGTTCCCGGCCCGTGGCGGCGTCGACGAACACGGTCTCGCCGCCCCGCGACACGAGGGCGCCGTCGTTCAGCAGCGCCGGCGAACTGCCCGAGTCGACCCCGCCCTCCCACACCGGGTCGGCGAGACGCGAGGCCTCCACCAGTTGGTAGCGGTCGCCCGACCCGGCGATGCCCGAGAACGTGCGCAGCTGCAGGGGTCCCCGCGAGTCGACGCTGACGCTGGGCAGGTCGCGCCGGCCGCGGGTCGACTCGACGAGCGAACCGTCGCGCAGGTCGAGGGCGGCCAGCACGGTCGCCCCCGTGGTCTGGGTCTGCACCAGCACGCGACCGGCCGACGGGACGACCTGCGTCGCGGGGATGCTCAGGGCGTCGGTGTCGGGGACGTCACGGGCCAGGTCGTGCACCCAGCGGACCGTGCCCGTCGCCGTCTCCACCAGCCCGATCAGGCTCGTGTCCGCCGCGGACGCGTACGACCGACAGGCCGGCGCGCCCAACGCGTCGCCGAAGTCGAGGTCGACCGAGGTGCCGACCGCCACGAGTCCGTCGACCGCCGGGGACGCCCAGAAGTTCAGGCACCGACGGGGTGCGTCCGGCGCGAGCGTCGCCGCCAGGTCGAGGGTCCAGCCGGTCGCGTCCGGCGACCGTCTGAGGTCGTCGACCGCGAGCCCCGTCCAGGGGCGGCCGTCGCCGTACCGCGGTGCCACCGAGACCGCCCCGGCGGCCACGAGCGTGCACGCCACGACCAGTGCGCCCAGCACGCCGACGAGGCGACGACCCGGGGAGGCGCGGCGCCAGCGGCCGGCGACCCGCGCCTCCCGGGGGTGGTCGCGTGCGCGCTCGGGGTGGCTCATGTTCGGCCTCCTCGTCGAGCGCAGCCGTCGTCCGCCCGACGGGTGTCGTCATGCTATTCGGAGCCCTCGCCCCGGGCGCTCGCCGCAGCCGTCGGGTGCGCCGGGAATGGCCGTCGTGGGGGCGGGGTTCACCCCACGACCGTCGAGAAACCTGCCCGAAACACTGGCGTAGACTCCACGGATCATCTTGCCGTCGATACAGGAGAAGGGGCGTGCCCGTGGGTAGGACGCTGGCCGAGAAAGTATGGGACGACCACGTCGTCGTCAAGGGCGAAGACGGCGCCCCCGACCTTCTCTACATCGACCTCCACCTCGTGCACGAGGTCACCAGCCCCCAGGCCTTCGACGGACTGCGCCAGGCCGACCGGCCCCTGCGTCGCACCGACCTGACGATCGCGACCGAGGACCACAACACGCCGACCCTCGCGATCGACAAGCCGATCGCCGACCTGACGAGCCGCACGCAGATCGAGACGCTCCGCCGCAACACGGCCGAGTTCGGCGTCCGCCTGCACCCGTTGGGCGACGCCGAGCAGGGCATCGTGCACGTCGTCGGCCCCCAGCTGGGCCTGACGATGCCGGGCATCACGGTCGTCTGCGGCGACTCTCACACCTCGACCCACGGGGCGTTCGGGGCCATGGCGTTCGGCATCGGCACGAGTGAGGTCGAGCACGTCATGGCGACGCAGACGCTGCCGCTCAAGCCGTTCAAGACCATGGCGGTCACCGTCGAGGGCACGCTGCGCCCCGGCGTGACCGCGAAGGACATCATCCTCGCGGTCATCGCCCAGATCGGCACCGGCGGCGGGCAGGGCTACGTGCTCGAGTACCGCGGCAGCGCGATCCGCGCCCTCTCGATGGAGGGGCGCATGACGATCTGCAACATGTCGATCGAGGCGGGTGCCCGGGCGGGCATGGTCGCGCCCGACCAGACCACGTACGACTACCTGCAGGGTCGGCCGCACGCTCCCACGGGTGCCGACTGGGACGAAGCCGTCGCCTACTGGGACACCCTGCCGACCGACGACGACGCCGTGTTCGACGCCGAGATCTTCCTCGACGCCGACACGCTCGAGCCCTTCGTCACGTGGGGCACCAACCCGGGCCAGGGCGTGTCGCTCAGCGACTCCGTGCCCGACCCCGAGTCGGTCGTCGACCCCAACGAGAAGGCCGCGGCGACGCGTGCGCTCGAGTACATGGCCCTCGAGGCCGGCACGCCGATGAAGGCCATCCCGGTCGACGCCGTGTTCATGGGGTCGTGCACCAACAGCCGCATCGAAGACCTGCGTGCGTTCGCGTCGATCATCCGCGGTCGCACCAAGGCCGAGGGCGTGCGCGTCATGGTCGTGCCGGGGTCGGCTCGCGTCCGGCTCGAGGCCGAGGCCGAGGGGCTCGACCAGGTCTTCATCGCGTTCGGCGCCGAGTGGCGCTTCGCCGGGTGCTCGATGTGCCTCGGCATGAACCCCGACCAGCTCGCACCGGGCGAGCGGTGTGCGTCGACGTCGAACCGCAACTTCGAGGGTCGCCAGGGCAAGGGCGGTCGCACGCACCTCGTGTCGCCCCTCGTCGCCGCCGCCACCGCGGTGCGCGGGACCCTGTCCTCGCCGTGGGACCTCCGGTCGGACGACGACCACGCCGCCGCGGCGGCCTCCGACGCCCGGGCGACCGACGAACCCGTCCTCGCCGACGGCACCGATCGAGCAAGGGCCCTCTGATGCAGAAGTTCACCACCGTCACCGGGGTCGCCGCGCCGCTGAAGCGCTCGAACGTCGACACCGACCAGATCATCCCGGCGCAGTTCCTGAAGCGGGTCACCAAGACGGGCTTCGAGGACGCCCTGTTCTTCGGGTGGCGCAACGACCCCGAGTTCGTGCTGAACCGGCCCGAGTTCCAGGGCGCGCGCGTCCTCGTCGCCGGGCCGGACTTCGGCACCGGTTCGAGTCGTGAGCACGCCGTGTGGGCGCTGCGCGACTTCGGCTTCGACGTCATCATCAGCTCGCGCTTCGGCGACATCTTCCGGGGCAACTCCGGCAAGCAGGGACTGCTCGCCGCGGCCGTCGCCGAGGACGACGTCGAGCGCATCTGGGCCGAGATCGACCGCCGGCCCGGCGTCGAGATCACGGTCGACCTCGTGGCCCAGACCGCCACGGTCGGCAGCCTCACCGTCGGATTCGAAGTCGATGCCTACACTAAGTGGCGTCTCCTCGAAGGCCTCGACGACATCGGCCTGACGCTCCGCGACGAAGCGGCCATCACAGAATTCGAATCCCGCCGCGCCGCCTGGCGCCCGAAGACATTGCCGGTGAAGTAAGTGAACTCTCTCGTCCAAGACGCAGCAGCAGCAGGTGCCCGTGTGGGGTTGACCTCCGATGAGATCGTCATCCGCGGCGGCAAGCCGTTGATCGGTCGCATCGAGGTGCGTGGTGCCAAGAACCTGGCCACGAAGGCCATGGTCGCGGCCCTCCTGGGCGACACCCCCAGCATCCTCAAGGACGTCCCCGACATCAGCGACGTCAACGTCGTCCGCGGCCTGCTCTCGGTGCACGGCGTGCGCATCACCGACCCGGCTCGCGGCGAGATGATCCTCGACCCCTCCAACGTCGAGTCGGCCCACTTCGCCGAGATCGACGCCCACGCCGGCTCGAGCCGCATCCCGATCCTCTTCTGCGGACCGCTGTTGCACCGCCTGGGCGAGGCGTTCATCCCCGACCTCGGCGGCTGCCGCATCGGCGACCGACCCATCGACTTCCACCTCGACGCCCTGCGGGCCTTCGGTGCCGTCGTCGACAAGTCGTACAACGGCATCCACCTCACCGCGCCCGACGGCCTCACCGGCGCCAACATCGAGTTGCCCTACCCGAGCGTCGGAGCCACCGAGCAGGTGCTGCTGACCGCGGTGCTCGCCAAGGGCGTCACCGAGCTGCGCAACGCCGCGATCGAGCCCGAGATCATGGACCTCATCGCCATCCTGCAGAAGATGGGCGCCGTCGTCTCGGTCGAACCGAACCGCGTCATCTTCATCGAGGGCGTCGAGAAGCTCCGCGGCTACACGCACCGGGCGATCAACGACCGCAACGAGGCCGCGAGCTGGGCCTCGGCCGCACTCGCCACCAAGGGCGACATCTTCGTCGAGGGTGCCGACCAGAAAGACCTGATGACGTTCCTCAACGTCTTCCGCAAGGTCGGCGGCGACTTCGACGTCCACGAGGACGGCATCCGCTTCTTCCACCCCGGTGGCGAGCTCAAGCCCGTCGTCGTCGAGACCGACGTCCACCCCGGGTTCATGACCGACTGGCAGCAGCCGCTCATCGTCGCGCTCACGCAGGCGCAGGGCACCTCCGTCGTCCACGAGACGGTCTACGAGAACCGCTTCCAGTTCACCGAGGCCCTCAACGACATGGGCGCCGACATCACGGTCCACAAAGACGGACTGCCCGACCACGACCGCCGCGTCGCGCGTCGCGAGTTCGAGCAGGCCGCGGTCATCAACGGACCGACCGCCCTGCACGGAGCCGACATCCGCGTGCCCGACCTGCGCGGCGGGTTCAGCCACCTCATCGCGGCCTTGACCGCCGAGGGCGAGTCGAAGATCAGCAACGTCGGCATCATCAGCCGCGGTTACGAGCACTTCATCGCGAAGCTCCGCAAGCTGGGTGCCGACTTCGACTTCAAGGGCTGATCGACCGGTGTCGACAGCCGACCCCGACGCCCCTGTCGTCCCGGTCCCGGCGCGCAGGCGTCGCAAGGAGAAGGGCGCGTTCTTCCGAGTCCTCGCGACTCCTGCCGCGCCCCTCTTCGACCTCATGGCCCGGATCGACATCGTCGACGGCGACAAGCTGCCGACCGAGGGCGCCTTCGTCCTCACCCCGAACCACTACACGAACATCGACCCGGTGGTGGTCGGTCGTGTGATGTGGTCACTCGGGCGGGTGCCGCGCTTCCTCGCGAAGGCGTCCCTGTTCCGGGTGCCGGTGTTCGGCCGCATGATGCACGCGATGGGGCACATCCCCGTCGAGCGGGCGGGTCGCACCCACGACCACGACCCCCTGGCGGCCGGGCGTCTGCTCGTCGCCCGGGGCGGTGGCGTGATCGTCTACCCCGAGGGCACCCTCACCCGCGACCCCGACCTCTGGCCCATGAAGGGCAAGAGTGGTGCCGTGCGCCTCGCCCTCGCCGCCGGGGTGCCGGTCGTCCCGATGGCGCACTGGGGCAGCCAGCACCTCATGGGTCGCTACTCGAGTCGGCTGCACGCCTTCCCGCGCAAGCGCATCGCCGTCGTGATCGGCGACCCCGTCGACCTCTCGGCCTTCCGCGATCGTCCCCTCGACCAGGCCTCGGTCACGGCCGCCACCGCCCTCGTGATGGACGCCGTCACCGAGCTGGTCGAGCGGCTGCGGGGCGAGAAGGCACCCGTCGAACGCTGGAACCCCACCAAGAACCACCAGAAGGAGACAGGCCGCTTTGAGTAGCTCCGAGTCACGCGAAGGCGCCATCGAGGCCCTCGGAGAAGGGGCGGTCACGACCGAGGCGATCTCGATCGTCATGCGCGACTCGATCCCGCGCCGGGTCGCCGTCCTGGGATCGGGCAGCTGGGGCACGACCTTCGCCAAGGTCCTCGCCGAGGGGGGCGCGGACGTCACGCTCTGGGCCCGTCGACCCGAGGTGGCCCGCGAGATCACCGAGAGCAAGCGCAACAGCGACTACCTGCCGGGCATCAACCTGCCCCGCACCCTCGTCGCGACCCCGTCGGTCGAGCAGGCCCTGGCGGGTGCCGAGCAGGTCTACCTGTCGGTCCCCAGCCAGACGCTCCGCGACAACCTGACCGCGATCCGCGGCATGGTCCCGTCCGGCGTGCCGGTCGTCAGCCTGATGAAGGGCGTCGAGAAGGCCACCGGGTTGCGCATGAGCGAGGTGATCGAGGCCGAGCTCCGCATCGACCGCGACCTGATCGCCGTCGCGTCGGGGCCCAACCTCGCCCTCGAGATCGCGAAGCGGCAGCCCACGGCCGCCGTCGTGTCGTCGTACAGCCTCGACACGGCGACCCTGGTGGCGGCCACCGCCACCAACCCGTACTTCCGGTCGTTCGTGAACACCGACGTGATCGGCACCGAGTTCGGCGGAGTCCTCAAGAACCTCATCGCGGTCGCCATCGGCATCGTCGACGGCGTGGGGTACGGCGAGAACACCAAGGCCTCGATCATCACGCGCGGGCTGGCCGAGATGACCGCGTTCGCGGTGTCGTTCGGGGCCAAGGCCGAGACCCTCGCCGGCCTCGCCGGCCTGGGTGACCTCATCGCCACCTGCGAGTCGCCGCTCTCGCGCAACAACACCGCGGGTCGGCTGCTCGGGCAGGGTTACGCCTTCGGCGACGTCGTGCGCCAGATGAACCAGACCGCCGAGGGGCTGGCCTCCGTCGCTCCGATCCTCGAACTCGCCCGGTCGCGCGGTGTCGACATGCCCATCGTCCAGCAGGTGGCCGAGGTGCTCGCCGGTACACTCGACCCGCGCAACATCGCCCCGCACCTCACCGAGACGGACGAGCCGCAGGGCGAGTGACCGCCGGTCGTCCTCGCCGGGGGCGTGCGACGACCAGAGCCCGCCCACCGCGGGTCGGCCCGCGGGCCGTGACACCGACGAAAGGCCCCTCATGGCGAGCACCGAGCCCACCGCGACCACCCGCCTCGCCGCGGCCGACATCTCGTCGGCCGACATCTCGTCGGTCGACGTCTCGTCGGTCGACGTCTCGTCGGTCGGGACCTCGGCACCCGGGGCGGCGAAGACCGTCGTAGTCGTCCTCTTCGGTGGCCGCTCCAGCGAGCACTCGATCAGCTGCGCCACGGCCGGGGGAGTCCTCTCGGCGATCGACCGCACCCGCTACGACGTGGTGCCCGTGGGCATCACCGTCGACGGGGCGTTCACCCTCCAGCCCGACGACGCGGCGAGCTTCGCGCTCGATGCCGAGACGCTGCCGACCGTCGTCGACAACGGCACGCGCGTGCACTGGCCCGAGTCGTCCACCACCCGTGAGCTGACCGTCACCGAGCCCGACGGCACGACGCGCCTGCTGGGCGAGGTCGACGTGGTGTTCCCGATCCTGCACGGTCCGTTCGGCGAGGACGGCACGGTGCAGGGCCTGCTCGAACTGACCGGGCTGCCCTACGTCGGGGCGGGCGTCCTCGCCTCGTCGCTCGGCATGGACAAGCACTTCACCAAGACGGTGCTGCAGGCGGCCGGCGTGGCCGTCGCCCCGTGGCGCACCGTCCGCCGTCGAGACTGGGATGCCGCGCCCGACCGTGTCGCCGGCGACGTCGAGGCGCTCGGCTACCCGATGTTCGTCAAGCCCGCCCGAGCCGGGTCGAGCGTCGGGGTGTCCCGCGTCGACTCGCCCGCCGATCTCGCCGCGGCCATGGCGAAGGCCTTCGCCGAGGACCACAAGGTGCTCGTCGAGTCCGCCGTCGTCGGTCGCGAGATCGAATGCGCCGTGCTCGGTGGACGCGACGGGGCGGCGCCCCGCACGTCGGTCGCGGGCGAGATCGTCCTCGCGGACGACACGTTCTACGACTTCGAGTCGAAGTACCTCGGCGCCCCCGGGGCCGACCTGGTCTGCCCCGCCGATCTCGCACCGGGCGACCTGGCCGAGATGCAGCGGCTCGCCGCCCTGGCGTTCGAGGCGATCGACGGCACGGGCCTGGCCCGGGTCGACTTCTTCTTGACGGACGACGGGTGGGTGATCAACGAGGTCAACACGATGCCCGGCTTCACGCCCATCTCGATGTTCCCCGCCTGCTGGCTCGCGAGCGGCCTCAGCTACCCCGAGCTGATCGACGAACTCATCGCTCTCGGCCTCGAGACCGAGCGCTGACGGAGCTCGTCCGCCCCCGAGACCGGCCCTAGGGCGTCGGCGTCGCGGTCGGCTCGTCAGCCGACCCGGCGGAGCCGGGCAGGTCGCCGGCTCCGACGCACTCCTTGCCGTCATTCGGCAGGTAGCCGACCGCGTCGGCCAGGTCGCGCAGCACGTTGCCGCCGTTCGCCTTGGTGGTGTCGACGATCACCTGCACGCCGGGCTCACGGCCGTACGTGGTGAGGATCGAGGTCTCGGCGTCGTCGGGGTCTTGATCGACGAGCCAGTCCACGCCCTGGATGTCGTAGCAGGGCAGGTCGGACACGGCGGGCGTCTCGACGCCGCAGTGCAGCAGCACGCTCGTCGGCGAACCCCAGGCGCCGGTCGCCTGGGCGTCCGTCTCGCGGCGGTCCTGTCCGTCGTCGACGACCTCGGGCA
This sequence comes from Frigoribacterium sp. CFBP 8751, assembly GCF_014841545.1. Lineage (NCBI taxonomy): Bacteria > Bacillati > Actinomycetota > Actinomycetes > Micrococcales > Microbacteriaceae > Frigoribacterium > Frigoribacterium sp. CFBP 8751. Next base: position 343,730 of record NZ_JACYUB010000002.1, read on the forward strand.
GGTGGACGGTGACCTGCGCGCAGGCCGGGTCGTTCGCCCCCGCGGCGGGCTGCATCGGGACGGCTTGCGAGCAGCCGACGAGCGTCGTCGCGAGACCGGCCCCGACGAGCACGAGGGCCTGGACGCGAAGACGGGGACGGAGGCGCGCGGTGAGGCGCGAGGACGGGTTCGACATCGCATCCAGGCTACCGTTCAGCACATGGAACGACGCTCCACGGACCCCCGCCCGGCCGACGCCGACACCGTCGAGGGCGTCGGCGAGCTCGCCACCCTCGCCCGCATCCTGCCCCGCCTGCCCCGCGGCGACGACACGCTGCTCGGTCCCGGTGACGACGCGGCCGTGGTCGCGGCACCCGACGGCCGGTTCGTCGTCACGACCGACCTCATGGTGCACGGCCCCGACTTCCGACGCGCGTGGTCGACGTCGTACGACCTCGGCTGGAAGGCCGCGGCGTCGAACCTGGCCGACGTGGCGGCGATGGGCGCTCGGCCCACGGCGCTGGTGGTCGCCCTCGCAGTGCCCGGCGACACCGGCGTGACCGAACTCGAGGCCTTCGCGGACGGTCTGCGTGCGGGTTGTTCCGTGATGGCCCCGGGCACGGGGGTCGTCGGCGGCGACCTCTCGGTGTCGCCGACCTTCACGGTCGCGGTGACGGCGTTCGGCGACCTCGAGGGGCGCCCGCCCGTGCGGCGGGACGGGGCGCGCGTCGGCGACGTCGTCGCGGTGTCCGGCGCGCTCGGCCGCTCGGCGCGCGGGCTCGACCTGCTGTTCCGCCTCGGCGTCGACCACGACGGGGTGCCCGACACCGCCGCGGCCGCCGCCCTGCGCGAGCGCGACCCGGACGTCGGCTGGCACCTCGCCCCCACGCCACCCGTGGCCGACGGCCGCTCGGCGGCGCTTGCCGGGGCGACCGCGATGCTCGACCTGTCGGACGGCCTCGCCCTCGACGCCGGCCGGGTGGCCCGCGCCTCCGGCGTCGTGGTCGACCTGTCGGCCCGGGCGCTGGGCGACGACCCGCGGCTCGCGCTCTCGGGCGGTGAGGACCACTCCCTGTTCGCCACGTTCCCGCCCGACGTCGCGCTGCCCGGTGGTTTCCACGCCGTCGGCACGGTCCGTGATCCGGCAGGAGGCGCGCCCCGCGTCACCGTCGACGGTTCCGACCTCGGCGAGTCCGGCGGGTGGGACCCGTACCGCCTGTGGTCGGGGGCGCAGGGCTGACGAGCCGGCCCGCGCCTCCTGCCGGGGGTCAGTCGCGCAGCGCGAACCAGACCGTCGTGTCGCCGTACTGTTTCTCGACGTCGAGGGTGAGGCCCTCGGGCCAGCCCGGTTCGCCGTCGCGCGAGGCGCGCTCGACGACGACGAGGGCCTGTTCGTCGAGCGAGGGCAGCAGGGCCGTGAGGTCGGCGGTGAGGTCGGTGGCCGACAGCTCGTAGGGCGGGTCGAAGAAGACGAGGTCGACGAGCGCCGAGCCGCCCTCGAGGTACGACCGCACGGGCTGGGTGACCACGTCGACGCGCGGGGGAGTGCCGCGCGGCGGTCGGGGTGCCCGCGCCAGCACGGACTCGACGTTGCGGCGCAACACCTTCGCGGCGGCCGGGGCCTTCTCGACGAGGACGACCGAGGCGGCCCCTCGCGACGCCGCCTCGAGCCCGAGGCCCCCCGTGCCGGCGTAGAGGTCGAGCACGCGCCGGCCCCGGATCTCGTCGCGCGCGTCGAGCGACGAGAACAGCGCCTCGCGCACCCGGTCGCTCGTGGGCCGCGTCCCGACCTTGGGGACGACGAGCGAGAGGTTGTCGGCGAAGCCGGAGATGATGCGGGACATGGGGTCAACCATGCCAGGTCGACGCGCGACACCCGGCGCGCACCGGGCACGCACCCGGCACGCACGCGGTTCGAGCATCCCGACAACGCATCACCGTCGACCGCCCCGCCCGGTCGTCGGACCTGCACAACCGAGTTGGCGGTGCCCGCCGACGTCGGCAGCATCGGTGCCATGACCAGCGTCGATCGTACCGTCAGGCCCTCCTTCACGAAGTCGCTCTTCGCGGGGCGCATCGCCTCCGAACTCGTCTTCCCGTACCCGCAGATGACGGCGGCCGAGAAGGCCCGGGTCGAGACGGTCTCGGCGTCCGCCCGTGAGGTGCTCGCCGGCTACGACCCGCTGAAGGCCGAACGCGAGGGATGGATCGGCGACGACCTGGTACGCGAGCTGGGCGAGCGGGGCCTGATGGGACTCTTCGTCTCCGAGGAGTACGGCGGACTCGGGCTCGGCCAGAGCGCCTACTGCCGCGTGTACGAGGAGTTCGGTCGGGTCGACGGCACCCTGGCCACGGTCATGGGGGTGCACCAGTCGATCGGCACCAAGCCGCTGCACCTCTTCGGCACCGACGACCAGAAGGCCCGTTGGCTGCCCGACCTGGCGAGCGGCCGCAAGCTCGCGGCGTTCGTCCTCACCGAGCCGAACGTCGGCAGCGACGCCTACGCGCTCGAGACCCGGGCCGAGCGGCAGAGCGACGGCAGCTGGCTGCTGAACGGCGAGAAGCGGTGGATCGGCAACGGCGACAAGGACGTCCTGACGGTCTTCGCGCAGAGCGACCTCGGGCACGTCGCGCTGATCGTCGAGAAGGGCATGGAGGGGCTGAGCACCGGCCCGCGGTTCGAGACGCACGGCCTCAAGGCCAACCACCTGCAGCGCGTGCACTTCAAGGACGTCCGGGTGCCCGCCGAGAACCTCCTCGGCGAGCCGGGCGACGGCTTCCGCATCGCGGTCAACACGCTCAACAACGGTCGCATGTCGATGGGCACGGCCATCGCGGGCGGCATGAAGAGGTTCCTCGAGCTGAGCCTCGACCACACGGAGGCGCGGCACCAGTTCGGCAGACCGCTCGCCGACTTCGAGATGGTCGGCGACAAACTCGCGTGGATGACCCAGCAGATCTACGGCGTCGAGTCGATGTCGTACCTGACCACGGGCCTCGTCGACCGCGGCGACACCGACTTCGCGCTCGAGTCCGCGCTGACCAAGGTCGCGGCGAGCGACACCGGCTGGTACGCCCTCAACCGGGCGGTGCAGCTGCACGGAGGCGAGGCGTACATGGAAGGTCACCCGCTCTCCAAGGCCCTGCGCGACTTCCGGATCTTCCCGATCTTCGAGGGGGCCAACGACGTCCTGCGCGCGTTCGTCGCCCTGAACGGCCTCAAGACGCTCAGCGAAGAGCTGCCCGACGTGGCGTCGCTCCGCATCGGTGAGCCCGGACGGGCGCTCGGGGTGCTCGCGCCGTACGTCGCGGGCCGCGTCCAGCGCCGCATCCGGCCCGAACGGCCGGTCGGGGTTCATCCCGCACTCGCCAAGCAGGCCGCCGAGCTCGGAGACCAGGTCTCGCGGCTGCGCGAGCGCACCGAGGGGGCGCTCCGCAAGCACGGCAAGAAGGTGCAAGAGAAGCAGCTCGTGCAGAAGCGCCTCGCCGACGCGGCGAGCGGCATCTACGCGCAGACGGCCGTCCTGTCGCGGGCCTCGACGGCCCTGCAGGAGGCGCGGGCCGACTCCGACGCGGAGCGTCACCTCGCCGTCGGATTCTGCAAGCAGTCCGCGCGCGGGGTGGGGCGACAGCTGCGGGCCCTCGAGGTGAACGACGACGGGCACGTGGCCGACCTCGCGAAGGCGACCCGCGCCTCCGGCGGGTACTCCTTCTCGCTCTGACCGCGGGTCGGCCCGACGGGGCCGGCGCCGTTCGGCGAGGGGGCTGTCGGGGGCGGGCACTAGCGTGGGGTCCGTGCCCGACTCACCCCTCGACGCGTCGCTGGCCGGGGCCCTCGGCGGCCGGACGGCCACCGCCCTGCAGAAGGCCTTCGGCCTGCGCACGGTCGGCGACCTGCTGACGCACTTCCCTCGGCGCTACGCCCGGCGGGGCGAGCTCACGGCGCTCGACCAGCTGCCGCTGGGCGAGTCCGTCACGATCGTGGCCCAGGTGCTGGACGTCCGCGAACGCACGATGCGCGCCCGGCGCGGGTCGATCCTCGAGGTGCGCATCGGCGACGGCCAGGGCATCCTCACGCTCACCTTCTTCAACCAGGCGTGGCGGGCCAAGGACCTGGTGCCGGGTGCCCGGGGCATCTTCGCCGGCAAGGTCGGCGACTACCGGGGGCTGCGCCAGCTGGCGCACCCCGACTACGAGCTGTTCGACGCCTCGCACGAGGCCGTCGCCGGGGTCGGCGACCAGCAGGCCCAGAAGTGGGCGAAGCAGCCCATCCCGATCTACCCGGCCAGCGCCTCCGTGGCGTCCTGGCAGGTGCAGAAGTCGGTCGAGGTGCTGCTCGACGGCCTGCCGCCGATCGACGACGCGGTGCCGGCGTCGGTCCGGTCCGAACTCGACCTGATGCCGGTGTCCGAGGCGTACGAGCGCATCCACCGTCCCGAGACCGATCGCGACCACCTCACGGCCCGCGACACCCTGCGGTTCGACGAGGCCTTCGTGCTGCAGAGCGCCCTGCTGCAGCAGCGAGCGCTCGTGCGTCGGTCGGCCGCGACCCCCCGTCGGGCCGCACCCGACGGCCTGCTCGCCGCCTTCGACGCCGCCCTGCCCTTCGAGCGGACGGGCGACCAGCGCCTCGTCGGCGACGAGATCACCCGCGACCTCGAGGCCGAGGTGCCGATGAACCGCCTCGTGCAGGGCGAGGTCGGCTCGGGCAAGACCCTCGTCGCCCTGCGGGCCATGCTCGCGGTGGCCGAGAGCGGCGGCCAGTCGGCCCTGCTGGCCCCGACCGAGGTGCTCGCGGCTCAGCACCTGCGATCCATCACGGCCACCCTCGGTCCCGACCTGGCGGCCCGCCTCCGCCCGACCCTGCTGACCGGCCAGATGACGGTCGCCCAGCGCAAGAAGGCGCTGCTGTCCATCGTCAGCGGCCAGGCGCACGTCGTCGTGGGCACCCACGCCCTGATCAGCGAGGCCGTCGAGTTCTTCGACCTCGGCCTCGTCGTCGTCGACGAGCAGCACCGCTTCGGCGTCGACCAGCGTGAGGCGCTGCGCAAGAAAGGCGCCACACCGCCGCACGTGCTCGTCCTGACCGCGACGCCGATCCCGCGCACCGTGGCCATGACGGTCTTCGGCGACCTCGACGTGTCCACCATCGCCGAGCTGCCGAAGGGGCGCCAGCCGATCGAGTCGTTCGTCGTGCCCCTCGCCGACCACCCGACCTGGGGCGGTCGCATCTGGCAGCGCTCGGCCGAAGAGGTGGCGAAGGGGCGACAGGTGTTCGTCGTCTGCCCGGCGATCGACGCGGTCACGGCCGAACCCGGCGACCCGCCCGATGCCGAGGTCGCACCCGGCGACGACGCGCACGGGGCCGACGTGGCCGAGGCGCCGGCACCCGAACGCGCGAGCGTCGAGGGGGTCATGGCCCGGGTGCCCACCATCCCCGTGTTGGCCGGGCTGCGCATCGAGCCCCTCCACGGACGCATGTCGTCCGACGAGAAGGACGACGTCATGCGTCGCTTCGCGGCCGGCGACATCGACGTGCTCGTGGCGACGACGGTCATCGAGGTGGGTGTCGACGTGCCGAACGCCTCGACCATGGTCGTTCTCGACGCCGACCGGTTCGGCGTCTCGCAACTGCACCAGTTGCGCGGTCGCGTGGGCCGCGGCGGTCACCCGGGGCTCTGTCTGCTCGTCACGCACGCGGCGGCCGACACGATCGCGCGTGAGCGGGTGGACGCGGTCGCGGCCACGCTCGACGGCTTCGAGCTCGCGCAGGTCGACCTCGACCTGCGTCGCGAGGGCGACGTGCTCGGCAACCTCCAGTCGGGCGGCCGTTCGTCCCTGCGTCTGCTGCGGGTGGCCCGCGACGGCGACCTCATCGGCCTCGCCCGCGAGCACGCGGCCGAGGTCCTCGACGACGACCCGCGCCTGGTCGACCACCCCGCCCTCGCGGCGGCCATCGCGCGTCGACTCGACGACCGGGGCCGCGAGGCCATGGGCAAGAACTGAGCGCGCCGTGGTGCGTGACGCGTCCTCGACGCCGCCTTCGCCCTGGGTGTCCGTCCGGGGTCGGCGGGATACAGTGACCGGATGAGCAGGATCGCCGTCGTGCCGGGTTCGTTCGACCCCGTGACCCTCGGGCACGTGGACGTGATCGCCCGAGCCGCCAACATCTTCGACGAGGTCCACGTCCTCGTCGTCCACAACCCCGAGAAGAGTGCGCTGCTGCCCCTCGCGCAGCGCGTCTCCCTGCTCACCGAATCGCTCCGGGCGGCCGGGCTGCCCGAGACCGTCACGGTCCACAGCTGGAGCGTCGGGCTGCTCGTCGACTACTGCACCGAGGTCGGGGCGAGCGTGCTCGTCAAGGGCATCCGCTCGCAGGTCGACGTCGCCTACGAGACCCCGATGGCGATCATGAACCGCAGCCTCGCCGGTGTCGAGACCGTCTTCTTGCTCCCCGACCCGGCCCATGCCCACGTGTCGAGCTCGCTCGTGCGGCAGGTGGCCTCGCTCGGCGGGGACGTGTCGCCCTACGTGCCCGACGCCGTCGCCGCCTACCTCAGCACGACCTGACCCCGACCCCACCCGACGAGGACGCCGCGATGACCACGACCAACGACCCCACCGTCGAGCCCGCCGCCGTCCGCGCGACCGGCTCCGGGCCCACGATGTCGCTCGCCGAGGTCCAGCAGCGCGCGAGGGGCATCCTCGAGGCCGTGGCCACCGTGATCGACGGCAAGGACGGCGCCATCTCGACGGCGCTCACCGTCCTGCTCGCCGAGGGCCACCTGTTGATCGAGGACGTCCCGGGGGTCGGCAAGACCCAGCTGGCCCGGGCGCTCGCCAAGGCGGTCGACGCGACCGTCACCCGCATCCAGTTCACCCCCGACCTGCTGCCGAGCGACATCACGGGCGTCTCGGTCTACGACCGGCAGAGCGGGGGGTTCGAGTTCAAGCCCGGTCCCGTCTTCGCCAACGTCGTCATCGGCGACGAGATCAACCGCGCCTCGCCGAAGACGCAGTCGGCGTTGCTCGAGAGCCTCGAAGAGCGCCAGGTGACCGTCGACGGCACCACGCACCCGCTGCCCTCGCCGTTCCTCGTCGTGGCGACGCAGAACCCCGTCGAGATGGAGGGCACCTACAACCTGCCCGAGGCCCAGCGCGACCGGTTCATGGCCCGCATCTCGCTGGGCTACCCCGACGCCCGCAGCGAGTTGCGCATGCTGCAGCAGCGTGAGCGGGTCAGCCCCCTCGACACCCTGCGCCCGCTCGTCTCGCTCGACGAGCTCACGCGCATGATCGCCGCCGTCCGCACGGTCTACACCGCGCAGGCGGTCGAAGAATACGCCGTGCGGATCGTCCAGGCGACGCGCGTCCACCCCGACGTGCGTCTCGGGGCCAGCCCCCGCGCGACCCTGCAGCTCATGCGGGCGGCCAAGTCCTGGGCCGCCCTCAACGGCCGTGGCTACGTGGTCCCCGACGACGTCGACGCCCTCACCGGTCCCGTCCTCGGCCACCGGGTCATCCTCGCCGGTCGAGCCGGTGCGGGGGCGGTCTCCGCGGCCTACGACCTCGTCGCCGAGGTCGTCGAACAGACCCCCGTCCCGCTCGGCGACGCGACCGACGCGCGCTGACCGTGAGACGGGGTGGGGTCCCCAGGCCGACCGGCCGAGGCGTCGGCGTGCTCGCCGCCGGGGTGCTCGTCGTGCTCGTGGGCTGGCTGCTGCAGGCCCCGGCCCTCGTGTTCGCCGGCTCGACGCTCGTCGTGCTGATCGTGGCCGTCACGGTGTCGCTGCTCTTCCGCACGGCCGACGTGCGGGTCGCCCGCCGTTTCACCCCCGACCGCGGCGTCGCGGGGTGGTCCGCCGTCGAGACGGTCACGGTCCTTCCCCGAGGGGGGCGGACCTCCGGTACGGTGCGGGTCCGCGAGCAGCTGCCGTTCGGGCGACTGTCCGACTCCGAGGCCGCGGCCGTCCTGCTCGTGCCGGGCCGCGCCTCCTCGGCGGTCTTCCGTCACCACGACCTGCCGCGCGGTCGGCACCGCATCGGCCCCCTGCACGTCGACCTCCTCGAGTCGTACGGCGTCGCCCGGCGACGGGTCGTGGCGGCCGGCGTGGCCGAGTTCGTCGTCGTGCCCGACGTCGTCGAGGTGGGTCTCGGGCGCGAGTCCCGTGCCCTGGGTGACGGGTCGAGACGGCAGCGCGAGCACAGCCTGGCCGGTGGCGAGGACGATCCGGTCACGCGCGAGTACCGCCGGGGTGACCCGATGCGTCGGGTGCACTGGAAGGCGACGGCCCGGCACGGTGAGCTCATGGTCCGACAAGAAGAGCAGCACGGCCTGCCCAGCGCGCGGGTCGTCATCGCCGTCGCGGCCGAGGGATGGTCCGACGCGCGTCCGACGGTGCCGCCGACGAGCGGCGTCCGGGTGAGGCCGGCGACCGCCTCGATCCCGCTCGTCAGCGACGCGTTCGAGTGGGCGGTCTCGTTCGCCGCGACCATCGCGGTCGAGATCGGCCACGCGGGGTCCGCGACCGTGCTGACGACACCCGGCGGCACGCTCGTCGCCCGGCACGACCCGGAGTCGACCACGGGGTTCCTCGACGACCTCGCCGACCTGCGGCTCGACGACGCGCTCGGGGCACCGGCTCCCGCCCCGTCGCCCCGGGAGCCCGTCGTGGCGGTCGTCTCGGGCCTGGGCCGGCTCGACCTCGAGCTGCTCGTCGCCTCGAGGGCTCCCGGGTCGTCGGCGATCGCCGTCGTCGTCACGGCCGCCCTGCCCCTCGGCGCCGGCCTGACCTCACGACCCGCACGCCTCGCCGACGGTCCGGGCCGGGGCGACGACCGCGTGCTCGCCCCCGACGAGGTCGCCGGCGCCCTGCGTGACTCCGGCTGGCGGGTCGTCGAGACCGACTCGAGCGTCGACGTCGGCCGCCTGATCACGACCTCGGGGGTCCTCGATGACTGACTCGTCGACGCGCGTGGGGTTCTTCGGGGCCGAGCCCACGGGCGCGGCCCGCTGGCAGACCACGGCTCTGCTCTGGCTCGTGCTCGTCCTCTCGCTCGCGAGCCTGCACCCCGTCTTCGTCGGGGTGGGCTGGTGGATCACCGGTGCCGTCGTGGCCGCCGTGGTGCTGGGGGGTTCCCTCGCCGTCCGGGCGCTCGGAGGAGCCTCCTGGGCGGGCGTGGTCGGCGGGGCGGTCCTCGGCGCGCTCGTCACGACGGCCTTCGCCTCGGGGGGGACGGCCCTGCTCGGCGTCGTGCCGACGGGTGCCACCTTCGCGCGCGTCCCCGAGCTCTCGGCTCAGGCCAACGCGGCCATCGTCGAGGGATCGGCCCCCGTCGAGGTCAACGACGGCCTGCTGGTCACGGTGGCACTCTCGGTCCTCGTCGTCGCCGTCGTCACCGACCTGCTGTCGTCGGTGGGGCAACTGCCGGTCGTGACCGGGGTCTTCCCGGCCCTCGTCCTGGCCGTGCCGACCTTCGTCCCGGGCGTCGTGACGAGCTGGCCCTGGGTGGTGGCGACCGTGCTGGCCTACCTCGTGCTGCTGATGGTCTCCACGGGGCGACGACCCTCGCGCGCCGGTCTCGTCGGTGCCGCCGCGTCGGTCGCCGTGGCCGGGCTCCTGACCGCCGTCGTTCCCCTCACGGGCGTGGCGCCGTTGACCGGTTCGGGCACCGGTGCCGGCCTCGCGACCGGCGTGAACCCCATCATCGACCTCGGCGACGACCTGCGGCGGGGTGCCCCGGTCACCGTCCTGTCGTACCGGACCGACGATCCGCAGGGCACCTACCTCAAGCTCGTCGACCTCGTCGACTTCTCGGGCCGCACCTGGAGTCCGGCCGACGTGCCGCTCGACCCGCTCAACACGCTCGACACCCTGCCCGACGCTCCCGGCATCGACCCGGGCACCGCACGACGAGACGTCACGACGGACGTCACGATCGGGGCGCTCCGCAGTCCGTACCTGCCCGTCCCGGTGCCGCCGACCACCATCGAGGGGCTCGACGACGGGTGGCGGTTCGTCGACGAGAGCGGCGTCACCGTCCGCAGCGACTCCGAGGGCACGCAGGGCCTCGAGTACGAGGTGACGAGTCGGCCCGTCGACCCGAGCCCCGAGCAGGTCGTCGCCTCGCTCGACGACACGGGGCCCGACATGGCGCCCTACCTCTCGGTCGACGAGGTGCCGCAGGCCGTCACCGACCTCGCCGCCGAGGTGACCGTCGGCTCGGCCAACCCGTTCGACGCGGCCGTCGAGCTGCAGGACTTCTTCCGCGACGGCGACTTCACGTACTCGGAGGACACCCCTGTCCAGCGCGGCTACGACGGCAGCGGCCTCGACGCGATCGAGACGTTCCTGCAGGTCCGCAGCGGGTACTGCGTCCACTTCGCCTCGGCGATGGCGGTCATGGCCCGGACGCTGGGCATCCCCTCGCGGGTGGCCGTGGGCTTCCTGCCGGGCGACCTGCAGGGCGTCGGTGACGACGCCGCGTTCCGGGTGAGCAGCGACGACCTGCACACCTGGCCCGAGCTGTACTTCGCCGGGCTCGGCTGGGTCCCCTTCGAGCCGACCGTCGGCCTCGGCGCCCCTCAGCAGTACCTGCAGCAGACCGGCGTCGAGCCGAGCGACGTCCCCAGCGACGACGCGAGCACCGCGCCCGACGCGAGCACGGCCCCGTCGGCCTCGACCGCCCCGACCGGTGCGGCTCCGAGCGTGAGCGCCACGCCGACGTCCGCCGCCTCGGGTCCGGGCTCCGGCGTCGGGCCGGTCCCGTCGATCGCCCTGTCGGTGCTCGCGGCGCTCGTGCTCGCCGCCCTCGTCGTCCCCTCGGGTCTGCGCGCGGGCCGCCGACGTCGCCGATTGTCGGCGTCCCCGCCCGACCTGGCGCTGCACGCCTGGCACGAGGTGGTCGACACCGCTCGAGACCTGGGTGTCCCGGTGACGGCCACGATGACCCCGCCGGCCGTCGCCGACCTGCTGGCGCAGCGACTCGGGGTGGGGGGCGTCGGCCACGGTGCCGTGACCGGCACGGCGACGGCGCCGTCCTCCGGCCGGACGAGCAGGGCCGAGGAGGCGCGGGTCGCCTCGGTCGCGCTGCTGGACGCCCTGCAGGCCGAGCGCTTCGGGGCCGAGCCGGCCGCTCGGCAGGTGCAGGCGGACGCGCGCCGCGTGATCGACGGGCTCCGCGCCTCCTCGTCCGTGGGGCAGCGCGTCGTGGCGACCATCGCGCCGCGATCGCTCGTCGGGGGCACGGAGGCGGCGTCCGGCTCGACGGCGTAAACTCTCTCTTCGTGCCTCATTTCAGCCAGACCGCCTACACCGTCCCGGTGTTCGACCTCGTGCACCGTCCGGGCGAGATGCGCGAGCACGAACTCGACGTCGTCGTGCCCGAGAAGCTCGGCGAGGGACAGATCTCGGTGCCGAAGGGTGCCGAGATCGCTATCGACGTCAAGCTCGAGGGGCTGCACGACGGCATCCTGGTGTCCGCGCACGTCTCGGGCACGGCGGTCGGTGAGTGCAGCCGATGCCTCCGTGACATCTCCGAGCCCGTCGAAGTCGATTTCGCCGAGCTTTTCGCGTACGATGTCGACGAAGCTTTTGACTATCAGGTTCAAGACGATCACGTGGATCTTGAACCCGTGGTCAGAGACGCAGTGGTTCTGTCACTGCCCTTCCAGCCGGTCTGTCGGCCGGATTGTCCGGGCCTCGACCCCGAAACGGGCGAGCGCGTGGACGACATCCCCGACTACCAGCCCCGCGAGATCGCCGACCCCCGCTGGTCGGCCCTGGCAGGGTTCCAGGCTGAATCGGCACCCGCCGACGGCACGTCACAGGGAACCGGTCACGACGACCAGCGCCCGGCCGACGAGCAGCACTGAACACCACCGCGTCACCCACCATCGTCAGACCCAGGCACCCGTGAGGGTGCCGACAGAGAGAAGAGAAACCCATGGCCGTCCCGAAGCGCAAGCAGTCACGCTCCAACACGCACGCTCGTCGTTCGCAGTGGAAGGCCACGCCGGTCCAGCTCGTCAAGACGATCGAGAACGGCAAGGTCACCTACAGCCTGCCGCACCGTGCCAAGGTCGTCGAGGACAGCGCCGGCACCGCCCTGTACATGGAGTACAAGGGCCGCAAGGTCGCCGACGTCTGATCACCGACGTGAACCCGTCCACCCTCGCGGTGAGCGCATGAGTCAGCCCGAGTCGAGCCCTGGTGCCGACCGGGCTGTTCTCTTGTCCCGACTGCAGATCGAGCTCAGCGACGACCTGATCGACCAGGCGCTCACGCACCGGTCGTACTCGTACGAGCACGGCGGCGTCGGCAACAACGAGCGCCTCGAGTTCCTCGGCGACTCCATCCTGGGCCAGGCCGTCACGGTCATGCTCTTCACCGAGAACCCCGACCTCGACGAGGGCGACCTCGCGAAGCGTCGGGCCAGTCTCGTCAGCACCGTCGCCCTGGCCGAGGTCGCACGGATCATCGGTCTCGGCCCGTACCTGCGCCTCGGTCGCGGCGAAGAGTTGACCGGCGGTCGGGACAAGCACTCGATCCTGGCCGACACCGTCGAGGCCATCATCGGCGCGACGTACCTCGAGGCCGGGGGCGAGGCTGCCACGGCACTCGTGCTGCGTCTCGTGGCGCCGCTGCTCGTCGACCCCGATCGTTTCGGTGCCGCGATGGACCCCAAGACCAGCCTGCAAGAACTGGCTGCGACCCTGGGTCGGGGCATGCCTTCGTACTCGGTCACCGACAGTGGTCCCGATCACGACAAGCGTTTCCACGCGGTCGTCGCCCTGGGTGACGAGCAGGGCGTCGCCGAGGGGTCGGGCAGCAGCAAGAAGCAGGCCGAGATGGCCGCCGCCCTCGGGGCCTGGACGTCGCTCAACGCGTCGGCCGCCGGGGTGGCCGCCGCCCGTCGGGCCGCCGCCTCCACCGCCTGACCGTGCCCGAACTGCCCGAGGTCGAGGTCGTCCGGGCCGGTCTGCACCCCGTGGTGGCCGGTGCCGTGGTGACGGCGGTCGACGTCCTCGACCAGCGGTCGCTCAAGCGGCACCGCGGTCCGAGCGACGACTTCGTCGACCGCTTGGTCGGTGGCACGATCGACTCGGCCGTCCGCCGGGGCAAGTTCCTCTGGTTCCCCTTCGAGCCGGCCGAGCCGCACGAGCAGCCCCTGGCCCTCGTGGCTCACCTCGGCATGAGCGGTCAGGTCCTGCTCCGCAGCCGGGACGCCGAACCCGATCGCCTGATGCGCATCCGGCTCGAGGTCGACAGCCCGTCGCTCGGCCCCGTGCGACTCGCCTTCGTCGACCAGCGCATCTTCGGCTCGATGGCCCTCGACGAGACCGTGCCCACGCTGGACGGGCGGGCGGCGGGGTTCGCCGGCCCGCGCCTCCTGGGGTCCGACGCCGAGGCCGCGGTCGAGGCCGGGACGGACGCCCGGCCGACCACCACCGCCGGTACCGACGCCGATCCGGACGCCTGGGTGCGCCGGGTGCCGCAGCAGGTCTCGCACATCGCGCGCGACCCGCTCGACCCGGCCTTCGACGAGCCGCGGGTGATCACCCGCCTGCTGGCCCGACGCACCGGTGTCAAGCGCGCGCTGCTCGACCAGGGTCTGCTGAGCGGGGTGGGCAACATCTACGCCGACGAGAGCCTCTGGGCCGCGCGGGTGCACCCCGAGCAGCCGACCGAGTCGTTGTCGAGGGCGCGGGCCCGCGTGCTGCTGGCCGAGGTGCGGGTCGTGCTGCTCAAGGCCCTCGGCGAGGGCGGGACGAGCTTCGACGCCCAGTACGTCAACGTCAACGGCCAGTCGGGTTACTTCAGCCACCGCCTGGCCGCGTACGGGCAGCAAGGTCGCCCCTGCCCGCGGTGCGGCACCCCCATCGTGCGCGAGGCGTTCATGAACCGCTCGAGCCACTTCTGCCCTCGCTGCCAGCGGGTGCGCACGCGCTGACCCCCGCCTCGTCCGGCGCCGCCCGCCTCCCCGGACGGCGGGGCCTCCACCCGTATCCTTGAGAACGGGTCACGACCTGCCGTCGACGCCCCGGTCCGCCCGGTCCACCACCCGTCACGAGCCCCGAGGAGGCGCGGCGCATGTACCTGAAGAGCCTCACGCTCAAGGGCTTCAAGTCGTTCGCCTCGGCGACCACGTTCGCCTTCGAGCCGGGGGTCACCTGCGTCGTCGGCCCGAACGGTTCGGGCAAGAGCAACGTCGTCGACGCCCTCGCCTGGGTGATGGGCGAGCAGGGGGTGAAGAACCTCCGCGGCGGCAAGATGGAGGACGTCATCTTCGCCGGCACCTCGACCCGCGGTCCGCTCGGTCGGGCGCAGGTGGTGTTGACGATCGACAACTCCGACGGGGCCCTGCCGATCGACTACACCGAGGTGACGATCAGCCGTACCCTCTTCCGCAACGGTGGCAGCGAGTACGCCATCAACGGCGAGGGGTGCCGGCTGCTCGACGTCCAAGAGCTGCTCAGCGACTCCGGCCTCGGCCGCGAGATGCACGTCATCGTGGGGCAGGGGCAGCTCGACGCCGTGCTGCGCGCCACCCCGGAGGACCGCCGGGGCTTCGTCGAGGAGGCCGCCGGCATCCTCAAACACCGTCGTCGCAAGGAGAAGACCCTCCGCAAGCTCGAGGCCATGCAGACGAACCTCACGCGGCTCAGCGACCTCGCGGGCGAGCTCCGCCGTCAACTCAAACCGCTCGGGCGCCAGGCCGAGATCGCCCGCGAGGCGCAGACCATCGCCGCGGTCGTCCGGGACGCCCGCGCCCGTCTCCTGGCGGACGAGGTCGTCGCCCTGCGGGAGTCGCTCACGGCCCGGTCGAGCACCGAGGCCGAGCGCAAGAGCGAGCGCCTCGTGCTGCAGGACCGCCTCGACGAGAACAAGCAGCGTGAGCACCGCCTCGAGCAGGCCATGGTCGGCGACGCCGTCGACGACGCCCGCCGGGTGGTCTTCGGACTCGAGTCGGTCCACGAGCGCCTGCGCAGCCTGTCGAGCCTCGCGCAGCAGCGGCTCCAGCTGCTCGCCCAGCAGGCGGACCAGCCCGCCGTGGCGACCACCGTCAGCGCGGGCATGGTCGCCGACGCCCGCGACGAGGCCGAGCGCCTGCGCGGCGACGTCTCGCAGGCCGAGGCGGCGGTGGGGGCGGCCGGGGCCGAGCTGGCCACGGTCCGTGCGTCCCTCGACGCCCTCGACGTCGAGATCCAGGCGCAGAGCGTCCTCGTCTCGCAGCACGACCTCGAGGCCACCCGCCTGCGTGGCGCCCTCGAGACGGCGCGGTCGGGGCTCGCCGCCGTCCGGGGCGAGCAGCTGCGTCAACGCGCCGCGCTCGAGGCCGCCGAGGCGCGTCGGGACGCCGGACGGGCCGAGTACGCCGAGCTCGAGCAGCGGTCGCCGCGTGCCGACGCCGACGGGGTCGATCACGCCGCCGTCCAGGCCGAGGCCGAAGAGCAGCTGACGGCTCTCACGGCGAGCGTCGACGAGCTGCGCGACCGCCTGCACGCGGCCGAACGCGAGCGCGACGCCCTCGCGGCCCGGCGGAGTGCCCTGTCGCTCGCCCTCGACCAGAACGACGCCACGGCCGCTCTCGTGGCCGCGGGCCGACCGGGCATCCGAGGCCTGGTGGCCGAGCACGTGCAGGTGCGTCCCGGTTACGAGGCCGCCGTCGCCGCGGCGCTCGGCAGCGTGGTCGACTCGGTGCTGGCCGACGACGTCGAGGCCGCGGTCGACGCCGTCGCGCACGCCACCGAGGCCGAGCTCGGCCGGGTCGAGGTCGTCGTGGCCGAGCCCGTGCGTCCCCTGTCGACGCTCGACGTCGACCTCCCGACCGGAGCCGTCGCCGCCACCGCCGTCGTCACCGCGCCTCCCGGGGTGCTCGGGCTGCTGGCCGCCACCGTCGTGGCCGACGACCTCGTGGTCGCGCGCTCGGCCTGGCAGGCACTCGCCGGCCACCCGGTCCCCGTGACCGTCATCACACGGGCGGGCGAGGTGCTGACCGACTACGTGCTGCGCGGCGGGTCGGGTGCCGAGCGGTCGCGCCTCGAGCTCGTCGCCGAGCGCGACGCGGCCGCCGTCCGGCTCACCGGCGTGGCCACCGAGATCGAGCGCCTCGCCCCCGAACTCGCCGAGCTGCGGGACCGCCTCGCCGCGACGCGCACCCGTGCGAAAGAGGCGGCGGCAGCCGCCCGGGACGAGGAGGCGCGGGTCACCTCCCACGGGCAACAGCTCGGTCGTCTGCGTGCCCGGGTCGAGGCCGCCGAGGCCGAGGTCGACCGTCTCTCCGACGCCCTCGACGCGTCGGTCGAGGCCGTCGACGCCGCGAGCCGTGCCGTCGACGCGGCGTCGGCCGCCCACGACGAGCACGCTGCCCGCCCGCGGCCGCTGCTCGACGCGTCGGCGCGTGACGGCCTGCTGGCCGAGGTCGAGAGCGCGCGGGCCGTCGAGACCGAGCGTCGCATCGCCCTCGAGACCGTCCGCGAACGGGTCCGCGCCGAGATGGCCCGGGCCGAGGCACTGCAACGCCAGCTCGACGAGCAACGGGCGGCCGCCGAGCTCCAGGCGCGTCGGACGGTGGTGCGGCAGCGGCAGACGGCCGCCACGTCGTCGGTGCTCGAGGCCCTGCCGCCGACCCTGGACGCGGTCGCCCGGTCGGTGGCCGAGGCGCGCGCGGTGCTGGCCGAGGCCGAGGCGGCCCGGGCAGAGCAGAACACCGAGCTGCAGGCGCTGCGCCGGGCCGAGCGTGAGCTGCGCGACCGGCTCGCCACCGTGACCGAGAGCGTGCACGGACTCGAGATGGAGATCTACGAGAACAAGCTGCACCTGTCCGGGCTGCTCGAACGAGCCGGCTCCGAGCTCGGCCTCGTCGAGGACGTGCTCGTGGCCGAGTACGGACCGCACGTGCCCGTGCCGGGTGACGACGAGGTCGTGGTCCGACCGTCCGTCGACGCCGAGGTCGACCTGGTCGACGTCGAGGCCGCGGGCGAGGACGACGCCGCAGGCGAGGACGACGCCGCGGGGGAGCGTGCCGCCCGTGCCGCCGATCGCGCACCCGACGGCGCCACCGACCTCGACGACGCGACGCTCCCCGGGGGCGACGCCGCGCCTCCCCGGGGCGTGCCCTTCGAGCGGGCGGCCCAGCAGCGCCGGCTCGCCGTGGCCGAGAAGAAGCTCGCGCGGCTCGGGAGGGTCAACCCGCTGGCCCTCGAGGAGTTCGCGGCGCTCGAACAGCGCCATCTCTTCCTGACCGAGCAGCTGGCCGACCTGACCGGCACCCGCAAGGACCTCCTGACGATCATCGACGAGATCGACGACAAGATGCAGACCATCTTCGCGAGTGCGTTCGCCGACACCCAGGCCGCCTTCGACCAGGTGTTCCCGATCCTCTTCCCGGGAGGCAGCGGCTCGCTGCACCTGACCGACCCCGACGACCTGCTGGCGACCGGCATCGAGGTGACGGTGAAACCGGCCGGCAAGAAGATCGAGCGGCTGTCGCTGCTGTCGGGCGGCGAGCGGTCGCTGGCCGCCGTGGCGCTGCTGATCGCGATCTTCAAGGCCCGGCCGAGCCCGTTCTACATCATGGACGAGGTCGAGGCGGCCCTCGACGACGCTAACCTCGGCCGGTTGCTGACCATCTTCGAGGACCTGCGCGAGTCGAGCCAGCTCATCGTCATCACGCACCAGAAGCGCACGATGGAGATCGCCGACGCCCTCTACGGCGTCTCGATGCGTCAGGACGGCGTCAGCGCCGTCGTCGGTCAGCGCGTCGTCGCCGAGCGCGGCACCGCCGCCCCCGCCGCCTCCTGACCCCCGTTCGCCCTCCCCGAGCCGAACCACCCGCCCTCACCCCTGCCCGCTCCGCCCGCTCGTCCCCGCCCGCCCCTCCTGTGCACATCGCGACCAGGAGGCCTCCAGCCGTCTGCTCGGGGAGAACTGAGCGGCGCGTCGCGCAGGAGTTGTCGGGTTCGGCCCGCCGTGAGCCCTGCGAGCGGTCGGGTTCGGCACGCCCCGACCCCTCCGAGCGGTCGGGTCCGGTACGCGGTGATCCCTCGCGTCGGTCGGCTCGGACCATGCCAGGGCCAGGGGCCTGACCCGACACGACCCGACGAGAAACGCAGGAGGCGCGACCTGCGTGGCCGCGCCTCGTTCGTTCTCGTCGTGCCCCGTGGGGCACCGGGTGTCAGTCGATCGGCGTGTCGAGGACCCCGCCGTTGATGCTCAGCACGTGCCAGGCGGTGCCGTCCCACTCGACCGTGTTCGCCGCGGCGTTCTCGATGTGCGGGACCTCGCGGCCGAGGATCTCGGCGAGGGTGAAGCGGATGATCGTGCCGTGGCAGACGACGACGATGTGGGCGTCGTCACCGTCGAGCGGCAGTCGCGTGTCGCGGATCATCTCGAGCGCGCCGACGCCCCGGGCGGCGACCGACTCGCGGGGTTCGATGTCGGGGTAGTCGGCGTTGGGCTGGTCGGGGATCGGCGACTCGGGGGTGCGGCCCTCGTGCGAGGCGTAGTCCCGCTCGATCAGTTCGTCGTAGGCGTCGCCCAACTCGATGCCGAGCTCGGCGGCGATGATCTCGGCGGTCTCGCGGGCGCGCCCGAGCGGCGACGACACGATGGCGCTCCACTCGACGCCGGCCAGCAGCCGCGCCGCCTCGAGGGCCTGGCCGCGACCCGTGTCGTTCAGCGGGATGTCGGACGAGCCCTGGAGCTTGTGGGCGAGGTTCCAGTCGGTCTGACCGTGGCGGATGAGTTCGAGGCGCATCGGGGTGTTCCGTTCCATGGTGCGGCCGCGGCGGTGCCGCGGGGGAGTGACGGCGGGCGGCCCCGCATGGAGGCCGCCCGCCGGGGGATCAGTGGTCGTCGTCGGTGCTCGCCGTGACGCCGGCCTTCGCGCGGGCGTCCCGTCGGGTCTTCGCGAGGCTGGCGACCGTCGCGACGGCGATGGTCAGCACGATGAAGCCGAGCGAGAACCAGATCGGGATCTCGGGGATCCAGGTGATCGGCTCGCCGCCGTTGATGAACGGCACCTCGTTGACGTGCAGGGCGTGGAACAGCAGCTTGACGCCGATGAAGGCGAGGATGACCGCCAGGCCCTGGGCCAGGTACACGAGGCGCTCGAGCAGACCCGAGATGAGGAAGTACAGCTGACGCAGGCCGAGCAGCGAGAACGCGTTCGCCGTGAAGACGATGTAGGCCTCTTGCGTGAGGCCGAAGATGGCCGGGATCGAGTCGAGCGCGAAGAGCACGTCGGTCAGGCCGATCGCGACCATGACGAGGAAGAGCGGGGTGAAGAGGCGCTTGCCGTCGACCTTGGTGGTCAGCTTCTGGCCGTCGTAGTCCTGCGAGGTGGGGATGACACGGCGCAGGGCACGGATGAGCTTGCTGTCCGCCTCGTCCTTCTCGTCGTCGCCGTGGCCGCCCTTGACCTGGCTGTAGGCGAGCCAGAAGAGCAGGATGCCGAAGAGGTAGAAGACCCACGAGAAGTTCTCGATGATGACCACGCCGGCCGCGATGAACAGACCGCGCGAGAGCAGGGCGATGGCGATGCCGACGAGCAGCACCTTCTGCTGGTAGATGCGGGGCACCGCGAAGCTCGTCATGATGATCAGGAAGACGAACAGGTTGTCGACCGAGAGGGCCTTCTCGGTGATGTAGCCGGCGAAGTACTCGCCACCGAAGGTCCAGTTCGAGAAGACGCCGACGCCGACGCCGAACAGGACGGCGATGCCGATGTAGACGCCCGACCAGATGGCCGACTCGCGGATGGTCGGCTCGTGCGGCGTGCGGACGTGACTGAAGAAGTCGAAGAACAGCAGGCCGATGATGCCGGCGATGGTGATCGCCCAGGTCAAGAAATGGACGTCCATGTGTGTACCTCCAGTACGCAGCGGGTACCGAAGGTCTCCTCCACTCGCGTCGCGTCCTGATCAGGACGGCTGCGAACCGGTGCACCGGGTCGAGATCGGTCTCTTCCGTATTGACGACGCCACCGCGTGGGAGTACTCCCCTTCAACCTGGCGAGCTTACAGCCTCTGCACGTCCGCGGTCTCGTCCGGGGCCGAATAAGCTGGCCCGCATGGCTTCCCCCTGGTCCCTCTCCGGTGCCCTCCGTGGCATGTTCGCCAAGAAGACGATCGACGAGACCACGTGGGACGACCTCGAGGCCGCCCTGATCGGCGCCGACTTCGGCCCCGACGTGACCGAGCAGATCATCGACGACCTGCAGGCGAAGGTGCAGCGCTACTCGACCACCGACCCCGCCGACCTCAAGCGCATGCTGCGCGAGACGCTCGAAGAACGGCTCTCGAAGCTCGACTCGACCCTCAAGCTCAGCGCCCGACCCGCCGTCGTGCTCATGGTCGGCGTCAACGGCGTCGGCAAGACGACGACCATCGGCAAGTTCGCCAAGTTCCTGCGGAACTACGACCGCTCGGTCGTCGTGGGGGCGGCCGACACCTTCCGTGCGGCGGCCGTCGAGCAGGTCGCGACCTGGGCCGAGCGTGCCGGCGCCCGCATCGTCCGCCCCCAGCAGCAGGGCCAAGACCCTGCGTCGGTGGCCTTCCAGACCGTCGAGCTCGCCATGCGCGAGGGCATCGAGATCGTCCTGATCGACACGGCGGGGCGACTGCAGACGAAGTCGGGCCTGATGGACGAGCTCGGCAAGATCAAGCGCGTCGTCGAGAAGCAGACCGAGATCGCCGAGGTGCTGCTCGTGCTCGACGCGACGACCGGCCAGAACGGCCTGGCCCAGGCGCAGGCCTTCATCGAGCACGCCGGGGTGACCGGCCTCGTCCTGACGAAGCTCGACGGCTCGGCCCGCGGCGGATTCGTCCTCGCGGTGCAGGAGCAGACCGGCATCCCGATCAAGCTCGTCGGTCAGGGCGAGGGCATCGGCGACCTCACCGGCTTCACCCCCCACGTGTTCGTCCAGAACCTCATCGCGTAGGCGCCCACGCGCCCCGGCACGGACGCAGGAGGCGCGGGTCACGCGACCCGCGCCTCCTGCGTCCACCCCGGGGCGCGTCACACGGCCTGGCGCCCGGCCCCCGCCTCGAGCAGGTGGCGCAGCGCTTCGGGCACGACTCCGCCGCGTGCCTCGGTCGCCCGCGCCCACAGTCGACCTGCACGGTACGACGACCGCACGAGCGGCCCGGCGAGCACACCGCTGAAGCCCATGTCCTCCGCGATCTCGCGGAAGTCGACGAACTCGTCCGGGTGCACCCACCGGGCGACCGGCAGGTGCCGGGGGCTGGGGCGCAGGTACTGGGTCAGCGTGATGATGTCGGTGTGCGCCTCCCGGAGTCGTTCGAGGGCGTCGATGACCTCACCTCGTTCCTCACCCATGCCGAGGATCAGGTTCGACTTCGTCACGAGGCCGGCGTCGTGACCCTGCGTGATGACGTCGAGGGACCGCTCGAAGGTGAACGCGGGGCGGATGCGCTTGAAGATGCGCGGCACCGTCTCGACGTTGTGGGCGAAGACCTCGGGCCGGGCGTCGAAGACCTGCCCGAGCAGGTCGGGGCGAGCGTTGAAGTCGGGGACGAGGATCTCGACGCCCGTGCCCGGGTTCAGCTCGTGGACGCGGCGGATGGTCTCGGCGTAGAGCCACGCGCCTCCGTCGTCGAGGTCGTCGCGCGCGACGCCGGTGACGGTCGCGTAACGCAGCCCCATCTCGCGCACCGACTCGGCGACGGACAGGGGCTCGCGGCGGTCGATCGGGCTCGGCTTGCCCGTGTCGATCTGACAGAAGTCGCAGCGGCGCGTGCACTGCGAGCCGCCGATCAGGAACGTCGCCTCGCGGTCCTCCCAGCACTCGAAGATGTTCGGACAGCCGGCCTCCTGGCAGACGGTGTGCAGCTTCTTGTCGACCACGAGCTCGGTCAGGGCGCGGTATTCGGGGCCCTGCTTGGCGGTGGTCTTGATCCAGGTCGGCTTCTTCTCGATCGGGGTCTCGGCGTTGCGGGCCTCGACGCGCAGCAGCCGTCGGCCCTCGGGGGCGGTCGTCGTCATCGGTGGGCTCCCACGGGGTCGGGTCGGGCCGGCCGGCGTCCGCCGGTCTCGAGGCTGGTCAGGTACGCGGTCAGGGCCGTCTCGAGGGCGTCCGCGACGTCGGTGACGGCCACGCGCCTCCCGGAGGCGCGGGTCAGGCTGGTCACGCCGGCGTCGGTGATGCCGCAGGGCACGATCTGGGCGTAGGGGGACAGGTCGGCGTCGCAGGTGAGGGCGACTCCGTGCATCGTCACGCCCTCGGCGACCCGCACGCCGACCGCCGCGACCTTGTCGTCACCGAGGGGCCCCGGCACCCAGGCACCGCTGCGCCCGGCCACTCGCACGGCCGACACTCCGACGCCCGAGCACACCTCGATCAGGCACGCCTCGAGCGCGCGGACGTGCGCGACGACGTCGAGCGGCTCGGGCAGGCGCACGATCGGGTACGCCACGAGCTGGCCGGGGCCGTGCCAGGTGATGCGTCCGCCGCGGTCGACCGGGACGACGGGGGAGCCGTCGCGAGGCAGGTCGGTCGGCTGCGTGCGCGTACCCGCCGTGTAGACGGACGGGTGCTGGCAGAGGACGAGTGCCGAGTCGAGCCGGCCGGCCACCACGTCGGCATGCAGTCGCCGCTGCAGGCGCAGCCCCTCGCGGTAGTCGAGCGGCGGACCCGTCAGGCCGACACGTCGCGTCGTGGTCATGCCCCGAGGGTAACCTCATTGATGCACCGAGTACAAGAAAGCCGAGCCGAGGAGGTGCGGCCACGCAGCGCGGGACGCCGACGGTCGGTTAAGATGGGCGCACCATGGCCACTTTTGGAACCCTCTCCGACCGCCTCGCGGAAACCTTCAAGAACCTCCGCAACAAGGGCAAGCTGAGTCCCGCCGACGTCGACGGCACCGTGCGCGAGATTCGTCGCGCCCTGCTCGACGCCGACGTCGCGTTCGACGTCGTCAAGGCCTTCACGAACACGGTGCGCGACCGCGCCCTCGGCGACGAGGTCAGCAAGGCCCTGAACCCCGCGCAGCAGGTCGTCCAGATCGTCAACGAAGAACTGGTGCAGATCCTCGGCGGTCAGCAGCGTCGGCTCGAGTTCGCCAAGAACCCGCCGACCGTCATCATGCTCGCCGGCCTCCAGGGTGCCGGCAAGACGACGCTCGCGGGCAAGCTGGCCAAGTGGCTCGCGAAGGACGGCCACACGCCCATGCTCGTGGCGGCCGACCTCCAGCGTCCCAACGCGGTGACGCAGCTGCAGGTCGTCGGAGAGCAGGCCGGCGCCCACGTCTTCGCGCCCGAGCCCGGCAACGGCGTGGGTGACCCGGTGAAGGTCGCCAAGCAGGCCATCAAGTACGCCCGCGACAAGCAGTACGACACGGTCATCGTCGACACGGCCGGTCGTCTCGGCGTCGACGCCGAGCTCATGAAGCAGGCCGCGAACATCCGCAAGGCCGTGGACCCCGACGAGGTGCTGTTCGTCATCGACGCGATGATCGGTCAGGACGCCGTCGCCACCGCCAAGGCCTTCCAGGACGGCGTCGACTTCACCGGCGTCGTGCTCTCGAAGCTCGACGGCGACGCCCGCGGTGGTGCCGCCCTCAGCGTCGCGTCGGTCACCGGCCGCCCCATCATGTTCGCGTCGACGGGCGAGTCGCTCGACGACTTCGAGCCGTTCCACCCCGATCGCATGGCGAGCCGCATCCTCGACCTCGGTGACATCCTCTCGCTCATCGAGCAGGCCCAGCAGGCCTTCGACGAAGAAGAGGCGATGGCGGTTGCGCAGAAGATCGCGACCGACTCCTTCACGCTCGACGACTTCCTCACGCAGATGCAGCAACTGCGCAAGATGGGCTCGATCAAGGGCATGCTCGGCATGCTGCCGGGCGCCAAGGGCATGCGCGAGCAGCTCGAGAACTTCGACGAGCGCGAGATCGTCCGCACCGAGGCGATCATCCAGTCGATGACGCAGCAAGAGCGTGCGATGCCCAAGCTGCTCAACGGCTCGCGTCGCCTCCGCATCGCGCGCGGTTCGGGCATGACCGTCACCGACGTCAACCAGCTCGTGCAGCGCTTCGAGCAGGCCTCGAAGATGATGAAGACCGTCGCCAAGGGCGGCGTGCCCCAGGTCCCCGGCATGGGCCCGATCCCCGGCGCCTCGTACGCCGGCAAGAAGGCGCAGCCCAAGAAGAAGGGCTCGAAGGCCGGCAACCCGGCCAAGCGCGCCGCTCAGAACGCCGCCCTCGCCACCGGCGCCAAGCCCGCTTCGTCCGCTCCCGGCGGTTCCGGCTTCGGACTCGGCGGCGGTGGTGGGGCCACGGCCGGCGGCACGGCACCCTCGCCCGAAGAGCTCGCGTCGCTGCAGAAGATGCTCGGGCGCGGCTGACCCGACCCGCGCCTCCTGTTGATCGACGACGCCCGTCCCGCATGACGCGGGGCGGGCGTCGTCGTCCGTGCCCGACGTCGTCCGTGCACGACGTCGGACGCGGCGACTCACTCGGCTGCGGACAACCCCTCGTCGAACTCGCGGACCAGCGAGGCCACGACGGGCCGGAGGTCTCCGCCGTGGGCGGCGGCGACGGCGAGCTGGCGCTGGTAGCTGGCCCCGCGGTCGGTGATCACCGCGAGCGAGTGCAGTTCGTCGAGGCAGCCGAGGCGTTCGGCCGCCGGCTCGAGCGACGTCACGAGTTCGCGCAGGTCGTCCGTCACCAGTCGTTCGTCGCCGGCCGCGTTCTGGATCACGATGGCGTCCATGCCGTACCGGGCGGCGCGCCACTTGTTCTCGCGGACGAACCACGGCTGCATGCTCGTCAGGGTCTCGCCGCGGTCGAGCCGCTCGGACATGTCGTCGACGAGGCACTGCACCAGTGCCGTCACGGCGGCGAGCTCGTCGGTCGTCGCGATGCCGTCGAAGACGCGCGTCTCGAGGGTGCCCCACTTCGGCGAGGGACGCAGGTCCCAGCGCAGTTCGCTGTGGTCGTCGATCACGCCGGTGTGGGTCATGTCGGCGACCATGGCCTCGTATTCGGACCAGGTCGCGAACTGGGGCGGCAGACCCGCCGTCGGCAGCTGCTGGAACATCAGGGCCCGGTTCGAGGCGTATCCCGTCTCTTCCCCGACCCAGAACGGGCTGGACGCCGTCAGGGCCTGGAAGTGCGGCAGGTAGGTGAGCATGCCGTTGAGGATCGGCAGCACCTTGGCGCGGTCGTCGATGCCGACGTGCACGTGGACCCCCCAGATCATCATCTGGCGGCCCCACCAGCGCGTGCGGTCGATCAGCGTGGCGTAGCGCTCCTTGTCGGGGGTCACCTCCTGGTCGACGTAGCGGCTGTAGGGGTGCGTTCCGGCACACATCAGGTCGGCGCCGAGCACCGAGGCGGGGCCGCGGACCTGGTCGATCGTGCCCTTCAGGTCGTCGACGGCGTCGGCGACGCGGTGGTGGACGCCCGTGACGACCTCGACCGTGTTGGTGAGCAGTTCGTTGGTCAGCCGCTCGGGGCCGCCGTCGTTCACGTGCGCCAGGTCGGCGAGGATCGCCGGGGCGTGCGGCGCCAACTCGCCCGACTCGTGGTCGACGAGGGCGAGCTCCCACTCGACGCCGAGGGTCGACCGCTCTGAGGTCGTGAAATCGATGCGCATCCGCGTGGCCTTCCCGTGGGCGTCAGGGCGGGTCCATCCTGCCAGCCGGGGCGCGCAGGGGGCCGTCGACGGAGCAGGTGGGCACGTCCTGAGTCGTCCGATGACGCCGGGGAGGCGCGGTGCCCAACACGACGCGAAGCAATTCGTGCAGATGGCCTTTCGTCTGCAACAATGGGAGGTCGAGTCTTCTGTCGTCCGACCCTCTAATCAGGCGACGTTCGACTCCCATCAGAGCTTTCGAGCCGAGTGTGCCCCCACGCTCACGGCTGGCTACTCGCCCACATCACATCACACAGGAGAATTGTGGCTGTCAAGATCCGTCTCAAGCGCATGGGCAAGATCCGCGCCCCCTACTACCGCATCGTCGTCGCCGACTCGCGCACCAAGCGTGACGGTCGCGTCATCGAAGAGATCGGCAAGTACCACCCCACCGAAGAGCCTTCGTTCATCGAGGTCGAGTCCGAGCGTGCGCAGTACTGGCTCTCCGTCGGCGCACAGCCGACCGAACAGGTCGCCGCGCTGCTGAAGCTCACGGGTGACTGGGGCAAGTTCAAGGGCGACGCCGACGCCGTCAGCACCGTCAAGACCAAGGCCCCGAAAGAGGCCTTCGTCGCCGACGAGAAGAAGAAGCCGGTCCTCGTGCCCAAGACCGAGAAGCCCGCCGTCAAGGCCGAGGCTCCCGCCGAGTCCAGCGACGACGCCGAGACCACCGAGGCGTAGTCGGTGCTCGCACCTGCACTCGAACACCTCGTCCGGGGGATCGTCGATCACCCGGACGAGGTGCAGGTCGTGGAGAAGAACTCCCCGCGAGGCGACGTCCTCGAGGTGCACGTCCACGCGGACGACCTCGGTCGCGTGATCGGCCGCGCCGGCCGCACCGCCAAGGCCCTCCGCACCCTGATCACGGCACTGGCCGACGGCAAGCGTGTCCGGGTCGACGTCGTCGACGGCGATCTCTAGAGCCGTGCCGTCCGACCGCAAGACCGAACTCCGGGTGGGGCGCCTCACCAAGGCCCACGGCCTCAAGGGCGCCCTCAAGCTCGAACTCTTCACCGACACCCCCGAACAGCGCTTCGTGCCGGGTGCCGTGTTCCGCCTGCAGGTGCCCGCCGACAGCGCCTGGCACGACAAGACCCTCACCCTCACCGAGTTGCGCTGGTACAACAGCCACCCGGTGGGCTTCTTCGAGGGCGTCGACGACCGCACTGCCGCCGAGTCCCTCGTCAAGGCGATCCTCTGGGTCGACCAAGACACGGACGAGCTGCCGCACGAGGACGACGCCTGGTACGACCACCAGCTGGTCGGCCTCCGCGTCGAACGTGACGGTGTCGTCGTCGGCACCGTGGCCCGGGTCGATCACCTGCCGGCCCAAGACCTCCTCGCGGTCGACACCGCGTCGGGCGAGGTTCTCGTCCCGTTCGTCTCGGCCCTCGTGCCGAAGGTCGACGTCGAGGCCGGCGTGGTCGTCGTGACCCCGCCGCAAGGGCTGTTCGAAGAGCTGGCCGACGACACGGACGACGAGCCGGCGTTCGACGGCGTCGACGAGCCGGCCTCCGAGGGCGAGTCCGCTCCCGACGACGAGCGCTGACGCGTGCGCATCGACATCGTGTCGATCTTCCCCGAGTTCTTCGGGGTGCTCGACATCTCGTTGCTGGGCAAGGCCCGGCAGCAGAAGCTGCTCGACGTCGCCGTGCACGACCTGCGTGACTTCACGCACGACCGGCACCGCACCGTCGACGACACGCCCTACGGTGGCGGGGCCGGCATGGTCATGCGTCCCGAGCCCTGGGGCGAGGCGCTCGACCACGTCTTCGGCGACACGTCCACGCCCGACGACACGATCATGATCGTCCCGTCGCCGGCGGGCACGCCGTTCACCCAGGCCATGGCGCGGGAGCTCGCGTTCGCGCCTCATCTGGTCTTCACCTGCGGCCGGTACGAGGGCATCGACCAGCGCGTCGTCGAGCACGCCGCCACCCGGGCGACGGTGCGTGAGATCAGCCTCGGCGACTACGTGCTGAACGGCGGCGAGGTCGCGGTCACGGCGATGATCGAGGCCATCGGGCGTCTCGTCCCGGGTGTCGTGGGCAACCCCGAGAGCCTCACCGAAGAGAGCCACGAAGACGGCCTGCTCGAGTACCCCAGCTACACCAAGCCGGCGTCCTGGCGTGGTCTCGACGTCCCTCCCGTGCTGCTCAGCGGCAACCACGCGGCCATCGCGACCTGGCGTCGTGAGCAGCAGCTCGAACGCACCCGTCGGGTGCGGCCCGACCTGCTCGGCTGACGGGGTCCGCGGGTCGAGGTGCGGGCCAGGGTCCGCGGCCCCGCCTCGTCCAGGTCAGCCGCGTGCGGTGAGCACGAGCGGTCCGTCCTCGGTGACGGCCACGGTGTGCTCGACGTGCGCCGCCCTCGAACCGTCGATGCTGCGCAGCGTCCAGCCGTCGGCGTCGGTGACGATCTCGTCGGTTCCGCGCATCAGCCAGGGTTCGATCGCGACGACGAGCCCGGGCCGCACCGGCCAGCCCCGGCCCGCGCGTCCGTCGTTCGGGACGTGGGGATCGCCGTGCATGGTCCGTCCGACCCCGTGGCCGCCGAACTGCAGGTTGACGCCGTAGCCCGCGCTGCGGGCGACCCGGCCGATGGCCGCCGAGACGTCGCCCAGCTTGGCGCCCGGCCTCAGGGCGGCGATGCCGGCGTCCAGAGCGACCTCGCACGTCTCGATCAGGCGGAGGTCCTCGGGCGACGCCTGCTCGCCGACGACGAACGACACGGCCGAGTCGGCGACCCAGCCGTCCACCGAGGCGGCGAAGTCGAGGCTGAGCAGATCGCCGTCGCGCAGCCGGTGGCGGTGCGGCAGGCCGTGCAGGGCCGCGTCGTTGACCGACGTGCAGATCACCTTGCCGAACGGACTCGCACCGAACGACGGGTGGTAGTCGACGTAGCAGCTCTCGGCGCCCGCCTCGCGGATCATGCCGTGCGCGAGCTCGTCGATCTCGAGCAGGTCGATCCCCGGTCGTGCAGCAGCCCTGGTCGCCTCGAGCACGCGGGCGACGAAGGCTCCGGCGGGCCGCATGCGCTCGATCTCGTCGGGCGTGCGCAGTTCGATCATGCAGCCATTCTTCACGATCGTTTCGTAGCCTCGACCGCATGACGATGCGCCGGGTCTTCTACCGCCTCCTCTGGGTGGCCGTGTTCGTGCTTCCGCTCTGGGTGCTGCTGGGCCGGGCGTTCTTCGGCGTCCCGTTGGGACTCCAGTTCGTGGGCCAGCTGCTGCTCGTGCCCCTGCTCTTCGTGGGGCAGGCGGTGGCCACCGGTGTGGTGGTGGGTCGCCGCAGCGTCCGACAGGCGAAGGCCGTGTCGTGGGCCGACGTCGGTCTGCTCACGCTGTCGTGGCTCGGGCAGCTCGGTCTCGGGTTCTTCATCGTCGACAGTTCCGCCGAGTCGGCGTCCGCGTCGGCCTTCACGCAGGTCGCCGGCGGGGCCTCGTCCCTCGACCTCTCGACCGCCCTGTTCGCGCTCTGTGCCGTCGTGACGATCGCGGCGGGCGTCGGCCTGTTCGCCTCGGCCCTGTGGCAGTTCGTCAAGGAGGCGCGGGCCCGCATGGCCACGTCGCTCGCCGATCTCGAGAGGGTCGCGTCGGGCACCGGGGCCGCCGCGGGGCGTCGGCCCGGCTACGGCGACGACGGCCCCGTCATCACCATCACGCCGCGAGGCTGACACGGGCGCCCGCGCTGTGGCACAATAGGCGCTTGTGCCTGCGCACGACTCTGCCACAGGGGAGTCTGCCGATCCAGAGCACACCTTCTTCATCATGACGGGCGCGTGACGTGCCCCAGACACGCAGTCGACCTGTGGCGGTTGCAGAGAGCGAACGACAATGCACATCCTCGACGCGGTTGACTCCGCCAACCTCCGCTCGGACGTCCCCGACTTCCGCGCCGGCGACACCGTCAAGGTGCACGTCAACATCATCGAAGGCACGCGCTCGCGCGTCCAGGTCTTCCAGGGTGTCGTCATCGGCAAGCAGAACGAGGGCATCCGCGAGACCTTCACGGTCCGCAAGGTGAGCTTCCAGGTCGGCGTCGAGCGCACCTTCCCGGTGCACTCCCCGGTCATCGACCACATCGAGGTCGTCAGCCGTGGTGCCGTCCGTCGCGCCAAGCTGTACTACCTGCGCGAGCTGCGCGGCAAGAAGGCCAAGATCAAGGAGAAGCGCGACAACTAGTCACGCGTCCCCGCGACATCCACCGAGCTCCCCGCCATCTAAGATGGCGGGGAGCTCGGGTGGTTAAATGACGAATGACACAGTGAGGCGCGCCCTGCGTCCTCGACGCGACGACGGCGGGAAGCGCGGCATCGGCACGTTCGTGCGCGACGTCCTCGTCATCTTCTTGGCGGCCCTCCTCATCTCGTTCCTCATCAAGACGTTCTTGATCCGGTCGTTCTACATCCCGTCCGGGTCGATGGAACAGACGCTCCAGATCAACGACCGCATCATCGTGAACGAGCTCGTGCCCGACCTCGTCGACGTCAAGCGTGGCGACGTGGTGGTGTTCACCGACCCGGGTGGGTGGCTCGACGGCACGGCGCCGATCAGCACCACCACGGGCAACCCGGTGTCCGACGGCATCTCGTGGTTCCTGACGCTGGTCGGGCTCGGTGCACAAGACAGCAACGACCACCTGATCAAGCGGGTCATCGGCCTGCCGGGTGACACGGTAGAGTGCTGCAACGACTTCGGCCAGATGTCGGTCAACGGCGTCCCCCTCGACGAGCCCTACGTCAACCTGCCTCCGGGCGAGACCCGCGTCTCGGCCGACGACTTCTCGGTCACGGTCCCCGCCGACTCCCTGTGGGTCATGGGCGACAACCGCTACAACTCGAAGGACAGCCGCTACAACGGCGCCACCCCGAGCAAGGGGTTCGTCCCGATGAGCGACGTCGTCGGGCGCGCCTTCGTCATCAGCTGGCCCACCGACCGTTGGACGTGGCTCGGCGACTACCCCGACGTCTTCCGCGGCACCGAACGAGAGGGCGAATGAGCCCCGTCGTCGACCCCACGCTCGAATTCGAGCGCGAGCTGCACGCCACCGGAGCGACCTGGGTGATCGGCTGTGACGAGGTGGGTCGGGGTGCCATCGCCGGGCCGGTCGCCGTCGGGCTCGGGGCGGTGCACGTCGAGTGCCTCGACGTCCCCGCGGGTCTGCGCGACTCGAAGCTCCTGTCCGAGAAGCGACGCGAGGCCCTTTACCCGCTGGCGACGTCGTGGGTGTCCCATCACGCGGTGGGCTTCGCCGAGGCGCACGAGGTCGATCGGCTGGGCATCGTCGTCGCGCTCGGCCTGGCCGGCAAGCGTGCCCTGACCGCGCTGCACCACGCCGGCGTCGGCATCATGCAGTCCGTCGTGGTGCTCGACGGCAACCACGACTACCTGTCGCCCCAGCTCACCACCCCTCCCCGCATCACGACCCGGATCAAGGCCGACCGCGACTGTGCGTCGGTGGCGGCGGCGTCGGTCATCGCCAAGGTCGAGCGCGACCGGCTGATGATCGAGGCCGACGGCGTCCACCCGGGCTACGGCTGGGCCGGCAACAAGGGCTACGGCTCGTCGGCGCACTACGGTGCACTGTCCGAGTTGGGGCCGTCGCCACTGCACCGTCTCACCTGGTTGCACTGACTCCCGGGGCAGAGGTCCGAACCGGCAGGCCTTCGGCGTCCGCCGCCCCGGGGGCCGCGTAAGATGATCCTCCGATGGACGAGGACGATTTCGAAGACTACGACCGCGAGGTCGAGCTCGCGCTGTACCGCGAGTACCGCGACGTGGTGTCGCAGTTCCGCTACGTGGTCGAGACCGAGCGGCGCTTCTACCTGGCCAACGAGGTCGACCTCGTCCGGCGCGACACCGAGCACGACTTCTACTTCGAACTCTCGATGACGGACGTCTGGGTGTGGGACGTCTACCGTTCCGACCGTTTCGTCAAGTCGGTCCGGGTGCTCACCTTCAAGGACGTGAACGTCGAAGAGCTCACGACCCGCGATCTCGAGCTGCCGAAAGAACTCGCCCTCGACGAGTAGTCCCGGCCGCGACGTGACCCGTTGCCGCGGGATGCGACTCGTCTGACACGGCTCGTCCCCAGCCGTCACCGGATCGGTGGCGTCCCCAGACGATGTCCCGCCCGCCCCCCGAGGGACAGGCCTCCGCCAGCCTGCTGGCAGGAGGTCAGACATGGCGAAGAAGGACGAATTGGGTCGGCGCGGCGAAGACGTCGCGGCCGAGTACGTCGAGGCGCAGGGCATGCGGGTCGTCGAGCGCAACTGGCGGTGTCGCGAGGGCGAGATCGACCTGGTCGCCCTGGACGGAGACGTGCTGGTCGTCGTCGAGGTCAAGACGCGGTCGGGCACCGGCTACGGCCACGCCCTCGAGGCCGTGACGCCGGCCAAGCTGGCGCGTCTGCGACGGCTGGCGGGCGCCTGGTGCCAGGCGCATCCCTCCACGACGCCCCGGGGGTTGCGCATCGACGTCGTGGGCATCACGGTCGAGCGGTGCGCGGGGCACGAGCGCATCGACCACGTCCGCGGGGCGGGAGCATGAGCGTGGCGCGGACGAGGGCGGTCGCCCTGCTGGGGGTCGACGGTGCCCTGGTCGAGATCGAGGCCGACATGGGTGCCGGGCTGCCGGCGTTCGTGATCATCGGTCTGCCCGACACGTCGCTGGGCGAGGCCCGCGACCGGGTCCGGTCCGCCGCGACGAACTCCGGGTGCGCCTTGCCGGCGCGCAAGCTGACCGTCAACCTGTCACCGGCCTCGCTGCCCAAGCAGGGGTCGTCCTTCGACCTCGGCATCGCCATCGCGGCCTTGGCCGCAGCCGAAGTCGTTCCCGCCGAGTCCGTCGAGCGCGTCGTCCACCTGGGCGAGCTCGGTCTCGACGGCCGACTCCGCCCCGTCGACGGCGTCCTGCCCGCCGTGCTGGGTGCGCGTCGGGCGGGGGCCACCACCGTCATGGTGCCGACCGACAACGCCGACGAGGCGGCCCTCGTGCCCGGCATCCGCGTGGTGCCCGTGCCGAGCCTCCGCGAGGCCGCCATCTGGCACGGCGCAGGTCTCGAACCCGAACCGGTTGAGGCCATCACGAGATCGCGCTCCGAACCGACGGTGCCGGCCGAACTCGACCTCGCGGACGTCATCGGCAACGTCGACGCCGTCGAGGCGCTCGTCGTCGCCGCGGCCGGCGGTCACCACCTCCTCATGGTCGGCCCTCCCGGTGCGGGCAAGAGCATGCTGGCGGCCCGCCTGCCGGGACTGCTGCCCGACCTCGACGCCGACTCGGCCCTCGAGGTCGCGTCGATCCGCTCCTTGGCCGGGGTCGCCGTCACGGGCGATCTCGACCGGCGTCCGCCGTTCGAGGCGCCTCACCACACGTGCAGCGCGGCGGCCTTGGTCGGCGGCGGCAGCGGGGTCATCCGGCCCGGTGCCGCGTCGAGGGCGACCCGCGGCGTGTTGTTCCTCGACGAGGCGCCCGAGTTCCAGCAGACGGTCCTCGACTGCCTTCGCCAGCCTCTCGAATCGGGTGAGACCGTCGTCCACCGGTCGAGGTCGGTGGCTCGCTTCCCGGCGAGGTTCCAGCTGGTCGCCGCGGCCAATCCTTGCCCCTGCGGGCAGTACGGTTCCCGCGACTCCGACTGCAGCTGTTCCCCGCATCAGCGGCGTCGGTACCTCGGCAAGCTCTCCGGGCCGCTCGTGGACCGCATCGACCTGCAGTTGCGGGTGGCCCGCATCAGTTCGTCCCAGTTCCGAGCCTCGGCCGACGTCGTCCCGACGACGACGCGCCAGGCTCGCGACCGCGTCGACCGGGCCCGTGACCGTGCCGCCCGTCGGCTCGACGGCACCCCCTGGCGGTTGTCCGGCGAGGTCCCCGGTACCTGGCTGCGCGACCCGGCGAACCGCCTGGCCGTGGCTGACTCGCAGCCCGTCGACCGGGCTCTCGAGACCGGTGCCCTGACGATGAGGGGCTACGACCGCGTGCTGCGCGTCGCCTGGACCCTCGCCGACCTCGACGGCGACCCTGCCCCCGTCCGCCGTCACGTCGTGCGGGCCCTGAGCATGCGGCAGTCGCTGTGAGCGACCTGCTCAGGGCGACCTCCACCGAGCTGGCCGATCTCGTGCGGCCCGTCCTGCCGGACGTCGACGATCTCAGCGAGGCGCAGACCGTCCGGGCCTTCGCCCTGGGCGCCTGGACGGGCGTGGTCGAACCGGGGGACGCGGTGGGCGGGGTCGTCCGGGCGTTGCTCGGGCCGACCGTCGGTCTCCGCGTCGTGCTCGAGGCTGCGGTCGGTCGGGACGAACCCCGCCCGGGTCTCCTGTCCGGGGCGCTGGTCGAGGCCGGGGCGACCCTCGACGACGTCGAGCGGCTCGACCTCGTGCGGGCGTTGAAGAGGTGGCGGCCACGACTCGAGACCGGGGTGATCCTCCGGTCGTTCCACACGGCGACCGTCGTGGGATCGAGGCTGCTCGTGCCGGGTACGCCGTTCTGGCCCACGGTCCTCGACGAGCTCGGAGACCATGCCCCCGTGGCCCTCTGGGCGCGAGGTCCGGCGTGCGTCCCGGTACCGGCGTCGAGCATCGCCATCGTCGGTTCGAGAGCGGCGACGGCCTACGGCGAGCAGGTGTCGGCCGAGCTCGCCGACGGCGTGGCCGACCGCGGCCTCGCGGTCGTCTCGGGTGCCGCCTACGGCATCGACGGTGCGGCCCACCGGGCGGCCCTGGCCGCGTCGGCGACGACGATGGCGGTCATGGCCGGGGGAGTCGACCACCTCTACCCGGCCGGGCACGACGGCCTGCTGCGACGCATCCTCGAGACGGGTCTGATGATCTCCGAGGCCCCCTGCGGGGGCAAACCGTCACGGTGGCGTTTCCTGCAACGCAACAGGCTCATCGCGGCCCTGACGGCCGCGACCGTCGTCGTCGAGGCCGGCGGACGCTCGGGGTCGCTGAACACGGCCGCTCACGCCCAGTCGCTCGGTCGTCCGGTCGGGGC
This sequence comes from Frigoribacterium sp. CFBP 8751, assembly GCF_014841545.1. NCBI lineage: Bacteria > Bacillati > Actinomycetota > Actinomycetes > Micrococcales > Microbacteriaceae > Frigoribacterium > Frigoribacterium sp. CFBP 8751. Next base: position 378,365 of record NZ_JACYUB010000002.1, read on the forward strand.
CGTGCCCGGTCCGGTGACCTCGCCGTCGTCCGTGGGCTGCCATGCCCTGATCCGATCCGGTCTGGCCGAGTGCGTGACGAGTGCCGACGAGGTCCTCGCACTCGCCGGGGTGCCGACCGACCTCGTCGTGGCGTCGTACCAGGGGCGGCGGCTCGACCCCGAGACGATGCGGGTGCTGGACGCCCTCAGCACGACGGCGACCCGCGAGACCGACGAACTGGCCGTCGCGAGCGGTCTGTCGCTCGAGACGGTCCGCGACGTGCTGGCCGAACTCGACCTCTCGGGCGCGGCCCGACGGCACGGGTCGGGGTGGCGACGGGTGCGGGGGCGCCGTGATGGTTAGCCTGTCGGCATGCGAGGGCCGGGGTCGAGACGCGAGGGGCGGACCCTGCCGTGACGCGCCTCCTGGGCGAGGTCGAACGGTTCGCGGACCACCTGCACGACGGTCGGGGGCTCAGCGACCACACGGTGCGGTCGTACGGTGCCGACCTCGACTCGCTCGTCGTCTTCGCCGAGAAGCGGCTCGGCCGCCCGGGCGAGGTCGGCGACCTCGACCTCGACCTGCTGCGCGACTGGCTCTGGCAGGGCACGCAGGCCGGGCTCGCCCGGGCCACCCTCGCCAGGCGGTCGGCGAGCGTCCGGGCCTTCACCCGATGGCTCGACGAGACCGACCGGACGCCGGTCGACGTCGGCGCGCGGCTTCGCGCGCCGAAGCCCGAGAGTCGTCTGCCCCGCGTCCTCACCCGTGAGCAGGTCGACGGCCTGCTGGCCTCCCTCGCCGTCCGTGCCGACACGGGCGACCCCGGTGCGCGTCGGGACCTCGCCGTCGTCGAGCTCCTCTACGGGGCGGGCCTGCGCGTGTCCGAGCTCGTCGGTGCCGACCTCGGCGACGTCGACCTCGAGAGACTGACCGTGCGGGTGACCGGCAAAGGGGCGAAACAACGCGTCGTGCCGTTCGGCGTCCCGGCGGCCGAGGCCCTGGGACGCTACCTCGAACGCGCCCGCCCGACGCTCGTCACCCCGGCCACGGACCCTGCGTTCTTCGTGGGGTCCACCGGAGGGCGGCTCGGTACGAGGGCCGTCTACCGCTTGGTCGCCGGGCTGCTCGCCGACCTCCCGGGCGGGGGGCCGGCGGGGCCGCACGCCCTGAGGCACACGGCGGCCACGCACCTGCTCGACGGGGGCGCCGACCTCCGGGCCGTCCAGGAGTTGCTCGGCCACGCGAGCCTCGGCACCACGCAGATCTACACGCACGTCTCGACCGACCGGTTGCGGGACAGCTACCGTTCGGCACACCCGCGCGCCTGACGGCGCAGAGGACACCGGCACGGCCCGAGGCGCCTGACGCACGCGCCCGAGCGACGCGTTCCGAGTGGCACCGGTGCTCAGCGGGGCCGTGTCGGCAGCAGCACCGACGGTTCGATCCCGCCCAGGAACAGCAGGGGCGAGACGTACTCGCCGTCGATGCGCGCCCCCACGTGCAAGCACGGCCGGTCCGAACAGTGCCCCGGCACGAGCACACCGACGGTCTGCCCCCGCGTGACGACGTCGCCCTTCGAGACATCGGCCACCACCGGCTCGAAGCTGCTCAGCACTCCACCCGAGTGGGCGATCGACAGCACAGGGCGGTCCACCACGACCCCGGCGAAGTGCACCACCCCGTCGTCCGGCGCGGTCACGACCGAGCCCTCGGTCGTCCCGACGTCGATGCCGCGGTGCCCCGGCGACCACGGGTTCGGCGGCCCGACGAAGGGCCGGACCACCGGGTGGGGCGAGGCGACGGGCCAGGCCCACACCGCGCCTCCTGCGTTCTCCGCCGGAGGTGATGCGAACGCCGGCGAGGACGTGGACGACCCGGCGACGAGGACCGCCAGGACCGTCGTCGAGGCCCCGACGAGGCGGCGGAGCGACCGCGGAGGACCAGAACGCATACCGGTACCTTGCCGGTTGCGCAACCTTTCTCGGCGAGGCGTAAGGTTCACCCGTGCACGAACACCCCGTGCACACCGTTTGTGGGGGAGTCGTGGCCACGAGCCCTGCTCCTCGAGCCGTGAAGGAGTACAGGTGTCGAACACCACTGCAACGACGAAGAGCTTGAACAGGCGGGTGACCGCGCTCGCCGTGGCGGCGGCCATCGGCGGGTTCCTGTTCGGCTTCGACTCGTCCGTCATCAACGGCGCCGTCCAGTCCATCACCGACGAGTTCGGCCTCACCGAGTTCGCCTCGGGCTTCGCGGTCGCCTCGGCCCTGATCGGTTGTGCCATCGGTGCCTACGTCGCCGGCCGTCTCGCCGACAAGATGGGCCGCATCAAGGTCATGCTGATCGGTGCCGGTCTGTTCCTGATCAGCTCGATCGGTGCCGCCGCGGCCTTCGCCGTCTGGGACCTCGTCCTCTGGCGCGTCATCGGCGGCCTCGGCATCGGCATCGCCTCGGTCATCGCTCCCGCCTACATCAGCGAGGTGTCGCCCAAGGCCATCCGTGGTCGTCTGGCGTCGTTCCAGCAGCTCGCCATCACCCTCGGCATCTTCGCCGCCCTGCTCTCGGACCAGCTCTTCGCGGTCACGGCGGGCGGTGCCTCCGAGCCGTCGCTCTTCGGCCTCGCGGCCTGGCGCTGGATGTTCCTGGTGGGCATCGTGCCGTCGGTCGTCTACGGAATCCTCGCCTGGCGTCTGCCCGAGTCGCCGCGGTATCTCGCCGGTGACGGGCGTGAGGCCGAGGCCAAGAAGGTCCTGCAGTCGATCGTCCCCGCCGAGACGGTCGAGACGAGCCTGAAAGAGATCACCGACTCGATCCGCACCGAGGCCGAACTCGAGAAGAAATCGTCCATCCGCGGCAGCCGCTTCGGCCTTCAGCCCATCGTCTGGGTCGGCATCATCCTCGCCGTGCTGCAGCAGTTCGTCGGCATCAACGTGATCTTCTACTACTCGACCACCCTCTGGCAGGCCGTCGGCTTCCAGGAAGAGGACTCGTTCCTCATCTCGACCATCACCGCCGTCGTCAACGTCGCGGTGACCTTCATCGCGATCGGGCTCGTCGACAAGGTCGGTCGCCGGCCGATGCTGCTGACCGGCTCGATCGGCATGTTCGTCAGCCTCGCCGTCACCGCCCTGGCGTTCAGCCAGGCCACCACCTCGGCGAGCGGCGACCCCTCGCTGCCCGGCGCCTGGGGCCCGGTGGCGCTCGTGGCCGCGAACCTCTTCGTCGTGTCGTTCGGTGCCACGTGGGGCCCGCTCATGTGGGTGCTGCTCGGCGAGATGTTCCCGAACAGCATCCGTGCCACGGCGCTCGGCGTGGGCAGCATGGCGAACTGGATCGCCAACTTCATCGTGACGGTGTCGTTCCCGACCCTCGCCGCCCTCAGCCTCACGCTGTCGTACGGCATCTTCGCGTTCTTCGCGCTCGTCTCGTTCTTCTTCGTCCTGGCGAAGATCCCCGAGACCAAGGGCCGCTCGCTCGAAGAGATGGGCATCTCGGCCGTCCAGGCCGACACGGGTCGGTCCACGAAGGCCTGAGCCCGGCAGAAGCACTCTCGGCAAGCGAACGTCCCGTCCAGATCCTGGGCGGGACGTTCGCTTTCCGAGACTGCTCTCGGTCACCGACGCGTCGTCCGAGCGCAGCGCACTCGGGTGTCGACCACCGCCTCTCCTCGCCCGAGGTGGTGCTAACATGAGCGATGCAGCCTGCTCAGCAGGCTGACTTCGCGTGCCCTGTGCGTCCTCGGACGCACCGACGTCGAGGCGACCTGGTCGCCTCGCGCCGCTCCCGGCCTCCACGTCCACTCGGTCCGAACGCGCCTCACGGTGTGCTCGGCGGACGTGTGCCCGGGCACCAGGCAGTGGCGACCGACCGGTCGCCCGACAACCGACAAGCAGGCGCACCCGCGGGTGCGCCCAGAAACAAGGAGAACGACCATGGCCGTCGTCACCATCCGCCAGCTGCTCGACAGCGGCGTCCACTTCGGACACCAGACCCGCCGCTGGAACCCGAAGGTGAAGCGCTTCATCCTCGCCGAGCGCTCGGGCATCCACATCATCGACCTGCAGCAGTCGCTCGGCTACATCGACAGCGCGTACGACTTCGTCAAAGAGACCGTCGCCCACGGTGGCACCATCCTCTTCGTCGGCACCAAGAAGCAGGCCCAGGGCTCCATCGCCGAGCAGGCCAACCGCGTCGGCCAGCCCTTCGTCAACCAGCGCTGGCTCGGTGGCCTCCTGACCAACTTCCAGACGGTCTCGAAGCGCCTCGCCCGCATGAAAGAGCTCGAGGACATCGACTTCGACGACACGACGCAGGGCTTCACCAAGAAAGAACTGCTGATCAAGAAGCGCGAGCTCGACAAGCTGCACAAGACGCTCGGTGGAATTCGCAACCTGACCAAGACGCCGTCCGCCCTCTGGGTCGTGGACACCAAGAAAGAGCACCTCGCGATCGACGAGGCCAAGAAGCTGGGCATCCCGGTCATCGGCATCCTCGACACGAACTGCGACCCCGACGAGATCAACTTCCCGATCCCGGGCAACGACGACGCGATCCGTTCCGTCGGCCTGCTGACGCGCATCGTCGCCGACGCCGCTGCCGAGGGCCTCGTGCAGCGTCACCAGAAGCCCGAGGACGCCGACCAGCCCGTCGAGCCCATGGCCGAATGGGAGGCCGAGCTGCTCGCGCAGGGCGAGGCCAAGGCCGCTGACGCTGCTGCCGAGGCACCTGCTGCCGAGGCGCCCGTCGCCGAGGCCCCCGTCGAGGAGAACGACGCCGATGCACAGGTCGCCGCGAAGCCCCTGGGCGAGCCGGTCGTCGAGCCCGTCGCCGAGGCGACCGAGGCCACGGCCGCCGAGCCGGCCGACGCCGACTCGAAGTAGTCCTCCTCCACCTCTCCGACTCCACGAAAGGAAGTCAGACACATGGCCAACTACACCATCGCTGACGTCAAGATCCTCCGTGACCGCCTCGGCGCGGGCATGGTCGACAGCAAGAACGCCCTCGAAGAAGCCGACGGCGACATCGAGAAGGCCGTCGAGATCCTCCGCGTCAAGGGGCTGAAGGGCGTCGCCAAGCGCGAGGGCCGTCAGACCACCGCCGGTCTCGTCGCCGCCAAGCCCGGTTCGGGCTACGCCACGTTGATCGAGCTCGCCAGCGAGACCGACTTCGTCGCGAAGAACGAGAAGTTCGTCGCCCTGGCCGACCAGGTCCTCGAGGCCGTGCACGCGGCCGGTGCCTCCAGCGCCGCCGAGGGCAACGCGGCCGCGATCGGCGGCCAGACCGTCGAGGCCTTCGTCAACGACGAGGCCGCCCTCATGGGCGAGAAGGTCGAACTGCGCACCGTCAACCGCATCGAGGGCGAGCAGTTCGCCATCTACCTGCACAAGACCTCGAAGGACCTGCCCCCGCAGGTCGGCGTGGTCGTCGGCTACACCGGTGACGACGCCGAGACCGCTCGCTCGATCGCTCAGCACATCGCCTTCGCCGCGCCGACGTACCTGTCGCGCGACGAGGTGCCGGCCGAGCAGGTCGACAAGGAGCGTGCCATCGTCGAGGAGACCGCGAAGAACGAGGGCAAGCCCGAAGCGGCCCTGCCCAAGATCATCGAGGGTCGCCTCACCGGCTTCTTCAAGGAGATCGCCCTGCTCGACCAGGCCTACGCGAAGGACAACAAGTTGTCGGTCGCCAAGGTCGTCGACGAGGCCGGACTGTCGATCACGGGCTTCGCCCGCATCAAGGTCGGCGCCTAAGCAGCACCGTGACGGGGCCCGAGACGAACGTGTCTCGGGCCCCGTTCCCGTGCCCGGCCGAGGTGACGACGCCGGGCGCATCATCGGCGACGGACGGCGACCAGCCCGAACTCGCTAACCTGGCTACGGCCACGACGAGACGGAGACTCGCATGACATCGGAAACCACCGGACGACGACGCGTCCTGCTGAAGCTCTCGGGCGAGGCCTTCGGCGGCGGCCAGCTCGGCGTGAACCCCGACGTGGTCGGTGCCATCGCCCGTGAGATCGCCGACGCGGCGACCGACGTCGAGATCGCGATCGTTGTCGGCGGCGGCAACTTCTTCCGTGGCGCCGAGCTCAGTCAGCGCGGCATGGACCGAGGCCGAGCCGATTACATGGGCATGCTGGGCACGGTCATGAACGCCCTCGCCCTCCAGGACTTCCTCGAGCAGGCCGGTGCCGCCACGCGTGTGCAGTCCGCCATCGCGATGACCCAGGTCGCCGAGCCCTACATCCCTCGTCGTGCCGAGCGGCACCTCGAGAAGGGACGCGTCGTCATCTTCGGTGCCGGCGCCGGTCTGCCGTACTTCTCGACCGACACCGTCTCGGCCCAGCGGGCTCTCGAGATCGGGGCCTCCGAGGTCCTCGTCGCCAAGAACGGCGTCGACGGCGTCTACTCGGCGGACCCCCGCCACGACCCGTCGGCGGTCAAGCTCGACCGGCTCACGTACCAAGAGGCACTGATGCAGGGGCTCAAGGTCGTGGACTCGACCGCCTTCAGCCTCTGCATGGACAACGGCATGCCCATGCACGTGTTCGGCATGGAAGGCGAGGGCAACATCGCCCGCGCCATCCGTGGCGAACGCATCGGAACCATCGTCAGCAACTAGACGACTAAACTCGACCGCGAACCGAACAAGGAGCACCAGTGGCGATCAACGACGTACTCACCGAGACGCGCGAGAAGATGGACAAGGCGCTCGACGCGGCCAAGAACGACTTCGGCACGGTGCGAACCGGCCGCATCAACCCGGCTCTGTTCCAGAAGATCCCGATCGACTACTACGGCAGCCCGACCCCGCTGGCCCAGCTCGCCTCGCTCCAGGTGCCCGAGGCGCGCACGATGATCGTCACGCCGTACGACAAGACGGCCCTCAAAGAGATCGAGAAGGCCATCGCGACCTTCCCGAACCTCGGGGCCAACCCGACGAACGACGGCACCATCGTCCGCGTCACGATCCCCGAACTGACGCAGGAGCGTCGCAAAGAGTTCGTCAAGCTCGTCCGCAGCAAGGGCGAGGACGCCAAGGTGCAGGTGCGCAACGTCCGTCGCAAGTCGAAAGAGGCGCTCGACGCCCAGAAGACCGAGGTCGGCGACGACGAGGTCGCCCGCGCCGAGAAAGAGCTCGAGTCGATCACCAAGGGTTACATCGACTCCATCGACGACGCGCTGAAGAAGAAAGAAGCGGAGCTGCTCGAGGTCTGATGAGACAGCGACCCGACGGCGCCGGCCCCGACGACTCGTCACCGGCTCAGAAGAGCACCCTCGGCAGTCGCCGGGCCGACTTCGACGCTCGTGCGCAGGCGGCCCGGCACGACATCGAGAACCAACTGCGAGCCGGCAAGGCGCGCCTCGACTCGCGCAACGAGAAGTTGACGGCGCGCACCGGACGCAACCTGCCGGCCGCCATCGCCGTGGGTGTGCTGCTCGGGGCTGCGGTCCTGCTGAGCCTGATCTTCGTCAAGGCGTTCTTCATGATCGTGGCGGCGGCCCTGATCGGCTCGCTGTGCTTCGAACTCGCCAGCGCCCTCCGCTTCGCCGGGCGCGACGTGCCCCGCCTGCCGAGCGTCCTCGCGGGCGTGGCCGTCGTCCCCGCGGCCTTCTACGGGGGAGCCGGGGGCCACTGGGCCGCACTCGTCGGTGGCATCGTCGTCGTGTCGCTGTGGCGTCTCGTCGAGTTGGCCCGTCCTTCGCACCGTGGTGGCGCCTCCTCGCTCGGTCGTGACCTGGGTGCCGGGGCGTTCGTTCAGATCTACTGCTCGTTCCTCGGCAGCTTCATGGTGCTGATGGCCGCCCGGCCCGACGGCCAGTGGTGGACACTGTCGGCACTCATCGTGGTGATCGCCGTCGACACCGGCGCCTACGCGACCGGGCTCAACTTCGGCAAGCACCCGATGGCTCCCCGCATCAGCCCGAAGAAGACCTGGGAAGGTTTCGCCGGCTCGGTGGCCGCCAGCCTCATCGCGGCCGTGCTGCTGTCGGTCTTCCTGCTCGACGAGCCGTGGTGGTTCGGCCTCGTCTTCGGCGGCGTCATCATCGTGACGGCCACCATCGGCGACCTGTCCGAGTCGCTCATCAAGCGTGACCTCGGCATCAAGGACATCAGCACCTGGCTGCCCGGTCACGGCGGTTTCCTCGACCGGCTGGACAGCACGCTGCCGTCGGCCGCTGCGGCCTACGGTCTCTACCTGCTCTTCGCGTAGGGGCGTTCCGACGACGGTGACGGGCCGCGCGTCCAGCCGCTTGCCATCGGGCCATGCGGCATGATGGTGGCCGTGAGCAGCACATTCCCGATCGTTCCCAAGGGCAAGCGGGGTTACGACGTCGACGAGGTCGACGCGTTCCTGGACGAGGCCCGCAAGGCCTATGCCGGCGATGCCAGCCTCGGCATCGACTCCGCCCGCATCCGACGCACGGCCTTCGGGTTGACCAAGAACGGTTACTCGACGGCACACGTCGACGCCGCGCTCGAACGTCTCGAGGACGCCTTCGCCAGTCGCGAGCGTGAACGAGCGGTCTCGTCGGGGGCCGAGTCCACGTGGTTCTCGACCGCACGGTCCGGCGCCGAGGACATCGTGGCCCGACTCGAGCGACCGCAGGGACATCGGTTCGACCGGGTCGGCATCCTCACGACGGGGTACCACCCGCGCGACGTCGACCGCCTCACGCGGCGCCTGCACGGGTACTTCACCGACGGTCGTCCGCTCAGCATCGACGACGTCCGGGGATCGGTCTTCCGGGCCAAGCGTGGTGGCTACCGGGAGAGCCAGGTCGACCTCCTGCTCGACACGGTGGTCGACGTCATGCTCGCCGTGCGCTGACGGCCACGGCCACGGCCACGGCCACGACCACGACCACTGCTGCCGCTCCGCCCGGCGGCGGGTGCATCCCGACACGCTGAGGCGTCGACCCTGGCTCTCCGGCGTCCCATCGGTTACCCTGGACGGACTCATGGGCAGGCACGCAGCGAATCCGACCCCCGGTCCCTCTCGACGAGAGCACCCGGCCGCGGTCGAACGACCCTCGACCCGTCGGCGCGTCCGCGTGCCGGCTTCGCAGAGCGTCGTCCGACGGTCGGCGGCCGGGTCCCTCGCGACCACCGGGCCCGCCCGCGACACCGCCTCCGCTGCTCGTCGACCGGGTGTCCCTCGTCGAGTCGTCCTGCCTCTCGTCGGTTTCTGTGCGTCGTTCGCGTTCGTGTCGGCATCCCTCGTCAACCCGCTGGCCGGTGCCGAGGCCGCGACGACCGTTCCTGGTGCCGCGTCGGTGCTGACCGCCCCCGGCCAGACCCTCACCGTCGCCGGTGCTGCCGTGACGGTGGCCGATCGGGACGCCTACGGAGTCACCGAGTACGTGCCGCCGCCGCCGCCGCCCGTCGTGGTGGCCGAGACCGAGAAGCCCGAGGCCTCCTCGGGTGCGACCTCCGGCACCGCCAAGAAGTCCTCGGCCGCTCCCGTGGCGGGAACTCCCGATCCGGGCAGTGCCAAGGCCGTCGCTGCAGAACTCGTCGCAGCTCGTGGCTGGGGTTCCGACCAGTACGACTGCCTCGTGTCCCTGTGGCAGAAAGAGTCCGGCTGGAACGTCTACGCGTCCAACCGTTCGAGCGGTGCCTACGGCATCCCCCAAGCGCTGCCCGGCAGCAAGATGGGTTCCGTCGGTGCCGACTGGCAGACCAACCCCGCGACGCAGATCACATGGGGCCTCAACTACATCGGTGGCCGGTACAGCACACCTTGTGGTGCCTGGGGTCATTCGGTCGCCAACAACTGGTACTGACCTCCCGCGCGCCCTCGACCCCGAGGGCCGTTGCTACGCTGGTCGTCATGCCCCGCAGCAACCGCTCCCGTCGCTCGCGCGACCGGCGTGAGGCCGACGAGGCGTACGACATCAGCCGGGCGTCCTTCGGCGGCCTGACGGTCGAGACCAAGCACGGACGTTCGTTCAACGTGCAGTCGGTCTCGGCGTCGTCGGCCGTCAAAGAGTACGTCTGCCCCGGCTGCTCGCTGGGCATCGCTCCCTCGACACCGCACGTCGTGGCCTGGCGCGCTGACGGGCTCTTCGGCGCCGAGGACGACCTGGCGGCGCGCCGTCATTGGCACACCCACTGCTGGAGGATCTCGTGACGACCCCCGACACCCACACCCTCGAGATCCGCGGGGGAGTCCTGCTGCCCGCGCGCCGCGAAGACGTCGAACTGCACACCGGCGACGGTCTCACGCTGGTGGGCGAATTGAGCCTCCCGGCGGACCGCGAGCCCGTCGGCACGATCGTCGCGCTGCACCCCCTGCCCACCGCCGGCGGGTTCATGGACTCCCACGTCATCCGCAAGGCCGCGGCCCGCCTGCCGGCTCTGGCCGACCTCGCCGTGCTCCGCTTCAACTTCCGCGGGGTGTCGTCCCCCCGCGGCCGGTCCGAGGGCGAGTTCGGCGAGGGAGTGGCCGAAGCGGCCGACCTCGCCGCTGCCGTGGCCTTCGTGCGCGAGCGGGGCCTGCCCGTCCCGTGGTTGGTGGGTTGGTCGTTCGGCACCGAGGTCGCCCTGAAGCACGGCCTCGACGTCGAGGTGGCGGGGGCCGTCCTGTTGTCCCCGCCCCTGCACCGCACGTCCGATGCCGAGCTCGAGGCCTGGCACGGTTCCGGACGGCCCGTGGTCGCCGTCGTCCCCGAGTTCGACGACTACCTGCGGCCCGACGAAGCGCGACGACGGTTCGCTCTCGTGCCCGAGGCCGAGGTCGTCGCCGTCGAGGGTGGCAAGCACCTCTGGGTCGGTGAGAAGCAGACCAGCCGCGTGCTGGCCGAGATCGTCGGTCGGGTCGCCCCCGGTGCCCTGCCGCTGTCGTCCACCTGGCCACCCCGCGCCTCCTGACGGCACGGCCGCCGGGTGGCGGCCCGCGTCGCCCACCATGGGCGCGGCCGGCGGTGCCGATCGCCTCAGAGCTGGTTCTGGCGCGGGACATAGACCTCGCGGATGATCAGCAGGATCGACGCGGCGACCGGGATGGCGATGAGGGCGCCGAGCACGCCCAGCAGCGTGCCACCGACGAGGGCCGCGATGACGACGATCACGCCCGGGACGCGGACCGCCCGACGCATGATGCGAGGACTCAGCAGGTAGGCCTCGACCTGCATGTAGACGAGGTAGTAGACGGCTGCGGTGACCCAGGTGGCCGGTGACTGGGGCAACAGCGCGATCTGCGCCAGGACGATGATCGCCGAACCGCTGATGGTGCCGACGAGGGGGATGATCGAGCCGAGGAACGCGATGAACGCGAAGACTGCCGGTTGTTGGGCGCCGATGATGGTGAGGAACACGAAGCTGAGGATGCCGTTGAGTGCCGCCAGCGTGAACTGACCGATGACGTACCGACCCACCGACTGGCTGATCTGTTCGGAGATGTCGATGAACGTGGCCCGTTTCGAGGCCGGGACGAGCTGGTACAGGGCGCGCTTGACGCTGTTGATCGACGACGTGAAGTAGATCGTCAGGATGACCACGACGACCGTGCCGAACAGGCCGTTGCCGATCGCGACGCCGACGGCGAGGACTCCGCCACCGATCGTGACGACGTTGTCGGGGTTGGTCAGGAAGTCGACGATGGAGTCGAGGGCGTTCTGCACGTCGAAGACGTTCTGCGGGACGAGTTCTTGCAGGTTGTCGACGAACTGCTGGGTGGTGACGCTCTGCAGGTACGAGGTCAGCGCCTGGATCAAGCTCGTGGTCTGCTGCACGATGACGGGCACGATCGCGAACACGACGCCCACGAAGGCTCCGACCACCGCCACGAGGACGATCACGATGGCGATGCCCCGGGGCACCCGGCGCTTCTCGAGCCACGAGACGATCGGGTCGAGGCCCAGCGAGATGAACAGGGCCGCGCCCACGTAGGTCAGGATCGTCGAGAGTTGGCCGACGGCGCCGCCGATCACGAGGGCGACGAGCACACCCAGGCCCGCGAGCAGGCCGATGCGGAACGGATTGTGGATCTTCACGGGCGGGCTCCTGTCGACGGCGCGGGCCGGTCGAGGCCACGGCGGCACCGACTGCCCGACACGGCCTGTCGCCCTACTCTGGCGTACCGCCGCCGACTTGTCCGATCATGCCACGCAGGTTCTCGAAGTAGTCGGCGACGGCGTCGCGTTCGCGCGTGATCTCGGCCAGGCGCTCTTCGGCGTCGCCGATGAGGTCGTCGGCCCGCTGCTGAGCATCGGCCAGGATCGACTGCGAGCGTTCGTCGGCGTTGGTGAGTACCTCGTGAGCCGTCTCGTCGGCATCCGTCCGCGTCGTGCGTGCGTACTCGTTCGCGCTGCGCTCGAGCTCGTCGGCCTCGCGTCGCACCTCGGAGGCACGACGGGTGGCCCCGGCGAGCTGCTCGGCCGCCGAGTCGAGCAGTTCTTGGGTCTCGGCGACGGCTTGCTGGTGTCGCTGCGTGAGCTCGACCTCGGCCTCGTCGCGACGGGCGAGCAGCTCGACCTCGAGGTCGGCTCGTCCCTGGTCGACGTCGCGACGCAGGTCGGCCGTGGCCCGCTCGCGGTCGGCCTCGAGCCCGGCACGGACCCGGATGTCGTCCGCGGCCAGTCGGGCGCGCTGCGCCTCGGTCTCGTCCGCCAGGGCGGCGCGGGCCTCGGCGGTCTCGGCGGCGAGCTCGGCGCGGGCCTGCTCGATCTCGGACGCGAGGCCGGCCCGACGGTCGGCGTCCTCGCGGGCGAGTCGGTCGGCCTGCGCCTCGCTCTCGCGGGTGAGGCGCTCGTCGGTCTCGACCGTGACGCGCTCGATGCGCTCCCGTGACGTGGTCTCGGCGAGGTCGAGCTCGTCACGGCGACGCCGGGTCTCTCGGTCGAGCTCGGTGCGGGCGTCGGCCACCTCTTTCTCGAGTTCGGCTCGGGCCTGTCCGATCTCGGCCGCGAGGCGGTCGCGACCGGTGGCGATCTCGCGTTCGAGTTCGACCCGGGTGGACTCGACCTCGTCGGTGAGGTCGGCACGGGTGGCATCGACGTCGCGGGCGAGGAGCGCCCTGGTCTCGGCGACCTCGTGGGCGAGCTCGGCTCGGGCCGCGGCGACGTCGCGCTCGAGTTCGGCGCGCTGGGCCGCGACGTCGTCGGCCAGATCGGCGCGGGCGGCTGTGATCTCGCGCTCGAGTTCGGCGCGGCGGGCGCCGACCTCGGCGTCGAGGTCGGAACGGGTGGTCTCGTCGAGCCGGGCCAGTTCGGCGCGGACCGTGACGCCCTCGCGGTCGAGGTCGGCGCGCTGGCGCTCGGAATCGCTCTCGAAGACGGCTCGGGCCTCGCGTGTGTCGGCGGCGAGCGTCTCGGCTTCGTCGCGGGCCTCGGCGAGGTCGCGGGCGACGGCGGCCCGCTGCTCGGCGACCTCGTGCTCGACCTCGGCCCGAAGCGCTGCGGCCTCGCGTCGCGCCGTCGAGACGTTCTGGGCGGCCTCGGTGGCCGCCGAACCGCGGATCGAGATGGCGTCGCGCTGAGCCTCTTGCAGCAGATCGCGCGCCTCGGCCTTAGCACGCGCGACCAGGCGGTCGGCGTCGGCGGTCGACTCGGCGACCTGCGCCGCGGCACGGCCCCGGGCGTCGTCGAGCACGGCCGCGGCCCGTTCGGTGGCGTCGTCGACCAGGCGCTTCGCCTCGGCCGTGGAGGACGAGCGCAGGGCCTCGGCGTCGATGTCGGCCTGGCTGATCAAGAGGGTGGACTGCTGTTCGGCCAGACGCAGGGTCTGCTCGAGCTTGCTGCCGAGGCCCGAGTACGTCGGGGTGCCGGCCTCTTCGAGCTCGGCACGGATCTCGTCCACCCGCTGCTGGAGGAACGCGACCTCGCTCGCCCGGTCGGCCCGGTCGGCGTTGGCCTTGATGAGCTCGCGCCGCAGGTCGCCGAGCACGCGGTCGACCTCGTCCTTGCGATAGCCCCGGAGTTCGATGCCGAAATCGGCTTCGTCAGCGGCCACGATGTCTCCTTCGGTGCAGGGTTCGGGCCAGGGGAGCGCGGCCCGCGACACGATGCTAGTGGGATGCCCTCGACGGACGCCGACCGACAGGTTAGGCGCCTCTCAGCCTCGTCGGATACGCTGAGCCGTCTTAAATTCTGCTGCCGCGCCCGGCCTCCTGGCCAGGCTCGTGCGAGGCCCGTCGTCGACCACGACGGTTCCTGGCGCCCCGACCGGGATGGTGGCTCGGAGGGAGAGAAACGTGCGTTTCATCGTCGCAGTCGTCGTCGTCGTCCTGGCGGCGGTGATGGTGGCGTTGGGCTTCGCCCAACGCACCGTCTTCGCGCCCCCGCCGAGCGTGTCGTCCCAGGTCGACACCAGCGACTCCGACGCGACCGTGACGGTCGTCCCGGCCTCGGCACTGCACGGTCACGACGGGCGTCAGACGGTGTCGGTCTCGGGTGGCGACACCGCCTTCGCCGCCTACGGCCGCACGTCCGACGTGCTCGGCTGGGTGGGTGACGCGAGCTACAACGAGGTCGAGTACGACCAGACCACCGGCGAGCTCGCCAGCCGCACGGTCGCCGGCGACACCACCGAGGTCCCCGACCCGACCGACTCCGACCTCTGGTTCGACCAGTTCACCGGCAGCGACCTCACCTTCTCGCTCGACGCGCCCGACGACGTCTCGCTCGTCATCGTCTCGGACGGCACGCAGCCGGCCCCGGCCGACGTCCGCATCACCTGGCCGCTCTCGACCGCGACGCCGCTGGCCGGCCCTCTGATCGTCGGCGGCCTCGTGGTCCTGTTGATCGGCATCGGCCTGTACGTCTGGGCGATCCTGCACCACCGACGCACGCGCGGCCCGCGCCGGCGCTCGGGCGACGGCAAGCGACCCCGTCTGTCGCGTCGGGCCGGCCGCAAGGCGGTCAAGGCGCTCGACGCCGCCGGCACCGAGACGCTCGCCCCCGGACGTGGTCGTGCCCGCGCCATCCGTCGTCTCTTCGCCGTGGCACCGATCGTGCTCGTCTCGTCGCTCGCCCTGTCGGCCTGCACCGCCGACTACTGGCCCCAGCAGGCGCCGGCGGCCGGTTTCGACTCGGCCACCCCGACGCCGACGCCCACCTCGACCGATGGCACCGAGTCCGGTGACCAGGGCACGGCGCTGCAGCCCCCCGTGATCAGCGTCGCCCAGGCGAAGAGGATCGTCGAACGCATCTCGGCCACCGCGACCGAGGCGGACGCCTCGCTGAACGCCGATCTCGCGGCCACCCGCTTCACGGGTCCGGCGCTCGAACAGCGCCAGGCCAACTACACGATCCGTTCCAAGGACGCCGCGGCCGCCGCCCCCTTGGCCATCCCGACCGGCACCGTCACGCTCACGTTGCCCCAGCAGGCCGATTCGTGGCCACGGTCGGCGTTCGTCGTCGTGCAGGACGCCGACACGAGCGTCGCACCCGTCGCCCTCACGCTCGAACAAGAGACCGCCCGAGACCCGTACAAGGTCGAGTACGCCGTCAGCCTGCAGACGCAGACCCCGTTGACGGTCGCCCCCGCGTCGATCGGCGCCGCCCGGCTCTCGCCCGACGTCAAGCTGCTCAAGCTGCAGCCCGACCAGCTGGCCGAGGCCTACGGCGACATCCTGCGCAACGGCGACGAGAGCCAGTACGCCGCCCAGTTCCAGACCGACGGCGACAGCCTTCGTGAGAAGATCGGCAAGGCCTACAAGGACGCCAAGCGGGCGGCCCTGCCGACCACCGCGTCGATCGACTACACGTCGCAGGCCGACGACGAGACCCCGGTCGCGTTTGCCACCAACGACGCCGGCGCCATCGTCTCGGTCGCGTTGAACGAGATCGAGACCGTCAAGCCGACGGCCACCGGCGCCAAGGTCAACCCCGAGGGCACCGTCAAGACCCTGCTGGGCCTCGACGAGTCGTCGAAGGGCATCGAGGCGACCTACGGTGTCGAACTCTTGTTCTCCGTCCCGCCCGTCGGCAGCGACGACCCGATCGTCCTGCTCGGTTTCAGCCAGGCCCTCACCTCTGCCAAGGAGCTGCCATGACCAACCTTCCCCCCGTTCCCGCAGGTCTCCGCGGCGCCGTCGACCTCTCGTCGCTCGTCAACCGCCCGCCGGCCCCGGCCCCGGCCGGCCCGTCGGACGGCTCGCCCGTCGGCGGCGAGACCGCGGGAGGCGCGGGTGGCGCCCCGGCCCCGGCCGCCGGTCAGGTCGCGGTGCCGGGCCTCGTGCTCGACGCGACCGACGCCACCTTCACGCAGGTCCTCGAGATCAGCAACACCGTCCCGGTGATCGTCGACCTCTGGGCGGAGTGGTGCGGCCCGTGCAAGCAGCTCTCGCCGGTCCTCGACAAGCTGGTCGGCGAGTACGCGGGCCGCCTGCTGCTCGTCAAGGTCGACGTCGACGCGAACCCCCAGCTGACGCAGGCCTTCCAGGCCCAGTCGATCCCCGCGGTCGCCGCGGTGATCGGCGGCCGACCCGTGCAGCTCTTCGTCGGAGCCCTGCCCGAGGCCCAGGTGCGCGACGTCTTCGAGCAGGTGCTCGAGCTCGCCGCGCAGAACGGCGTGACGGGCACCGCGGTCGTCGACGGCGCCCCGGTGGGTGAGGCCGACGAGGTCGAGCCCGCGCCCGAGCCCTTGCCCCCGCACCACCAGGACGCCTACGACGCGATCGACCGGGGCGACTACGCCGCGGCGATCACGGCCTACAAGACCGCCATCGCCCAAGATCCTCGTGACCAGCTGGCCGTGGCCGGTCTCGCCCAGGTCTCGCTGCTCGAGCGGCTGCAGGGCGCGTCGCTGGCCGACGTCCGTGCGGCGGCCGCCGCCGCCCCCACCGATCTCGACGCCCAGCTCGACGTGGCCGACCTCGACCTCAGCGGCGGCCACATCGACGACGCCTTCGACCGCGTGCTGACCGTCTTCCCGTCGCTCGACCCCGAGGGTCGTGACGCGGCCCGGGCTCGCCTCCTCGAGTACTTCGAGATCGTCGGGGTGGACGACCCCCGGGTGGCGACCGCCCGCCGTCGTCTGGCGATGCTGCTGTACTGAGCCGCGCCTCCTGCGTGGACGACGGAACCCCCGCGACCCGGAAGGGTGGCGGGGGTTCCGTCGTCGAGAGGCCGTGGCTCAGCGGCGCAGCTTGAGCCAGACGACGCCGAGCGGCGGCAACTGCACGTCGGCCGCGGCGGGGCGTCCCGCCCAGGGGTCGTCGGTCGCGGTGACGCCGCCGAAGTTGCCGACACCCGAACCGCCGTAGACCTCGGCGTCGGTGTTGAGGATCTCGTCCCAGCGACCGGCCGCGGGCAGACCGAAGCGCATGCGCACCGGCTCACCCGAGAAGTTCGCCAGGACGGCGATCGACTCGCCCGAGCCGGACTTGCGCATGAAGGCCACGACGCTGTGCTGCGCGGCACCGCCGTCGATCCACTCGAAGCCGTCGGTGTCGAAGTCGTGCGCCCAGAGAGCGGGCTCGTCGCGGTAGACCTCGTTGAGGCGGGCCACCAGGCCGTGGAGCCCCTGGTGGGCGGGCTGGTCGAGGATCCACCAGTCGAGCCCTCGTTCTTCGCTCCACTCGCCGGGTTGCCCGAACTCGCTGCCCATGAAGAGCAGCTGCTTGCCGGGGTGGCCCCACATGTACGCGAGGTAGGCCCGCACGTTGGCGAGCTTCTGCCACTCGTCGCCGGGCATCTTGTTGAGCAGGGACCCCTTGCCGTGCACGACCTCGTCGTGGCTGATCGGCAGCATGAAGTTCTCGCTGAACGCGTACACGAACGAGAAGGTGATCTCGCCGTGGTGGTGCGAGCGGTAGAGCGGGTCCTCCGCGACGTAGCCGAGGGTGTCGTGCATCCAGCCCATGTTCCACTTGAGGCCGAAGCCGAGGCCGCCCTCGCTGGTCGGGCGGGTGACGCCGGGCCAGCTGGTGCTCTCTTCGGCGATCATGACGATGCCCGGGTGGCGCTTGTAGGCCGTGGCGTTCGCCTCTTGCAAGAAGCTGATGGCTTCGAGGTTCTCGCGTCCGCCGAACTCGTTCGGCAGCCATTCGCCCTCGTTGCGGCTGTAGTCGAGGTAGAGCATCGAGGCCACGGCGTCGACGCGCAGCCCGTCGATGTGGAACTCCTCGAGCCAGTAGAGCGCGTTCGAGACGAGGAAGTTGCGCACCTGCGAGTCGCCGAAGTTGAAGACCAGCGTGCCCCAGTCGGGTTGTTCGCCGCGGCGCGGGTCGGAGTGCTCGTAGACGGCGCGGCCGTCGAACTTCGCGAGGGCCCACTCGTCCTTCGGGAAGTGCCCGGGCACCCAGTCCATGATCACGCCGATGCCGGCCTGGTGCAGCCGGTCGATCAGGTGCCGCAGGTCGTCGGGGCTGCCGAAACGGCTGGTCACGGCGTAGTAGCCGGTGACCTGGTAGCCCCACGAGCCACCGAAGGGGTGCTCGGCGAGCGGCATGAACTCGACGTGGGTGAAGCCGAGCTCGCCGACGTACTCGATCAGCTGGTCGGCCAGTTCGCGGTAGTTCAGCCCGGGTCGCCACGAGCCGACGTGCAGTTCGTAGACACTCATCGGGCCGGCGTGGACGTCGTTCTCGGCGCGGGAGGCCATCCAGGCGTCGTCGGACCAGGCGTGGGCGGCCTTGGTGATCACCGAGCCGGTGAGCGGCGGCACCTCGGAGGTGCGCGCCATGGGGTCGGCGCGCTCGACCCAGACGTCGTCGGGGGTGAGCACCTCGTACTTGTAGATGCCGTCCGTCACGCCCGGCACGAAGAGCTCCCAGACGCCGTTGCCGTCGAGGCGGCGCATGGCGTGCCGCTCGCCGTCCCAGCCGTTGAGGTCGCCCTTCACGCGGACGGCACGGGCGTGCGGCGCCCAGACGGCGAACGAGGTGCCGGTCACGCCCTCGTGCTCGCGCACGTGGCTGCCGAGCATCTTCCAGAGCTGCTCGTGGCGGCCCTCGCCGAAGAGGTACAGGTCGAACTCGGTGACGGTGGGGGCGAAACGGTAGGGGTCGTCGGAGACCCACGCCGCGCCTCCTTCGTAGGTCGCCTCGATCGTGTACGCGCCGACGGGCTCGCTCGTGACGCCCTGCCAGAGGCCGTGGGCCACGTGCTCGAGCGCGAACGACGCCCCGGAGGCGCCGGTCACGGTGACCGTCTCGGCCAGCGGTCGGACGACGCGGACGGCGGTGCGGCCGCCGCGGGGGTGGGCGCCGAGGACGGCGTGCGGGTGGCCGTGGGTGCCGGCGGCGGCGGAGAAGACCTCGTCGTCTCCCAGGGAGAACAGGCCGTCGGTGTCGCTCGTCTCGGCAGGGTCGACCCGGGTGTCGGTGCCCTGGTCGAGGCCGGCGTCGGGGCCGGTCGGGGGAGTGGTGGTCATCGGGGCGCTCCTACGGGGCTCGGTTGAGGTCGACGGAGAGCACGTGCACCGGTTCGACGAAGGCGTCCAGTCGGACGTAGTTGTCGTCGCCCCAGGTCCACGACTGACCGGTGATGAGGTCGCGCACGGTGTAGGTGCCACCGGGCTGCAACCCGAACTTCGTGACGTCGAGGTGGACGGTCGTCTCGCGCGCGGAGTGCGGGTCGACGTTCGCGACCACGATGATGCCGTCGGCGCGTCCACTGCGGGTGTGCGCACGCGACAGGTACTTCGAGAAGACGAGGATCGACTCGTCGTCGCTCGAGTGGATCTCGAGGTTGCGCAGCTGACGCAGGGCCGGGTGGGAGGCGCGGATGCGGTTGAGCTGCGTCAGGTACGGCGCGAGCGAGGCCCCGGCCTCTTCGGCGGCGGCCCAGTCGCGGGGCTTGTACTCGTACTTCTCGTTGTCGATGTTCTCTTCGCTGCCCGGTCGCGCCACGTCCTCGAAGAGCTCGTAACCCGAGTACACGCCCCAGGTCGGAGAAGCGGTCGCGGCGATCGCGGCCCGGATCTTGTAGGCCGCGGGTCCGCCGAACTGCAGGTAGGGCGTGAGGATGTCGTGCGTGTTGACGAAGAGGTTCGGGCGCAGCCAGGCGCTCGTCTCCTTGGACAGCTCGTCGAGGTACTCCTCGAGTTCCCATTTCTCGTTGCGCCAGGTGAAGTACGTGTACGACTGGTGGAACCCCACCTGCGCCAGTGCCTGCATCATGGCCGGCTTGGTGAACGCCTCCGAGAGGAAGACCACCTCGGGGTTCGTCTGCCGGATCTCGTGCAGCAGCCACTCCCAGAAGCGCACCGGCTTCGTGTGCGGGTTGTCGACGCGGAAGATCGTGACGCCGAGCTCGATCCAGTGCCGCACGATGCGCAGCACCTCGCGGCTCACGCCCTCGTAGTCGTTGTCGAAGTTGAGGGGGTAGATGTCCTGGTACTTCTTGGGCGGGTTCTCGGCGTAGGCGATCGTGCCGTCGGGCAGGGTCGTGAACCACTCGGGGTGCTCGGTGACCCAGGGGTGGTCGGGCGAGCACTGCAGCGCCAGGTCGAGGGCGAGCTCGAGGCCGGCGTTCTTCGCGGCGTCGACGAACCAGCGGAAGTCCGCGACGGTGCCGAGGTCGGGGTGCACCGCGTCGTGCCCGCCGTCGGCCGAGCCGATGGCGTACGGCGAGCCCGGGTCGGCCGGACCGGCGGTCAGCGAGTTGTTCGGGCCCTTGCGGAACGTCGTGCCGATCGGGTGGACGGGCGGGATGTACACGACGTCGAAGCCCATGCGGGCGATCGACGGGAGCCGGCGGGCCGCGGTGCGGAACGTCCCGCTCTTCCACGTGCCGTCGGCCTGCTTGCGAGCGCCCTCGCTGCGGGGGAAGAACTCGTACCAGCTGCCGAGGCCGGCACGGCTCCGCTCGACGCGGAGTGCCTCGGGCGCGCTGCGCGTGACGAGGCTCGCGAGCGGCTTCACCAGGAGGACAGCGGCGAGGCGCGGGTCGGTGGCGACGCGGAGGCGCGCGGCAGGGGAGAGGGCGGGATTCGCGAGTGCCTTGGCCGCGTCGCGGATGAGGGTCGTGTCGGGGTACTCGTCGACGGCGTCGGTCAGCAGTCGACTGCCGAGGGCGAAGGTGACCTCGACGTCGAGTCCGGCCGGCACCTTGATCTCGGCCGCGTGCAGCCACGTGGCCCAGTCGTCGGTGTAGGCCTCGACCTGCCAGGCCCAGTCGCCTTCGGTCTCGAGCTGCACCTGGGCCGTCCACCGATCGGTGCCGGGGATGCCGGCGACCATGCGGTGCCGGGTCTCGGCGCCCTCGGGGTCGATCGTGACGAGGTCGGCCCCGATCAGGTCGTGGCCCTCGCGGAAGACGGTCGCCCCGAAGGTGACCACCTCGCCGGAGAAGGCCTTCGTCGGGAACACTCGGTCGGGTGTCGTCGGGGTGAGGCCCGTGATGGGGATCCGCCCGACTCTGGGTTCGTATGCTGTCGCCACGCTGTCGACCGTACCCGGTCTGGCCCGCCCGGTCCCGACCCTGACGCGACCCGGGCCCCGGACGGGGTGCCGGGGGCGGATCGGGGTGCGGTTCGCGCATTTCGGGGTACAAACGCGTGTCCACCCTGTCACCGACAGACGTCACGGTCCGTTTTGTCCCCCCAACTGGGTGCATGCATCGGCATGGATGGCCTGTCGGCATTTCGGGGGACCGCGTAATGTCGGATCTGTCGTCGCGGCCTGCCCGCCCGAAGAACCCGAACTCCTCGAGAGCCCGGCGCCCGACGACATCGATCGGTCGCCCGACCCGGAGCCGACAGCCCCTGCATCGCCGTGTGCCACCCCGACGTCGACCCGACCGACGGCGCACGGCGGTGCTCGAGCGCGCCTCGGCGTGCGGAACAGGACCCACATGAACAAGCTCGTCAAGGGTGCCGTCGCCGGTGCCGCCGGCATCGCCCTCCTCCTCGGCGGCGCCGGGACCTTCGCCCTCTGGAACGCCAGCACCGAGGTCAACGCCGCCAGCGTCGCCTCGGGCACCCTCTCGCTCACCCAGTCGTCGGCGGGCAGCTGGACCGACGTGACCAACGGTCGCAGCACGGCCCTGACGGCCGCCCAGGTCGCCGCCTACAAGATCGTCCCCGGCAGCAAGCTGCAGTTCACGCAGCCGATCACCATCGCCGCCTCGGGCAACGACCTGCGGGCCGACCTCACCTACGACGCGGCCTCGGTCACCGGCAGCCTCAAGCCGTACGTGACGAACACGCTGACCCTCTCGACGGCCGCCGGCTCCACGACCCTGCCGTCCGGCGTCACCGCGGGCAGCACGGCCGGCAGCTACGTCGTCGCCCCCGTGTCCGCCGGCAGCACGTCGGCCGTCGCGACCTTCGTCGTCGAGTTGCCCTCGACGGTGTCCGACGCCGCGAGCCAGGGCGGCACCCTCGACCTGAGCAAGCTGACCTTCACGCTCAAGCAGCGCGCCATCGCGTAGCCGGTGCCGGTGGCCCGACGGCCGCCGCACCCCGCCTCTCCGACCGGCGACCGGACCGCACCCGACGCGGTCCGGTCGCCCCCTCCCGTCCGACCCGCCCGACCAGGGGCTCACGGGCCACCGCATCGCACGACCGACCACCAGGGGGTGAGACGTTGACCGGACAGCCCGGCGGACGCGCGCGTCACCGCTCGCCCGAGCGCGCCTCCTCGTCCCGTCGTCCGCTGCGCTCGCTGTGGGCGGGGACGGCGATCGTGGCCGGGGCGGTCACCGTCGCGCTCGTGGCGACCGGCGGGACGTACGCGCTGTGGAACTCCGCGGTCGCCCCCACGGCCGTCACGGTCGCGTCGGGCACGGCGGGACTCTCGGTCGGCGGCGTCAAGGCCCTCGACACCTCCGCCCTCGGCCCCGGCGGCGCCACCGCGGGCACGTTCAGCGCGACGAACACGGGCTCGGTCGCCCTGGCCATGCGGGTGTCGGCCGGGACCACCACGGCGTCGGCATCCGCCCTGCCGGGCGAGCTCACCGTGACGCTGGCCGCCGTCACGAAGTCCGCGGACTGCGTCGTGGGCGTCGGCGGGTACTCGGCGAGGCCCTCGACCTTCGACACCGGCAGCGGCTACTTCACGCTGCCGGCCGGCGTCACCGTCACCGGCTGCGTCGTCGTCACGCTCGACTCGGACGTGCCGGCGACCCTGCAGAACCAGACCTCGTCGATCGGGCTCGTCCTGACCGGGACGCAGGTGGCCCCGTGACCCGGCGCCGCGTCGTGAGCGGACGGCGGCACGCGATGGGCCCACGGCCCCGGTCCGGCGTGCGCTCGGTCCTGGCCGCCGTCGTCGTCGGCGTGATCGTCGGCGTCGCCCTGGCCTCCGGAGGGGCGGCCTCGGCTCTCTGGACGGCGTCCGCCACCCTCACCGAGCAGGTCAAGGCCGGCGCCGTCGGGCTCACGGCCGGCACGGTCGACGGCCTGCAGGCCGACTACTCCGGATCGACCCGGTCGCTCACGGCGCCCTGGACCTTCACGAACTCGGGCACGGTCGCGGCCACGTACTCGACGCGCGGCAGCCTGAGTTCGGGAAGCTCCGCCGACCTCGCCGCGTCGATCGCCGTCGTCGGCTGGCCCGTGTCCGCGGCGTCCGCCTGCACCTCGACGGCGGCCGTCGGCTCGGGGAGCGTCAGCGGCACCTGGTCGGCCGCGCCGAACCTGTCGGGCAGCCTCGCCGCCAAGGCCAGCGCGACCTGGTGTCTCCGCACCTCGATCGCGACCTCGTCGCCCACCGGACGCGTCAACCCCGTCCTCACCGTGTCGCTGGCCGCAGGGTCGTGGACCGCCACCCCGCAGGACCGCCGCATCGTGCAGAACAACACGATCGTCCCCGCGCAGACCGCGGTCTGCCGCACCGACGGCGAGGCCTACGCGTGGCTCGACTTCGACCCGTCGACCCGCGCGACCGCGACCCGCTACGCGACCTACGTCGGCAGCACCCGGGTCTCGAACAACGAGCAGACCGGCGACTACCCGCACTTCGCCTTCACCCGCGACAACGTGCCGAAGGACCCCTTCGGCGACGGCCTGATCAGCGTCGACATCCGCGTGATGGTCGACGGCCAGCCGACCGACCTCATGGCCGTCGGCACGCTCAAGGTGGTCTACGACCAGTACGGGACGAGGAACATCCAGTGCGGGTGACCGGCGGCCGGGCGATCGCGGTCGTCGTCGCGGTGCTCGTCGCCACCGGCGGCGTCCTGTCGGCCGCGGCTCCCGCCACGGCCGCCGCCGCGCCCCGCCTGATGGTCAGCGGTGACGGCGAGCACTGGCAGGGCCGCCTCGACTCGGCGCTGTTCGGCGACGACCTGCGGCTCGTCCCCGGGGCGAGCACGACGGGCACCTTCTGGGTGAAGAACCTCTCGAGCGAGCCGGCCGCGCTCAGCGCCCGCCTCGTCGACGTCACGACCTCGTCGCCCGCCTTCGCCGAGGCGGTCACGGTCAGCTCGCACTCCGACCTCGACGTCGGCGACCTGCCGCCCGTCACCCTGGCCGGTGACGGCTGCACCCCCGTGCTCGCGCCCGTCCGGCTCGCCGCGGGGCAGGAGGTGCCGGTCACCGTCTCGGTCGCCCTGGACGGTTCCGCCGCCGACGGCACCGGCGACCAGACCCTCGACTTCGGCGTGCTCGTCACGCTCACCGGCCTGGCCGGGGCGGCCGTGCCGGCGGGGTGCGCGTCGGCCGGGACCGCCGGTGCGGCGGACGTGGGCGCGGACACGGACACCGACACGAGCGCAGGAGGCGCGGGGGGCGACCGCGTCTCGAGCGCGACGATCGAGGCGGTGACGCCCCGCGCCTCCTCGGCTGGTGAGGCCGGCGGGGCGGCGTCCTCCGTCGGCGACGGCGGATCGGACGGAACCACCGACGCGTCGGGCACGGACACCGAGCTGCCCGTCCACGCCCTCGACGTGCTCGACGACTTCGTGCCCGTGCCGTTGCGCGGCAGCTGGCTGCCGCTGCTGATCGCGGCGATCGCCGTGCTGGCGGGTGCGTTCGTGGCGGTCGGCCGGCGCCGCCCGGGCGACGAGGACACCGCGGGGGAGCAGTCGTGAGCGGCCGCCGTGCCGCCGTGCGGGAGAAGGGCCTGCTGCACGCGCTCGGCCTCGGCCTCAGCGCGGGGCTGTTCGTCCTCGTGCTCGGGCTCGCGACGGTGCTGATCGTCGTGCCGAAGGTCGCGGGGGCCACGCCGCTGACCGTGCTGACCAGCTCGATGGAGCCGCGACTGCCCCCGGGCACCCTGATCGTGGTGAAGCCGACGCCGGTCGACGAGATCCGGATCGGCGACGTCGTGACGTACCAGATCGAGAGCGGACGACCCGAGGTGATCAGCCACCGGGTGATCGAGATCGTGTCGTCGTCGGACGGCGGCACGGCCTTCGTCACGAAGGGCGACAACAACTCCGAGCCCGACGCCGCCCTCGTGCTGCCCGAGCAGATCCGCGGGACGCTGTGGTACTCGCTGCCCTGGCTCGGCTTCGTCAACCAGGTCGTGAACGGCGACGCCCGGTCGTGGATCGTGCCGCTGCTGGCGATCGCCCTGCTGGGCTACGCGGGCTACTCCCTGGCCACCGGCCTGGTCGAGGCACAGCGTCGGCGGGCGCGGACGCGGAAGGCCCGTCCGGCCCCGCGCTGAGCGAGGGGCCGGACGGGCCCGGGGGAGGCGTCTACTTCGTGAAGCCGACGACCGTCCAGTCCACGTCGCTGGCCCCGGCGCGGGCGCCGAAGTTCGCGAGCTTGGGGCTCTGGAACGAGATGTACGGCGCCTGGATGATCGGCATCGAGTGCCCGATCTCCCAGATCTTCTCGTCGGCCTGGTTGTACAGGTCGGCGGCCTTCTCGGGGTCGCCCTCGGCGACGGCCTGGCTGAGCAGGTCGTCGATCTCGGGGCTCGATACGCGGCCGTAGTTCTGGCCCTGCTCGTCCGAGTTGTAGATGCTGACGCCGGACGCCTGGTAGCCGGTGCCGGCCCAGACGAAGATCGTCATGTCGTAGTTGCCCGGGGTGACGTTGTCCTCGAAGAACGAGTCGACGCTGACGGCGTTGATCGTCAGCTTGATGCCGACCGCGGCGAGCTGGCTCTGCATGACCTCGGACAGCTGCTGCGAGATGGGGGTGCCGGACGGGATCGTCACGGCGATCTCGAGCTGCTTCCCGTCCTTCTCGAGCACGTCGCCGTTCAGCTCCCACCCGTCGTCGGCCAGGATCTTCTTCGCCTCGTCGACGTCGTAGTTCCCGGTCTCCTTCGCGTTGTCCTGGTAGGCGCCGTCGGTGCTGAGGAAGAGGTGGTTGTTCAGCGTGGTCAGCTCGTAGGGCAGGGTGCCCGTGATGACCTTGCCGAGTGCCTCGCGGTCGACCGCGTGCTGGATCGCCTGACGGATCTTCTCGTCGGCGAGCACGCCCTTGGTGCTGAAGTCGACGTGCGTGTAGCGAGCCGACGGTGCCGCTCGGATGTCGGTGTCCTTCGCGTCCTTCAGGCGGTCGTAGCGCTCCGACGAGTTGCCCGTGACGAAGTCGATCTCACCGTTCAGGTACGCGTCGACGTCGGCGTCGCTGTCGAGGGCGCGGAAGACCACCGAGTCGAGCTTGGGGGCGTCGCCCCACCACTTGTCGTTCGGCACGATGGTGACGGTCTGCGCGGTCGTGTCGATCTTCTCGACCTCGTACGGGCCGCCCGAGACGGGCAGGGTGTCGACGTAGGCCGTGTTGAAGGCGTTCGGGTCGTTGTAGAGGCTCGCCGGGTAGAGCGGGGCGAACATGCTCTTCCAGTCCGAGAACGGCTCGGAGTAGGTCACGACGACCTGCTTGTCGCTCGAGCCCGCCTCGACCGAGGCCATGCGGTCGGGGCCGAGCGTGCTGCCCACCAGGTACTCGGGGTTCGAGCCGTCCAGTGCGGTCTTCCAGGCCTGGAAGTCGGCGACCGTGATCGGGGTGCCGTCGTTCCACACCGCGTCGGGGTTGATGTCGTAGGTCACGACCAGCGGGTCCTCGCTGGTGGCCTCGGCGCTCGTGACGAGGTTCTCGTCGATCTGGGCGACGCCCTTCTCGTCGATGCGGAACGGCTGGGGCAGCACGGCGCTCTCGATCAGCGAGGCGTCGGCCAGGGCGCCGTCGAGCTGGCCGTAGTTCCACTGCGAGGGCAGCTGGCTGAGCGGCAGGGTCAGCGTCCCGCCCTGCTCGACGTCGGCCGCCGCCGTGGCGTTGATGTCGCCGTCGGGGGACAACTGGCCGTTCTTGGCAGCCCCGTCGCCGTCGTCGCCGCCGCCACCGCTGCACGCCGTGACGACGAGGGCGATGCTGACGAGGCCGGCTGCGAGGCCGAGCTTCTTCGTGATCTTCATGGCACTCCGAACTGAAGGGTGGTGAAAAGTGCTGATCAGACGGGATGCTGCATCGTCATCGACTCGTGCGGGCACGCGTCGCGACACCTCCCGAGAGCTGACCGCGTGTGCCCAAATGTACGGACGCCTTGAATCCACGCAAACTTTCATGTGAATTTGTTACACGCTCGAAACCTGGCCAGCTGGTCGGGTCGCGGGGTACGTCTAGTGTGATCTGCCATGGCTCGATTCCTCGCCCGCCGGCTGGTGTACTACGTCGCCCTGGTCTTCATCGCGACGTCGCTCACCTACTTCCTCGCCTCGGCGACCCTCAACCCGCGCTCCGTGTACGCGGACCGCAACCCGCGTCCGTCCTCCGAGATCGTCGACGCGAAGCTCAGCTCGATCGGGGTCAACGACAAGGACCCCCTCGGCGAGAGGTACGTCCACTGGCTCGGTGGCGCGGTCACCGGCGACCTCGGGCAGACCATCCAGGACAAGCCGGTCGCGGCGGAATTCGGGCCGAGGCTGGGAGTCAGCCTGCGCCTCCTGCTGGTGGGGTCGATCCTCGGCATCGTGCTCGCGGTCGTGGTCGGCACCTGGAACGCCATCCGGCAGTACGCGTTCTCGGACCGGGTGTCGTCGGTGCTGTCGTTCGTCCTGATCTCGACGCCGGTGTTCCTCACGGCGGTGTTGCTCAAGATCGGGGCGACGAAGCTCAACGACGTCCTGGGGTACCAGCTGATCACCTTCACGGGCGAGGCGACCCCCAACCTGACCGGCGGGCTCGCCACGATCGCGTGGGACCGCATCGCCCACCTCCTGCTGCCGACCATCTCGATCGGCGTCGGGTTGATCGCCGTCTACAGCCGGTACCAGCGGGCGACGATGCTCGACGTGCTGCAGGCCGACTACATCCGCACCGCCCGCGCCAAAGGACTGCGACGTCGCCCGGCCATCTTCAAGCACGGGCTGCGCACGGCGTTGATCCCCATGACGACGCTGTTCGCCTTCGCGTTCCTCGGCGTGCTGACGGGAGCCACCTTCACCGAGAAGATCTTCGCGTGGAACGGCCTCGGCGCCTGGTTCATCGACGCCGTCCAGGCCAACGACATCAACGTGGTCGTCACGTACACCCTCTACAGCGCCGTCGTCGTGCTGCTCGCCGGCTTCGTGTCCGACGTGCTCAACGCGGTGCTCGACCCGCGCGTCCGAGCGCAGAAGTAGGGCCGCCCCATGACCCGGTTCACACCCGACCTGCTCGAGGGGCCGTCCGACGCCGTCGTGCCCGAGTCGCGAGAAGAGGTCGCGGCGACGTCGCCGAACCGCCTCGTGCTGACCTTCCGGCGGCTCTTCGCGAATCGCGGTGCCACCGTCGGCCTCGTGACGATCGTGCTGCTCTTCGTCTTCGCCTTCGTCGGCCCGCTCGTCTCGCCGTACGCCTACAACTACATCGACTACACGGCCCTGTCGTCGCCACCGAGCGGCGCGCACTGGTTCGGCACGAACAACATCGGCCAGGACGTCTTCGCCCAGACCGCCCGGGGCCTGCAGAAGTCGCTGCTGATCGGTCTGCTGGTCGCCCTGTTCTCGACGGTGATCGCCGGCATGCTCGGCGCGATGGCGGGCTACTTCGGCGGCTGGATCGACCGGGCCGTGATGGTGTTCGTCGACCTGCTGCTCGTGCTGCCGTCGTTCCTGATCATCGCGATCCTCTCGCCGCGCCTCAAGCAGTACGGCTGGTTGATCCTCGTGGCCCTGCTCGCCCTCTTCGGCTGGATGATCACGGCCCGTGTGGTGCGCTCGCTCACCCTCAGCATCAAGGAGCGGGAGTTCATCCGGGCCGCCCGGTACATGGGCATCGGCCACTTCACGATCATCGTGCGACACATCCTGCCGAACGTCGCGTCCTTCCTCGTGATCGACGCCACCATCGCGATCGGCGCCGCGGTGCTCACCGAGTCGGGGCTGTCGTACTTCGGCTTCGGCGTCCAGCCGCCCGACGTCTCGCTCGGCACGTTGATCGCCCAGAACCAGAGCGCGGCGACCACCAAGCCGTGGCTGTTCTTCTTCGCGGCCGGTGCGCTCATCGTGTTCGCCCTGGCGAGCAACCTGCTCGGCGACGGGCTGCGCGACGCACTCGACCCGACCTCGACGGCGGGCCGAACGGGCCGCCGCCGCCGCACCCGCGGTCGGACGGCCGAGAGCCGAGGAGGCGCGGCGCCGCTCGGACGCACCGGCGGCGTCTCCGAGGCGGCGAGCCCCGCCCCCGGGGCCGACGTCGGCTCACCGGCACCGACCCGCACGAACGACGAGAAGGGGGAGCGCGCATGACGCTCACCGAACCGGTCGACCGCACCCGCGCCTCCTCGGCTCCGGTGCTCGAGGTGCACGACCTCACCGTGACCTTCCCGACCCCGGACGGCGACGTGCGCGCCGTGCGCGGCGTCGACCTGACGCTGCGCCGCGGCGAGGTGCTCGGCATCGTCGGCGAGTCGGGCTCGGGCAAGTCGGTCACGAGCCTCGCCGTGCTCGGGCTGTTGCCGGCCACCGCCAAGGTCACCGGCTCGATCACGCTCGACGGCGAAGAACTGCTCGGCCGCGGCGACAAGGCGATGTCGGCGATCCGCGGCAAGCGCATCGCCATGGTCTTCCAGGACCCGCTCTCGGCCTTCACCCCCGTCTACACGGTGGGTCAGCAGATCGCCGAGACCGTGCTGATCCACCGCGGCGGCACGAAGAAGCAGGCCCGCGAGCGGGCGATCGAGCTGCTGGGACTCGTGGGCATCCCCGAGCCGGAGCGACGCGTCGACTCGTTCCCTCACGAGTTCTCGGGCGGCATGCGGCAGCGCGCGATGATCGCCATGGCGATCGCCAACGACCCCGACGTCATCCTCGCCGACGAGCCGACCACGGCCCTCGACGTGACGATCCAGGCCCAGGTCATCTCGGTGCTGCGCACGGCGCAGCGCGAGACCGGGGCCGCGTTGCTGTTCGTCAGCCACGACCTCGGCGTCATCGCCGGGTTCGCCGACCGCATCGCCGTGATGTACGCCGGCCGCGTCGTCGAGACGGCGACGGCCGACGACCTCTTCGCCCACCCGCGCATGCCCTACACCGTGGGTCTCATCGGCGCGCTGCCGCGGCTCGACCAGCGGTCGGACCAGCCGCTCGTGCCGATCCCGGGGACGCCGCCGTCGTTGCTCTCGCTGGCCCCGGGGTGCCCGTTCGCGGCACGGTGCCCGCTGGTGACGGCCGAGTGCCGAGTCGACGAGCCCGCGCTCGAGCAGGCCCCGGCGGTCGAGGCGGGTCACCGCGCGGCGTGCCTGCACGCCGACCAGCTGGTGGGCGAGGGCACCGACCCCGAGGACGTCTACGACCTGCCGCCCGTGCCGACCTCCGGCCTGGCTGCGGTGCCGCGGGCGTCGCGGGACCGGGTGCTGCACGTCGACGGGCTCGTCAAGACGTTCCCGCTCACCAAGGGGTCGGTCTTCAAACGTCGCGTGGGCAGCGTCTGGGCGGTCGACGGGGTCGACCTCGACGTGCGCGAGGGCGAGACGCTCGGCCTGGTCGGCGAGTCCGGCTCGGGCAAGAGCACGACGTTGCACGAGATCATGGACCTCCGGGTGCCCGAGGCCGGGACCGTCGAACTGCTCGGCACGGCCCTCGACCGCAAGCTCGACGGATCGACGGTGAAGCGCCTGCGCGGCGCGGTGTCGATGGTCTTCCAGGACCCGATGGCGAGCCTCGACCCGAGGCAGCCGGTCAGCGACATCATCGCCGAGCCGTTGCTCGCCATCGGTCGGCCCCGCGACGAGGTGTCGCGTCGGGTGCCCGAGCTGATGCGCCTCGTGGGGCTCGAACCCGCCGCCGCGACGCGCTACCCGCACGAGTTCTCGGGCGGGCAGCGGCAACGCATCTCGATCGCGCGGGCGCTGGCCGCCGATCCGAAGCTGATCGTGCTCGACGAACCGGTGTCGGCGCTCGACGTGTCGATCCAGGCCGGCGTGCTGAACCTCCTGGCCGAGCTCAAGGCGAAGCTCGACCTGTCGTACCTGTTCGTGTCGCACGACCTCTCGGTCATCCGCCACGTGGCCGACCGCGTCACGGTGATGTACCTCGGACGCACCGTCGAGACGGGCCCGGTCGACGAGGTGTTCGAGCACCCGCTGCACCCGTACACGCAGGCGCTGCTGTCGGCCGTGCCCGTGCCCGACCCGGTCAAGGAGCGGGCACGTGAGCACATCGTGCTGCCGGGTGACCCGCCGACGCCGACGGTCAAGCAGACCGGCTGCCGGTTCCGCAGCCGCTGCCCGCTCTACGCGATGCTGCCCGAGGCGCAGCGGTCGCGCTGCGAGGACGAGGTGCCCACGATGCTGCCGCACGGCCGCGACGGCGCCGACCATACGGCCGCCTGCCACTTCGCCCGCGAGAAGCAGCTCGTCTGAGGCCGCGAGACCCCAGGATCTCGCCGAGGCCCCCGTGCGCGAACCGGGGTCTCGGCGGATGCCTGGGGTCTGAGCTCGCCGAGGGTCAGCGGAGGAGCGCGAGCGTGAGGGCGACCACGAGCACGTCGACCGCGACCGTGGCCCAGAAGGCGAGCTGGAACGACCGCTTGCTCGTCTTGTGGCGCAGCAGCTGTTGGGCGACGAGGGCCGCGGGCCAGCCGCCGAGCAGGCCGAGCAGCAGAAGCGTCCGCTCCGGCGTGCGGCGCCGTCCTCTGCGGGCCGCGGACTTGTCGAGTGCGTAGACGAGGGCCGTCAGCGCGTTGACGCCGACGAGTCCGCCGACCAGCCAGGGCGCGAGTCCGTCGAGTCGCGGGGACGTCGAGTCGCGGGTCAGGGTCCAGACGGCTGCGGCGGCGCCGAGCGCGACCACCAGCCCGACGACGAGGGCGACCGTGCCGGACCGCGTGGGACGGGGTGCCCGGGCCCGAGGCGCCGACCAGCGCGAGCCGACGGCGGACACCCGCACGGCCGCCGGGCCTCGGTCACCGTGGCGGTCGACCTCGTACGAGAACGTCTCGCCGAGCCGCGGTCGGGCGGTGCCGCGGCCGAACGCCGTGATGTGGACGAACGCGCGGCCCCGTCCCGAGGTCGGGGTGAGGAACCCGAAGCCGCGGTCGTCGTCCCACGAGGTGAGCGTGCCCTCGATCCGGGCCGGGCTGCCGTTCATGCGCCCGACCCTAGCCCGCGTCGCCCGTGCCGCATTCGGCCATCCCGCCACGAGGTCGACATCCCGCCACGATTTCGCGTGGCGGATTGTTCACTTCGTGGCGGCGTGGCGGCAGATCCGAGGAGGCGCGGCACGGGTCAGTCGCGACGGATCGCCGCGTAGGTGCCCCCGGTGGCGCGCACGAGGTCGTCGGGAGCGATCTCGATGTCGAACCCGCGCCTCCCGCCGCTGACGAAGACCGAGGCGAAGGAGGCGGCGCTCGCGTCGACCACGGTCGTCGCGGCGGTCCTCTGGCCCAGCGGGCTGATGCCGCCGACGACGTAGCCCGTGCGACGTTCGACCAGGGCGGGCTCGGCCAGCGAGGCCTTCTTCGCCCCGGCGGCGGCCGCGAGCGCCTTGAGGTCGAGTCGGCCCGACACGGGGACGACGCCCACGACGAGGGTGCCGTCGGCGTCGACCACGAGGGTCTTGAAGACGCGGTCCACGGACAGGCCGAGCTCGGCGGCGGCCTCCTCGCCGAAGTTCGTCGCCGTGTCGTGGTGCTCGTAGGTGTGGGCCGTGAACGGGATGCCGGCCGCGGTGAGCGCGACGGTGGCCGGCGTGGCGGGGCCGCGCGCGCCTCCTGCGTGTTTCGTGCTCACGGGGTGGACTCGACCGTCGTGGCGCGGAACACCACCACGGTCGGCCCCGAGACGAGCAAGTCGTCACCGGGGGCCGACGCCTGTGGCAGGCTGCGGTCGTCGCTCGACCAGAGCGCCTCGTACGCCGTCACCCCGTCGTGCCGGGGGAGCGTCACCGGGACGGCGGTCTCGGCGGCGTGCACCACGACGAGCACCGTGTTGGGGGCCTCGTGCTCGGGCGTCGAGGCCGCGAGGTACTGCATCGTGCGGACGCCGGGGTCGTTCCACTCGTCGGGACGCATCTCGTCGCCCGAGGCCGAATGCCACGACATCTCGTTGGCGCTGAGCGTGCAGGCGCCGTCGAGGCCGAACCTCGACGGTCGCAGGGCGGGGTTCTCGGCCCGCAGCCGGGTCAGCGTGGCGACGTCGTCGTGGAGGGCCCGGTGCCAGGGTTCGTCGGACCAGTCGACCCAGGTGAGCTCGCTGTCGGTGCAGTACGCGTTGTTGTTGCCGTGCTGGGTGCGACCGCGTTCGTCGCCGGCGGTCAGCATCGGGATGCCGGCCGACACGAAGAGGGTGGCGAGCAGGTTGCGCATCGACCGGCGGCGGGCGTCCGAGATCCAGGGGTTGACGCTGTCGCCCTCGACGCCGTGGTTGAACGACCGGTTGTCGTCGGTGCCGTCGCGGTTGCCCTCGCCGTTGCTCAGGTTGTGCTTGCCGTCGTACGAGACGAGGTCGAGCAGGGTGAAGCCGTCGTGCGCCGTGACGAAGTTCACGCCCGACAGGGGACCACGCTCGTGGGCGTAGACGTTGCTCGACCCGCTGAGCTTGGAGGCGAAGCTGCCGAGCCCCGACGGGGGAGCGCCCTGCGAGCGGGCGGCGGCGATGTCGGTCAGCCAGAAGTCGCGGGCCCGGTTGCGGAACCGGTCGTTCCACTCGATCCAGCCGTCGGGGAACGCGCCGGTCTGCCAGCCGCCCAGGCCGACGTCCCACGGCTCGGCGATCATCTTCACGCCCTCGAGGGCGGGGTCGTCGACGATCGCGTGCAGCAGCGGGTGCTCGGGGTCGAAGACGTGGTCCGCGCCGCGACCGAGGGTGGCGGCGAGGTCGAAGCGGAACCCGTCGATCTGCACCTCGTCGGCCCAGTACCGCAGGGAGTCGAGCACGAGCCGCGAGGCGGCCGGCGTGCTCGTGTCGAGCGAGTTGCCGCACCCCGTGACGTCGACCGGCCGCCCCTCGGCGTCGTGCCGGTAGTAGGCCGACCCGTCGAGACCGCGCAGGCTCGTGACCGGGCCGCCGACCTCGCCCTCTTCGGCGGTGTGGTTGTAGACCACGTCGAGGTAGACCTCGATGCCGGCCTCGTGCAGCAGGCGCACCATGCCCTTGAACTCGCGCAGGACCGCCGAGGCGCCGGCCAGCTGCGCGTCGCGGCTCGCGTAGGCGGCGTGCGGGGCGAAATAGCCGAGGGTGTTGTAGCCCCAGTAGTTCTCGATGCCCTGTGCGACGAGGCGCTGCTCGTCGACGTGTTGGTGCACCGGCAGCAGCTGCACGGCCGTGACGCCGAGGCCCGTCAGGTAGGCGATGGTCGACTCGGCGGCGAGGCCGGCGTAGCTGCCCCGCAGCTCTTCGGGCACGAACGGGGCCAGCCGGGTCAGGCCGCGGACGTGCGCCTCGTAGACGACAACCCGGTCGAGCGGCGTGCGGGGCTTCGCCACCCCGCCCCAGTCGAACGACTCGTCGACGACGGTCGACTGCCACGTGCCGCGTCCGGTGCGACCGAGGCCGCGTGCGTACGGGTCGAGCAGCTCGAGCGACGGGTCGAAGGCGTTGCCGCCCCCGGCGGGACCGTCGGCGCGCAGCCAGTAGCGACGCCCCGGGGTGAGGGCGCCGTCGGTGGCGCTCCACACGTCGTGCTCGTCGCGCACCATCGGGACGACACGGTCGTGCGGGGCGTCGTCGACCACGACGTCGACGCGGGACGCCGACGCCGACCAGACGCGCAGCGTCGGCCCGTCGGGGCCGGGACGGATGCCGAGATCGCGCAGGGGGTCGGGGTCGGTCACGCGTTTACAGTAGAGGAGGCGCGTGTCGGCCCCGAAATCATCGAGCGTCACCGCCCCACCCAGCCTGAGGACCCGAACATGAGCGTCTACCTCGACCACGCGGCCACCACGCCGATGCACCCGGCGGCCATCGCCGCCTACGCCGAGGCGCTCGGCACGGTCGGCAACCCCTCGTCCATCCACTCGGCCGGCCAGAACGCCAAGCGCGTCCTCGAGGAGGCCCGCGAACGCGTCGCCGCGACCCTCGGCTGCGACCCGATCGAGGTCGTCTTCACCTCGGGCGGCACCGAGGCGGTCAACCTCGCGATCAAGGGACTCTGGTGGGCGAGGCAGTCCGACCGACCGCGCCCGCGCCTCCTCGTCCCCGCCGGCGAGCACCACGCCACCGTCGACACCGTCGAGTGGCTCGAACGGTACGAGGGCGCCGTCGTCACCTGGCTGCCGCTCGACGAACAGGGTCGGCTGCGCGTCGACGCCCTCGCCGCGGCCCTCGACGAGCACGACGACGTCGCCCTCGTCAGCCTGCTCTGGGCCAACAACGAGGTCGGCACGATGCAGCCCGTCGACGAGGTCGTGGCGCTCGCCGCGGCCCACGGGGTCCCGGTGCACTCGGACGCCGTCGCGGCCTACGGGCAGGTGCCCATCGACTTCGCGGCCTCCGGGCTCGCGGCGCTCAGCGTCAGCGCCCACAAGATCGGCGGACCCATCGGCATCGGTGCGCTCGTGCTGTCGCGATCGGCGACCGTCGTGCCCCTGATCCACGGCGGCGGACAGCAGCGGCAGGTGCGGTCGGGCACGCAGGACGCCCCGGCCGCCGTCGCCTTCGCCGTCGCGGCCGAGCAGCCGCACGGGGCCTACGAGCCGTTGCGTGACCGACTGATCGCCGGGGTGCTGGCGTCGGTGCCCGGGGCGGTGCTGCGGGGCGACCCCGTCGACCGGCTGCCCGGCAACGCCCACTTCACCTTCGACGGGTGCGAGGGCGACTCGCTGCTGTTCCTGCTCGACGCCGCCGGCGTCAGCGTCTCGACCGGTTCGGCCTGCCAGGCCGGCATCCCCGAGCCGTCGCACGTGCTGCTCGGCATGGGCCTGCCCGCGGACGCGGCCCGCGGCGCGCTGCGCATGACGATCGGGCACACGAGCACCGACGCCGACGTCGACGCGCTGCTCGCGGCGCTGCCGACGGCCGTCGCGCGCGCCACGACGGCCGGCTACGCCGACCGGGCCCCGGTGCTCGGCGCCCGCTGATCCGACGCCGGGACGGCGTCCCCTGCGGCGCCCCCCGAACGGGTGGGTTGTCGCCCCCGCGCGGGGGTGGTGTACTCGTCGTCAACACACGTGAGCACGTCTCACCGGCCGGGCCCCACCATCCCGCGCCGCCGCCGCATCCCGGCACGCCGCCCGCTCACCACGGGCGTCCATGGCACCACCCGAGCGCCGCCCTCACCAGGCTGCGCGGATCAGGAGCACCACCATGCCGCAGCACAGCCCTGCCTCCGACGCCCCTCGCGACGACGCCTCCCTCGACGACGTGGCGACGCTCGACCGGGCCACGCCGAGACCACGGCGCCTCCGCAAGATCGCGGCGCTCACCGCCGGCGGTGCCCTCGTCGTCGGCGGCCTCGGTTACACGGTCGCCGCCTGGACCGACAGCGAATGGGTCTACGCCGGCGACGGTTCCGGGGGCCCCGGCATCGGCACGGGCACCTTCGAGGTGCAGCAGAGCGTCACGTCGCCCTACACGGCGGGCTTCGCCGACTTCGAGGCCAACCCCGGCCAGGCCATGCTCTTCACCCCGGGCTCCCAGACCCTGAGCCCCGGCGAGAGCGTCTACGCCGGCGTCGCCCTCCGCACGACCGCGACGACGACCGTCCCGGCCGACGTCCAGGTCCGGGCCGCCGTCC
This sequence comes from Frigoribacterium sp. CFBP 8751, assembly GCF_014841545.1. NCBI lineage: Bacteria > Bacillati > Actinomycetota > Actinomycetes > Micrococcales > Microbacteriaceae > Frigoribacterium > Frigoribacterium sp. CFBP 8751. The sequence goes on from NZ_JACYUB010000002.1 coordinate 415,295, forward strand.
CCGCGACGGGCGTGACCGTCGCCGACGCCGGGGGTTCGCTCTTCTCCGCGCTGACGGTCCGCGTGGCCACCGTCGCGGTCTCCGGCACGGGAGCCGCCCCGACCTGCACCGCCGCCGCCTTCACCGCGCCGACGACCATCGGCACGGGTCCGCTCGCCTCGACCGGTGCCACGGCGCCGCAGCGCCTCGCCGCCGGGTCGGCCAGCACGCAGTTCTACTGCTTCGAGGTGACCCTGCCGCAGAGTGCCGCGACGGCCGCGTCCACGGCCCTTCAGGGCCGCACGGTCGCCCCGGCGTGGGAGTTCGCCTCGACCAGCGTCGAGTGACGGGCCGACCGATGGTCGACATCGAGACCCGGCCCCGAGCGGAACGCGGGGCCTCCGGGGTCGAGCCGCGCCGGGCGGACCGACGTGAGCGCCGTCGCCGTCGGCCGCGCCGTCGTGCGGTCGAGGTCGCGAGCACCGTCCTGCTGTCGGTGGTCGGCCTCGTCGGTGCGATCTGCCTTCTGTGGCTCGCCGTCTCGACGGTCCTCGGCCTGTCGCTCGTGGTCGTCCTGACCGGTTCGATGAGTCCCACCGTGCCCGCGGGCGGTGCCGTCGTCACGCGGCCGATCGCCGCGGTCGACGTGCGGCCCGGCGACGTGGTCACGGTGCCCCGGCCCGGCTTCGAGGTCCCGGTGACCCACCGCGTGGTCTCGACGAGTGCCGTGCCCGGGGACGCCGCCGCGCGATCCCTCGTGCTGCGGGGCGACGCCAACGACACCGACGACCGCGATCCCTACGTCGTGCGCGACGCCCGGATCGTCGTCGCCTCGGCCCCGGGCCTCGGCTTCGTCCTGACGACGATGTCGACCCCGCCGGCGCGAGGCCTCGCGGTCGCCGTCGTCGGTGCCGCCGTCGTGCTGGCCTTCTGGCCGACGCGACGCGGCGCGGCCCGTCGAGGGTGAGGACGACCGTGGACCCGGCGACCGGTGCGGACCGCGGGACCGCCACCCGCGGGCGCCGCGCCGCGCCGACGCTGCTGGCCGTCGTGGGGACGGCCGCGTTCGTGCTCGGCGGTGCCCTCACCGTCCAGGCCGGCACCGCCCGGGCCCTCGAGCCCGTGCCCGAGACCGGCCTCGACGGCCACCTCGTGCTGGCCGACGAAGTGGTCGGCACCGAGGACATCGCCCCCGCGGCCCCGGGTCGCTGGCAGATCGCGACCGACGTCACCACCGGCGACCGGGTGGCCCTCGGCCTCGAGCTGGTCAGCTCGGGCTCGCTCGTCGACGACGAGGCCGGACTGACGTTGGGGGTCGAGACCTGCGACGTCGAGTGGCAGCAGGTCGAGACGACGCCGCTGTGCGCGACCGGGGCGCGGACCGTGACCGCCCCGACCCGCGCCTCCTCGTTCGTCGACGGCAGCCCCTCGTGGCCGGTGCGTTCGGTCGGCAGCACGGGCCGGGTCTTCGTGCTCGTCAGCCTCGGTCTCGCCGGAGGACGTTCGGCGGACGACACCTCCTCCATGGGTCGGACCGCCCGCGTGGGCGTCGGCATCACGGCGACGGCCCTGGACCCCGTCGAGACGCTCCCGGCCGAGCCCGTTCCCGAACCCACCGTCACCGCCACCCCCGGTGACCCGGCGGAGCCCGGGCCCGACGCGACGGACGAGGCGGCACCCGGCCCCGCGATCGACGGCTCGGACGACGGACGCCCCGGCGACGGACGCCCCGTCGGCGTGACCCTCAGCGGTGTGGCTGCCCCGCGCTCCCTCGCCTTCACCGGAGGCCTCTCGCTCGGTCCGGCGATCGCGGGTGCCGGCGCCCTGCTCGTCGGCCTCGCGTTGCACCTCCGGGGACGACGCCGGGCGGTGACGTCGTGACCGGCACGCACGCCGGGCGACGACGCCCGACGGGTGCCGGCCGTCTGGTCGCGGCGCTCACCGCGCGCCGGGCCGTCGTCGCGGTCGCGGCCGTCGTCGCCGTCGTGGGCGCCGTCATCGTGCCCCCGCCGCCCGTGACGACCGCCGCCTGGACCGACTCCGAGCGCGCGTACGGGCTCGTCGGCACCTCGAAGTTCACCTGCGGCACCGACACCGGCTACGCGGCCGCCGCGTCCAGCCGGTTCGTGCGCGGCAGCCTGGCCGGCACCGACCTCGACACCGTCGCGGCCGTGCGCGGGGCGGACCTGACGCGCACCCGATCCGGCGTCGTCACCGCGGTGCCGACGTCGCCCGCCCCGACCACGGACGCCGGAGGCACGACGACCTTCCGCAATCCCCTCTCGGCGAGCGCGGGGTCGGGTCTCGTCGGCCTCGACCTGGCCGGGCTCGGCACGAACCTTCCGGCGGGATCGGCCGGGGCGCTGAACCAGTTCACGCGGGTCGCCCCGACCGGCACGGCGGCCGCCGCCTCGGGCCTGGTGAGCGATTCGGGCGGTCTCGGCGTGACGTCGACGACCCCGGCGTCGGCCCTTCCCGGCCCGGCCCGTGTCGGCCTCACCTCGGTGCTGCCCGCCTCGACCGCCCTCGACCGGGCCGACCTGACCGTGGGGGCGGTGGCGTCGACGGCGACCCTCGACGGGTGTCGGGCCCTCGAGAGCCGCATCTGGGGCGACGGCAGCGTGACGGGCGTGACCCGCGACTACGGCGTCGCCGGTCTCGCGCTCGAACTGCGCAGCCCGGCGGTGGCGGGGCTGTCCGGACAGGTGTCGAGCACGGTCACGAGCCTGAACACGGCAGTTACGAGACTCGTCGGCGTGGACGGGACGATCTCTGGCACTGTCAAGACAGGGGTGTTGGGCACGGTCAACGCCTTGACGAACCTCCTCAGCCTGGGATCGGTCAGCGGCGACGTCAGCATCTCGGGCCTGAACTTGCAGACCGCGGTCGATCCGCTCGTGGCGGGCTCCCTGACGAGCGCCGACGGCACGGTGACCATCACCCCGGCGACAGGACTGGTGACGGTCGACCTGGCCAAGCTGTCGGGACCGTCCGGTGGCATCAACGGGCTGGCGCCGAACACGGAGATCGTGCTCAGTGCGACGGCGATGAACGCGATCACGGCGACGGTGAGTGGGCTTCTCGACGGGTTCACCTCGTCCCTCGTCACGGCGCTGAGGGCCGCGGTCGACAAAGCGACCCTGAACGTCGCGTTGCGAGTCGACCTCACCGCGACGCTGCTCGGAGTCGCCGTGCCGGTCCTCAAGGTCGACGTCGTCGTCCAGGGGTCGCTGTCACAGGTGCTCGCATCGCCGTCGACCGCCAAGGCGTCCGTGACCGGCACCGTGTTGCCCGTGCTCGGTCTCGGTGCGGCCCTCAGCGCGGTGCTGAACGGACTCCTCACGCCCCTGGCGAACTCCGCCCCGACTCTGGTGGGGTCGATCGCGAGCCTGCTGACGACCACCCTCGTCACCCCGATCACGACCCTGGGTACCACGCTCTCGACCGCGCTCGCCCCGGTCGTTACCGCGGTGGGCACCCTGACCACCCGTCTGCCGTCCGTGCTGTCGCTGCGCGTCAACCTGCGCCCCGACCAGGCCGGCTACCCCGGGGGCGTCGTGACCACCGCGCCGGCCGACAAGTGGTCGACGAGCCCGTACCAGGTGGGGGCGCTGCGGGTGGCCCTGTCGGCCGGTGCGACGACGGTCACCTCGATCGACTTCGCGACCTCCCGCGTCGGCCCCGTCAGCACCCTGCCCCGGTAGTCGCCGCGCCGGCCACGGCGACGGCGTCGACCCGAGGAGGCGCGGGTCGGGCCGCGCAGGCCCCCTCGCGTCAGACTGGGCCCATGCAGCTCTACTCGGCCTCGCCCCTCGTCCGTACCCGCCAGGTGACCGGAGACGTGGTCGCGATCGGCCTCGTCGTCCTCTTCGTCGTGCTCGGGGTGAGCATCGCGTCCTTCATCGGCTCGTTCGCCGACCTCGGCAGGCAACTCGAGGAGGCGGGGGCCGGCTTCCAGGGCACGATGCAGGACGCGTCGCGCGCGCTCGAGGGGTTGCCCTTGGTCGGCGGTGCCGCCAGCGCACCGTTCGACGGGGCCAGCGGCGCCGGACAGTCCCTGGCCGACGCCGGACGGCAGCAGCAGGAGGGTGTCGCCCGGGCGGCACTGGTCGCCGGACTCGTCGTGGCCGGGGTGCCGAGCCTCGTGGTGCTGTGGGTCTGGCTGCGTGGGCGGATCGCGTTCGTGCGCCGCGCCTCCTCGGTCCGTTCGCTGCTCGCCCTGCCGTGCGGCGAGGACCTGCTCGCGCTGCGGGCCCTGACCGGCCGCGACGCCAAGGCCGCCCTCGCCGTGTCGCCCGACCCCGTCGCGGCCTGGCGTGCGGGGGAGCCCGCGGTCGTCCGCCGCCTCGCCGACGTGGCCCTTCGCGAAGCGGGCGTCGCCCGGCGCTGACCGGCGCCGGCCGGTGCCGCACCGGGGGGAACGGGACGAGGGAACCTTTCCGCCCGATCGGACATGTAGGGGAAGCGGCAACGGATCAGAGGGGACGTCGACATGACGACGAGAAGCGAGCGCGACGGATGACGGCGACGGGGGACGACGAGGTCTGGGCCCGGGCGGTCGCCGGGGACGCGGCCGCCTTCGGGGCCGTCTTCGACCGCCACCAGGACCGGGTGCACGGTCACGCCCTGAGGTTGTGCCGTCACCGGCACGACGCCGAGGACGTCACGGCCGTGGTGTTCCTCGAGGCATGGCGCCGTCGGGACGCGGTCCGCGTCGTCGACGGCTCGGTCCTCGCGTGGTTGCTGGTGACGACGGGCCACGTCGCCCAGAACCTCGCGAGGTCCACCCGTCGCCATCGTCTCGCCCTGGCCTCCCTGCCGCCGCACCCCGTCGTCGACGATCCCGCCGACGGCGTCGCGGCGCGACTCGACGTCGTCGATCGGGACCGGCGGCTGCGCCTCGCCCTCGACGGCCTCGCGAAGGCCGATCGGGACGTCCTCGGGCTCTGCGTGCTCGAGGAGTTCCCGATGGCGACCGCGGCCGAGGCGCTCGGCGTGCCGGTCGGCACGGTCAAGTCCCGACTGTCGCGGGCCAAGGCGCGACTCGCGCGAGCGATGTCGGCCTCCGAGCCGTCCACCGAACGACCCGTCACCCTGAACGGAGAGACCCGATGAGCGACGCACCGAACGTCCGTCCCGACGACCGGCACGGTCGGCCCGGTCTCGATCGTGATCGTGCCGAGGCCATCCGCGGCCTCCTGACCGAGACCGTCGAGCGCGAACCCGAACGCGTCCGTTCGACCCGTCGCCGCCGGGTCGTCCTGCTGTCGGTGGCCGGGGTGGCCGCCGTGGCGCTCGCCGTCGGGGGCGTCGCGCTCGCCGGGGGTGGCCCCCTGCCGTCGGGAAACGGTGAAGCGGCCCCCACCTCGCTCCCGTCCGATCGACCCGAGGACGATCCCGGCACGTCGCCGGGTGTCGTCGAACCGGCCGGAACGCCGTCGGCGACACCGGTCCCACCACCGGCACCGACACCGGTGGTGGACGATCCGACGGCCCCGTCGACCTGGGTCGTGTCCACCGATCGGATCGGGCCGCTGGTCCTCGGCGGCCTGCTCGAGGAGCAGGCCGCCCGGCTCAGCACCTTCGACCGGCACCCGGACGACGGCTACGGCTGCCCGGCGTCGTTCTTCTCGGACGGCCGGGGACTGAGTCTCGCCCTCTCGCGCGGGTCGTCTCCGGACGCGACCGAGATCGCGACCGTCTCCGCCGACCCGACGTTCGACGACCCGGCCGCCCTCGCGAGCGCCACCCCCCGGACCGCGTCCGGCATCGGGCTCGGCGACGACGAAGCGACACTGCTCGCCGCCTACCCGGATGCCGAACGCACGCTCGACCACCACGAGAACTACGGGACGCAGTACGCCGTCGCCGGCGACGACGGGCAGTACCTCGTCTTCGTGGTGGGGACGTCCGACCGGATCACCGACATGAGCGTGGGCACGACGCGCATCGCCCCGCCCGAGTACTGCGGATGAGACGAGACCTCACCCTGTCGGCGGGAGGCGCGGGGCGGGTGGCGCGAGGCGCGCGGCGGGCGGCGCGGGGCACGGGCAGGCCCGGCCCACCCGGGCCGGGTAAGCTCGGGGACCATGATCGCACTGGATTTCTCTGAGCAGATTGCCGCCCTCCGGGCCACGTTCGAAGACATCCGTGCGGTGATCGGGCAAGACCGTCTCGTCGCCGAGATCGCCGAGCTCAGCGAGCAGGCCTCGGCCCCCGACCTGTGGGACGACACCGACAACGCCCAGAAGGTCACCAGCGCCCTCAGCCACCGGCAGTCCGAGCTCGAGAAGCTCGAGACCACCGAAGCGCGGCTCGACGACCTCGTGGTGCTCGTCGAGATGGCGAACGACGGCGACGACCAAGAGAGCGCCGACGAGGCGCAGGCCGAGCTCAAGGCGTTGCAGAAGATGATGGACGTCCTCGAGGTGCAGACCCTGCTCGACGGCGAGTACGACCCGCGCCCGGCCGTCATCACGATCCGCGCCGGGGCCGGTGGCGTCGACGCCGCCGACTTCGCCGAGATGCTGTTGCGCATGTACCTGCGCTACGCCGAGAAGCACGGCATGTCCGCCACGGTGATGGACACCAGCTACGCCGAAGAGGCCGGCATCAAGAGCGCCACCTTCGAGATCGACGCCCCGTACGCGTTCGGCACGCTCAGCGTCGAGGCCGGCACGCACCGGCTCGTGCGCATGAGCCCGTTCGGTGCCGCCGGCAAGCGTCAGACCAGCTTCGCCGCGGTCGAGGTCATCCCGCTGATGGAAGAGACCGAGTCGATCGACATCCCCGAGAACGACATCCGCGTCGACGTGTTCCGGTCGTCGGGCCCCGGCGGTCAGAGCGTCAACACGACCGACTCGGCCGTCCGCCTGACGCATATCCCCACCGGCACCGTCGTCTCGATGCAGAACGAGAAGAGCCAGATCCAGAACCGGGCCGCCGCCATGCGCGTGCTGCAGTCGCGCCTCCTGCTGCTGCAGAAAGAGGCCGAGAACGCCAAGAAGAAAGAGCTGGCCGGCAACATCACGGCCAGCTGGGGCGACCAGATCCGCAGCTACGTGCTGGCGCCGTACCAGATGGTCAAAGACCTCCGCAGCGAGCACGAGGTCAACAACCCCTCGAACGTCTTCGACGGTGACCTCGACGGCTTCATCTCGGCGGGCATCCGCTGGCGCAAGCGCGACGACCAGGACTGACCAGGCGTCGCCTGCCCGGCGGCTCCCAGCACATCCATAGCCGCCTCGCCGCAGCGAGTCGCTGCGATGATCGTCGCGGACCGCGCTTAGGGTGATCCCCGTCATGATTCGGTTTGATGAAGTCACCAAGGTCTACGTCGGCAACCCCCGACCCGCGCTGAACGCCGTCACCCTCGAGATCCTCAAGGGCGAGTTCGTGTTCCTCGTCGGGGCGAGCGGCTCCGGCAAGTCGAGCTTCCTGCGGCTCGTGCTGAAGGAAGAGAAGCCGTCGCAGGGGCAGATCCACGTCCTCGGCCAGCGTCTCGGCACCCTCTCGAGCCGCAAGGTCCCGTACTTCCGGCGCAACCTCGGGGTCGTGTTCCAGGACTTCCGGCTGCTGCCGCAGAAGAACGTCTTCGACAACGTCGCGTTCAGCCTGCAGGTCATCGGCAAGAGCAAGGGCTTCATCCAGGAGGCCGTCCCCGACGTCCTCAAGATGGTCGGCCTGGTCGGCAAGCAGCACCGTCTGCCGCACGAGCTGTCGGGTGGCGAGCAGCAGCGCGTCGCGATCGCCCGCGCGATCGTCAACAAGCCGGCGATCCTGCTGGCCGACGAGCCCACCGGAAACCTCGACCCCTCGACGAGCGCCGGCATCATGACCCTGCTCGAGCGCATCAACGCCGGTGGCACGACGGTCATCATGGCGACGCACGACGCCGGCATCGTCGACCAGATGCAGCGTCGGGTCATCGAGCTCAGTGCGGGCAACATCCTCCGCGACGAGCGTCACGGTGGTTACCAGACCCAGGCGGTGCCCATCCAGGCCATCGGGGTCGAGGACCTCAGCACGAGAGGAGCCGACGCATGAGACTCGGACTCGTCATGAGCGAGGTCGGCAGCGGCCTCCGTCGCAACGCCTCGATGGTCGTCTCGGTCGTGCTCGTCACGTTCATCTCGCTGACCTTCGTCGGCACCGCGGCCCTCCTGCAGATGCAGATCACGCAGATGAAGGGTTACTGGTACGACAAGGCCCAGGTCGCCGTCTACCTCTGCACCGACACCGACACGACCGGCAACTGCACCGGCGCGATGGCGACGAAGGACCAGATCGACGGCGTCCGCGCCCAGCTCGACAGCGACGTGCTGACGCCCTACGTCGACAAGTTCTACTTCGAGGACCAGACCCAGGCCTACGACCGCTTCAAGCAGCAGTTCGCCGACAGCCCGGCGACCGAGTTCGTGCAGCCCGCCTACCTCAACGAGACCTTCTGGGTGAACCTGAAGGACCCGACGCAGTCCGACGTCCTCACCGAGAGCCTGTCGAGCCTGGCCGGCGTCCAGAGCGTGGTCGACCAGCGCGGGTACCTCGATCCGATCTTCGCGGTGTTGAACGCCGCGAGCTACACGGCCATCGGCATCGCCTCGCTCATGCTCATCGCGGCCGTGCTGCTGATCGCCACGACCATCCGCTTGAGCGCGTTCAGTCGGCGACGAGAACTCGGCATCATGCGCCTGGTCGGTGCGTCCAACCGGTTCATCCAGACGCCGTTCATCCTCGAGGGGGTGATCGCGGCCCTCGTGGGATCGTTGCTCGCGGGAGGGGCGATCATCGCGATCGTGAACTTCTTCGTGAAGGGCTACCTCGCGGTGACCTTCCAGGGCACGCCGTTCATCGGCCTGCGCGACGCGGCCCTCGTCGTGCCGATCGTCATCGTCGTCGGCATCCTGCTCGCGGCCCTCAGCGCGAACGTCGCCATCAGGCGCTACCTCAAGGTCTAGGAGCCGGCCACGTGAAGGAGGCGCGGTGCCCGTCACACGGGCACCGCGCCTCTTCGGCTGTATACTGAACGGCTGCCTGTCGGCAGCACCCCCACCCGAACGACCAGGAGGCCAGCGTGGCGAAAGAACGCGGTGAGAAGGTCGTGGCCACGAACCGCCGCGCGCGCCACGACTACACGATCGACACCACCTACGAGGCGGGCATCGTGTTGAGCGGCACCGAGGTCAAGTCGTTGCGACAGGGTCGTGCGTCACTGGTCGACGGGTACGCCTTCGTCGACGCCGGCGAGGCGTGGCTCGACGCGGTGCACATCCCCGAGTACACCGAGGGCACCTGGAACAACCACGCGCCCCGACGCAAGCGCAAGCTGCTGCTGCACCGTCACGAGATCGACAAGATCGGGCAGAAGACCAAAGAGGGCGGCTTCACGGTCGTGCCGCTCAAGATCTACTTCAGCGACGGCCGGGCCAAGGTCGAGATCGCCCTCGCCAAGGGCAAGCGCGAGTACGACAAGCGCCAGACCCTGCGCGAGCGCACGGCGACCCGCGAGGCCCAGTCGGCGATGTCGGCGCGCAAGCACCTGGGGGAATGACCGACCGGGCGTGACCGGTGGCGCGAAGGCGTCCGACGACGTAGACTGATGGGCCGCACGGAAACGTGCGTTGGTAATTCAAGAGCGTGTGACGACGGCCCCCTCATGGGGATGATCGGTTTCGACATCGCCTGTGTGCGAACGAGAAGCGGGCCGAGGATCCAGGGTTATCTCGTAAACGATCTCTGGAAAACAATAAGTGCCAATAACAAGCGCACTGACTTCGCTCTCGCTGCGTAAGCAGTAGAGCCACATGGAGTCCGTCAGTCTGGTGACCGCCTTCTAACCAGATCCTGACGTCATTTAGATGGCTTGCTGTGTGACTACGCCTGGGGGTCACACGGGACTTGCACTCGGGCTGGGCTCGTCGACCTAAAAGCCAGTAACAAAGGTCGGAGCCGAGCAGAACGCCTCATCTGGCTACGCCCGTAGAATGCGTGCAATCTCAGCGATGGACGGGGGTTCAATTCCCCCCATCTCCACCATCGGTCGTCGTCACACCCTCTCGAACACGAACGCCCCCACCAGATCAGGTGGGGGCGTTCCTGCGTCCGCGGCCTCACGTTCCGCGCCGTGTCGCACCGCCGGATGAGCATCGCGCCGCCCATTTCGACGGTGCGATGGTCATTCGGCGGTGCGACACCCCTTCGGCCACGTCGGGTGGCCGCCGCCGGACGCGGAACGGCCCCCGCCGCTGCCGAGGCAGCGACGGGGGGCGTCGTCGTGGTGCGGGTGTTACTCGCCGGCCACGTCGCTGGTCGCGAGCTTCGCGCGACGGCGAGCGAGGACCATCAGCGTCGAGCCCAGCAGCAGGACGGCGGCGCCGATGCCGATGGCGGCCTCGGTGCCTTCGCTACCGGTGAAGGCCAGGCCCGTGGGGGTGGCGATCGGGGTGGCGGGAGTGCCGGCCGGGACGACCGCGGCGATGAGGCTGAAAGCCACGTCGGCCGAGGGGTCCGAGACGATCGGCTGACCGGCGGCGTCGAGCACCGGCAGGCCGTCGGCGTCGAGGAGGAACGACACGGCGGCAGCCGTGTAGTCGTTCGGCGTCAGGGCGAGGGTGACGGTCCAGTTGCCGGCGGCGTCGACGACGATCGGGTCGGCGGGGTCGGCGGGGACCGCAGCGGCGGCGGCGCGTCCGTTCTCGGCGGCCTCGAGCTCGTCCAGCTGGTCCGTCGGGACGACGGCGAGCAGGATGTTCGAGCCGGGGGTGCCGGTGCCCTCGAAGGTGACCTGGTCACCGACGACGACCTGACCCTGGGTGGGCGAGGTGATGACCGGGGCGTCGAGGACGACGGCGGTCGGGGGAACGACCACGGCGGGCAGGCTGAACGAGCGGGTGACGTCACCCGAGCCGGCGCCGCCCGTGACCTGGGTCACGTTGACGGTCTGCGCCACCGTGGCGTCGTCCGGGTAGGTGTAGTCGAGCGACCACTGGCCGTCGACGACGGCGACGGCGCCGGTACCGGGGAGGCGGTTGCCGTCGGTGTCGAGGACGTTGACGGTCGAGCCGGAGGTGCCGGTACCCGAGAAGGTGACGGTGCGCGTGGCGGTGGTCGTGCCCTCGGCGGGCGTGACGACGTCGAGCGTCTGGCCCTGCGGCAGGACGAAGGCGACGGGGGTGTCACCCGTGCCGGCGCCGCCGGTGACCTGGGTCACGCGCACGCTCTGGTTGCGGTCGACGGTCTCGGGGTAGGTGTAGACGAGCGACCACTGGCCGGCGACGACGACGACGGCGCCGGTACCGGGGAGGCGGTTGCCGTCCGTGCCGAGCACGTTGACGGTCGAGCCCGAGATGCCGGTGCCCGAGAAGGTGACGGTGCGCGAGGCAAGCTGCTGAGCGACCTCGGGGGTCGTGACCGAGAAAGTCTCGGCCGGGGTGACGGCGGGCAGGACGAAGGCGCGAGCCTGCGGGTCGCTGAAGCCGCTGCCGCCGTAGAGGCCGGTGACGTAGACGCTCTGGTTGACGGCGTCGGTGTCGGCGTACGTGAGCGTCGTCGACCAGGTCGTCGAGTTCCCCGTGTTGATGCGGTCCGCGCGGGTGCCCGAGTCGTCGGTGCCCTTGTAGACGTCGACGGTGGCTCCGGCCGCGACGGTGCCGGACACGACGACGGTCCGCGACGCCGTGGTGGCGCCGGCTTCCGGGGTCGAGATGACCAGCGAGGCGGGGGCGGCCTGTGCCGCGGTGACGGAGAGGAGGGCCCCTCCGAGGGCGAGCGTGAGGACGGCCGGAACGGCCACCGCACGGCGCCAAGAGAACTTGGTGATCACGTGGTGAGTGCTTTCTTGATCGGTGGTGCAAGCGTCATCGCTTGTCCGCCACGGCCCAGCGCCGGGTGAGACACGCAGTGCCGGCCCGGAGGGCAGCACCCCCTCAAGCTATCTTCAACCTGAGAGAACCACACTGTTCGGTCCAGAAAGCGCCGGGTGATTTCAAAGACACCCACGCATCACCCCTGCGCGGGGGCCATTCAGCCCAGAATCTGCTATCGACCTGTTCGGGGGGTGATCATGCCGGCGCCGGGCCCGACGACCCCCGCCGCACGAGTGACGCGGGCGGCGCCTCGACCGACGCCACGCCCTCGCCCGCCAGCACGGCGAGCAGCATGCCCGCCGCCACCTCGCCGATGCGCTGCACGTCGTGGCTGACCGCCGACAGCGACGGTGTCGACAACTGGCACTGCGACGAGTCGTCCCAGGCGACGAGCGTCAGCCGGGTCGGCACCTCGACCCCGAGGCGCTGTGCCGCGGCGAGGCCGCCGAGCGCCATCTGGTCGTTGTCGAAGACGACGGCCGTCGGCGGCATCGGCTCCGAGAGCAGACGCGAGAGGGCGGCCGCGCCGGCGTCCCACGAGTAGTCGCCCTCGATCGTCCGGACGACGGACGAGGAGGCGCGACTCGCGGCGACCAGCGCCTCCTGCCTCACCTGCGTGTGCAGCAGCGCCGCCGGGCCCGACACGTGCGCCAGCCGACGGTGCCCGTCCGCGACGAGCGCGGCCACCGTGTCGCGCATGGCGACGCCGTCGCCGGTCCAGACGGCGGGCAGGTCGCCCGAGAGCGCGGGGTCGCCGAGCACGACCGCGGGCAGGCCGAGCTCGCGCAGCAGGGCGGGGCGGGGGTCGTCGTCGGTGAGGTCGACCAGCACCACCGCGCCGAAGTCGCCCGAGGTCGCCCACCGCCGGTAGGCCGCCAGTTCGGCGTCGCGATCGGCGAGGGCCTGCAGCAACAGGGTGTGGCCCCGGGGACGCAGCACGCGTTCGATGCCGGCGATGAGTTCGTGGTAGAACGGCTCCGCCCCCAAGATCTCGCCGGGGCGGACGAGGGCGAGACCGACGCGACGGCGGTCGCCCGGCCCGGCAGGGGCCACCCGGGTGTCGACGATCGAGTCGGTCATGCGCCCGAACCTACAGCCCCCGACAGGTCGGAGCGACGCCCGTGGTGACCCGCGACCCCGATCCGACCGCGCCTCGGCCCGCCTCGTACCCGCGGCCCACGACGCAGTCCCCGGCGCAGCCCGCACCGCAGACGAGCCGCGAACTCGTCGTCGACCTCGTGCGGTCGTCGGGTCCGATCAGCCGGGTCGAGCTCGCGCAGGCCAGCGGGTTGACGCAGGCGTCGATCTCGACGATCGTCCGGCGGCTGCTCGACGAGGGCCTCGTCCGCGAGACCGGTCGGGCGGCGTCGACGGGCGGCAAGCCCCGCACCATGGTCGAGATCAACCCGCGGGCTGTCTACGGCATGGGCGTGCAGATCGGCGCGGACTCGCTCACCTACGTCGTCACCGACATGCGCGGGGGAGTCGTCGGCCGCCTGCAGGTCGACGCCGGACCGGCCGCGTCTGACGACGTCACGGCCGCCGCTGTCCGCGTCGTGGACGGCTTCCACGACGTCGTCGGCAGCCTCGGACTCGCGAGCGGGGCGGTGGCCGGCCTGGCCGTCGTCGGCCCGCGGGCGACCCTCGCGCACGGTGTCCGCACGGGCCCGCGCTCCACCGAGAGCGCTCTCCACGCCGGGCTGCACGCCGCGCTGGCCCTGCGCCTCGGCCTGCCCGTCATCGTCGACAACGACGCGGCGGCCGCGGCGCTCGGCGAGTTCTGGAGTCGCCAGGTGCCGCGCTCCGAGACGTTCGCCTGCGTGTACCTCGGCACGGGGGTCGGATCGGGCATCGTGCTCGACGGGGCGCTGCACCGCGGCGCGAGTTCGGGCGCCGGCGAGCTCGGCCACGTCTCGATCGACCTCGACGGTGAGCCCTGCTACTGCGGCAACCGCGGCTGCCTCGAGCTCGCCGCCTCGCCGGGGGCCGTCGTGGCTCGGGCGCACCGCGACGCCGCCGCGTTCGACGACCTCGGCCTGACCTGGGCTCCGGGCGGGGTCGCGCGGGACTTCGACCTGCTCGCGCGGGCCGCGATCGCCGGTCACGTCGCGGCCGACGCCCTGGTCACCCGGGCGGCCGGGCAACTCGCCGCGGGCGTCGTCACCCTCGCCAACCTGCTCGACCTCGACCGCGTCGTCCTGAGCGGCCCCGGGGTCGCGGTCGCCGGCTCGATCTACGCCCGCGCGGCCGTCGAAGCCCTGGCCCGCACGGCGTTCTCGCGGGGCGTCCACACGACACGGGTCGAGGTCTCGACCGACCCGCGCGACGCGGCCGCGATCGGCGCGGCCGCCCTCGTCGTGCAACGCGCCATCTCGCGCTGACCCCGCGGCGCGGTGCGGCAGGAGGAGCAGGTCACGATCCCGACACGGGCTCACGACTTTCTTGACTCGCTTACGTAAGTCGTCTAAGAAAGACCCCGGGACCAGGCGACGGCGCCTGGCCAGACGAAGGGTCGACGATGCCTCTCTCCATGACCAACCGCCGACGGGTCGGATTCGGTGCGATCGCACTCGCGACCGCCGCGGGCCTGGCGCTCACCGGCTGCACCGCCTCGAGCGGAGGCGACGAAGGCGGGATCACCGCCAACACGGGCCCCGCGGGCGACCTCACCGCCAACTTCAACCCGTTCTCGGCCACGGCCGACAGCACCTCGCAGGGCCTGCTCTACGAGCAGCTCTTCTACTACAACGTCCTCACGGGCGCCGACCCCAAGCCGATGCTGGGTGAGGACTACGAGTGGAACGACGACGGCACCGAGCTGACGGTCGACCTGCGCACCGGCGTGCAGTGGAGCGACGGCGAGGACTTCACGGCCGACGACGTCGCGTACACGTTCCAGACGATGCTCGACAAGCCCGAGCTGAACCGCGTCGGCTTCGAGGGCACCGTCGAGGCCACGGACGACGACACGGTGGTCTTCACGTTCGACGACACCTCGTTCGTCAAGGGCCCCGACATCCTCGGCCAGGCCGCGATCGTGCCCGAGCACGTCTTCTCGAAGCTGTCCGACATCGCCACCGACCCGGTCGAGAAGCCGATCGGCACCGGCCCGTACATGCTCGACACCTTCACCCCGCAGAGCTACGTCTATAAGGCGAACCCGAACTACTGGCAGTCGGGCAAGCCCGAGGTCAAGAGCATCCGCTACATCGCCCTGGCGAACAACACGTCGGCCACCGACGCGATCGTCGGCGGCGACCTCGACTGGTCGAGCATCTTCATCCCCGAGGCCGACAAGGTGCTCGGCAGCAACCCCGACGTCAGCTACGTCGCCACCCCGCTGCAGCAGATCACGTTGATGACCTGCTCGAACGCCGACCTCGGCTGCACCGGCCCGCAGACCGACCCGGCCGTGCGCCAGGCGATCTACAAGGCGATGAACCGCGACCAGCTGAACGACCTGGCCTTCTCGGGCACGAACAAGCAGATCTCGCCGACCTTCATGACCCTCGGTCGTGACGACGACTACATCAGCCCCGACGTCGAGAAGGAGACGCCGATGACGGCCGACACCGAGGGCGCCGACGCGCTGTTGCAGTCCGCCGGCTACGCGAAGGGCTCGGACGGCATCTACGCCAAGGACGGCCAGAAGCTGCAGCTCGAGATCCAGGTCGTCACGGGCTACTCGGACTACATCGCGGCGATCGACGCCATGGCCGAGCAGCTGCGCGCGGTCGGCATCGAGATCACGCAGAGCGCCAAGTCGTACAACGAGTGGGTCGCCGCCCGCAACAACGGGCAGTTCCAGCTGACGATGGACTCGCTCGGCCAGGGCCCCTCGACCGACCCGTACTACCTTTACAACGGCAACTTCGACTCGACGACGACCTCGCCGGTGGGCGAGCAGGCGATCAACAACTTCGCCCGCTACTCGAACCCGACCGTCGACGCCGCGATCGTCGCGGCCGAGCAGACGGACGACGTCGCGGCGAAGACCGAGCAGTACTTCACGATCCAGAAGGAGATCGTGAAGGACATGCCCTACATCCCCGTGCTGCTGCAGTCGACGCTGACCGAGTTCAACAGCGCGAAGGTGACCGGCTGGCCCACGGGCGACGACGACACCGAGAACTTCCCGGCGACGTGGAAGACCTGGGACAACGCCCAGACCGTCCTGAACCTGAAGCTCAAGTGATCGTGGTCGGAACCGAGAAGGTCAGGAGGCGCGGGTGAGGTACGTCGCCCAGAAGGTCGGCTTCTACGCGGTCGCGTTGTTCGCGGCGCTGACGCTGAACTTCTTCATCCCGCGGTTGCTGCCCGGTGACCCGGTGGACATCCTGCTGGCCAAGATGCAGCAGAAGGGACCGGTCAGCGAGGCGACCGTGACCAGCCTGCGCCTCCTTCTCGGTTCCGACTCGGACGAACCGCTGTTCTCGCAGTACGTGCAGTACCTCGGCAACCTGGCCCGGGGGGACCTCGGCATCTCGGTGTCGTACTTCCCGGCCGGGGTGTCGACCATCATCGGCCAGGCCATCCCGTGGACGATCGCCCTGATCGGCATCGCGACGATCTTGTCGTTCGTCTTCGGGGTGGGCCTCGGCACCCTCGCCGGGTGGAAGCGCGGCTCGGTGCTCGACAACTTCATCCCCGTGACGACGATGTTCCAGGCGGTGCCGTACTTCTGGCTCGCGCTCATCCTGTTGTACGTGTTCGGCAGCGTCCTGCGGGTGTTCCCGCTGTCGGGCGGTTACAACGTCTACGAGGCGACGCCGGGGCTCAACTGGACGTTCGTCCAGAGCGCGGTCCTCTACGGCACGCTGCCGGCGCTGACGATCATCATCTCGTCGGTCGGCGGCTGGCTGCTCGGCATGCGCAACATGATGGTGTCGACCCTCAGTGAGGACTACATCGTCACCGCCGAGGCCAAGGGCCTGTCGCCGATGCGCATCCGGCAGTCGTACGCGGCCCGCAACGCCGTGCTGCCGCAGTTCGCGGGCTTCGCGATCTCGCTCGGGTTCGTCGTGTCGGGCTCGATCGTGACCGAGCAGGTGTTCTCGTACCCGGGCATCGGCAACGCGCTCTTCACGGCGACGCAGAACAACGACTACGCGCTGATGCAGGGCATCTTCCTGGTCATCACCCTCGCCGTGCTGGGGACGAACTTCATCGTCGACCTGATGTACGGCTTCATCGACCCGCGCACGCGCGCCAAGCGTTAGGACGACGAGCATGTCCACGATCGACCTCGGCCAGCTCGCCGACCCGAACTCGCCCACCGGTGACAGCGGCGCGGGCGCCGGCCGGAAGGGCCTCACGCGGGTCTTCCCGCACGTGACGCCCAAGCTCTGGGTGGGGGCCGGCATGATCGCCGCCATCGCCCTGTTCGGCCTGGTCTTCCCGTTCGTCGTCCAGAACCCGCAGGCCATCAGCGACGTCGGCCTGAGCGCCCCGAGCGGTGACCACCTGCTCGGCACCACGCAGACGGGGCAGGACGTCTTCGCCCAGCTCGCCTACGCCACTCGCGGCTCGCTGCTGATCGGGGTGCTGGTCGGCGTCGTCGCGATGGCGCTCGCCATCGTCTTCGGCGTCATCGGCACCTACGTCGGCGGGTTCGTCGACGAGGCGTTCTCGTTGTTCTCGAACGTCGTGCTGGTCATCCCCGGCCTGCCGCTCGCGATCATCGTGTCGAGCTACGTGCCGCAGAAGGGCCTCGTCGTGATCGCCTTCGTGATCGTCATCACGAGCTGGGCGGCCAGCGCCCGCGTGCTGCGCGCCATCACGCTGAGCCTGCGGTCGCGGGACTACGTCGCGGCGTCGCGGGTGTCGGGCGAGAAGACCTGGCGCATCGTCGCCGTCGAGATCCTGCCCAACGTGCTGCCGGTGCTGGCGAGCCAGTTCTTGTTCGCGGTGATCTTCGCGATCCTCGCCGAGGCGGGCCTGTCGTTCCTGGGGCTCGGCGTCTCGGGACAGTTCACCTGGGGCTCGATGCTGTACTTCGCCCAGAACGGCCTCGCGCTGCGACTCGGCGCCTGGTGGTGGTTCGTGCCGCCGGGGCTGATGATCGCCCTCCTCGGCTGCGCGCTGTCGCTGATGAACTTCGCCATCGACGAGATCATCAACCCGAAGCTGCGCGACCAGACCCGGGCCGGCGTCAGCCGGGCCGACCGCAAGCGACTGGCGCGGGCCGAGGCTGCCGCCGGCACCACCGAGGGGGCCACCGCATGAGCACCGTCCTGACCGTCGAGGACTTCAGCGTCGACTACGCCGTCGAGCACCCCGTCCACGCCGTCAAGAACGTCAGCTTCGAGCTGGCCCGGGGCGAGATCCTCGGGCTGGCGGGGGAGTCGGGCTGCGGCAAGACGACCCTCGCCTACGGCATCAACCGGCTGCTCAAGTCGCCGGCCGTCATCACCGGCGGGCGGGTGGTCTTCCACGACTCCGAGGGGGCCGACATCCTGCTGCCCGAGCTCGACGACAAGGCCCTGCGGGCGTTCCGCTGGGACAAGCTGTCGATGGTGTTCCAAGGGGCGATGAACGCCCTCAACCCGGTCACGACGATCCAGGCACAGCTCGAGGACGTCTTCAGGACGCACCGGCCGTACTGGAAGAAGGCCGACCGCGTCGAGCGGGCGGGCAAGCTGCTCGAGACCGTCGGGGTCGACCGCAGCCGGCTCAAGTCGTACCCGCACGAGCTGTCGGGTGGCATGCGCCAGCGCGTGATGATCGCGATGGCGCTCGCCCTCGGCCCGCAGATGATGATCATGGACGAGCCGACGACCGCCCTCGACGTCGTGGTGCAGCGCGAGATCCTGCGCGAGATCAAACGGTTGCGCGACGAGCTCGGCTTCGCGGTGATCTTCATCACGCACGACCTGCCGCTGCTGCTCGAGATCAGCGACCGCATCGCCGTGATGCGCGCGGGCGAGATCGTCGAGATCGGCGAGTCCACCGAGCTCTACACGAACCCGCAGCACGAGTACACGAAGAAGCTGCTCGGGTCGTTCCCGAGCCTGACCGGCGACCGCGGGGCGTTCATCCGCAGCGGGGTCGACGAGACGGCCGGGGGCGACGCGACCCGCGCCTCCTCGGGGCACGAGCAGGCGACGTCCGTCGCCACGAGCACAGGAGGCGCGGCGTGAGCACGCTCGAGTTCCGCAACGTCGTCAAGGACTACCGGGTGCGCGGGGGACGGGGTGAGAAGGGTCGCCTCCGCGCGGTGGACGACGTCAGCTTCACGCTCGAGGCCGGCAAGACGGTCGCCCTGGTCGGGGAGAGCGGCAGCGGCAAGTCGACGATCGCCAAGATGCTGCTGCAGCTCGAGCGGCCGACGAGCGGGTCGATCGTGCTCGACGGCGCCGTCGCGCCCCGGCACGGCGAGGCCCTGCGGCGCTACCGCAGCGACGTGCAGATGGTGTTCCAGGACCCGTTCGCGTCGCTCAACCCGTTCCACTCGATCGGGCACCACCTGGCGCGGCCGCTGTTGCTGCACGGCAAGGCGACGCGGTCGACGGTCGACGAGAAGGTGCGCGAGCTGCTCGGGCGGGTGCAGCTCGGCCCGGCCGCCGACGTCGCCGCGCGTCGACCCCACGAGCTGTCGGGCGGGCAGCGGCAGCGCGTGGCGATCGCCAGGGCGCTGGCGCCCGAGCCGCGCATCCTGATCGCGGACGAGCCCGTGTCGATGCTCGACGTGTCGATCCGGCTCGGGGTGCTCAACCTGCTGGCCGAACTGCAGCGACAAGAAGACCTGGGCGTGCTCTACATCACGCACGACCTGGCGACGGCCCGCCACTTCTCGGACGAGATCCTCGTGATGTACAAGGGGCAGGTGGTCGAGCGGGGGACCCCGGACGACGTCATCCTGAACCCGCAGCACCCGTACACGCAGCAGCTCGCCGAGGCCGCCCCCGACCCCGAGAAGCGCATCGCCGAGCGGCGCGCCGCCCGCGCCTGACCGGCACCGCGCCTCCTGCCGTCCGCCTCCTGTACGCGGACCGCACCGCACCTCCTGCACCTGAACAGCCCGCACCTGCACACCTCACACCCACCCGGCCATGAACCCGGTTTCGAACCCTGCACCCCGTTGCTTTCGGGTGTTTCGTTCGAAACCGGGTTCATGGTGGGGCGGGCCCGACTCCACGCCACACCCTCGATCGCTGGGAGCGACATGAGCACCACCGAGACCACCACCACGGCCACCGTCGTCACGACCCGCGCGACGCAGCGCACCGCCCGCACCCTGCACACCGGCTGGAGCCTGCGCAGCACCGCCGGCCCCGTGCCTCCCGAGATCGCGGCCGTCGACGTGCCCGCCACCGTCCCGGGCACGGTGCACACCGACCTGCTGGCGGTCGGCCTGATCGTCGACCCGTACCTCGACGCGAACGAGCACCTGCTCACCTGGATCGGGCAGGCCGACTGGTCGTACACGTCGTCCTTCGACTGGCAGCCCGACGGGCACGACCGCCACGAGCTGGTGTTCGCGGGCCTCGACACGGTGGCCACCGTGCTGCTCAACGGCGAGGTGGTGGCCGAGACGCGCAACCAGCACCGCACCTACCGCATCGCGGTCGACGACCGGCTGCGCGAGGGGTCGAACGACCTCGAGGTGCGGTTCGGCTCGCCGGTGGCCTACGCCGATGCGCAGAGCCTGGCGCTCGGCTACCGACCGCACGTGAACCACCACCCCTACAACGCGATCCGCAAGATGGCGTGCAGCTTCGGCTGGGACTGGGGTCTCGACACGGCGACCTCGGGCATCTGGAAGCCCGTGACGCTCGAGTCGTGGTCGTCGGTCCGGCTGGCGGCGGTGCGACCGGTCGTCACGGTCGACGGGGCGCGGGGCGTCGTCGACGTGCACGTCGACCTCGAGCGCGCCGGGGCGGCGGCCGGGCCGGTGACGGTCCGGGCGACCGTCGGCGACGTCACGCAGGAGGCGCGGGTCGAGCCGGGCGCGGACTCCACCGTCGTGCAGGTGGTCGTCGACGACCCCGAGCTCTGGTGGCCGCGCGGTCACGGCGGGCAGCCGCTCTCCGACGTGAGGGTCTCGGTGACCGGGGGAGCGGGCGGGGACGCCAGCCGCGCCTCCTCGGGGGGTGACGGCGACGGGGTCGACGCGACCCGCGCCTCCTCGGGTGTCGACGCGCCGGGCGCCGAAGCGCCGGCCGGCGAGGGCTCGGCGGACGACGTGCTCGACGAGTGGTCGTCGCGGATCGGGTTCCGGACCGTCGAGGTGCAGGTCGACCCCGACGAGATCGGCACGAGCTTCACGGTCGTGGTGAACGGCGAGCCGCTGTGGATCAAGGGGGCGAACTGGATCCCCGACGACGCGCTCCCGCACCGCATCGGGCGTGACCGCTACCGGGAGCGCATCGAGCAGGCCGAGTTCGGCAACGTGAACCTGCTGCGGGTGTGGGGTGGCGGCATCTTCGAGTCCGACGACTTCTACGAGTTGTGCGACGAGCGGGGCATGCTCACCTGGCAGGACTTCCTGTTCGCCTGTGCGGCCTACGCGGAAGAGGACCCGCTGCGCGGCGAGGTCGAGGCCGAGGTGCGCGACAACGTGACGCGGCTCATGACCCACCCGAGCCTGGTGCTCTGGACGGGCAACAACGAGAACATCTGGGGTCACGACGAGTGGGGTTGGGAGCGTCGGCTCGACGGGGCGACCTGGGGGCTGGGCTACTACCTCGACCTGCTGCCGGCGTTGGTGGGCGAGCTCGACCCGGGGCGTCCGTACGCGGCGGGCAGCCCTTGGTCGGGCAGCCTGGACGTGGCGCAGAGCGACCCCGACCACGGGTCGGTGCACCTGTGGGAGCAGTGGAACCGCAAGGACTACCCCACCTACCGTGACGTGGTGCCGCGCTTCGTGGCCGAGTTCGGCTGGCAGGGGCCCCCGACCTGGTCGGCGATGACGCGGGCGATCCACGACGAGCCGCTCACCCCCGAGTCGCCCGGCATGATCGTGCACCAGAAGGCGATGCAGGGCAACGACAAGCTGACCGACGGGCTGCTGGCGCACTACCCGCTGCCGAACGAGATCGAGGCGTGGCACTGGGCGATGCAGCTGAACCAGGCGAACGCGGTGCAGGTGGCGCTCGAGCACTTCCGGTCACACGCTCCGCGGTGCAGGGGGGCCGTGGTGTGGCAGATCAACGACTGCTGGCCGGTGACGTCGTGGGCCGCGGTCGACGGCGACGGGCAGCGCAAACCGCTGCTCTACGCGATGCGGCACGCCTTCGCCGACCGGCTGGTGACGATCCAGCCGCGGGACGGCGGCCTCGCGGCCGTGGTGGTCAACGACACGGAGGAGGCGCTGGTCGGCCCGCTCACGCTGCGGCGCGTCGCGTACGACGGTCGCGTCCTCGCCTCGGAGCAGGTGTCGCTCACGGTGGCGGCTCGCGACACGGTGACCGTACGGGTGCCCTCGACGGTGGCGGAGTTCGGGGCGCCCGAGTCGGAGCTGCTCGTCGCGTCGGTGGACGGGGTGGCGCGCGGGCTGTGGTTCCCGGTCGAGCCGCGGGACTCGGCGCTCGCCGCGGCGGCGTTGACGACGTCGGTGACGGTGCTGGCCGCGGGGGCGGGCGTTGCCGGGGGCGTGGGCGTGGCGGCGGGCGCGGGCTACCGGGTCGAGGTGACGGCGGGTTCGCTCGTGCGCGACCTGGCGCTGCTCGTCGACAAGGTCGACCCCGCGGCGACGGTGGACGAGATGCTCGTGACCCTGTTGCCGGGCGAGACGGCCGTGTTCACGGTGGCGTCCGACGCGGTCGGCGTGGGGCAGGAGCTCGTCTCGGGGCGGGTGCTGCGCACGGCGAACGAGCTGATCGGGTGAGGCGATGCGACCTGGTCGGCGTCAGGCCGGCCAGGTCGCCCAGACCGCGACGCCGTTGAAGACGACGTGCGCGACGATCGCGCCGCCGAGGCGTCCGGTCACGCTCGCGAGGGTGCCGACGATCAGGCCGAAGACGAAGGTGCTGACGACGATGATCGTGGCCGTCGTCGGCGCGACGTTCAGCCCGACCGCGACGTGCAGCACGGCGAAGAGCGCGGCCGACACGATGACAGCGCTCGTGGTCGCAAGGACCCGCAGGAGCCGCGTGTCACCCGTCAGCGCCCGGTCCAGTGACCGCAGGAGCAGCCCGCGGAAGAAGACCTCCTCGACGAGGGGAGCGACGAGCACCGGGGCCAGGATCAGCACGACCGACGTCGCCAGGTCGGGGCCGCCGTCGAGGGTGGGCTGAGGCGCCAGCCCCGTGTCGCCGGTCGACACGAGGTTGAGGCCGGCGTCGAGCCCCCGGGCACCCATGCCGGCGGCGAGTCCCCAGACGAGGTCCGTCCATCGGAACGAGAGACCGAGCGTGCGTCGCGCGCCGCCTCGGCCGAGCCCGGTGCAGGCGACGACGACGGCGATGACCAGCGGCACCCACACGACGACGTAGCTCGCCGCGGTGCCGAGCGCCGGGGAAATGCCGGGGGACCGAGCGATGAGGTCGCCGACGATGCGGGCACCCACCACGACGGCCCCCAGCGCGAGCGCCGCGTAGGCGAGGTCCCAGCGCGCGGATCGGGTTCGAACGTCTCGGCTGTCGATGTGGGGGGCCGCCATGCCCCCAAAACTAGGGCACGAGAAACGCCGGGAGGCGGAGCAACATGTCGTCCAGGCGGAGTCGACACCGCCCCGAGGATCGAAACGTCCGCCGTGGCTCGTCCGAGGTGCCAGGATCGACCTACGACGAGGAGGTCGAGTGCTGGACAGTGCCGGAACGCGGCCCCGGGAGGGCGCCGGATCGATGGCGGGTGCAGGCCGAGCCGTCTGGATCGATCTGTTGCGTGGCTGCTCGATCCTCCTGGTGATGGTCTTCCACTCGTACATCTTCGCCGCGAACGACACCGGTGTGAGATCGTCCGTCCTCGATGTGGTGACAGGGACGTTCGAGCCCCTGCGGATGCCGACGATGATGCTGCTCTCGGGTCTGTTCGTGCCCCGTTCCCTCGAGAAGGGAGCCCGGCCGTATCTCGTCGGCAAGCTGCGAAGGATCGGCTACCCGTACCTCGTCTGGTCGGTGTTCATGCTGGTCTTCCTGTTCGTGGGTTCTCTGACGGTGGGGCTTCGATTCGACCCGGCCTGGGTCGGGCGTGTCTTCTACGACCCCATCGAGCACCTCTGGTTCCTCGGGTACCTCTTGATCTATTTCGTCCTGGCATATCTCTTCAGGTCGTTGCCGAGCGTTCCCGTGATCGCCGTCGCGGTCGGCCTGTCACTCCTGCCGCTCGCCTTCGAATGGCAGCACTTCTGGCAGTTGCTCGCGTTCTTCCTCGTCGGTGTCGCTGTCAGCGGTCGAGCCGGCCCCCGACTCGCCCTGCCGACGGTCCGCGGTCGGGCGTGGTTCCTGCTCTTGACGACCCTCGCGGTCTCCATGGGGCTCGTCGTCACCGGTCTCATGGATTCCTTCCGCTTCTGGCTCTTTCCCTTGTCTCTCCTGGGCATCGTGGGAGCTGCGGGTATCGCGCGGCGCGCTCCCTCGAGCCGAGTGACGGGTGGCATCGCCTTCGTCGGACGACATTCGATCGTCTTCTACCTCGTGCACTGGCCCGTCGCGATCGTCTCGTCCGAGATCGCGGCGCACCTGCTCGCGCTTCCTACGCTGGCCGTGTCAGGAGTGAACCTCGTGGCGAGTACGGCGGTGTGCACCCTGCTGGCGTTCGCCTACGGCCGCTCGGCGATCGTCCGGGGACTCTTCGTCGCGCCGCAGCGGAGGGGCTGGCGCTAGCTCGCGTCATTGGACCTACGAGGCCTGCTCATGTGGGAACATTGCCGAGATGTACCCCGGATCAGGGCGGGTGCAACATCGAGCAAGGGGAACCCAGCCGTGGAGCTTCGCGACTACATCACCGTCCTCCGCAAGGGGTGGGCCTTCATCGTCGTCATGGTGTTGGTCGGCGTGGGGGCGGCTGCCGCCTACTCGCTCGTCAAGACCCCGGACTACAGCGCCTCGGCGCAGGTCTTCGTCTCGACGCAGACCAGCGGGAGCGTCGCCGACCTGGCCCAGGGGAACACCTTCACCCAGCAGCGTGTGAAGACCTACGCGAGCCTCGTCACGACGCCGATCGTGCTGCTGCCTGTCATCTCGAGTCTCGGTCTCAACATCACGGCCGAGGAGCTGGCCGAGAGCATCACCGCCAGTGCGCCGCTCGACACGACCTTGATCCAGATCGACGCCGTCTCGGACGACCCGGTCAGGGCTGCCGACATCGCCAACGCGACGTCGCAAAGTCTGACGAACGCCGTCGAGCAGATCGAGTCGACCGGTGACAGCGGTGGGTCCCAGGTCAAGCTGACCCGTGTGCAAGAGGCCCAGGTGCCCGTGTCGCCCGTGAGCCCGAACGTGCCGCTCAACATCGCTCTCGGATTCCTCGTCGGACTCGGGATCGGCATCGGCATCGCCGTCCTCCGTCACGTTCTCGACAACCGCGTCCGCAACGAGGCCGACGTGGAGCGCATCAGCTCGGCGCCTGTCGTCGGCGGCATCGCGTTCGACCCGAAGGCGCAATCTCGTCCGCTCATCGTGCAGGCCGACCCTCGCAGCCCGCGTGCCGAATCGTTCCGCACGCTGCGGACCAACCTGCAGTTCCTCGACCTCGGGGGTCGCGCCCGCACGTTCGTCATGACGTCATCGGTGCAGAGTGAGGGCAAGAGCACCACGGTGGCCAACCTGGCCATCGCCCTCGACAGTGCCGGGGCCAAGGTGATCGTCATCGACGCCGACCTGCGTCGTCCGAAGCTCGGCCAGTACATGGGTTTGGACGATGCGGCCGGTCTCACCGACCTCCTGATCGGTCGCGCCGAGCTGTCGGACGTCGCCCAGCCGTGGGGTCGCGGCCAGCTGCACGTGCTCCCGGCCGGGCAGATCCCGCCGAACCCGAGCGAACTGCTCGGCTCCCGTGCCATGTCCGACTTGATCCGCGAACTCGAGATGCGTTTCGACTACGTACTCTTCGACGCGCCGCCCTTGTTGCCGGTGACGGACGCTGCCATCCTCTCGAAGAGCGCGAGCGGTGCGATCGTCGTCGTGTCCGCCGGCAAGACGCACAAGAACCAGCTCGCCGGCGCGGTCAGCGCCCTCGAGAGCGTCGGCGCTCCCATCGCGGGCTTCGTCATGACGATGATGCCGACCAAGGGCCCCGACGCTTACGGCTACGGGCGTTACGGGGGAGCGTACGGCTACGGCATCGACGACGATGGCGACACGAAAGCGGAGAAGAAGGAACGCATCCGCGTCGGCAGCGCCGCTCGCAAGGCCGCGAAGTGACCTCGGCCCGTCCGTTCACGATCCTCGTCGTCTGCACGGGCAACATCTGCCGATCGCCCTTGGCCGAGCAGCTCCTTTCCGCTCGGCTCCTGGGTGCGGCCACGCCGTTCGTCGTGACGAGCGCGGGAACGATGGCGCAGGACGGGGCTCCGATGGACGACCTCGCGGCCGAGCAGTCGCGACGTCACGGCGGCGTGCCGGACGGGCACGAAGCCACCTACCTGACCGAGAAGCTGGCCGAGAGCGCCGATCTCGTTCTCACCGCCTCACGCGAGCACCGATCCGCCGTCGTACGTCTGTCGCCCCGGGCGACTCGGCGCACCTTCACGCTGCGTCAGTTCGCGCGACTTGCCGACTCACTCGGCCTTGCCGAACTCGAGGCGGCCGGGGACACCGCAGAGGTGGTCCGCCTGGTCGCCGGACAGCGCGGCATGATCCCTCCCGCGACCGACCCGGACGCCGAGGACGTCGTCGACCCGTATCGTCGATCGGTCGACGTCCACGAGAGGGCGGCCTCGGACGTGGATGACGCCGTCACCTCGATCGTGGCGGCCCTCCGGGCACCGGATCGTCGCTTCTCGGACGCCGGCGGAGGACCGGCCGCATGAGGTCGGCGGGGGAGAGCATGGGGGGTGGTCGCGGGGTGTGGTGGTTCGCCCTCCTCGGTGTGCTGGTTCTCGTCGACGTCGGGCTCATCGTCGCAGCCGTCTCGTCGACGCAACCTCGGGCACAGGCCGAGGCCGGACCGATCCCGACCTTCTCGCAGGAGCCAATCAAGGACGTCGTTACCCCGCCGCCCTCCGAGACGCCCACTCCGACTGCCTCGTCATCTGCTGCGGGGAGCGACAGCACCCCGCAGGTGTTCCTGTCGGCCGTCAGCGAGACGGAAGCCTGGCGGGCGACGAGCGGCGACTGCGCGGGAACCCCGGCGCGTGTCGAGCGGACCACCGACGGCGGAGCTACCTGGGACGCGGTGACCATTCCCTTCGACCTGAGGACCGTCGTGGCCTTGAGTGCGGGGTCGGAGCGCACCTCGGTGTACGGGGGTGTCGGTGACACCTGCGGCCTGGGGTACTGGTCCACGTTCACCGCAGGGGAATTCTGGAAGGAGTACCCCTCGGACGCCATCGGTGTTTCGTATCTCGACCAGGCGACCTCGACCGTCGTCTCGGCGACGGATGTCTCACCTGCTCCCTGCGACGCACCGAGGCGTGTCCTGGTGCAAGACACCACGACGATGGTCGTCTGCGACGGCCTCCTCGAGACGTCGGGATCGGCAGGGTGGACGCCGCTCATCGTTGCCGGCGTTATGGACGCCACCCCTGCGGTCCCCGGATACTTCCTCGCCTTGCGAGACGCCGAGGGCTGCGACGGCATCGCCGTCGCCACGGTCGCCACGCCCCTGTCCGAGGGCGTCGAGCCGACTCGCGTGGGTTGCGTCTCGGGCGCCGACGGAACCGTCGCCATCGCGGTCACCCGGGTGGGAGACGTCATCTGGCTCTCGTCGGCCGACCGGTCGTGGGTCTCGACGGATGGCGGTGTGACGTGGTGACCACACGCGAGCCCTCGGCTGCGGTCGTGCCGTTCGACTGGAGCCGTGTGTACGCGCGTCGGCTCGCCATCACCGATCTGCTCGTCCTCGTCTGGGTCGTCTTCGGAGTCCAGATCGCCTACTTCGGACTCGATGCGAACAATGTCGCGTTCTCCGGCAGGCTCAACGAGTTGCGGTTCAGCTACTACGGCTTCTCGATCGCCCTCATCGTGGCCTGGATGGTCATGTTGAGGCTGTTCGACACCCGGGATTACCGGGTTCTCGGGGGCGGGACCGCAGAGTACCGAGCCATCGCCGACAGTACGGCCCGACTCTTCGGGCTGGTCGCCGTGGTGTCGTACCTGTTGAAGATCGACATCGCGCGGGGCTACATCCTGATCGCTCTTCCCCTCGGCATCGTCGTGTTGATGCTCTCGCGGTGGATGTGGCGCCAGTGGTTGTCGTTGAAGAGGCAGAGCGGCGCGTATTCCGCGCGGGTGGTCCTGGTGGGCTCGCCGACGACCGCCCTCCACATCGCTCGCGAACTCGCGCGTCATCCCGAAGAGGGCTACTTCGTCGTCGGTGCGTGTGTCACGTCGGGTGCCGTCGGAACCATGCTGCCCGGGACGTCGATCCCCATCCTCGGGGATGTGTCCGACGCGCTGTCATCTCTCGACTCCGCCGCGGCGGACACCGTCGTCATCACGGGATCTGAACAACTGGGCCCTCAGGAGATCAAGACCCTCAGCTGGGGGCTCGAGGCCGGTCAGCGTCACTTGATCGTCGCTCCTAGCCTCACCGACGTCGGAGGACCCCGCATCCACACACGACCTGTCGCCGGGCTTCCCCTCATCCACGTCGAGACCCCTCGCTACGCCGGCAGCAAGCTCTTCACGAAGCGCGCATTCGACATCCTGGGATCTGGGGCGTTGGTCATCGTGCTGTCTCCGGTTCTGGTCGTGCTCGCTTTGGTCGTGAAGCTGACGAGCCGGGGGCCCGTCTTCTACCGGCAGGAACGGGTCGGGCTGAACGGAGAGCACTTCGACATGCTGAAGTTCCGGTCCATGCGTGTCGATGCCGATGCCGAACTTGCTTCCCTCCTGGCTGCCCAGGGCTCGAGCGACACGCCACTCTTCAAGGTGAAGGACGACCCTCGTGTGACGTCGATAGGACATGTGCTGCGCAAGCATTCATTGGACGAGTTCCCTCAGCTGTTCAACGTCCTCCTCGGGTCGATGAGCCTGGTCGGCCCTCGCCCCCAGCGCGACGGCGAGGTGGCGCTCTACGACGATGCAGCGCGCCGCCGGCTTTTGTTGAAGCCAGGCATGAGCGGCCTCTGGCAGGTCGGCGGTCGGTCGTCCCTTGGGTGGGAGGACGCCATTCGACTCGACCTCTATTACGTCGAGAACTGGTCGATCACGGGCGACCTCGTTATCCTCTGGCGGACAGTTCGTGCAGTTCTTGCGCCGGGTCGAGACGCCCACTGATGGCCGTTGCACAGAGCCCGGGACCGACCTCCAGGTCCGGCGCCGTTGCCGTCGTTGTCGCACTCACGTGGTTGCTCGTCGGCCCGCGGGTGGAGCTCGTGGGCGTCGGTGGCGCATCCTTGCGACTCGAGGATTTCGTTCTCCTCTTTCTCGGTATCTTCGCGCTTAAGAATTGGAAGAGTGTCCGCGAGCACCGTCTCATCCGTCCCGGGATCGGGCTCGTTCTCGTCGTTGCACTTATCGCTGTGGGGGTGGCCACAGCGCTCGGAGCGGTTCAGCCCCTTCCGTCGCTTCTCTACGCCCTTCGGCCCGTCGAATACTGGGTGGTCTACCCCGCACTCGCCATCGTCTTGTGGCGCGATCGATCTCGGGTCGTGTCTTACGTCCAGTTCTGCCTGGCACTCGTCACCGTCCTGAACACCGGTGTCGCCGCACTCCAATACCTGGGCGACGTGTCCATCGGCTTTTCAAAGTTCAGCAACCAGAGGGGGGCGGGCCTCACCGCCGGCCCCTATGAGCTCGGGGCGATCTCCGCGTTGTTGGCGTGTTACTGGTTCGCGCACCGTCGCCACGTTCTCGTGCTGTGTTCTCTCGCGTCCGTGCTCATGTCGCAATCTCGCGTGTCACTGATCGCCGTGGTGATCGCGCTCCTGATCATCCGGTTCTCGGTTCGTCGCGCAACCGAGGGCGGGCAGGGACCTCCGGCTCGCATTGGCAGGTCGAACGGGCCACATCCTCTTTCGGTGGTGACGTGCATGGTCCTCGTCGTGGGTGCCGTCGTCGCCGGTCCTACTCTCAACGCCACGCTCGTGCAGCCAGCCCTCGCCCGCGCTCAGAGTACGTCCCTTAGCTCGAGTTGGACATCGGCATCGTCGGTCGTGGCGCGGACACCGCACGTGCAGACAAGTGACGAATATGCGTTGATCGCCTACGACGGCATCGGGGAGAGCATCCTCAATGCCACGGCTTCAGCGGATGCGAGCAGCGCCGTACGCTTCTTCCGGTGGCAATTGCTCCTTCGAGAGACGACGGCTGATCCTGTGCACGTCGTCTTCGGTCTCGGTCCGTCTTTTCCCGGTCCGTCCGTCGACGGTGCTCTCTTGCGCATCTTCTTCGAGACCGGTCTGCTCGGCATCGTTGCCTGGGGTCTGCTGGTGAGGAAGTGGCTGCAGGGTGTTCCGGTCTGGTTCGCGGCGGCAATCGTCAGCCTCCTGGTCGGCTCGATGTTCATCGACCTCCTATTTGCACTGCGACCCATGGTCGTCGTCTGGATGCTCTTCGCTCTTGCCGGCGGTCCGAGATCTAAGAATGAGACAGCGATGAAGTCGAGGTCCCCGGCGGTGCTAAAAGGCACTGGCCGGGCGTCGAAGAACGAGGTGGTTTGAATGATCTCAGTTGACATGATCGTCCGTTCCGACGCGCTAACGAAGGGCGGAGGCGACATGATTCAGGTCGACCAATACAGAAAACATCTACCGACAGAGATGTTCGACGTGCGGATCGTGCCGTTCCACCCGACGATGGCTCTGCGCGATGATGCACTGGTGCACGTGGTGAATGTAGACAGGCCCTTCGACTTCGTCCTGGCCACGTCAGCGGCACGCGGCCGACCCATGATCGTCAGCCCGATTCACCATGACCTAGCCGCCGTCCGGCGCATGCGTTCGGCCGAACGTGGGCTCGGCGCCCGAAGCCTGGTCGGACGACTGCTTTCCGAGAGTGGTCGCGAGTGGGCCGCCACCTGTGTCCGTTCGCTCAAGCAGAGATCGAGCACACGCGACGCGTTCGTGGTGCTGCGGACGATGCTTGGACAGCTGAGACGAGTGTCTCGTGTTTGGTCTGACGTCGGACGGGCGTTAGATGACGCTTATTCCGTTTTCCTCCTCGCACCCGGAGAGGGCCGGTCACTGTCGCGTGACACGGGATGGAAGGGTCAGAATTCGGCTCTTGTCCCCAACGGTTCGCCGTTCGACACGTCTCGGCCGGAAGGTCAGCCGTGGCTGAGCCGAGACATTGACCTGATCGTGGTGGGCCGAGTGGAACCTCGGAAACGGACTCTCGATCTAGTTCGCCTGGCGGCGGCGCGGGGCGTTGACATCACTGTCGTCGGGCCACTCCATGCTCATGAGAGCCCGTTCGGGATGGCCTTTCGTGCGGCGGTGGAGCAATCGCCGACAATCACATGGACAGGTCCGAAGTCGTCCGAGGAAGTGCTCGAGTTGATGGGCCGGTCGAAGGTCTTGGCGAACGCGTCCTGGGTCGAGGTCCAGAGCCTGGTCGAGCTCGAGGCGGCCCACCTGGGCTGTTACGTCGTCTCGTCCGGGACAGGTCACACTTCTGACTGGATTCCGGCCAGTGTCTCGACCGCGGAAAACGACGATCTCGTCGACTTGCTCGAGCGGGCCGTTCACCTCGCCACTTCTTTAACAGGACCCGAAGCGGTCGCTTACCCGCACACGTGGGCGAGTGTGACAGCGCATGTCGCCGATGCCTACGTAGCTGCATCGGAGACTGTCCTCAGATGAGCCGTCCAGGCACACCGACGATGGTCGAACCTGCCGGATAGCTCTTCGTCACGACGGAACCGGCCCCCACCACGCATCCGGCTCCGAGCTCGACGCCGTCCAAGATGGTCACTCCATGACCCAGCCAGCACTTGTCGCCGATCTTGATTCCACGTCGGACGACGTCTTTGTCATCGGCTGTGCCGTGGGCATCGCGTGCGTGGTTCTCAGCGACCATCGTCACGCGCGCGCCGATCTGACACCGAGCGCCGATCTCGATGGGCCCACCGACGCCGAGGATGACCGATGGCCCGACGTACGTGTGGGACCCGATGGAGAGGCCGTCACCGGGATTGGACGGGTGGGATGAGCATTGAATCCATCCGTTCTCACGAAGTGTGACTCGATCCCCGAGCTTGATGCCGTTCTTGGACAACGCGAGGATCGTGAAGTTGTTGCCGACGAAGCACAGGCGCCCGACCTGAATCTTGTTCCAGTACGAGATGTCCGTTCCCCGGCCCAGAAAGAAGGGAAGCCGGACGGATCCCAGCCTCCACGAGTTCAGCACACCCCGAATGGCGGGCCGCAAGCCCTTTCGCAGATACCAGCCCACGAGCTGTCTCTTGCGGGCAACTCCGGTCATGGAGCTGTGCGCGTCGGTCTTGTCTGTACTCGTCAAGGAGTTTTCTCGTTTCGTATGAGGACGACGATCAGGGAAAAGCAGGCGACCGCGTACGCGGCGACCAGGGGCAGAGCCATCGTCGTCGGAGTCACCGACGTGCCCGTGGACACGGACAGGCATCCGAGCCCGACGACCGCAAAACATGCCATGGCCGCGTGCAGGGCGCTCTTCCCTCTGCCCTCTCGCGCTGCTCGGGCACTCAGTAGGACGAACAAGCCTCCGAATACGCCAGCCAACGCTGTGACGGGCAGCGCTGAACCGGAAGGGCGGAAGGCCTCACCGAAAAGTACTGGAACCACGAGGTGGCCGACGCCGGTACCGAGGGCGCCCAGTGTCAAGAGCAGCGAGACGGCAACGGACGAGGACCACAGGACGCCGCGAGAGTGAGCAAGGCGCAGAAATCGTCCTTCGAGCGTCGTCGCCGCCAGGATCAGCACGGAGGTGGCGATCTTACTGACTGCGTAGAAGCCGAGCAGTGCCGTCGACGCCAGACCGCCGTAAATGACGGCGTCGATGTTAGAGGCCAGGAGCGGCGCCAAGAGGGCCGGCGCCAGAACGGCGGCTTCTTTCAGCAATCGCGTGGAGTCGCCTGCGGTGGGCGCCGGGTCATCCCCGAGCGACTCCGTCGCCTCGAGCCTTTTCGACCGCAGGACCCGGGAACGGATCGCCGTGCCGATGCGGAGCGCTTCGGCAGCCAAGGTCACCACGATGCCGGTCGCGACCGTCAATGAGCGTGAGAAGAAGAGAACGAGATTGAGGACAAATTCTGCGGCGGGCGGTCCGCCCGCCAGAGCAGCCACCCGGCCTTGGTTTCCCTGCCATTGCGCCTCGGCGACTTCCAGTTGTGTCGTGGCGAAGAGCGGACCTGCGAACGAGGCCAGCAGCAGGCCGTATCCGACAGGGGCACCCACCTGGAGGAAGGCGACTGTGACGAGGGGCAGACCGATGACGATCCCGACGGCGGTCGTCGCGAGGATTCCCCATCGTCCTAGGAGCGAACCCGGCCGGGCTTGTCGGTGGGCCCGTTGATAGTGGGCATGCCGATAACCGAGCGCAGACGCAGCGGCGATGATCGTGAAGCTCGACTGGAAGAACGCGAATTCTCCGCGACCGTCCGGACCGAAAAGTCGGGCACGGAGGGGTGCCAGGAGAAAGGGTAGGAGGCTGGCAACAATTACCGCGATGGTGAGCACCGAATCCCGCCCGAAGGAGTTGCGGGTCGGCATTAGCGTCGCACTTGAGTCGAACGGCGCGCGATGCCCGCGATGAGTGACGTCGCCAGGAATCTCATGTGAATCGCGCCTATCACGAGTAACGCCTGAGCGGCAGACTTTCGCAGATTCTTCTCGTAATACGTAGCCATGGCATCGTGGAAGGCACGGTGTGACGCGGGGCTCCGAGGCCAACCGCTGGAAACGCCCTTCACATGAACGGACGGTTCCATCTCGACGACGACGACCGAACGGCCATCACGCTGCGCGTCCCGGCACAGTTGCAGGTCCTCACCGTACATCCAGTAGTCCAAATCGAAGATCGAACCAGAACCGTCACGAAAGGAGGGGCTCAGCATCATGAGCGCACCTGTCGTCGCCTCGACTCTGCTGTATGCCGTACCGGAGGGAAGGCGGGAGGGAGTAACGGACGAGCGGGTGCCTGCGTTGTAACGCCACTGGCGCGGAAGCAGCCGGCCGAACACCCCGTAGAGGGAGCCTGACGCGAGGCTCGGGAGCGATCGTCTGCTGGCGTTGTCCTCGACACCGTCGAGCCCCACGAGCGGAGTCGTCGCTATCCCGACGTTCGGAATCTCGCGAATGGCCTCGAGAAGGCCTCGGACGGTGCCACGACGCAGTACCACGTCCGGGTTCAGGCACAAGATGGGTGCTTCCGAAGAGGTGAGGGCCTTCCTGCCGACCTCGTAACCACCGGCAAAGCCCGTGTTCGTCGACTCGATCAAGACGACGTCGAGGGGATGATCTCGGACAAATTGCCGGATCACGGTCGTGGTGTCATCAGAACTTCCGTTGTCGACCACGACGACCCGCAGAATGTCGTCGCCTTCTGCTTCGAGCGACGTAAGGAAGGCCGCAATCGTCGACGCACTGTTGTAGGTGACCGTGATGACGACACACGTGTCTGACCTGATGCTCGAGATGGTTGGTCCCCTGCCCTTATCCGCCCGGTCGAGATGCGTCATCTCGATGACGCTAGGGTCAGAGCCTAGGTGCAATGCACCTCAATAACCGAGTTACTACCGCTGGGTGTCGTGCATCGACACGAACCCCCTCGTGAGAGATCGTGAATGATGAGCATTCTCGTCGACTGGAAAGTCAACGCGGGCGATCGAAGAATCCAGATGGCTCTCACGCTGTTCCGGCTCGCCGGTTCGGTGAGGCGACCCACGAGTCGTTGCCCTGGACCGGTAGCGCGATTGGTGTCAGCCCTCTACACATTCCTCGTCGAATGGATGTGGGGCATCGAGCTACCGTGGGCTACGACTGTTGGTCCGCGCCTCCGCATCTTCCACGGGACGGGTCTGGTCGTGAACGCGGACGCTCGACTGGGGGCTGACGTGGTGCTTCGGCAAGGTGTCTGCATCGGGTCTCGACATGACGGTGGCCCGTCGCCCGTCATCGGCGACGGAGTCGCCTTCGGAGCCGCGTCCCTGGTGTTGGGTGGAATCCGATTGGGGGACTCCAGCGCGATCGGTGCGGGCGCCGTAGTCCTTGTCGACGTTCCCGATCATGGGCGAATGGTTGGAAACCCCGCTCGGCTCCTCTGATCGTCTCGATCAGTCGGGTCGTCCGATCACGTCCGCGACTTCAGAGGCGACTATTTGCCGGCCGGCCTCGTCGGGGTGGATACCGTCCTCGAGAAAAGTCAGAGGCGTGTCATTGACGGACACGTACTCGAAATCGAATCGGAGACTCGCCTCCTCGAGGTAGGCGCCGACGTCACGAACACGGGCGTGGGGAGCCGTAGGTGGGTCGAACGGTGCGACGACGATGACTCGACGGGGACGGTCCTCATCGATCGTGGAGAAGGCGTCGTCGACAGCAGTTTGGACGTCTTCGTCATCAAGGACCGCATCGTTAAGACCGAGCGCGATCACGAGGACGTCGGGCCGGGTCTCGAGCATGATGGCCAACCGTGGCTGGATGGGGTCGTCCTTACAAGGTCCGGCATTTAGAAAGCCCGTCCCCTGCTTTCCATCGACCAACACGTCCATTCCGGTCATCAGACCCACGTCATAGGGAAAGGCGTCCAGTGGATTCGGTAGTTCCGCCCCCTGTGCCCACGAATCGCCTATGACGCCCAGAAGGGGTTTGCCACCCTCGATCGATGCCAGCCGGGCGTCACCGACTCGGGCTTCGATGCCTTCGGACGCAAGGCAAGACCGCCATAGT
Source organism: Frigoribacterium sp. CFBP 8751 (assembly GCF_014841545.1). Taxonomy (NCBI): domain Bacteria; kingdom Bacillati; phylum Actinomycetota; class Actinomycetes; order Micrococcales; family Microbacteriaceae; genus Frigoribacterium; species Frigoribacterium sp. CFBP 8751. The sequence continues at coordinate 451,052 of NZ_JACYUB010000002.1, forward strand.
CTGTACTCATGGCGCACGGACGGCACCGCCGCCGCACCCACGACGACCGCAACCACCACGGCGGCGCCGGCTATTACAATCTTTCTTGTTCGTCGCATCCCCATACTTCATCAAAGTAGCGGTGTTTGGCCTCTTCGCCCGAGCGGACGGGGAGTGGCAGGGCTTCTGCTTAGATGTGAACATGACAGGGCGTCGAGTGTCATCGCGTGACGTCTCGCCGAGAAGGACCGTCCTCTGGGTCCTCGTGGCAGGCCTCTTCCTTGTTGTGTGCGCAGGTGCGTGGATCGGCATCAGAGGAGGGTTGGCAGTCCACCATCTCAACTCGGCGGCCACTGCGGCGCGTGAAGCCCAGGCAGCGGTGCTTGCGGCTGACACCGGTGGTGCGGAGACCGCGGTCTCGCGTCTGCATGACGAAGTCCATGCCGCCGAAGGTCTGACGGACGACCCGATATGGGCGGCAGCGGAGTCCCTTCCATGGGCCGGGCGCAACCTGGCTGCTCTTCGAGATGTCACCACGATCCTGACCGACATCACCGACGATGCTGTCACGCCCGTCGTCCATGTCGCAGGCCGTCTGGATGTGAAGCAGTTCACTCCGGACGGGGCAGGCATCGACCTTCAGCCCCTTCTGGAGGCCCGACCGGACGTCCTGTCGGCTGATGCGTCTTTGAAGGGCGGGTTGTCGTCCGCCGAGAACATCGACCGGAAGGGATTGATAGAGCCCCTTGCCGACGCGGTCGATCAGCTCGTCGATGTCCTGGGCGACGCCAGCGCCCAGGTCGACGTCGTGGCTCGCGCGGTCGACCTGGCCCCCGGCATGCTGGGCGCGGACGGCCCCCGCGACTATCTCGTCCTGTTCCAGAACAACGCCGAGCTCCGCGCCACGGGCGGCATCCCCGGGGCCGTCGCCTTGCTCCGGGTCGAGGGCGGCAAGATCTCGCTGGTCCAGCAGGCGTCGTCGGGTGACTTCCCCCGAGCGGATGCTCCGGTGCTGCCCCTGCCGGTCGAGACGCGGGGGCTCTACGGAGCCATCACGGGTCAGTACATCCAGGACGTCAACCTCACCCCGCAGTTCCCGCTCAGCGCGCAGCTGGCCCGCGAGATGTGGAAGCGGCAATTCGGCACCGAGGTGGACGGTGTCCTGTCGATCGACCCGGTCGCCCTCAGCTACCTCCTGACGGCCACCGGCCCCGTCACCCTGCCGACCGGCGACGTGCTGACGTCGGACAACGTCGTCTCGACCCTCCTCAGCACCGCCTATTCGCGATACTCCGACCCGACTCAGCAGGACGACTTCTTCGCCGGGGCCGCGGCCACGGTCTTCTCGAGCATCTCCTCGGGCAACCTCGACGCGTCGGCCCTGCTCGCCGGCCTCGCTCGAGCGGGGGAGGAGCGTCGCGTCTACTTGTGGAGTGCCGACGACACCGAGCAGAGCCGGATCGCCGAGACGACCCTGGCAGGCGAACTGCCGACGAGCACGGCCGACCAGCCGAAGTTCGGCGTCTACTTCAACGACGGCACCGCCTCGAAGATGGACTACTACCTCGGTACCAAGATCTCGGTCGGCCAGGCCGTGTGCCGTCAGGACGGCAGGCCCAGCTGGGTCGTCGACGTGACCCTGAGCAACAACGCCCCGGCTGACGCGGCGACATCGCTGCCCGAATACGTCACGGGAGGCGGTCAGCTGGGGACGCGGGCGGGCGACATCAGCACGAACGTGAGCATCTATGCCCCCAGTGCGGGGGTGTTCGTCACCGCGGCCGAGGATGGCGCCGAGGTCGGCTTGCAGACGGCCTCTGATTCCGGATTGTCGGTCATCCAGTACCAAAAGACGCTCTCACCAGGACAAACGTCGATGATGCGCGTCGAGTTCCTGGGGGGCGACGCGATCGGGGACGCGACAGCTTCGCTTCCCGGCATCGAATCGACCCCTACTGTTCACGGGACCGAAACACAATCCCTAAAAATTAACTGTGAATCGCGCCTAAGCTGAGGGAGCGTCCAGTTTCCGCAGGGGGAACTTGAAGAGGCGCCAACCAACGTCTCAGGGGATCACACATGAAGAAGTTCGTCGCCACTGCTCTGCTCATCGTCGTGGGGCTTTTCGCCGTCCCGACCGCTGCCAGCGCCTACGCGCCTTCCACCAACGTCACCGTCAGCGGCAACGCTGTCGCGGGAAGCGTCGTCGTCGTCAACTTCGCCGGTGCCACCTTCGCACCGGGCGAGACCATCAACATCGCCGTGACCGGCGAAGGCCGCGTCACGCTGGCCGCCATCGAGACGGTGTCGATCACCAAGACGGCTTCCGCCACGGGTGCCGCCACGGCCAACGTCACGCTGCCCGCGAACGCACGAGGCACGTACGCGCTCACGGCGACGGGCCAGACGTCGGGTCGCGTGGCCACGGCCGCTCTGACGGTCGTCGCAGCTGACGCCGGATCCGCTGCCGTCGGTGGCAACAACGGCCTGGCCTTCACCGGCTCGACCGTCCCCACCCTCGTCATCTGGGGTGCCGCCGGCGCCGTCCTGCTCGGCATCGCGCTCATGGTCGTCCTGACCCTGCAGCGTCGCGCGCGCAGCAACGCGTAACACCAGCTCTCACCACGAAGGCCCCGGGCATCAGCCCGGGGCCTTCGCGCGTGCCGGGGGCCTCTCGGATCGAGCGCGGGCCTTCCGCCCAGGTCGACCTGGCCGCTGCCCCGGTCGGGTGGTTGCCGGACCCGTCACGGCCGTCCTTCACACCATCGGCGCCGTCACGCTCGAGAGGCGGCCCGCCGATGTACCACGTCGAGCACCACGACCCCGACCAGGGCCCCGATGACGGCCCCGGTCGTGTTGGCCAGCACGTCGTCGGCCGAGGCGAAGCGGCCGGGCAAGAAGACCAGCTGGCCGAGCTCGATCGTCGAACTCGCCACGAGGCCGGCCACGGCGCCCCACCACCAGCGGTCGAGGCCGACGAGCAACACGACCACCACGCCCAACGGCACGAACAGGGCGATGTTGGCCGTGAACTCGACCGTCGAGTAGTCCACCCACACCGGCACGCCGATCCCGTGCAGCACGTCGAGCCCGCGCTGCAGCGTCGGACCGAACCCCTCGTCGACCGGCCGGGCCGTGAAGGCGATCGACGCCAGCACGAGGGCGTAGACCACGGCTGCCGCGATCGCCCCCGCCCGCACCCTGCGCTCCGGGGTGCCGACCGGCGTCGGCGACCCGACGACGACCGCCGCACGCGCCACGAGCAGCCCGAGCGCCAGCCCGACCGCAGCCGCCCACAGCAGCGACGCGAGGCGTCCGCCCGTCGCGCCCGCGTCTCCTGAGGTCACCGCGGCGTCCGGACTCGTGGTGAGGGCCACGAGAACGCTCGCGACCACGACAGCCCCGACGGCCACGGCACCTGCCGTGCCACGATGACGCCGCGGCGCGGCCAGAGCCACCACGGGCAGCACCGGCACGACGGCGGCGCTCACGGCCAGGGCCTGGACGAACCCGTCCGACAACGTCAGCAGCCCCGCCGATCGGGCCGCGCCGACGATCGTGGAGGCCGCCGCCCGGGCGAAGGTCGCGACGAGGGCCACGTCGGTCACGGCCCCGAGGGCGACGACCAGACAGGTGAGGTACACCGCGAGCACGACGGCCGCGGTGACGCGGCGGCGGCGGGCGGTCATCGCCCCACGCTAGCGGCCCCGCCCCGCACCTGAACGCTCGCTGTGATTCGGTCGCCCTGCCCGAGCCGGGCAATAGCCTGCGAGAGATCGGGCACGTCCCGTGCTCGCACGTGATCAAGGAGGATCACCATGGCAACGAATCACGCGGTCGCCTACAAGGGCCCCGGCCAGGTCGAGGTCATCGACGTCGACTACCCGACCTTCGAGCTGAAGGACGGCCCCGGCGTCAACCCGGCCAACGTCGGGCGCAAGGTCAACCACGGCGCGATCCTGCGCACGGTCGCCACCAACATCTGCGGCTCCGACCAGCACATGGTCCGCGGCCGCACCACCGCCCCGACGAACCTCGTGCTCGGCCACGAGATCACCGGCGAGGTCGTCGAGGTCGGCCCCGACGTCGAGTTCATCAAGGTCGGCGACATCGTCTCGGTGCCGTTCAACATCGCCTGCGGCCGCTGCCGCAACTGCAAGGAACGCAAGACCGGCATCTGCCTCAACGTCAACCCCGACCGTCCCGGCAGCGCCTACGGCTACGTCGACATGGGCGGCTGGGTCGGCGGTCAGGCCGAGTACGTGCTCGTGCCCTACGCCGACTGGAACCTCCTGAAGTTCCCCGACGCGGACCAGGCCATGGAGAAGATCCTCGACCTGGCGATGCTCTCCGACATCTTCCCGACCGGCTTCCACGGCGCCGTCACCGCGGGCGTCGAGGTCGGCTCGACCGTCTACGTCGCCGGAGCCGGCCCCGTCGGCCTCGCCGCCGCCACCGGAGCCCTGTTGCTCGGCGCCAGCGTCGTCATCGTCGGCGACATGAACGCCGACCGCCTCGCACAGGCCCGCAGCTTCGGCTGCGAGACCGTCGACCTGACCAAGGGCGACCCGGCCGACCAGATCGACCAGATCCTGGGGGAGCCCCTCGTCGACTGCGGCATCGACGCGGTCGGCTTCGAGGCCAAGGGGCACGGCGGCGGGTCGGGTGACGAGGCGCCTGCCACGGTGCTGAACTCGCTGATGGACATCACCGCGGCGGGTGGCGCCCTCGGCATCCCGGGGCTCTACGTCACCGGCGACCCGGGCGGAGTCGACGAGGCCGCCCAGAAGGGCTCGCTGTCGCTCAGCCTCGGCACCGGCTGGGCCAAGTCGCTGTCGTTCACCACGGGCCAGTGCCCGGTGATGAAGTACAACCGACAGCTGATGATGGCGATCCTCCACGACCGCACGAGCATCGCGAAGAACGTCCACGCCCAGGCGATCAGCCTCGCGGACGCCCCGCGCGGCTACGCCGAGTTCGACAAGGGCGCCGCCACGAAGTACGTCCTCAACCCGAACGACCTGATCAAGGCGGCCTAGCGCCCGTCGCCCCCCGCGCCTCCTCGGCTCTCGGTCCCCCCGACCGACGGAGCCCGGGAGGCGCGGGTCGGCCCACCCGGGCTGCACCCGTTCCGCAGCCACTCGCGTCGTTGCATGCCGTGCACGGTGTATGACGGAACGATCCCATGACGAAGACATCCGACACCCCTGCCCCGGGAGGCGCCGACGCCGCCCGCTCCGCCTCCGGCCACGGCCGCGCCGCCCGCTCCGACGAGGAACGCCAGAAGTGGCGCGCGTTCGCCGTGTGCGTCGGCGTCGCCGCCCTGACGATCCTCGACCTGTCGAAGGTCAATGTCGGCCTGCCCAGCATCGAGGCGTCGCTCGGCGCCGGGCCCACCGCCCTGCAGCTGATCGTCGCCGGCTACGCCCTCGCCTTCGGCCTGTCGCTCGTGCCGTCCGGCCGCCTCGGCGACCTCAAGTCGCGCCGCATGATGTTCGTCATCGGCCTGACCTCGTTCACCGTCGCCAGCCTGCTCTGCGCCCTCGCCCCGACCATCGAGTTGCTCGTCGCCGCACGCATCCTGCAGGGCGTCGCCGCCGGCATCCAGATGCCGCAGGTGCTCGGTCTCATCCAGCAGCTCTTCCAGGGCAAGGAACGCGGCCGCGCCTTCGGCTTCTTCGGCGCCATCATCGGCGTCAGCACCGCGTTCGGCCCGACCCTCGGCGGCCTGCTCATCGCGATCGGCGGCCCCGAGGACGGCTGGCGCCTGCTGTTCTGGATGAACATCCCGCTCGGCCTGATCGCCATCTTCTTCGCCCTCAAGCTGCTGCCGAAGACCCGCACGGCCTCGAACGGCCACAACGAGCTCGACCTGTTCGGCATCGTGCTGCTCGGCCTGACGATCTTCACCCTCATGCTGCCGTTCGTGCTGACGACAGGCCAGGGGGACGACCCCCTGCGCTGGCTGTTCTTGATCGGCTTCGTCGGGTTCGGCGCCGCCTTCGTCTGGTGGGAGCAGCGCTACAAGGCCCGCGGCAAGTCGCCGGTCGTGCACTTCAGCCTGTTCTCGCTCGCGTCGTACCGCAACGGCACCCTGATCGCCACGGTCTACTTCTGCGCCCTGCCCGCGACCTTCCTGCTGACGACGTTGTACCTGCAGCAGGGGCTCGGCCTCGAGCCCGTCTACGCCGGCATGGTCACCATCCCGTTCGCCCTGACCAGCGCCGTCGCCGCGTTCTACGGCGGACGCCTCGTCGACCGCTTCGGTCGCAGCCTGGTCGTGCTCGGGCTCATCCTCGTCGCGGTGGGCTTCGTCGCCCTGCTGCTCGCTGCCGTGCTCACCCCGCGCGACATCACGCCCTACGCCATGGGCATCGGCATGCTCATCGCCGGCACGGGTGGTGGCTTCGTCATCTCGCCGAACCAGACGCTGACGTTGGCCGAGGTGCCCGTCGAGATGGGCGGCGTCGCCGGCTCGATGGGGCAGGTCGGCCAGCGCGCCGGCACGGCCATCGGCACGGCGGCCGCGGTCTCGACGTTCTACTCGGTCATCGCCGGGGCCGGGGGAGCCGAGGGCGCCGACCTCGACATCTACCACGAGGCCTACCGCAACGGCTTCTTCGTCACGATCGCCCTGGTGTCCGTGGCGCTCGTGCTCGGGCTGATGGACCTCCGCGCCCGCAAGAAGGGTCGCGTGGGCGACGGGGCTGAGACCGCTGCTGCGTAGTCGGTGACCTCCGTCGTCGGGGTGACCCGCGCCTCCTCGCTGAGACGCGCCTCCTCGCTGAGACGCGCCTCCTCAGCGAGACGCGCGGGGTGGCATGCCCCGCAGGTCAGAGGCGGGCGAAGGCCTCGACGACGTAGCTCGTGACGTCGACCTGGCGCGTGCCCGGCAGGGCGATCGACGCGGGGTCGACCGAACCGGCGGCGGTGCTGGTGGTGGCGGAGACGGAGACGGCGGGCGTGACGAACATGGTGGGCCTTTCGGTCGGCTGATGAGGCGGTTGACGGGGCCCGGCCGCCCGTCACAGGGAGACGGGCGGCGGAGCCCCTGACGTCCCTGCCCGAGATGCTCGGTGCTCCTGCTGGAGCCGGCGACGTCGTGCGACCAGTCAAGCCGTCCGGACGTTGCGTGAACATGAGCGCAGGGCTGAGTCGCCCTCCGTCGCAGGGATGAACCTCGACCACCGTCATCCCGCCACGAAAAACGAGCCGCCACGCAAAAACGTGGCGGCTCGTGTACTTCGTGGTGGCGTGGGCCCCACAGCGGTCAGGCAGGAGGCGCGGCCACGACCTCGAGGACGCTCTCGTGCAGCAGTCCGTTCGTCGCCATCGCGGTGCCGTGCCAGGGGCCCGGCTGGCCGTCGGCGCTCGTGAAGCGACCGCCGGCCTCCTCGACGACGACGGCCACGGCCGCCATGTCGTAGGGCTGCAGGTCGAACTCGCCCGCGATGTCGAGCGCGCCCTCGGCCACGAGCATGTACGACCAGAAGTCGCCGTACGCGCGCGTCCGCCAGACCCGACCCGTCAGTTCGAGCAGCTGCGGCAGGCGCCCGGCGTCGATCCAGTACTCGAGCCCGTTGAAGCTCAGCGACGCGTCGGCCAGGTCGCGCACGCCCGACACCCGCAGCGGCCCATCGTGCTCGGTCGAGAAGGCGCCACCACCTTGCGTCGCCCACCAGCGCCGGCCGAGCGCCGGAGCGCTGACCACGCCCACCACGGGCACCCCGTCGACGACGAGCGAGATCAAGGCCGCCCAGACCGGCACCCCGCGCAGGAAGTTCGCCGTGCCGTCGATCGGGTCGACCACCCACTGGCGGTGCGAGGGAGCGTCGTGGCCGTACTCCTCGCCGTAGAAGGTGTCGTCGGGGCGGGCGACGGCGACCCGCTCGCGGATCGCCCGCTCGACGGCCTGGTCGGCATCGGTCACGTGCGAGCGGTCGGGCTTGAGCGACACGTGCAGGTCGGCCGACCGGTACCGCTCGGTGCTGATCGCGTCGGCCAGGTCGGCCAGCTCGAGCGCGAGCGCCAGGTCGTCCGCCCAGGGCGTCCCGGGCGATCGGTCGGACGAGGAGGCGCGGGTCGGCTCGGCAGCATCGGTCACCCCGTCAGCGTACCCAGCCCGCCCTGCTCGTCCGCGCGCTGCCCGCCTGACCGACCCGCGCCTCCTGGGCTGGCGTCGCCGAAGCGGGCGTGTTCGTCGACGGCGGGCCTGCGCGGCCGGCCGTCGAGCACGGACTCGCCCGCTTCACAGGTCGCGGCGGTGCGCTAGCCGAGTTCGTCGCTGCGCGCGTCGTCGGCGGCCGCCGCGAGGTCACGCGCGCTCACGCCGCCCTTGGACGCGAGCAGCGACTGCAGCGACTCGAGCCGTTCGCGACCGACGTCGCCGAGCTCGCCGGCCTCGATGCGGTCGACGATCTCCCAGTCGTGGGCCTCGGCCAGCGGGATGCCGTCGACCGGCTCGCCCTCGGCCGGGATCGCGTGCGCCGCGAACGACTTGAGGATGTTCTCGGGGTCGACGTGGCCCAGGCCGAACGAGCGGACGCCCGGGGTGTCGACGATCCAACCGCCGGTCGGCACCTTGAACGACACCGTCGACGACGACGTGTGCCGCCCGCGTCCGGTGACGGCGTTGACCACGCCCACCTCGCGACGCGACCCGGTCAGGGCGTTGACGAGGGTCGACTTGCCGACGCCCGAATGGCCGACCGTGACCGTCACGTGCCCGTCGAGGATGCCGCGCAGCTCGTCGAGCGCGGGGGAGACCTGCCCGCCCGGAGCGACCTCGTCGAACGAGGTCGACGTCGTCGTGACGATGCGCAGGTCGAAGCACGAGAAGTGCGCCGCGAACGGTGCCGGGTCGGCGAGGTCGGTCTTGGTGATGCAGAGGATCGGTTCGACCCCGGCGTCGAACGCCGCCACCATGTAGCGGTCGACCAGGCGGGGCCGGGGCTCGGGGTCGGCGGCGGCGACGACGATCAGCATCTGGTCGGCGTTGGCGACGATGACGCGCTCGACCGCGTCGCTGTCGTCGGCGCTGCGCCGCAGCAGGGTCGAGCGGTCGTGCACCTTGACGATGCGGGCGAGCGACCCCTCGGAGCCGCTCGTGTCCCCGACGACACCGACGCGGTCGCCGGTCACGACGCTCTTCTTGCCGAGCTCGCGGGCCCGCGCCGTCGTGATCTCGCGTTCGTCGGGGGTGCCGGCGTCCATCAGCACGCCGTAGCGGCCACGGTCGACCGTCCAGACGACGCCCTCCTCGGCGTTCGCGTAGGCCGGGCGCTGCTTGGTGCGCGGCTTGTTGCCCTTGGGGTTCGGGCGCACCCGCACCGAGCTCTCGTCGTACTGGGCGTAGTCGCCCTCGTCCTCGGCGTCGTCGCCGTCGCTCCACCAGCTCATCGTGTCTCGCTCATCGTCGACCGTGCCTCGCTCGTTCCGTGCCGTGCCCCGCTCATCGTCGTCGGCCCGGCGCCTAGAGGAACCCGAGCAGGTCGATGTCGGCGGGGCTCTGGCGGACGGACCGGCCGAGCATCTCGTCCCACAACTCGACGAACTGCGGCAGCGTCTTGCCCACGACGCGCACGTCGTCGAGCTCGACCCCCTCGACCGCGAGGCCGATGATCGCCGCCGCCGTCGCCATGCGGTGGTCCTCGTAGGTGCGCCACTGGCCCGCGTGCAGCGGGGACGGCTCGATGCGCAGGCCGTCCTCGAGTTCGGTCACCGCGCCTCCGAGGGCGTTGATCTCGGCCGCCAGGGCCGCGAGGCGATCGGTCTCGTGACCGCGCAGGTGGCCGATGCCGGTGATCGTGCTCGGGCCCGACGCCAGGGCGGCGAGGGCGACGAGTGCGGGGGCGAGCTCGCCGCCGCGGGACAGGTCGACGTCGACCCCGGGCAACGAGCCGCCGCCGACGAGGCCCACGCCGCCGTCGACGGTCAGGGTGTCGCCGTCGAGCGTGACGGTCGCGCCCCAGAGCGGCAGCAGGTCGATCAGGTCGGCCCCGACCTGGGTCGTGTCGGCGGGCCAGTGCGCGATGGACACGGTGCCGCCCGCGACCAGGGCGGCCACGAGGAACGGTGCCGCGTTCGACAGGTCGGGTTCGATGATGACCTCGCGCCCTGCGATCGGCGTCGGCGGCACGACCCAGGTGCCGACGGCGGGCGAGGCGACCTCGACCCCGCGCTGGGCGAGCGCGTCGATCGTCATCTCGATGTGGGGCAGGCTCGGTAGGCGTTCGCCGGTGTGGGTCAGGGTGAGGCCGCGCTCGAAGCGGGGGGCCGACAGCAGCAGCCCCGAGACGAACTGGCTCGAGGCCGACGCGTCGATCTCGACGTCGCCGCCCTCGACCTCGCCGGTGCCGTAGAGGCTGAACGGCAGGGCGCCGCGGCCGTCGTCGTTCACCTCGACGCCGAGGGCACGGAGCGCCTCGATCGTCGTGCGCATGGGTCGCTTGCGGGCGCTGGCGTCGCCGTCGAACGTGACCGGGCCGAGGGCCAGCGCCGCGACCGGGGGCAGGAACCTCATGACCGTGCCGGCCAGGCCGCAGTCGATCGTCGCCCCGCCCTGCAGGTCGCCCGGCGTGACGACCAGGTCGGGCCCGAAGGGGGAGTCGTTGGGGAACTCGGTGACCGTCGTACCCAGCGCCCTCAGCGCCTCGATCATCAGCGCCGTGTCGCGCGAGTGCAGCGGCAGGCGCAGCGTCGAGGGCGACGACGCCAGCGCCGAGAGCACCAGTTCGCGGTTCGTCAGCGACTTCGACCCGGGCAAGGACGAGGAGGCGCGCAACGGCCCGGAGGCGGTGGGCGCCACCCAGCGCCCCTCGTCGACCTCGGGAACCTTTCCGTCGCCGTAGGGAGAGAACTCGGGCCCGGAATACCTGTACACCTGCATCGGTTCACCACAGTAATGCAGCAAGAACCTGGAGGACCTGTGCCTGTCGCACTCGCACCGAGGGAAATCACCGTCGCCGAACTAGAATCGGCCCTGATGAGCACCCCCGAGGGCCACGAGCCCACACCGACCGATGCCGCCGTCGAGCCGACCGAGGCCGACGTCGACGCCGCCCTCGAGGCCGTCGACGCCGACGCCGTGAAGCGCGCCCTGTTCGAAGAGCAGGCGCTTCCGTTCATGGACCAGCTCTACGCCGCGGGCATGCGCATGACGCGCAACCCCGCCGACGCCAGCGACCTCGTCCAAGAGACCTTCGTCAAGGCGTACGCGGCGTTCGCGCAGTTCCAGCAGGGCACCAACCTGAAGGCCTGGCTCTACCGCATCCAGACCAACACGTTCATCAACACGTATCGCAAGAAGCAGCGCGACCCGTACCAGGGCACGATCGACGAGTTGGAAGACTGGCAGATGGGCGGCGCCGAGTCGGCGACCCGCGCCTCCGGCTCGACCCGCTCGGCCGAGGCCGAGGCGATCGACCACCTCCCCGACAGCGCCGTGAAGGACGCCCTGCAGAAGGTCCCCGAAGACTTCCGCATGGCCGTGTACTTCGCGGACGTCGAAGGCTTCTCGTACCAAGAGATCGCCGACATCATGAAGACCCCCGTGGGCACCGTGATGAGCCGCCTGCACCGCGGCCGTCGCCTGCTCCGTGAACTCCTCGCCGACTACGCGCGCGATCGTGGCATCGCCGTCCCCGTCGGCCCGTCGAAGGGCGCAAAGAAATGACCGATTGCGGTTGCACCAAGGCCAAGGCCGAACTCGAGGACTACCTGCACAACGAGTTGTGCCGCGAGGACGCGGCCGACATCCGCGAGCACATGGCGAACTGCGGCGACTGCTCGGGCGAGCACAAGGTCGGCGTCGTGCTGACCGAGGCCGTCCAGCGCGCCTGCCGCGAGACGGCACCCGAAGACCTGCGGGCGACCGTCCTGGCACGGTTGCGCGAGCTGCAGTCGGCGCACCGCTAGTCGTCGCGCTCCGTGCCGAGCCGGTCGTCACATGACGAACGGCTGCGCTAGCGTCGAGGCATGACCGCAACGGTGCAGCCCCTCGGCATCCCGACCACCAGCGACCTCGACGACCTCGTGTCGTTGATCGGCCTGCTCGGCTACGCGCTCGACGCGGACGTCCTCTCGCGGCGGCTGGCACGGCTGACGGCCGACGCGGGGCACGAGACCTGGGTCGTGCGAGGCGACGACGGGCGCATCACGGCGGTCGCCGGTGGCCACGTCGTGTGGGCCTACAACGACGATGCGCCGACGGCTGAGCTGCTGTTGCTCGTGGTGTCGGCCGAGGCGCGCCGCGACGGCGTGGGGTCGTACCTGCTCGGTCACTTCGAGACGTGGGCCCGGGGGCACCAGGCGCGCGTGCTGAACGCGGTCTCGGCTGCCGCGACCGACTCGGCCAACCGCTTCTACCGCAAGCGTGGTTACCACGAGGCCGGCGTCCGCTACTCGAAGCTCGTCTGACCGCCGCGGCTTCCCACCGCTGCGACGGCGGCGTCATCGTCGGCTGAACCTGCCGCCGGCGGTCGGCAGCTCAGGACTCACGGTGCGCTGGGCGCGCGTAGACGCCAAGAGGGGCACGTATTCCTGAGTTGCCGACGACGGACCCCCGTGGCCGCTGATGTCGCAGGTCGCGTGTCACCTGTCACCTGTCGCGCGTTCTGGATGGTGTGTCGGGTGTCGCGGTCGGCAATTCCTGGCCGGTGTCGTCGCGCAGCGTTCTGAGCGGTGCTGAGCGCACAGGAGTCCTGAGTTGCCGACAGCAGGCCGGGGCCGGGGCCGGAGCGGCGGGGTGCTCGTTCTGCTCGACCACGGGCGCGGGAGCCGACAGCGTGAGGTGTGGGCGGGCCGGTGTCGGCAACTCAGGAGAACGGTCGCGAATCGGGCGGCTGGCGCGCGGCGAGGCGACAAAACTCCTGAGTTGCCGACAGCGGGCCGGGGCCGGAGCGGCGGGGGCCGAGTTCGGCTCGGAGAGTCGGCGCGGAAGCATGCGTGCCCGCGGGTGCAGTCGGGCGCACGTCGGCAACTCAGGAGAACGGTCGCGAATCGGGCGGCTGGCGCGCGGTGAGGCGACAAAACTCCTGAGTTGCCGACGCGCGACGCGCGACGCGCGACGCGCGACGCGCGACGCCGGCGACGGGGGCAAGAGGCGAGGGTGGACGACGGGACAGGCGAGACGACCGTGGCCGCGCCCCCGGCAGGAGGCACGGCCACGGTCGAGCGGGCAGGCGACCCTCTAGAGGTCGAGCGCCTCGGCGATCAAGGTCGCCTGCTGCGCGGCGCTCGCCTTGTTCGACCCGGCGGCCGGCGAAGCCGACGCGGGACGTGACGCGACGCGGATCTGTCGGTCGAGGTGCTTCTGCAGCTCGAGCACGACGAACGGCCACGCGCCCTGGTTCTCGGGCTCTTCTTGAGCCCAGACCAGCTCGGCGGACGGGTAGCGGTCGAGCACGCGGCGGATCTCGTCGAGCGGCAGCGGGTAGAGCTGCTCGAGACGGACCAGCGCGACGTCGTTCTGGACGCCCCGCTTGTCGAGCTCGGACGAGAGGTCGTAGTGGATCTTGCCGCTGTGCAGGACGACGCGCTTCGTCGACTCGGGTTCGGACACCCGCGTGCAGTCGAGCACCGGCTCGAAGCGACCCGAGGTGAAGGCGTCGACCCCGCTGGTCGCTCCGCGCAGCCGCAGCATGGCCTTCGGCGTGAAGACCACGAGCGGACGACGCGGGCGGGCGTAGGCCTGACGGCGCAGCAGGTGGAAGTACGACGCGGGCGTCGACGGCCGGGCGATCGTCATGTTGTCCTCGGCACAGAGCTGCAGGAAGCGTTCGATGCGGGCGGACGAGTGGTCGGGGCCCTGACCCTCGTAGCCGTGCGGCAACAGGAGCACGACGCTCGAACGTTGTCCCCATTTCTGCTCGGCCGACGAGATGAACTCGTCGATGACCGTCTGGGCGCCGTTGCTGAAGTCGCCGAACTGGGCTTCCCACAAGACGAGTGCGTCGGCCCGTTCGACCGAGTAGCCGTACTCGAAGGCCATGGCCGCGTACTCGCTGAGCAGCGAGTCGTAGATCCAGAGCTTCGCCTGGTTGTCGGCGATGTTCTGCAGCGGCAGCCACTCCTGGCCGTTCTCACGGTCGTGCAGCACCGAGTGCCGCTGCACGAAGGTGCCGCGACGGCTGTCCTGACCGGCGAGGCGCACGGGCGTGCCCTCGGTCAGCAACGAGCCGAAGGCGAGCAACTCGGCGAAGGCCCAGTCGATGCCGCCGTTGCGGCTCATGTCGACGCGCTTCTTCAGCAGTTGCTGCAGCTTCGGGTGCACCGAGAACCCGGCCGGCGGGTTGTCGTGCGCGTCCCCGATGTCGTGCACGAGCTCGAGCGAGACCCCCGTGGTCTCGGGCTCGCCCCGGGCGTCGTCCTGCTGGGCGACGGGACGCTCGAGGTCGGCGACGTCGCCGTCGTCGCTCGTGACGACCGGGATCGACCCGGTCTGGGCGGCGTGCGTCTCGGCGAAGGCGCGCTCGAGGCGCTCCTGGAAGTCGCGGTGGGCGCCGTCGTACTCGTCTTGCGTGATGTCGCCTCGACCGACGAGGGCCTCGGTGTAGAGGGTGCGCACCGAGCGCTTCTGCTCGATGAGGTTGTACATCAGCGGCTGGGTCATCGAGGGGTCGTCGCCCTCGTTGTGGCCGCGTCGGCGGTAGCAGACGAGGTCGATGACGATGTCGCGCTTGAACTGCTGACGGTACGAGAACGCGAGCTCGGCGACGCGGGCCACGGCCTCGGGGTCGTCGCCGTTCACGTGGAAGATCGGCGCCTGGATCGTCTTGGCGACGTCGGTGGAGTACACAGAGGTGCGCGACTCGGACGGCGGCGTCGTGAAGCCCACCTGGTTGTTGATGACGATGTGGATGGTGCCGCCGACGCGGTAACCGCGCAGCTGCGACATCTGCAGCGTCTCGACCACGACGCCCTGACCGGCCATGGCCGCGTCGCCGTGGATCAGGATGGGCAGCGTGCTGAAGGCGCCGGTCGTCCCGCGGTCTTGCTTGGCGCGCACGATGCCCTCGAGCACGCCGTCACCGGCCTCGAGGTGCGACGGGTTCGCGGCCAGGTACACCGGGATGGTCTCGCCGACGGCGCTCGTGAACTCGCCCTCGGTGCCGAGGTGGTACTTGACGTCGCCCGAGCCCTGGACCGTCTTGGGGTCTTGCGTGCCCTCGAACTCGCGGAAGATTTGACCGTAGGTCTTGCCGGCGATGTTCGTCAGCACGTTCAGGCGCCCGCGGTGGGCCATGCCGATCGCGACCTCGTCGAGGCCTTCGCGGGCGGCGTGCTGCATGACCGTGTCGAGCAGCGAGATCGTGGACTCGCCGCCCTCGAGGCTGAAGCGCTTCTGGCCGACGTACTTCGTCTGCAGGAAGGTCTCGAAGGCCTCGGCCTCGTTGAGCTTCGCGAGGATGCGCATCTGCTCGTCGTGCGAGGGCTTCGTGTAGGGCACCTCGAGGTGGTCCTGGATCCACTTGCGCTGTGCCGGGTCCTGGATGTGCATGTACTCGACGCCGATGGTGCGGCAGTACGAGTCGCGCAGGATGCCGAGGATGTCGCGCAGCAGGGCATGGGTGCGGCCGCCCAGGCCGCCGGTGACGAATTCGCGGTCGAGGTCCCAGAAGGTGAGCCCGTGGCTCTCGATCGCGAGGTCAGGGTGCGTGCGCTGGCGGTACTCGAGCGGGTCGATGTCGGCCATCAGGTGGCCGCGCACGCGGTAGCTGTTGATCAGCTCTTGCACGCGGGCCGTCTTGCTGACGCGCTCGGCCAGGTTGACGTTGATGTCGGCGTTCCAGTGGATCGGCTCGTACGGGATGCGCAGCGCCGCGAAGATGTCCTCGTAGAAGCCGCGCTGCCCGATCAGCAGCTCGTGCACCTTCTTGAGGAACTCTCCCGAGCCCGCCCCCTGGATGACCCGGTGGTCGTAGGTGCTGGTCAGCGTGATGGTCTTGCCGATGCCCAGCTCGACCAGGGTCTTCGAGGCCGAGCCCTGGAACTCGGCCGGGTAGTCGAGCGCACCGGCGCCGATGATGGCCCCCGCGCCCTTCATCAGACGGGGCACGCTGTGCACGGTGCCGATGCCGCCGGGGTTGGTCAGCGAGATCGTGTTGCCCTGGAAGTCGGCGGCCGCGAGTTTGTTGTCGCGGGCCCGCTTGACGATGTCCTCGTAGGCGGTCAGGAACTCGCCGAAGTGCATCTCTTCGGCCTTCTTGATGCCGGGCACGAGCAGGGCACGGGTGCCGTCGGGCTTCGGGATGTCGATCGCGAGGCCGAGGTTGAGGTGCGCCGGCGTGACGACCGACGGCTTGCCGTCGACCTCGTCGTAGAAGACGTTCTGGCTGGGGAACTCTTTCAGGGCCTGCACCAGGGCCCAACCGATGAGGTGGGTGAACGACACCTTGCCGCCGCGCGCGCGCTTGAGGTGGTTGTTGATGACGATGCGGTTGTCGATCATCAGCTTCGCCGGGATCGTGCGGACGCTCGTCGCGGTGGGCACGGTGAGGCTGGCGTCCATGTTCGTGGCGAGCGACTTGGCCATGCCGCGCAGGGGCGAGACGACGTTCTCGGCCTCGGGCGTGGGCTGCTCGCCGGGGGTCGTGGGCTTCGCCTTGGCCTTGTCGGGCACCTGGGCCGGGATCGGCTTCGCCGCGGGTTCGACCGAGGTGGTGCGCGCGGCGGCCTTCTGACCGGCGGCCGCGGCGGCGGCGGGTGCCGGGGCCTCGGCCGCCGGCACGGCACCGGAGGACGCAGGAGGCGCGGGTGGGGTCTCGACGGACGGTGCGGCGGGCGACGTGGGCGCGGACCCGCTCTCGGGCGGCGTGTAGGCCTCGAGGATCGGCCACCACGACTCGTCGACCGAGTTCTTGTCGACCACCCACTGCTCGTAGAGCTCGTCGACGAGCCACTCGTTGGCCCCGAACTCGGCTGCAGCGCCGTCGTCAGTTGTACCGGTCACGTGGCTTGACACAGCCGATCGCCCACTCTCCGTTGATTGTTGATCAGTGCGTGGGCTGCGACGCCCACCTCTGCCAGCTTAAGCGCAAACGGCCGGTCCTCGGCGGGACGACTCACAGGGATTACCGTGGACCCATGCGGTTCTACGAGACGACCCCCACGCACGATCTGACCTACTCCGACGTGTTCCTCGTCCCGAGCCGGTCGTCGATCACCAGCAGGCTCGACGTGTCCCTCGCCCCGGGCGACGGCACGGGCGCCACGATCCCGATCGTGTCGGCCAACATGAACTCGGTCACGGGCCCTCGCCTGGCGGCGACCCTGGCCCGTCGCGGCGGGCTCGGCGTGCTGCCGCAGGACATGCACCTGCAAGACCTCGACGCCGCCATCCGCTGGGTCAAGGCCCAGCCCGTCGACTACGACACGCCCTACTCGCTCGACGCGGGGCAGACCGTCGAGCAGGCGCTGTCGGTCGTCCCGGCCGTCGAGGGCCACGGCATCGTCCTGCACGACGGCACGGGGGCCTACCTCGGCTGCATCGCCACCTCCCGCCTGGCCACGGCCCCGCGGGACGCGGTGCTCGGCGACCTGCTGCACGGCGCCCTGACCTCGCTCGACGCGGACGACGTCGACAGTCCGCGCGACGCGTTCGACCGCATGGTGGCGGCCGACATCCACTTCGCCCCCGTGCTGCGGCACGGTCGGGTCGTCGGCACGGTGAGCCGCAAGAGCGCGCTGCGCTCGACGATCTACCAGCCCGCCGTCGACGCCGACGGCCGGCTCCGCGTCGCCGCGGCGGTCGGCATCAACGGCGACGTCGCGGGCAAGGCGAAGGCCCTCGCCGCGGCAGGCGTCGACGTCCTCGTGATCGACACGGCGCACGGCGACCAGGACGGCATGATCCGGGCCGTCCAGGCGGTGTCCGCCCTCGACCTGGGCCTGCCGATCGTCGCGGGCAACGTCGTCACCGAAGAGGCCGTGAGGCACCTCGTCGCCGCGGGCGCGTCCATCGTCAAGGTGGGCGTCGGGCCGGGTGCCATGTGCACCACGCGCATGATGACCGCCGTCGGTCGTCCCCAGTTCTCGGCCGTGCTCGAGACGGCGGCGACCGCCCGTGCCCTCGGGGCGCACGTCTGGGCCGACGGCGGCGTGCGCTACCCGCGCGACGTGGCGCTCGCCCTCGCGGCGGGCGCGTCGTCGGTGATGATCGGCTCGTGGTTCGCCGGCACCATCGAGGCTCCGGGCGAGCTCGCGAGCGACGAGCGAGGCCTCTACAAAGAGAGCTGGGGCATGGCGTCGACCAAGGCCGTGCGCGGTCGCTTCGAGCGCCTCGACCCGTACGAGCTGGCCCGCAAGACGCTCTTCGCCGAGGGCATCTCGTCGTCGAAGATCTACCTCGACCCGCTGCGTCCCGGCGTCGAGGACCTCCTCGACATGATCACGTCGGGCGTCCGCAGCTCGTTCACCTACGCCGGGGCGACGTCGGTCCCCGAGTTCGCCGAGCGTGCGCTCGTCGGCGTCCAGTCGGCGGCCGGCTACGAAGAGGGCAAGGCGCTCCCCGTCAGCTGGTGAGACGGGGCCGAGATCGCGCGACGGGAACCGTCCCGGTGCCGTAAGATCTCCCGTCTATGGATGACCCTCCGTCTCAGACGACCGCACCCTCCCACCATCTCGCGCCGTGCCTCCTGACCACGGGCCCTTCGGCCGCCGAGCGGGGTGACTCCGCCCGGTGAACGAGTGGATACTGCTCGCGTTCGGCCTGCTGCTCACCGTCGGCACCGGCCTCTTCGTGGCCAGCGAGTTCTCGCTGGTCAACCTCGACCGGTCCGACCTCGAGGCCCGTCAGTCCCGAGGTGAGAAGGGGCTCGCCCCGACCATCGGGGCGCTGCGCATCACGTCGACCCACCTGTCGAGTGCCCAGCTCGGCATCACGCTGACGACCCTGCTGACCGGCTACACGATGGAGCCCGCGATCTCGCGCCTCCTGTCGCCGCCGCTCACCGCGGTCGGCGTGCCCGAGGGGGTCGTCGCGGTCGGTGCCCCGATCGTCTCGATCGTCGTCGCGACCCTGCTGTCGATGATCATCGGCGAGCTCGTGCCCAAGAACTTCGCCCTGGCCCTCCCGCTCAAGACGGCGAAGCTGGTCATCCCGTTCCAGGTGCTGTTCACCACGGTGTTCAAGCCCGCGGTCGCCCTGCTCAACAACACGGCCAACGCCGTGCTGCGCGCCATGGGCATCGAACCGAAAGAAGAGCTGTCGGGTGCCCGGACGGCCGAAGAGCTGTCGTCGCTCGTGCGCCGCTCGGCGACCGAGGGCAGCCTCGACCGCGACACGGCGACCCTGCTCGCCCGCACGCTCGTTTTCAGCGACCACACCGCCTCCGACGTCATGACCCCGCGGCCCCGCCTGTCGACCGTCGCGCGCGGCGACTCGGCCGAGACCGTCCTCGAGTTGGCTCGACGCACCGGCTACTCGCGGTTCCCGGTGACCGACGACGGCATCGACGACGTCGTGGGCCTCGTCCACGTCAAGCAGGCCGTCTCGGTGCCGCGTGAGAAGCGAGCCGACGTGCCCGTCTCCGCGCTGCTGACCGACGCCGTCCGCGTGCCCGAGACGATGACCCTCGACAACCTGCTGGGCGAGGTGCGCGGTCGCGGCTACCAGATGGCCGTCGTCGTCGACGAGTACGGCGGCACCGCCGGTGTCGTCACCCTCGAAGACCTGATCGAAGAGCTGGTCGGCGAGGTCAGCGACGAGCACGACCGCAGCCGGGTCGACGTCGTCCGCTCGCGCAACTGGCTGACCTTCCCCGGCCTGCTACGGCCCGACGAACTGCTCGAGCGCGCCTCGGTCAAGGTGCCGGAGGACGGCCCCTACGAGACCGTCGGCGGCTGGCTGATGAGCGAGCTCGGCCGCCTGCCCAAGGTCGGCGACGTCGTCGAGACCGACGACGGCGCGTTCCGGGTCGAACGGCTCGACGGCCGACGCATCGACCGCATCCGCTTCACGCCCACGCCCGACGACGTGCCCGAGGTCACGACGACCGAGCCGGGCCGACGCGACGGCCGTGGGCGGGACGACCGCGACCGGTCCGGTCGTCGTGACCCGAAGGCACCGCGCGAGGAGGCGCGGCCCGAGAAGGTGCGCACGGGCGTCGAGGACGACCGTCGCGCGGTCCGCACGAAAGAGGTGACCCGATGAGCAGCGACTGGTGGGGCATCGTCTGGCTCGTGGTGCTGTTGGCCGGCAACGCGTTCTTCGTGGCGGCCGAGTTCGCCGTGATCTCGGCCCGCCGGTCGCAGATCGAGCCCAAGGCCGAGGCCGGCAGCCGGGCCGCCAAGACCACGCTCTGGGCCATGGAGCACGCGACGATGATGCTCGCGACGACGCAGCTCGGCATCACGATCTGCTCGCTGCTGATCCTCAACGTGTCCGAGCCGTCGATCCACCACCTGCTCGAGGGGCCGCTCGGCTGGACCGGGCTCAGCCCCGAGCTGGTCAGCGTCGTCGGTTTCGTTATCACGCTGGTGCTCGTGTCGTTCCTGCACGTCGTGTTCGGCGAGATGGTGCCGAAGAACATCTCGTTCTCGCTGCCGGACCGTGCCGCGCTGCTGCTGGCCCCGCCGCTCGTCGCCATCGCCCGCGTGCTGCACGTGGTCGTGCTGGCCCTCAACCACTCGGCGAACGCCGTGCTGCGGGCCTTCAAGGTCGAGCCGAAGGACGAGGCGACCAGCGCCTACACGGTCGACGAGGTCGCGACGATCGTGGCCCAGTCGCAGCGTGAGGGCATGATCACCGACGCCACCGGCACCGTGCGTGCGGCGTTCGAGTTCACCGAGAAGACCGTCGCGCAGACGGCCGTCCCGATGGACGAACTCGTGACCCTGCCCGAGGACGCGACGCCGCACGACGTCGAGCGCGCCGTCGCCCAGCGCGGCTTCTCGCGGTACGTGCTGGTCGACGACGGCGGTGACCCCACGGGGTACCTGCACCTCAAGGACGTCATCGACCTCGACGAGGACGAGTTCGCCGACCCGGTGCCGCCGAAGCGCATCCGGCAGCTGATCTCGATCTTCCAGGGCACCGAGCTCGAGGACGCCCTGGCGACCATGCGCCGCAGCGGCGTCCACGTCGCGCGGTCCTTCGACGAGACCGGCGCCACGCGCGGCGTGCTCTTCCTGGAAGACATCCTCGAAGAGCTCATCGGCGAGGTGCAGGACGCGACCCGGCGTCGCTGAGCGAGCCTCCGCAGACGACGCGACCCGCGCCTCCTGACCCGAGAGGGTGAGGAGGCGCGGGTCGCGTCGTGCAGGGCCGTCGCGGCCCCGGGCGGCTCAGCGCACGCGGAACGGGGCTCGCTCGTACTGCGACGGCACGTAGTCGAGCTCGACCCCGAGTTCTGCCGCGGCGCGCAGCGGGAAGTGCGGGTCGCGCAGGAACTCGCGCGCCATGAGCACGACGTCGGCGCGACCGCTGGCCACGACCTCGTTCGCCTGCTCGGCGCCGACGATGAGGCCGACGGCGCCGGTCTCGACGCGGCCCTGGGTGCGGACGTGCTCGGCGAAGCGCACCTGGTAGCCGAGGCCGACCGGGATGCTCACGCCGGCGACGAGGCCGCCGGTCGAGATGTCGAAGAGGTCGGCGCCGGCGTCGTGCGCCCAGGCGGCGACGGTGGCGGTGTCGTCCTCGTTCCAGCCGCCGTCGGCCCAGTCGGTCGCCGAGAAGCGGACGAGCAGCGGGTACTCGTCGCCGACCTCGGCCCGCACGGCCGCGACGACCTCGAGCAGGAACCGCGCACGGTTCTCGAGCGACCCGCCGTACCGGTCGTCGCGCTCGTTGCTCAGCGGCGAGAGGAACTGGTGCAGCAGGTAGCCGTGGGCGGCGTGCAGCTCGATCAGCTCGAAACCGGCGTCGACCGAGCGGCGCGCGGCGACGCGGAACGCCTCGACGAGGTCGCCCACCGCCTCGGTGGTCAGCGCGACGGGCTCGTCGTAGCCCTCGAAGGCGACGGCGGAGGGGGCGACGGTGGTCCAGCCGCCCTGTTCGGCGGGGACGGTGCCCTGCGTCTCGCTCCACGGGCGGAAGGTCGAGGCCTTGCGGCCCGCGTGGGCGAGCTGCACGCCGGGCACGGAGCCCTGCGAGCGGATGAACGCCGTGATCGGGCGGAACGCCTCGACCTGCGCGTCGTTCCAGAGCCCGAGGTCTTGCGGCGAGATGCGGCCCTCGGGCGTGACGGACGTGGCTTCGGCGATGACCGCACCCGCGCCTCCTCGGGCGAGCGAGCCCAGGTGCACGAGGTGCCAGTCGGTGGGGACGCCGTCCTCGAGCTCTGCCGAGTACTGGCACATGGGGGCGACCCAGAGGCGGTTGCGGAAGGCCTGGCCGCGCAGGGTGATCGGGTCGAAGAGGCCGACGCTCGTGCCGGTGGGCACCGCGGTGGCGTCGGGGGTGGTCGTGGGGACTGCGTCCGTCTGGGTCACGAGGGGGGTCATCGCCTTTCGGTGGGGAGGGCCGCGAGCTCGTCGACGAAGCGTCGGAGCGGCTCGGGCCCGGTGTAGAGGTGCCCGGTGATGCCGAGCGCCTGGGCGGCCTCGACGTTGTCGGACCTGTTGTCGATGAACACCGTGGCGGCGGCCGTTGTTCCGAGTTCGGCCAGGGCGTGCTCGAAGATGGTGGCCGACGGCTTGAGGTCGTCGAGTTCGGCGCTGACGAAGACGTGCTCGAACAGCTCGCCGAGGGGCGAGTGCCGGAACGGCGACGCGAAGTCGAGACCGGCGTTCGAGAGGATCGCCAGGCGCGTGCCGCCGTCGGCCAGGTCGGCGATGACGTCGAGTGTGCCGGGCTCGGGGACGAACCACGACGGGAAGTCGGCGGCCCAGAGCTCGTGCACGCGGGTGTGGGTCCAGGCGGCGCCGGTGTCGGCCTCGATCGCACGCCAGTACGCTCCGGCGCTGAGCGTACCCCGGTCGAGGGCGTGGCGGTGGCGACCGTAGCAGGGCCAGAGCACGTCCGGGTCGACGCCCGCGAGGTCTTCGATGCGGCGGCGCGACGCGTCGTCGGGGAACCGCGCGATCACCTCGCCGTAGTCGAAGACGACGGTGCGGCCGGGGAGTGAGATGCTCATCGGCCCACCGTATCGGCGGGCACGGGTCGGTCGGGGCCGACTACCGTCGGGGCGTGACCTCCGACACCCGCTTCACCGACTGGACCCCTTCCGACGCCGCCGACCGGATCGCCGTCCCCGCGGTCGACGACGACAAGTACAGCCGGGGCGTGCTCGGCGTCGTGACCGGCTCGAGCTCGTACCCGGGCGCCGCCGTGCTCGGGGTCGAGGCCGCGCTGCACACCGGGGTCGGCATGCTGCGTTACCTCGGCCCCGCCCGCGCGTCCGACTTCGTGCTGCACCGTCGACCCGAGGCCGTCACGAGCCCGGGTCGCGTGCAGGCATGGTTGCTCGGCTCGGGGGTCGACCCGGACCACCTCGACGACGAGACGCGCGACGGGTTCGCGACCGCCGCCTCCTCGGGGGTGCCGCTCGTCCTCGACGCCGGGGCGTTGTCGCTGCGCGAGCACGCGACCGGGCCCGTCGTGCTGACACCCCACTTCCGCGAGCTGGCGAAGGCGTCGGGACGCGAGGTGGACGACGTCGCGGCCGACCCGGCGGGCGCCGCCGAACGCGCGGCGGGGGAGTGGGGTTGCACGGTGCTCGTGAAGGGCCACCGCACGTACGTCGCGTCGCCGGGCGGCACGCGGCTGGTCGCCGCCAGCGCCCCGTCGTGGCTCGCGACCGCCGGTGCGGGTGACGCGCTCGGAGGAGTCCTCGGGGCCCTGGTCGCGACCCACGCCGACGAGATCGCCGGGGACGAGGAGGCGCTGGCCCGGTTGGCCGCGACGGCTGCGGTCGTCCACGGCCTCGCGGCGTCCCGGGCGGGTGCCGGGGGACCGTTCACCGTGCTCGGCCTGGTCGACGCCCTGCCCGCCACGATCGCGGACCTGCTGCGCCGGGGCTGAGCCCGGCCGTGGCGGGCCCGACGCGAGCGCCCGAGGGTCAGGAGGCGGGGGTCGCCGCCACGAGGAACTCGACCGTGCCCTGGTCCTCGACCTTGACGAAGCCGAGGCTCGGCGCGTCGACGCCGTAGTCCGAGAAGGTCACCGGGATCGATCCGCTCACCTGCACGCCGTCGCCCGAGAGCGCCGCCTGCAGGGGTACGGTGACGGTCTTCGTGACGCCGTGCATGGTCAGCTCGCCGGTCGCCTCGACCTTGGCCACCTCGCCGTCGGACGGGACGGCCGCCTCGATCGGCTGGGTCAGCGTGAAGGTGGCCGTGGGGTACTGGTTCACCTGCATGGCGGTGCCCTTGAAGTAGTCGTCGCGGTTGCTGCTGTCGGTCGCGATCGAGGCGACGTCGACGTCGATGGTCGCGGCCGAGATGGTCGTGCCGTCGACGGTGATGGTGCCGGAGACCTGGTCGGTCTTGCCGACGACGGTGACGTCGGTGCCGTTCAGCACCTCGTCGACGCGGTAGCCGGCCGTGCTGCCGTCGCCGATGCTCCAGTCGCCCGTGAGTTGGCTGGGGTCGAGCGTGCTCGAGCCGGGGGTGAGCGAGGCGGTGGGTGCGGCGTCGGGTTCACCGACGATCACGTCGCGGTAGAAGGCCGGCCCGGCGAAGGCCGCGGTGGCCCCCAGGACGACGACGACGGCTGCGGCGATGCCCAGCCCGATCTTGGTCTTCTTCTTCATGGTGTCTTCGTCCTTCGGAGGGGTCGGCGTGACGCGCGGCGAGTCCACGGGGCTGGCTCCGATGGTGGCGTGCCTCTTTTGCAAGAACCTGGGAGGCGCGGGTGAAGACGGTGGGCGTCAGGGCGCGGTGAAGCGGGTGAGGAACTCGCGGGTGCGGGCCTCGCGCGGCGCCGTGAACAGCTGGGCGGGCGGGCCCTGCTCGGCGATGCGGCCCCGGTCGAGGAAGACGACCCGGTCGGCGACGTCGCGGGCGAAGGCCATCTCGTGCGTCGCCATGAGGATCGTCGTGCCGACCTCTTTCAGCGTGCGCACGAGGTCGAGCACCTCGCCCACCAGCTCGGGGTCGAGCGCACTCGTGATCTCGTCGAGCAGCAGCACGGCGGGGCGCGGGGCCAGGGCCCGGGCGATGGCGACCCGCTGCTGCTGACCGCCCGAGAGGCGGTCGGGGTACGCGCCGGCCCTGTCGCCGAGGCCCACGCGCGTGAGGACCTCGAGGGCGCGCTCGTTCGCGGCGGCCTTGGGCTGGCGCAGCACGTGGCGACTGGCGAGCGCGACGTTGTCGAGCACGGTCAGGTGCGGGAAGAGGTTGAAGTGCTGGAAGACGACGCCGATCCGGGCACGGACGGCGTCGACGCGCACCCGGGGGTCGGTGATGTCGTCGTCACCGAGCACGATGCGGCCGTCGTCGATCTGTTCGAGCAGGTTCACGGTGCGCAGCAGGGTCGACTTGCCCGAGCCGCTGGCCCCGATCAGCGCCACGACCTCGTCTCGCGCGACGTCGAGGTCGATGCCGTCGAGCACGACCGTGTCGCCGAACGACTTGCGGACGCCCTCGAGGCGCAGCACCGTCTCGGGGCCGTGAGCGGCGGGGGTGACGGGCACCGCGCCTCCTGCGGTGGGCTCGGGGGTGGGGGTGCTCATACGACGCTGCCCGCCTGTTCGCGACGACGGAGGCGCGCCGACAGCCAGTCGGTCAGCCAGATGGTGGGCAGGGCGAGCAGCACGAAGAGCAGCCCCGCGAGCACGTAGGGCGTGAAGTTCGCCGCGGTCGCCGTCTCGATCTGCGCGGCGCGGACGGCGTCGACGGCCCCGAGCACCGAGATGAGCCCGACGTCTTTCTGCATCGAGACGAAGTCGTTCATGAGGGCGGGCGTCACCTTCCGCAGAGCCTGCGGGAACACGACGAGGCGCAGGGTCTTGGCGTGGCTGAGACCGAGGGACCGTGCCGCGAGGCGCTGCGACGGGTGGACGGCGTCGATGCCGGCGCGGATGACCTCGGACACGTAGGCCGAGTAGGTGAGGATCAGCGCGATGGTGCCCCAGAACTCGGCGGGCAGGCGTGGGATGCCGAGGCCGAGGCCCGGCACACCGAAGCCCACGAGGTAGAGCACGATGATCAGCGGCATGCCACGGAACAGGTCGGTGTAGCCCCGCACGAGTGCCCGGACAGGGAAGAACACCGGCCCCCTGAGGGTGCGCAGCGCGGACAGGACGGTGCTGACGACGGCGACGCCGACGGCCGCGACCAGCAGGACCCGCACGTTCAACCAGAGGCCCTCGACGACGCGGGGCCAGGCCGAGGCGAAGGTCGCCCCGTCGAGGAAGCTGAACTGGACGCGGGACCAGCCGGGCGTGCTGGTGACCGCCCACCAGGCGAGGGCGGCGAAGGCGACCGTGCTGACGGCCGCGATCACGACGGAGCGGGTCGACTGCCGTCGCCGGAACGCGCGTCGGTCGAGTTCGAGGTCGCTGACCACCACCGGGTCGGCCGCGACCGTGCGAGGCGCTACGACAGCTCTTTCACGTCGTAGTCGGCGAGCCACTGCTGCTGCAGCTCGGCGAGGGTGCCGTCGGCCCGGAGGTCGTCGACGGCTTTCGTGACGTCGGCGGTCAGCGAGCTGCCGAGCGGAAGGACGATGCCGAGCTGGTCGCTCGCCCCGTCGGTCGCGGGCAGCTGACCCAACACGACGCCGCCCTCGACGAAGTAGGTGGCGGTCGGGACGTCGAGGACGATGGCGTCGACCTGACCGGCCTCGAGCGCCGCCTTGGCGTCGTCGTTCGAGTTGTAGGCCTGCACGCCGCCCTCGGGGTCGATGGCGTTCTCGGCGGCGGTGAAGCTCGTCGTGCCGCTCTGGGCACCGATCGCGAGGCCCTTCAGGCCGGCGATCGAGGTGGCGTCGGCCGCGGCGGTGCCGGGCAGGGTCACGACCGCCTGGCGCGTCTCGTAGTAGGCGGGCGAGAAGTCGACGGCCTTCTTGCGCTGGTCGGTGATCGAGAACTGCTGCAGGTTGAGGTCGAAGGTCTTCGGCCCCGGCGCGATGGCCTCGTCGAACGTGGTGCGCACCCAGACGACGTCGGAGTCGTCGTAGCCGAGCTTCTCGGCGACCGCGTAGGCGACGGCGGCCTCGTAGCCCTTGCCCGAGGTCGGGTCGTCGTCCTCGACCCACGGGCCGTAGGCCGGCTCACCCGTGGCGACGGTGAGCTCGCCCTCGGTGACGGGGCCGACGGCCGCGGCGCCGTCACCCGAGCCCCCGTCGGACGAGCAGGCGGCGAGCGACCCGGCCAGCACGAGGGCGGCGGCGGTCGCGACGAGTCGGAGGGAGGCGGGTCTGCGCATGAGTGGGATCGTAGCGGCGACCGCCGACGTCGGCCGACGCATGACGCCCGGTGTCGGGACCGACGGCTAGCCTGTGGGCATGCCGACCCCCGTGCCCTCCGCGTCGGCCGACCCCGGTGCGCCCGCCGTCCGTGACGCGCGGTCGTCGGGCACCCGGCCCGTGGTCGACGGTCGCACCGCGTTCGTCGAGCGGGCGAGGTCGCTCGCGGCGTCACCCGTCGTGCTCGGCATCGCCTTCGTGCTCGTGCACGCCTGGCTCGTCCGGCTGAACCTCGTCGGCGGCAACCGCACCCTGGGCGACGTCGACGTCGTCTACCGCACCTGGATGCAGCAGGGCATCGGGGGCGGCGACTGGGTGGGCGTCGACCGACCGTGGGTCTACCCGCTGCTCGCCGCGGTGCCGATGCTGGTCGCCCGGCTCGGTGGCGACTCGGGCTACGGGGCGGTGTGGCTCGTGCTCGTGTCGCTGCTGAACGCCGCGGCCTTCGTCGTGCTCGTGGCGCGGCGGCGCGCCGGGTCCGTGGCCGCCGCGTGGTGGTGGCTCGCGTTCCTCGTCGCCCTCGGGCCGATCGCCCTCGGTCGCATCGACGCCGTCACGGTCGCCGTCGCGCTGGTGGGGCTGCTGCTCGTCTCGACGCGGCCCTCGCTCGCGTCCGCCCTGCTCACAATCGCGGCCTGGGTCAAGGTCTGGCCCGCCGCCCTCGTGGTGGTCGCCGTCCTCGCCGTGCGTCGTCGGGTCGAGGTCGTCGTGGCCGCGACGGTGACGAGCGCGGTCGTGGTGTCCGTCTCGCTCGTGCTCGGCAGCGGGTGGAACGTGGTCGGCTTCGTCGGCCAGCAGGCCGGTCGCGGTCTGCAGGTCGAGTCGCCCGCGGCGGTGCTCTGGCTCTGGCGCGCCGCCGCCGGGGTCCCCGGCACCTTCGTCTACTACGACCGTGAGATCCTCACCTACCAGATCGCCGGCGACGGGGTCGGGTTCGCCGCGAAGGCGATGAGCCTCGTGATGGCCGCGGTCGTGCTGGGCGTCGTGCTGCTGGGGCTGCGGGCGGTGCGCCGCGGGGTGACGGCCACGCGCCTCCTGGGTCCGCTGTCGCTGGCCGTCGTCGTCGCCCTGATCGTGACCAACAAGGTCGGCTCGCCGCAGTTCGTGGCGTGGCTTGCGGTGCCCGTCGTCGTCGGGCTCGTGCTCGCGCGGTCGGGCGGGCCGCGGTTCGCCGTGCCGGCGGTGCTGGCCGTGGTCGTGGCGGGGCTGACGCAGGTGGTCTACCCGCTCGAGTACGACGCCCTGCTCGCCGCGCGAACCGACCTGGTGGCCGTGGTCACCGTGCGGGCCGTGCTCGAGCTGGGTCTGTTGGCGTGGACCGTCGTCACGCTCTGGCGCGTGCGCCCGGCACACGCGAGGATGGACGCATGATCGTCGCGTTCTCCGTCTCGCCCAGTGGTGCCGCCCCCGAGGGCGGGCCGTCCGCCGGCTCCGAGCCCGACTCGGTCCACTCGGCCGTGGCGGCCGCCGTCGCGGTCGTACGGGCCTCGGGCCTGCCGAACCACACCTCGTCGATGTTCACCGAGGTCGAAGGCGAGTGGGACGAGGTCATGGCCGTCGTCAAGGCCGCCACCGAGGCCGTGGGGGCTTTCGGCTCGCGCGTCTCGCTCGTGCTCAAGGCCGACATCCGACCGGGGCGCACCGGCGAGCTGACCGGCAAGGTCGAGCGGCTCGAGGCGGCGCTCGGCGCCACCGATCACGCGGCCTCGCCGGTCACGGCCGCCCCGGGGGCGTAGGCCCCGTGCCGGGGCGACCGAGCCGCCGGGGGACCGCCCTCCTGGCCGGCGGCGTCACCGTGGTGCTGGTGGCCGCCGTGGCGATCGGCGTCGGTGTGTCCCAGGGCGAGCCATCCGCGCCGTCGACGAGCGCGAGCCCGACCGTCGTGGCCGCACCCACCCCGACACCGACGCCGACCCCCGAGGCCGTCCCCGCGCCTCCGTCGCCCGAGGCCCTCGCGGGACTGCCGCTGGCGTTCTACGACGCCGTCATCCCCGCGCTCCTCGACGGTGCCGACGTCACGCCCGAGAACGCCTGGGCGGTGGCCACGCCGACCGCGCCGCTCGTCGCGCTGTACGCGAGCCCGGCGGCCGACGCCGTGCCGGTCGCCACGCTCTCCTCGACGGTGCCGACCCTGAACCTTCCCGCGGCGACGGCGGTCTGGGGCTCCCGAGAGGGTGCCGACGGCGGCATGCTGCTCGTCTCGACACCGTCCCGCAACGCGACGCCCGGTGACGGAGGCGTGCCGGCGGCGCCGAGTGCGACCTTCGGGTGGGTGCGCGCCGCCGACGTGTCGGTGGTGGGCGCGGCGTCGAGCGTCGTGGTCGACACCGCGGCGTCCACCCTCTCGATCGTCGGGCCGGACGGGGTGGCGTCCGCCTCTGAGGCCGTCCGACTCGGCACGCCGGACGACCCGACCCCGTCGGCGACGGCGACCTACATGCAGGCGAACTACGTCGACCGCTCGATCGGGTACACGCAGGGCAACCCCATCGCCCTCACCGGGGCCCACTCGTCGCTCCTGCCCGAGTACGGCGGCAACTCCGCCCTCACGGCGATCCACTTCTATCCCGACCCGACCGGGGCGTCCCACGGGTGCGTGCGGGCGTCGGCGGCGATGACCGCTGCGCTGGCCGCCCTGCCGGTCGGCACCGCGATCACCTTCACCTGACCTCGTCGCACACCGATCGGGTCGGCGGCACCGATCGCCCCCCGATACCGATCGGGCCCGCGACACACTGGTGTCACGTGCCGACAGGGTCGTAGACTCGTCTTCGCATCGCGCGGTCGAATCGATACGACCCGACGTCGAGCACCTGCCGGGTGTCGACGCCGCCCTCGGGCCCGCGCCCCTCCCAGCTCGACGGCGAGCCGTGGCAGGCTCCCTCGCTGACACCCCTCGAACTCGAAGGCCCTCGCTCGTGACCCACCTCTCCCGCCGTCGTCGCACGGCCGCCCTGATCGCCCTCGCCCTGGGTGGTTTCGGCATCGGCTCGACCGAATTCGTCGCCATGGGCCTGTTGCCGAACATGGCGGGCGACCTGCTCCCCGACCTCTACTCGCGGTCGGCGGACGCCGGCATCGCCCAGGCCGGCTGGTTGATCAGCGCCTACGCCCTCGGCGTCGTCGTGGGGGCCCCGACCATCGCCGCGATGTCGTCGCACTTCCCGAAGAAGAAGCTGTTGCTCGCCCTGCTCGCCGCCTTCACGGTCGGCACGATCGCCTCGGCGCTGCTGCCGTCGTTCGGCTGGGTGCTCGCCGCCCGCTTCGCCGCGGGCCTGCCGCACGGCGCCTACTTCGGCATCGCGTCCATCGTCGCCGCGTCGATCATGGGCCCCGGCAACCGAGGCAAGGGCGTCGCGCTCGTGCTCAGCGGCCTGACGATCGCGAACGTCATCGGCGTGCCCTCGATCACCTGGCTCGGCCAGCAGTCCGGCTGGCGGGTGGCCTACCTCGCGGTCGCCCTCATCTTCGCGCTGACCTTCGTCGCCGTCGCCTTCGCCGTGCCGCACCAGGACGGCGACGCGTCCGCCTCGATGAAGCGCGAGCTGCGGGCGTTCAAGCAGCCCCAGGTGTGGCTCGTGATGGGCATCGGGGCCATCGGCTTCGGCGGCTTCTTCGCCGTCTACAGCTACATCGCCAACGCCGTCACCGAGGGAGCGGGCGTCTCCCAGGGCATCGTGCCGTGGGTGCTCGTGACGGTCGGCGTCGGCATGACCATCGGCAACCTGCTCGGCGGCTGGCTCGCCGACCGCTCGCTCAAGCTCGCCATGTACCTCGGCTTCGTCGGCCTCATCGCGGCCCTCTCGGCCTACGCGCTCACCTCGAGCTCGATCGTCGGCATCTTCGTCAGCACGTTCTTCGTCGGCCTCGTCGGCTCGAGCGTCGGCCCGTCGGTGCAGTCCCGCCTGATGGAGGTCGCGGGCGAGAGCCAGGTCATCGGCGCCGCCCTGAACCACTCGGCCATGAACCTCGGCAACAGCTTCGGCGCGTACCTGGGCGGCGCGGTCATCGCGGCCGGCCTCGGTTTCTCGGCGCCCGGCTGGGTCGGCGTCGTGCTCGCCCTCGCCGGAGTCGTCCTCACCATGATCAGCTTCGGCATGCAGCGGGTCGACGACCGACGCGGTGGGGCCCGGGCCACGGCCGCCGAACGCGAGTCGGTCTCGGCGTAGGCGTCCTCGGGGCGCCGGCCCGCGCCTCCTGAGGCCGTGCGCGACCGCCTGCGGGAGCGGATTGCCGGTCGCTGCACGACCGACGTCCCGTCGCCGTGCCGAACCCGATCGCGCCCCTAGGCGTGCCGACCCCGACTCGTCTCGTTCATTCGGCCGTGCCGAACCCGACGGGTCTCGGGCCGTCGGGCGTGCCTAACGTGACTTGTCTCGGACCGTCGGGCGTGCCTTACCCGACTCGTCTCGGGCCGTCAGGCGTGCCGAATCCGACAGAACGTGTTCGACACGCCGCTCAAGTCCTGGCTCCACCCCGTGTCGAGCGCTGGCTTGTCGCGATTTGCACAGGGCAGGGCAGGGCACGGCAGGGCGGCGTCGCGGGGGAGCGGCGGGTCAGGAGGCGCGGGTCGCGCACACGACGAACGGCCCGGCCCACGAGGGGGCCGGGCCGTGCTCCGGGGTGACGCCGGGCGTCAGAAGCTGGTCTGGGCCGGCGTGTCGGTCTGCAGCAGGATGCCGTCCTGGATGGCGCGCTTCCGCAGGGCGACCTTGGTGCCCACGTCGTAGCCGGCCACGCGGTACTTCTCGCGGATGCGCTTGAGGTAGCTCTTCGCGGTCTCTTCGCTGATGCCCAGCTGGTAGGCGACGGCCTTGACCGGCTCGCCACCGCCGTAGAGCGCCATGACCCGGCGTTCTTGTGCGCTGAGCTTCGGCACGCCGCCGACCTCGGCGGCGTTCAGGGCCAGGTCGAGTTCGGCCGAGATGTACGACTCGCCCTTGGCGGCCGAGCGGATCGCCTCGACGATCATCTCGGCGTCCTCGCTCTTGACGAGATAGCCCAGGGCGCCGGCGGCGAGGGCCTCGCGCACGACGTTCGGCTCGGAGTAGGTGCTCATCAGGACGGTCTTGACGCCCGTCGTCTTGAGCGTGTTGATCTTGAGCGAGATCGGGATGTTGTCCTTGAGGTCGAGGTCGAGCAGCACGACGTCGACGGGGAACTCGGGGTGCGTGAGCAGCTCGGGCCAGGACGCGACCGCGGCGACCATCGAGATGTCGCTCGCGGCACCACGAATCCACTCGCTGAGGGCGCCCAGGAGCATCTTGTGGTCGTCTACGAGGGCGAGGCGGATGCGGTCGTCGTGGTCTGACACGTCGGGACCTTCTTTCAGGACGGTGTGGGGTTCATGCTACGGGCGGGGGTGGTGATCGGGCCGGACCACGCGGGGTGCTCGGCGGCTCAGGCCTCGGCGGGGTTGTCGACGATGCAGCTGACCGAGATCTTGACGCTCGATTCGTGGGACGACACCACGTACTCGCCGGCGCGCTCGAGAGCGTTCCAGGTGGCGGGCGTGACGCGGTTGCGGCGGATGCCCGTCGTCGAGATCACGACGGGTACGCAGACGCTGCGACCGGCGAACGACTGGGACGCGGCGGTCACCGGGCCGAGGGCCAGCTGGATGGTCGTGCCCGGTGCTCTGCTCTTCGAGTCGCCGAGCAGCAGCCAGACGCCCTGCAGCAAGCCGTCGCGCTGTGCCGGGGCGAGGAGGCCGGCCAGCGACGACGGGTCGACCAGCGTGACCGACCGGCCGAGGTACTCGGACTCGGTGACCGCGTGGTGCAGCCAGGTCTCGCGCCGCCCCTCGATGAGGTGCAGGCGGAGTTCGGTGGCGAGCGACGCGGCCTGCGAGGCGACCTTGGGCGAGAGGGGCAGCGGCACGTCGCCGTTGGCGACGCCGTCGAGCAGCTTCTCGGCCGCGAGGTCGAGTCGCGCCAGTTCGTCGCTCGCGAGCATGCCCACCGCGAAGCGGGGTTGCGACACGTTGCTCTGCACGAGCACCCGGTCGAGCTCGACCTGCACCATGCGACGGAACCGGTGGACCGCGAAGGTGGCGATGGCGCTCGGCAGGACGGCCAGGGCCACGACGGTGATCTGCTGCGGGCCCGAGTCGCTGGTCACGGGGGTCGAGAGCGCCACCATGACGACGAGCGCCACGAACAGCAGGGCGGTGGCGATGACGACCTCGCGCACGGGCCTCAGGGTGACGATCGGCAGCAGGCCGAAGCCGACGGCCACGCTCGAGGTGGCGTAGGCGCCCACGTCGTGCAGGGGCCAGATGGCGACGAAGTCGAGCGCGACGACGACGGCCAGGACGACCCCGATCACCGCGAACACCCCCGTGGTGAGTCTCTCGCCCCGGACGGTCACCAGCACGGCCGTGCCGATGAAGGTCGCGACGTACAGCAACCACGAGATCAGGACGGGGGCCACGTCGGGATAGGCCGACAGGTGGCTGAGGAAGAAGGCGAGGCCGTAGACGGCCTGGAGTGCGGCGACGACGGCTGCGCCGACGCCGAGGTAGCCGGTGCCGAGGGTCGCGCCGGCCGCTCGCGCCTGGCGCAGCGAGCGTGCGCCCGTCGAACTGATCGGCAGGCCGCGGGCGGCTCGGCGGCCCCGGACGACTCCGAGGGTGTTCTCGTCGATGCTCATCGTGGGGCCTCCAGGACGACGGTGGTGCCCGAGCCGGGGGACGAGAAGAGGCGGGCGCTGCCGCCGACCTCGTGCAGCCGGCCGACGACGGACTCCTTGAATCCCAGGCGTTCTTCGCTGATGCCTGCGAGGTCGAAGCCGACACCGGCGTCGGTGACCATCGCGCGCACCATCGAGTCGTCGTGGATGATCGTGACGTGGGCCTCGGTCACCCCGGCGTGACGACGAACGTTCTCGAGGCACTCGGCGAGGGCCAGCAGGAAGGCGTCGAGCACGTGCGTGGGCAGCAGCACCTGGCCGGTGCCGTGCCAGCTCACCTCGAGACCCATGCGGCCGAAGCGCTGCTTGACCGACTCGAGGGTCTGGCCGAGCGGGGACTCCTCGACGGTCTCGAGGCTGTAGTCGCCCGAGGCCTGCGGTTGCGGTGTGCCGCCGAGACGCAGGTGGCGCAGCAGGCGGGCGTCCTCGGCGGCCTGGTCCTGCAGGGCCTGGGGCGTGACGCCGAAGCCCGAGTGGGCGAGCAGGGTCAACGTGGCCAGCACCGTGTCGTGCAGCAGGCGTGCGCCCTGTCGTCGTTGCGCCTCGGTCTCGCTGGCCTGGCGTTCGGCCCGGTGGGCGTTGCCGATGCTGTAGATGCGGCGGGCCGCCAGGGGCACGGCGCGCCCGAGCCAGAGGCCCGTGACGAAGCAGGAGACCCAGCCGAGCAACACGGCGGCCACCGGGAAGGTGAGGAGCGAGCCGGTGGCCAGGGCCACCAGGGCCAGCTCGACGACGAAGGCCACGATCGCCGTGGTCAACCGCGGTCGACTGGACGAGAGCATCAGGCTGAAGGCGGCGGTCGCACCACCGGCCAGGGGGATGATCGCGGTGGCGAGCGGGCCGTCGTCGGGCCCGCCGGCGGGCAGCAGCGCCACCACGGTCGCCGCGATGCCCGAGGCCAGTCCGACCGGGACCCAGACGCGGGCGCGCGGCCCGGTGACGAAGAGCAGCGACACGACGAGCAGCGCGACGAGCGGGGCGATGGCCGCGAGGTGCAGGGGGTCGGTCACGCCGGGGATCGCCAGGGCCACGATCGAGACCGCCGCGCAGGCGAGCCCCAGGGTGCTGGTCGTGCTGCTGAGCAGACGATCGCGCTCTTGGGCGAAGATGTCCATGATTCGTGAGTGGCTTCCGACGGTGGCGTCACGGCTGCCGGGTGGCTGGTGACTCCTCATGTTTTCACACCCAGCCCCTTCTCAGGGGGTCGTGCGGGGCCAGAATCGCCGACTGCCGAGGTAACGATCCGGTCGCGACGCCGAACTGTACCCCGCGGTGTCCACCGAACTGGGGTCAGGCGAACAGGCGACGCAACTGGGCGCCCACCGCGTCGCCCTCGATGAGGAATCCGTCGTGTCCGTAGGGGCTCTCGACCACGGCCACGTCGTCGCCGTCCAGCCCGTGCCGCAGGTGTCGTGCGATCACCCGCTGGTCGGACACGGGGAAGAGCCGGTCGCTGTCGACGCTGAGCACGAGCGTCCGGGCCGTGATGCGGTTCAGGGCCGCCGCCACGCCACCACGGTCGCGCCCGACGTCGTGCGAGTTCATCGCACCCAGCAGGGTCACGTAGCTGCCCGCGTCGAAGCGCCGGGTGAACTTGTTGCCGTGGAAGTCGAGGTAGCTCTCGACCTGGAACCGCCCCGGGCCGCCGAGCGGCGAGATCTCGCTCTGCCAGCTGCGACCGAACCGGGCGTTCAGCTCGTCGGGCGAGCGGTAGTTGAGCAGGGCCATCCGCCGGGCGAGCGCGAGGCCTCGGTACGGGCCGTCCACGGAGTCGTAGTAGTCCCCGCCGTCGAAGGCGGCGTCCATCCGGATCGCCTCGTACTGCACCGTGTTCAGGGCGATCTGGTCGGCGCTCACGACCGGCGGCGCGGCCAGCACGGCGAGCCGGTCGACGCGCGCCGGGTGCGTGACGGCCCACTCGAGGGCGTGCATGCCGCCCATCGACCCGCCCACGACCGCGGCCCACCGCTCGATGCCGAGGCGGTCGGCCAGTGCCGCCTGGGCGGCGACCTGGTCGCGGATCGTCAGGTGGGGGAACCTCGACCCCCACTCGACGGCGTCCGGCGCGAACGACGAGGGGCCGGTGCTGCCCTGGCAGCCCCCGAGCACGTTCGGTGCGACGACGAACCAGCGGTCGGTGTCGATCGCGAGCCCGGGGCCGACGACGCCGTTCCACCAGCCGGCCGTGGGGTGGCCGGGGCCGGCCGCTCCGACGACGTGGCTGTCTCCCGTCAGGGCGTGCGAGACCAGCACGGCGTTGCCGCGGTCGGCGTCGAGTTCGCCCCAGGTCTCGTAGGCCATCCGTGGGCGGGGCAGCGTGACGCCGCTCTCGAGCTCGAGATCGTCCAACGCTTCGAAGAGCCGGGCCCCGGGATCGTCCCCGTCGCGCCAGGCGCCGGTGACCGGCGGGCGGCCGAGCATCGCCAGGCGCGTGCGCTCGCTGATGACGCTCGACGGGACGGTGTCCTCGGGTGTGCTCTGCCAGTCCATGTGACGTCCATCCTGGACGAGCCGAGGAGGCGCGGTGCGTTTGTTACGCGCACCGCGCCTCCTCGGATCGGTCACCTCGTGCCTCGCGGAGGCTGAGACAGTATGTGACATACTGTGTCGGTCCGTCGAGCTGGAGGAACCCATGCATGCAGTCGTGTCCGCCCGAGACGTCGTGAAGGCCTACCCCGGTCCCCGGGGAGGGGAACGGCGAACCGTCCTCGACAGCGTCTCGCTGAGCGTCGCGCCGGGTGAGATGGTCGTCGTGGTCGGGCCGAGCGGGTCGGGCAAGTCGACGCTGCTGCAGTGCGCCTCGGGGCTCGACTCCGTCGACGGCGGCTCGGTCGTCGTGGCCGGGATCGACCTGGCGGCCCTGCGTCCCGAGGCGGCCGCCCGGTTCCGCCGTTCGACGATCGGCTTCGTGTTCCAGTCGTACAACCTGGTGGGCGCGCTCACCGCGGCCGAGAACGTCGCGCTGCCGCTGCGCCTCGCTACCGGCCGTGCCGACCGGCGGGCCGTGCGCGAGGCCCTCGGCGCGGTCGGGTTGGCCGACGCGGCCGACCGCCGGCCCGGCGAGCTCTCGGGCGGGCAGCAGCAACGGGTCGCCGTGGCGCGGTCGCTGGCGACACGTCCGGCCGTGGTCTTCGCCGACGAACCGACCGGTGCCCTCGACACGGAGTCGGGCACCCGCGTCCTCGACCTGCTGCGCGACTACGCCTCGGGCACGACGTCGGTGGTCATGGTGACGCACGACCTCGAGGCCGCCGCTCGGGGTGACCGAGTGCTCGTGCTCAGGGACGGGGTCGTGCACGCCGAGCTCGTGGCCCCCGGCCCGGACGACGTCCTCGCCGCCGTCGCGGGGGCCCGAGGGGGATCGCGGTGATCGCGCGGCTCGTCGTCGCGGACCTCGTCGCCGGCTGGCGCACCTGGCTCGGCGCCTTCGTGGTTCTCTTCCTGTCGGGTGTCGTCGCGCTCGTCTGCGCGGGGGACGTCTCGACCGCCCGCGCCATGGACGACCCCGAGCAGGCCGCCGCCCTGATGAACCACGCGATGATCTACTCGGCGATGAACGGCCTCGTCGTCGTCGGCGGCGTCGCGCTCCTGGTCGGCTACGCCGTGCGTCTGCAGCGCACCCGCCACGCGCTCTGGCAGTTCGCCGGCCTCACCCCGCGCTCGATCGCCGCGGTCGTCCTCGCGCAGGTCGCCACGGTCTCGGTCCTGGCCTTGGTGGCGGCCTCGGTCGCCGTCGTGCCCGTGCTCGACCTGCTGTTGAACGGCCTCTCGCGACCTGTCCGGGCCGATCCCGACGCCCCGCTGGTCTCGATCGCCCTGAGTCCCGGCCCCGTCGCCGTGGCCGCCCTCGTCCACGTCGGCGTGGCCGTCGCCAGTGCGGGCCTCGCGGCGCGGCGGGCCGGGCGGACGCCGGCCCTGGTCGCCGTCCGGAGGTCGCTCGACGAGACCGTGCGACCAGGCGTCGGACGACTCGTGGCCACCGGGCTCACGGGGGTGCTCGCCGTCGGGGCCTACGTCGGCTACCTCCTCGGCGATCGCGGCGTGACGGGGCTCTTCCCGATCGCGTTCATCGCACTCTTCGCCGCCGCCGCACCCTGGCTGACCGGCACCGCCATGCGCCTCTGGACGGCTGTCCTGCCGGCGGGCGTCGGCACGACCTGGTTCGTGGCCCGACGCAACGCCCTGCACGCCGTCGCCCGGAGCCAGGCGTCCGTGGCCCTGTTGACGGTCGCCGCGGCGCTCGGTGCGTTCACCGGCACCATCGGTCTCTGGGACGATCCCGGAACGCTCGTCCAGGGCCTGGCCCTGTTCGGCGTGCCGGTCGCGGTCGTCCTGCTGACCGCGGGCACGACGATCTTCATGGCGACACCCGACAGGCGCCGCGAGGGCGCAGCGCTGGTGGTCGCGGGAATGACCTGGCGGGCCGTGACCCTGGCTGCGGCGATCGAGGCACTGGTGGTCACCGGGACGGCGGGACTCGTCGCCACGGTCCTCGCCCTGCCCGCGACGATCGTGCCCTTCGCCGGGCAGCAGGCCGTCGACTCGCTGCGTCCGCTGCCCTGGGTGCTGCTCGTCGGGTTCTCGCTGGTCGTGGTGCTCTCGATCGCCCCGGTGCTGGCGGCGCGTCGTCGTCCGCTCGTGCACGACCTCGGGGTGGCGGCCTGACCGACGGGTCGGCCGCCACCGGCAGGCGCCCGTCCTAGCTGCTGCGGAGCGCCTCCCGGGTGACGGCGCGCGCCGCCGCGAAGCCGGCGTCGAGGTCGGCCTTCAGGTCGTCCACGTTCTCGAGGCCGACCGAGAGGCGGACGAGTCCCGGCGTGACGCCGGTCGTCAGCTGCTGCTCGGGGGTGAGCTGCGAGTGGGTCGTCGACGCGGGGTGGATGACGAGGCTCCGCACGTCGCCGATGTTCGCGAGGTGGCTGAACAACTCGAGCCCGTCGACGAGGGCGCGTCCGGCGTCGACCCCGCCCTTCAGCTCGAACGACAGCACGGCGCCGACGCCCCTGGGGGCGTACTTGTTGGCCGCCGCGTACCACGGGCTGGTGGGCAGACCCGCGTAGTACACCGCGGCCACGTCGTCACGCGAGTCGAGCCACTCGGCGATCTCCTGGGCGTTCTGGACGTGCCGCTCGATGCGCAGGCTGAGCGTCTCGATGCCCTGGATCAGCGAGAACGCCGTGTCGGGGCTGTTCGAGGCCCCCAGGTCGCGCAGGAGCTGCACCCGTGCCTTGATCACGTACGCGAGCGCGTCGCCGACGGCCTGCGTGTAGACGGCCCCGTGGTACGACGGGTCGGGCTGCGTGAGGCCGGGGAAGCGCTCCGCGTTCGCCGACCACGGGAACGTGCCGCCGTCGACGATGAAGCCGCCGATGACCGTGCCGTGTCCGCCGAGGAACTTCGTCGCGGAGTGCACGACGATGTCGGCGCCGTGCTCGAGCGGCCGGATCAGGTACGGCGTCGCGATGGTGTTGTCGACGATCAGCGGCACGCCCTCGGCGTGCGCGACGCCCGACACCTTCTCGAGGTCGAGGATGTTGATCTTCGGGTTGCCGATGGTCTCGGCGAAGAACAGCTTCGTGTTCGGCCGCACCGCACGGCGCCACTCGTCGGCGTCGTCCTGGTTCTCGACGAACGTCGTCTCGATGCCGAGCTTCGCGAGCGTGTACTTGAAGAGGTTGTAGGTTCCGCCGTAGATCGACGACGACGACACGATGTGGTCGCCCGCCTCGGCGATGTTCAGCACGGCGAAGGTCGACGCGGCCTGGCCCGACGCCACCAGCAGGGCACCCGTCCCGCCCTCGAGCGCGGCGATGCGCTTCTCCACGACGTCGTGGGTGGGGTTCATGATGCGCGAGTAGATGTTGCCGTTCTCGGCCAGGGCGAAGAGGTCCTGCGCGTGCTGCGCGTCCCGGAAGACGTACGACGTCGTCTTGTAGATCGGCGTGGCACGGGCGTGGGTCGTCGGGTCGGGCTGGGCCCCGGCGTGGATCTGCTGCGTCTCGAACTTCCAGGCGGGCTGGGCGTCGGTCATGGTCTGCTCCTGCGGTCGGGGTGCGTGAGGTGGGGTCCGTCCGCCGGGTGGTCGGCGGGGTCTGCGGTGACAGCCACGGTACGGACCGGGCCCCCGACCGTCCACGATGCCGGACACGCGACGTAACGGGGCCGCTAGCGTGGGCCGGGTGCGTCCGCAGCGGGCGACGACGACGAACGACGCAACAGGAGGCACACGTGACGAAGCGGGTCGTGGTGACGGGAGCCAGCTCGGGCATCGGAGCGGCGACGGTGCGGCTGTTCCGCTCGCGCGGCTGGGACGTCCTGGCGGTCGCCCGGCGCGAGGAGCGCCTCCGTGCGCTCGCCGACGAGACGGGGGCGACCTGGTTCCCGGCCGACCTCACGCGCGACGACGACGTGGCCGCCCTCCGTGCCCACGTCGAGTCGACCGGGCCGTTGCACGCCCTGGTCAACAACGCCGGCGGCGCCTTCGGTCTCGACAGCGTCGAGAACGGCTCGATCGACGACTGGCAGCGCATGTTCGACGTGAACGTGCTCGGCACCAAGCGGGCGGTCACCGCCCTGTTGCCCTCGCTCCGCGGCGGAGCCGAGGAGGCGCGGGGCGCCGACATCGTCACGGTCACCTCGATCGCCGGTCACGTCGCGTACGAGAACGGCGGCGGCTACAACGCCTCGAAGTTCGCCGAGCACGCCCTCGTGGCCGTGCTGCGGCTCGAGCTCGCGGGGGAGCCGATCCGGGTGATCGAGATCGCCCCGGGCATGGTGCACACCGAGGAGTTCTCGCTCGTGCGCTTCGGCGGGGACCAGGACCGAGCCGACGCCGTCTACCGCGACGTCGAGGCGCCGCTGACGGCCGACGACGTCGCCGAGGCGATCGTCCACTCGGTCGAACTGCCCGCCCACGTCAACCTCGACCTGGTGACGATCAAGCCCGTGGCACAAGCGGCGACCTACAAGGTGGCCAAGGGCGAGCTGAAGGTCAAGAAGGACTGACCGGGCCGGGGGAGCCCGCGGACCGGGCGGCGCGCAGCCGGGCGAGGTCGCCCTCGACGAGGTCGCGCAGCCGCTCGTGGCGTCCGTCGTCGTAGTCGTCGTCCGGGCGCGCCGCCCAGCCGAGCCGATCCACGACGGTCTGGCCGACGTCGTCCCAGGCACGTGACCGGGCGGCCGCCACGACCTCGGCCACGAAGTCGTCGTCGTCCCGGCGCGAGGCCAGCGCCCGGGCCACGCCCTTCGAGGCGGCCTCGCGCAGCTTGAGCGCGTCGACGTCCTCGGGGCGGTAGTCGAACTGGTGTCGGGACTGCCCGTACGACCGGCCGGTCATGCGCCGCAGCCGCCGCACCCGCACGGCGGCCGCGGCCTGCTCGGTGGTCAGGCGGTCGATCTCGTCGCGGGTGACCCGGGTCGCGACGGCCTCGTCGAACGGCAGGCGCTCCTGCAGGGCGCGGCGGATGATCTGGTTGGTCACGGCGACGACGAGGGCGGAGCGGACGATCAGCAGGCCCTCGTCGACGGCGCGCTCGAGCGCCGTGCGTTCGGCGCGTCGGCGCGTTCCCGGTCCGTGGGGCACTGGTCGACGTCCTCTCGTGGTCTGACGGGTGAGGCCCCGACCCTACCGGCGTGCCGGGGGCTGCCGACCGGGCGGGTGGCCCGGGCGCGGGGGTCGGGGCGGCGCACCACACGGGTCACGAGCGGGTGGTTCCGACGCGGGGCGGCCCGGCGGACGACCGGGCGGACCTCGCCGACGGTGCCCGCGCCTCCTGCCGTCCGGTGGCCCGGGGGCCGCGGAACCGCGCAGGACGGCGGGCATCACCCGGGGGGAGCCGACGCGGGTCGGGCCCCACCCGGACGTCACCCGGACGAGGCCCCCTCGAACGGGGGACCCCCTCGTGCCTCGTCTTCCCAGGAGGCGCCCCGTAGCGTTGTCGAGGTCAGGACGCTCCGAACCCGAATCCGGGGCGTGCCTCTGCCGCGGTCGCCCGAATCGACCACCGGCCGACGACGCCGGGCCACCCACCCGACGACGTCCCCCGAACGCACCCTCCGACGATGGTCGCCACCCGAACGCGCCGCCCCGCGGCGTGACCGGCGCCCGTCGACGACCCCAGAGGAACCCCCGTGACCCTCCGCGTCCGCACGCCCCTCCCCGCCGTCCGCCCGTCCACCTGCCGCTCCCCCCGGGGAGGTGTCGCGTGAACCGCCCCGCCCCCCGCGTCAGCGTCGTCGTCTGCGCCGACGAGTCGACCCCGTTCGACGGTCTGACCGCAGCGCTCGACTCCGTCCTCCGCGACGGGGACGTGCACGACGTCCTCGTCGTCGTCGACCGTGCGCCGCGACTCCGCGACCACCTGCGCCACCGCTACGACGACCTCGTCGTGGTCGACAACACCCGCACGCCGGGGCTCGCCGGCAGCCGCGACACCGGCATCGAGTCGGCGCGAGGCGACGTCGTCGCGTTCCTCGACGCGGACTGCGTCGCCCACGCCGGCTGGGCCCGGGCGCTCGCCGCGCCGTTCGACCAGGTGGACGTGATCGCCGTCGTCGGCCGGACCGAGGCGACCTGGTCCGGTGCCGCCGCGTCGGCACTGCCCGACGACCTGCTCTGGGCCGTCGACTGCACGCCCCGCTCGCGTCCCGACGGTCTCGTGGGGCTCGACGACGTGGCGGGGGCGACCGTGGCGTTCCGCCGCTGGGACCTCCTGCAGGTCGGCGGCCTGGCCAGCGGGGTCGACGTCCGAGACGCCGTGCCCCGCGGTGCCGAGTTCGTCGAGCTGTGCCTGCGCCTGGCGGCGGACGAGCCGGAGGCGCGGGTCGTGTCGACCTCGTCGGCCCGCGTCTCGCGCACCGTCCGTCCCGGTGAGACGAGTCGGCGGTCCGTCGTCGGCGCCGCCGTCGACCGGGGTGTCGCCCAGATCGCCCTGCGACGCGCGGTCGGAGGGGACGGCGACGCCGACACCGACCGACGTGTCACGGCCGGCCGACTGGCCCTCGGTGCGTGGCGGACGCTCCTGCGCCGTCGTCGCGGGGCGACCGTGCTGGCAGCCGGGTCGATCGGTCTCGTGGCCGGACGCGTGCTCGGTCTGGTGCGCGGGACGCGCATCGGCCTCCCGGTCGACCAGCTCGAACCGCTGCGCTCGGCCACCGTCCGCCACTGACCGGGGCCAGGACCTCGACCTCGACCTCGACCTCGGGGACGGGGCGGGTCGACGGCTCCGGCGTCCACCGCGCGCCTCCCACGGACGACGCCGGTCGGCACGGCCCGCGGGGTCGCACGATGGGGGCGTGCCCATCCCGACCAGAGTCGCCGGCCTCGAGGCCCTCGACGAGTTCCTGCCCCGCGCCGGTTCCGCCTACGCCCGTGACCGCAATCATGACCTGGGGGTCTCGCGGCGCACCGTCTCGGGGCTGTCGCCGTACCTGCGCCACCGCCTCGTGACGGAACGCGAGGTCGTCGGCGCGGTCCTCGAGCGGCACACGCTCGGTGCTGCCGAGAAGTTCGTGCAGGAGGTGTTCTGGCGCACCTACTGGAAGGGCTGGCTCGAGCAGAACCCCGAGGTGTGGCGCCGGTACCGCCGGGACGTCGACCGCGCCGTCGACGCCGGCGTCCCCGCGGGGTACGAGGAGGCGGTCGCCGGCCGCACCGGGATCGACGCGATGGACGCCTGGGTGCGTGAGCTCGTCGACACCGGGTACCTCCACAACCACACGCGCATGTGGTTCGCCAGCATCTGGATCTTCACGCTCGGCCTGCCGTGGCAACTGGGCGCCGACTTCTTCTACCGACACCTGCTCGACGGCGACGCGGCCTCGAACACCCTGTCGTGGCGATGGGTCGCCGGCCTGCAGACCGCCGGCAAGACCTACCTGGCGACGGCCTCGAACATCTCGCGCTTCACCGACGGCCGGTTCTCGCCCGCGGGCCTCGCCACCACGGCCCGGGCCCTCGACGAGGAGCCGCTGCCCCCGCGGACGCCCGTCGAGGCCGCCGACGTCGTCGGCTCCCCGGGCGGGCGGGTCGGACTGCTGCTCCACGAGGAGGACCTCGAGCCCGAGAGCCTGCTCGCCGAACGCCCCGGTCTCGTCGCGCAGCTGTCGGCCACCGCCGTCGTCGCCGACCCCGGGTCACGGTCTCCCCAAGGGGCCTCGGCCGCCGTCGTGGCCTTCACGACGGGCGCCGTCGACGACGCGGCGACGCGCACGCCGGACTCCGGCGGTCGGCCCGCCCGGACGCTGTCCGACGCGCTGCCCGCCACCGTCGTCGAATGGGCACGGTCCGAGGGCCTCGACACGGTGGTGACGCCGTACGCGCCGGTCGGTCCGGTCCAGGAACGTCTCGAGACCCTCCGTGCTGCCCTGTCGGTCGAGGGGATGGAGCTCGTCACCGTCCGACGGCGCTGGGACGGCGAGGCCTGGCCGTCCGCCTCCCGGGGCTTCTTCCCGTTCCGCGGTCGCATCCCCGAGCTCGTCCGCCGGCTCTGAGGCGGCCCGGGCGAGGGCCGGGGCGGCAGCTCGTCCGAGGCTGTGGACCGTCCAGGCGGTCGTCCGTACCGTGGAGGTCATGGACCAGACCACGCCGGGGGCCGAACCCGATCCGGTGTCGCGCACCGCGCCTCCGTTGCTCCGTCCCGCGTTCATCCGACAGCACTGGGGCGGCCTGGCCTTC
Source organism: Frigoribacterium sp. CFBP 8751 (assembly GCF_014841545.1). Taxonomy (NCBI): domain Bacteria; kingdom Bacillati; phylum Actinomycetota; class Actinomycetes; order Micrococcales; family Microbacteriaceae; genus Frigoribacterium; species Frigoribacterium sp. CFBP 8751. The sequence goes on from NZ_JACYUB010000002.1 coordinate 495,745, forward strand.
GCGCACTGGCGGGTCGAGCCCGACCGTGTCGCACCGTTGCTGCCGCCCGGCACGCGGCCCGACGTGTTCGACGGATCGACCTGGGTCGGGCTGATCCCGTTCAAGCTGACCGGCAGCGCCTTCGGGCCGCTGCCCGCCGTGCCCTGGGCCGGGGACTTCCTCGAGACGAACGTGCGGTTGTACTCGGTCGACGCCCTGGGCCGTCGGGGCGTGGTGTTCCGCACCCTCGAGGCCCAGCGTCTCGTGTCGGTGCTCGCCGCGAACGCGGGCCTCGCTCTGCCGTACCGGTGGGCGTCGATGCACGAGTCCCGGGCCGACGGGGTCGTGACGTACCGCAGCACCAGGCTCGGGCCGGGGGCGAACCCGTCGTCACGCCTGTCCGTCCGACCCACCGACGAGGTGGTCGAGGGCGATCCGCTCGCCGAGTTCCTCACCGCCCGATGGGGCATGCACGTCGCCCGGGGCGGGCGCACGAGGTACTGGCCGAACCGGCACGACACCTGGTCGCTGCGCCGGGCCGAGCTGGTCGACCTCGACGACGAGCTGGTGGCCGACGGCGGCCTGCCGGGCGTCACCGACCGTGAGCCCGACTCGCTGCTCTGGTCCGACGGCGTCGACACCGTCTTCGCGCCTCCCGGGGGTGCCTGGGTCCCTGCGTGACGCGTGGTGGCGTACGCGCGTTACGGTTGTCGGCATGGTCACCCCACCCGACGACAGCCAGGCCGCCCCCGCACGACCCGAGGTCGAGGCTCCCGAGAGGGAGGTGCTCGGCTGGCTCGAGTTCGGAGAGGCCGCGCGGCACCTGGCCTCGGACGTCGTCCAGGCGGGGTTCACGCCCGACGTGATCGTCGCCGTCGCCCGCGGGGGGCTCGTGCTCGCCGGGGCCGTGGCCTACGCGCTCGACACCAAGATGTGCGGCTCGATCAACGTCGAGTTCTACACGGGCGTCGACGAGCGACTGCCCGAGCCCGTCCTGCTGCCCCCGACCCTCGACGCCCCCTCGCTCGAGGGCAAGAAGGTGCTCGTCGTCGACGACGTGTCCGACTCGGGGCGCACCCTCGTGCTCGTGCGCGACCTGCTCGCCGAAGTGGCCGCCGAGGTGCGCACCGTCTGCCTGTACAGCAAGCCCCGCACCGTGCTCGAACCCGACTTCGTCTGGAAGCGCACCGACCAGTGGATCACCTTCCCGTGGAGCGCCCAGCCGCCGGTCACGCGTGAGGTCGGCGCGGGGGTGGGCGCGTGAGCATCCACCTGGTGGGCGGCGGCTGGTCGCCCGACGACACCGAGCTCTACGACCTCTTCGTGGCCGAGGCCGCCGTCCGCGGGGCCGCCGTCGGCCGGGGCGTGCCGCGCATCGCCGTGCTCATCGTCGTCGCCGACGACTCGCCGTCCGCCGAGTTCCGCGACGGCTACCCGGCCATGCTCGCCGCCGGCGGCCGCTGCGAGGCCCTCACCACGATCGTCGCCGCGGGTGACGAGTTCGACACCCGCGTGCTCAGCGACGTCGACGGGTTGCTCGTCGCGGGCGGGCTCACCCCGGCCTACCTCGACGCCGTCGCGCCGCTGATCGACCAGGTGCGCCTGCTCGTCGCCGACGGGCTGCCCTACCTCGGCTTCTCGGCCGGTGCGATGATCGCCGCCGACCGTGCCGTGCTCGGCGGCTGGTTGATCGGCGACGTCCCGGTCTGCCCCGAGGACGCCGCCGAAGACCTGGACGAGGTGACCCTCGCCGACGGACTCGGCCTCGTCGACCTCGCCATCGACGTGCACGCCGCCCAGTGGGGCACCCTGACCCGACTCATCGCCGCCACCGAGGCCGGACTCGTCCGCGGCGGCGTCGCCATCGACGAGAACACCGCCCTGGTCGTCGGCGAGGGCGCCCTCGCGGTGCTCGGCACCGGCAGCGTCTGGCGGGTCGAACCGCAGCTCGACGACGACGGCGAGATCGTCGGCGTCTCGGTCGGCACGCTCGGGGTCGAGTGACCGTCGAGGCGCACGACCACCGTCGACCCCTCTCGGAGCAGATCGACCCGTCCTGGGCGACCGCACTCGAGCCCGTGGCCGACCGCATCGCCGACATGGGCGAGTACCTGCGGGCCGAGGTGCGGGCGGGGCGTGGTTACCTGCCCGCCGGCGCGGACGTGCTGCGCGCCTTCCGTCAGCCCCTCGACGAGGTGCGCGTCCTGATCGTCGGTCAGGACCCCTACCCGACGCCCGGCCACCCGATCGGGTTGTCGTTCGCCGTCGACCCGCACGTCCGACCGGTCCCGCGCAGCCTCGCGAACATCTACCGCGAGCTGCACGACGACCTCGGCGTGCCCGTCGTCGAGCACGGTGACCTGACCTCGTGGTCGCGCCACGGCGTGCTGCTGCTCAACCGGGTGCTCACGGTGCGTCCGGGCGAGACGGCGTCGCACCGCGGCAAGGGCTGGGAGCCGGTCACCCAGCGCGCCATCGAGGTGCTGGCCGCACGGGGCGGGCCCCTCGTGGCCATCCTGTGGGGCCGTGACGCGTCGGCGCTCAAGCCGATGCTCGGCGACGTCCCCTCGATCGAGTCGCCCCACCCGAGCCCCCTGTCGGCGTCGCGCGGGTTCTTCGGATCGCGGCCGTTCAGCCGGGCGAACGAGCTGCTCGTCGCCCAGGGTGGCGAACCCGTCGACTGGACGCTGCCGCCCGCCGTCTGAGCCGTGACCGGTCGGCGTCCGTCCCGGAAGCGGGCGTGTTCGTCGGATGCGGGCCGCCCCGAGCGCCCGCCGACGACGAACACGCCCCGCGTCCGCGCCGGGCCCACGTCCGGCGTGGCAGAGTGGGCCCGTGCTCGAAGAGGAATACCAGCCCCGCCGGCGCCTTCCCCGGGCCCTGCGGCCCCCGGTCCCGGTCGAGCCCGGGTTCTCGTTCGAGATCCGCCCCGCGACGCCCGCCGACCTGCCCTACGTGCGCGAGATCTACAACCACTACGTGGCGAACTCGTCGGTCACCTTCGACGAGGACGCCATGACCCTCGCCGAGTGGCGTCGCAAGTACGCCTTCGTCACGAAGCTCGGCATGCCTTTCCTCGTCGCGGTGAACCCGTCCGGCGAGGCGCTCGGCTACGCGGTCGCGACCCCGTGGGGTGGCAAGGCGGCCTACCGCTACACGGTCGAGAGCTCGATCTACCTGCGGGCCGCGTCGACCGGCAAGGGCCTCGGCCGTGCCCTGCTCGAAGCACTCGTCGAGGCCTGTCGTGACGCCGGCATCCGCGAGATGATCGCGGTCATCGCCGACAAGAACGCCGAGGCGTCGATCGGCCTGCACGAGCGGATCGGCTTCACCGAGGTCGGTCGCATGGGCCGGGTCGGCTTCAAGTTCGGCCGCTGGCTCGGCACGGTCACGATGCAGAAGTCGCTCAAGAAGCGCCGCCGCGGCTGAGCCTCAGAGCGACGGCCCGACGATCTCGCGCAACACGCGTTCGGTCGCGTCCGCGGTGGCGGGCTCGCCGCGCCAGAGCATGCGGACGATCAACCCGTCGACCGCCAGGGCCACGACGTCGACCCGCTCGGTGGGCACGCCCGCCCGCCTCAGCGCGTGCTCGAGCGACGAGTACCAGAGGTCGGCGTCCTCGCGCAGCGACTCGTCCCGCATGGCGGTGAAGAGCAGCTCGTACTGCGCCCGGGCCGACCCGCGCTCGGTGATCGCGTACCGGACGAGGGTCTCGGCCAGGTCGGCCAAGGAGGCGCGCTCGAGTCGGTCGAACGACCGCACCCAGTCGGTGGTCGCGTGGCGCAGCGCCGCGCGCAGCAGGTCGTCGCGTCCGGCGAAGTAGTACGTCGCCGCCGAGACCGGGACGCCGGCGGCGCGGGCCACCGCCCGGTGCGTCACGGCCGAGGGGCCGCCCGCCTCGAGGACGGCCAGGACGCCGTCGAGCAGCGCGCGCCTCCTGGTCTCGCCCTTCGGGGTGAGGGCCTGGCCACCGGGGCTGGCGGAAGGGCCGCCGGGGCCGACGGACGGGCTGCCGGGGCCGGGGGCCGAGCCGCCGCGGGCCCGGCCGTCACCCGCCGTCGTGTCGGTCACCGGGGTCAGGCCGCGGCCTCGTGGCGACCGCCGAGCTCGAGCATGGTGACGCCGCCGATGACCAGGACGATGCCGCCGAGCTGGACGAGGGTCAGGGGCTCCTTGAAGAAGATCCAGCTGATGAGGGCGACGAGCACGACGCCGACGCCGGCCCAGATCGCGTAGGCGATGCCGAGCGGCACGCCCTTGGTCAGCGACTGCGAGAGCATCGCGAACGCGAAGACGTAGCCCACGACGACCGCCGCGTACTGCCACCACTTGGCGTCGGGGCCGCTGGTGACCTTGAGGAAGCTCGTGGCGAAGACCTCGCCGACGATGGCGAGCGCGAGGAAGAGGTAACCCATGACGGTGTCCTGTCGAGACGTGCGACGGTCCCGGCGGCGACCTGCGGCCGAGGGAGCACGAATGGGACAAATGTACCAGAAACAGCCGTCCGTGCCCGGGGCCGCGGCCTAGGCTCGACGGGTGTTCGAACTCCACCACCTGAGCGCCCACGAGCAGTGGGACTGGCTGCGCCGCGGCGAGGTCTCGCCCCGCGAGCTGACCACCCACTACCTCGAGCGCATCGCCCGCCTCGACGGCGACCTCGGCGCGTTCGTCACGGTGACCGGCGAGGCCGCCCTCGAGCGGGCCGACGCCCTGGCCGCCGCCGGGCCCTCGGTCGCGCCGCTCTGGGGGCTGCCGCTGGCCGACAAGGACCTCAGCGACCGGGCGGGCGTGCCGACCTGGTCGGGATCGCGGCTGAGCAGGGGGCGCGTGCCCGAGGCGTCGTCCGAGATCACCGAGGTGCTCGACGAGGCCGGCGCGATCAGCGTGGGCAAGACGGCCACGCCCGAGTACGGGCTGACCGCGTACACCGAGACGCTCGTCGGTCCTCCGACGCGCAACCCGTGGTCGCTCGAGGCGGGCGCGGGCGGCTCGAGCGGTGGGGCCGCGGCCGCCGTCGCCGCCGGGCTGCTGCCGTTCGCGCCCGGCTCGGACGGCGGCGGCAGCATCCGCATCCCGGCGGCCGCCACGGGCCTCGTCGGCCTCAAGCCCTCGCGGGGGCGGGTGCCGGCGCAGTCGGGTCTGACCAGCCTCGCGGGCCTGCCGGTCGGCGGGGCGCTGGCTCGCTCCGTGGCCGACGCCGCCCTGCTGCTCGACGCCATGGTGTCGCCCGACGGTCGCGACCCGCGGCACCACCAGGCGCTCTGGGCTCCGCTGTCACCCGACGGTGCCTATCTCGGCACCGCCGTGCGCGGCGAGGGACGCTTCCAGATCGCGGTCATGACGACCAGCCCCTGGGACGACGCGTTCGACGTCCGGGTCGACCCGCGCCTCCTTGGCGTCCTCGGCGAGACCGCCGACCTGCTCGCGACGATGGGGCACGGGGTCGACGAGACCAGCCTGCCGTCGTCGGACTACCCGGCGCTCTTCCGCACGATCTGGCAGGCGGGGGCGGAGGGCATCCCGGCCGAGACCGAGGCCGAGCTGGCACTGCTCGAGCCGATCACCCGGTGGCTGGTCGAGCAGGGCCGACGCGTGACGGCACGCGAGCTGTCGGCGGCGCTCGTCGGGCTGGCGGCGTTCGAGCGCGCCGTCGTCGAGCGGTTCTCGGCCTTCGACGCCGTCCTGACGCCGACGCTCGCGATGGTGCCGCGCCCGATCGGCTGGTACGACGCCGAGGACGCCGAACGCAACTTCGAGCAGCAGTGCCTGTACTCGCCGTTCACGTCGTTCGTCAACGTGGCCGGGTTGCCCGCGATCAGCCTCCCGGTGGGCGAGGTCGACGGCGTGCCCGCCGGCGTGCAGCTGATCGGGCGACCGGGACGCGAGGACGTCCTGCTCGCGATCGGCGCCCAGCTCGAGCGGCGGCTGCGGTGGCAGCGTCGGCACCCGCCGATGTGGTGAGCCCGCCTGCGCCCTGTGACGAGTCGACCTGCCTCCCTGTGACGAGCCGTGGTCTCAGTCGAGCGTCGGCACCGAGTCGACGAGCGTCCGTGTGTAGTCGTGCTGCGGTCGGCGCAACACGTCGTCGGTGACCCCCTGCTCGACGACGCGACCGTCGCGCAGCACGGCGACCCGGTCGGCGAGGTGCTGCACGAGCCCGATGTCGTGCGAGACGAGCAGCAGCGACAGCCCGCGTTCGTCGCGCAGCTCGCGCAGCAGGTCGAGGATCTGCGCCCGCACGGTGACGTCGAGAGCACTCATGGGCTCGTCGCCGATCAGCAGCCGCGGCCGGTGCACGAGGGCCCGGGCCAGGGCGATGCGCTGCCGTTGGCCGCCACTGAACTCGTGGGGCCAGGCCTCGGCGTCGCGCGCCGCCAGACCCACGCGCTCGAGCATCTCGGCCACCAGGCGGTCGTGGTCGCCCTCGACGCTCAGCGCACGCAGCGGCTCGGCCACGGTGTCGCCGACGCGCATGCGGGGGTCGAGCGAGCTGTAGGGGTCCTGCAGGACGATCCCGGTCTGCCGCCTCAGCCAGCGCAGGCGGGACGCGCGGTCGGGGGCGACCGTCCGGCCGTCGAACGTCACGGTGCCCGAGGTCGCCCGGTCGAGGGCGAGCAGCAGGCGCACGAGTGTCGACTTGCCCGAGCCCGACTCGCCGATCAGGGCGACGCTCTCGCCGGCCGCGACCTCGAGGTCGGCGTCGACGAGCGCGTGGCGCACCGGCCCCGGCTGGAAGGGCGACCGGCGCGGCAGCGTGAAGGTGCGGGTGAGGCCCCGGGCGACGAGCAGAGGAGGCGCGGGTGCGGTCGTCGGGTCGCTCACGAGGTCCTCCAGGTCGTCGCCCTCGTGGCCTCGACGAGTCCGCGGGTGACCTCGTGCTCGGGGCGGTGCAGCAGCTGCTCGACGGGGCCGCGCTCGACGACGCGCCCGTGCGACAGCACCGCCGCGTGGTCGGTGATGCGCGAGAGCACCGCGAGGTCGTGCGTGACGAAGAGCAGCGACGTCCGCTGCTCGTCGACCAGGCGCTGGAAGAGCGCGAGCACCTCGGCCTGCGTCGTGACGTCGAGGGCCGTGGTCGGTTCGTCGGCGAGCACGAGCCCGGGGCAGTTGATCAGGGCCATGGCGATGCCGACGCGCTGCCGCTGACCGCCCGAGAGCTGGTGCGGGTAGAGGTCGACGACGGCCTCGGGGTCGGGCAGGCCGACCTCGGCGGCGGCGGCCACCGCCCGGGCGCGGGCGTCGCGGCGACCGACGCGGCCGTGCAGGCGGAGGGGCTCGGCGATCTGCCGCCCGACGGTGACGACGGGGTCGAGGGCCGTGCGGGGGTCCTGGAAGACCGTGCCGACGACGCGGCCGCGCAGGCCGGCCAGCTCGCGCTCGGACGCCCCGAGCAGCTCGCGCCCGTCCAGCCGGATGCTGCCCGTGGCGCGGGCGCCGTCGGGCAGCAGGCCGAGGACGGCCAGCGTCGTCATCGACTTCCCCGAGCCGGACTCGCCGATCAGCCCGACCCGCGCCCCGTCGGGCACGTCCAGCGAGAGGCCGTCGACGACGCGGCGGTCGCCGACGGTGACGGTCAGGTCGTCGATCACGAGGCTCACGAGACGACCCCCGGGGTGGTCGGGGTGCCCGCGGCACCCGGGGCGGTCGCCCGCGGGGGAGCGGTGGACGGGCCCGACGTCGAGGGGGAGCCCGGGGTGCCGCGTCCCCTCCGCCGGGACCGCAGCCGGGGATCGGAGGCGTCGCGCACGGCGTCGCCCAGCAGGTTGAGCGCCAGCACGGTCAGCGTGATGGCCAGCCCGGGCCAGACGACCGAACCGGGGTGCACGCCGATAAACTTCTGCAGGTCGCTCAGCAGGCGCCCCCACGAGGCGGTGTCGGCGGGGGCGCCGTAGCCGAGGAACGACAGCCCCGCCTCGGCGAGCACGCTCGTGGCCATGGACAGCGAGAGCTGGACGACGACGACGGGCGCGATGTTCGGCAGCACGTGGCGACGCAGCACGGCCCCGGTGCCGAGCCCGTTCGCCCGGGCGGCGAGCACGTAGTCGGTCCGCGCGACCTGGCGGATCTCGGACCGGCTGACCCGGGCGATCGTCACGCCGTAGCCGACGCCCACGGCGACGACCACGACGGTGAGCGACCCGCCGAACGCCGCGGCGAGGGCCATGGCGATCAGGAGCGTCGGGAACGCCACGAGCACGTCGATCAGCACGGCGACCGACTCGCGCACCCAGCGGGCCGTCAACGAGCCCAGGGCGGCCAGGCCGACCCCGACCACGGTGGCGACCACGCCCGAGGCGACGGCGACCACGACCGTCGTCCCGGTGGCCGCGAAGACGTAGCTGAAGATGTCCCGGCCGACCGAGTCGGTGCCGAAGGGGTGCCCGAACGAGGGCGTCAGCCAGGCCGAGTACGGGTCGGTGTCGAACGGGTCGAGCGGGGTCCAGACCCGGCTGACCAGGGCCGACAGGACGATCAGGGTCAGCCAGCCGACACCGAACGCGCCCTGCGGTCGACGCAGCAGCTCGCGGACGAACGCACCGCGCCTCATCGGTCGCCCTCGCGGAGGCGCGGGTCGAGCCGTCGGTGCACGAGGTCGATCACGAGGCCGATGAACAGCACGAGCGTGGTCAACGTCATCAGTTCACCCTGCACCTTCGTCAGGTCACGGCGACCGACGTCGGTCACCAGCATGCGGCCGAGTCCCGGCAGCGTGAACAGCTGCTCGATGACGACGGCCGACACGATGAGGCCCGCCACCTGCAGGCCGAGGATCGACACGACGCTGAGCATGACGTTCGGCAGCCCGTGCTTCACGAGGGCACGCGACCGGGTCATGCCGTTGGCGGCGGCCGTCCGCACGTAGTCCTGGTCGAGGGCCCCGAGCGCCGCCGAGCGCGTGAAGCGCAGCAGGACGGCCCCCTCGACGATGCCGATGGTCAGGGCCGGCAGCACGAGCGAGCGCAGCGCCCGCCCGGGCTCGCTCCACCCGTCGGCCGGGAACCCCTGCGTGGGCAGCAGCCGCAGCGTCACGGCGAAGACGCCGATCAGCAACATCCCCGCCCAGACGACCGGGACGGCCGCCAGCAGCTGGGCCCCCGTGCCGAGGACGACCCCGGAGGCGCGGCCGCGGCGGAGCGCGCTCGTCACGCCGAGCGGGATGCCGATCAGCAGCCCGAAGACCAGGGAGAGCGCCGCGAGCGGCAGGGTGACGGCCAGCTTGTCGAGCACCTCGTCGATCACCGGCGTGCCGGTGACGAGCGACTCGCCCAGGTCGAGTCGCACGAGCCCGCCGGCCCAGTCGAGGTACTGCACCACGACGGGCCGGTCGAGGCCGAGCTGCTGACGCAGGGCGGCCACCTGCTCAGGCGAGCCGGTCGTCCCGGCGATCGCCTGGGCGACGTCTCCCGGCAGCAACCGCAGGGTCGCGAAGATCAGCACGCTCGCGACGGCCAGCCCCCCGACGAAGAGGAGCAGGCGGCCGACGACGAAGCGGGTCACTCCGTCGTGGCCAGGTCAGCCAGGTCGAGGCGGGTCGTGGTCGAGCTCGTCGGGAACCCGGTGACTCCGTCGTGGATCGCCGTCAGCGTGGTGGCTGTGTAGAGCCACTCGGCGGGGGCGTCGTCCGAGACGATCTTCGCCGCCTCGGCCAACTTCTCGTCGGCGACCTGCGGGTCGGTGGCCGCGATCGACTCGGCGTAGAGCTGCTGCACGGGCGCACTGTCGTAGCCCCAGTAGTAGTCCGGGTTCGCCCAGTTCGAGAAGTCGTGAGTCTCGGCGTGGTTCACCATGCTGAGCTCGAAGTCCTTGTTCACGTAGACGTCGTCGAGCCAGGTGCCGAAGTCGACCTGCTGCACCGTCAGCGTGACGCCGACGGCCTTGAGCTGCGTCGTCAGCACGTCGCCGATCGCGGTCGGGTAGACGTTGGGGTACTCGAGGGTGAGCGACAGGTCGCCGTCGTGGCCGGCCTCGGCGAGCAGGCTCTTCGCCTCGTCGGGGTCGTAGGCGTCGACGCTCGTGAGGTCTTCGTAGCCGGGGTCGAGTTCGGGGATCGGGCCGCCCTGGTCGACGGCCGACCCGCCGACGGCGGCGATCAGTGCGTCGTTGTCGATCGCGAGTCGCAGGGCCTTGCGGACCTTCGCGTCGGTGAAGGGTGCGACGGCGTTGTTGAACGCGAGCGTGTACTTGTCGGTCGTCCTGCCCTTCTCGAGCGTGATGCCGTCCACGCCGTCGAGCTGGCTCGACAGGGTCGCGTCGACCGCGGTCTGCACGTCGACGTCGCCCGAGATCGAGGCGTTGATCGCCGCGGACGGGTCGGTCACGTAACGGAAGGTGACGCCCGCGACCTTCGCCGGGGTGCCCCAGTAGTCGTCGAAGCGCCCGAGCTGCACGTTGTCGCCCTGTCGCCAGCTCGTCAGCTCGAAGGGGCCGGTGCCGTTCGCCGTCGTCGAGAGGTCGTTCGTCGCCGACTGCTGCAGCACGAGACCGGCCCGCCCCGTGAGGTCGAACAGCAGGGACGAGTCGGGTCGCGAGAGCGTGAGCACGACGGTGTCGGCGGCGGGCGCCGTGATGGTCGAGACGGCGGCGAGGTCGGCGTGGTTCGCGAGCGAGGCGTCGTCCTTGACCTGAGACAGCGACCAGACGACGTCGTCGGCCGTCATCGCGGCACCGTCGTGGAAGGTCACGCCGTCGTGCAGCGTGAACGTGTAGGTGAGGCCGTCGTCGCTGACCGTGTGGCTCGCGGCCAGCACGTCGCGGATCTCGTTGTCCTGCGTGCGGCCGACGAGGCCCTGGTAGACGTTGTCGATCAGCACCTGGTCGAGGGCGATGCCGGCCGTGGTGCGGATGTCGAGGTCGCTCGGCTCGAGCACGAGACCGACCGTGACGGTCGCGTCGGGGTCGGGGGTGCCCGACCCGTCGGGGGACGAGGCGGACGAGCAACCCGTCACGACGAGCAACAGCGCGGCGACGGCGGCGGAGAGGGGGAGGGTGCGCACCTGGTGGGGCCTTCCGGGGATGGCCGTGGCGGATCGTCCACGGCGACGAGGGACCGGGGGCGCGGGAGAGCCCCTCGGTCGTTCGGCGGGGGAGTCCCGGTCGCTGCTGAACCGGTCCACGCGATCCGCCACCGTGTTGCTGTCGGACACGGTACGGCCCCTTGTGCCGGGCGTCGCTGACGGACTCCCGAACCCGACAGAACTTACCATCACGGCAGCGAGGTCGCTGTCAATCGAGAGACCCGTGTGGCGGATGAGGCAAGCCTTACCTATATTGAAGGGGACATGCTCCTCGTAGACCAGAACCCGCCCCTGCCGCACGACGCCCTGCGCGTCCTGTTCGCCGCAGACGCGACGTCGATCCCCGTCCTGCGAGAGATGCTCTCGGTCCTTCCGATCTGCGCCCGGGGTCAGGTGTTCGTCGAGGTCGAGAGCGCCGACGACGTCGTGCCGCTCGCCTCGCCGGGTCGCGTCACGGTGACCTGGCTCGCCCGTGACCGCCGCTCGGGCGTGCCCGGCACCAGCACCGCCTGTGCCCCCGGTCAGGCCCTCGAGCGGGCGGTCCGGGCCTGGCTCGGCGAGATGTACGTCGAACCCGAGACCGTCGCGACGGGCGACCACGTCGTCTGGATCGGCGGCCCGCCCTCGTTCGCCTACGACCTGCGGCACGACCTGCACGAGCTCTTCCACGTCGGCACGCCCGCCGACGCCTGAGCGGCGCCCCTCGATGACGATCACGTCCACCGCCACCGCCACCGCCACCGTCGAGCGCCCGGCGAAGCCGGCCCACCGTCCCTACCGCGTCCGGGTCGCGGCCGTCCGTCGCCTCGCCCCGTCGTTCGTGCGCATCACGTTCACCGGCGACGACCTCGGCGACTTCGGGGTCGACGGCCTCGACCAGCGCATCAAGGTCGTGCTGCCCCTCGAGGCCACCGGCTACGACACGTTCCCTACCGTCGACTGGTACGCCTCGTGGCGCGCCCTGACGCCCGAGCAGCAGAACGTCTTCCGCACCTACACCGCGCGAGCCGCCCGCCCTGCGCTGCGCGAGGTCGACGTCGACTTCGTCTGCCACGGCGACACCGGCCCCGCCTCGGCCTGGGCCGGTCGTGCCCGGGTCGGCGACGACCTCGTGCTGATCGGTCCCGACGCGACGAGCGGCGTCACGGGCAGCGGGGTCGAGTGGTCACCGGGTGACGCACGCACCGTCCTGTTGGCCGGTGACGAGACGGCGGCCCCGGCGATCTGCTCCATCGTCGAAGCACTGCCGAACGACGCCAAGGGGTGCGTCTTCATCGAGATCCCGACCGCGGCCGACGAGCTCGACCTCGTCGCGCCTCCCGGTGTCGACGTCCACTGGCTGCCGAGGCGGGACGCCACGTCCGGCCACGGTGAGGCCCTGGTGATCGCCGTCCGTCGCTGGACGGCCCGCTACGTCACCGCCTGGCACCACGGCGTCGAGGTGAGCGAGGTCGACGTCGACCACGACCTGCTCTGGGACGTCCCGCAGGGCGACGACCCGCGCGGTGCCGCCGTCAGCTCCGACCTCTACGCCTGGTTCGCGGGCGAGGCGGGGGCGATCAAGACGCTCCGTCGCTTCCTCGTCAGCGAGGTCGGCGTCGACCGACGCCAGGTCGCCTTCATGGGCTACTGGCGGGTCGGCAAGTCCGAGTCCTGAGGCGAGGGTCTCGACGACGAAGGAGGCGCGACCACGTCGGTCGCGCCTCCTTCGTCTCGTCCCCTGGTCGCGCCTAGACCTCGGCGGGCAGGCCGACGAGCTCGGAGGTGCGCTCCCAGAGGGCCTCGGCGAGCAGCGGGTCGGTCGCCTGACGGTGCAGGCGACCGTGCGGCGTCAGCTGGTCGAAGTAGGTACCGCTCTCGACCGCGATCGTCGTGGGCCCGGCGAGCTGGATCAGCGGCACGGCACCGGCCGGGGCCGAGATGCCGTAGTTGCCGTTGGTCAGCACGTTCGCGACCCGCATCGAGCGCGAGTCCGAACCGAAGCCGGTGACCACGATGCCCGGGTGGAACGAGAACGCCTCGAGCCCGGTGCGTTTGGCCAGCTCGCGGATGAAGAGGACGGTCTCGATCTTGGTCGTGCCGTACTGACGCCACCCACCGCCCCAGCGACGTTTAGCCCAGTTGAGGTCGTCCAGTCGCACGTGGCCCAGCAGGTTGGCCGTGCTCGCCGTCGAGACGACGCGGCCCCCGCTCTCGACGAGGCGGGGCAGGAGCAGCCGGGTCAGGAGGAACGGTGCGAGGTGGTTCGACTGCAGGGTGCGCTCGAAGCCGTCCGCCGTGACGCCCCGTTCGCTGACGAGACCGCCGGCGTTGTTCGCGAGGGCGTCGATCCGCGGGTAGCGGTCGAGCAACCGGTCGGCCAGCGACCGGACGTCGTCGAGTCGGTCGTAGTCGACCAGGAAGGCCGTTCCGCCCACCTCGTCGGCGACGGCCTGCGTGCGCTCGGGATCGCGCCCGACGACGCCGATCTCGGCGCCGCCCTTCGCGAGCTCGCGGGCGGCCTCGCGGCCGATGCCGCTGCTCGCCCCGGTGATGATCACGGTGCGGGTCATCGATATCCGCCCTTCTCGAGGCCGGCCTCGATCTCGAATCTGTTCGACAGCGGGTCGCTGCCGGCCAGGAAGTACAGTACGGGCATCAGCATGCCGTACCTCCGCCACTGACGGACGTGCACGGCCTCGTGTTCGAGGACGCGCGGCCCGTCGTTGTCCCGGGTGAGGTAGACCCGACCGACGCAGGTGCCGCCGCGCTTGAACGCCCAGCGGGGCAGTCCGCTACACACGATCAGGTCACCGACCACGCGGACGCGCCCGACGCTGAGCGGCACCCCGACCGCGAGCCCCACGGCCGTCGCCCAGGCGCAGCCGAGTCTCGAGATCGGGGAGTCGAGCAGCGGGTTCCTCACGGACGGCCGTACGTGTCCAGCAGGCGCAGCCAGACCTCGCTGACCGTGGGGTACGAGGGGACGGCGTGCCAGAGCCGGTGGATCGGCACCTCGCCGACGACCGCGATCGTGGCGGCGTGCAGCAGGTCGCTGACGTCCGGGCCGACGAAGGTCGCGCCGACGATCACCTTGCGGGACTCGTCGACGACCAGACGCGCCTGACCCTTGTACTCGTCCGAGTGGATCGCCGAACCCGCGACCGCGGCGAGGTCGTAGTCCACGACCTTGACGTCGATGCCGCGCTTGCCGGCGGCGTCGGCGGTGAGGCCGACGCTCGCGACCTCGGGGTCGGTGAAGGTGACCTGCGGCACGGCCGCGTCGTCGGCCGTGGCGACGTGGGCGCCCCACGGCTCGGCCTGCACCGGCTTGCCGAACGCGCGGGCGGCGATGACCTCGCCCGCGGCACGGGCCTGGTACTTGCCCTGGTGGGTCAGCAGCGCGCGGTGGTTGACGTCGCCCACGCCGTAGAGCCAGTCGGTGCCCTTGACGAGCATGGTGTCGTCGACGTCGAGCCACTCGCCGGGGGTCAACCCGACGTTCTCGAGGCCGAGGTCGGTGGTGCGGGGCACGCGGCCGGTCGCGACGATGATCTCGTCGGCGATCACCGTCGAGTCGTCGTCGAGGGTGACCTCGACCGTGTCGTGCTCCGTGCGCAGCACGTTCGAGGGCGAGACGCCGAGGCGCACGTCGACGCCGAGACCGCGCAGCGAGTCGGCGACGAGTTCGCCGGCGAAGGGCTCCTGCCCGCCGAGCAGACCGCTGCGCGCGATCAGGGTGACGGTGGAGCCGAGCTGCTGGTACGCCGTGGCCATCTCGGCCGCGACGACGCCGCCGCCGACGATGACGACGCTCTGCGGCATCGACTTGACGCTGGTGGCCTCGCGGCTGGTCCAGGGCTTCGCCTCGGCGAGACCGGGGATGTCGGGCAACAGAGCCGACGAACCGGTCACGGCGGCGACCGCGTACTTCGCCTGGTGCACCTCGCCGTTCACCGTGACCTCCTTGACGCCGGTGATGGTGGCGTGACCGCGGATCAGGTCGATCCCGGCGCCCTCGACCCAGTCGGCCTGGCCCGAGTCGTCCCAGTTGCTGGTGAACGAGTCACGGCGACGCAGCACGGCGGCGACGTCGACGTCGCCGGTCACGGCCTGCTTGGCCCCGTCGAGCGTCTTGGCGGCACGGACGACGGCGCTGGACCGCAGCAGCGCCTTCGAGGGCATGCACGCCCAGTACGAGCACTCGCCACCGACGAGCTCGGCTTCGACGAGGCCCACCTTGAGGCCGTTGCGGGTGGCGTAGTCGGCCACGTTCTCGCCGACAGCGCCGGCTCCGATCACGATGAGGTCATAAGTCGTCATGGCCCCGACGCTAGTCTCACCGGGACCTGCGTTCTCAGGCGGGTTCACCCGGGGGCATGGCCGTTTCGTGAAACTCTCCTGGGTCTTTCCTGAACGGCCTGAGCGAGATCCGGGAGGCGCGGGTAGCGTCCCTCACATCAGCGCACCACCGCGATCCTTGCGGCGGAGCGCGTCAACCTACGAGGAGGCACACATGGGACTCGACGACAAGATCAAGAACGCCGCTCAGGACATCGCCGGCAAGGCGAAAGAAGCTCTCGGCGACCGCAAGGGCGACGACGAGCTGAAGGCCGAAGGTCAGAAGGACCAGGCCGGTGCCTCCGCCAAGAAGGTCGGCGAAGACGTCAAGGACGTCTTCAAGTAGGCCGATCCGCCTCGTTCTCGAGCCCGTCCACCCTTTGGGGTGGGCGGGCTCTTTCGTGTGCCCACGGCCGAGGAGGCGCGGTCAGCGTCCCGTGAACTCCGCGGCGGTCCGCGACACGAAGGCCTCGAACCCGATCCGGGCGTCATCCGACGCGAGCAGCCGCACGAGCTCGGGCTGCAGACGGGCCTCGGCCGCGGCGTCGCCCTCGCGGACCGCGAGTCGGGCGTTCTCCAGGGTCGCCTGCACGGCCAGGGGGGCCTGCGCCGCGATCCGTCGGGCGAGGTCGAGGGCGTGGTCGAAAGCCGATCCGACGTCGACCAGGTCTTGCACGACCCCGATGCGCCGCGCCTCCTCGGCGTCGAGGAGGTCGCCGGTCAGCAAGTACCGCATGGCGTCGCCCCAACCGACCCGGCGGGGGAGGCGGACGGTCGCGCCGCCGAACGGGAGGATCGCCCGGCTCACCTCGATCTGACCGAAGCGGGCGTCGCGGCTCGCCACCACGACGTCGCTCGCCAGGGCGAGTTCTACCCCGAGCGTCAGGCAGGTGCCCTGCACGGCCATGACCACGGGCTTGCTCACCTGACGACCGTGCACCTGCCACGGGTCGAGGCCCCCCTCGGGGACGACGTCGAGGCCCTCGGCCGTCACCGCGGGCACCACGTCGCCGAGATCGAGGCCGGCGGTGAAGTGGTCCCCGTGGGCGAAGAGCAGCCCGACGCGCAGGTCGGGGTCACGGTCGAGCTCGCCGTAGGCCAGGGCCAGCTCGCGCAGCATCCGGAGGTCGGCGGCGTTGCGCTTCTCGGGCCGGTCGAGGCCGATCAGCAGCACGTGGCCGTCGCGCTCGACCGTCACTCGCGGACGGTCCTCGCCCGAGGCGGCGCGGTCTGCCGGGTCGGCGCTCGTCGGACCGGCGCTCATCGCGAGAGGGCCCCGAGGATGCGCAGGATCGCGCCCATGTCGTCGGAGGCCGCCGCGGCGTCGACCGGTGCGAACGAGCACAGGCCGGCCCCGACGAGGGTGAACCGCTCCTTCAGGGCCGTGATCGTCTCGATCAGCACGCCGAGCTCGAGCCCGAACGGCTGGGGGTCGAGCAGACCCTCGATCACTCCCGGGTCGAGCACGTCGAGGTCGACGTGCAGGTAGACCTCGGTGGCGCCCGAGGCCTCGACGGCGGCGACGACCTCGGCGGGGTCGAAGTCGAGCGACGACACCGACGGGACGTGGCGACTCTCGATGTAGCGATCTTCGGCGTCGTCGTAGCTGCGCGCCCCCGCGAGCACCACCCGGGCGGGGTCGAGCGGTTCGGGCGTCGGGCCGGGTCCGATGGTCGGGAGGTCTTCGGTGGCGTCGCCGATCAGGGCCCGCAGCACCATGCCGCTGAAGGCACCGCTTTCGCTGCTGCGTGGACTGTGCAGGTCGGGGTGGGCGTCGAACCAGACGACGGCGGTGCGGGGGGTGACGGCGTGACGGACGGCCGCGAACTCGACGCCGCAGTCACCGCCGACCACGATGGCGGGGGAGTCGTCGGTCCGCAGCTCGCGCCCGACGGACTCGGCGATGGTGAGGACCGACGAGAGCCGGTGCACGCGCGTGCCGAGCGAGTCGCCCGCACCCACCGGGACCTCGACCACCGTGGTGGCCGTCGACGGCAGGTCGCCGAGGACGGCGTAGGCGCCTTCGGCCAGCCGCATCGCACGCGACGACGGAGAACCCTGCCACTGTGGAACCACGACGAACCTCACGGGCGTCAGTCTGTCACGAGCGGGTGCCCGTGCTCCAGGCCCAGGGGCGACTCAGTGCTCCGACGGCGCGTTCGAGGGGCCCCCGCCCGACGAACCGCTGCCAGAGGGTGGCGTAGAGGAGCGTGAGGACGACGGCGACGACCAGGTGGACCAGGGGAAGGCCGTAGGCGGCGGTCGGGTCGGACAACCGGTACACGGTGAACAGCGGCGCGGTGATCAGCACGTGGGCCGTGTAGACGGTGAGCGGTTGCGCGCCCGTGGCCGCGAGGGGTCGCAGGACGGTGCGGACGACCGCAGCCGCGCCTCCTCGTCCCTGCCGCTCGGGCGTCACGGGACGACGCGCGGTGGTGGCGAGCAACAGCAGCCCGAGCGCGGCGGCGGCGACGCCGCCCGAGCCCACGATCTCGGCCGGCATGCCCTCGTGGTCGGCCGGGTCGAGCCAGGGGACCGAGGAGGCGCCGGGCAGGAAGCGCGCCGAGTACCCCACGATCGCAGCCGACGTTCCGACGACGAGCAGCGTGACCTGGGTGCGGGTGCGGGCGAGGTCGGAGCGCGCCGCGGCGAGACCGACGAGCACGAAGGGCGTCCAGACCAGAGCCGGGTAGGCGCCGACCAGGAGGGCCTCGGTCGCGAGACCGGGGGCGCCGGACAAGGCGGTGTCGCCGTAGGCGTCGACGGGGACGAACGAGGCCAGCCACGGGGCCACGACGGCGAGCAGCGCCGCCGCCGCGAGCAGCACGGTCCGAGGGGCGAACAGCAGCCCCAGCGCCAGGACGAACATGACCCCGTAGTACGGCAGGATCACCAGGAGGTAGGGATTCCAGGCCTGCAGGGCGAGGCCGAGAACGATCAACAGCCCGGCACGGATGGCGATGCCGCCGACGACCCGCCCTCGAGTGCCGCGGGGCGTCGGCCTCGCGCCTCCTGACATGAGCCCGAGCGAGACCCCCGCGAGGGTCGCGAAGAGGATCGCCGACCGCCCGTCGAAGACGCGCTCGTCGAGCAACAGCCGAGGCCACATGTGGGCGGCGAACATCCCGATCACGGCGAGGCCGCGGGCGACGTCGACTCCCATCAGGCGGGGTGCCGCCCGGCGCGCCGGCACCGGCGGGACGTCCGCCGGTGCCGGAGTGCGGGGCAGCGGCTGGCTCACTTGTCGAGCGCGCCGAGCTTGAGGGCGGCGAGGCGGGCGTCGACCTCGGTCTGCTCACCGAGGTCGTCCAGGCTCTCGAACTGCGCGTCGAGGCTCGAGGCGGCGAGTTCTTGACGACCGAGCATCTTGGCCTCTTCGCGGCGGACCTTGTCCTCGAAGCGGCTGATCTCGCTCGTCGGGTCGAGGACGTCGATGCTCTGGACGGCGTCGGCGACCTTGGTCTGCGCCTCGACCGTCTTCGAGCGAGCGTTGAGCTCGTCACGCTTGGCGGCGAGCTGGTCGAGCTTGGACCGCATGCCGGTGAGGCCCGTCTTGAGCTTGTCGACGACGTCGGTCTGGGAGGCGATCTGCGGTTCGGCGGTCTTCGCCTCCTTCTCGCTCTGCAGCTGCTTGCCGAGCGCCACGCGGGCGAGGGCGTCGAACTTGTCGGCGTCGACCGTGTTGCCCGACGAACGCAGTTCGTCGGCCTTGTTGCTCGCGGCGAGTGCCTTGCGCTCCCAGTCCGCGGCGGCGGCGACGTCCTCGGCGTGGTCCTGCTCGAGCAGGCGCAGGTTGCCGATGGTGGTCGCGACGGCCTCTTCGGCCTCGGCGATGCTGTTGGTGTAGTCGCGGACCATCTGGTCCAGCATCGTGCTGGGGTCCTCGGCCTGGTCGAGCAGGCCGTTGATGTTCGCGCGGGTCAGTTGCGCGATGCGTCCGAAGATCGACTGCTTTGCCATGGTGCGTCCTTTCGAGAGGTGGTGCCGTGGGGTGGTGCTCGTCGTATTCGTGGTGCTGCTCGTGCGGGCGGGGCGGGGTGGGGCGAGCGGACCTAGAACCGGCCGCCGCCGGAGCTGCGGCCGCCGCCGCCACCCCCGCCGCCGAAGCCGCCTCCGCCGCCCCCGCCGAAGCCGCCTCCGCCACCGCCGCCGAAGCCGCCTCCCCCGCCGAAGCCGCCGCCACCCCCGCTGAAGAGTCCACCGAGCAGCATGCCGGTGACGATGCCGCCGAGATCGGCCCCGGCCGACCCGCGCGTGCCGACGCCGCCGCCGAACGGGCTCGCCTGCTGGTAGGACGAGACCTCGGCCTCGGCGCCGGCCGCTGCGGCCTGCGACAGCTGGACGGCCTGGTGGGCCTCGAAGAGGGCGGCGTCGCGGTCGGACGTCGCGAGCGACACCGCGGTGGCCAGGTGACGCTCGGCCTCGGACAAGCGGGTGCGCGGCTGCGGGCCGATGCCGCCGCGGCGCGTCTCGATGAAGTCACGGGTGGCGCTGATCTGGCTGCGGGCGGTCAGCAGCGCCTGGTCGAGGGCCGCCTGGGCCCGGCGCTGCTTCTCGGTGTCTTCGCGCACGGCGGCGAGCACCTGGTCGATGCGGTCGTTGGCGGCACCGAGCGAGGCGACGACGGCGAGCGGGTCGTCGGTCGTCGTCTCGGCCAGCGTGACGGAGGCCCGTGCGGCCGAGACGGAGCCGGCGACGTCGACGCCCTGCGGGGCCGTGCCGTCGGGCAGCCCTTCGGCCGTCGCGATGTCCTGCCGAAGGTCGAGGGTCATCGCCGTGATGGTGCTGCCCGCCGTCCTCAGCGACTCGGCGGCCCCGTCGACCGCGGACAGCAGCTGGTCGACCTGCGCCAGGGCCTGACGGGCCTCACGGACGGCGATGACGGCCTCGGAGGTGGAGGACGACGCCACTGCGGTCGCCGCCGTGCGGGTCCGCTCGTCGGCGAACTCGAGCAGGCGATCGGCCTGGTCGTCGTTCTGGTCGATCGACGCGACCGCCCGTGCTGAGTAGATCGTGGTCAGTTCGCCGATGACGGTGCGGGCCTCGGCGAGCCGGGCCCGTCGCGTCTCGATCTCGCCGGGGAGCGCCGCCACGTCGCGCGGAGCCCGACTCTCGGCCTCGCGCAGCTCGTCGAACGCGGCGGACTGTTCGGCGAGCGACGCGTCGGCCGCCTCGCACAACTCGATGATGCGGGTGGTCCACTCGCGGCGTTGCTCGGGGGAGTCGGGAACGGAGTCGTCCAGCTTCTGCTGCAGGGCGAACGCCTCGCGGGCGTGCACCCGGGCCGCGTCGAGGGCCTCGGCGAACGGCCGGGCCGCGTCGTCGCCGAACTGTGCCGCCGCGAAACCGACCTCGTGTGCGCCCGCCGTCAATTCGTCGTCGAGGGCGACCAACACCCGTGCGGCACGCTTGTCGAGTTCGTCCTGGCGCGCCTTCTGTGCGTCGGACTCGCTGCGTCGACGTCGTGCCCGGCGGACCACGACGACGACGGCGATGGCCGCCGCGACGAGGACCAGCACGAGCAGCGCCCAGAGCACCCAGCTGAGGTCGGGGCCGGCCTCGTCGTTGCGGATGCCGTCGGCCAGGGCGACGGCGGCACCGGCCCAGTCGCCATCGCGCAGCTCGGGGACGACGACGTCGGTCTGCAGCGCCTCCCGGTCGGATTCCGGGATCACGGACGTGTCGGCCGAGAGGTCGTAGAACTGGTCGTCGACCGCCACCGAGAGCAGCACGTCGTTCGCACCCAGTTGGTTCAGGGACGCCGTCGCCTCGCCCCAGGCCGTGCGGTCGGAAGGCGAGGAGAAGGAGTCGACGTAGACGACGAAGAGGTTGACGCCGGTGTCGGTCGAGAGGCGGTCGAGGGCGTCGGTGACCTCGGTCTCGTCCGCGCTCGACAGGACGTCGGCCTGGTCGACCACGTAGGCGCCCGAGAGGTCGACCGGCTCGACCGCCTGGGCGGGGACCGCGCCGAGGGTGATCGTGCCCACCACGGCCAGGACCGCCGCGGCGACGGTGGTCACCGTTCGTCTCGTCGGTCGTCGGCCGGTCGTCGATCTCGTGCTCACGACGCTCCCCTCGCTCGTTGCGGGGGAGTCTATCGACGGCCCCCGTCAGACCGCCCGCGTCGTGATGCGCACGGATCGGTCGACGACGACCCGGTCACGGGACGGGTCAGGAGACGAAGAGCAGACCGACCGACGCGACGGCACAGACCGCCCCGACCGCGTAGAGCACGACCCCCACGGTGCGGGGTGCCCGTCCGTCGTCGTGCGGAGGGTGGACGCGGGCACGGTGCGGGCGGTCCGGGTCGTAGTGCACGGTGAGCTCGGTCTCGAGCGGCGTCGTCACCGGGACGTCGCCGAACTGCGTCTCGTGCAGCTGCCCGTCGACGTCCATCCACCGGGCGGTCGCGGCGCGGGCCCAGTCGGGCGGCGGGATGACCACGCCGACGGTGCTCTCGAGGCGGGTCGCGCGGCGCCGCAGCACCCAGCCGGCCAGGAGGAAAGGCGTGCCGACGATGAACCCGAACCAGCCGAAGAGCTCCACCACCGGCGAGATGACGGAGAAGGCGTCGCTCATGCCACGATCGTACTGTGCCGCCGCGCACCCCGTGACGAACCCGGAGCCCCGTGAACCCCAGCCCCCTCGGCCGTGTGCCGTCGCCCTTGCTCGCCGTCGCGGCGATCGTCTCGGTGCAGTTCGGGGCGGCCCTCGCCAAGACGCATTTCGAGGCCCTGGGGCCCCTGGGCGCCGCTGCGCTCCGCCTCGCGTTCGGCGCCACCCTGCTCGTGCTGGTCTTCCGCCCGCGCCCGTGGCGGTGGCCCGGCCGCACGTGGCTCGGAGTGCTCGTGCTGGGTCTCGCCCTGGCCGGGATGAACTCGCTCATCTACCTCGCGATCGACGTCGTGCCGCTCGGGGTCGCGGTCACCCTCGAGTTCCTCGGTCCGCTCGTCGTCGCACTCGTGCAGACCAGGCGGTGGTGGGACGCCGCCTGGGCCCTCCTCGCCCTCGCCGGGGTCGTGCTGCTCGGCTCCGACTCGACCGGCTCGATCCCGATCGCCGGTGTGCTGCTCGCCCTCGGCGCCGGGGCGTTCTGGGCCTGTTACATCCTGGCGAACGCCGCCCTCGGTCGCGGTCGCGACCCGATGGGTGCCCTCGCGACCGCCATGCTCGTCGCCGCGGCCGTCGTGGTGCCGTTCGGAGCACACGACGCGACGGTGGCCGTCCGGGCCGACCCGCGCCTCCTGCTGGTCTTCCTGGTGGTGGCGGCCCTGACCTCCGCGATCCCGTACGCCCTCGAGTCGGTGGCGTTGCGGCGACTGCCGACCCGCGTGTTCGGCGTCCTGTCGAGCCTGGGGCCGGCGGTGGCCGCCCTGGCCGGGCTCGTCGTGCTCGGCGAGGCGCTGGGGGTGCGCGAGGTCGTCGCCCTCGCCTGCGTCACGGCGGCGAGCGTCGGGGTCACGATCGCGGCCGGTCGACGCCGGCGTCGTGGGCCCTTGCCCGAGGCCCCGCCGGCCTGATCGGACGCCGAGGCCTCGCGTCCGTCCGAGGGGCGAGTCAGAAGACCAGTCTGACAACTCCACGGGGACTTGTACCCCACATGCGGGGTACGCTGCGATGACGGCCCGGTTACGAGGGCCGGAGAACGATGAAGGAGACATCATGGGTGCTGTCTTGGAGCGCACGTCCCGAGCGGAGGTCGTCCCCCTGGGTGACGGATTCCACCGCGTGTCGACGCCGACCGCCGGGGTGATCGGGTTCGTGCACGAGTCCGACGGGTTGTTCGAGGTGCTGCGGGGCCGCGTCCGCACCGCCGTCCGGCGTGAGGGTTCGTACCGCACGCTCGATGTCGCGGTGATCGCGCTCACCTACAGTTGAGTTCGACCCACCACTGACGCACGCCTTCGGGCGGACGTCCTCGAGGCCTCGCCGTCGGCGGGGCCTCACCTCTCTGTCCACCCTCGCCTCGCCGGAAGGCCCCCCGTGACCGTCGTCGGGTACGCCCGCATCTCGCGAGACGACCCGTCGTCCGATCGGCAGACCGAGCGCCTCAGGGCGGTCGGGTGCGACCGCGTCTTCGTCGACCACGCCACCGGCACCAGGCAGTCCCGCCCCGAGTTCGCCAAGGCCATCGGCAGCCTGCGCGAGGGTGACGTCTTCGTCGTGACGAACGTCGACCGCATCGGCCGCTCGGTCGCCGAGCTGGTCGGCGTGATGGCGACCCTCGACGCGCTCGGCGTCGCCTTCCGCTCGATCGACGAGCAGATCGACGAGCTCAACGCCTACGGCCGCTTCTTCTTCCGCGTCACCGCCGCCCTGGCCCGCTTCGACGAGCAGGTCGGCGGCGAGCTCCACCGCGCCGAGACCCGCAAACGGCAGGAGGCGCGGGTCGCGCAGACCCCGAAGCCTCCGGTCTCGAGACGCCGCCTCGACGCCGCCCGCCAGTTGCGCGCCGGGGGAGCGAGCATGCGCGAGGCCGCCGAGCACGTCGCCGTCTCCGAGCGGGTCCTCCGCCGCGAGCTCGAGCGCGACGACGCCGACCGCGCCCGCCGCCAGCAGCCCGACTGATCCGACAGGGCCGCTGTCCGACCGGCGACGAAGGACCGTCGCATCGAGAGGGCCTCGAGAAGAGAAGTGGTGCCCCCAGGCAGATTCGAACTGCCGCCCCTGCCTCCGGAGGGCAGTGCTCTATCCCCTGAGCTATGGGGGCCCGGGAACGTCGTCCAGGTTAGCAGCGAATCGGTCCGGTCTGGGACGACCTGACGGTGTGGGGTGCATCGTGGGGGAGTGACCGACGACACCCGCACCGACCGAGCCGACACCGGCACCCGCTCAGACCGAACCGACCCCGACGGCCCGACGCTGCGCGAACGCCTCCGCTCCGCCAAGGTCTTCCACCCCGAGCTGCCCACCTTCGACGTCGACGACGTGGCCGACGACGCCGTCGACCAGTTCGTCGCGTGGCTCGTCGAGGCCGTCGACCAGGACGTCGCCCAGCCGCACGCCATGGTCATCTCGACCTCGTCGTCCGACGGCGACGTGACGGCTCGCACCCTGTTGCTCAAGGACGTCGACGACGGCGCCCTCTGGTTCGCCACCTCGTCGATCAGCCCGAAGGGTCGGCAGATCGCCGAGAACCCCCGGGTGGCCCTCACCCTCTACTGGCGTGAACAGGGCCGTCAGGTCCGCGTGCTCGGTCGGGCGACGCCCGGCCCGCGCGACGTCAGCGAGAAGGACTTCACCGCTCGCCACCCCGACTCCCGTGCCGTGGCGATGACGCAGACGCAGAGCAGCCCGATCACCGACGAGGCCGAGACGCGTCGTCGCCTCGCCGAGGCCAAGGCGGCGATCGAGTCCGACGACACCCTCGTGCCCGACGACTGGACCGCGTGGCGGGTGGACCCCACCTCGATCGAGTTCTGGCAGGCCACCACGGGCCGCGACCAGGTGCGCCTGCGGTACGACCGCGACGGCGACGGCTGGACCCGCGCCTCCTTGTGGCCCTGACCGCCACGGCGGGCGCCGACGGCGCGACCGCGACCGAGGCCGTGACCTTGGCGCGGACGTAACGCGGCGACACGCACCTGGCGGGCCGTCGGCCGCGACGGCAGCATGGTCGCATGACCTCGTACCGCGCCCCGTCGATCCGCCCGAGCGACCTCACCGTCGCCTCGATGCGTCTCGCCGTGGTCGAGGTGACGCGGCACCGGCCGCATGCTCCCGAGTACCACGCCTACGTCGACGACATGAACTCCCGGGTGAGGGCGACCGCCGAGGCCGCGGGCTGGCAGGCGACGCGCCTCGCCGCGGGCGACCTCGGCACCGACGAGCTGCTGCGGGTGACCGCCGACGCCGACGCGATCGTCGTCCTCGGTGGCGAGGACCTCTCGCCCCGTCATTACGGAGGCGCGACCGGCTACCCGGGGGAGGGCCGCCACGACCCCGTGGCCGACGAGGCCCAGCTCGCGCTCGTGCGCCACGCGGTCGCCCGCCGCACCCCGCTGCTCGGGGTCTGCCGCGGCCACCAGGTGATCAACGTCGCCCTCGGCGGAGACCTCGTGCAGCACCTGGACGACCACGACGGGGTGCACCGCACCCCCGACGCTCCGGTCGATCAGCTCATGCACCCGCACGCCGTCGGGCTCGAGCCCGGCAGTCGCCTCGCCCGGGCCCTCGGCACCGAGCCCGTCGTGCAGAGCGCGCACCACCAGGCCGTCGGCCGCCTGGGCCGGGGCCTCCGCGTCGTCGGCCGCGCCTCCGACGGCACCGTCGAGGCCGTCGAGCACGACTCGGCCCCGGTGGTGGGCGTGCAGTGGCACCCCGAAGACAAAGGAGCCCCGGTCGGTCAGCTCGAGGCGCTGTTGGCGTCCTTGGCCGCCTCCGTCGAGGCGGGGCGCCTCGCCGCGTCCGCTGGCTCGCGAACGGACCAGGAGGCGCTGGTCGCCTAGGCCGCGCCCGTCACCCGAGCGCGCCTCCCGCGCCCGCGCCTCCCGCCCCCGCGCCTCCCGCGCTCAGTCGACCTGCTTCAGCGCGGAGAGCACGGCCGACACGACCGGCTCGGCGTCGCCGGGTTCGAGGAACGTCGTCGAGCGGGCCACGACGAAAGCAGGGGACGAGAACGCCTCGGCCGTGCCGATCTCGCCCGGGGTGTCGAAGTAGCCCTCGACGCCGAAGGTCGGCACCGAGTTGCTGGTGGCGACGAGCTCGTTGGCCAGTTCGTCGAGGCTGTCCGGGTCGAAGTGCGCCACGCCGACCGTGACGGTGGTGCCGCCGGAGTCCTGCCACGTGCACGTCGTGCCGTCCGCGTCGGCCACTTGCTGCAGGGCCTCGCCGTCGCGACTCTCGTCGCCGCTCGCGCTCTCGTCCGGCACGGCCGTCAAGCCCGGGTACCAGGACGCGAGCGAGCCCGTGTCGAGCAGGTCGTCGCAGTCGATCGTGAACGGGGTGCTCACGAGGTCGGGCGTCGGCGTCGCGGTCGGCGTCGCGCCGGGGGTCGCGGAGGCCTGCGCATCCGACGTCGGCGTGGCGCTCGGTGCGGCCTGCGACGGGGCCGTGCAGGCGGTGAGGGACAGGGCGAGGGCACCCGTCACGACGAGGGTGCACAGGACGACGGGGGAGCGGGTCGGGGCAGGGCTCATCCCCCCATCATCACCGACGGCGGGCTCGTCGTCGGCCCCGTGGCTGCCGGTAAGATCGACCCTCGTGACTCCCGCCGAACTCTCCACGTCCCTGCTCGCCGTCGTCCAGGGCGTCCTCGAGCGCCGAGGCACCGTCGACGTGGCGGTGACCGAGGGCGACGTGGCGCTCGAACGGCCGAAGAACCGCGACCACGGTGACTGGGCATCGAACGTGGCGATGAAGTTCGCCAAGCGCGTCGGCACGAACCCGCGCGAGCTCGCCACCGAGATCGCCGCCGAGCTGGCCGAGGTCGACGGGGTCGCCGACGTCGACGTCGCGGGCCCCGGGTTCATCAACATCCGCCTCGACGCCGCCGCCGCGGGTCTGCTCGCGCGGTCCGTCGTCGAGCAGGGCGAGGCGTACGGCCGCGGCGACTACTACCGCGGCGTCACGATCGACCTCGAGTTCGTCTCGGCCAACCCCACCGGCCCGATCCACCTCGGCGGCGTGCGCTGGGCCGCGGTGGGCGACAGCCTGGCCCGCGTCTTCCAGGCCCAGGGCGCGCTCGTCACCCGCGAGTACTACTTCAACGACCACGGCGGGCAGATCGACCGCTTCGCGCGCAGCCTCCTGGCCAGCTCGCTCGGCGAGCCCACCCCGGACGACGGCTACGGCGGGCAGTACATCGCCGAGATCGCCGCGCGTGTCGAGGCGACCTTCGACGGCGACGTGCGCGACCTGCCCCGTGACGAGGCGCAAGAGCTGTTCCGGGCGGTCGGCGTCGACTTCATGTTCGCCGACATCAAGACGTCGTTGCACGACTTCGGCGTCGACTTCGACGTCTACTTCCACGAGAACTCGTTGCACGAGTCGAAGGCCGTCGAGCGCGCCGTCGCCCGCCTGCGCGAACTCGGCCACGTCTACGAGTCCGAGGGTGCGACCTGGCTGCGCACCACCGAGTTCGGCGACGACCGCGATCGCGTCATCGTCAAGAGCGACGGCGAGGCCGCCTACATCGCCGGTGACCTGGCCTACTACCTCGACAAGCGCGAGCGCGGCTTCGAGCGCAACCTGATCATGCTCGGCGCCGACCACCACGGCTACGTCGGCCGCATGATGGCGATGTGCGCGGCGTTCGGCGACGAGCCCGGCGTCAACCTCGAGATCCTCATCGGCCAGATGGTCAACCTGCTGCGCGACGGCGAACCGATGCGCATGTCCAAGCGTGCGGGCACCGTCGTCACGATGGAGGACCTCGTCGACGCCGTCGGCGTCGACGCCGGCCGGTACTCGCTGGTCCGCAGCCCGGTGAACAGCTCGATCGACATCGACCTCGACCTGCTCACCAAGCGCAGCAACGACAACCCGGTCTTCTACGTCCAGTACGCCCACGCCCGCACCCGCGCGGTGGCCCGCAACGCCGAGGCCGCCGGGGTGACGCGTGACGCGTTCGACGCGTCGCTCCTCACGCACGAGACCGAGAGCGCCCTGCTCGGAGCCCTGTCCGAGCTGCCCCGCGTCGTCGTCCAGGCCGCCGAGCTGCGCGAGCCGCACCGCGTGGCCCGCTACGTCGAAGAGCTCGCCGGCACCTACCACCGCTGG
Source organism: Frigoribacterium sp. CFBP 8751 (assembly GCF_014841545.1). Taxonomy (NCBI): domain Bacteria; kingdom Bacillati; phylum Actinomycetota; class Actinomycetes; order Micrococcales; family Microbacteriaceae; genus Frigoribacterium; species Frigoribacterium sp. CFBP 8751. The sequence continues at coordinate 523,779 of NZ_JACYUB010000002.1, forward strand.
TACGACAACTGCCGCGTCACGCCGCTCGGCGACGACGAGGTCACCGACCTGCACCGCACCCGCCTCTGGCTCAACGACGCGGCGGGCCAGGTCATCCGCAACGGGCTCGGCCTGCTGGGCGTCTCGGCACCCGATCGCATGTGATCTCCCACGCCGCGCCTCCTCGGTCTCGACCGCAGGAGGCGCGGCGTGAGCGATCCTCGCCGCCCGGCTGACAAGATGGCCCGATGAGCGACATCGAGTCCGACTTCTTCGAGGCCAAGCCCGTCGCCCGTCGCCGGGGCCGAGGCGTCGGCATCTTCTTCTTCGTGCTGGTGGGGCTCGTCGTGGTCCTCGGCATCCTCGCCGTGGTCGCCGACCTCGTCGTCCGGACCGTCGCCGAGGACCAGGCCGAGAAGCAGATCTCGCAGCAGCTCGGCGACGCCGCCGGCCCCGTCGACGTCCAGATCGGCGGTTTCTCGATGCTCTGGCAGCTCGTGCAGGGCAGCATCGACCAGGCCACCATCTCGTCCGCCGGATCGTCGGGCGGGCTCTCGTTCGACTTCGACGTCCGGGACGTCCCGACCGACCTGAGCGGTTCGACCGGCGCGATCACCGGCACGGTCACCGCCGACGCGGCGACCGTCAACGGCCTCGCCGCCGTACAAGAGAGCGGCGGAGCGATCTCGTTCGGCGACGGACAGGTCACCTACGCCCGCGACTTCACGATCCCGCTGGTCGACACGGTCGTCCCCGTGGACGTCGTCGCCACGCCCTCGATCACGAGCGAGGGTCGAGTCATCTCGCTCACGCCGACGACGGCGTCGCTCCGGGACACGTCGGTGTCGCTCGACCTCGCACCCTTCATCGGCGGCTACGCCTTCGACGTGTGTGCGGCGCAGTACCTGCCCCAAGGCACCACCCTCACCGGCGTCGACGTCACGTCGACGGCGGCGACCCTCGACGTGACCTCACCGGGCCTGCCGATCTCGTCGAGCGGCATCGGCACCAAGGGCTCCTGCTCCTGACCTCGCCTGCGCCGTCGAGGACGTCCCGACCGTGGCCGTCACGGTCGCCGGCGGTCGGTAGGCTCTGATGTCGTTCCCCGTCCTTCGAACCCCCGAGGTCCGCGTGTCCCCGAACCCCCTGGCCCCTGCCTGGCTCGTCGAGCCGACCGACGCCGACGCCCTCGATCCGGCGGTCTGGTCGGCGACGGCCCAGCGGTCGTCCGACGGTGAACTCGTGCTCGGCGGCGTCACCGCCTCCGACCTCGTGGCGTCGTTCGGCACGCCGCTGTACGTCCTCGACGAGGACGACGCCCGCACCCGGGCCGTCGAGGCCGTCCGCTCGTTCGAGCGCGAGGCGGCTCGCATCGGCACGAAGGCGACGGTCTACTACGCCGCCAAGGCGTTCCTCTCGGCCGAGGTGGCCCGCTGGGTGGCCGAGGCGGGCATGGCCGTCGACATCTGCACAGGCGGCGAGTTCGCCGTCGCCCGGGCCGCGGGCGTCGACCCGGCCCGCATGGGGTTCCACGGCAACAACAAGTCGCTCGCCGAGATCGACCGCACCGTCGAGGCCGGCATCGGCACCGTGGTGCTCGACAACGCCGCCGAGGTCGGCCGGGTCGCCGCGGCGGCCGAACGGCACGGGCGCGTCCAGCGCGTGCGCCTCCGGGTCAACTCGGGCGTCCACGCCTCCACCCACGAGTACCTCGCCACCGCCCGCGAAGACCAGAAGTTCGGCGTCCCGCTCTCCGAGACCGCCGACATCGTCGGCTCGATCCGCCGGCAGCCCTCGCTCGAGTTCGTCGGGCTGCACTCGCACATCGGCTCGCAGATCTTCGGTTCGGACGGCTTCGCCGAGGCCGCCCGTCGCCTCCTCGCCGTGCACGCCGACCTGCTCGCGACCGGCCCGGTCCCCGAGCTCAACCTCGGCGGCGGTTTCGGCATCGCCTACACGAGCGCCGACGACGCCCGCCCGCTCGACGACCTCGCCGTCGCCCTGGTCGACATCGTGCAGGCCGAGTGCCTCCGCCTCGGCGTCGACGTGCCGCTCCTCGCGGTCGAGCCCGGGCGCGTCATCGTCGGGCCCGCCGGCACCACGCTGTACGAGGTCGGCACCATCAAGGACGTCACGGTCTCCTCCGACGAGGGCAGCGCGGTGCGACGGTACGTCAGCGTCGACGGGGGCATGAGCGACAACGCGCGGACGGCCCTCTACGCGGCCGACTACTCCGTGCGCATCGCGAACCGCACCTCCTCGGCTCCGCCCGCGCTCGTGCGCGTGGCCGGGAAGCACTGCGAGAGCGGCGACCTCGTCGTGCTCGCGGACTACCTGCCCGGCGACGTCGCCCCGGGCGACCTGCTCGCCGTGCCCGCCACCGGCGCCTACTGCCACAGCCTCGCGAGCAACTACAACCACGTCGGGCGTCCCCCCGTCGTGGCCGTCCGTGACGGTCGGGCCCGCGTGATCGTGCGGGGCGAGAGCGAAGCCGACCTGCTGGCCCGCGACGCCGGCCTCGACTGACCGACCCGCGCCTCCTGACCTCGTGCGAGCACCGCACCCCGACGACGAAGCACCCGAGAACGGACTGACATGATCGAATACCGCAACGTGAGGGTCGCCCTGCTGGGCGCCGGCTCGGTGGGGTCGCAGGTGGCGCGGCTGCTGCTCGAGCAGGGCGACGACTTCGCCGGGCGCGCGGGGGCCGGACTCGAGCTCGTCGGCATCGGCGTGCGCGACGTCGACGCGCCGCGCGACGTCGACCTGCCGCGCGAGCTGTTCACGACCGACGTCGAGTCGCTCATCGTCGGTGCCGACATCGTCGTCGAGCTGATCGGCGGACTCGAGCCGGCCCGCAGCTACGTGCTGCAGGCGCTCAACTCGGGGGCCGACGTCATCACGGGCAACAAGGCCCTGCTCGCGAGCCACGGCACCGAACTCTTCGACGCGGCCGAGCAGGTCGGCGCGCAGGTCTACTACGAGGCCGCCGTGGCCGGGGCCATCCCGATCATCCGCCCGTTGCGCGACAGCCTCGCCGGCGACCGCGTCCAGCGCATCATGGGCATCGTCAACGGCACGACCAACTTCATCCTCGACCGCATGGACACCGACGGCTCGAGCCTCGAGGACGCCCTGGCGACGGCCACGGCCCTGGGGTACGCCGAGGCCGACCCCACGGCCGACATCGAGGGCTACGACGCGGCGCAGAAGGCCGCCATCCTGGCCAGCCTCGCCTTCCACACGGCCGTTCCCCTCGCCGCCGTGCACCGCGAGGGCATCACCTCGGTCACGCACGACCAGGTGGTCGCCGCGCGCAAGGCCGGGTACGTCGTGAAGATCCTCGCCATCTGCGAACGCCTGGTCGACGACGAGGGAGTCGAGGGCGTCAGCGCCCGCGTGTACCCGGCGCTCGTGCCGCTGAGCCACCCGCTCGCGGCCGTGCACGGAGCCAAGAACGCCGTCTTCGTCGAGGCGGAATCGGCCGGCGACCTCATGTTCTACGGCGCCGGCGCCGGGGGAGTCGAGACGGCGTCCGCCGTGCTGGGCGACCTCGTCTCGGCCGCTCGACGGCACGTCATCGGAGGCCCCGGCGTCGCCGAGTCCACCCACGCGAACCTGCCCGTCCTGCCGATCGGCCGCGTGTCGACCCGGTACCAGATCGCGCTCGACGTGGCGGACCAGCCGGGCGTGCTCGCCGAGGTCGCCGGGGTGCTCAGCGACCACGGCGTGAGCGTCCACAGCGTCGAGCAGACGTCGGGTGCGACGCCGGGCGTCACGGTCGAGGGTGACGCCGTGGCCACCGCTACGCTGATCATCGGCACCCACCGGGCGCGCGAGTCCGACCTCGCCGCGACGGTGACCGCCCTGAAGAACGCCACGGTCGTGAACTCCGTCACGAGCGTGCTGAGAGTCGAAGGAGCCTGATGGCCCACCAGTGGCAGGGTGTCCTGCGCGAATACGCCGACCGTCTCGACGTCACCGACGCCACCCCGATCGTCACGCTGGGCGAGGGCGGCACGCCGCTCATCCCGGCTCCGGCGCTGTCGAACCGCACGGGCGCCAAGGTCTACGTCAAGTACGAGGGCATGAACCCGACCGGTTCCTTCAAGGACCGTGGCATGACGATGGCGATCTCGAAGGCCGTCGAGCACGGTGCCAAGGCCGTCATCTGTGCGTCGACCGGCAACACGTCGGCCTCGGCTGCGGCCTACGCCGCCCACGCCGGCATCACCGCCGCCGTGCTCGTGCCCGAGGGCAAGATCGCCATGGGCAAGCTGAGCCAGGCCGTCGCACACGACGGTCAGCTGCTGCAGATCCAGGGCAACTTCGACGACTGCCTCGACATCGCGCGCGACCTCGCCGCCAACTACCCGGTGCACCTCGTCAACTCGGTCAACAACGACCGCATCGAGGGCCAGAAGACCGGTGCCTTCGAGGTCGTCGACGTGCTCGGCGACGCCCCCGACTTCCACTTCATCCCGGTCGGCAACGCCGGCAACTACACCGCCTACACGCGTGGCTACCGCGAGGACCTCGAGATCGGTCGCGCAACCAAGCTGCCGCGCATGTTCGGCTTCCAGGCCGCCGGCTCGGCGCCGATCGTCGCGGGCGAGGTCGTCAAGGCCCCCGAGACCATCGCCAGCGCGATCCGCATCGGCAACCCCGCCTCGTGGCAGCTCGCCCTCGAGGCGCGCGACCTGACCGACGGCTGGTTCGGCGCCATCACCGACGAGGCCATCCTCGCCGCGCAGAAGATCCTCTCGGCCGAGGTCGGCGTGTTCGTCGAGCCCGCGTCGGCCATCAGCGTGGCGGGTCTGCTCGAGCGCGCGGACGCCGGGGTCATCCCCGCCGGTGCCACCGTGGTGCTCACCGTCACCGGCCACGGCCTGAAGGACCCCCAGTGGGCCCTGCGTCGCTCCGACGGCAGCGACGTGCAGCCGACAGTGGTAGCGAGCGACACGGCCCGGGTGGCCGAGGTGCTCGGTCTCGCACCGGCCTCTGCATGACCTCCGGGGTCGTCGGGCGTTCGGTGCTGGTCAAGGTCCCCGCGACCTCGGCCAACCTCGGCCCCGGCTTCGACACGCTGGGCCTCGCGCTCTCGCTCTACGACGAGCTCGAGGTCACGGCGACCGACGAGCCCGGCGTCTCGGTCGAGGTCACGGGCGTCGGGGCCGGTCAGGTGCCCACCGACGGGTCGAACCTCGTCGTGCAGGCCGTCGCGGCGGCCTTCGCGTCGGTCGACGTCCCCTTGCCCGGCCTGCGCCTCCGGGCTCGCAACGCCATCCCGCACGGCCGGGGACTCGGGTCCTCCGCGGCCGCGATCGTCTCGGGCATCATGGCCGCGAAGGGGCTCCTCGAGGGCACGGTCGAGCTCGACTCGGCGGCGTTGCTCGCCCTGGCGACCGACATGGAGGGGCACCCCGACAACGTGGCGCCGGCGCTGTTCGGCGGCCTCACGATCGCCTGGATGAACTCGCACGGCCCGTCGCACAAGCGCCTGCTCGTGCACCGCGGCGTCTCGCCCGTGGTGTTCGTCCCCGAGTCGACCCTCTCGACCAAACTCGCCCGCAGCCTGCAGCCCGCCTCCGTGCCGCACGAGGACGCCACGTTCAACGTGTCGCGGTCGGCGCTGCTGGTGGCGGCGCTCGTGCAGAGTCCCGAGTTGCTGCTCGCTGCCACCGAGGACCGCCTGCACCAGAGCTACCGCGCCAGCGCCATGCCCGAGACCGACGCCCTCATCCGCATGCTCCGCGACGCCGGGCTCGCGGCCGTCGTCTCCGGGGCCGGTCCCTCGCTCCTGGTGCTCGGCAGCGACCCGGCCCAGCGCCTGTTCGCCGCCGAACTGGTGCGCGAACACGCCGTCTCCGCGTGGCGTCCGTTGATGCTGGCCGTCGATCTCAAAGGTGCTACAGTGGTGCCGCACCCGGTAGAAAACTCAGATTTCCTGGGCATCTAGCTTCGTCCCCGCCGTTCTTCGTGGGGGCTACCGCGTGGGGTCACAAGTCTTCGAGTCCCCGGGTCGCACATCCCGTAGTGCACATCTAGCAGTGCTCGTCTGCCGATCTGGTCGGCGCGCACCGCACCTCCCAGGCCTCCTGCTCATCCCGGGCAGCTGCTCGTTCAGGGCAGAGCCGGCACAGGGTCAGCCCCTCGGGGCGAACCCGATCAGTGCAGGTCCGAGGCCACGAGGTGTGACCAGCTCTGCCCCGCCGATCAACGCGGGGGAGCGAAAGGAACCCATCACTCGTGACTGACGTCCAGAACGGCGCCGCTGCGCCGTCCACGCCCGAACTCACCGCCATGCGCCTGCCCCAGCTGCAGGCCCTCGCCTCGTCGCTGGGCATCAGCGGCATCTCGAAGCTGCGCAAGGGCGACCTCGTGGCCGCCATCGCGGCGAAGCAGGGCGAGGGGGCCGCGGTCGAGGTCGCCCCCCAGCCGACGCTCGACGGTGTCGTCGACGCCGGCGTCCCGGCCTCGGTCGAGACCGCCGTGGCCGAAGGCACCGAGGCCGCCACGGTCGAGGCGGCCACCCCGCCCGCCGAGGCACCGACCCGCGCCCGCCGCGGCTCGCGTCGTGCCACGTCCGCCGCCGGGGCTCCCGAGTCCCGTGCCGCCGGCGAGCACGTGAACGCCGGCGACACCGGTGTCGCCCCTCTCGTCGAGGTGCCCGCCACCGAAGCCGCCACCGTCGGCGCCCCCACCGCCGAGCAGGGTTCGACCGAACAGGGTTCGACCGAACAGGGTTCGACCGAGCAGGCCCCGGCCGAGCCGGTCGCCGCCTCCGAACGTCCGTCGCGCCGTCGTGGCTCGCGCCGCGCCTCCGACGCGTCCGTCGCCGCCGACGCCGCGCAGCCCGGCGCCTCGGTCGAGACCCCGGCCGCCGACGAGTCGACCTCCACCGAGACGGCCCCGTCCGCCTCCGCCGACGAGGTGGGCTCCGACCCGCAGGCCCAGACCGACCAGGCCCAGACGGACCAGCAGGGCGGAGACCAGCAGACCGGTGGCCAGCAGGGTGGTGGCCGTCGGAGCCGCAACCGCAACCGTGGCAAGGGCGGTCAGCAGCAGGCCCAGGCCGACCAGAACGGTGGCCAGCAGAACGGTGCCCAGAAGGCCGACGCTCCGCAGAACGGCCAGCAGCGCGGCGGCCAGCAGCAGAACGGCCAGCAGCAGAACGGCCAGCAGCGCGGCGACGAGCAACGCGCCGAGCAGCAGGCCCAGCGTGAGGCCGGCGAGAAGAACGACGCCGCCCGCGGTGAGCAGTCCGGCAACGGCCCCCAGTCCGGCGGTCAGAACGACGAGGGCGGCCGACAGGGCCGTGGCCGTCAGCGTGACCGCAAGCGTGGCCGTGGTGGCCAGAACGACGACGTCGAACCCGAGATCGGCGAGGACGACGTCCTCATTCCCGTCGCGGGCATCCTCGACGTCCTCGAGAACTACGCCTTCGTGCGCACCACGGGCTACCTGCCCGGTGCGAGCGACGTCTACGTCTCGCTCGGCCAGGTCAAGAAGTACCACCTGCGCAAGGGCGACGCGGTCGTCGGTGCCATCCGTCAGCCCCGCGAGGGCGACCAGGGCCAGGGGCGCCAGAAGTACAACGCGATCGTGCGGATCGACTCGATCAACGGCCAGCCCGTCGACGAGGCGGCCAAGCGCGTCGAGTTCAGCAAGCTGACCCCGCTCTACCCGCAGGAGCGCCTCCGACTCGAGACCGAGCCCCAGAAGCTCTCGACCCGCATCATCGACCTCGTGTCGCCGATCGGCAAGGGGCAGCGCGGCCTCATCGTCTCGCCGCCCAAGGCGGGCAAGACCCTCGTGCTGCAGTCGATCGCCAACGCCATCGCGATCAACAACCCCGAGGTGCACCTCATGGTCGTGCTCGTCGACGAGCGCCCCGAAGAGGTCACCGACATGCAGCGCACGGTCAAGGGCGAGGTCATCGCCTCGACCTTCGACCGCCCCGCCGAAGACCACACGACGGTCGCCGAGCTGGCCATCGAGCGCGCCAAGCGCCTCGTCGAGCTGGGCCACGACGTCGTCGTGCTGCTCGACTCGATCACGCGTCTCGGTCGTGCGTACAACCTGGCCGCACCCGCTTCGGGCCGCATCCTCTCGGGTGGCGTCGACTCGTCGGCCCTCTACCCGCCGAAGCGCTTCTTCGGCGCGGCGCGCAACATCGAGAACGGTGGTTCGCTGACCATCCTCGCGACCGCTCTCGTCGAGACCGGTTCGAAGATGGACGAGGTCATCTTCGAGGAGTTCAAGGGCACCGGCAACATGGAGCTCCGCCTGTCGCGCCACCTGGCCGACAAGCGCATCTTCCCCGCCGTGGACGTCAACGCCTCGGGCACGCGTCGTGAAGAGATGCTGCTCAGCCCCGACGAGGTCAAGATCACCTGGCGCCTGCGCCGGGCCCTGGCCGGACTCGACCAGCAGCAGGCCCTCGAGATCGTCCTGCGCAACCTGCGCGAGACGCAGTCGAACGTCGAGTTCCTCGTCCAGGTCCAGAAGTCGGTCCCCGCCTCGAACGGACACGACTCCGGCCACAAGGAGCACTGAGCGTGTTCGAGTCGGTGGCCGTGCTGCTGGCCGAGCACGACGACCTGCAGACGCAGCTCAGCGACCCGGCCGTCCACGCCGACGCCGCACGCGCCAAGAAGATCAACCGCCGCTACGCCGAGCTCAGCCGCATCGTGGCTGCCCACTCGGCGTGGCAGCAGGCGGGTGAGGACCTCGAGGCCGCCCGTGAACTCGCGAAAGAGGACGAGGCGTTCGCCGACGAGGTCCCCGGCCTCGAGCAGGCGCTCGACGAGTCCCAGGAACGCCTGCGGCGCCTCCTGATCCCGCGCGACCCGGACGACGGGCGCGACGTGATCATGGAGATCAAGGGCGGCGAGGGCGGGGCCGAGAGCGCCCTGTTCGCGGCCGACCTGCTGCGCATGTACCTGCACTACGCCGAGTCGAAGGGCTGGAAGTCCGAGATGATCGCGAGCGACGACTCCGACCTCGGCGGCTACAAGAACGTGCAGGTGGCGCTCAAGTCGAACGCGTCCGACCCGTCCCAGGGCGTCTGGGCCCACCTCAAGTACGAGGGCGGTGTTCACCGCGTCCAGCGGGTGCCGGCGACCGAGTCGCAGGGGCGCATCCACACCTCGACCACGGGCGTGCTCGTGTTCCCCGAGGTCGACGAGCCCGAAGAGGTCGACATCAGCCAGAACGACCTCAAGATCGACGTCTACCGGTCGAGCGGCCCTGGCGGCCAGTCGGTCAACACGACCGACTCCGCCGTCCGCATCACCCACCTGCCCACGGGCATCGTGGTCGCGATGCAGAACGAGAAGAGCCAGCTGCAGAACCGCGAGGCCGGCATGCGCGTCCTGCGGGCCCGCATCCTGGCCCGTCAGCAAGAAGAGCAGGCGGCCATCGCGTCGGACGCCCGCAAGAGCCAGATCCGGGGCATGGACCGGTCGGAGCGCATCCGCACCTACAACTTCCCCGAGAACCGCATCGCCGACCACCGCACCGGCTACAAGGCGTACAACCTCGACGCGGTCATGGACGGTGCGCTCGGCCCGGTGGTCGACTCGTGCATCCAGGCCGACGAAGAAGCGCGTCTCGCCGAGATCGGCGACACCGCGTCGTGAGCGACGCGATCGCCACGGCCTTCGAGGGCGTGACGACGGTCGACGCCGGCCTCCGGGTCGCGTCGGCCGTCCTCGCCGACGCCGGGGTGCCGTCGCCCGACGTCGACGCCGAACTCCTGCTCGCCCACGTCACGGGCCTGGCCAGGGGAGTCGTCCGGGCGAGGGCCGTCACCGCGTCGCCCTTGACGACGGACGAGCAGGAGGCGCTGGTCGCCGCGATCACGCGCCGTGCCTCCCGCGAGCCCCTGCAGCACATCACGGGGTGGGCGTCCTTCCGGCACCTCGAGCTGCACGTGGGGCCCGGCGTCTTCGTCCCCCGGCCCGAGACCGAAGGCGTCGCCCAGCTCGCGATCGACGCTCTCCGTGCCGTTCCGGACTCGTCGCCCGTCGCCGTCGATCTCGGAACCGGCAGCGGGGCCCTCGCGTTGGCGATGGCTTCCGAGGTGCCGACGGCCACCGTCGTCGCCGTCGAGCTCTCTCCCGACGCGGCGGTGTGGACGCGTCGCAACATCGCCGCGGTGGGTGTCGACAACGTGCGACTCGTCGAGGGCGACCTCACCGACGCCGTGCCCGAACTCGATGCCACGGTCTCGGTCGTGGTGTCGAACCCGCCGTACGTGCCCGTCGGCATGGTCCCGCGCGACCCCGAGGTGCGCCTCCACGATCCTGCCCTCGCCCTGTACGGCGGCGAGGACGGCCTCGACCTCGTCCGGGCTCTGTCCCTCACCGCCCGACGGCTGCTACGCCCCGGGGGAGCGCTCGTCATCGAGCACGGCGAGCTCCAAGGAGGCGCGATCCGCGACCTCCTGACGGCCGACGGATGGCGCTCCCCGGCCACGCACCCCGACCTCACCGGTCGCGACCGGGCCACGACGGCGGTGCGCTGACCGGGTTCTCCCGGTCCGTCGCACTATCATCGTCAGGTCATGGCCACTTTTCACGACTGCTCCGTCGACTCCGAACTGCTCGCCGGCATGCGCATGGCGCGCGGTGCCGTCGGGCGAGGCGAGCTCGTCGTCCTGCCGACCGACACCGTGTACGGCGTCGCGGCCGACGCGTTCGATCCGACCGCCGTGCAGCGCCTGCTCGACGCCAAGGGCCGAGGCCGTCAGTCACCGCCTCCGGTGTTGATCAAGGGGCAAGAGACCCTCGCCGCGCTCACCGACCGAGTGCCCGAGGTCGTCCGTCCGCTGCTCGACGAGTTCTGGCCCGGCCCGCTCACGGTCATCTTCCGCGCGCAGGCGTCGCTCAGCTGGGATCTCGGCGAGACGCGCGGCACCGTCGCCCTGCGCGTGCCGAGTCACCGCATCGCCCTCGAGTTGCTCGAAGAGACCGGCCCCCTCGCGGTGTCGAGTGCGAACCTCACCGGCCGCCCCGCGGCCGAGTCGGCGGGCGACGCGCGCCGCATGCTCGGCGACTCGGTGTCGGTCTACCTCGACGACGGCGCCGCGGGCACGACGTACGAACACCGGCCCGGCGCCAACACGGGGTCGACGATCGTCGATGCCACGGGCGGTGCCGACGGGGTGCTGCGCATCGTGCGCCACGGCGTCCTGTCCGACGCCGACATCATCCGCGTCGTCGGGGTCGACGCCCTCGCGTGAGGTACTACCTCCTCGCGCTGGCGATCTCGGCGGCGGTCAGCTTCGTGCTGTCCGTCGTGGTGTGGCGGGTGGGCCTCAAGTACCGCCTCTATCCCAAGATCCGCGAGCGTGACGTCCACCAGACGCCGACGCCACGACTCGGGGGCATCGCGATGTGGGCCGGCATCGTCGTCGCGCTCCTCGCGGCGTGGTTCGTCTTCCCGCTGATCTCGGGAGTCGACTACTTCCGTCTCGTCTTCGCCGACGCAGGGCCCCCGTTGGCCATCATCGGCGCCGCCACGATCATCGTCGTCATCGGAGTCGTCGACGACCTGTACGACCTCGACTGGATGACCAAGCTGGCGGGTCAGATCATCGCCGCCGGCGTACTCGCCTGGCAGGGCGTGCAACTCGTCTCGCTGCCCATCGGGGGCAGCCTGGCCATCGGCTCGCCGTACATGTCCCTCGTGCTCACGGTCCTGACGATCGTCCTCGTGATGAACGCCGTGAACTTCATCGACGGTCTCGACGGCCTCGTCGCCGGGGTCGCCATCATCGCCAACGGCGTCTTCTTCGTCTACAGCTTCGTCATCTCGATCACCATCGGCCAGACGGAGTACTTCAACCTCGCGGCCCTGCTCTCGGCCGTGCTGATCGGGGCCTGTCTCGGCTTCCTGCCGCTGAACTGGCACCCGGCCAAGCTCTTCATGGGCGACGCGGGTGCGCTGCTCACCGGCCTCGTCATGGCGACGAGCGCGATCTCGGTCACCGGGCAGATCGACCCGGCCGGGATCTCCCGGACGGCCCTGCTGCCCGCCTTCATCCCGATCATCCTGCCCTTCGCGATCCTCGTCGTGCCGTTGCTCGACTTCGGCCTGGCCGTCCTCCGGCGACTGAGCGCCGGCAAGTCCCCGTTCACGGCCGATCGCAAGCACCTGCACCACCGCCTGCTCGACATGGGTCACTCCCACTTCCAAGCCGTCCTGATCTTCTACGCCTGGACCCTCGTGGCGGCCGTCGGGGGATTGATGTTCCTCTTCGTGAAACCGACCTACCTGGTCGCCGTGTTCCTCGGTGTCGGCCTGGTCGCCTGCACGGCTGCCACGTTGTCTCCACTCAGCCGGCGCAAGAAGGTCGAGATCGCGGTCCAGACGACCCGCACGGGTGACCTGTCGACGACGGAGTCGGACCGGTTCGACCCGCTCGACGCCGCCGCGGACGTCCTCGACCCGCACGACACCGACACCGCGGCCAAGGCCGTGGTGCCCGAACTGACGAACCCGAAGGACCCCGCATGAACGCCAGCTCGATCTTCACCCAGATCCTGAAGTACACGGGCGTGCTCGCCCTCGTCATCGCCGTCGTCGGAGGGGGGCTCGGTTACTTCTTCGCCGGCACCGACGGCCTGTGGAGCGCCCTCGTCGGGGTGGGGCTCGCGATCCTCTTCGCGGCGATCACGGCCGCGAGCATGCTGGTGGCGATCCGTTTCACGCTCGGGGCGTTCTTCGGAATCGTGATGGGCGCCTGGTTGCTCAAGCTGGTCATCTTCATCGTGTTGCTGGTCGCGTTGCGCGACCAGCCGTTCGTGAACGACGTGGTGCTCTTCCTGGCCCTCGTCGTCTCGATCATCGGCACGCTGGCCGTCGACGCCCTCGTGGTCGTCCGGGGGCGCCTGTCGTACGTGAGCGACGCCGCGCTGCCCCCCGCTCCGCAGGACTGACGACCATGCGTGCACACGGTGAAAATACCTCGACCGATTCGTGGAAGCTCCCATTACCTTGATAGGGTTGACGACGTTCCCCGGCCGCGTCTCCAGCGTGCACGGATGACAAACCCCACCAATCGTCGCGACACTTCAGGGTGCTCGCCCCGACACAGGAGATAGCGCTGATAGCGAACGCTGTGAACCTGCTCTCCGCTGCCGAAGCCGGCCACGGGGACGGGGGATTCCACGCCCCGACTCTTGACGAGTTCTTCCCTCCCGCCATCTTCTTCGAGGGCACCCCCTTCGAGCTGAACCGCATCATGCTGGTCCGCCTCTTCGCGATCGCGGTCATGTTGCTGCTGTTCTGGCTGGCCCTGCGCAAGGGGCGGCTCATCCCGTCCCGCGGGCAGAGCATCGCAGAGCTGGGCCTCGACTTCGTCCGCATCCAGATCGTCGAGGAGATCCTCGGCGAGAAGCTCGGACGCAAATACCTGCCGTTGCTGGCCGCCATGTTCTTCGGCATCTTCGCCATGAACATCACGGGCATCATCCCCGGCCTCAACATTGCGGGCACGTCGGTCATCGCCATGCCCCTGCTGTTGGCGGTCGTGGCGTACATCATGTTCATCTACGCGGGTTTCCGTGAGGCCGGCGGCGCGACGTTCCTGCGCAACGCCCTCTTCCCGCCCGGTGTGCCGTGGGTCATGTACATCCTCTTGACGCCCATCGAGTTCATCAACATCTTCATCGTGCGGCCGATCTCCCTGGCCCTCCGACTCCTGTTGAACATGATGGTCGGCCACCTCTTGCTGGTGCTCTGCTTCGCGGCGACGCACTTCTTCTTCTTCAGCATGAGCGGGGGCTTCATGGCCTTCGGTGCTCTCACCCTCATCGGTGGCTTCGTGATGACCATCGTCGAGATGGCCGTCGCCGTGCTGCAGGCCTACGTCTTCACGCTCCTCGCCTCGGTCTACATCCAACAGGCCGCGGCGAAAGAACACTAAATACAGACGAAGCACGTCATCCGACGTGCATCGCCCAACCGGAAGGAAACACAAGTGGACACCACCACGATCCTCGCTGAGATCAACGGCAACATCGCGACCGTCGGCTACGGCCTCGCTGCGATCGGCCCCGGCATCGGCATCGGCATCGTCGCGGGCAAGACCGTCGAGGCCATGGCCCGCCAGCCCGAGCTGGCCGGCCGCCTGCAGGTCACGATGTTCCTCGGCATCGCGTTCACCGAGCTGCTGGGCTTCATCGGCCTCGCCGCCGGCTTCATCTTCTCCTGATCAGTTAGGACGACACACCGATGATCGAGACGATCCTCGCGGCCGAGGGTGGTGCGCCCCAGGGCGCCGCCATCTTCTTCCCCGCTGGTTACGACATCCTCTGGTCCTTGGTCGTCTTCGTGGTCATCGCCGCGTTCTTCGGGCTCTTCGCGATCCCCAAGTTCCGCAAGATCCTCGACGAGCGTGCCGAGCGCATCGAAGGTGGCATCAAGCACGCCGAGGCCGCACAGGCCGAGGCTGCCAAGGCCCTCGACGAATACAAGAAGCAGCTGGCCGACGCTCGTGCCGAGGCCGCTCGCATCCGTGAGGCTGCGCGCGCCGAGGGCAACGAGATCATCGCCGAGCTCAAGCAGCAGGCGCAGGCCGATGCCGACCGCATCACCGCCTCCGCCCACGCGCAGATCGAGGCCGAGCGGCAGGCCGCCGTGGCGTCGCTCCGGTCCGAAGTCGGATCGCTGGCCATCGACCTCGCCTCCGGCGTCATCGGTGAGTCGCTGAGCGACGATGCCAAGGCCTCGGCCGTGGTCGACCGCTTCCTGGCCGAGCTCGAGGCGGACGAGAACGCTAAGGCGGGCCACTGACGATGGGTTCCATGTCCCGAGAAGCACTCGGTTCGGCGCGGTCGGTCTTGTCCGACCTCGGCGGGTCGGTCGACCTGACGACCGGCGAGCAGTTGCTCGACGCCGGTCGGGTCATCGGCGGCTCCGTTCAGCTGCAGTCGTATCTCGCCGACCCCGCTGTCGACGTGGCGACGAAGAAGCAGCTGCTCGACCGGCTCTTCGGGTCGTTCTCCGAGTCGACGCGAGCCGTGCTCGTGTCGGTCGTCGGCAGCCGCTGGTCCTCGTCCGACGACCTGCTCGCCGGCATCGAAGAGGTCGCCTTCCGGGCGATCGCGACGACCACCCCGGCCGACAGCAGCATCGAGAACGAGCTGTTCGCGTTCGACGCGGCCGTCCGCACCGATGCCCAGCTCGAATTGGCCATCGGCTCCAAGCTGGGCGACCCCGCCTCCAAGGCGGACCTCGTCGAGCGTCTGCTGGGAGGCAAGGCCAGTCGCCAGACCGTCGTCATCGTCGTGCACCTGGTGCAGCAGCCTCGTGGGCGTCGGATCGGTGAGCTCCTGCGTCACGCGGCCGACATCGTCGCCGACCAGTCCGACCAGCTCGTCGCCACCGTCACGAGCGCCGTCCGCCTCGACGATGCCCACGTCACTCGACTGCAGCACGGCTTGGCCAAGCAGTTCGGGCGTAGCCTGCGCATCAACCAGGTCATCGATCCCGCCGTCGTCGGCGGTCTCCGGGTCCAGGTGGGCGACGAGGTCATCGACGGCACCGTCGCGACCAAGCTCAGCCTGCTCCGCCTGCAGCTCGCCGGCTAGTCACGCTCTCACACACAGACTCGAGGCCTCCCGAAGCCTCGCTACGAATAGGAATCACAATGGCAGACATCAAGATCAGCCCGGATGAGATTCGCGACGCGCTGAAGGACTTCGTCTCGTCGTACGACCCGTCGAAGGCCTCGACCACCGAGGTCGGCCACGTCACGGACGCAGCCGACGGCATCGCGCACGTCGAGGGTCTCCCCGGCGTCATGGCCAACGAGCTCATCCGCTTCGCGGACGGCACGCAGGGTCTGGCCCAGAACCTCGACGAGGACGAGATCGGCGCCATCGTGCTCGGCGAGTTCTCCGGCATCGAAGAGGGCATGGAGGTCACCCGCACGGGTGAGGTCCTGTCCGTCCCCGTCGGTGACGGCTACCTGGGTCGCGTCGTCGACCCGTTGGGTGCTCCCATCGACGGTCTCGGCGACATCGCCACCGAAGGTCGCCGCGCCCTCGAGCTGCAGGCTCCTGGTGTCATGCAGCGCAAGTCGGTCCACGAGCCCATGCAGACCGGCATCAAGGCGATCGACGCCATGATCCCCGTCGGCCGTGGCCAGCGTCAGCTCATCATCGGTGACCGCCAGACCGGCAAGACGGCCATCGCGATCGACACCATCATCAACCAGAAGGCCAACTGGGAGTCCGGCGACGAGAACAAGCAGGTTCGCTGCATCTACGTCGCCATCGGCCAGAAGGGCTCGACGATCGCCTCGGTCAAGGGTGCCCTCGAAGAGGCCGGAGCGATGGAGTACACGACGATCGTCGCGGCTCCCGCCTCGGACCCCGCCGGCTTCAAGTACCTCGCCCCGTACACCGGTTCGGCCATCGGTCAGCACTGGATGTACAGCGGCAAGCACGTCCTCATCATCTTCGACGACCTGTCGAAGCAGGCCGAGGCCTACCGTGCCGTCTCGCTCCTCCTGCGTCGCCCGCCGGGACGTGAGGCGTACCCCGGAGACGTCTTCTACCTGCACTCGCGTCTCCTCGAGCGTTGCGCCAAGCTGTCCGACGAGTTGGGTGCCGGTTCCATGACGGGTCTCCCCATCATCGAGACCAAGGCCAACGACGTGTCGGCGTACATCCCGACCAACGTCATCTCGATCACCGACGGCCAGATCTTCCTGCAGTCCGACCTCTTCAACGCCAACCAGCGTCCCGCGGTCGATGTCGGCATCTCGGTGTCCCGCGTCGGCGGTGACGCTCAGGTCAAGTCGATCAAGAAGGTCTCGGGCACGCTGAAGCTCGAACTCGCCCAGTACCGCTCGCTCGAGGCGTTCGCGATGTTCGCGTCCGACCTCGACGCGGCGAGCCGTCGACAGCTCGCACGGGGTGCTCGTCTGACCGAGCTCCTCAAGCAGCCGCAGTACTCGCCGTACCCGGTCGAGGACCAGGTCGTCTCGATCTGGGCCGGCACCAACGGCAAGCTCGACGAGGTCCCCGTGCCCGACATCCTGCGTTTCGAGCGAGAGCTGCTCGACTACATGGGCCGCAACACGTCCGTGCTGTCCGACCTCCGGGAGAAGAACGTCCTGTCGGACGAGATCGTCGCAGCTCTCGAGAGCGGCATCGACTCGTTCAAGCAGGAGTTCCAGACCGGTGAGGGCAAGCCCCTCGCCTCCGTGGGACGCGAAGAGTTCGAGGCCACCGACGCCGACGACGTCAACCAGGAGAAGATCGTCAAGACGAAGCGCTGACGCGCCCGTTCGACGTTCACGACTGACGAGACAACAGGAGAGTAATGGGAGCCCAACTCCGGGTCTACCGGCAGAGGATCCGCTCTGCGCAGACGACCAAGAAGGTCACTCGCGCGATGGAGCTCATCTCGGCCTCGCGCATCCAGAAGGCGCAGGCCCGGATGAAAGCCTCCGGGCCGTACTCGCGAGCCATCACACGCGCGGTGTCGGCCGTGGCGACGTTCTCGGACGTCGACCACGTGCTGACCACCGAGCCCGAGACGGTCGAGCGTGCCGCGATCGTCGTGTTCACGTCCGACCGCGGTCTCAACGGCGCGTTCAGCTCGAACACGTTGAAAGAGAGCGAACAGCTCGCACAGCTGTTGCGGAGCCAGGGCAAAGAGGTCGTCTACTACCTCGTGGGTCGCAAGGCCCAGGGATACTTCGCCTTCCGACGTCGTGACGCCGAGCAGGTGTGGACCGGCAACACCGATCAGCCCGAGTTCGCCACGGCGAAAGAGATCGGCGACGCGGTCGTGTCCAAGTTCCTCACCGAAGCGGCCGAAGGTGGCGTGGACGAGATCCACATCGTCTACAACCGTTTCGTGAACATGGTCAGCCAGGTCCCCGAGGTCGTCCGTCTGCTTCCCCTCGAGGTCGTCGAGGGCATCGAAGAGCCTGGTGAGGACGAGGTCCTGCCGCTGTACGACTTCGAACCCGATCCGACCGAGGTGCTCGACGCTCTGTTGCCGGTGTACATCGAGAGCCGCATCTTCAACGCCATGCTGCAGTCGGCCGCCTCCGAGCACGCCGCCCGTCAGAAGGCCATGAAGGCTGCCAGCGACAACGCCGACACCCTCATCCGCGACTTCACCCGTCTGGCCAACAACGCGCGTCAGGCCGAGATCACGCAGCAGATCTCCGAGATCGTGGGCGGCGCAGACGCCCTCGGGTCGGCCAAGTAGAGCTCTGCACCACAGCATCATCATCCGAAGAGAGAGAAGCCATGACTGACACCGCAACCGCACCGGTCGCGACCGAGTCGGCTCCCGGCGTCGGGCGCATCGCCCGGGTCACGGGCCCCGTCGTCGACATCGAGTTCCCGCACGATGCCATCCCCGGCGTCTACAACGCGCTGACCACCAAGATCACCATCGGTGACACGACCACGCAGATCACGCTCGAGGTGGCCCAACACCTCGGTGACGACCTCGTTCGTGCCATCGCCCTCAAGCCCACCGACGGCATCGTCCGCGGGCAAGAGGTCATCGACACCGGCGCCCCCATCTCCGTGCCCGTCGGCGACGTCACCAAGGGCAAGGTCTTCAGCGTCACGGGCGAGATCCTCAACCTCGAGGGTGACGAGACCGTCGAGATCACCGAGCGTTGGCCGATCCACCGCAAGCCCCCGAAGTTCGACCAGCTCGAGTCGAAGACGCAGCTGTTCGAGACGGGCATCAAGTCCATCGACCTCCTGACGCCCTACGTGCAGGGTGGCAAGATCGGCCTCTTCGGTGGTGCGGGCGTCGGCAAGACCGTCCTCATCCAAGAGATGATCCAGCGCGTCGCACAGGACCACGGTGGTGTGTCGGTGTTCGCCGGTGTCGGCGAGCGTACCCGTGAGGGCAACGACCTCATCGCCGAGATGGACGAGGCGGGCGTGTTCGACAAGACCGCCTTGGTCTTCGGCCAGATGGACGAGCCGCCGGGAACCCGTCTCCGCGTCGCGCTCTCGGCCCTCACCATGGCCGAGTACTTCCGTGACGTGCAGAAGCAGGACGTGTTGCTCTTCATCGACAACATCTTCCGCTTCACGCAGGCCGGTTCCGAGGTCTCGACCCTGCTCGGTCGCATGCCTTCTGCCGTGGGTTACCAGCCCAACCTCGCCGACGAGATGGGCGTCCTCCAGGAGCGCATCACCTCGACGCGTGGTCACTCGATCACCTCGCTGCAGGCGATCTACGTGCCGGCCGACGACTACACCGATCCGGCCCCCGCGACGACCTTCGCGCACCTCGACGCGACCACCGAGCTGTCGCGCGAGATCGCGTCGCAGGGTCTCTACCCCGCGATCGACCCGCTGACCTCGACCAGCCGCATCCTCGACCCCCGTTACCTGGGCCAGGCGCACTACGACACGGCCATCCGGGTCAAGGCCATCCTGCAGAAGAACAAAGAGCTGCAAGAGATCATCGCCATCCTCGGTGTCGACGAGCTGTCCGAAGAGGACAAGATCACGGTGTCGCGTGCCCGTCGCATCCAGCAGTTCCTCTCGCAGAACACGTACATGGCGAAGAAGTTCACCGGTGTCGAGGGATCGACCGTCCCGCTGAAGGACACCATCGAGTCCTTCACCGCGATCGCCGACGGCGAGTTCGACCACGTCGCCACGCAGGCCTTCTTCAACGTCGGTTCCATCTCGGACGTCGAAGAGAAGTGGGCTCAGATCCAGAAGGAGAACGGCTGATCGTGGCTGCTCTCACTGTCAGCGTCGTCTCGGCCGATCACGAGGTGTGGTCGGGTGAGGCGTCGTCGATCGTCGCTCGCACCGCCGAGGGTGAGATCGGAATCCTTCCCGGTCACGAGCCGATCCTCGCCATCCTGGCCTCAGGCCAGGTCAGGGTCCGGTTGTCCGACGGCACCACCGTCGAGGCGACCGCTAACGACGGCTTCCTCTCCGTCGAGAACGACACCGTGACGGTCGTCGCGCGCAACGCGCAACTCAACTGATCACCAGCTGTCCGCACCACCGAGTTCGATGCTGTTCCTGCTGCCCCCGTCCGAGACCAAACTCGACGGGGGCAGCGTCGGTTCACGGCTCGACGTGGCGGCACTGTCGTTCGACGAACTCGAGGGCCCACGCCGCGCCTCCTTGGCTCTGCTCGACGAGATGTCGGCAGACGTCTCGGCCGCCGCCGTCGCCCTCAAGCTCGGACCCACCCAGGCTCACGAGGTCGAGCGCAACCAGCAGGTGACCGTGTCGCCCACGATGCCCGCTCTGGCGCGCTACACGGGCGTCCTCTTCGACCCCCTCGATGTGGGGCTGCTCGGTGACGACGCGTGGAACTGGGCCCACCGACACGTGGTGGTGCACTCGGCCCTGTTCGGGTTGCTCCGGGCCGGTGACGAGATCCCGGCCTATCGGCTGTCGCACGACTCCAAAGTGCCTGGGACGACGTTGAAGAAGCTCTGGCGCGGACCGGTGTCCGAGGTGCTGGCCGGCGTCGACGAACTCGTCGTCGACCTGCGATCGGAGGGATACGTCGGTCTCGGGCCGACGGGGCCCCGATCGACGTACGTCAGGGTCGTCTCGGATGCGGGCGACCGGCGTCGGGCCCTCAACCACTTCAACAAGAAGAGCAAGGGGTTGTTCGTCCGGGCGCTCCTGACGGATCGCCCCGAACTGCGCGACATCGGCGATCTGACGCACTGGGCCCACGGTCGGGGCTTCGTGCTCGAGCCAGGGGACGAGACGGTCCTCGTTGCCGAGTCTGTCCTCGCGGCCTCGGTCTGATCGTCGGGCGAACGACCGGTCCCGGCTCAGTCGAGCGGCACAGGACCGTCTCGGAACGCGATGCCCTCGTGCCGCAGGAGCCACTTCTTCGTCTCGACCCCCTCGCCGACGGTGTATCCGGTGACGCCGCCCGTCCGGCCGAGCACGCGATGGCAGGGGACGAGCAGAGGGAGCGGGTTCGTCGCGACGGCTCCGCCGACGGCTCGACCCGCCCGGGGGTTGCCGAACGTCCCGCCGAGCCGTCCGTAGGTCGTGGCCCGACCCCACTCGACCTCGAGCAGAGCGGACCAGACCGAGCGCTGGAAGCTCGAACCCACCAGCCGGAACGGTAGGTCGAAGCGGGTGCGCACCCCCTCGAAGTAGCCGTCGACCTGTCGTCGGGCGGCGTCGAGGAGGCTGTCGGGCCGTTCGGGGTGATCGTCGTGGGGCAGCACACCGTCGCGCTCGATCGCCAGGCCCTCGACGGCGAAATGCCGGCTGACGATCTCGATGCGTCCGACGGGGGAGTCGAGCCGGACCAGTCCCGGCGGTTCGTCGTCGCCGGCTCGGCCGGGCGGCAGCGGGGGCACGAGGACGAGGTCGGTCATGGCGTCACGCTAGGGCGAGTGTCCGGGCCGATTGAGGGTGTCCGGCGCCGATGTGCGTCGATGGCATCCCGCCGAGCGTGGGGAGGAGACGTCGTGCGGCGCTACTCCGACGAGGTGTGGGTCGCGCCGCGCGCTAGCGTGGAGGTCGTGGTCGCCGACGCGCACCACGGCCCCCGGTGAGAGGAACGAGATGCCCGCCGAACATCGTCCAGACCCGTGGCACGAACTCCACGGCATCGACGACACCGTCGTCGGCCGTCGCGCCCGTCCCTCGGGCCCCGCGGACGCGGACGACACGGTCCTCCGAGCGTCCCCTCCGGTGCCCGCGCCGACGGGCCGAGAGCCGAACGCGTCCGCCCGTCCCGCCCCGCGCCTCCACGGGGTGAGGGTGGCCGGGCAGGACCTGCTGCTCGACTCGCCCGTCGTGGTCGGGCGCCGGCCCGCCGGTCCGCGCCTCGGGTCGGGGCCCGTCCCACGGCTGGTGACGGTGCCGTCTCCCCGCCACGAGGTCTCGGGCGCCCACGTCGACGTGCGCCAGCAAGGAGGCATCGTCGTGGTCACCGACCTGCGTTCGACGAACGGGACCCGGGTGACCGAGCCCGGACGCGTTCCCGTGGTTCTGCGGCAAGGCGAGTCGCTCGTCGCGCGTGCAGGCACGATAGTGGACGTAGGTGACGGGAACCTTCTCGAGATCCTGCCTCCCCAGCGCATCATCCCGACGAAAGAACCCCTCCTGTGACAGAGCTCGGCCGCCCCACGACCGCCCACGCCCTCGGCCTCGACGGCCCGGGGCTCACCTTCGACTGGGCGGGGGTGACCGACGTGGGTCGTCGCCGAGCCCACAACGAGGACAGCTACCTCGCCGCGGCCCCGCTCTTCGTCGTCGCGGACGGCATGGGCGGACACAGCGCCGGCGACGTGGCCAGCGACGCGGTCGTGCGCCGCATGAGCGAGATCGCGTCCCGACCGTTCGCCACGACGGACGACGTCGAGACGGCTCTGCGCGTCGCCACCGAGGACATCGCCGTCGCGGCGGCCGACACCGAGCTCGGGGTCGGCACGACGGCCACCGGGGCGTTCCTGTCCCGCGAAGCAGACGGCGCCGAGGTCGACTTCACGGTCTTCAACGTGGGTGACTCGCGTGTGTACATGTTCGAGGACGGCCGCCTGCGCCAGGTCACCGTCGACCACTCCGTCGTCCAGGAGATGGTCGACGCCGGGCTCCTGCACGCGGACGACGCCGAGAAGCACCCCGACAGCAACGTCATCACCCGGGCGGTCGGGTTCGACGTCGATCCGCGACCGGATTACTGGCGGGTCCCCGCCCGGCCCGGCCTGCGCCTCCTGGTCTGCTCGGACGGCCTCACCAAAGAGCTGTCGGCGGACCGGATCGCCGAGGTGCTGGGCGGTGTCGAGGGTGCCGAGCAGGCGGCGACGGCCCTCGTGGAGGCCGCCGTCGAGGCGGGCGGGCGCGACAACGTGACGGCTCTCGTCGTGGACGTCCGCGGCGTCGAGACGCCGGACGCCGACTAGGCGCGACACGCATCCGCGGACGACCCGGCCCCCGAAGTGGGGGGAGTCGGCCTGTCCACAGGGGGGCCCACGGGCCTCTCGGGCGTCAGGGGCTCCCACGTAGAATGGCAGCGGTCGGACCGACGCCGACCAGCTCCACCCAGCCGACCCGGCATCGATCCCCAGAGGAGGCGACGTGGCTCGACGACTGCCTTCAGCGCCCCCCGTGCTGCCGGGATTCTCACACGTGCGCGTGCTGGGGTCGGGCGGCTTCGCCGACGTGTTCCTCTACGAACAGAACATGCCGCGCCGGCAGGTCGCGGTGAAGGTCATGCTCAGCGAGGTCGTGAACGACCAGGTCCGACAGATGTTCCAGGCCGAGGCGAACCTCATGGCCCAGCTCAGCGCACATCCGTCGATCCTCACGGTGTTCCAGGCCAGCGTCTCGGCCGACGGCCGCCCCTACCTGGTCATGGAACTCTGCTCCTCGTCGCTGAGCGAGCGGTACCGGCGCGACCGCATCCCCGTCGCGGACGTGCTGCGCATCGGCGTCAAGATCGGCAGCGCGGTCGAGACGGCCCACCGGCAGGGTGTCCTCCACCGCGACCTCAAACCGTCGAACATCCTCATGACGGCCTACGGCCATCCGGTGCTGTCCGACTTCGGCATCGCCGCGTCGCTCAGCGAGAGCGAGCCGCAAGAGGTCGTCGGCATGTCGATCCCGTGGTCGGCGCCCGAGGTCTTGCTCGACGAGACGAACGGCACGATCGAGTCCGAGGTGTGGTCGCTCGGCGCGACGGTGTATTCGTTGCTCGCGGGCCGGAGCCCGTTCGAGGTCCTCGGCGGTGACAAGAACGGCGCCTCCGACCTCATCGGTCGCATCGACAAGGCCAAGCTCGTGCCCACCGGTCGGACGGACGTCCCGCCCACGCTCGAGCGACTGCTCGCGCGGTCCATGTCGCGTCGCCCCGAGAACCGCCAGGCCAGCGTCCTCGAGTTCGTGCGCGAGCTCCAGCAGGTCGAGAGCGAGATCGGCGTCGTGCAGACGCCCATCGAGGTGGCCGTCGACGACTGGGCCCTCGCGACCGTGGCAGACCTCGAGGACAAGACGCGCCTCCGAGGGGTGACCCCGGTGCAGGCCTCCCGGCGTCGTCGCCGACGTCGGGCGACCGAGGCCCAGGTCCAGGCGCAGCACGGCGGTTCGTCGCAACAGAGCCGCGCGGTGCCCCGCAGCACGGGAACGCGCCCGGCGCGACGTCGGTCCGTGCTCGTCATGACCTGGGTCCTCGTGGCGGTGTCCGTCGTGGGCATCGGCCTGGCGGCCGCGGCGACGCTCGTGCTCGTCCGCTCGACGTCGACCGACATTCCCCGGGTGGCCGACGTCGCGTCGTCGAGCGACGGGTCCTCGGTGGTCTTCACCTGGAGCGATCCGGGGCTGCGGGCAGGTGACACCTACATCATTTCGACTGGCGGGCAGACGAGCCAGCAGTCCGCCGACCGGTTCGTCGCCACCCCCGCCGACCCGGGTGACGAGGTCTGCATCACCGTCACCGTGAGCCGCGGTGGTTCGACCGGCCCGGCGAGCAACGAGAACTGCGCGACGGCGGGTCAGGGCTGATGGGACGGCTGCTCGATTGGGCTGCCCGTCGTCGATCCGCCGTGGTCACGGGCGTCGGAGTGGTCGTGGTGACCACGCTCGTGACGACGATCGCCGTGGCCAGCAACGGCTACGAGGCCCAGCGAGTAGACCTGTCCGACGGCACCGTCTGGGTGGCCAACGGCGAACGATCTGCGATCGGCCGGGCGAACACCGACGTCCTGCAGCTCAACTCCGCCGTGCGCGGCACCGGTGCCGACCTCTCGGTGGCTCAGCGCGGGCAGGACGTCCTGCTCGTGGACCGCAGCAACGCCACGGTCGGCGTCGTCGACACCGCGACGGCCGAGGTCGCCGAGAGCGTCCCGCTGCCTCCGGAATCACCCGACGTGTCGATCGCGGGCGACCGGGCGCTGGTCGTCTCGCAGGGCACGGGCGAGGTGTGGAGCCAACCGCTCTCCGACCTGTCGTCGTTCAGCACCGAGGTCGACCCCGATCTCAGCCTCGGCAAGGGCCTGGTCACCAGCGTCACGGCCGACGGGACCGTGGCCGCCTACTCGACCGACACCGGCCGGGTGTCGCTCTTCGACGGCACGGTGTCACCCGACGTCACCGAGACGCACGACGTGCCCGCCTCGTCGTCCGCCGGGTACCAGGTGGCCTCCGTGGGCAGCCACTGGGCCGTGCTCGACGCCGTCACCGGGGCCCTCGTCGTCGACGGACGGCAGGTCGACCTGTCCGACCGGGCGTCCGGCGGACTCGCCCTGCAGGCCGGGTCCGACACGGGCGACGAGGTCCTGGTCGCCACGTCCACCGGACTCCTGTCCGTGGCGGTCGACTCGTCGCGGGTCACCGAGGTCGTCGGCGGACGCGAGGGCGAGCCCGCACGACCCGTGGTCGTCGGCGACTGCCGGTTCGCCGCCTGGGCGGGTGGTTCGGCGTGGAGCGACTGCGCATCGGCCCGCGGGGGAGTCCTCGACCTCGACCAGGTCGCCGGAGGCGCGGACCTCGTCTTCGACGTCAACGCGCGTCGGGTCGTGCTGAACGACCCGGCGACGGGGCGGTCGTGGGCCGTGCAGCGTTCCGGCCAGCTGATCGACAACTGGTCCGACCTCTTCCAAGAGGACCGCGACCAGGAGGAACAGCAGGAGAACGACGACGAGCAACCGCCCGAGCTCGATCTCGATCAGAAACCACCGGTCGCCGTCGACGACGCGTTCGGCGCGCGACCGGGTCGTGCGACCACCGTGCCCGTCCTGCTCAACGACTACGACCCGAACGGCGACCCGCTCGTGGTCGACGACGTGTCCCCGCTCGACGACTCCGTCGGCAGGCTCGACCTCGTCAACGACCGGCAGCAGGTGTTGCTCACCCTCACCGACTCGGCCTCGGGCGCGTTCACGTTCGACTACACGATCTCGGACGGTCGGGGCGGGCAGGCGAGTGCGACGGTCACCGTCACCGTGCGCCAGCCGTCCGAGAACTCGCCGCCGCAGCAGGCGCGCAGGACGACCGCGTCGGTGTCGTCGTCGGGGCGTGTCACCACCTCGGTCCTGGGCGACTGGGTCGATCCCGACGGCGACGCCTTCTACCTGACCTCGGCGGGTGGGGTGGCCGGGGTGTCGTACAAACCGTCGGGGGACGTCGTCTACCAGGACGCCGGCGCGGGCGACACGACCGTGGACGTCCCGTTGACCGTTTCGGACGGCCGTGACGAGGGGCGAGGGACGCTCTCGATCGATGTGATGGGGGCGGGCCAGGTCCCGCTCGAGGCCCTGCCGTTCTCTCAACAGGCCTACGCGGGCCAGCAGCTGACCGTGAGACCGCTGACCTACGCCCGGGGCGGTACGGGCACGATCAAGCTCAACAGCGTCCCGGCGAAGGACGACGTCACCGTCACGCCGAACTACGAACAGGGCACGTTCCGGTTCCTCAGCGACACGCCGGGGACCCATCTCCTCGAGTACACCGTGACGGACGGCGACCAGACGGCGACCGGCACGGTACGGGTGGACGTCCAGTCCCCTCCGGACGCGGGCACGCCTCCGATCACGACGCCCAAGACGATTTTCGTCGAGACGCTGGGCACGCAGACGCTCGACGTCGTGGCCACGGATCGCGACCCGGCCAACAACGTCCTCATGCTCACGGCGACCGACGCCGTACCCGCCTCGTCGGGGGTCAGGGTCGAGACCCTCGACCAGCGCTACGCCCGCATCACGCTCGCGGCTCCGCTCGACGACGGGCCGGTCACCTTCGGCTACACCGTCAGCAACGGCCTCGCCTCGGCCACCGGCACGGTGACGGTGGTCGAGATCCCGCGCCGGGCGATCACCCAGCCCCCGATCGCGACCGACGACCAGGTGACCGTCCGGGTGGGGGACTCGATCGACATCGACGTCCTCGCGAACGACGAGCAGCCGGACGGCGACGAACTCACGCTGGTGCCGCGACTCGAGAGCGACGTCCCGGCCGGCAGCGGGTTGTTGTTCGCGTCGGGCAACCGTCTGCGGTACCTGGCCCCCTCCACCCCGGGCAACGTCACGGCGACGTACACCGTCGAAGGTCCGGACGGACAGCGGGCGTCCGCCCAGGTCGCCATCGCGGTCCGCGAGGTCGACGCCGGCAGCAACGCGGCCCCCTCGCCCCAGTCGGTGACGGCGCGCGTGGTCGCCGGCGAGACCGTCCGCGTCGGCGTCCCCCTCGACGGGATCGATCCCGACGGCGACTCGGTCCAGCTGCTCGGGGTGGGCACGAACCCCGAGAAGGGCAGCGTGGCGACGGTCGGCACCGACTACGTCGAGTACCAGGCGAACGCCAGCTCGGCGGGCACCGACAGCTTCACGTACACGGTCGTCGACGGGTTGGGGGCCCGGGCGACCGGCACGGTCCGCGTGGGCATCTCGACCCGCGCCGACGGGTCGCGCAACCCCATCGCCGTCGCGGACGCGGTCACCATGCGACCAGGGGGTTCCATCACCGTCCGGGTGCTCGACAACGACTCCGACCCCGACGGAGGCACGTTGTCCGTCGACGCGGTCGAGCCGAACGGCGACGGCGTCGTCGCCAAGGTCGTCTCGGGGACGATGGTGTCGGTGACGCCCCCCGAGACACCGGGCACGTACGGCCTCGTCTACACCGTGTCGAACGAACGCGGTGGTCAGAGCTCGACCTTCGTCACCGTGACGGTCGACCCGGATGCGCCGCTGAACTACCCTCTCGCCGACGACACGGTGCTCGGACTCAGCGACATCGCCGGTCGGCAGACCGTGACGGTCAACCCGCTGACGAACGTGTTCTTCTCCGACGGCAGCACGTCCCAGCTCGACCTCGGACTGGCTCCGGGCTTCGGCTCGACCGCCGAGGTGACGCCGAACTCGCGCGTGACCGTCCGCATCACCGACTCGAGCCAGATCGTCCCGTTCTCCGTCTCGAGGAAGGACGACCCGGGCATCCGCGCCTACGCGTTCATCGTCGTGCCCGGGTTCGACGACGCCCTTCCCCAGGTCGACCGGACCGTCCGTCCGATCACGGTCGAGAGCGAGAAGGCCGTCACCATCGACCTCGACCGTTACGTCATCTCGGCCGGTACCAACGGCGTCCGACTGACCGACCCCGGAACGGTCCGGGCGACGAACTCGAACGGTGACGATCTCGTCGTCGACGACACGACCCTCCGCTTCACGTCGGCCGACCTGTTCTCGGGCACGGCCTCGATCTCGTTCCAGGTGACCGACGGCCGCTCGGCCGACGACCCGGACGGACGGACGGCGTCGCTCGTGCTGCCCATCACGGTGACGTCGCGAGAGAACCAACCGCCCGTCTTCAACGGCGTCTCGGTCGACCTCGAACCGGGCCAGTCCCGCACACTCGACCTCACCAGGCTCACCACGTATCCGTATCCGGACGACGTCGACGAGCTCAGCTACTCGATCGAGCAGAGCGGTGTGGCGGGCTTCGGCTACGACCTGTCGGGGTCCAAGCTCACGGTGTCGGCGGATGCGGGGGCCGCCAAGGGGACGAGCAGGTCGCTGCCCGTCGCCGTCAGCGACGCACTCAATCCGGGCCGGAGCGGTGCCGTCACCCTGTCCGTGGTGGGATCGACCCGACCCCTCGCCCAACCGGCGGCCGACCGTGCCGTCGTCAAGCGCGGGGCGTCGACCACGGTCGACGTGCTGCAGAACGACCAGGCCACGAACCCCTTCCCCGGCCAGGCGCTCCGGGTGGTGGCCATCAGGGGGCTGAACGGGTCGTCCGTCCCGGCCGGTGTCTCCATCACGCCGAGTGGTGACAACCGCAGTCTCGCCGTCTCGGTCGCGGCCTCCGCAGCCCCGGGCGACACGAACCTCCAGTACCAGGTGGCCGACGTCACGAACGACCCCGACCGCTACGTCTGGGGCACCGTCACGATCAGCGTGCAGGACGTTCCGAACGCCCCCAACGCACCGGTCCGATCGGGCACCTTCACGGGGGGAGAGCTCACCCTCAGCTACACGGCACCCGCGGCCAACAACTCGCCCCTGACCGGCTACCGTCTGACCGGCACCGGCTCGGCCGGCGGTTCGTACTCCAGGAATTGCGGACTGGCCACCGTGTGCACCCTGACCGACCTGCCTGCCGGTCAGCGGTTCTCCTTCTCGGTCGTCGCCACCAATGCCATCGGAGACTCCGCCTCGTCGGCATCGAGTCCGGCGTACAGCGCCGACTACGTGCCCGCCGCACCCACCGGCCTCAGCGCGACCGCGGTGTCGTCGGGCCAGGGGGACACCCGGATCTCCTGGACCGATTCGCCCGACCCTCGCCCAGGATCCGCGATCCAGTCGTACGTCGTCGAATGGTCGGGGCCCACGACGGGATCTCAGACCGTTCGCCGTGGGGCGCAACAGAGCGTGATCGCCGGGCTCCTGCCGAACCAGAACTACACGGTGAACGTGTACGCGAAGAACGACGCCGACGTGGACAGCGAGGCGGCATGGGCCCGGGCGTCCCTGACGCGAGTCGTCCCCGTCGGGAGCCCCGGGGTGCCCCAGGTCACCGCCACCCCGGTGAGCGGTGGCGTGCAGATCACATGGACGCCGTCGACCGCGAACGGGGGATCGGCTCCCGCATACCGGGTGGTCCGCATCGCGAACTCGGACGGGCCGGTGTCCTGCGACACCGCCGGTGACGCCGTCCCCCTCGCCGGCGGGGGAGCGATGGACTCGTCCGCGGAGGACGGGGTCACGTACCTGTACGTCGTGAAGGCGGACAACGGCACCTTCTGTTCCGCGGGTTCAGGTCGTACGACGGCGCTCAAGGCCCCGGGTGCTGCTCGCGCGACCGTGGCGACGGATGAGAACGGCGGAGGCCGTTTCGACGTGAGGGTCTCCGCGGCCGACGTGGTGACAGGCACGGCCGCACGGTACGAGTGGTCGCAGAACGGGCAGACGGGTTGGCAGGCCGTCGCGACCGACGGCTTCATCTCCTCCGGGGGCTACGGCACGGAACTCGAGGTCTACGTCCGAGGCTGTCGGGACGCCTCGGAGACGTTCTGCGGCACGGCGTCCGGTCGCTACGCCGCGACGCCCGTGACCGTCAGGCCGGTCATCGTCTCGTGCGTCCCCGGCGAACCCCTCGTGGTCAACCTGCCGTCGAACGGTAGCCTCGACTTCTCGGCGACGGTCGAATTCAATGTGTCGCCCGTCATCCTCGACAACTGGCAGTCGGGTAACGGGAACGGCGAGTACACGACGTCGTCCCGGGTCGAGCCGACGGCGACGGAGGTCCGCATCCGCGGGACGGTCGACGGAAAGACCGACAGCGGCTACGCACAAGTCACCTGCGGCTAGAGCCCACGAACGACACATCGAGGAACGAAGACACATGAGCATGACCCCCGAGCAGGCGACCTGGTTCTCCGACATCTTCGGACGCCTGGTGGCCAACGTCGACCAGGTGCTCCTGGGCAAGACCTTCGTCGTGCGACTGTCGTTCACGGCTCTGCTGAGTGAGGGGCACCTGCTGCTCGAGGACTTCCCGGGGACCGGCAAGACCTCGCTCGCCCGCGCGATCGCCCAGAGCGTCCAGGGCACGAGCAACCGGGTCCAGTTCACGCCCGACCTCCTCCCCGGCGACATCACCGGCGTCAGCATCTACGACCAGAAGGCCGGTGAGTTCGAGTTCCACCGTGGGCCGATCTTCTCCAACATCGTGCTCGCCGACGAGATCAACCGGGCCAGCCCCAAGACGCAGTCCGCACTGCTCGAGGTCATGGAAGAGAGCCGTGTGACGGTCGACGGCGTCAGCCACCCCGTGGGGTCGCCGTTCATGGTGATCGCCACGCAGAACCCGGTCGAACAGGCCGGCACCTACCGTCTTCCCGAGGCCCAGCTCGACCGGTTCATCATGAAGACCTCGATCGGCTATCCCGACCACGCGGCCACCGTACGCATCCTCGAGGGCTCGGCCACGCGGGTCCACGAGGGCAGCCTCAACCCGATCGTCCAGGCGGGGGTCATCACCGAGATGGCCCAGCTCGCCCGAACCGTGCACGTCGAGCCCACCATCAGCGACTACGTCGCCCGACTCGTCGACGGCACGCGCACCGCCCAAGAGGTCCGCCTCGGCGTGAGCGTGCGCGGCGCACTGGCCCTCGTCCGCTCGGCCAAGACCTACGCGGCGTCCCTCGGCCGCCACTACGTGATCCCGGACGACGTCAAGTCGCTCGCCGAGCCCGTGCTCGCCCACCGGCTCGTGCTCGACCCCGAAGCGGAGTTCGACGGCGTCACGCCGTCCAGCGTCGTCAGCCAGCTGCTCATCGAGACGGCGCCACCCGCCGAACGGGTAGCCGTGTGAGCGAGCGTCCCCGAGGCACCGACCGGGCTGCCCGGCCCGTGCCCGGGTCGACCGCGGACGGCTCCCGCGCCGGTCGCACGCGACCGCGGGGCGGCACCCGTGGTGTCGACCAACGCTTCGACTCCGCGTTCTCGACGGGGACGCAGGGGCTGACGAACGCCCGGACACGGATCGTCGGCGACCGCACCGGCATCGGAGCGGACCTCCTCGTCCTGCTCGTCAGGACGACCCGTGGAGCTCGCCGGGGCGTCCGCGGGGCCTTCACCAGCGCCTCCTCGGTCGTCACGCCCTTCGGGTGGTCGATGCTCGTCGCCGCACCGGTGGCGCTGCTCGTCGGCTACCTGCTCGGCTGGACCGAGTTCGTGGTGGTCGGTTTCGCCGCGATCGTCCTGCTGCTCGTCGCGGGGCTGGCGCTGATCGGCCGGAACTCCGTCCGCATCACCCTCGAGATCCCGCACGAACGGGTGGCCGTCGGCGCAGAGGCCGCCGGCACCGTGCGGGTGCGGAACGCGAGCGCCCGCCGAATCCTCGGCGTGTCCGTCGAGGTCCCCGTCGGCCGGGGGCTCGCCGAGATCGACCTGCCGAGCCTGCGGTCGGGCGACGAGGTCACCGAGTCGTTCGACCTGCCCACCACGCGGCGGGGCGTCGTCGCCGTCGGACCGGTCAGCACCGTCCGCGGCGATCCGGTCGGCCTGGCCCGACGCGAGATCGAGTGGACCGGCGTCACCGAGGTGTTCGTCCATCCCCGCACCATCGGCATCCCGAGCACGAGCACAGGTCTCATCCGCGACCTCGAGGGAAACCCGACGCGCGACCTCTCGCCCAGCGACATCTCGTTCCACGCCCTGCGCGAGTACCAACCCGGTGACGAACGACGGAACATCCACTGGAAGTCGACCGCCAAGACCGGCACCTACATGGTGCGGCAGTTCGAGGAGAGCCGTCGCAGCCACCTCGTCATCGCCCTGAGCCTGGCGGCCGGCGACTTCGCGAACGAGGACGAGTTCGAGCTCGCCGTCAGCGTCGCGGGCTCCCTCGGGGCCCGCGCGATCCGAGACGCCCGGGAGGTCAGCGTCGTCGTCGGCGAGACCACCCCCGAGTTCGCCAAGCGCAAGAACCTCGAGATCCGCTCGCTGAGCACGCTGACGCGCAACCGGTTGCTCGACGAGCTCGCGGTCGTCACCACGGCCGAATCCGCCCTCGCCATCGCCGACGTCTCGCGGGTCGCCGGCGACCAGGTCGTGGGGATCTCGGTGGCGTTCCTCGTCGTCGGGTCCACGACGACCGTCACCGAGATGCGCGCTGCCGCCATGCAGTTCCCGCTCGGGGTCGAAGCGGTCGCGATCGTGTGCGACCCCGAGACGGTCCCCGGCATGAGGCGCATCGCCGATCTCACCGTGCTGACCATCGGCTTCCTCGAGGACCTGCAGAAGTCGCTCGCCCGGACGGCGAGCGCATGACCGCCGTCGACGAGGTCCGGACGCCGGTGGGGCCGGTGACACCTCCTCCCCGCGTCCGGTCACGCACCCGGCCGTCGCGACTGCGGGCGCCGTTCGTCTCCTCCGTCGTGGCGTTGTTCGCGGCTTCGCTCGGCACCGCGACCGCGACGTTCTGGCCGGTGTACGAAAGTGCCGCCTTCGTGGTGCTCGTCCTCGTCGCCTTCGCCGTCGGTGTGGTCATCGCGCTCGGCTCGGCCGTCCTCCGGCTGTCGAGCGTGTGGGTGTTCGTCGCCACGGTCGTGGCGTACCTGCTGCTCGGAGTGCCGCTGGCCGTGCCGTCTCAGGCCCTCGTCGGCGTGCTGCCCACGGGCAGGGGCCTCCTGACGCTGGTCTCGGCGACGGCTCTCGGCTGGAAACAGCTCGTGACCATCGCCCTGCCGGTGGGCAGCTACGAGGCCTTGCTGGTCCCGGTCTTCGCGCTGGTCCTCGTCGGCACGGTCGTCGGGATCTCCGTCGCCCTCCGCAGCCGACGCGGAGAAGTCGCCGTCGTCGTCCCGGTCGTCGTGTGGATCACGGCGATCGTGCTCGGTCCGGGCGACCCCTGGTGGCCCCGCGCCACCGGACTCGCCGTGCTCGTGACGGTGGTCGCCTGGGTGGTCTGGTGGCGCCTCCGTCGGCGTCGCGTCGCGCTCGACGCCCTCTCCGCCCGCGCCGCCCCGAGATCGGCCGGGCACCGCCCGGTGGCGGTCCGGGCCGTGGTCGGCACGCTCGTCACGCTGGTCGTCGCCGCCACGGCCGGCACGGTCGCCGTTTCGGCGATCCCGCCGGCCACGTCGCGAACGGTGGCCCGCACGGTCGTCGAGCAACCGTTCGACCCGCGCGACCACGTCAGCCCGCTCAGTGGCTTCCGGGCCTACGAACAGGAGCCGATGGTCGACCAGACGCTCCTCACGGTCTCAGGCCTCCGTGACGGACAACGACTGCGTGTCGCCACGCTCGACACCTACGACGGTGTCGTCTACAGCGTCGGCAGCGGGGAGGTCGACAGCGCCTCCGGGTTCTTCACGCGGGTGCCGTCCGAGGTCGACCAATCCGAGGTCGACGGAGACGCGACCTCGGTGGACGTCACGGTCGGTGCCTACGACGACCTCTGGCTCCCCACCGTCGGCCGGCTCGAGTCCGTCTCGTTCGACGGAGCCACGGCGGACGCCCGGCGGGACGCCTTCTTCTACAACGACGTCACGGGAACCGCGGCCGTCCTCGGCGGACTCCGGCAGGGCGACTCGTACCGGCTGGACGCGGTCGAGCCCCGGCAGCCCGGCGACGACGAACTCGACGCGCTCACGCCGGGTACGGCGACCGTGCCGACACCGCGGGACGTGCCCGACGAACTGTCGTCCTCGCTCGAGGAGGACGTCGCCGGGGTCGAGGGGCCGGGGGCGCGCCTCCGGGCGGCGCTGGGTGCGCTGCGCGAGGACGGTTACGTGAGCCACGGGGTCACCGCCGACGAGCCCGTCAGCCGATCGGGGCACGGCGCGGACCGCATCGCCCAGCTCTTCACCGACCCCGTCATGATCGGCGACGCCGAGCAGTACGCGACGGCGGCCGCGTTGATGGCCGATCAGTTGGGGTTCCCCGCGAGGGTGGTCATGGGATTCGCGCCGGAGGCCGATGGTGGCAGTGTCGAGGTCACCGGCTCGAACGTGTCGGCCTGGATCGAGGTCGACACCGCCCAGTACGGCTGGGTGGCGCTCGATCCGAATCCGGCCGAGCGGCCGATCCCCGAGGACCAGGTGCAGGACCCCACGCAGATCTCCCGTCCCGAGTCCGTCGTCCAGCCCCCGCCCCTGGACCCTCAGATGCGCGACGACCAGACCCCACCGCAGTCCGAGCAGGACGACCCCGAGGACCCTCCGGCCTGGTTGGCCGTCGTCCTGGCGATCGTCCGCGTCGTCGGCTGGAGCGCCCTCGTCGCCGGCCTGCTCGCGGCCCCGTTCGTGACGATCGTCGCCCTCAAGTCGCGGAGGCGACGCCGCCGCCGGACGGCGACGAGTCCTTCCGCCCGCATCAGCGGCGGCTGGCACGAATTCCAGGACGCCGTGGTCGACCACGGCATCCGCACCCCGCCGGCCGCGACGCGGAGCGAGGTCGCCGCCGTGGTCGGTGGTTCGCGCCCCGCGGTGCTGGCCCGAGTGGCGGACCGTGCGGTGTTCTCACCGAACCCGCCCGCCGAGTCCGACGCCGACCGCGTCTGGACGGCCGTCGCCGAGATGCGGCGGGCCCTCGGGGTGGGGCTCACGAGGCGGCAGCGTTTCGCCGCGGCGGTCTCGCTCCGATCCATGCGTGGTTACCATGGGCGCACCCCTCCCGAGCGACAGAGGAACGACTGATGTACTGCCCCACCTGTGCCAGCCCCCTGCCCGTCGGCGCGATGTTCTGTGGCGAGTGCGGTCGGGCGGTCTCCAGCGCAGACCTCGCGGCCGCCCGCCGTCGGGCCGATGCCGCCGCCGAGCACGTCGACGCCGCCAGCGCCCCCGACCTTCCCGAGGCTCCCTCGCGGGCGACGTCGCACCCCCGCCGCGGCGATGCGGAACCACCGTGGTGGGTGCGCGATCGCCAGACGGACGCCGGCGCGGCCGAGGTCGGGTCGACCAGCACCGACCACCCCCGGTCCGGGGTGCCCGCTTCGGTCCCCGAGCCCCCGGCGTGGCCCGTCGACGACCGACCGGTCGAGCGCAGGGTCGAGGACGACCGTCGAACACCCGCCGAGGAGGCGCAGGCGGGGTCCCCGAGGCCCCCTCGTCCCGACGCTCCCGCGATTCGCGACGGTCAGGTCGACGCCCCCAGAACAGTGGCTCCTGATGCGGTCGAACCGCCCACGCCGCTGCGATCGCCCGCCAAGCACCCCGACAACGGACCTCGCCCCACGTCGGCCCCGCTCTGGACGGCGTCCCTGACGCCCGTCGGGTCGGACGAACCGTCTCCCGGCGCAGCGTCCGCCACCGAGCACCCGACCTCCGAGGCGGCCGAGGTCCGCCCGGACGACGAGCTCGGGTTCGCCGAGGTCGAGCCGTCCGCCATCGACGAGGGCGCCCCTCCGGTTGAAGCCGACGATCGTGAAAGGGCCGACGGCCTCGAGGTCTCCGCGTCGTCCGGCGAGCCCGCTCCCGCATCCGTCCCCACGCCTGAGGTGGCCCCGGTCGAACGGCCCACGCCTCCCGTGGGGCCCCCGCCTCTGGTGCGTCCGACGGCCGACGCGCCCCGGGACGGAGACACCGCTCCGTTGGCCGCTCTCGGCCGGGACTTCCGTCCGTCGAACCCCGGTGCGTCGCGGCCCGCTCCCATCGAGTCCGGTCGACCCGAACCCGTGCCGCTCGTCGAGCCCGTGCCGCTCGTCCGGCCCGGATCAGGCGTCGTGCCCGAACGGTGCACGCACTGCGGCGCGGCGATCGGCGAGGACGACATCTTCTGCGGTGAATGCGGTGCCGTCGTGCAGTCGGTCGCCCTGTCGTTCACGGGGCCCGTCGTGCCGCTCCCGCCCGAATGGCGACCGGACGACGGGTCCGCCCTCCGCCGCGGTCCCGTCCTTGAGGACGGTGAGTCCGCCGGATCAGGCGCCGACGACGCCGGCACCGACGACGCCGACAGCGACGACGTCGCCACCGGCGGCGTCGGCACCGTCGACGACGGCACAGACGACGTCGGCACCGACCAGGGTGATGCGGGCTCCCGAGGCGACGTCCCCGCACAGGGTGACGTCGAGGATCAGCATCAGGCGGCAGCACGCCCGGCCCCTGCGCCGATCGACCACGTCCCGGGCTTCCGGGCCGAGCGCCCGGCCGTGACGCCGACGCCGATCGTCGCCGACGTGCCCCCGGCCCCGACCTCGTCCTCGGCCCCGCCCTGGCGGCCTCGTCGTCCCCCCGTCGACCTGCCGGTGGACGACGACGACGTCGACGAGACCCGCATCGTCCGTCGTGGTTGCCTGGGCACCCAGTACGTCCTGCAGTTCAGCACGGGTGAGAGCATCACGGTCGACGGCACGGGCCTCGTCGGTCGGGCACCGACGCCCCAACCGGGGGAGCGGTTCGATCAGCTCGTCCGGATCGTCGATCCCGGAAAATCCGTGTCGAAGACGCATCTCGAGTTCGGCCAAGAGGCGGGGACCCTGTGGGTCAGCGACCGGTGGTCGGGCAACGGCACGGTCGTCCGACCTCGTGACCTCCCGCCCCGCCGTGCCGATCCGGGTGTCCGGGTGCGGGTGACGCGTGGCACCCGGGTCGAGATCGGCGAGCAGTTCTTCGTCGTCGTCTGACCGACGGCTCCTCCCCACCCGGCAGGGTGGGCGGGTGTTCCCCGGCCCCGTCCAGCGGGCACCGATCGGGGCGACCAGTTCGCTCCACTGGATGCATGGACCCCTCGAACCCCGGGACGCTGTCGACCTCCGCCACGTCCTCGACCCCCCTGACGTCCCCGCGCGTCGCCCCGCGCGTGCGACTTCCACCGGCACCGGCCCGGCCCCGTCCGACGGCCGCGCCGGTCGCGGCGATGTCGACGGGTGCCGTCCTCTCGGGGTGCGGTGCTCTCGTCCCCTGGACAGGCCTGCCCGCCGTCCTCGTGTCCTCGGTCCTCACGGCTCTCGCGGTCCTGGTCGGCTGGGCCGTCGACCGTGTCGTCGGGGCGACCCTCTCGGCCCGTCGCGAACGATCGCGATTCCTGGAGTCCCTCGACGCGGTCGACGAGGTCGTCGCGCGCTTGCGAGCGGCACGGTCGCGTGAACTGGCCGACTGGTACCCGACGGCCGATCGGTTCGGTGCGTCCGACGCCGGACGTCGTCCGACCCGGGTGCTGGTGCTCGGGGTGGGTCGCGCCTCCAGCGGGCTGGTGCTCGAGGGGCGTCCCGAGGACGACCTCGAGGCGGCCGACCCGGCCGTCGCCCGACTGGCGCGCCTCCGCGCCGAGGCGGCCACCCTCGACGAGGCACCGCTCTGCGTGCCCCTCTCGTCGACCGTCCGTGTCGTCGGACCGCCTGTCGTGGCCGAGGCCGTGGCATCGGGCCTCCGCCGTCAGCTGCGGTCCGCGGGGGCTTCGGTGGCCCAGGCGGCCGAGGCCGTCGACTGCGTGCTCGTCGGCACGGTTCCCGCGGTGGGGGACCTGCCCGCGGCCGAACCGCCGCCGGTCGACACCGTCGTCGTGATCGGTCCGGACGGCGACGCCACGGTCACCCTCAAGGACGGCCGGCCGTGTCGGCAGAGCCTGCGGGTCGCCTTCGTGTCGGTGTTCGACGACCCCGCTCGACGGGTCTAGCGGTCGAGACCGCTGCCGAGACGGATGCGACCCACGAGACCGTCACCTCCGGTGACCTTCTCGAGCGTCCGCTCGATCACACGATCGGCGGCGGCCGAGTCGACGGCCCCCTCGTCGACCAGGAGGCGCAGCGCCACCAGGGTGCCGGCCCTCACGTTCCCGTCGAGCACCTTGACGGCCACGGCGACGCCGTCGGTCGTGCCCATCACCATGACGCCCTCGGCGCCCAGCTTGGCCAGCACGCCGAGCTCGTCGATCGTCACCGTGTTGGCGCGACCGGGGCCGTCGATCGCCCAGGCGTCGCCGAGGACGGCCTCCACGAGGTGCGCCGCGTGCTCGTCACGTCCCGCGCCGGTCGGGCGGACCGACCCGGTGATGCGGGCGATCGCCCGGGCCAGGCCGACCACGGTGGTCGCGATCACCGGGGCGCCGCAGCCGTCGACACCGGCGTGGTCGACGGTCTCGCCGGTGAACTCGGCGACCGTCTCGCGGACGGCGGCCTGCAGGGGATGGTCGGTGGCGACGTAGCTCGACGGGTCCCAGCCGTTCTCGGCGCAGGCCAGCAGGAACGAGGCGTGCTTGCCCGAGCAGTTCATGGCGAGGCGGCGCTTCGCGGAGGCCTCACGGGCGCTGGCCCGGTCGCCGGGCCAGTCCGGCGGGCAGAGGAGGTCGTCCTCGGTGCTGCCCGAGCGGCCGAGCAGGGCCTCGACCACGTCGAGGTGGGCCCGCGTACCGGCGTGGCTCGCCGTCGCCAGCACGGCCTGAGGGCCGTCGAGCGAGACTCCCGACCGCAGCACCGTGAGCGCTTGCAGCGGTTTGAGGCAGGAGCGCGGGTAGATCGTCGCCTCGGCGTCCCCGACCCGACGCAGTTCGTGCCCGTCGGCGTCCACGACGACGCCCGCACCGAGGTGACGGCTCTCGTCCCAGCCCGAGCGTTCGAGCACGGCCAGCTCGACGCTGCCCGAGGCGGTCAGAGGGTGACGGGAGGGCACGGCGGGGCGGGGGTCGGTCATGATGGGGAGTGTACCGAGGCCCGCCACGCGACCACGTCGCACCGACGAGGGGCCCGAGAGGGAGGCAGCATGCTCGACCACGACTACGCCGTCGACGTCCAGTGGACGGGCGACCGGGGCGAGGGCACCACCTCGTACCGTTCGTACGGCCGGGACAACACGATCGTCGCCCCCGGCAAGCAGCACGACATCCTGGCCTCGGCCGACCGCACCTTCCACGGCGACGCCGACCGGTGGAACCCCGAGGAGCTGCTGCTGGCCGCACTGGCGCAGTGCCACCTCCTCAGCTACCTGCACGTGGCCGCCACCGCGGGCGTGGTCGTGGTCGCCTACGAGGACGCCGCCGTGGGGCGCATGACGCAGACGCAGGACGGCGGCGGACGGTTCACGTCGGTCACCCTGCGGCCCCGGGTGACCGTCGCCGACGACGGCATGGTCGAGCGCGCCCTCGAGCTGCACGCCGAGGCGAGCCGCAAGTGCTTCATCGCGGCGTCCGTCGCCTTCCCCGTCGGGCACGAGCCGACCGTGGTGGCGGCGTCCAGAGAAGCCGACCGGGCGTGAGGCAGAATGGCACGGCACCTTCGCCGCGCCGAGTCCCACGGCGCGAGCCCCGTCACTCCGACCGAGAGATCCCCATGCGCCGCTCCCTCGCCCTCCTGGCCGTCCCCGCCCTCCTCCTGTCGTTGGCGGCCTGTGCCGGCGACGCCGGTGGATCGTCCGACACCGCCACGTCGACCAGCTCGGCGTCGTCGACCTCGGACGTCCCGCTGCGGGCCTCGGGCGAGCCCCAGGCCCCGCAGGCCGGCTTCCCGACCGTCGAGCTCGACGGCGACGGCCGTCCGACGGTGACCGTCCCCGAGGCCGACGCGCCGACCGAGCTCGGCGTCGAGACCCTGATCAAGGGCGACGGTCCCACGGTCCAGGCCGGCGACACCGTCACGGTCCAGTACCAGGGCGTCATCTGGAACACCGGTGAGATCTTCGACGAGAGCTGGTCGCGCGGTGCGCCGGCCACCTTCTCGACCGACCAGGTCATCACCGGCTTCGCGGACGGCATGGTCGGGCAGACCGTCGGGTCGCAGACCGTCGTCGTCATCCCGCCGGCCGACGGCTACGGTGAGGCCGGC
Organism: Frigoribacterium sp. CFBP 8751; assembly: GCF_014841545.1. Taxonomy (NCBI): domain Bacteria; kingdom Bacillati; phylum Actinomycetota; class Actinomycetes; order Micrococcales; family Microbacteriaceae; genus Frigoribacterium; species Frigoribacterium sp. CFBP 8751. The sequence goes on from NZ_JACYUB010000002.1 coordinate 563,963, forward strand.
GCCCCGCAGGCGGGCATCTCGGGCACCGACACGCTCGTCTTCGTCATCGACATCCTCGCCGTCTCCTAGTCGGCCGTCGCCGTCGACCCCCGAGACGACTCTTCGATGACCCGCACCGCGCCTCCTCGTCCGTCCACCCGTGTCCGTCGGGGACGGCTCGTCGCCCTGGCGGCCGTTCCGCTCGTCGCCCTCGTGCTGAGCGGTTGCACGGGTGGTTCCGACCAGCCGTCTCCCACGGCGAGCGGCGCGACCGGCGACTGCAAGGCGCCGACGTCGGGGGCGCTGTCCGACGGCGTCGACGTCACGGGCGAGGTCGAGAGCAAGCCCGAGGTCGTCTTCGACACCCCGCTCGAGGTCCCGTCGACCCAGCGCACCACCTTGATCGAGGGCAGTGGCGAGGTCGCCGGGCCGGGCGCGGTGGCGAACGTCCGCATCGCCGTCTACGACGCGACGACCGGGGCCGAGGTCACGTCGGCCGGTTTCGACGAGGGCCAGCAGCCCACGCAGCTCACGGTGAGCACCGACTACTACGTGCCGGGCATCGTCGACGCGATCGCCTGCGTGCCCTCGGGTAGCCGCACGGTGACCGTCGCCTCGGCGGCCGACATGACGACCGCGACCGCGGGGGAGCAGGCCGCCACGCCCACGCCCGTGGTGATCGTCGCCGACGTCGTGTCGATCGTGCCGACCAAGGCGACGGGCGAGGCCCGGCCTCCGGTGGACGGCTTCCCGAAGGTCGAGCTCGCCGACGACGGTCAGCCGACCGTGACGATCCCGCCCGGCACCGAACCGCCGTCCGACCTGCAGATCGAGGTCCTCAAGAAGGGCGACGGCCCTGTCGTCCCCGACCCCGCGAACGTCACCGTCCAGTACCAGGGCGTCAACTGGACCACCGGCGAGGTCTTCGACCAGAGCTGGGGCAAGGGCACGCCGACGCCGTTCTCGACCGACCAGGTCGTGCCCGGATTCGCCAAGGCCATGATCGGTCAGACGGTCGGCTCGCAGGTGGTCGTGATCATCCCGCCCGCCGAGGGCTACGGCGAGGCCGGTCAACCGTCGGCCGGCATCGGGGGCACCGACACACTCGTCTTCGTGATCGACATCCTCGCCGTCGCCTAGGCGCTGGTCGCCCAGGCGAGGGTCGCCGAACCACGGGTCGTCTCGCGGCGGCGGACGGCCCCGGAGGCGGTCGCCCTAGGCTGGCCCCATGCGACGCATCACGATCCTCGGCTCCACCGGTTCGATCGGGGTCCAGGCCCTCGACGTCGTCCGGGCCCATCCCGACCTCTTCGAGGTCGTCGGCCTCTCCGCCGGCTCCGACCGTCAGGGCGTGGCGGCCCAGGCGGCCGAGTTCGGTGTCGAGCACACGGCCCTCGGCACCGACGAATCGGTGCAACTCGTCCGCGACGTCCGCGCCGACGTCGTCCTGAACGGCATCACGGGGTCGGTCGGCCTCGCGCCGACCCTCGCCGCCCTCGACTCGGGTGCGTCGCTCGCCCTGGCGAACAAAGAGAGCCTGATCGTCGGCGGCGACCTCGTGAAGGAGCGAGCCGCTCCCGGCCAGATCGTGCCGGTCGACTCCGAGCACTCGGCCATCGCGCAGGCCCTGAGGTCGGGCTCCGATCGCGAGGTGCGCCGGCTCGTCCTGACGGCGTCGGGCGGTCCGTTCCGCGGCCGCACGCGGGACTCGTTGGCCGACGTCACGCCGCGCGAGGCGCTCGCGCATCCCACCTGGGACATGGGCCTGGTCGTCACGACGAACTCGTCGACCCTCGTCAACAAGGGGCTCGAGGTCATCGAGGCGCACCTGCTGTTCGACGTCGACTACGACCACATCGACGTCACGGTGCACCCGCAGTCGATCGTCCACTCCATGGTCGAGTTCGTCGACGGCTCGACCATCGCCCAGGCCTCGCCCCCCGACATGCGCCTGCCGATCTCGCTCGGACTCGCCTGGCCCGACCGCGTCGAGGGCGTGGGCGTCCCGCTCGACTGGACCCGCGCCTCCACCTGGACCTTCGAGCCCCTCGACGAGCGGGCCTTCCCGGCCGTCCGGCTCGCGAAGCAGGTCGGGCGGGCCGGGGGCACCCATCCGGCCGTCTTCAACGCGGCGAACGAGCAGGCCGTCCTGGCGTTCCACGCGGGACGCGTCGGGTATCTCGACATCCTCGACGTGGTCGAGGCGGTCGTCGACCGGCACACCGCGGGCGAGAACAGCCTCGAGGGCGTGCTCGACGCCGAGCGCTGGGCGCGTGCCGAGGCGGACGCGCTGCTGGCCCGCTGAGCCCGCCGCCCCAGTTCGGGGCTCCCAGCGTCGTCATGGCGTCGGCGCGGTGGACGTCCGGCCACGGGCGGCTACCCTTGCCCGGTGCAGACGATCCTCCTCTTCGTGCTCGGCGTCCTGGTCATGGTCGTCGGGTTGGCCGTGTCGATCGCCCTGCACGAGGTGGGCCACCTCGTGCCGGCGAAGAAGTTCGGTGTGAAGGTCGGCCAGTACATGATCGGCTTCGGGCCGACCGTCTTCTCGCGCAAGAAGGGCGAGACCGAGTACGGCGTCAAGGCGTTGCCGCTCGGCGGCTACATCTCGATGTCGGGGATGTTCCCTCCCGGAAAGACCGGGGGAGGCGCGCGCCAGTCGAGCACCGGCTTCTTCAACACCCTCGTGCAGGACGCCCGGACCGCCAGTGCCGAGACGATCGACGAGGGCGACGAGTCGCGGACCTTCTACCGCCTGCCCGTGTACAAGCGCGTGATCATCATGCTCGGTGGCCCGTTCATGAACCTGCTCATCGCGATCGTGCTGTTCGCCGTGCTGCTCTGCGGCTTCGGCGTCCAGCAGGCGAGCACCACGGTCGGCAGCGTCAGCACCTGCGTCCTGCCCGCCGGGTCGACCGAGACGAGCTGCCCGTCCGACGCACCCGAGGCTCCCGCCTACGCCGCGGGCATGCTCAACGGCGACCGCATCGTGTCGATCGACGGCACGACCGTCTCCGACGGCGACCAGATCACGGGCATCCTGCAGCGTTCTCCCGGCGAGACCCTGGCCGTCGTGGTCGACCGCGACGGCACCGAGCGCACGCTCCAGGTGACGCCGGCCCTGTCCGAGCGGTACGTGACCACGTCGAGCGGGGCCGTCGCGACGAACCCCGACGGCAGCTCGCAGACGCAGGAGGTCGGCTTCGTCGGCATCGGCTTCGCCTACGAGAAGGTGCGTGAACCCGTGACGGCCGTGCTGCCGGCCGTGGGCGACAACATCGCACACGTGGTCGGCGTCATCGTCACGCTGCCCCAGCGTCTCGTCGGGGTGGCGCAGGCCGCCTTCGGCGGGGCCGAGCGCGACCCGAACGGCCCCGTCAGCGTCGTCGGCGTCGGGCGCATGGCGGGCGAGATCGCGAGCCTCGACACCATCCCGGTGGTCGACCGCATCAGCACCCTCGTCGGTCTGCTCGCGAGCCTCAACGTCGCGCTGTTCGTGTTCAACCTGGTGCCGCTGATGCCGCTCGACGGCGGACACGTGGCCGGCGCCTTGATCGAGGCGATCCGCCGCGGCTTCGCCAAGCTCTTCCGCCGACCCGACCCGGGCCCCGTCGACACGGCCAAGGCCATCCCCGTCACCTTCGCGATCGTCATCCTCCTCGGCGGCATGACGGTTCTGTTGACCTATGCCGACATCGTGAACCCGATCGACCTCTTCGGCTGACGTCAGGTCACGGACGTCGCGTGACCGGACGGTCACCCGCCCGTCACGCGGCGTCCAGCGCCGAGGTTTACGATGACACCGTGCCAGCAGTCAATCTCGGAATGCCGAAGGTCCCCGAAGTCCTCGCCCCGCGTCGCAAGACGCGGCAGATCAAGGTCGGCAAGGTGCTCGTGGGTGGCGACGCCCCCGTCAGCGTGCAGTCGATGACCACGACTCCGACCCCCAACATCAACGCCACCCTGCAGCAGATCGCCGAGCTCACGGCCAGCGGCTGCGACATCGTGCGCGTGGCCGTGCCGAGCCGTGACGACGCCGAGGCCCTTCCGATCATCGCGAAGAAGAGCCAGATCCCGGTCATCGCCGACATCCACTTCCAGCCCAACTACGTGTACCAGGCGATCGACGCCGGCTGCGCGGCCGTCCGGGTCAACCCCGGCAACATCCGCAAGTTCGACGACCAGGTGGGCAAGATCGCCGCCGCGGCGAAGGCCGCGGGCGTCTCCATCCGCATCGGCGTCAACGCCGGCTCGCTCGAGCCCAGCATCCTGCAGAAGTACGGCAAGGCGACGCCCGAGGCGCTCGTCGAGTCCGCCGTGTGGGAGGCCTCGCTGTTCGAAGAGCACGACTTCCACGACTTCAAGATCTCGGTCAAGCACAACGACCCGATCGTCATGGTCAAGGCCTACCGTCAGCTCGCCGAGCGCGGTGACTGGCCGCTGCACCTCGGCGTCACCGAGGCCGGGCCCGAATTTCAGGGCACGATCAAGTCGGCCACGGCGTTCGGCATCCTGCTGAGCGAGGGCATCGGCGACACCATCCGCGTCAGCCTCAGTGCTCCGCCCGCCCAAGAGGTCAAGGTCGGTCTGCAGATCCTGCAGTCGCTCAACCTGCGCGAGCGCAAGCTCGAGATCGTCAGCTGCCCCAGCTGCGGCCGCGCTCAGGTCGACGTGTACAAGCTCGCCAACGACGTCACCGAGGGGCTCGAGGGCATGACCGTCCCTCTGCGCGTCGCCGTCATGGGCTGTGTCGTCAACGGCCCGGGCGAGGCCCGCGAGGCCGACCTCGGCGTCGCGTCCGGCAACGGCAAGGGGCAGATCTTCGTCAAGGGCGAGGTCATCAAGACCGTCCCCGAGTCCGAGATCGTCCAGACGCTCATCGACGAGGCCAACCGCCTCGCCGCCGAGATGCCCCCCGGCGAGCTCGGCTCGCCCGAGGTCGTCACCGTCTGATCCGGCACGCCCGGCGGGCGACGCGACCCCTTCAGGAGGGGCGGTGCGAGAATCCTCGCACCGCGCCTCCTGCCTGCGGTCGCGTCCCTGCCCGGGGCCGCCCTGACCGTGTGTCGTCGTGTGACGCCCCGATGTGACGCGCCCCGGGGCGTCGGCCAGCATGGAGTGCGCACCGCGACAGCCTCGGCCCACCCCCGAGCGGTGCTCCCGCAGCGCCCCGAGAGGAACCCATGACCAGCAGCGCCCCCCTGATCGACGCCCCCAAGAAGGGCCCCGGTCGACTGATCGCCATCATCGTCGCGGTCGTCGTCGTGCTCGCCGCCGTCGGCATCGCGATCGGAGTCAGCCGTGGCGGTGGCGACGACGAGACCGTCCGCATCGGCGTCGTCGGCGCGAGCGACCCGTACTGGGCCGACTTCGTCCAGGCCGCGGCCGACGAGGGCATCACGGTCGACCTCGTGGACTACTCGGACTACGAGCAGCCGAATCCGGCCCTCGCCGACGGCGAGATCGACCTGAACCAGTTCCAGCACATCGTCTACCTCGCGCAGTACGACGTGGCCTCGGGCAACGACATCGTGCCGATCGGTTCGACGGCGATCTACCCTCTGCCGCTGTACTCGTCGAAGTACACCGACCTGAGCGACTTCCAGCAGGGCGACACCATCGCGATCCCCGACGACTCGAGCAACCTGGCCCGCGCCCTGCTCGTGCTGCAGTCGAACGGCCTGATCTCGCTGAAGGACGGCGGGACGATCTTCTCGGGCGTCAACGACGTCGACGAGTCGAAGTCGAAGGTCAAGGTCGCCACGGTGAGCGCCGACCTCGCCGCCACGTCGCTGCCCGACTACGCCGGTGCGATCATCAACAACGACTTCGCGACCAAGGCCGGCCTGTCGACCGACGACGTCATCGCCCAGGACGACCCCGAGGACCCCTCGTCGGTGCCCTACGCCAACGTCTTCGCCGCCCGCGCCGAGGACAAGGACAACGCCACCTACCAAAAGCTCGTCCAGATCTACCAGGACACCAAGGCCGTCACCGACGGCGTGGTCGACAACTCGGGCGGCACGGCGATCATCACGAAGATCCCCGTGGGCGACCTCGAGAAGTCGCTGACCGAGACCGAGAAGCTCGTCGAGCAGAACGGCTGACCCCACCAGGTCGCAACCCCCGGCCCGGACCGCGCGCAGGCACCCGCTCGCGGTCCGGGCCTCCGCCCGTGCCGAGGAGAACGCGTGCCCGCCATCACCCTGACCGACGTCGTCAAGACGTACCCGCCCCGCGAGAAGGGCGCCCCACCGCTGACCGCGGTCGACGGCGTCAGCCTCGAGATCGCCGAGGGCGAGATCTTCGGCATCATCGGCTACTCGGGCGCGGGGAAGAGCACCCTGGTACGCCTGGTCAACGCCCTCGAGCCCACGACGAGCGGGAGCATCCGCGTCGACGGTCGCGAGATCACGGGCCTTCGTGAGCGTGACCTGAGGGGGGTCCGGGCCGGCATCGGCATGATCTTCCAGCAGTTCAACCTCTTCTCGTCGAAGACGGTCTGGGGCAACGTCGAGTTCCCGCTCAAGGCAGCGGGCGTGCCGAAGTCCGAGCACCAACGGCGGATCAGCGACCTGCTGCACTTCGTCGGCCTCGGTGACAAGGCCCACGCGCGGCCGGACCAGCTCTCGGGTGGGCAGAAGCAGCGCGTCGGCATCGCCCGCGCGCTCGCGACGAACCCCCGCATCCTGCTCGCCGACGAGGCGACGAGTGCCCTCGACCCCGAGACGACGAGCGAGGTGCTCGCGCTGCTCAAGCGCGTCAACGCCGAGCTCGGAATCACCATCGTCGTGATCACCCACGAGATGGACGTCATCAAGTCGATCGCCGACCGGGTGGCCGTGATGGACTCCGGACGCGTCGTCGAGACCGGCCCCACCTTCGAGGTGTTCTCCGACCCGCAGCAGGCGTCGACCAAACGGTTCGTCTCGACCGTCATCGCGGGCACGCCGCACGGCGACGAGCTCGAGACGTTGCGGGCCCGGCACGACGGCACCCTCGTGTCGGTGCGCATCGCCGAGGGCGGCGTCGACCAGCGCGACGTCTTCGCGCTGCTCGCCCGTCACGGCCTCTCTTTCGAGATCGTCTTCGGGGGCGTGAACGACATCCAGGGGCGCACCTTCGGCACCCTGACCCTCGCCGTGACCGGTGACGACGCGGCCGTCCGGGCGGCCGTCGCCGAGTTGGGCGACAACGCGACCGAACTGCCCCCCTCGCCGACGGCCTCGGCCGCACCCACGGAAGGACGCTGACATGGACTCCCTGATCGAACTGCAGCCGATGCTGTGGCAAGCCGCCGTCGAGACCGTCTACATCGTCGCCCTGACGCTGCTCTTCGGCGGCATCGGCGGGCTCGTGCTCGGCCTGGCGCTCTACCTGACGCGGGGCGGGGCGTTGTTCGCGAACCGCGTCGTCTACGGTGTGCTGAACGTGGTCGTCAACGTCTTCCGACCGATCCCGTTCATCATCTTCTTGGCCGCGGCCCAGCCGTTGGCGAGGTTCGTCATCGGGTCGGGCAGCGGCAACCCGGCCATCATCTTCACCCTGTCGCTCGCCGCGTCGTTCGCGATCTCGCGCATCGTCGAGCAGAACCTGCTCACCGTGCAGCCGGGCGTCATCGAGGCCGCACGAGCCGCGGGGGCCGGCCCGGCCCGCATCATCGGAACGGTGCTGCTGCCCGAGGCGCTCGGACCGCTCGTCCTCGGATACACCTTCATCTTCGTCGCACTGGTCGACATGTCGGCGGTGGCCGGGTACATCGGCGGCGGCGGGCTCGGCAACTTCGCCCTGCTCTACGGCTACCGGCAGTTCGACCCGGTCGTCACGTGGGCCGCGGTCCTGCTCATCATCGTGCTGGTGCAGCTCGTCCAGTTCCTCGGCAACTGGCTGGCGAGGCGCGCGCTGCGGCGGTGAGGCACGGCGGCCGTGGGCAACGGCGCTGTCGGGGTACTGGTTTACAGTGGGGCGCGTGACCGACACCGCCACCGCCAGCCAGACCCCGCCGCCGGCCTCGGCCCCCGTGACGCCCGCCGAGCTCGAGCGGGCCCGGCAGATCGTCGGGGCCGTGTCGGAGGCGTTCGGCCGCAAGGTCGTGGGTCAGACCGCCCTCCGTGACACCCTGCTCGTCGCCCTGATCACCGGCGGGCACGTCCTGCTCGAGAGCGTCCCGGGGCTTGCCAAGACGACCGCCGCCCAGACCATCGCGCAGTCGATCGACGCCAGTTTCCGGCGCATCCAGTGCACGCCCGACCTGCTGCCGAGCGACATCACGGGCACGCAGATCTACGACGCCCAGAAGTCCACGTTCGTCACCCAGCTCGGGCCCGTCCACTCGAACTTCGTCCTGCTCGACGAGATCAACCGGTCGAGCGCCAAGACCCAGAGCGCCATGCTCGAGGCGATGCAAGAGCGGCAGACCACCATCGGTGGCACGGTGTACCGGCTGCCCTCGCCCTTCCTCGTCCTGGCCACGCAGAACCCGATCGAGCAAGAGGGCACCTACCAGTTGCCCGAGGCGCAGCTCGACCGCTTCCTGTTGAAAGAGATCCTCGACTATCCGACCCCGGCCGAAGAGGCAGAGATCATCCGGCGGATCGAGAGCGGCGTCTACGACGAGGCCGCGTCACCCTCGGCCGGCGTCGGCCTGGCCGACGTCGTCTACCTGCAAGACCTGGCCAAGCGCGTCTACGTCGACGCGTCGATCGTCAACTACATCGTGCAGCTCATCTACGTCACCCGGCACCCGCAGCAGTACATCCCGGCCACCCTCGCCGACTACGTCGAGTTCGGTGCCAGCCCGCGGGCGAGCATCGCCTTCATGCAGGCGGCCCGTGCCCTCGCCCTGCTGCACGGTCGCGACTACGTCATCCCCGAGGACGTCAAGCACCTGCGGCACTCCGTGCTGCGCCATCGCATGATCCTCAACTACGAGGCCACGGCCGACGAGGTCGCGCCCGAGACGATCATCGACGCCGTGTTCGGCGCCGTCCAGACCCCCTGACCCCGGTGGCCAGCCTGCTGCTGCGCGTGCGCACGAAGATGGGGCTCTTCGCCCACCGACGCACCATCGACCTGCTCGAGGGCGGATACGCCTCGGTGCACCACGGGCGCAGCCACGACTTCGACGACCTCAGGGCGTACGTCCCGGGCGACGAGGTGAAGGACATCGACTGGAAGGCCACGGCCCGTCACGGCGAGCCGTTGGTCAAGCGGTACATCGCGAGCCGGCGGCAGAACCTCGTCCTGGTGATGGACACCGGTCGAAACATGGCGGCGACGGCCACGAGCGGCGAGTCCAAGAAAGACATCGCGCTGATGGCGGCGGGCGCCCTCGCCTACATCGCCGCCAAGCACGGCGACGTCGTGTCCCTGGTGGCGGGTGACTCGTCGGGGACCCGCGCGCACCCGGCCGGCGCGACCGAGGCCCACCTCGAGACCCTCCTGCGTCAGGTCGACCGACGGGTCGACCTCGACGCCCCGACGAGCGACCTGGCCTCGGTGCTCGAGTGGGTCGCGCGAGGCATCCGGCGTCGCTCGATGCTGTTGGTGGTCACCGACGACGTCGCGATCGACGAGCGCATCACACGATTGCTCCGCCGTCTGCGCGCCCAGCACGAGGTGGTCTGGCTGACGATCGGAGACGCCGACCTGATGACGCGAACGGGGCACGCCGGCGAGGTCTTCGACGTCCGAGAGATGTCCGGGCTGCCGGCCTACCTCCGGGAGAACGCGCAGCTCCGACGCGAGTTCGACGACTCGTCCGTCCGACGCGTGGGCGACACCGAGCGCGAGCTCCTCGCCCTCGGCATCAGCAGCCAGCGACTCGGCAGCCAGGCCGAGGTCGTGCCGGGCCTCTTCGCCCTGATCGAGAAGCACCGTCGTGTCGGGCGCTGACGACTTCTTCGGGCCCTACCAGTACCCGCTCTGGGTGCTCTGGCTCGTGCTCGGCCTGGTCGGGCTGGCCCTCGTGGTCGCCTGGTACGTCTTCGTGTTCCGCTTCTCGGCACGGCGACTTCCCCCGGCCCGGCGAGCGGCCCAGGCGGCGTCCCGACCGGCCGCCCTCGCCGACACCAAGGCGAAGTACCTCGCCCTCATCGACGAGGTCGAGACGGCCGCGAGTTCGGGGCGGCTGAACGACCGCGGGGTGCACTCCCGGCTCAGCCTGCTGTTGCGGTTCTTCGCGCACGAGACGAACGGCGTCGACACGCACGTGATGACCCTCGCCGACCTGCGCGAGTCGAACCTGCCCCGGCTCGCGGGGGCGGTCGAGCAGTACTACCCGCCGGCCTTCCGGCTCGAAGAGCCCGGCGACCCCGCCCGTGCCGTCGCCACCGCGAGAGACGTGGTGGCGTCATGGGGCTGATCTTCTGGTGGTTGCCGCTGGTCGCCCTGGCGGTCGTGGCGGTGGCGGCGTGGCTCTACGTGCGCTGGAGGCGCCGAGACAGGGCGCGCCTCCGTCGTCTCGGCGTCCCGGTCGCGCACGGCGAGCGACTGACCGCTCTGCCCGCCTACCAGCGCGTCGTCCGGCGCTATCGTGCCGTCCTCGCGGTCGTGCTCGTCGCCATGGTGGCCCTGACCGGCATCAGCGTCCTGCTCGCCGCCCGGGTCTCGAGCACCGACGTCGTCGAACCCCAGTCGTACAAGCGCGACATCATGCTCTGCCTCGACGTGTCGGGCTCCATGACCGAGGTCGACTCCCAGATCGTGGACACGTTCTCGACCCTCTCGCAGGGGCTCGACGGCGAACGCATCGGGCTCTACCTCTTCGACAGTTCGGCCGTGCAGGCGTTCCCGCTCACCGACGACTACGACTTCGTCCGCACGCAACTCGAGCAGTACCGCGACTCGTTCGACACCATGGGCGAGAACGGGACCCGCTACTGGACGGGCACCGACCTCGGTGACGGCGCCTCGTTGATCGGTGACGGCCTGGCCTCGTGCGTCCTCGGCTTCGGCGACGACGACAGCACACGACCCAAGTCGGTCGTGCTCGCCACCGACAACTACGTCAACGGCAAGGCCCTGCTCACGCTCACCGAGGCTGCCGACCTGGCGGCCGAGCGCGACGTCCGGGTGTACGCCGTGAACCCCGCCGACCACGCCACGGACGCCGTGGCCGACCAGGTCGCCGCCGAACTGCGAACCGCGGCCGAGTCGACCGACGGTGGCTACTACGCCCTCGACGATTCGGCGACCGTGCCGCAGATCGTCGACGAGATCGACGCCCGTGAGGCGGGGCTGTTCACGGGGGCTCGACGACTCGTGGTGACCGACCACCCGCAGGCTCTGGCGATCGCCGCCTTGCTCGTCGCGATGGGCGGGCTCGTGATGCTCTGGCGGGTGCGGCTGTGATCGCGGGGGCGCTGGTCTTCCAGCCCGTCCTGCCCTGGTGGCTCCTCGGCGTGGCCGCCGTCGCCCTGCTCGGGTTCACCGGCTGGCGCGTCGTGGCCGAGCGGAGCCGGCGGCGGGCCCTGCTCACCTGGGTGCGACGTCTCGTGATCGTCGCGTTGTTGCTCGTCGTCGCGGTACGACCGAGCCTCCCCGGTGGGTCGGCTCAGGCGTCGGTCGCCCAGCTCAACGTCTTCTTCGTGGTCGACACGACCTCGAGCATCGCGGCGGAGGACTGGGGTGACGGCCAGCGTCGTCTCGACGGGGTGCGGTCCGACATCGCCGAGGTGACCTCGCAGCTGGCGGGCGCGCGGTTCTCGTTGCTGTCCTTCGACAGCACGGCCGTCCTGCGGACGCCGCTGACCGACGACGCCTCCGCCGTGGTGGCCGCCGCGGACGCCATGAACCAAGAGGTCACCTACTACTCGAGCGGCAGTTCCGTGAGCGAGGCGAACGACCTGCTGGCCGAGCGGCTGACCGAGGCTCGGCAGAGCGCCCCGGAGCGGGCCAACGTCGTCTACTACCTCGGCGACGGCGAGCAGACCAGCGGCACCGAGCCCGAGAGCTTCGCGGCCTCGGCCGGCGACGTCGACGGCGGTGCCGTCTTCGGCTACGGCACCGAGCAGGGAGGCAAGATGCGCGTCTTCGACGGCTACGGCGACGAGTACTCGACCGAGGAGTACATCCAGGACCGCACGCAGGCCGGTGATCCCGACGCCGTCTCGAGGATCGACGAGGACGCCCTGCGGCGCATCGCCGATCAACTCGGCGTGCCGTACGTTCACCGCACGGCCGACACGTCCGTGGACGCTGCCGTCGCCGACGCCCGCGACGGGGCCGTCGCCTCCGACGAGGGACGAGCCGACAGCCTGATCGACCTCTACTGGCTCGCCGCGATCCCGGCGTTCCTCCTGCTGTTGATCGACGTCGCCCTCGTGGCCAGGGCCCTGGGCGAGGTCCGTCCGACACGAGCCCTCCGCGACGAGCGTGGGCCGGGCCGCGGGCGTGACCGTGCTGCGGCGTCGGCCGTCGACGCCGCCCGACCCGAGGGGGGAGCACGCCCGTGACCGACACCCTCGTCCCACCGCCCGTCGACGAGATCCGCCGCGCCCACGAGGCCGAGGCCGGGCCCACCGTCGAGCAGTACCGCAAGCGCCTCCGGCGTCGGCTGCTGCTCTGGTCGGCCCCGGTCGTCCTCGTGGTGTTGCTCGTCGCGCTCAAGCTGCTCAGCCTGCCCACGTTCGCCGCCCTGACGCAGTGGTCGTACGGCGATCAGCAGTTCGAACGCAGCGCCTCCCTGTCCGAGCCGCTCGGCGTCGCCAACGTGGTCGAGCCGTGGGTGCACCACTTCGACCGGGGCACCGCCTACGCACAGATCGGCGTGCTCGACGTGGCACGGCAAGAGTTCGTCACGGCGCTCGACCTCGCCCCCGACGACGCGACGATCTCGTGCGTCATCCGGGTCAACCTGGTGCTGACGATCGAGGCGCAGGGCGACGCGGCCCTGCTCGAACTGCGCTACGCCGACGCCGAGGCGCTGTACGAACTGGGACAGAAGACCGTCGACGAGGCGCCCGAGGGCTGTTTCCAGCCGCCGGACGACCCCCGACAGCCCGACACGTCCCAGCCGCTCGACGACGCCCAGCAACGCCTCGACGAGAAGGGGCAGCAGGCCCAGGGGGGCCAGGGCGACGAGCAGCAGCCCGGCGGCGACGACGGCAGCGATCCCGGTGCCGGGGGAGACGAGCCCGACGAAGGCGAGGGCCAGGCCGAGTCCGACGACCCCCTCGACCAGCTGCAGCAGCAGGGCGAGGAGAGCCAGCAGCAGCAACAACAAGACACCGACCGCGACCGCTACTACGAGCAGAACCCGGGCGACTACGACGGCAAGCCGTGGTGAGCTGGGCGCGCCCCTAAGCTGGACGGGTGTCCACACGTCTCTCCCAGCTCTTCGTCCGCACCCTCCGAGAAGACCCCTCCGACGCCGAGGTGACCAGCCACCGCCTCCTCGTTCGCGCCGGGTACATCCGACGTCAGGCGCCGGGCGTCTTCGCCTGGCTGCCGCTCGGCCTGCGCGTCAAGGCCAGGATCGAGGCGGTCATCCGCGACGAGATGCAGGCGGCCGGTGCCCAAGAGGTGCACTTCCCCGCCTTGCTGCCGCGTGAGCCCTACGAGGCCACCGGCCGCTGGACCGAGTACGGCGACGGCATGTTCCGGCTGAAGGACCGCAAGGACGCCGACTACCTGCTGGCCCCCACGCACGAGGAGGCCTTCACCCTGCTGGTGAAAGACCTCTACTCGTCGTACAAGGACCTTCCCCTGACGCTGTTCCAGATCCAGGACAAGTACCGCGACGAAGCGCGGCCCCGGGCCGGCCTGCTGCGTGGCCGCGAGTTCACCATGAAGGACGCCTACTCGTTCGACGCGTCCGACGCCGGGCTCGACGAGAGCTACCAGAAGCAGCGCGACGCCTACGAGCGCATCTTCACCCGTCTCGGCCTCGAGTACGTCATCGTCAAGGCGGACGCCGGGGCCATGGGCGGTTCGCGGAGCGAGGAGTTCCTGCACCCGACCGTCATCGGCGAGGACACGTTCGTCCGCTCGGCCGGCGGCTACACCGCGAACGTCGAGGCCTTCACGACGATCGTCCCCGACACGGTCCCGCTCGCGGGTCTCGCCCCCGCCCGCCGCCTGGCACCGGCCGACACGCCGACCATCGACTCGCTGGTCGCGCAGCTCAACGAAGACGAGGCGCGCGACTCCGGGCCCTGGACGGCCGCCGACACCCTGAAGAACGTCGTCGTCGCGCTCAGTCATCTCGACGGAACCCGCGAACTCGTCGTCGTCGGCCTGCCCGGTGACCGCGAGGTCGACATGAAGCGGCTCGAGGTCGCCTTCGCGCCGGCCGAGGTCGAGGCCGCCGGCGACGCCGACTTCGTGAAGAACCCAGTCCTGGTCCGCGGATACCTCGGCCCCCAGGTGCTCGGCGGCGAGTCCGACTCCGGCATCCGCTACTTCGTCGACCCCCGCGTGGTCGAGGGATCGGCCTGGGTCACCGGGGCGAACGAGAAGGGCGTGCACGTCGCCGACCTGGTCATGGGTCGCGACTTCACCGCCGACGGCACCATCGAGGCCGCTCAGGTCCGCGAGGGCGACCCCGCTCCCGACGGCTCCGGCCCCATCGAGACCGCCCGCGGCATGGAGATCGGCCACGTCTTCCAGCTCGGTCGCAAGTACGCCGAGGCGCTCGGCCTCAAGGTGCTCGACGAGAACGGCAAGCAGGTCACGGTCACGATGGGGTCGTACGGCATCGGCGTCACGCGCATCCTCGCGGTGATCGCCGAGGCGAACAACGACGCCAAGGGCCTGATCTGGCCGGCGAACGTCGCTCCCTTCGACGTGCACGTCGTGGCGACGGGCAAGGACCCCGTGGTCTACGAGGTCGCCGAGAAGCTCACCGCCGACCTCGAGGCCCACCGTCTCGACGTCCTCTACGACGACCGTCCCAAGGTCTCGCCCGGCGTCAAGTTCGGCGACGCCGAACTACTCGGCGTGCCGCAGATCGTCGTCGTCGGCCGCTCGGCCGGCGAGGGCGTCGTCGAACTCTGGGACCGCCGCACGGGTGAGCGCACCCCGGTCCCCGTGGCCGAGGCCGTCGCGAGCCTCACGGCCCCGCGGGCGTCCTGAGCGCCGGCACCGCGCCTCCTCGTCCCGGTCGGGACGACCCCGAGGAGGCGCGGTGCCGACCCCGGCGAACGGTCCGCCGGGCGCCCCGCTCTCGGGTACCGTAGAGCCATGCTGTGCGCGCCATCGTGCGTGCAGCCTGCAGATCTGAATAGTGGAGGCCCTCAGTGGACATCGACCTGAGCGTGCTGCGTCTCATGGAGCGCGAGCGTGAAATCCCCTTCGACGAACTCGTGCGCATCATCGAGCAGGCCATCCTGACGGCCTACCTCAAGCACACGAACCAGCCCGAGAGCCGCATCCCGGCTGCTCGCGTCGAACTCGACCGCAAGACCGGACACGTCTCGGTCTTCGCCATCGAACGCGACGACGAGGGCGAGGTCGTCGGCGAGTCCGTCGACAGCCCCAGCGACTTCGGCCGGATCGCCGCCTTCGCGGCCAAGCAGGTCATCAACCAGCGCCTGCGCGACATCGGCGACGACAAGGTGCTCGGCCAGTTCAAGGGCCGTGAGGGCGACATCGTCGCCGGTGTGATCCAGCAGGGGCCGAACCCGCGCATGATCCACGTCGACCTCGGCACGGTCGAGGCGATCCTGCCGCCCGAAGAGCAGGTGCCGGGTGAGAAGTACGCCCACGGGTCGCGCATCCGCGTGTACGTCACGGGCGTCAGCAAGGGCACGAAGGGGCCGCAGATCACGGTCTCGCGCACCCACCCGTCGCTCGTGCGGAAGCTCTTCGCCCTCGAGGTGCCCGAGATCGCCAGCGGTGTCGTCGAGATCGTCTCGCTGGCTCGCGAGGCCGGTCACCGCACCAAGATGGCCGTCCGGGCGACCGAGCCCGGCGTCAACGCCAAGGGGGCCTGCATCGGCGAGATGGGGCAGCGCGTCCGGGCCGTCACCACCGAGCTCAACGACGAGAAGATCGACATCGTCGACTACTCGAGCGACCTGCCGACCTTCGTCGCCAGCGCGCTGTCGCCGGCCAAGGTCTCGTCGGCCTTCGTGATCGACGCGTCCACCAAGGCCGTGCGGGCTCTCGTGCCCGACTACCAGCTGTCGCTCGCGATCGGCAAAGAGGGTCAGAACGCCCGCCTCGCCGCGAAGCTGACGGGCGCGCGGATCGACATCCAGCCGGACAGCATCCTCGAAGACGACTGATCTCTCCGACACGACCACGACACGACGAGGGCGACCGGCGCACCACGCCGTTCGCCGTCGGCGTCTCCCGTCCGACGACCCGAGGGGGTAGGGTGGAACCCGTCAGAACGTGCATCGGTACTCGAGCGCGCGCTCCACGATCCGCACTCGTGCGGGTCGTCGCCCGAAACGGACGTCTCGTGGTCGATCCGACCGCGACCCTTCCCGGGCGGGGTGCGTGGTTGACGCCGTCGATCGACGCGTTCGAGTCGGCAGTGAAGCGCAGGGCTTTCCGCCGTGCACTCCGCCTCGACTCCGAACCCGACGTCGACGAGCTCCGCGACCACCTCACGCGGATCACCACGTCACGACCCATCGCCACGACAGAACAGGCTGAACGGCACATGGACAACTAATGAGCAACCACCAATGAGCGGCTCGAAATGAGACCCGTCCAGAACTGAAGGCTCTTCCCGTCTCGGGAAGGGCCCGAGACAGGAGAACTGTGGCTAAACCACGCGTACACGAGATCGCCAGCGAGCTGGGGATCGACAGCAAGACCGCACTAGAGAAGCTCAAAGAGATGGGCGAGTTCGTCAAGGGACCGTCGTCCAGCGTCGAGCCTCCCGTCGCCCGCAAGCTGCGCCAGGCCTTCGCCGGTGCCGCGAAGCCTGCGACCCCCGCTGCCAAGGCTCCTTCGACCGGTGCCGCCGCGCAGCCCGCGAGCTCGGCACCCAAGCCCGGCGGCCCTCGTCCGGCTGCTCCCAAGCCCCCCGTCGCCGAGCCGACGCCCGCCCCCGTGGCGGCGGCCGAGCCCGACGTCGACGCGGCGCCCGCGCCCGTCGCCCCGCTGACGGTCGCCGAGCGACAGGCCCAGGCCGAGGCGCAGCGCGCCGCAGCGGCGTCAGCCGCCAAGGACGGCGCGGCGGCTCCCGCCGACGACGCCGCGAAGCCCGGTGCCGCCGGTCCCAAGCCCGGCGGCCCCCGCCCCGGTGCCCCGCGTCCCGGCAACAACCCCTTCGCCAGCAACCAGGGCATGGGACGCCCCAGCGCGCCTCGTCCCGGCGGCTCCGGTGCGGCCAGCAGCATGCCGCGCCCTGGTGGCGCCGCAGGCCCCCGCCCGATGGCCCCGCGTCCCGGCGCTCCCCGTCCGGGCGCCCCGCGTCCCGGTGTGGGTGCAGGCCCCCGTCCCAACGGCTTCGGTCAGCGTCCCGCCGGTGGCGGCGCAGGTCGTCCCGGCGGTGCCGGTGGTGGCTTCCAGCGTCCCGGTGCCGGTGCTCCCGGCGCGGCCGGCGGTTTCCGTCCCGGCTTCAGCGGACCCCGTCCCTCCGGTGGTGGCGGTCGCGGCCGTGGCCCCGGTGGCGGTACGGCCGGTGCGTTCGGTCGCGGTGGCGGCAAGAGCAAGGCTCGCAAGTCGAAGCGGACGAAGAGGGCCGAGTTCGAGATGCGCTCGGCTCCGTCGCTGGGTGGCGTCAGCGTCCCCCGTGGCGACGGCAGCACCATCGTCCGTCTCCGTCGCGGTGCGTCGATCAGCGACTTCGCCGACAAGATCGACGCGAGCCCCGGCAACCTGGTGACCGTCCTCTTCCACCTCGGTGAGATGGCGACGGCGACCGAGTCGCTCGACGAGGCGACCTTCCAGGTCCTCGGCGAGGAGCTCGGCTACAACATCCAGGTCGTCTCGCCCGAGGACGAGGACAAAGAGCTGCTCGAGGGCTTCGACATCGACCTCGAGCAGGAGCTCGAAGACGAAGACGAGTCCGTCCTGCAGATCCGTCCTCCCGTCGTCACCGTCATGGGTCACGTCGACCACGGCAAGACGCGTCTCCTCGACGCGATCCGCAACGCCAACGTGGTCGCCGGCGAAGCCGGTGGCATCACGCAGCACATCGGCGCCTACCAGGTGTGGGCTCCGCACGAGGGCGTCGAGCGCGCCATCACCTTCATCGACACCCCCGGTCACGAGGCGTTCACCGCCATGCGTGCTCGTGGTGCCCAGGTGACCGACATCGCGATCCTCGTGGTCGCGGCCGACGACGGCATCATGCCGCAGACGGTCGAGGCGCTGAACCACGCCCAGGCGGCCGGCGTGCCGATCGTGGTCGCGGTCAACAAGATCGACAAAGAGGGTGCGAACCCGGCGAAGGTGCGTCAGCAGCTCACCGAGTACGGCCTCGTCGCCGAGGAGTACGGCGGAGACGTCATGTTCGTCGACGTGTCGGCCCGTGACAACAAGAACATCGACGCCCTCCTCGAGGCCGTCCTGCTCACGGCCGACGCCGGTCTCGACCTGCGTGCCAACCCCGACAAGGACGCCCGCGGTGTCGCCATCGAGGCCCGCCTCGACAAGGGCCGCGGTGCCGTCGCGACGGTGCTGATCCAGTCCGGCACGCTGCGCGTCGGTGACGCCATCGTCGCCGGCACGGCGTACGGACGCGTCCGCGCCATGGTCGACGAGAACGGCGACTCGGTCGACGAGGCCTACCCGAGCCGGCCCGTGCTGGTCCAGGGTCTGTCGAGCGTCCCCCGAGCCGGTGACACCTTCCTCGTCACCGAGGAGGACCGCACGGCTCGTCAGATCGCCGAGAAGCGAGAGGCCGTCGAGCGCAACGCGTCGCTGGCCAAGGCCCGCAAGCGCATCTCGCTCGAGGACTTCACCCGTGCTCTCGAAGAGGGCAAGGTCGAGGCTCTCAACATCATCATCAAGGGTGACGTGTCCGGTGCCGTCGAGGCGCTCGAAGAGTCCCTGCTCAAGATCGAGGTGGACGACAGCGTGCAGCTGCGCATCATCCACCGCGGTGTGGGTGCGGTCACCGAGAGCGACGTCAACCTGGCGACGGTCGACAACGCGGTCATCATCGGGTTCAACGTGCGTCCCGACACGAAGGCTCGTGAGCGTGCTGCTCGCGAGGGTGTCGACGTGCGCTTCTACTCGGTCATCTACGCGGCGCTCGAGGACATCGAGAACTCGCTCAAGGGCATGCTCAAGCCCGAGTTCGAGGAGAAGCAGTCCGGTGTCGCCGAGATCCGCGAGATCTTCCGTTCGTCGAAGGTCGGCAACATCGCCGGTGTCATCGTGCGGTCGGGAACGATCACCCGCAACGCTCGTGCCCGCGTCATCCGCGAGGGCGTCGTCGTCGGCGACAACCTCGCGATCGACTCGCTGCGTCGCTTCAAGGACGACGTCACCGAGGTGCGGACGGACTTCGAGGCCGGCATCGGTCTCGGCAAGTTCAACGACATCCAGATCGGCGACGAGATCGAGACCATCGAGATGGTCGAGAAGCCCCGGGGCTGACCCAGGGTCATCGCAGTACACGAGGCCCCGCTCCGACTACGGTCGGGGCGGGGCCTCACCCCTCTCGCCACGGCGGCGAGCAGCACGAACAGGAGTGAACAATGGTTGACGCGCAACGCGCCCGCAAGATGGCCGACCGCATCCACGAGATCATCGCTCGGCGTCTCGAGCGCGGCATCAAGGACCCCCGCCTCGGGTTCGTCACGATCACCGACGTCAAGGTGACCGGCGACCTGCAGCACGCCTCGGTCTTCTACACGGTCTACGGCACCGACGAGGAGCGTCGTGACACCGGTGCGGCCCTCAAGTCGGCGACCGGCATGCTGCGCAGCGAGGTGGGCAAGAACATCACCGCACGCCTCACGCCGAGCCTCGAGTTCATCCTCGACGCACTGCCCGAGAACGCGGCCTCGATCGACCGCCTGCTGCAGGAGGCCCGTCAGCGCGACCACGAGAGCCAGTCCCTGGCCTCGTCGGCCGAGTACGCCGGCGACGCCGACCCGTACGTCAAGCCGCGCGACCTCGACGCGGACGACGACCTCGACGACGCCGAGGACGACCTCGACGACGACCTGGCCCTGGACGACGAGCTCGAGGCCCCGGCCGCAGGCGCCTCGACCGAGCCCGACGGCTCCACCCGCTGACCGCAGCGTCCCTCCGGACGCCCGCCCGCCTCAGTCGGGCAGGCGATAGCCCTCGTCGGGCGACCCCGTGGCCAGGCCGTCACGGAGCAACCCGGCGAGGGCTCTCGCGCGTTGCCCGTCGTCCGTCCAGACCGTCTCGATCTCGGCCGAGCTGACGGGCACGTCGCTGGCCCGCAACTCGGCCATGATCAGCCCCCGCACCTGGCGGTCCGATCCTTCGAAGCGGGCCTGCGTCCGGAGGCGCGGCCCGGCATGCGCAGGACGACCCGCCAGCACCCACGCGCACTGCTCGACCAGCGGGCAGACGTCGCACTTCGGCGACCGCGCCGTGCAGACCAGCGCACCCAACTCCATGACGCCCGCGTTCGTGACCCGCGCCTCCTCGAGGTCGTCGGGCAGCTGCGACTCCATCAGGGGCAGGTCGCGCGAGGCCTTGGGGGCCCACGGTTCGGCGAGACCCTCGACGGCACGGGCCAGGACGCGGCGGACGTTCGTGTCGACGACCGGGTGACGGTGACCGTAGGCGAAGACCGCGACGGCACGTGCGGTGTAGTCGCCGATGCCGGGCAGTGCCAGGAGAGACGGGACGTCCTCGGGCACGACGCCGCCGTGCCTCTCGGTGATCGCCACGGCGGCGGCGTGGAGGGCCAGGGCCCGACGCGGGTAACCGAGGCGCTCCCAGGCCCGCACGGCCTCGGATGCAGGCGACGCCGCCAGGTCGCCCGGCGTCGGCCAGCGTTCGAGCCACTGCTCGAGGCGCGGGACGACGCGGGCCACGGGGGTCTGCTGCAGCATGATCTCGCTGACGAGCGTGCCCCAGGCCGTGAATCCGGGACGCCGCCACGGGAGGTCGCGACCGTTCTCGCGGAACCAGGCGTTGACGGCGGGGGAGATGCTCACCGTAGGAGCCTACGGCTCGCCCTCGACCTCCCCGGCGCTGTGTCGGCGGTCGGGCGTACGGTGTCGACATGACCACCCGATGGGCCCCTGCCAAGAAAGACACGCTGCGCGAACTGGCGACCGAGATCGTCCACAACTACGGGCGCGGCCGCGTGCTCGTCGCGATCGACAGCGACGGAGGCGCTGGTGCGGCCGGTCTCGCCGACGACCTCCTCGAGGCCTTCCGCGAGCTGGGGCACGCGGCGTTCCGCGCCTCGCTCGACGGCTTCGAGAAACGTCCCGACGCGGCGCCGCGCGACTCCGCTCCCGTGCTGGACGAGAGCCTGTTCCGCCGGGTCCTGGTCGAGCCGTTCCGGCTCGGCGGCAGTGCGGGCTGGGTCGAGCGGGCCTGGGACGCCGACGCGGACCGTTCCGTCGAGTCCGCCTGGGTCACCGGTCCGGCCGACGCGGTCCTGCTCGTCGACGGCACCGACCTCGCGCGCCCCGGCCTCGCGGGGCTGTGGCACTATCGCGTCTGGGTCACCGCCGACGATTCGCGACTCGACGCCCGGGCCGAGGCCTCGGCCGTAGTGGACAACTCCGACCGCGAGCACCCCCGTCGACGCTTCGACGACGCGTGCTGAGCGCGTCCCCGGCCCCGTCGCGGTCCGGCTGCGCTAACGTCGTCGGGTGAACAGCGGCCTCCTCCTCGTCGACAAGCCGCAGGGCATCACCAGCCACGACGTCGTCTCGCGCGTGCGCAAGGCCGCGGGCACGCGCAAGGTCGGCCACGCCGGCACGCTCGACCCGCTGGCCACGGGACTGCTCGTGCTCGGCCTGAACTCGTCGACGCGCCTCCTGACGTTCCTGGTCGGCCTCGACAAGGGCTACGACGCCACCATCCGTCTCGGCGTCTCGACCACCAGCGACGACAGCGACGGCGAGGTCGTCTCGACGACCTCGGCCGGCGGCGTCACCGACGACGCGATCGACGCCGGCGTGGCACGACTGACCGGGCCGATCAGCCAGGTGCCCACCACGGTGAGCGCGATCAAGGTCGACGGCCGTCGCGCCTACGACCTCGCCCGTGCCGGGGTCGAGGTCGAGCTGAAGGCCCGCGACGTGACGATCACCGAGTTCACCGTGCTCGACCGACGCGACGCCGTCGTCGACGGGGTGCCCGTGCGTGACCTCGACGTGCGGGTCTCGTGCTCGTCCGGCACCTACGTCCGGGCTCTGGCCCGCGACCTCGGAGCCGACCTCGGCGTCGGGGGACACCTGACCGCGCTGCGTCGGACGCGGGTGGGGCCGTTCGACGTGACCCGCGCCTCCGTCCTCGAGGGCATCGACGTCGCTCCGGCGCTGCTGCCTCCCGTCGACGTCGCCCGGACCCTCTTCCCGGAGTGGTCCATGACCGCGGCCGAGGCCGTCGACCTCGGGCACGGCAAGCGCGTGGCCGTCGATCTCGACGACACCCCCGGGCCGGTCGCCGCCGTCACGCCCACGGGCAGGCTCGCGGGCCTGGTCTCGGTGCGGGCCGGCGCCGCGAAGCCCATCGTGAACTTCCCGACCGACGAGGTGCAGGCATGATCGAGTGGTTCACCTGGGTACAGGTCGTGGTGGCCGTCGTGGCGGGAATCGTCTGCGTGGTCGCCTGTTTCGCGAAGCGTCAGCCCGACGACATCACCGTCGGCACCGGGGCCGTCGTGCTGCTGCTCCTCCTCGTGCAGCTCGTCGTCGCGATCGTGGCCCCGTTCGTCGGCAACGCGCCGACGGGCAACCTCGTCGAGTTCTACATCTACCTCGTCTCGGCCATCCTGCTGCCGCCGCTCGCGACCGTCTGGGCGCTCGTCGACCGCACCCGCTGGAGCAACCTCGTGCTGGCCACCTCGTCGTTCGCGATCGCCGTGATGGTCTACCGCATGTTCCAGATCTGGACCGTCCAGGGCCTCTGACGCACCCGGTCGGCGGCGGGCCCGCCGGAGTCCTATCCTTGACGGGATGGTCACTCAGAAGTCAACGCGCGCGGTCGGCCTCGGCCGGGTCCTCATCGCCGTGTACGCCCTCCTCGCCCTCGCCGCCACCGGTCGGTCGGTCTTCCAGATCACGACCCAGTTCTCCGAGGCGCCGCTGGCCTACACCTTGAGCGCGTTGTCGGCCGTCGTCTACATCGTCGCCACCGTGGCCCTGATCGCGCCCGGCCAGGGCTGGTACGCCGTGGCCTGGGCGACCATCAGCTTCGAGCTCGTCGGCGTCCTGATCATCGGTCTCGTGACCGTGCTCGACCCCGAACTCTTCCCGCACGACACCGTGTGGTCGTTCTTCGGGCGCGGGTACGGCTTCGTGCCGCTCGTCCTGCCCGTGCTCGGCATCCTGTGGCTGCGTCGGCAGGGGCGCGCGACGCAGGCGGCGGGTGGCACCGGTGCCGAGGGCGCGGGGGCCGGCGGGTCTCCTCGCGACCCGGGCACGACGAGGTAGCGCGCGTGCAGTTCTACGACCTGGTCGGCGACGTGCCGCCCGACTTCGGGCCGAGCGCCGTCACCATCGGCAAGTTCGACGGAGTCCACGTCGGCCACCGCGCCGTGATCGACATGCTCGAGGGGGTGGCGCGCGACGAGGGTCTCGTGTCCACCGTGGTCACCTTCGACCGGCACCCGTTGGCGGTCCTGCGACCCGACGACGTGCCGACGGCCCTCGTCAGCAACCGGCAGAAGCGCGAGCTGCTCGACGAGGCCGGGGTCGCCGCGACCCTCATGCTCACCTTCGACGCCGAGCTGCGGGCGCTGACGCCCGACGAGTTCGTCGACCGCATCCTGGTCGGGGCCCTGCACGCCCGCGTCGTGTTCGTCGGTGACGACTTCCGCTTCGGCGTGCGCGGCAGCGGCACCGTCGACACCCTGCGCGAGCTCGGTGCCTCCCGCGGGTTCCGGGTCGTGTCGATCGACGACGTGCGACCGAGCGGTGGCCGTCGGGCGTCCTCGACCTGGATCCGTGAACTGATGGACGCCGGTGACGTCCGCCAGGCCGGCGTCCTGCTCGGGCGCGAGCCGTCGGTGCGCGGCATCGTCGTGCACGGAGAACAGCGCGGCCGAGAGCTCGGCTTCCCGACGGCCAACCTGGCCCGCGACAGCGAGGGGTTCGTCCCGGCCGACGGCGTCTACGCCGCTCGCGTGGTGGTCGGCGACACGCTCTACCCGGCGGCGGTCTCGGTCGGCAACAACCCGACATTCGAGGGGGTGCCGGCCAAGCAGGTCGAGGCGCACCTGCTCGACGTCTCACTCGACCTCTACGGGCTCGAGGTCACCGTCCACTTCGTCGACTGGGTACGGGGCAACGTGCGCTTCGACGGGCTCGAGGCCCTGATCGCGCACATCCGGGCCGACGTGGTCCGCACGCGCGAGATCCTGGGGCTGCCGACCGCCTGAGGCCCCGTGGGCCCGACGGTCGTCACCATGTCGAGGAGGCGCGGGTCGGGTCGTCGACGCGACCCGTGCCTCCTCGGCTGGTCAGTACGACGTCGTGTCGTCACCCGCGCCCGAGGCGCGGCCCGTCTCGAGGCGGTGCGCCAGGTCGGCGAGGATCGTGCCGCTGGCGCTCGTGCCGAAGCGCGTGACGCCGAGGTCGAGCATCTCGAGCACCGTGTCGAGGCCGCGCACGCCGCCCGAGGCCTTGACCTGCACCGAGTCGGAGACGGCGTCGCGCATGAGGCGCAGGTGCGGGAGCGTCGCCCCGCCACCCGCGAAGCCGGTGGACGTCTTGACGAAGGCGGCCCCGGCGCGCTCGGCGGCCTTCGAACCCGCGACGATCTGGTCGTCGTCGAGGTGGGCCGTCTCGAGGATGACCTTGACGAGCGTGTCGCCGGCCGCCTCGACCACGCCGCGCACGTCGTCCTCGACCTCGTCGGTCATGCCGCTGCGCAGCCAGCCGATATTGACGACCATGTCGAGCTCGGAGGCGCCGTCGGCGATCGCCTGCCGCGACTCGGCGGCCTTCGCGGCCGTCGAGGTCGTGCCGTGGGGGAAGCCGATGACGGTGCCGACGAGCACGCCGGTGCCCTCGAGGCGCTCGACGGCGTGCGCGATGTCGGAGGGGCGGACGCAGACGCTGAAGACGTGGTTCGCGGCGGCGTCGTCGAGGGCGGCGTCCACCTCGGCGCGGGTGAGTTCGGGCTTGAGGATCGCGTGGTCGATCATGCCGGCGACGGCGGAGACGGTGGGGAGCTGCTGGGTAGTCATGATGGGGTCCAGCGTAGCTTGGGCCCATGTCTGCGAACACTCCCGACGGCGTGCCGTCGAGCACCCCCGTCACGAGCGACACCGACCACGCCGTGGCCTCCCGCCGGGTGCTGGTGACCGGGGCGACCGGGTACATCGGCGGGCGGTTGACGCCGCGCCTCGTGGCCGCCGGGGCGGACGTGCGGGTGCTCGTGCGCTCGCCCGAGAAGCTGCGCGACGTGCCCTGGTCCGGCGACGTCGAGGTCGTCCAGGGCGACCTGACCGACCCCGAGACGGTGCGTCCCGCCATGGAGGGCGTCGACGTCGTCTACTACCTCGCCCACGCGATGGGTGGCAAGGGCGACTTCGAACGCGCCGAGGCCGATGCGGCGCACACCGTCGCCGACGCCGCGCGCGACGCGGGCGTCCGGCGCATCGTCTACCTCGGCGGACTGCACCCCGAGGGCGACCTGTCCAAGCACCTGCAGTCGCGCAAGGACGTCGGCGACGTGTTGCTCGCGAGCGGCGTCCCGACCGTCGCCCTGCAGGCCGGCGTCGTCATCGGCTCGGGCAGCGCCTCGTTCGAGATGGTGCGCCACCTGACGGACGTCCTGCCCTACATGCCGGCACCGAAGTGGGTCCGCAACTTCATCCAGCCGATCGCCGTCCGCGACGTGCTGCACTACCTGCTCGGCGCGGCCGACGTGCCCGACGACGTCAACCGCACCTTCGACATCGGCGGCCCCGACGTGCTCCGCTACGGGCAGATGATGAACGGGTACGCCCTCGAGGCCGGCCTCAAGCAGCGGCCGATCGCGTCCCTTCCCGTCTTCACGCCGTGGCTCGCCTCGCAGTGGGTCAACCTCGTCACGCCCGTGCCCCGCGCCCTCGCCGTCCCGATCATCGCGTCGCTCCAGTACGACTGCGTCGTCCGCGAGCACGACATCGACACCGTCGTGCCCCCGCCCGCCGAGGGGTTGCTGCCCTACCGTCGCGCCGTCCACCTCGCCCTGCAGCGTGAACAGGACGGCGACGTCGAGACCAGCTGGCAGGACTCGTCGGTCGCCGGCGCACCGAGCGACCTGCTGCCGAGCGATCCCGACTGGTCCGGGCACATCGTCTACACCGACGACCGGCAGACGGACACCTCTGCTCCGGCCGCCGAGCTCTGGAAGGTGCTCGAGAGCATCGGCGGCGAGAACGGGTGGTACTCGTTCCCGCTGGCGTGGTCGGCCCGGGGCTGGATGGACCGACTGGTCGGGGGAGTGGGCCTCCGGCGAGGCCGTCGCAGTGCGACCACCCTGCGGGTCGGCGACGCCCTCGACTGGTGGCGGGTCGAGAAGCTCGAGCGCGGCCACCTCCTGCGGCTCCGGGCCGAGATGAAGGTCCCGGGAGGCGCGTGGCTGGAACTCACGGTCGAGCCGCGTCCCGACGGTGGTTCCCACTACCGCCAGCGCGCGGTGTTCTTCCCGCAGGGGCTCGGCGGGCGCCTCTACTGGTTCGCGATCCTGCCGTTCCACGGCGTCATCTTCTCGGGCATGCTGCGGCGCATCACGGCGACGGCCGAGCGGGAGGCGGCCGCCCGGGCGACCGGTGGCCGGGTGGCCGGTGCCGCGGCCGGGGCCGCGACCGACGCGACGGCCGTGGCGTGACCGACCCGCGCCTCCTCGTCCTGGCGTCGTCGCCCGGGCCGCTGTACCCGGCGGGCGACGAGGCCATGTCGCCGGTGCCGTTGTGGCTCGGGGTCCTGTTCGGGGTGCTCGTCGTCGTGTCGTCGTTCGTCGTGCTGCTGCCGCGCGTCCGCCACGCGCTCGACCGCGTGTGGTCGAAGAGGCCGCGACGCTTCCGACAGTGAGGACCGGGCTGCGGCGCGCGCGCCGGTTCGCGGCTCCCAGCGGGTGATGGCACGATGGGGGCACTTCAGCAGACCACCAGGAGGTCGTGATGACACACCGAGAGACCGTCGCCTTCGTCGGCGACAGCTTGACCGAGAACGGCGACTGGGCGGCGTGGTTGCCCGACGAGCAGGTCGTCAACCTGGGCGTCGGGGGCGACACGGTCGCCGGCCTGACGGAACGGCTCCACGACGTCGTGGCAGCGAACCCCGACTCCGTCGTGCTCATGATCGGCACCAACGACTTCACCGCGCGACGCTCGGTCGAACAAGTGGTCCGCGGCATCGAGAACCTCATGGTGGCGATGCGTCGTGAACTGCCCGGGACGCGACTGCTGCTGCAGTCGATCGCGCCGCGGGGGGCGGAGTTCGCACCCCGCCTGAAGGACGCCAACCGGCACCTCCGCCAGTTCTCGTCGACCGTCCGGGCGCAGTGGCTCGACCTCTGGCCCGCACTCGCCGACGAGTCGGGCGACGCCCTGCGACCCGAGTTCGCAGCCGACCACGTCCACCTCACCGACGCCGGCTACCAGGCCTGGCTGGGCGAGTTGCAGCCCGCCCTCGAGCGCCTGCGCGACGAGCCTCCGATGAGCCGTCCGATCAGCGTGCTCGACGTCGCCTACGACATCGAGTAGGCGGTGCCCACCCCCACTGCCCCCGCGTTCACGCGTCCGGCCCTGGCGCCCGGCTTGATCGCGGCCATCGCGCTCCTCGCGGGGACCGCGTTGCTCGACTCCGACGTCTTCACCGTGTTCCGGTACGTCGTGTCGATCTTCGCCCTGATCGTCCTCGTGTTCGCCTACCGGGGGCGGCTCTGGTGGGCGCTGCCCTTGCTCGCCGCCGTGGCCGTCCTCTGGAACCCGGTGTTCGTGGTGCCCGTCCAGCCCGAGCTCTGGCAGGGCCTGCAGTTCGTCGCCGCCGCGCTCATGATCGCGGTAGGGGTGCTCGTGAAGGTGCCGACCGAGGCCGCGACGACCACGAAGTCCGCCCCGGTCCGGGGGCGCCGCTGACCGTCAGGGGCAGCGGATCCTCCGGGGTGCCTCCGACCCCGTAAAATGCCGAGGGTGCGTCCGCCCGCCCGAGGCCCGCACGGAAGGTTGAGTCTGCATGGCCACGGAGATCCCCGGTACGTCAGAGATGGTCGGCACGTCCGAGAGTCCTCTGCTGACCCCTCGTCACCGAGCCGGTGGTCTCGACCGAGAGGACGTCGTGGTCCGCAAGGGGCAGTTCACGCTCCTGAACGGTCACCTCACGCCCCAGCAGTCGATGATCGAGGACCTCCTCTACATCCGTCGGGTGCTCGACGCCGCCCAGGTGCCCTTCCTGCTCGTGCGCGGCAACGACGTCCGCCCCGTGATCGCCGTCGACACGGTGCACCGCGACCGCTTCACCGCCGCCATGATCGCGGCCTCTGCCACCGAGCCCTTCTACGCCAAGCCCCGCAAGGGTCAGGCGTCCCTGGTCGTCGAGGGTGGGCTCGAGCTCGAGACCGAGCGCGTCTTCCGCGTCTACCGGCCCCGGGTCGAACCCATCGGCCGCCTCCGCTACGGTGCGGGCACCGCCGTGCAGGTCGAGTTCTGGATCATCACCGACGACGAGATCCTCGCCCCGACCGAGAACGCGCTGATGCGCACCGAACTCCCTCGTGCCGAGGCCGTCGAAGAGACCGTCGAACGGTACGGCATCGAGTGGCCCACCCTCGAGCACATGTTCGACGACCACGCCACCGACATCACCTTCGACATCGACATCGTCTTCTCGTGGGTCGACGGCAACTCGATCGAGTACCAGCGTGCCCGCGCCGCGCAGGCCAAGCGCCACGTGGTCGGCGAGGGTGACGACTCGGCGGCCCGGTTCCGCCAGATCGACGAGCTCAAGTACGCCCTGCGGTCGGTCTACATGTTCGCGCCGTGGGTCCGCAACATCTACATCGCGACCGACTCGCCCGTGCCCGAGTGGTTGGGCGAGCACCCCCGTGTGCGCGTCGTGCGCAGCGAAGAGTTCTTCAGCGACCTCTCGATGTTGCCGACGCACAACTCGCAGGCCGTCGAGTCGCAGCTGCACCACATCGAGGGGCTCAGCGAGCACTTCCTCTACTCGAACGACGACATGTTCTTCGGGCGACCCGTCGCGCCGAGCATGTTCTTCTCACCGGGATCCGTCACGAAGTTCATCGAGGCCGACACGCGCATCGGGCTCGGGCACAACAACATCGACCGCAGCGGGTTCGAGAACGCCGCGCGGGTCAACCGGCGCCTCCTGCAGCAGCGCTTCGGGCGCGTCCTCACCCGCCATCTCGAGCACACCGCCGCACCGCTGCGCCGCAGCGTCCTGTTCGAGATGGAGCACGAGTTCGCCGACGAGTTCGCCGCCACGGCCGGCAGCCCCTTCCGAGCGAAGGAGAACATCTCGGTCACCAACTCGCTCTACCACTACTACTCGCTGATGACGGGCCGCGCGATCGTGCAGGAGAACGCCAAGGTCAGCTACATCGACACCACGATGGTGTCGGGGCTGGCGTCGTTGTCCGAGGTCTTGAAGAAACGTGCGTTCGACTTCTTCTGCCTCAACGACGGCAGCTTCCCCGAGGTCACCGACGAAGAACGGACCGCCACGGTCACGGACTTCCTCGAGCGCTACTACCCGTTCCCCGCACCGTGGGAGAAGGACGAGATGCAGCGCATCGCCCTCGAGAACGCCGAGCAGGACAGACGGGCACTCGGTGCCGAGGCGGCTCAGTCGGGTGAGGCGACGGGATCGTCGTCGCACCGGGGGCTCGAAGGATCGGACTGACGCCGGTCTCGCCCACGGGCGAAGCCCGTGCGACCCGGGGGCGGGGTGCCCGCAGGGCGTTGTCCCCGTGGAGTCGGAACGGTCCGTGCGGTCCGTCAGGCCTCCGAGGTGCCGAAGCGGGCCGCTTGCTCCCCTGAGAGGGCTGCGTCGAGACGCGCGAGCATGTCGGCACCCATCGTGGGCAGGTCGTCCAGCCGGAACCATCGGGCCTCGGTGTTCTCGCCGTCCGCGGGGGAGGGCTCGCCCGAGACGTAGCGCATGACGAAGGTGTGGTCGAGGTACTGCGCGCGGTCACCGTTCGGGTAGACGACCTCGCCGGTCACCCCGATCGACGCCAGCCGCTCGGGGACGACGTGCAGGTCGGCTTCCTCGAGGGTCTCGCGGACGGCGGCGTCGGCAGGGTGCTCACCCGGGTCGACGATGCCCGTCACCGGCGTCCAGGCACCGGTGTCGGATCGGCGGACCAGCAGCGTCTCGTCGC
Organism: Frigoribacterium sp. CFBP 8751; assembly: GCF_014841545.1. Taxonomy (NCBI): domain Bacteria; kingdom Bacillati; phylum Actinomycetota; class Actinomycetes; order Micrococcales; family Microbacteriaceae; genus Frigoribacterium; species Frigoribacterium sp. CFBP 8751. The sequence goes on from NZ_JACYUB010000002.1 coordinate 594,350, forward strand.
CGCGGACGACCACCGCGGTCACTCCGGCCAGCCACAGCGGTGCCGTGCCGATCTTCTCGCGCAGGGACAGGACGAAGTCTGGGGTGGCCATGTCAGCACCCTACCGACGGCCCGCCGTAGGCTGACGACATGCGACTGCCCTGGACCCTTCACGGCTCGGACGTGCGGCGGATCTCCGACATGGCGGGCGAGTCGCTGCTGTTGGCGGGTGGGGGCAGGGCGATCCTGCTGCAACTGGCGAACCCCGGGGTGGGGCACGGTGTCGCCGAGCACAGCGACTTCGTCGAGCGTCCGTTGTCGCGGCTGCACGGCACCATGACGTATCTCTACGCCATCGTCTTCGGCACCCCGTCCGAGGTGGCCCACGTCCGCCGTGTCGTCGGGCGGGCGCACCGTCCGGTGCACGACGGAGGGTCGTCGTCGGTGCGGTACGACGCGTTCGACCCCGGGCTGCAGCTCTGGGTGGCGGCGACCCTCTACGACTCGGCCGTGCAGCTGTTCGAGCGGGTGCACGGGCCGATCGACCCGGCCCATGCCGAGACCGTCTACCAGGATTACGCCCTGGTGGGCACGTCGCTGCAGATGCCACGCGAGCTGTGGCCGGCCGACGTGGCATCGTTCCGGCGGTACTGGGACGACGCCGTCGATCATCTCGTCGTGGACGACGTCACGCGTCGGGTCGCGCACGAGCTGTTGCACCCGACGACGGGACCGTGGTGGCTGAGAGCGGTGATGCCGCTCGCCCGGCTCGTCACCGCGGGGTCGCTGCCGAGCAGCGTCCGCGACGACTTCGGGCTGCCGTGGTCGACCGGCGCCCAGCGTCGCTACGACCGGGTTATGCGCGTCACGGCTGCTGTCGTCCCGCATCTGCCCCCGCGCCTCCGGCACGTGCTCCGCGACGGGTACCTGCGGCGGCTGCGCTCGGCGATGGTGGCCGAGGCTCGGACGCGCACCCCCAGCTGACCCGACCCGTCGCCGGCGTCCGGGTCGGCACCGCCTGTCTCCCGTCCCGGGGCCACGTCCCTCGTCGGCAACTCCTGCTGCCTGCCGCACGACGGGCCCGGTCGGGCGGCGCAGACGGTCGCGCGGCGCAGCAGGCCGGAATTGCCGACGGTGGGCGGGATCAGCCACGGCGGGCGGGACCTGGCCGGCAGGCGAGACCCACTAGGCCCGCGCGGGCGGGGTGATGGCGGGCGGGCCCGCTCGGTCAGAGCGTGTCGATCGGCCCCGTCAGCGTCAGGTCGCGCGGCACGACGGGCACCGGGGCCGTGTCGGTCGCCCGGTGGCGGGGGGCTGCCGGGGCGATGCGCACGCCCGCGACGGCGAGCCGTTCGGCCACCACGTCGGCCGGGACGTACTCGCCGACGGTCTCGTAGGTGCCGATCGGCACGACCGAGTGCACGACCGTGCCCTCGTAGACGTGCACCAGGTTGAACGCCTGGGCACCGTCGCGGCCCCGGGTGCCGCCGCCGGCGACGTTGAGGTCTTGTGTGTAGCAAGTGGCCGACGCGACCGACACGGGCACGCCCGCGAAGGTGGCGTTGGTCGAGTAGTGCAGGTGTCCGGCGATGATGGACCGGACGTCGCTGCCCTCGATCACCTCGGCCAGGGCCGCCTGGTCGCGAAGCTCGACGAGCGCCGTGAGGTCTTGCACGCTCGGGACCGGCGGGTGGTGCATGGCGATGATCGTGCCGTCGGGGGCGTCGGTCGAGAGCTCTTCGGCCAGCCAGTCGAGCTGGTCACCGGACAGTCGGCCGAAGTGGTGGCCCGGCACGGTCGTGTCGAGGGTGATGACGCGCAGGCCGTTGACGTCGTACACGAGGTCCACGGGTCGCTGCGAGGGCAGCTGCCCGAAGAGCTCGGACCGGAACGCGCTGCGGTCGTCGTGGTTGCCCATGGCCCAGATGACCTGGGCGCCGAGCCGCTCGGCGACGGGCTCGATCAGGGCGCGGAGCTTGCGGTAGGCGTCGGGCTCGCCCTTGTCGGCGAGGTCGCCCGTGAAGACGATGGCCTCGGGCCGCCCGTCGGACGCCTCGATCTCGTCCATGATCTGACGGAGCCGGGCCTCGCTGTCGACTGCGCCGTAGAGGTCGCGGTCACCGCCGACGAGGTGCGTGTCGCTGAGGTGCAGGATGAAGTGGTTCGGCCTGGGGTGTTCGGCCGTCCGGAGATCCATGGTTCTCTCAATCGATGTCGCCGACGCGGGCTCGGGACGAGACCCTCGTTGTTGATTCGTCACCAGTCCATCACCCGTTTGCCATGAGTGGGGTGAACGTGCGCGCGCGTTTCGGTGAACGGTCGTCGAACAGGCCGCATTCCCGAGCGACGACGCTAGCCCGGCACACGGGACGACGCGACCCCCAGGAGGCGGGGGTCGCGTCGTCGGCGCAGCGAACGGTCCGAGGCGTCAGGGCTTGAGGACGACCTTGATGCAGCCGTCCTCCTTGTTCTTGAAGACGTCGTACATGGCCGCGGCCTCGGAGAGCGGCACCGGGTGGGTGACGAGGTCCTCGGTGCCGAGCGGGTCGGTGGGGTCCTCGACGAGCGGCATCAGCGTGTCCATCCACTTCTGGACGTTGCACTGGCCCATCTTGATGGTGATCTGCTTGTCGAACAGCGTGAGGAAGGGCGTGGGGTCGGCGGTGCCGCCGTAGACCCCGCTGAGCGAGACGGTGCCGCCGCGGCGGACGATCTCGAAGGCGAGGTGCATGGCGCCGAGGCTGTCGATGCCGGCCTTCTGCATGACGGCCTGGCCGATCGTGTCGGGCAGGGCGGCCGCGAACTTCTGCACGAGGCCGATGCCGGCGTGCTCGTGGGCCTCCATGCCGACCGCGTCGACCACGGAGTCGGGGCCTCGGTCGTCGGTCATGCGCTTGACGACGTCGGCGACGTCCTTCGTCAGGTCGAGGACCTCGACGCCGTGGCGCTCGGCCATGGCACGACGCTCGGGCACCGGGTCGATGCCGATGACGCGGTAGCCGCGGTACTTGCCGATGCGCGACGCGAACTGGCCGACCGGGCCGAGGCCCAGCACGACCAGGGTGCCACCCTCGGGAACCTGGGCGTACTCGACGCCCTGCCACGCGGTCGGAAGGATGTCGCTGAGGAAGAGGTAGCGCTCGTCGGGCAGGTCGGCGCCGACCGTGACGAGGTTGGCGTCGGCACGGGCGATGCGCAGCTGCTCGGCCTGGCCACCGGGGACCTGGCCGTAGAGCTTGCTGAAACCGTAGAGCGTGGCGCCCGAGTCGTACTCGGTGACCTGCGTGGTCTCGCACTGCGAGAAGAGTCCGCGGTCGCACATGAAGCAGTGGCCGCAGGCGATGACGAAGGGGACGACGACGCGGTCGCCGACCTTGATGCGGCTGACCTCGGAACCGACCTGGGTGACGACGCCCATGGTCTCGTGGCCGAGCACGTCGCCCTTGTCCAGGAACGCGCCGAGTGCGTCGTAGAGGTGCAGATCGCTTCCGCAGATCGCGGCCGACGTGACCCTGATGACCGCGTCGCTCGGCTCGATGATCGTGGGATCGGGGACGTCCTCGACGGAGACGTTGGTGACGGACTGGTACGTGAGTGCCTTCATCGTTCCCGTCTACGCGCCCTCGCCCGGTGCCTCCTGGACGAGGGGTACAGCGGGTACCGAAAAGCCTCGGGGCGGCCGGGCCTGGGCCCGACCGCCCCGAGGCGGATGACGCGTGTGGTGTCGCCTAGGCGACGGCCGTCGCGGAGGCGACGATGTTGACGACCTTGCGGCCGCCCTTGTTGCCGAACTCGACCGAGCCGGGGGCGAGGGCGAAGAGGGTGTCGTCGCCGCCGCGGCCGACGTTGACGCCGGGGTGGAAGTGGGTGCCGCGCTGGCGGACGATGATCTCGCCGGCGAGGACGACCTGGCCGCCGAAGCGCTTCACGCCGAGGCGCTGTGCGTTCGAGTCACGACCGTTGCGGGTGGACGATGCGCCCTTTTTGTGTGCCATGTGGTGTCAGCCCCTTAGTTGGTGGTGATCGAGGTGATCTTGACGCGGGTCAGGTCGGCACGGAAGCCCATGCGACGCTTGTAACCGGTCTTGTTCTTGTAGTTCTGGATGACGATCTTCGGGCCGCGCAGGTCGTTCAGGACCTCGCCCTCGACCGTGACCTTGGCCAGGTCGTCGCCCGACAGGATGGTGTCGCCGTCGACGTGCAAGACGGGGACGAACGAGACGGTGTCGGCGGTCGCGGCCTTGAGGCGGTCGACGGTCAGGATCGTGCCGACCTCGACCTTCTCCTGACGGCCACCGGCGCGCACGATTGCGAAAGCCATGGGAACTCCAAAAAAGTGGGGGATGTGACGCCCGGACTGCCGGACGACGTCGTGGTGCCACGAAGGCAACTTGGATAGTCTTTCACAAATGTCACGACCGATCAAACTTCGCCGCCCGCCGCAGTTCACGGCCGAGATCGTCGACGACGCCCGCGAACGCCTGCTCGACCTGCTCGACGATCTGAAGACGCTCACCACCGACCACGCCGACGACATCGAGGTCTGGGGCTCGGCCGTCACGGCCGCCGGCTGGGAGATCGCGAGCCTCGGCCAGTGGCTCGGCTTCGAGGGCGAGGCGGTGTTGCTGCTGGGTGGCGCGTCGTACCCCGAGATCGCCGAGCACCAGGGCACGAGCGCGTCGGCCGTGTACGCCCGCGTCGGCCGGTCGCTCACCCTCGCGCCCTACGCGCACGCCTCCGGCGCCGACGGGGCGACCACCCGCGTCTCGGCCGAGGGCCTCGACCAGGCCCGGGCCGAGTACGACCAGGAGGCGCGGGCCGGCGACCCGACGGACGTCGCCCCGGCGGCCGCGCCCGTCGGCGACTCCCTGGCCGACCGCGTGCCCGAGGTGCTGCGGAACGGGGCCCGGCGCACCACCGAGATCGTCGCCGCCCTGCCCGACTACCGGCGCAGCAGCGTGCTGTCCACTCTGAGCGTCCTGGCTCGACAGGGAGTGGTCGAACGGGTGGGGCACGGCGTCTACGCCCTACCCCACCCGCCGTCCGACTGACCCCGCGGGTGGTCGCCCGATCAAGCCGGTGCGACGGCCCCGGCCCCGGCCCCGGCCCCGGCCTCGTCGAGTCCGAACGCCCGCAGCTCGTCGTCGGTGAGCATCCGCGACCGGATCAGGAAGCGCTTCCCTTCGGGGCTCTCGACCGAGAACCCGGCCCCGCGACCCGGCACGACGTCGATCGTGAGGTGCGTGTACTTCCAGTACTCGACCCCAGCGGTTGGGGGTCGTGGTGGGGGAGTGCTTGGCCCGCAAGTACGGGGCTGAGGCGTCACGAGGGGTTGGGCGTCATGGCCCTCCGCCGGGGCTCCAGCGGACTAGCTTCGGACTGTGCAACGAGTTCGACAGCCTGAACAGCGCTGTCGCTTGGACGCTTCAGCGCAAACCCGAGATTCGTGACCTCATCAGCGGGTCCGCCCTCGAGCAGGGGGAGGGTTCCCCCTCGTAGGCCTGCTCAGCCCCTCGGGGTCAGGCGGTGTCTATTGTGGACACTTTTTTCGCAGGGCGACATGCGAGATGGCCCCCCTGCCAAGCAGCATGAGGGGCCATCGCCTCAACAAAGTCGATGAGGAATGCTGATTGCGTGCGTGTTCAGGCGACGCTTCCGGTCGTCGCGATCGAGCGCCACACGTCGAACTGACGATCGTTGCCACCGATGGGGTAGCCCCACGCTGCCACGGCGCAGTCCAGCTCTTCGCCGGCCCTGAGGCTGCGGTAGTAGTTCGGACCAACGACTGCGATGCCCCGGTTGGGTGCCTGGATGAGGATCATGTCTGAGTCTTTCCGTTTGGTGTCTGCAGGAGGAGTGGTTGGAACGTAGGCGCGAACAAAGTCGAAGTGCCAGGCTTCTCGTGGGCTGAAGGAGTCTCCGGTGGGTTCCCACCCATATGCCGGGGCGTTGGAGTTCATCCAGTTCTTTTGCGCCGTGCCATATGACGCGACCCCAGCGCCGAAGTCTGCGGCGACACCCCAACCGTGATTCGAAGTACCGGGCACCGCCGCTGGGCTCTGCCCTTGGCGAAGCGCCCAGTACGATCCCTCGAATGAGATGTTGGTGGCGTAGCTGACGCGCGTATACCGGGATGTGAAGTATGTGTACTGAAGGTCGTAGGTTCTGTACGCCTCGGTGATCGGGAGCGCCCTTCCGAAGGCGCTGTTGAAGGCTGCATTGAGCTGGCCGTATGACTGTGCGGCGTCTGGGCGTAGGTAAGGACTTCCGGTGCCGACGCTTACTTGCGTCATGGCTGAGGTCGGAACGCGTCCGTTTGCGTGGCCTCCCCACTCGCGATTGATAGCGACACGGGCAGCGTTTTGCTCAGCCAGGGCGAAGGTCTTCATGCCGGCCGCTTCGGCTTGACCACCGCGCAATGAGGGCGTCAGAACTGCTGCGGCCACGCCTGTTGCTGCAGCAAAGCCGAGAATCTGCCGTCGACTCACCCCGCCCAGGGGAATGTCATCCGGCCGGATGTTTCGAGGTTTGTTCACGTCTCGACCATGGCAGACGCCTGGATCGTGCCAACAGTCCGAATTTATACCGACAAGTTTGTACCCTTTGCCCGCTTCAGGGCCTCAACGACTCTGGATGCCTACGTCCCCTCCTGCCTCAGGCTGAGGATCGGACACGGTAAGCGGCAGCAGCCGCGATGGCTGCTGCCGCTCCCGCGGACCATTTGCGGACTGCTCAGTCTTTGAAGTAGTCCAATTCGGCCTCGGTGAGCATCCGCGACCGGATCAGGAAGCGCTTCCCTTCGGGGCTCTCGACCGAGAACCCGGCCCCGCGACCCGGCACGACGTCGATCGTGAGGTGCGTGTACTTCCAGTACTCGAACTGGCTGCGCGACATGTAGACCTCGATCGGGTCGATCCCGTCGACGTGCAGGTCGCCGAGGTGGACGTCGACGGCCCCCACCCGGAAGAACCCGACGGGGTAGCACATGGGCGACGAGCCGTCGCAGCAACCACCCGACTGGTGGAACATCAGCGGGCCGTGCTGCGCCGTCAGGGACACGAGGAAGGTCGCTGCCTCGGGTGAGACGTCGACCCGGGAGGGGGTGGCGGCGACCGCCCCGGAGGCGGGGGCTGGCGTGACCACGCCGACCCGCGCCTCCTCGGCTGACGCTGCTGACGCTGCGGGCGCCGCAGCGGCCGTCTGCTCGGGCGTCATCAGAAGAAGCCCATCGGACCGTCCGCGTAGCTGACCAGCAGGTTCTTGGTCTGCTGGTAGTGGTCGAGCATCATCTTGTGGTTCTCGCGACCGATGCCGGACTGCTTGTAACCGCCGAACGCGGCCCCGGCCGGGTACTGGTGGTACGTGTTCGACCAGACGCGACCGGCCTGGATGTCGCGGCCGGCCCGGTACAGCTGGGCGCCGTTGCGGCTCCAGACTCCGGCGCCGAGGCCGTAGAGGGTGTCGTTGGCGATCTTGATGGCGTCGTCGTAGTCGCTGAAGCTCGTCAGAGACAGGACGGGGCCGAAGATCTCCTCCTGGAAGATCCGCATCGAGTTGCGGCCCTCGAAGATCGTCGGGTTGACGTAGTAGCCCTCGGTCAGGTCGCCGCCCAGGTCGGCACGGTCGCCGCCGAGCAGCAGCGTCGCGCCTTCCTGCTTGCCGATGTCCATGTAGCTCAGGATCTTCTCGAGCTGGTCGTTCGACGCCTGGGCGCCGATCATCGTGTCCATCGAGAGTGGGTTGCCCTGCTTCACCTTCTTCACCCGCTCGACGCCGTCGGCGGTGAACTGGTCGTAGATCGACTGCTGCACGAGCGCCCGGCTCGGGCAGGTGCACACCTCGCCCGAGTTGAGGTTGAAGAACGAGAAGCCCTCGAGCGCCTTGTCGTAGAAGTCGTCGCGTTCGTCGGCGACGTCGGCGAAGAAGACGTTCGGGCTCTTGCCGCCGAGCTCGAGCGTGACCGGGATGAGGTTCTCGCTCGCCATCTGCATGATGAGGCGCCCGGTGGTGGTCTCGCCCGTGAACGCGATCTTGCGGATGTTCGGGTGGCTCGCCAGGGGAGCGCCGGCCTCGACGCCGAAGCCGTTGACGATGTTGAGGACGCCGGCGGGCAGGAGGTCCTTGATCAGGTCCATGAAGACGTGGATCGACGCGGGCGTCTGTTCGGCCGGCTTGAGGACGACGCAGTTGCCGGCCGCGAGGGCGGGAGCGAGCTTCCACACGGCCATCAGCAGCGGGAAGTTCCACGGGATGATCTGCCCGACCACGCCGAGCGGCTCGTGGAAGTGGTAGGCGACGGTGTCGGCGTCGATCTCGCCGGTGGAACCCTCTTGTGCCCGGATGGCTCCGGCGAAGTAGCGGAAGTGGTCGATCGCGAGCGGAACGTCGGCGGCGAGGGCCTCCCGGATGGGCTTGCCGTTGTCCCAGGTCTCGGCGACGGCGAGCATCTCGAGGTTCGCCTCCATGACGTCGGCGATCCTGTTGAGGATCAGCGCGCGCTGGGCGATCGTCGTCTTCTTCCACGAGTCGAACGCGCGCCAGGCGGCCTCGACCGCCTTGTCGACGTCGGCGGCGTTGCCCCGGGCGACCTCGGTGAAGACCTTGCCGTTCACCGGGCTCGGGTTCTCGAAGTACTGCCCGCTCGCCGGGGCGACGTACTCGCCGCCGATGAAGTGGTCGTAGCGGGGCTTGAAGGCCACCTTCGCGTCGGGCCGTCCCGGCGCGGCGTAGGTGTTCGGGGGAGTGGTGACGGTCATGACGGTCCCTTTCGACGACGGTGTCGGGTCGGCGGCGGGGGTCGCCCGCCGGTGGCGGCAGGCTACGTCGGGGGAGGTTGCATCGGGTTGCGCGTCACGGCCCGCAAGCGGGCGGGCGCGGTCGCCGGGTTCCGGGGTCGCGGGGCTCCGGAGGCGCGGGGTCGCGTGGTCCCGGAGGCGCGGGGCGCGAGGGCGCGTCAGTCCCCGTTCTCGAGCGCCTCGAGGTGCGCGACGAGGTGCGTCCGTCGGGGCGATCCGGGGGGCAATCGACGCAGCAGCTCGAGCAGGACGCGGACGTCGTCGCGACCCGCGGTCGACTCGGAGTACGACAGCAGGGTGTCGATCGAGCCCCCCGTGAGGAGCGCGTCCCGGACGGTCGCGGCGACCTCGGCCCGCAGCGCGACGATGCCGGGTGCCGTGGACGAGGGAAGGGCCGGGCCGGTGTCGGCCCGCACGGCCGCGCGGTGGGCCCCACGATCGACGAGACCGACGAGCGTGTCGAGGTCGAGCGTCACCGGGCGGGGCAACCGGTACGGGCGCGACAGCGGGACCAACGTCGGGTCGAGGGCCTCGACGACGTGGCGGAGGCGGACCATCTCGGGCCGGAGGGTGGAGACCGCGTCGACGTCGCCGTAGACCGCGTCGGCCAACTCGTGGGCCGTGTAGCCGGCAGGACGGTGGGCGAGCAGGGCCATGATCTCGGAGTGCCGGGCACCCAGCGCGATCCGGCCCTCCCCGACCGTGAGCACCGCCTCGTCCCGACCGAGGGTCGTCAGGCCTGCGGGGGCGTCGGGCCCCGGGTGGACCGGGTGGACCGGGTGCCGCGGGGTGCGGGTCGGGGCGCGACCGGCCGCGGCGAACCCCAGGAGCGCGAGATGCGCCTCCACGGCCGCGACCGTCGCCGTGACCAGGGGCAGCGTCAGCGAGCCGGCCGCCCGCTCGTCGCCCGTGATGTCGACGACGCCGATCAGGTGCCCGTCGACGGGGTCGTGGACCGGCACGGCCGTGCAGCTCCAGGCCCGCACGCGGTGGTTCCAGTGTTCGTCGCCGCGGATCTGCACGCCCCGGTCGAGCACGAGGGCCGTGCCCGGGGCCGAGGTGCCGACCCGCGCCTCCGACCATCCGGCGCCGGCGACGAACAGCATGTCCTCGGCCCGGCGGCGGGCCGCGGGGTCGCCCTCGACCCAGAGCAGGCGGCCGTGCTCGTCGCCGACGGCCACGAGCAGGCCCGAGCCCGCGACGTCGTCGACCAGGAGGCGGCGGACGACGGGGAGCGCGAGTGCGAGCGGGTGGTCGCGGCGCCAGTCGTCGAGGTCGTCCTCGGGCAGCTCGAGCCGGGGCAGGCCGTCGGGATCGAGCCGGTGCCGTGAGGCGCGGTCCCACGAGTCGCGCACCACCCGGCGCTGCGGCCCGACGTCGCGGGGCGGACGGCTCGCGGTCAGCGTCATGGAGCACCAATCGTCGTCGATCGGGGCGAGTCGGCCGTCGTGCGGCGTCGTCGCCGGGGTGTTGTCAGCGTACGGCGGCGTGCGGCCGCGGGGAAGGTCGCCGCGTGGGGGTCTGCTGTGACCTCAGGGTCGACGCACCGCGTCGCGGGTGGCCGTGATCGTCGCGTCCAACGCCTCGGGCCACGGGGTCGGTCCGATGCCGAGCAGGCGTTCGCTCTCGGACGAGTCGACGACGAAGGGCGAATCGAACTGGTACTGCATCGCCCGCACCTCGCGGAGGAACGGCACCGTGCGGGTCAGGCCGGCCCACAGCAGCTGATTCCACGGTCGGACGCGACCGGTCAGGCCGTACCGGCGCCGCGCCTCCTCGGCGATCTCGACCCGGGAGGCGTGGGTGGCGTGCGGTGTGAGCCAGGCCCGACCCCACTCGTCGCGATCGATCGCCGCCACGAGGGTCGAGACGACGTCGGGCAGGTACGCCCAGGCGTGCGGCTGGGTCACGTCGCCGACCGCGTGGGCGGTGCGGCCCGCGACGAGCGGCCCGAAGAAGTCGCTGCCGAGGTGGGCGTTCCGCCCGGCGCCCGGCCCGAAGTAGTCGCTCGCGCGCACCTCGACGGCCCGGACGCCCCGGTCGGCCGCGGCGAGGAGGCGCGTCCAGCTGTCGGCGCGCACCCTGCCCTTCCCCTCGGCGGAGGCGAGGGGCGTGTGCTCGGTCATCGGCTCGGTCACCGGCCCGTGGCCGTAGAGGTTGCCCATCAGCACGATGCCCGCCCCTGTGGTGGCGGCCGTCTCGATCAGGGCCGTGGTGATGGCCGGCCACTCGACGCCCCAGGCGGGGTAGGGCGGGTTCGAGCAGACGACGATCGTGTCGGCACCGTGGGCCGCGCGCGTCAGGGCGGCGGCGTCCTTGGCGTCGAGCGTGAACGGGGCGGCCCCGGAGATCACCGTGCCGCGGCGGGTGGCGACGCGTACGGTGTCGCCCCGCTCGGCGAGGCGGCGGACGAGGGGGGTGCCGATGGCTCCGGCTCCGACGACGAGATGGGTGGGCATGGGGTCCTCCTGGGGTGATGAGCGAGAGCGGTGCTCTCGGATCTGACCCTAGGGTCGGGCAGCTCGACATGCAAGAGCGGTGCTCTCGTTTGTGTCCCGTGCTCTCGGAGGACAGGATCGGGGCATGACCACGAACGCAGGGGACGACGACGGCGCCCGGACCGCCGGAGGCGTCCGCGAGCGGGCACGGATCGAGATCGTCGAACGCGCCCTCGCCTCCGCCCACCGGCAGCTGGCCGAGGTGGGCGCGGCCGCCCTCTCGGTGCGAGCCGTGGCCCGCGACCTGGGCATGGCCTCGTCGGCGATCTACCGGTACTTCCCGAGCCGCGACGCCCTGCTGACCCGCCTCATCACCGACGCCTACGTCGACCTCGCCGACGTCGCCCGGAAGGCCGAACAGGCGGTCGACCGCGCCGACCACCAGGAGCGGTTCCGTGCCACGGCCCGCGCGACCCGCCGCTGGGCGATCGCCGACCCGCACCGCTACGCCCTGCTCTACGGGTCGCCCGTCCCCGGGTACGCGGCCCCGGTCGACACCGTGGAACCGGCGATCGCGGTGGGTCTGCTGTTGCTCGGGGCGGTCGACGACGCGGCGGCGAGCGGAGCCTCGCTGCGGGCGATGCCCGTGCGGGCCGGCCTGTCCGACGAGTTCGCGCAGCTCGCCCAGGGCCTGGGAGCATCGGTCGCCCCCGGCGTGCTGGCCTCGGGCATCACTGCCTGGACCTCCCTCTACGGTCACCTCGGCTTCGAGCTCTTCGGTCACCTCACCGACGTCGTCGTCGATCGCGACGCCTGGTTCGAGACCTTCCTCGACGAGCAGATCGCGCGGATCTGGGGCTGACGTGCCGCGCGCGGCAGGACGCGCCCCGACGTCAGGAGGCGCGGGTCCCGGCAGGAGGCGCCGGTCCCGGCAGGAGGCGCGGGTCAGCTCGCGCAGTCGATGCAGAGCCGAGCGGTGGGTCGCGCCTCGAGCCGGGCCTCGCCGATCCGGGCCGAGCAGCGCTCGCAGCGGCCGAAGGTGCCGTCGGCGAGCCGGGCCAGGGCGGCCTCGGCGTCGCCGGCACGGTCGAGGGCCGAGCGTCGGACGGCGTCGAGCTGTGACCGCTCGTAGGCGATAGTGGACCCCTCGGGGTCGTGCTCGTCGTCGACGTTGGCTCCCTCGCGGGCCGCGGCCACCGCCTCCATGTCCCCGAGCAGTCGCGCGGCCAGCGCCTGCGCCTCGTCGCGCGTGACGCGCAACCGGTCGGAGGGGTCGATCACGAGGCGGCGCCTCAGGCCCCGACGAGCGACGGCACCTCTTCGCCCGGGCGAGGCGGTGCCGGGGGAGTCCCGTCGCCGAACGGACGGCCGCCGAGCTGCTCGCGACCGTGCTCGGTGAGCCACCCCGAGGCGTCCGGCCCGACCGGGACGATGCCCGTCGGATTGATGTCGGAGTGCACGACGTAGTAGTGCGCCTTGATCTGGTCGAAGTCGATCGTGTCGCCGAACCCGGGGGTCTGGAACAGGTCGCGGGCGTAGGCCCAGAGCACCGGCATCTCGGTCAGCTTGTTCCGGTTGCACTTGAAGTGGCCGTGGTAGACCGCGTCGAACCGGGCGAGCGTCGTGAACAGCCGGATGTCGGCCTCGGTGATGGTGTCACCGACCAGGTACCGCTGCCCGGCGAGCCGCTCGGACAACCAGTCGAGGCGCTCGAAGAGGGTGCGGTAGGCCCGCTCGTAGCTCTTCTGCGATCCGGCGAAACCGGCGCGGTAGACGCCGTTGTTGACGTCGCGGAAGACCACGGCGTTCACCTCGTCGATCTCGCCGCGCAGGGCCTCGGGGTAGAGGTCGGGGGCGCCCTCGCGGTGGTGGGCGGCCCACTCGGTCGCGAAGTCGAGCGTGATCTGCGGGAAGTCGTTCGTGACGACCTTGCCGCTCGGCACGTCGACGATCGCCGGCACGGTGATGCCGCGCGGGTAGTCGGGAGTGCGGGCGAAGAACGCCTCCTGCAGGCGCTCGATGCCCAGCACGGGGTCGCGACCGTCGGGGTCGAGGTCGAAGGTCCAGCTGCGGGCGTCGTGCGTGGGGCCGGGCAGACCGAGCGAGATCGCGTCCTCGAGCCCGAGCAGGCGTCGCGAGATGACGCTGCGGTTCGCCCACGGGCACGCCCGGGCGGCCACGAGGCGGTAGCGGCCGGCCTCGACCGGCCAGCCGTCGACTGCGTCGCGCGTGATGCGGTCCTCGATGTAGTTGGTGTCGCGGGTGTACTCCTGGCCCGGCTCGACGTAGCTTCCCTTGGCCTGCTGATCGCTCATGGCGCCACCCTACGCACGGGGCGTCGGCAATTCCTGGCCGCTGCGACGCGCGCGGACGAGCGGCGGCCCCGGCGGGCGGGGTGGCGACAGGGGTCAGGAATTGCCGACGGCCAGGGACGAGGAGGCGCGGGTCGCGTTCCAGTCCCGCCACATCGCCTTGAGGTCCCACGCGTTCTCGGCCTCGAGCGAGATGCCGCGCTCGCCGGTGCGACGCGTGCGCCCCTGGATCACCATCAGCTGCGTGCCGAACAGCAGGGAGCCGGCGCGGGCCTGCGCCTCTTCGAAGAAGGTGGAGTCGGAGCAGCCGCTCCCGTCGTCGAGGCTGATGAAGACCACGCGCTTGCCGCTGCGCATCGGCGGGGTCTGGGTCGCGATGCGGATGCCCGCCACGAGCACGGTCGTGCCGTTCCAGTGGTCGCGCAGGTCGGCGGCGCGCACCACGCCCAGGTCGTCGAGCATGGGCCGGTAGCTCTCGATCACGTGTTCGCTGACCTCCATCGACAGGATGTCGAGCTCGTCGGCGACCCGCTGCCGGGCGTCGACGTCGGGCGTGCCGGTCGGCACCGTGTCGGAGTCGTCGATCGAGAAGTCGAGCTGGTTCTCGACGTCGGTCGCCTTGGGGCGCGACGACCGGCCGGTGAGCGCCCGCACCCGGGCCAGGACGTCGCCGCGGGTGCGGCCGGGACCGGCGACCGAGTCGAGTGCACCGACCTGCGCCAGGCGCTCGAACAGCGACCGGGACGGCGTCGCCCGTTGCCAGAAGTCGGTGATCGAGTCGTAGGGGCGGTTCACGACCACCCGGGCCAGCTCGGCGTCGCTGATGCCGTGCACGTCGGCCAGCGACAGCCGCAGCCCGAGGTCGCCCACCCGGGTCGGCGCGATCGGGGTCGCCGGCGGTCGGAGGCGCTCGACCCGGTAGACGTCGGTCGAGGCGTTGACGTCGAGCGGCAGCACGGGGACGCCCATGCGTCGCGCCTCGGTCAGCAGCAGCCGTTTCGGGTACATGCCGGGGTCGTGGGTGAGGACGCCGGCCAGGAACTCGGCCGGGTAGTGGGTCTTCAGCCAGGCGCTCTGGTAGGTCGGCAGGGCGAACGCGGCCCCGTGCGCCTTGCAGAAGCCGAACGACCCGAAGCCCTTGAGTGCGGCCCAGATCCGGTCGACCGCGGCGTCGTCGAAGCGTCGTCGCCCGGTCGCGGGGTCGAGGTTGCCCCGGGTGCGCTCGCGGAAGGTGGCCTCGAGCGCGTCGTCGTCGCCCTTGCCCATGTGCCGCCGGATCTCGTCGGCCTCGGCGAGCGACACCTGCATCGTCGCCTCGAGGATGCGCAGCACGTGCTCGTGGTAGATGACCACCCCGTAGCTGTCGTCGAGGAACGACGCGAAGCTCGGGTGCAGGTAGTCGGGCTGTTGGAACCCGTGCTTGGTGTCGAGGAACGGCGCGATCATGTTGCCCTTCATCGGGCCGGGACGGAACAGCGAGATGTCGGCGATCAGGTCTTCGTAGCGGTCGGGCTGCATCTTGCCGATCAGCTCGCGCTGCCCTGGGCTCTCGATCTGGAACATGCCGAGGGTGTGCGTGGTGCGGATCGCCTCGAAGGTGGGTTCGTCGTCGTGGGGGATCTCGTCGAGCTCGATGCGGCCCTGACGGTTCACGTAGGGCACGTCGACCGGCAGGGCGCCGGCTAGGGCGGCACGCGGGCCGTTGACGCGCTCGATCTCGTCGAGGGCGTAGGCGAGCGAGCTCTGCATGCGGACGCCGAGGACGTCGAGCTTGAGCAGGCCGGCGTCGTTCATGTCGTACTTGTCGAACTGGCTCATCGGCAGGCCGATGCCGCTCGGCTGGACGGGGGTCGTGCTGAGCAGGTCGGAGTCGCCGAGGATCACCCCGCACGGGTGCATCGAGATGTGCCGGGGCAGACGGTCGAGCCGTTCGCTGAGGTCGACCAGCAGGTCGATCTGGTCGTTGCTGCGGGCCAGTTCGGCGATCTCGCGCAGTTCGGGTTTCTCGGCCATCGCGGTGCGCAGGTCGCGGGCGTTCGACCGCCAGACGTTCTTGGCCACGAGGTCGATCTGCTCGTCGTCGAGCCCCAGTGCGAGACCGGCGTCGCGCACCGCACCGCGCCCTCGGTAGGTGGACTGCATCGACATGAGCGTGACCCGGTTGCTGCCGTACCGGTCGAAGATCGCCCGGTAGACCTCGTGCCGCCGGGCCGCTTCGACGTCGATGTCGATGTCGGGCAGGGTCTCGCGCTTGTTGCCGAGGAACCGTTCGAACAGCAGGTCGTGCTCGATCGGGTCGACGTTCGAGATGCGCAGCAGGTAGGTGACGAGGCTGCCGGCACCGGAGCCCCGCGCCGCGTTGCGCACCCGCAGGTCGCGCATCAGCGCCGAGACGTCGGCCACGGTGAGGAAGTACCCGGCGAAGCCGAACCCGGTGATGATGCCGAGTTCGTAGCGCATGCGGTCCTCGACCTTGTCGCGCAGGGCCCGGTCGGCGTCGCCGAAGCGTTCGGTGACACCGGCCTGGGCCTGCCGGAACAGCGCCTGGTCGGGGTCGCCGTCGACGCCGATCGCGCTGAGCTCGGGCACCTTCGGGCGGCCCCAGCCGAGGTCGGCGACGGGGTCGAGCCGGCACCGGTCGGCCAGGCGCTCGGTCGCGGCGAGCATCTCGTCGCCGGCGCTGCGGGGCAACGACGAGGCGTCGCTCACCAGACGGGCCAGCCGGCGCATGTCGGCCGGGTCCTTGAGGTACGCCTGGGCGTTCGGCTGCGGCCGGAACGAGCCGAGCGCGGCCAGGTGGCCGGCCGAGTCGAGCACGTCGGCCGTGACGGCCTCGTCGGGATCGAGGTACCGCACGGCGTTGGTGAGCACGGCCGGCACCCCGACGTGGTCCGCGAGCTCGAGCATGCGTGCCGCGTGCCGGATGCTGCGGCTCTCGCCCGGCTCGGTCAGATGGCAGACCACCTCGACCACCACGCCGCCCGGCAGCGTCGCCGCCCAGTCGGCGAGTGACGCAGCGGCCTCGCCGTGTCGCCCCGCCTGGACCAGCCGACCCACGTCGGAGTCGGGCCCCAGCAGCACGGTCGCCGCCGGCTCGGTCTCGCCCTGGACGAAGCCCCGCACCCGGGACCGGGCGATGGTCGCCACGCTGTTGGCGCTGCCGCTGGCGCGCCGGGTGGCTCGACCGTGCGACGCGCTGATCAGCCGGCACAGCGCCGCCCACCCCGCCTTCGCCGGCCCGCCGCCCCGCGCCCCGTGCGCCAGCACCACGATGCGGTCCACCCCGCCGGCCCCGCCACCGCCTCCGTCGAGATCCACGCCGCCCACGAACCCCTCACGGTCGTCCCGGCAGCCCAGCTCGACCCCGACGATCGGGTCGACGCCCGCCGTCCGGCAGGCCCCGACGTGACGGATCGCCCCGTACAGCCCGTCCCGGTCGGTGATCGCCGCCGCGTCGGCACCCGCCGCGACGGCGGCGTCGACGAGCGCCTTCGGGTGCGCCGTGCCGTGGTGGGCACTGAACGCCGACGCGACGCGCAGGTGGGTGAAGCTCATGGTCGGTACCTCGGGCTGCAGAACCCCCGGCCGGGTCGTTCGAACAGGTGTTCGACCAGTGTACGTCGCTCCGATCGAGCGTCGCACCCCCCCTGGTCCGTCCCTCCTGCGGCCTGTCATCATCGGGGCATGCCCGATCGACGCCCCACCCCGACCGATCGACGGGCCACCCCGACCGATCGACGGGCCGCCCTGCGTCGCGACGCCCACACCGCGACCCACTGGACCCGCGTCCTGCTGGCCCAACCGCGCCTCCTCCTCGCCGTGAAGACCGCGCTCGCCGCGGCCCTCGCCTACTGGATCGCGCCGCAGGTGCCCGGCGTCGCGGCCGACTACCCGTACTACGCGCCGCTCGGGGCCGTGATCGCGATGTACCCGACCATCAAGAGCTCGCTGCGTCAGGGGTTCCAGGTGCTGGTCGGCGTGATCGTGGGTATCGCCCTCGCCACGGCGGTCTTCTCGCTGCAGGACGGTCAGCCCGGCGTGTTGGCGGTGGCGCTCGTCGTCGGGGTCGGCGTGCTCGTGGCGGGCATCCGCTGGCTCGGCGCGGGTCGCGACTGGGTGCTCACGGCCGGGCTCTTCGTCCTGCTGCTCGGCGGCGCGAACGCCGAGGCCTACTCGCTCGGCTACATCGTGCAGATCGGGGTCGGCGTCGTCGTCGGCGTCGTGGTCAACCTGGTGCTCGTGCCGCCGCTCTACGCCTCGCGCGCCGAGGAGCGCCTCCTCCGGGTGAAGGACTCGCTCGCCGACCGGGCCGACGAGGTGGCCGGCGTGTTCGAGACCCCTTGGCCCCTCGAGGACGACGAATGGGAGCGTCGCGTGGGCGTCCTGCCGAGCACCCTCCGCCGCGTCCGGGACACCGTCGCGTACGCGGACGAGTCCCGTCGCATGAACCCGCGGTGGTTGCTCCGCCGCCGTGACCTCGGCCAGGAGTACGCGGATCTCGCCACGTACGAGCGCGTCTCGTTCCACCTCCAGGACGTCGCCGAGGTCTCGGGCATCCTCGGTCGCCGGATCGGCCGCCAGATCGGCATGCCCGACGACCTCGCGCCCGACGTCGCCCACGCCGTGCACGGCGTCGCCACCGTCATCCGGCGCCACGGGGCCGAGGACGTCGACGCGTTCACCGACGCCCGGCGACGCGTCGCCGACCTCTGGGACGCCGTCGACCGCCACCGCGACCGCCCGACCACGGACACGAGCGGCGGCGTCTCGATCGCCGTCTCGCTCGGGCGCATCATCGCCGCGCTCGACCCCGACGACACCACCGCGCCCCGCCCCGAGGACGACGCCGCCGAGGAGGCGCGCACGGCCGACGACGACGGCACCGGCGGCCAGGTGGGCGGCACCGACAGCACGGGGCCGGTCGACGACGACAGCGCGCCCCGCGACACCGCCCCGCACGACACCGTCCAGGACGGCGACGCCGACCCTGCCCGCTGACCCCGATACGGCGCTCACCCCCGGGGAGCAGTACGGTTGACCGGGCACCGGCGCCGAGACGCGACCCGTGCCCTCCGCGGCCGGGGCGGTCGACGGGAATGCCCGTCCCCCCTGTGCGTTGACACCCGTGGCCCCGAGAACCCCCGCCGCCTGATCGACCAGCGACGACACGATCGTCGCCCTCCCATGAAAGCTGCACTGTGACAGACACCACCACCCTCATCATCCTCGGAGCCAGCGGAGACCTCACCGAGCGTCTGCTGCTCCCCGGCCTCGCGAGCCTGCTCAAGAGCGACCGCGGCGTCGACGTCCAGCTCATCGGCACCGGCCGCAGCGAGCGCAGCCCCGAAGAATGGGACGACGTCGTCAAGACCGCCTTCAACGGCGACGCCGGCAGCGACCTCGCCAAGAAGACGCTGGCGTCCAGCCGCTACATCCAGGGCGACCCGACCACGGTCGAGCACCTGAAGGCCCTGTTCGAGGCCAGCGAGGGCACCCCGGTGATGTACTTCGCCCTGCCGCCCGCCATCAGCACCAAGGTGATCCAGGCGCTCGCCGAGATCGACCTGCCCGACGGCCTGCGCCTCGCCCTCGAGAAGCCGTTCGGCTCCGACGAAGAGAGCGCTCGCGAGCTCAACGCCGAGTTGCTCAAGATCGTCCCCGAAGAGCGCATCCACCGCACCGACCACTTCCTCGGTCGCGCGACGGTCCTCAACATGATCGGCCTGCGCTTCGCCAACCGCCTCTTCGAGCCGGTCTGGAACAGCGAGAACATCGAGAAGGTCGAGATCTTCTACGACGAGGTCCTCGGCCTCGAGGGTCGCGCCCAGTACTACGACAAGGCCGGCGCGCTGATCGACATGATCCAGAGCCACCTGCTGCAGGTGCTCGCCGTCATCGCGATGGACGCTCCGTCGAGCATCGACTCGGTCGAGCTGCGCAGCGAGATCGCCCGCGTCCTGCGCGCGACCTGGGTCAAGGACGCCGACCCGGTCGCCTCGAGCCGTCGCGCCCAGTACGCGGCCGGCACGATCGACGGCAAGGACGTCCCCGCCTACGCCGACGAGGACGGCGTCGACGACGAGCGCCAGACCGAGACCCTCGCCGAGGTCGAGTTCGAGGTCAAGACCCGTCGCTGGGCCGGCGTCCCGTTCATCCTGCGTTCGGGCAAGGGCATGACGAAGATCCGCAAAGAGGTGCTCATCACCTTCAAGCCGGTCCCCGCGCTGCCGGAGGGTCTCAACGGCTCCTCGACGCCCGACACGCTGCGCATCGAGATCAGCCCCGAGACGATGGAGCTCGGCGTCACCACCAACGGCTCGGGCAACCCCTTCGACCTCGAGAAGTCGACGATGTCGGTCACCCTGGGCAAGCCCGAGCTCACGCCCTACGGCGAGGTGCTCAGCGGCATCTTCCACGACGACCCGACCCTGTCGATCCGTGGCGACGTGGCCGAGCGCTGCTGGGCGATCGTCGCCCCCGTGATCGAGGCCTGGAAGGCCGACCAGGTGCCGCTCGACACCTACGCCGCCGGGTCGACCGGCCCGTCGGACTGGCCCGCCTGATCCTGGTCGCCCACTCCTGACCGGCAGACCTCGACGGCCGCCCCGCTCTCGCGAGCAGGGCGGCCGTCGTCGCGTCCGGCAGCCGAGGAGGCGCGGGTCGGGTCACCCGCGGTCGTGCGCCTTCCCGATCGCGTCCGCCGCGCGCACCAGCGCCAGGTGCGACAGCGCCTGCGGGGTGTTGCCGACGTGGCGTCCCGTCGCGACCTCGATCTCCTCGGAGAGCATCCCGACGTCGTTGCAGTAGCCGACCAGCCGGTCCATCAGGGTGACGGCGTCGTCGACGCGCCCCGAGGCGGCGTACTGCTCGGCCAGCCAGAACGAACAGGTCAAGAACGGGTTCTCCGCCCCGTCCAGGCCGTCGATGCCGCTCTCGGTGCGGTAACGCCTGAGCAGACCGTCCTGCAGCAGGTCGTGCTCGATGGCGGCGACGGTGCCGAGCATCCGGGGGTCGTCGGCGGCGACGAAGCCGACCTGCGGCAGCTGCAGCAGGGACGCGTCGACCTCGGTCGTGCCGTAGTGCTGGGTGAAGGAGGCGCGGTCGGCGTTCCAGCCTCGTGTCTCGATCTCGGTGCGCACCTCGTCACGCAGTCGGCGCCACCGGTCCACGGGGCCGTCGAGGCCGAACTGCTCGATGCCCTTGATGGCCCGGTCGAGAGCGGCCCAGATCATCACCCTCGAGTGGGTGAAGTGCTGCAACTCGCCGCGGATCTCCCAGATGCCGTTGTCGGGCCGGGCCCAGTTGTCCTCGACGTACTGCATGAGGGCACGCTGCAGGGGCCACGAGTACTCGCTCTCCTCGACGCCGAGCAGGCGGGCTTCGTGCAGGGCCACCATCACCTCGCCGAAGATGTCGCCCTGGTACTGCTGGTACGCGGCGTTCCCGATGCGCACCGGTGAGGCCCCGTCGTAACCGGGCAGATGCCCGAGCTCGCTCTCGTGCAGGTACCGCTCGCCGGCCAGGCCGTACATGATCTGCACGTCGGCGGGGTCGCCGGCGATGGCACGCAGCAGCCAGCCGCGCCAACGGTCGGCCTCCTCGGCGTAGCCGTGCAGGATGAGTGCCTGCAGCGTCATCGACGCGTCACGCAGCCACACGTAGCGGTAGTCCCAGTTGCGCGAGCCGCCGAACTGTTCGGGCAGGCTCGTGGTCGCCGCGGCGACGATGCCGCCGGTGTCCTCGTTGGTGAGGGCTCGGAGGATCAGGAGCGACCGGTGCACCTCGGGGCCGTAGGCCTCGGGGGCCGAGCAGCGTGAGGCCCACTCCTGCCACCAGGCGACGGTCTCGTCGATGCCGGCCGGCACGTCGAGGGGCGCCGGCGGTTCGCGATGGGACGGGTACCAGGTGAGGCTGAGGTCGACCGTCTCGCCGGGGGATACGTCGAACGTCGCCTCGTGCGTGTGGTCGGTGGCCGTCAGTCGGGGGCCGCGGACCACGACGGCGTCGGGCCCGGCCGTGGCGACGAGTGCCGTCTCGTCGCCCTCGGGGATCTGACGGACCCAGGGGAGGGCCGTCCCGTAGCCGAACCGAATCGCGAGGTCGACGTGCATCGAGACGGTGCCCGAGACCCCGGTCACCCGGCGGGCGACGTCGGCCCGCCGATCGCCGTAGGGCATGAGGTCGATGACCTCGACCACGCCGGTGGGCGTCGTCCAGCGGGTGACGAGCACGAAGGTGTCGTCGACGTATCGCCGGGTCGAGGTGGCGGCGGCGTCGGAGGGGGCCACGAGCCACCGTCCGGCGTCGTGGTCGCCGAGCAGGGCACCGAAGGTCGACGCGGAGTCGAAGCGGGGGAGGCAGAGCCAGTCGATGCTGCCGTCGGAGCCGACGAGGCCTCCGGTGTGCAGGTCGCCGATCAGCGCGTAGTTCTCGATGGGCAGGGGCATGCGCTCATCAAACCAGTGCGGCCTCGGTCGGGGTCGGCGTTGCCGGCGTCAGCGTTGCAGCGTCGGATCGGGCCAGAGCGTCTCGACCTTGGGCTTCTGTCGCCGGGTGCGAGCCCAGACGACGAACCCCGCGAGGGTGAACGCGCCGTAGAAGACGTACATGAACGCCGAGGCGTAGTAGCCGGCGCTGAACAGCAGGGGAGTGCCGACGAGGTCGACCGCGACCCAGATCAGCCAGAACTCGACCCAGCCCTTGGCCATGCCGTAGGTGGCGAGGAGCGACCCGGTGAAGATCCAGGCGTCGGCCCAGACGGGTTCGTACGACCCCAGCAGGCGGAAGACGGGAGTCAGCACGGCGGTGCCGCCGACCAGGCCGACGACGATCAGCACCCGGTTCTTCCACCCCGCCCAGCGGGGCTCGACGGCCACTCCGCCGGTGTCGCCGGCGTGCTTCCAGCGGTACCAGCCGTAGATCGACACGACGATGAACATCACCTGGCGTGCGGCCTGCCCGAGCAGGTTCACCGGGTTCGGGGTGTCGAACACCGCGCCGAGGAAGACGGTGAACAGCAGCGCGTTGCCCACGATGCCGATCGGCCAGGCCCAGACCTTGCGTCGCATGCCGCCGAGGGCGCTGAGCAGACCGAAGACGTTGCCCACCACCTCGCGCCAGAGGATCGTCTGGTCGCCGATGTGCAACTGGGCGTCGAACAACCACAGCAACGGATTCATCGAGAGGCTCTCTTCGGTCGGGGAGGCGGGTGGTGCGGGACCACGGCGTCCCCGAGGCGCGGGGCGCCTGGTGCTGCAACGAGTGTGGCACGGGGGGAATTCCCGACGTCACACGGCTCACTGCCGTCGTCGTCCGACGGACGCCCAGGGGTCAGGCGAAGAGCTGTTGCTCGACCCGGTCGTCGAACACCCCGAGCAGCAACCACGAGTCGCCCCGGCCGTCGAGCGCCAGGTCGAAGGTGCCGTCCACCCGGTGGGCGCCGTCGGTCAGCGGCACCGCGTCGACCCGCCAGACCGTCATCTCGAGCAGGTGGGCGCTCGCCCCGCGCGGCGCCCGGGTCGCCGACCGCCACCAGTCGGTGCGCGTGACCCAGAGCTCGGGCGAGCTGACGACGCCGTACACGACCCCCCGCCACTCGAAGCGCAGGGGCGCCCCGTCGGCGGTCGTCTCGACCGGGACCTTCTCGTCCACCCTCATCTGCCGACCTCTCGTTCGAATGTGTGTTCGAACGGAGTCTACGAACCCCCACCGACATCGGCCACCCCCTCTGTGGGCGGAAGCCGAGGTGCTGGGGTCGCACGCGGCCTCACCAGCCGGGCAGCGCCTCCTCGACGTGGGTGACGGCCTCACGGGGCAGTCCCGCCTCGTCCGCGAACGACCGCCACCTCCGCACCGCGTCACGCACCTCGTCGACGATGCCCGACGCGTCCCGCACCAGGAAGCGATCGGCCAGGCGCATCACGTCGGCCCGCGAGACGTCGCGGTAGACGCCGTCCACCCCCATGAGGTGCTGGTACGTCCACCGCCCGGTCGGGTTGTGCGCGAACGTCACGTCGTACGCGGGCGACAGTCCCCACGACGCCTCGGGCCCCGCCAACAGGAACGACGAGTTCTTCGTGTGGTCGTCGTTGTTGGCCGCCAGCACGTTGAAGACCATCCGGCGGAACGCCTGCGCCATCGCCTCGTCGCCCAGTCCCAGGCGACGCACCACGTCGAACAGCTGCCCGTAGTCGTGCGCCTGCCGCTGCCGGAAGTCGAGATGGGCCGCCCCGCACAGCGTCAGGACGTGCGCCTTGCCCTCGACCCGACGGTCGAACCGACGCGTCATGAAGTGCGAACGCCCGTTCTCGTCGAGCAGCCGGCACTCGGCCATGTCGATCCCCGCCGCCCCCGCCATCAGCGAGTACGCGTACTCGACCCGACCGGCGAGGCCGCCCGACCCCAACTCGGAGTCCGGGCCCAACCCGTCCAACTTGATCAACCAGTGCTCGAACCCGTCCGGCGCCGCGAGCTGACCCGACCGGATCTCACCCGTCCCACGGTTCCACGCGACCACCGCCTTCGCCCGCGCCCCACCCGCCGACGTCCCCACCTGGATCAAGGACCGGATGGCCGACTCGGTCCCGTGGTCGTCACTGAAGCTGGCGTCCAGCACGCTGCGTGCCCCCTCGACCAGCGCGCTCAACTCGAGCGCACTCGTCGTCCGTTGACGCGGTCCCCTCGACGGCCGGAACTCCAACGCCCCCATGGCCCGGTCCGCCATGTACGCCAATCGGTCCAGGGGGCTCACCTGCTGCCGCGACACCCCCTGCCGCACCAACCAGGCGTCGATCACCGCGTTGCCGAAGTCGTCCGGCATCGCGTCCGCCAGCACGGCAGGAAGCCGGTGGAAGGTCGCCTCGGGCAGCTGCGGGAAGACATGCCGCCGCGTGCGGACCGGCATCGTCAGCGGCGCCAGCTCGATGCCTCGAGCCACCCAGTCCGGGTAGTACTCGAAGACGTACGCCCCGAGCCCCGGGTCGAGCGCCACGGCCCCCACCCGCAGGCCCCATGCCGTCACCTCGACCGCCCGGACGGGGACCCAGCTCACGAGCCGCCGCCCGACGATCGTGCGCCTCGTGGGCGGTACACCCGACGTCGCGGCTCGTCGCCCGACGACCTCAGCACGTCGAGCGGGCTGACGGCGCTCGCCGGGGCGATGTTCCCGAGGGCGTCGTCGGCACCCAGTGCCCGCAGGACGCGGACGAGCGAGCGCAGGGTGCTGCCCCGCCCGGCCTCGAGTGATTGCACCGTGCTGGGTGACAGGTCGGCCCGTCGAGCGAGCTCGAGCTGATCGAGCCCCTGGTCGAGCCTCAGGCGACGGACCTGTTCGCCGACCTGGCGTTCACGCTCGTCGGTCGAGACGAGCGGGGGCGCGCTCGCGGAGGGTGTCTGATCGTCGTCGAACGCGATGCTCCAATCACGGGATGAACCACGATAACAGCGATCTCCACCCAGAAGACAGGACTATCCCACTATTCCGAGAACATCACGAATGGCCGGGGTCAGTCGATCACGCCGTTGTCGAGGAGTTGCTCCCACAGGCCGGCGCCGTCGGGTGCCGACACCCAGACCACGTCGCTGCCCTCGGCGTGCTCCGACCGCGACCGGCCTCCGGCCAGCACGGCCTCGCTGGGCGACAGCTGGCGGATGGCCACGGCGGCGACGTTCTCGGGGTGGTCGTGCAGGAACGTCCCGTACAGCTCTTCGTCGTGCTGCCCGTCGTCGCCGACGAGCAGCCACTTGAGCTCGGGGAACTCGTCGGCGAGACGGCGCAGGGACTCCTGTTTGTGCTGGCGTCCGCTGCGGAAGATCCGGTCGTGGGTGGGGCCCCAGTCGGTCAGCAGCAGCGCGCCGCTCGGGTACAGGTTGCGGGACAGGAAGCGGGACAACGTCGGCGCCACGTTCCAGGCCCCCGTCGACAGGTAGATGACGGGGCACCCGGGGTTCGCCGCGTTCAGGCGTTCGTAGAGCACGGCCATGCCGGGCACGGGACGCCGGGCGTGCTCGTTCAGGACGAAGGTGTTCCAGGCGGCGAGCAGGGGCCGGGGCAACGAGGTGACCATCACGGTGTCGTCGATGTCCGAGACGATGCCGAACCGCGCCTCCGGATCGATGACGAAGATCGGCGCCTCGACCGGCACCGACCCCTCGGTGGTGAGGGTCGCGACGTGCCAGCCGGGTTCGAGGTCGACGGCGATGCGAGCGTCGAGCACGCCGCCGCGGTCGGCCTGGACGCGCTGGACGCGACCGCCGAGCGAGATCTCGACCAGGGCCTTCTCGACGGGCACGCTCGTGAAGCTGCGCCACCCCCGGACGTTGAGGCGGTCGACGCCCGACAGCGTGCCCGTGCGGGTGAGCAGGACGCGCGACAGCACCCGGGCCCATCCCGGAGCGCCGTAGCCGGTGTACGGCACGACCGTGGGGAGGAGTCCTCGACGCCGAGCCCGCTTCTCACGGAAGCGGTGGACCGAGTTCTCGATGCGGGCCGCTCGGTGCAGGAAGGGCTCGACGGCGGCGGGCGGTGCCTTGCGGGTGTCGGGCATCCGCTCAGTCTCGCACGACGGGTCGTCGAACGGGCGGGTCAGTCGACGGGAGCGAGCAGACCGGGGTGGTCGACCGACGACGAACCGACCTCGGGGCCGACCTCGTGGTGCAGCAGGCGCTCGGCGATCTCGTCGCTGAGGCCCGCGATGCCCTGCACCAGGTCGTCGTCGCCCTCGGTCTCGGGGTCGAGCCAGTCGTCCATGACGTCGGTGCCGACGAGCACCGGCATGCGGTCGTGCACCTCGGACACCGGACCCGAGGAGGCGCGGGTCAGCACGGTCGTCGACAGCAGCCACCGAGACGGGGCGCCGACCTCGGCCGACGGGTCGCGCCACCACTCGTAGAGCGCACCGAAGAGGACCACCTCGTCATCGGGCAGCCGCACGAGGACGGGGCGCTTCGAGCCGTCGGGCAGGGTCTGCCACTCGTACCAGCCCGTGGCCGGGACCAGGCCACGGCGCGAGACCACGGCGTCGCGGAACGAGGGTTTCTCGGCGGCCGACTCGGATCGTGCGTTGAACAGCGGGGGACCGGAGTCGGGGCCCGCCGAGCCACCGGGCACGAGACCCCAGCGGGCCGACGCGAGGCGTCGGACCGGCGGGCCACCGGCGTCGTCACCTCGAGGTGCCGCGTCGACGAGGAGACTCACCGGCCGAGTCGGAGCGATATTCCAGGAAGGCTCTGGGAGAGTGTCTCCTGATACATCGACGTCGAACAGGGCCACCAGGTCGCTCGAGGCGCGTGCCATCACGAATCGTCCGCACATGCGATCCATTCTGGTGGCAGCCGCCGACATCCGGTGACCGACACCTCGGTCCCCTTCCGACGTCATCGCACCGTGCCCGACCCCGTCGAGGCATCGCCACGAAACGGAGAAACGTTGCTCGTCACCGACGTCAATGACGCATTGCCCGGGGGTTCACCGCTGCTCAGGAACGAGCCCGTCCAGGCTCGCAGTTCCGCGCGGCTCACCGGGCTGCTCGACGCGGCCGCGGCCATCATCGACGAGATCGGCTACGAGCGTCTGACCACGGCCATGGTCGCCGAGCGGGCAGGTGCCTCGATCGGCACGGTCTACCGCTACTTCCCCGACCGCATCGCGGTCGTCGACGCCCTCGCCCTGCGTTCCGTCCAGCGTCTGACCGTCCGGGTCGGCGAGGCCGTGTCCGACGACGCCGTCACCGACTGGCGTCGTGCCGTCGACCTCTTCGTCGACGCCAAGGCCGAGATGTACCGCAGCGAGCCCGGTTTCCGGTCCATCCGCTTCGCCGACGCCCCCGACGTGCGCACGCCCGAGACGCGCCAGTACACGAGTCCGCTGGCCGAGCAGTTGCTCGCCGTCTTCGTCGACCACTGTGCGGTCACGCGCACCGACGAACTCGAACTGGGCCTCCAGGTGGCCGTCGAGATCGCGAACGCCCTGCTGGCGCGTGCCTTCATCGACGACGCCGAAGGCGACGACCGCTTCGTCGGCCAGTGCCGCATCGTGCTGGCGGGCTACCTCGAGCCCCTCGTCGACGCGCGCTGACTCCGCGGGCCGCGTGACGGCGGGTGTCACGGGCCCTGGCGGGGTCGCTGACACATCGTCGAGATCTGTGGTTGGGTGAACGCCCTGGCAAGTGTCGATTCGTGCTGCCCACGAGGAATGAGCCACCCATGATCGAGTTCCGCTCCGTGACGAAGCAGTACCCCGACGGCACCCTGGCGGTCGACGACTTCAGCCTCGTGATCCCGTCCCGCAAGACCACGGTCTTCGTCGGGTCGAGCGGGTGCGGCAAGACGACGATCCTGCGGATGATCAACCGCATGGTCGACCCGACGTCCGGCGTCATCGAGATCGACGGCAAGTCGATCGGCGACCTCGAGCCCGTCGGCCTCCGCCGCAGCATCGGCTACGTCATGCAGAACTCCGGACTGCTGCCGCACCGCAAGGTCGTCGACAACATCGCCACCGTCCCCGTCCTCACGGGCACGTCCAAGAAGGTCGCCCGCGACCGAGCTCTCGAGCTGATGGACACGGTCGGGCTCGACCGCGACCTGGCCCAGCGCTACCCGAGCCAGCTGTCCGGCGGGCAGCAACAGCGCGTCGGTGTCGCCCGCGGCCTCGCCGTCGACCCGAACATCCTGCTCATGGACGAGCCCTTCGGTGCCGTCGACCCGCTCGTCCGGTCCGACCTGCAGCAAGAGCTCATCCGGTTGCAGCGCGAACTCGACAAGACCGTCGTCTTCGTCACGCACGACATCGACGAGGCCTTCTATCTGGGCGACCAGGTCGTCATCCTCGAGAAGGGTGGCCAGATCGCCCAGCAGGGCAGTCCCGCCGAGATCCTCTCGGCGCCCGCGACCGACTTCGTCGCCGAGTTCATCGGGGCCAACCGGGGCAAGCGCGCCCTGCACGTCGAACAGACCCCGACCGGTCAGGTGGTGGTCGACGGCGACGGACGCACCGCCGGGGTGCTGACCGAACCGGTCCGAGGTGGGCGGACGTCGTGAACTGGATCTGGTCCAACAGCGACTACATCCTCGACAAGACGATCGTGCACCTGGGTCTGAGCGTGCCGCCGGTCATCCTGGCGTTCGTCATCTCGCTGCCGATCGGCTGGGCGGCCAATCGCTTCACCCGTCTTCGTGGAGTCGTCCTGGCGGTGGCCGGGTTGTTCTACGCCGTGCCGTCTTTCGCGCTACTCGTCGTGCTCCCCGGTCTGATCGGCTACAGCATCCGAAGCAACACGAACCTCATCATCGGACTCACGCTCTACGGCATCGCCCTCATGGTCCGGTCCGTCGCCGACGGTCTCCAGTCGGTCGAAGCTGACGTCAGACAGTCCGCGACGGCGGTCGGATACTCCGGGTGGCAGCGCTTCTGGCGCGTCGAGATCCCCCTGGCCGGTCCGGTGCTGCTCGCCGGTCTCCGGGTCGTCCTGGTCAGTACCATCAGCCTCGCGACCGTGGGCGGCATCCTCGGCATCAACGGACTCGGGCTGCTCTTCAACGACGGCCTGCAGCGCGACATCATGGCCGAGATCGTGGCCGGGATCGTCCTCACGATCGTCATGGCCCTGGTCCTCGATGGGCTGCTGGTGCTGCTCGGACGCGCTCTCATGCCCTGGACGAGGGGTCGGTCCGCGACACGGACGGGCACGCCCACCGTGGCCCGCCAGAAGGTCGTGGCACCGTGAACCTCTTTCTCGACGCATTCGCCTGGCTCGCCGATCCTGCCCACCTCTCCGGTGCCGACGGGGTCCCGACCAGGTTGGGCGAGCATCTCTGGTACACGATCGTCGCCGTGGTGATCGCTTCGGTCCTCGCAGTCCCGGCTGGTTACCTCATCGGGCACACGGGTCGTGGCCGAACCCTGGCCGTCGCCCTGACCGGTGGCGCCCGGGCGTTGCCGACCGTCGGGTTGGTCTTCCTCCTGGCGCTCCTCGTGGGGATCGGCATCACCGCGCCGATGATCGCGTTCGTCGTCCTGGCGATCCCCTCGGTCCTGGCCGGTGCCTATTCGGGCTTCGAAGCCGTGGATCGCAAGACCATCGACGCCGCCCGGGCGGTCGGCATGACCGAGTGGCAGATCGTCACCAAGGTCGAAGTGCCCCTCGGGCTGCCCCTCCTGATCGGTGGCATCCGTTCGGCCACGCTGCAGGTCGTGGCCACGGCGACCATCGCCACGGTGGTCGGGGCCGGGGGCCTCGGCACCTACATCTTCCGCGGCCTGCGATCGAACGACTACACCCAGATGCTGGCCGGCTCGATCGTCGTCATCGCCCTCGCGGTCGTCCTCGAGATCCTCTTCTCGATCGTCCAGCGTCTCGTCGTCCCCGCCGGGGTCACGGCCGGACGCCCCTCCGACACCCGCTCCAAGGCCGCCCGGCCCGGGGCGGTCACGGCAACACCCCTCACGAAAGGCACACAGTGATCACAGCGAACAAGAAGGGCCGGCTCACCGTTCTCGGCGCAGTCGCGATCGGGGCCATGGTGGCCCTGGCAGGGTGCGCGTCGAGCGACCCGCTGAGCTCCGGCGACTCGTCCGCGTCGGGCGACGGCGACACGCTCGTCATCGGATCGCAGCAGTACTACTCGAACGAGATCATCGCCGAGCTCTACGCCCAGGCGCTCGAGGCCAAGGGCTACAAGGTCGACCGTCAGTACCAGATCGGTCAGCGCGAGGTCTACCTGCCCGAGCTCGAGTCGGGCAAGATCGACGTCTTCCCCGAGTACACCGGCAACCTGCTGCAGTACTACGACAAAGAAGAGACCGCGAAGTCGCCCGAAGAGGTCGAGACGGCCCTCGCCGCCGCCCTGCCCGACGGTCTGACCGCGTTGAAGGCCGCTGCGGCGTCCGACCAGGACAGCTACAACGTGACGAAGGAGTTCTCCGAGGAGAACGACATCACGAGCCTGGCCGACCTGAAGAACTACTCGGGCACGCTCACGTTGGGTGCTCCGCCCGAGAACGCCGAACGCCCCTACGGCCCTCCCGGCCTGAAGAGCATCTACGGCGTCGACGTCACCTCGACCCCCATCGACGACGGCGGTGGCCCGCTGACGGTCAAGGCCCTCACCGACGGCAGCGTCCAACTGGCCGACATCTACACGGCCAGCCCGTTGATCACCGAGAACGACCTCGTCACCCTCGAGGACCCCGAGAACATGATCCTGCCGCAGAACGTGGTCCCGATCGTGTCCGACAAGGTCGACTCCGACGCACAGGACGTCATCGACAGCGTCGACGCGGTCCTGAGCGCGTCCGACCTGCAGCAGCTCAACTCGAAGAGCCAGACCGACAAGGAGTCCTCGGCCACCATCGCCAAGGACTACCTGACCGAGAAGGGCCTGCTCGACAGCTAGGCATCCCCGTCGAGGGCCCCGTTCCGTGCGCGGAACGGGGCCCTTCGTCGTCCGGGGCCCCGCCCGCGGAGCGACCACGAGGAGGCGCGGGTCAGGGCGCGTCGTCGCCCGCGTCCCCGTCGGGCCGGGCCATGTGGCGTTCCTCGCGGCGGTGCAGGACCTTCTTCACGACGACGACGAGCAGGACGAACACGGCGATGATGCCGACGAAGACGTAGCCGGCCTGGTGCAGGCCGTCCGCGAGCTCTCGGTAGCTGCCCGCGGCCGCCGCGCCGACGGAGACGTAGGCGAGCGCCCAGAGGATGCACGCGGGGGCCGTCCAGGTGAGGAACGTCCGGTAGCGCATCGGGCTCGTGCCCACGGTCAACGGGATCAACGAGTGCAGCACCGGCAGGAACCTCGACACGAAGACGGCGATGCCGCCCCGTCGGGCGAGGTAGTTCTCGGCCCGGGCCCAGTTCGCCTCGCCGAGGCGTCGGCCGAGGGCACTCGCCCGGATCCTCGGCCCGAAGAACCGGCCGAGAGCGAAGCCGACGCTCTCGCCCACCAGGGCGCCCAGGACGAGGGCGACCACGAGTGCCCCGAACTCGAACGGTGACGCCACCGCCGTCGCCGACACGATCGCCACCGTGTCGCCCGGCACGACGAGGCCGAGGAGAACCGACGTCTCGAGCACCATGGCGACACCGGCCAAGACCGTCCTCAGCACGGGATCGACGGACTGCACCGTGTCGAGCAGGGTCGTCAGCACGTCGTTCACCCGCCCGAGCCTATTCACAGCGAGTGCACGGCGCCCGGGTACCGTAAGCGACAGGTGTCGTCTATCTGCGGATCTATGCTCGTCACGTCCCGACGGTGCGACGCACGACCACCACCACCACCATCCGAGGGAGAAGGCACATCCTGATGAACGAGCTGCTCGACCCGCTGCTGTTGTCCCGCTGGCAGTTCGGGCTCACCACGATCTACCACTTCCTGTTCGTGCCCCTCACGATCGGCATGGCGTTCACGGTGGCGGTGTTCCAGACGGCATGGGTGCGCACCGGCCGCGTCCACTACCTGCAGCTGACCCAGTTCTTCGGCAAGATCTTCCTGATCAACTTCGCCATGGGCGTCGTGACCGGCATCGTGCAGGAGTTCCAGTTCGGCATGAACTGGTCCGACTACTCGCGATTCGTCGGTGACGTGTTCGGCGCCCCGCTCGCGCTCGAGGGCCTGCTCGCGTTCTTCCTCGAGGCGACCTTCATCGGCATCTGGATCTTCGGCTGGGACAAGGTGCCGCCGAAGCTGCACCTGCTGAGCATCTGGGGCGCGACCGTCGGCAGCATCCTCTCGGCGTACTTCATCATCGCCGCGAACGCCTTCATGCAGAATCCGGTCGGCTACGACATCAACGATGAGAAGGGCCGGGCCGAGCTCACCAGCATCTGGGAGGTCCTGACCAACAAGGTGGCCCTCGCCGCGTTCCCGCACACGATCTTCGCCTGCTTCATGGTCTCGGCCGCGGTCATCGTCGCGGTCGCCGCCTGGCACCTGTCGCGCAACCAGCACCTCGAGACGATGCGGCCGGCCCTGCGGTTCGGTCTCTGGACGATGGTCGCCGCCGGCGCGCTCACCTTCATCACGGGCGACCAGCTCGGTCTCGCCATGGTCGAGACCCAGCCCATGAAGATGGCGGCCGCGGAAGCGCTGTACAAGACCAGCACCGGTGCCGACGCCTCGTTCTCGATCTTCACCCTGGGCACGCCCGACGGGGTGCACGAGCTCTTCAGCATCAGGGTGCCGTACCTGCTGTCGTTCCTGTCGACGCACACGTTCGACGGCACGGTCGAGGGCATCAACGATCTGCAGGCGCAGTACGTGCAGCTCTACGGTCCGGGCGACTACACCCCGATCATCTGGGTCACCTACTGGTCCTTCCGCTGGATGATGGGCCTCGGCATGGTCAGCGTCCTCGTCTCGCTCGTCGGCCTCTGGATCACCCGCAAGGGGCGCCTGCCGCAGAACAAGTGGGTGTGGCGGGCCGCGGTCTTCAGCTACCCGATGCCCCTCCTCGCCATGATCGTCGGCTGGGTCTTCACCGAGATGGGACGGCAGCCCTGGCTCGTCTTCGGGCTGCTCAAGACCGAGGACGGCGTCTCGCCCGGGGTCACCGGCCTGACGGTGCTCATCTCGCTCGTCGCCTTCACGCTGATCTACGGCACGCTCGCGGTCGTCGAGTTCAAGCTCATCGTCAGGGCCGCCCAGAAGGGGCCGGCCGACGCCCCCGAGCCCGACCCCGTGTCGGGCGAGATCCGACACGAGGCGACGGTCTACTGATGTCCACGACCCCCATCGAACCGACGCGAGAAAGGCTCTGACCATGGACCTCCCCACCCTCTGGTTCGTCATCCTCGGGTTCTTCTTCGTCGGATACTTCGTGCTCGACGGCTTCGACTTCGGGGTCGGCATGTCGCTGCCCTTCCTCGGCCGTGACGACACCGACCGGCGCGTGCTGATCAACACGATCGGCCCGGTCTGGGACCTCAACGAGACCTGGGTCATCGTCGCCGGTGCGTTCCTGTTCGCGGCCTTCCCCGAGTGGTACGCCACATTGTTCAGCGGCTTCTACCTCCTGATGCTGCTCATCCTGCTGGCCCTGATCGCGCGGGGCGTCTCGTTCGAGTACCGCCACCAGCGTCCCGAGTCCTCGTGGAAGCGCCGCTTCGACCTCATGATCGTCGTCGGCTCGGCCGTGCCGGCGTTCGTCTGGGGGCTGGTCTTCGCCAACGTCGTCCAGGGCGTGCCGCTCGACGAGGGGCACAACTACACCGGGACGCTGCTCGACCTGCTGAACCCCTACGCCCTGCTGGGCGGCCTCACGACCCTGCTGCTCTTCTTCACGCACGGCGTGGTGTTCGTCACGCTCAAGACCGAGGGCGAGATCCGTGGTCGGGCCAGGCGTCTCGCCACCCGGGCCGGGGTCGTCACGATCGTCGTCGCCGCGGCCTTCCTGGCCCTGACCTCGCTGATGCACGGGACCCTCGTGTCGGTCGCCCTCTCGGCCGTGGCCGCCGTCACCCTGATCGCGTCGTTCGTCGCGAACCTCCGCGGGCGTGAGGGGCGGTCCTTCGGCCTCATGGCCGTCACGATCGCCCTGGCGGTGTCGAGCCTGTTCGCGGCGCTCTTCCCGGGGGTGATGCCGGCGAGCAACGACCCGGCGAACAGCCTCACGATCGCCAACGCTTCGAGCTCCACCTATACCCTGACGATCATGAGCTGGGTCGCCCTCGTCTTCGTCCCGCTCATCCTCGGCTACCAGGGCTTCACCTACTGGATCTTCCGCAAACGGATCACCCGTGCGGCGATCCCGGCCGCGCACTGAGCCGGCGTCCGTGAAGCCGCTCGATCCGCGCCTCCTGCGCTACGCCTCCGCCGCCCGGGTGTTCCTCGGGCTCGGCGCCGTGCTCGGCCTCGCGCAGACGGTCGCGATCGTCGCCGTGGCCTGGTTCACGACGACGGCCGTGGTCCGGGTCGTCGAGGGGAGCACCTCCGGGCTCTCGACCGCCCTGCTGGGGCTCGGCGTCTCGGTGGCGGCACGGTCGCTCGTGGCGTGGGCGCTCGAGGTGACGGCCGCGCGGGCCGCGGCGCAGGTCAAGAGCCAGCTGCGGTCCCGGGTGGTCCGTGCGGTCGCCGACCGGGGGCGCGCCTGGGTCGACCGCCACTCCTCGGCGCGCGTCGCGACCCTCGTCGGCCCGGGCCTCGACGCTCTCGACGAGTACTTCGCCCGCTACCTGCCCCAGCTGGTGCTCACGGCCCTGGCGACACCGCTGGTGATCGTCGTCATGGCGCTGCACGACTGGTTGTCGGCCCTCATCGTCGTGCTGACGCTGCCGTTGATCCCCGTCTTCATGGTGCTGATCGGGTGGACGACCCGTGCCGCCCAGAACCGGCAGTGGGACCGCCTGACGCACCTCGCCTCGTCGTTCGCCGACGCCGTGGGCGGGGCGTCGACCCTCAAGGCGTTCGGTCGTGAACGGCGTCAGGTCGAGCGGATCGGCCGGCTCACCGACGACTACCGCGTCGAGACGGTCACGGTGCTGCGCGTGTCGTTCCTCAGCGGCTTCGTGCTCGAGCTCGCGGCGTCGTTGTCGGTCGCGCTCGTCGCCGTGTCGATCGGCATCCGGCTCGTCGAGGGATCGATGGGTCTGACCGCCGGGCTGTTCGTGCTGCTGCTCACCCCCGAGGCCTACCTGCCCCTGCGCCAGGTCGGAGCCAACTACCACGCCGCGGCCGACGGGGTCGCGGCGGCGGAGGACGTCTTCGAGCTGCTCGACGACGAGTCGGGCGACGTCGCGCCCCCGCCGACCGGGCCGACCGGGTCCGCCGGGTCGAGGACCGTCGACGATCGGGCCGAGCCCCCCGTCGAGGCCGACGCACTCGTCGTCGACCGGGTCTCGGTGAGCCGAGGAGGCGCGGTGCGGCTGGCCGAGACCTCCTTCGTCGCCGAGACGGGTCGCGTCACCGCGGTCGTCGGTCCGAGCGGGGCCGGGAAGTCCACCCTGCTCGACGTCGTGCTGGGTCTGGAACGGTGCGGGGGCCGGGTGGTCTGGCGCTCGTCGGGCCGTGCCCCCGCCCGCCACGAGATCGCCTGGTCGGGCCAGTCGCCGATGCTGTCGTCCGGCACCGTCGCCGAGAACGTCGCTCTGGGAGACGCGGGTGAGCCCGACACCGAGGCCGTCGTGCGCGCCCTCGACCTGGCCGGCGCGGCCGGCCTCGACCCGGCGCTCGTGCTCGGGGCCGGCGGCCAGGGGTTGTCCGGCGGCCAGGCGCAGCGGGTGTCGGTGGCCCGGGCGCTGTACCGGCTCGACCGGGTCGGGGCGCGCCTCCTGCTGGTCGACGAGCCCTCGTCGGCCCTTGACCGCGTCACCGAGGCCCGGGTCGTCGACGGCCTCCGCCGCATCGCGGCCACGGGTGTCGCCGTGGTCGTCGTCACGCACCGCCGCGCCGTGAGCGACGCGGCCGACGTCGTCGTCCCGATCGGAGGCCTCTCGTGACCCGCTCGTTGCTCCGCACCGCCCAGCCCGCCGGGCGTCGGGCCGCCCCCGGCATCGTCTCCGGGTCGCTCAGCGCCTTGTCGGCGGTGGCGTTGCTCGCGGCGTCGGCGTACCTGATCACGCGGGCCGCCGAGCAGCCGCCGATCCTCTACCTCTCGCTCGCCGTGGTCGGCGTCCGCGCCTTCGCCCTGACCCGGGCGGTCTTCCGCTACCTCGAACGGTTGTCGAGCCACGACGCGGCCTTCCGCCAGCTGGCGGTGGTCCGCACCGAGCTCTACCGGCGCCTGATCCGCGTGGCCCCGGCGGGCCTCGGCCGCACCGACCGCGGCGACCTGTTGGCGCGCGTCGTCGGGGACGTCGACGCCCTTCAAGACCTGCCCCTGCGGGTCGTGCAGCCGCTCGTGGTGTCGGGCCTCACCTCGGTCGTCGCGGTCGTCGGCGTCGCCCTCGTGTCCCCGGCCGCGGCGGTCGTCCTGGCGGGTGCCCTCGTCGTCGCGTTCGTCGTCGGCTGCGTCGCCGCCGACCGGCTCGCCCGCCGCAGCGAGCGCACCCTCGCCGACCGGCGGGGGGTGCTCTCGGCCGCCGTCGTCGATCTCGTCCAGAACCTCGACGTGCTCGCCGCGTTCGAGGCGGTGGACCGCCAGCTCGGCCGGGTCGCGGGACTCGACGACGACCTGCGCCGCGCCTCCTCGCGTCGTGCCCTGACCGCGGGCGTGGTCGCCGCCGTGCTCTCGGCGCTGTCGGGTGCCGCCGTGCTCGCGACGATCCCCGTCGTCGCGCCCGGCGTCGCCTCGGGAGGGCTGACCGGCCCGGCCTTCGCGTTGGTGGCCCTCGTGCCCCTCGCCGTCTTCGAGGTCGTCGGAGCCGTCCCGACGGCCGTGCTGGCCTGGCGTCGCGTCCGGGCGAGCGGTGACCGCGTCGAATCGGCCGTGCCGGTCGAGGTGCCGGCCGGCGTCGTCGACGACGAGGCCGTCGGAGGGGCGGACCCGGGCCCCGTGGAGCCTGTCCGCGCGGGCGGCTCCGCCGTGTCGGCCCCGGCACCCGCCCTGCGTCTGCACGGCGTCTCGGCGACGTGGCCGGGGGCGGCCGGCCCCGCTCTCCGCGGCGTCGACCTCGAGGTGGCCGTGGGCGACCGCCTCGTGGTCGAGGGGCCGAGCGGCGCGGGCAAGACCACGCTGGCCTCGGTGCTGGCCCGGTTCGTCGAGCACACGGGTCGCTACGAGGTCGGGGGAGTCGACACGGCGACCCTCGCCCCGGCCGCCGTCCGGGCCGCGGTCGGCCTGATCGAACAGACGCCCTACCTCTTCGACGAGTCCCTGCGTCAGAACCTGCTCTTCGCCCGCGACACGGCCACAGACGACGACCTGCTCGCGGTGCTGGACCGCGTCGGGCTGGGTCGCTGGGCGGCCGAGCGTGGCGGGCTCGACGCACCCGTGGGTGAACGGGGAGTCCTCGTCTCGGGTGGCCAGGCCCAGCGCATCTCGCTGGCCCGAGCCCTTCTGCGGGGGTTCCCGGTGCTCGTGCTCGACGAGCCCACGGCCGGACTCGACCCCGAGACCGCCCGACGGCTCGTGCGCGACGTCCTCTCCACCGCCCGGGACGACGGCTCGACGGTCGTCGTGATCTCGCACGTGGAGGTGCCTGCCGAGCTGGTCACGCGTCGCGTGCGCATCGAGGCGGGCCTGCTGAGCGAGGTCGAGGTCGGACCCGACGTCGCCCTCGACGACGACGCCTGACGGCTCGACACCTTCGCGGTCGTCGGACTGCGGTCGTCGGACCGCCGTCGTCGGCTGCGGTACTCGGGCTGCGGTCAGGTGCCGACCGGGCGTCGCAGGCGGTCGAGTCGGCCGCGCCAGAGCGCGAGACGCCCGGGTTCCTCGGCCGGGGCCGGGCCGTCGACCCAGCCGGTGACGATGCGGATGCCGTGCAGTGCGCCGAGGCTCCAGACCTCGAACCCGTCGAGTTCGTCCGGCCGGGTGTGGTCGTGCAGCACGTCGACGCCGAGGACGGCGGCCAGCGTCGTCAGGCTGCGGACCGTCACGCCCGGCAGGCGGGGCAGGTCGTCCGCCGGCAGGCACAGGGCGTCGCCGCGCCACCAGACGATCGAGCTCCAGGCGCCCTCGACGACGTGCCCCTCGGGCGAGAGCAGCACCGCCTCGTCGGCCCCTCGGGACCGGGCGTCGGCCACGAGCGATCCGAGGGCTGCGAGGTCGGGCCCCTTGACCGTGGGCTGCGTGCGGGGGTCACGGTCGGCCGTCGCGAGGACGACCGAGCGGCGGCGCGGGGGAGCAGGCCGGAGGCGCAGCCGCAGCCGCAGCCGTGCCTGACCGTCGGCGTCGGCTCCGTCGCCCGTGACGAGCTCGGCGCGCGGGAACCAGGCACCCGTCCGGGGCATCATCGCGACGGCCGCCGTCCAGAACGCCGAGACCTCGTCGACGTCGGGCCCCCCGGGCACCTCGGCGACCGAGCCGGCGAACCGGTCGCGGTGCACGTCGAGCGCGAGCGCCGCGCCCTCGTCCACCAGCCACGAATCGGCCACCAGGAGGCGCGGGTCGGCCTCGCCCGACCCTCCGCCCCCGCTCGTCGTCAGCTCGTCGCCCTGCCAGACGTGCAGCACGTCGCCTCCCGGCCGCTCGGCACTCATCGGGTCGGGGCTCCACTCATAGGATCAAGGGTATGCGCCCCGCGGTCGTCCGATCCTCCCTGCCGTGGCGCGACCCCGAGGCCGTCGTCCGGCACCTGGCCGCGACCGGCGACGTCGTCTGGCGCGACGCCGGGGTGGACGCCGTCCGGGGCCGGTCCGTCGTCGGGTGGGGCCCGGCCCGGACGGGTGACGTCCGCGACGGTGGCGCCGACCGGCTCTGGCACGAGGTGCGCGACGACCTGGCCGACGTCGAGCCCGACAGCCACCCGCTCGGCTGGGCCGGCTGGCTCGGCTACGGCTTCGGCTGCCGACTGCTGGACCGTGACGACACCGAGGGGCACCGCCCGGCGGCCACCGCCTCGACCGTCGCCGCCGACGGAGACCCTGCCGACCTCGCCCTGCTCGACGTCGACCGCGCCCTGGTCTTCGACCACGCCGCACGTTCGGTCGAGGTCGTCGCGCGGGCCGGCGACCCGTGGCCCCTCTCGGTCGCCGAGACCTGGGCCGACGTGCCACCCGTGCCCCCGGTGCCCGGGTCGACCCGCGCCTCCTCGGTGGGCTCCGCCCCACCCTCCGTCCGCTGGCGGCACCGACCCGACGAGTACCTCGACCTGATCGAGGGGTGTCGTCGAGCCATCGCGGACGGCGAGGCGTACCAGCTCTGCCTGACGACGGCGGTCGACGTCGACGGGCCGGTGGACGCGCTCGAGACCTTCGCGCGCCTCCGTCGGTCCTCGCCGGCTCCGCACGCCTCGTTCGTGCGCATCGGCGGCGTGGCCGTCGTCGGGGCGTCGCCCGAGTCGTTCGTCGAGGTGACGACCGACGGCCGGGTGTCGTCGTCGCCGATCAAGGGCACGCGACGCCGCGGGTCGGGCGCCGACGACACGGTGCTCGCACGCGAGCTCGTCGAGAGCGACAAGGAGCGCGCCGAGAACGTCATGATCGTCGACCTGGTCCGCAACGACCTCGCCCGGGTGGCCCGCCTCGGCACGGTCGAGGTGTCCGAGCTGCTCGCCGTGCACTCGTACGAGCACGTCCACCAGCTCGTCAGCACGGTCAGGGCCCGGCTGGGGGCGGGGCGCACCGCGGCCGACGTCGTCGAGGCGGCCTTCCCGGCCGGGTCGATGACCGGCGCGCCGAAACGTCGGGCCGTCGAACTGCTCGCCGACCTCGAGGGGGCGCCCCGGGGCGTGTACTCGGGTGCGACGGGCTGGCTCGGACGGGACGGCTCGGCGAGCCTCGCGATGACCATCCGCTCGATCGTGGTGCACGGTGGCCGCGCGGCGGGTGCGGGACGGCCCGCGCGACCGGCGGGTGCGCGCGTCGGCGTGGGCGGTGGCATCACCATCTCGTCGGTACCGGTCGACGAACGCGACGAGGTCGAGCTCAAGGCGGCGGCCCTGCTCGCCGTGCTCGGCGTCCGTGCCGCCGACGGGGCCCCGGTGCGCATGTCGTGACGGCGCGCGCCGTTCGGTAGCCTTGGCGAGGATCGCCGAGCCCAGCGCACGTCGCCGTGCCCTCGCGCGGGCGGTCCGAACCCACCGCACCGACTGCCAGCAGTGAATGAGAGCCCCGTGGCACACGAGCACGACACGACCGCGACCGACGCCTCCTCGGCCACCCCGCCCCACGACGGCGTGCCCGAACGCGAGTACGACGTCGCCCGCCTGCAAGAGAAGTGGCAGGCCCGGTGGGACGCCGAGCAGCCGTTCGTCGTCGACCCCGACGACAAGCGCCCCCGCAAGTACATCCTCGACATGTTCCCGTACCCCTCGGGCGACCTGCACATGGGTCACGCCGAGCAGTACGCGCTCGGCGACATGGTGACGCGGTACTGGCGCCAGCAGGGCTTCAACGTGCTGCACCCGATCGGCTGGGACAGCTTCGGGCTGCCCGCCGAGAACGCGGCCATCAAGCGCGGCGTCGACCCCCGCGAGTGGACCTACGCCAACATCGCCCAGCAGAAGCAGAGCATGAAGCTCTACGCCCCGTCGTTCGACTGGAGCCGGGTGCTGCACACGAGCGACCCCGAGTACTACAAGTGGAACCAGTGGCTGTTCCTCGAGATGTACAAGAAGGGCCTGGCCTACCGGAAAGACAGCTGGGTCAACTGGGACCCGGTCGACCAGACCGTGCTCGCCAACGAGCAGGTGCTGCCCGACGGCACGAGCGACCGGTCGGGTGCCGTCGTGGTCAAGAAGAAGCTGACGCAGTGGTACTTCAAGATCACCGACTACGCCGACCGCCTGCTCGACGACCTCAACCAGCTCGAGGGCCGCTGGCCGACCAAGGTGCTCAACATGCAGCGCAACTGGATCGGCCGCTCGATCGGTGCCGACGTGCACTTCACGATCGAGGGCCGTGACGAGAAGGTCACGGTCTTCACCACGCGTCCCGACACCCTGTACGGCGCGACGTTCATGGTCGTCGCCCCCGACTCCGACCTCGCCGCCGAACTCGTGGCCGACGCGACCGACGACGTCAAGGCGACCTTCGCCGAGTACCTCGTCGACGTGCAGAAGGCGACCGAGATCGAGCGTCAGTCGAGCGAGCGCCCCAAGACGGGCGTGCCGCTCGGCCGGGTCGCGGTCAACCCCCTCACCGGTGACCCGATGCCGGTCTGGGCCGCCGACTACGTGCTGGCCGACTACGGCCACGGCGCGGTCATGGCCGTGCCCGCGCACGACCAGCGCGACCTCGACTTCGCCCGCAAGTACGACCTGCCGGTGCGGGTCGTGGTCGACACGAACGCGCCCGTCACGGGTGTCATCCCGAAACTCGAACTCGACGAGGACGGCCAGGCGATCCTGCCCGACGACCTGCCCGACCTGAACCCCCGCGAGACCGGCGTGGCCCTGACCGGCGACGGCCGACTGATGAACTCGGGCGCCCTGACCGGCCTCAGCAAGTCGAACGCCATCAAGCGCGTCGTCGAGCTGCTCGAGGCCTCCGGCGACGGCAAGGCGGCCAAGACGTACCGCCTGCGCGACTGGCTGATCTCGCGCCAGCGTTTCTGGGGCACGCCCATCCCGATCGTGCACGGCGCCGACGGCGTCGAGGTGCCGGTGCCCTACGACGAGCTGCCGGTCCGGCTGCCGTCGACCGAGGGGCTCGACCTCAAGCCGAAGGGCAGCTCGCCGCTCGGTGCCGCCGAGGACTGGGTGAACGTGCCCGACCCGCGCGACGGGTCACCGGCGCGCCGCGACGCCGACACGATGGACACGTTCGTCGACAGCTCGTGGTACTTCTTGCGCTTCCTCGACCCGACCGACGCCGACCGCGCCTTCGACCCTGCTCAGGCCAGCAAGTGGGCCCCGGTCGACCAGTACGTCGGAGGCGTCGAGCACGCCATCCTGCACCTGCTCTACGCGCGCTTCATCACCAAGGTGCTCTTCGACCTCGGCCACGTCGACTTCACCGAGCCCTTCAGCGCGCTGCTGAACCAGGGCATGGTGCTGCAGGACGGCGCGAAGATGAGCAAGAGCAAGGGCAACGTCGTCAGCCTCTCCGACGAGATCGACAAGCACGGCGTCGACGCCATCCGCCTGACCATGGCCTTCGCCGGCCCGCCCGAGGACGACATCGACTGGGCCGACGTCTCGCCCGCGGGCTCGGCCAAGTTCCTGGCCCGGGCGTTCCGTCTGGCGAGCGACGTCGACAGCTCGCGCGACGTGGTGTGGGCCGACGGCGACCAGGCCCTGCGCCGCGTGACGCATCGATTCCTCGCCGAGGCCCCGGGGCTCAGCGAGGCGTTCAAGTACAACGTCGTCGTCGCGCGCCTGATGGAGCTCACCAATGCCGTCCGCAAGGCGATCGACTCGGGGCCCGGCGCGTCCGACCCGGCCGTGCGCGAGGCGACCGAGACCGTCGCGCTGGGGCTGTCGCTCTTCGCTCCCTACACCGCCTCAGAGATGTGGGAGAAGCTCGGCTACGACGGAGGCGCCCTCGCCACGTACGGCTGGCGGAAGGCCGATCCGACCCTGCTCGTCGAGACGAGCGTCACCGCGGTCGTCCAGGTCAACGGCAAGGTGCGCGACCGGCTCGAGGTGTCGCCCAAGATCGGCTCCGACGAGCTCGAGGCGATGGCCCGCGAGTCCGCGGCCGTGCAGCGCGCGATCGGTGACAAGCAGATCGTCAACGTCATCGTGCGGGCGCCGCGCCTGGTGAACATCGCGGTGAAGTAGCCGCCCGGGGGCGCGTCTCGTCCCCACCCGTCGACGGCCGTCCTGGTTCCCCAGGGCGGCCGTCGTCGTCCGCGCGGGCGGACGCCCGCTCGTACCGTGACGGGTCATGACCGTCAGCTTCCGCACCGCCGTCGACCCGTCCGAGCCGGGTGGTCCGCGGTGGCGCGTGGGGCTCGGCGCGGTCGTCGTCCTGCTCTTCGTCGTGTTGGCGGTGAGCGTCGCCGTGTCGGCGTTCGCCACCCGAGGAGGCGCGGCGGACGAGATCGTGACCGTCGAGCCGAGCACCGGGGCCGAGGCCGGGGCAGGGTCCGGCACCGCGCCTCCCGGGGGTGCCTCGGTCGTCTTCGTGCACGTCCACGGCCGGGTGGCGGCACCCGGCCTGTACGAACTGCCGCAGGGCGCCCGCGTGGTCGACGTGGTCGCCGCGGCCGGCGGCTTCACGGCCGAGGCCGACCAGGCGGCCGTCAACCTCGCGAGGGTGCTCGTCGACGGCGAGCAGCTCCGGGTGCCGGCCGTGGGCGAGACCGTGGACGACGCGGTGGCGGGCGGTGGTGGTGCGACGGCGGGTGGGCCGGCGGCGGGCGGGCCGGTGCCCGGGGGAGCGGCGGCGGTCGGCGGTGGTGCGGTCGACCTGAACCTCGCGGACGACGCGGCGTTGCAGACGTTGCCCGGGGTGGGCCCGGCGACCGCGGCGGCGATCCTGTCCTGGCGTGACGAGAACGGGCGCTTCCGCAGCGTCGACGACCTGCTCGGCGTGCCGGGCATCGGTCAAAAGACGCTCGAGAAGCTGCGCGACCGGGTGCGGGTGTGACGCCCGGTCGCGTGCTCGACCTGCGGCTCGGGGTGCCCGTGGCCGTGGCGTGGGTCGGGCTCGCGGTCGGCTCGACCCGGCCCGGGCTCTTGCCCGTCGTGGCCGCGGCCGCCCTCGTCGTCTGCGTCGTCGCGGTCGGGCTGGTGGTCGTCGCGCGGGTGGGCGTGCTCGTGGCCGGGCAGGTCCTGCTGGTGGTCGCCCTGAGTGCGGGGACGTGCGCGGGGCTGACGGGCCAGGCGGCGGTGCGCGACGATCGGCGCCACCCGCCGGGGCTCACGACGTCGGTCGGTCACGCGGTCACCCTCGAGGGGCGCCTGCTCGACCGGGTCGAGGGACGGGCCGACGTCCTGACGATGTCGGTCGATCGGCTCGACGTCGGCGGGGGGACCGTGGCGCTCGGGGCTCGCGTGCCGGTGCGGGTGTTCGGGGCGCGAGTCGACGGTCGCCGCTCGGTCGAGATCGGCACCCGGGTCTCGGCCCGGTTGGTCCTCGCCCCGGCGAGGTACGGCGAGTCGGTCGCGTTCGAGGGGCGGGCGGTCGAGCCGCTCGCCGTCCGCTCCGAGCCCGGGCGGGCGTCGGCGTGGTCGAACGGGCTCCGGTCGGCGTTCCGCGCCGTGGCCGCCGACTTGCCGGGCGACGGCGGAGCCCTGTTGCCCGGGCTCGCGATCGGCGACACGTCGGGTGTGCCCGACGACCTCGACGACGACATGACGCAGGCGTCGCTCAGCCACCTCACGGCCGTGTCGGGCTCGAACTGCGCGGTTCTCGTCGCACTCGTGATGCTCGTCGGGTCGGTGCTGAAGGTCCCGCGGTTGCTGCGGCTCGGGGCG
The DNA here is from genome assembly GCF_014841545.1 of Frigoribacterium sp. CFBP 8751. Classification (NCBI taxonomy): domain Bacteria; kingdom Bacillati; phylum Actinomycetota; class Actinomycetes; order Micrococcales; family Microbacteriaceae; genus Frigoribacterium; species Frigoribacterium sp. CFBP 8751. Next base: position 638,773 of record NZ_JACYUB010000002.1, read on the forward strand.
GCCGTCGTCGTGCTCTCGGCGTTCGTCGTGCTCGTCACGCCCGAGCCGAGCATCGTGCGGGCCACCGTCATGGCGGTGCTCGTCCTCGTGCACCTCGCCGTCGCCCGACCGATCGCCGGCGTGCCCGTCGTCGCGCTGGCGGTCGCCGGGCTGCTGTTCGTCGACCCGTGGTTGGCCCGCGACCTCGCCTTCGTCCTGTCGGTCCTCGCGACGTCGGGGCTGGTCGTGCTCGGCGGGCCGCTGACCGCCCTGCTGGCGCGCCTCGTGCCCGAACCCGTGGCGGCGGCCCTCGCCGTGCCCACGGCCGCGCAGCTCGCCTGCCAGCCCGTGTTGCTCGCCCTCGAGCCGAGCATCGCCCTGCACGGCGTCGTCGCGAACGTGCTCGCCGGCCCGGCGGCTCCGGTGGCGACCGTGGGCGGACTCGTCGTCTGCGTGCTCGCGCCCTGGGTCCCCGTGACGGCCACGGTCGTCGCCTGGGCCTCGTGGCTGCCGTCGTCCTGGGTCGCGGCCGTCGCCCGGTCGGCGTCGAGCTGGCCGGGCACACGACTCGCGTGGGACGGCTCGGCGCCCGGCGTGGCCGCCCTGGTCGGCGTCACGGCCCTCGTCGTCGTCGCCGTGGTCGCCCGGGCCCGGGGCCGCACGCGAGCCGTCGCGACGACGTTGTTGGTGAGCGTCCTGGTGGCGACCGTCGGCGTGGTGGGCGGGCGCACCCTGGTGACTCGCGCCTCCGTGCCCGACGACTGGGTCGTCGCCCAGTGCGACGTGGGACAGGGAGATGCCGTGCTCGTCCGGAGCGCGCGGGCCGTCGCCCTGATCGACGTCGGCGACGACGAGGCCGCTCTCGACCGATGCCTCTCGACGTTCGGCGTGCGCCACGTCGACCTGCTCGTGCTCACCCACTTCGACCGTGACCACGTCGGGGCGATCGACTCCGTGGTCGGTCGGGTCGGCACGGCTCTCGTCGGGCCCGTGGGGCGCTCGGACGACGCCGAGGTCGTGGCGGCGCTGCGCGACGGTGGTGCCGAGGTCCAGGAGGCGCAGGTCGGCACCCGGGGACGCCTCGGCGACCTCACGTGGCGGCTCCTCTGGCCGCCCTCCTCGACCCCGGCGGGTAACGACGCCAGCCTCGTGTTGCGCCTCGACCCGGGCGGGTCCTGCCGGGTCGGATGCCTCTCCCTGCTGGCCCTCGGCGATCTCGGTGAGACCGCCCAACGCCGTCTCGCCTCGTCACCCGACGGCGAAGAGGGGCTCGGACGGGTCGACGTCGTGAAGGTCTCGCACCACGGGTCGGCGGACCAGCACGCCGAGCTCTACGAGCGGGTGTCGGCCCGGGTGGGGCTGATGGGGGTGGGTGCCGACAACTCGTACGGTCACCCGACCGACGTCGCGCTCGACCTGGTCCGGCACGGCGGGGGAGTCGTGGTCCGCAGCGACGAGGCGGGTCAGGCCGCGGTCACGCCCGTCGACCGTGGGGGCGGCGACGTCGGCCTGCGGATCTGGCGGGAGCACGCGGGGCCCCGGGACCCTGACGACACGTCGGGCACGTCGGTGGCGTCCTCTAGCATCGGAGGTGGCGCGGCGGGCCCCGCGTCCGTGGGACGACGTCCGAGAGGCAGCATGGCAGCGCGAGCGAGTGGCAAGACGGCGAAGAAGGCCTCGGTCGCGATCGACCAGGTGGGGTGGGACAGAATCCGGCCCGCGGCCGTCGTGCTGGTGAGCGGGCCCGAGCAGTTCCTCGCCGATCGGGCCTCGCGCCAGCTGCGCGACCAGCTCGCTGCAGAAGACCCCAGCCTCGAGGTGCACGACCTCGAGGCCGACCACTACCAACCCGGTGAACTCGTGACCCTGGCGAGCCCGTCGCTCTTCGCCGAGCCCCGCCTCATCCGCGTCTCGAACGTCGAGAAGTGCACCGACGCGTTCCTCACCGAGACGCTGCGCTACCTCGACACACCCGCCGACGACACGACCCTGGTGCTGCGCCACGGGGGCGGGGTCCGCGGCAAGAAGCTGCTGGACGCCGTCCGGGGCGGCACGGGCGGCGGTCTCGAGGTCGTCTGCGCCGAGCTCAAGAAAGACACCGAGAAGCTCGAGTTCGCCGCCGCCGAGTTCGCCTCCGAGCGACGACGCATCTCGCAGGGGGCGCTGCGGGCGCTCGTCACGGCCTTCAACGACGACCTGGCCGAGCTCGCCAGCGCCTGCCAGCAGCTGATCAGCGACGCCGCGGCCGAGATCACCGAGGCCACCGTCGAGAAGTACTACTCGGGCCGGGTCGAGACGAACGCCTTCAAGGTGGCCGACGCGGCCATCGCGGGTCACCAGGGCGAGGCCCTCGTGTTGCTCCGTCACGCGTTGTCGACCGGGGCCGATCCCGTGCCCGTGGTGGCGGCGTTCGCGATGAAGATCCGCACGATGGCCAAGCTGCAGGGTTCCTACGGCGGCTCGGGTCAACTCGCCTCACGCTTCGGGCTCGCCCCGTGGCAGGTCGAGCGGGCGCAACGCGACCTCCGTGGCTGGTCCGAGGACGGGCTGGGCCGGTGCATCGAGCTTCTCGCCGAGACCGACGCGGCCGTCAAGGGTGCCGAACGCGATCCGGTGTACGCACTCGAGCGGATGGTGACCATGATCTCGACGCGCGGTGCCCTGTTGTCGTGAAGAGCGCCTCCTGACCGTCCGGACGACTGTCCAGTCGGCGTCGGCATGCGACGAAGGGCCCGTCTCGATCGAGACGGGGCCTTCGTCGTCGAGCCCGGAGGCTCGGGGGAGGGGAGCCTAGAGGGCGCCGACCTGCTTCGCGATGGACGACTTGCGGTTCGCGGCCTGGTTCTGGTGGATGACGCCCTTGCTGGCGGCCTTGTCGAGCTTCTTCGACGCGAGGAGCAGAGCCGAGGTGGCCTTGTCCTTGTCGCCGGCGGCGATGGCCTCGCGGGTGGCGCGGACGGCGGTCTTGAGCTCGCTCTTGACGGCGCGGTTGCGGTCCTGGGCCTTCTTGTTGGTGCCGATGCGCTTGATCTGCGACTTGATGTTTGCCACGTGAACTACTTTCTGGATTCTGTGTCTCGGACGGGTGTGCGCCAGCCGAGCGTCCGACCGACGTGAATCGGTGGACCCGGTGCTGCCGCCGGTGATGGCCACCGGAGCGGCTCTCGGCTGCGATCGCGTTCCGCCACTGCAGACGTAACGCGCAAGCCAACAGGCAACGTTACCAGCAGCAGGCTCGACTCTCAACGAGCGTCGGCCCGACGGCGTGCCGTGTCGTGCGTAGTACCGTGCCATCATGCCCCAGCTCGCGCCCCACATGACCACCGTGCCCGCGTCCGGAATCCGTCGGGTGTTCGAGCTGGCGGCCCAGCTGGACGGCGTCGACATGCTCGTGGTGGGCGAGCCCGACGTGCCCGTGGCCCGCCACATCGCCGATGCCGCACGCCGCGCCTGGGCCGACGACCGCACGGACTACACGCCGAACGGGGGCATCCCGGCCCTGCGCGAGGCGCTCGTGGCCAAGCTCGCCCGGGAGAACGACGTGCACGTGGACCTCGAGCAGGTCTGGGTCACCGTCGGCGGGACGCAGGCCCTGCACCAGACGATGGGGCTCCTGCTGGCGGCGGGTGACGAGGTGCTCGTGCCGGACCCCGGCTACACGACCTTCACGATGAACGCCCGCATGCTCGACGCCGTGCCCGTGCCCTACACGCTGGCACCCGACCTCGACTTCCACCCCGACCTCGACGAGCTCGAGAACCTCGTGGGGGACCGCACCCGCGCCCTCGTCGTCAACAGTCCGTCGAACCCGCTCGGCGTCGTCTACCCAGAAGAGACGCTGCGCCGTCTGCTCGACTTCGCCCGCCGGCACGACCTCTGGGTGATCAGCGACGAGGTCTACGAGTACTTCACCTACGGGCCGAAGCACGTCAGCCTCGCCTCGCTCGACACCGACGACCGGGTGTTCAGCGTCTTCTCGATGAGCAAGACCTACGCCATGACGGGCGTGCGGGTCGGCTACCTCGTGACGCCCAAGGGTCTCGCCGAGACGATGCGCACGGTCCAGGAAGCGGCGATCAGCTGTGTGGCCGAGCCCGACCAGCACGCCGCCCTCGCGGCCGTCGTGGGGGATCACCAGCCCGTGGCCGATGCCCGGGAGCACTACCGGAGCAACCTCGACCTCGCCACGACGCTGCTCGACGAGCGGGGCATCCGATACCTCGAGCCCACCGGCGCCTTCTACCTCTGGATCGACGTGAGCCACGCCTCGCAGGGCGACGTGGCGGGATGGGCCGAGCGGTTCCTGCTGTCGGAGCGCGTCGCGGTCGCACCGGGCAGTGCGTTCGGCCGGAGCGGCGAGGGGTGGATCCGCGTCTGCCTCGCGTCCGCGCCCGAGGTGATCACCCGCGGGCTCGGCAAACTGCCCGCGCCGGTCGACCCCCGCTGACATCCGGGGGTCAGCCCCCTGGGGTCGCCGCGAGGGTCTTCCTAGGCTCGGAGCATGACGAACCAACCCGTACACACCACCGTCTCCGCCCCCACCACCGGCGTGCGCTCGCCCCTCGCCGTCTGGAGCCTCGTCCTCGGCCTCGCCTCGATCGCCTTCGGCTTCACCTTCGTCGTGCCGATCGCCGGTCTCGTCCTCGGCATCCTGTCCCGCCGCCGTGAGCCCGAGGGGCGCACCATGGCGCTCGTCGGCATCATCTCGTCCGCCGTCATGCTCGTGGGCACGCTGATCGCCCTCGCCGTCGGCCTGGCCGTCGTCGGTGGCGCGGGCGTCATCGCGCTCCTCCCCGGCACCACCGCCTGACCCGCGACCCGGCCGACCGGCCAACCCGCCCGCCCGCCCGGCCCGTCCCGCGGTCCGGCCGTCCGGCACCGCAGTCGTGCCCGCGCGCTCGCCTCCAGGGCCTGCCCCGCGTCGGCAACTCCTGTCTCCCGTCGCGGCACGAGCGGCGGACCGGGGAGGCGCGGTGTCGTCCGGGGCACCAGGCAGGAGTTGCCGACGGCCGGGCCCCGCGCGGCTCGACGCCCGATCCGTCGCCCGGGCGTGGGAGAATCGTGCGGTACCCCCGCCCACCACCCCCAGAGGATCGTGTGAGTCCCCAAGCAACCCGCGCACTCGAGCCGGCGTCGACCGAGCCCGAGTCCCTCCGCAACTTCTGCATCATCGCGCACATCGACCACGGCAAGTCGACCCTGGCCGACCGCATGCTCGGCATCACCGGCGTCGTCGAGTCGCGCGCGATGCGTGCCCAGTACCTCGACCGCATGGACATCGAGCGCGAGCGCGGCATCACGATCAAGAGCCAGGCCGTCCGCATGCCGTGGGAGCGCGACGGCGAGACGTTCGCGCTCAACATGATCGACACCCCGGGCCACGTCGACTTCAGCTACGAGGTCTCCCGTTCGCTGGCCGCCTGCGAGGGCGCGATCCTGCTGGTCGACGCGGCCCAGGGCATCGAGGCCCAGACCCTGGCGAACCTCTACCTGGCACTCGAGAACGACCTCGAGATCATCCCGGTGCTCAACAAGATCGACCTGCCGGCGGCCGACCCCGACAAGTACGCCGCCGAGTTGGCCGGCCTGATCGGCGGCGACCCCGCCGACGTGCTGCGCGTCAGCGGCAAGACCGGCATGGGCGTCGAAGAACTCCTCGACCGCGTGGTCGACCGCATCCCCTCGCCCGTCGGCGTCAAGGACGCACCGCCCCGCGCGATGATCTTCGACTCGGTCTACGACAGCTACCGCGGCGTCGTCACGTACATCCGCATGATCGACGGCACCCTGCACCCGCGCGAGAAGGTGCAGATGATGTCGACGAAGTCGACGCACGACATCCTCGAGATCGGCGTCTCGTCGCCCGAGCCCGTCCCCAGCCAGGGGCTGTCGGTCGGCGAGGTCGGCTATCTCATCACCGGCGTGAAGGACGTCCGCCTCTCGAAGGTGGGCGACACCGTCACGACGGCGGCCAAGCCCGCGACCGAGGCCCTCAGCGGCTACACCGAGCCGCTGCCCATGGTCTTCTCGGGGCTCTACCCGATCGACGGCAGCGACTACCCCATCCTGCGCGAGGCCCTCGACAAGCTCAAGCTGTCGGACGCCGCGCTGGTGTACGAACCCGAGACCTCCGTGGCCCTGGGGTTCGGCTTCCGCTGCGGGTTCCTCGGCCTGCTGCACCTCGAGATCGTCACCGAGCGCCTCGAGCGTGAGTTCGGCCTCGACCTCATCACGACGGCGCCGAGCGTCATCTACGAGGTCACGACCGAAGACAAGCAGACCGTCACGGTCACCAACCCGAGCGAATTCCCGGGCGGCAAGATCACCAGCGTCAGCGAGCCCATGGTCAAGGCGGGCATCCTCGCGCCCAAGGACTACGTCGGCGTCATCATGGAGCTCTGCCAGCAGCGCCGCGGCACCCTGCTCGGCATGGAGTACCTCGGCGAGGACAGGGTCGAGATCCGTTACGCGATGCCCCTCGGCGAGATCGTGTTCGACTTCTTCGACAGCCTCAAGTCGAAGACGGCGGGCTACGCCAGCCTCGACTACGAACCCATCGGCGACCAAGAGGCCGACCTGGTCAAGGTCGACATCCTGCTGCAGGGCGAACAGGTCGACGCGTTCAGCGCGATCGTGCACCGCGACAAGGCCTACGCCTACGGGGTCCTCATGACGGGCCGGTTGCGCGAGCTCATCCCGAGGCAGCAGTTCGAGGTGCCCATCCAGGCCGCCATCGGTGCCCGGATCATCGCCCGCGAGAGCATCCGCGCCATGCGCAAGGACGTCCTGGCCAAGTGCTACGGCGGTGACATCTCGCGCAAGCGCAAGCTGCTCGAGAAGCAGAAAGAGGGCAAGAAGCGCATGAAGACCATCGGTCGGGTCGACGTGCCCCAAGAGGCCTTCATCGCCGCCCTCAGCGGTGACGTCGAGAAGAAAGACAAGAAGTAGGGCGCATGCGTCGAGCCACCCACACCGAGACCCGCACGACCTACGGCGAGGTCGGGGCGACGCAGGCCCCCGACCTCATGCAGTACCCGCCGAAGGGATTCAAGCCGGCCGAGTACCGGGCGCGCGTCGGCCACGGCGACGCCCGCTTCGCCGCGGCCTGGATCGCCACGATGACCTGGCAGATCCAGGAACGCAGCGGCATCCGCGTCCGGGTCGACAGCGTGCCGCCGGCCGACGAGAGCGAGTACACGCCCGTCCAGTTCGACGAGCACGGGCAACCGGTCGACGCGGCCGAGTGGACGACCGCGCGCGACGAGTCGCGGTACTCGCCCGACGGCACACCCCTCCTCACGGCGGGCACGACGGCCACGCTCAGCATCGAGGCCTACGGGCGCACGGTCGAGGCGCCGGTCCGCGTCGTCTACGTCATCGACGAACCGAAGCGCAAGGGCTTCGCGTACGGAACCCTCGACGGCCACCCCGAGAGCGGCGAGGAATCCTGGATCGTCGACCAGACCGACGACGGTTCGGTCTGGCTCTCCATCAGGTCGTTCTCCAAGCCGTCGAGCGCGAAATGGCGCCTCGTGGCACCTTTCCTGCGACGCACGCAGGCGCAGTACACGAAGCGGTACCTGCGGGCCCTGAGCCTCAACGAGAAGGGCGAGCAGACCGACGAGGTCGTCGTCGTGGAGGACACCGAGGCCGGGGTCGGCGATCCCCGCGGCGACGACCGGCCCCCGACCGGTCCGCGCGGCGACGCCTCGGGAACCGGCGCCTGACGGTGCCCGGAGCCCTTCCCCTCGGCGATCCCGCCCCCGTCGACGGACGCCTGCCCGAGACCGTCGCGGTCGGCGCGGACGACCGCAACTTCGGGGTCTACCTGCACGTCCCGTTCTGCCGCGTGCGCTGCGGGTACTGCGACTTCAACACGTACACCGGCGACGAACTGCGGGGCGCACGCCGGGACGACTACGCCGGGCAGGCCGTCGCGGAGATCGAGCTCGGGGGACGTGTGCTGCGCGAGGCGGGTCTGCCGCCGCGCCGCGCCTCCTCGGTGTTCTTCGGCGGGGGCACCCCGACGATGCTGCCCGCGGGCGACCTGACGTCGATGCTGCACGCGATGGTCGACACCTGGGGTCTCGAGCCCGGCGCCGAGGTGACGACCGAGGCGAACCCCGACTCGGTCGACGCCGCGTACCTGCAGCAGCTCGCCGACGCCGGGTTCACGCGCGTCAGCTTCGGCATGCAGTCGGCCGTGCCGAGCGTGCTCGCCACCCTCGAGCGTACGCACGATCCCGAGCGCATCCCGTTCGTGGTGCGCTGGGCGCGTGACGCCGGGCTCGACGTCAGCCTCGACCTCATCTACGGCACGCCCGGCGAGACCCTCGACGACTGGAGGCGTTCTCTCGACGTCGCCCTCGAGCAGCAGCCCGACCACCTCTCGGCCTACTCGTTGATCGTCGAGGACGGCACGAAGCTCGCCCGCCAGATCAAGCGCGGCGAGGTCCCGATGCCCGACGACGACACCGCGGCCGACATGTACGAGGTCGCGGACGACCGGCTCGCCGCGGCGGGGTACGACTGGTACGAGGTCAGCAACTGGTCGCGTGGCGTCGAGCACCGCTCCCGCCACAACCTGGCCTACTGGCAGGGCCACGACTGGTGGGGCGTCGGCCCGGGCGCGCACAGCCACGTCGGCGGCGTCCGGTGGTGGAACGTCAAGCATCCGGCTGCCTACCAACAACGCATGGCCGCGGGCGAGTCACCGGCCGCGGGGCGCGAGACCCTCGACGACCAGACCCGTCGGGTCGAGCGCGTCCTGCTCGGGGTGCGCATCCGCGAGGGGCTGCCGACCTCCGAGCTCGACGACGACGGGCGCCAGGCGGTCGCCGGCCTCATCGCCGACGGCTGGGTCGAGGGGCGCCCGGCCCTGCAGGGTCGCGTGGTGCTCACCCGTGAGGGGCGCCTCATGGCCGACGCCGTCGTGCGGCGCCTGCTGCCCGACTGACCCGGCGTGCCCGGATCGAGTCACGTTCTCGGTCGGCGCCCCGAGGCGACGGACCCGGAGGCACGGGCCCGGGAGGCACGGGCAGGGGAGGCACGGGCCCGGAACGCAGGAGGCGCGGCTCCCGGGGGAGTCGCGCCTCGCGTCGTGCCCGTCCGGGCCGGTCGACCGCCTACTTGATGAACTCGATGGTCAGCGGGTACTTGTACCACTGGCCCTTGTTGGCCGCGACGGCGGCGATGATCGAGAAGATGATGACGAGGATGCCGGCGACGAGTGCGAGCACGCCTCCGATGACGATGATCGACAGGATCGCCGAGATCACGTAGACGATGGCCATCGTGATCTGGAAGTTCAGCGCGGTCTTGGTGTGTTCCCGGATGAACGGGCCACGGTCCTTCAACACGAGGTAGCCGACGAGAGCGGGGACGAACGCGAAGATGATGCCGCCGAGGTGGATGAGCGTCGACCACAGCTTCTCGTCCTCGGGGCGCATCGGCTGGACGGGCTGCGGCTGGTAGCCGGGCTGCTGGCCGTAGCCGGCGCCGGGCTGCTGGCCCTGACCGGGCTGCTGGCCGTGGCCGTAGGGCTGGCCGGGCTGCCCGTTCTGGCCGGGTCGCCCGTTCTGCGGGCCGTTCGGCTGGGCGGGAGGGTTCTCGGTCATGGCTGCACCTGTTCGTGAGTGTCCTGCGGATGTCCCCGCCACCCTAGGGCAGCCGGGCGCGGCGCGAGTAGGCCTCGCGACGGAGGTGTCGTACGATTGGCAGTCCGGCACGTCGAGTGCCAGGACCGGTCGCCCGGCGGGCGGACGACCCGGGGCGTCGAGCGAAGAGAGGTGCGTCATGGTCTCCGAACGCGGTCTCGAAGTCCTGCGCGTCATCGTGCACGACTACGTCGCGTCCCGTGAGCCCGTGGGCTCCAAGTCCATCGTCGAGCGACACCAGTTCGGCGTCTCGGCGGCGACGATCCGCAACGACATGGCGCTGCTCGAAGAAGAAGAGCTCATCGCGGCCCCGCACACCTCGTCGGGTCGGGTGCCGACCGACAAGGGCTATCGGCTCTTCGTCAACCAGCTCGCCGACCTGAGACCCCTCAGCGCCGCCCAGCGTCAGGCCATCGAGACCTTCCTCGGCGACTCCACCGACCTCGACGAGGTGCTGGGGCGAACGGTCCGTCTGCTGTCGCAGCTCACGAACCAGGTGGCGCTGGTGCAGTACCCCACCTTCTCCCGGGCCCGCGTGCGTCACGTCGAACTGGTCAGCCTGGGCGACGGCCGCGTCATGACGGTGCTCATCACCGACAGCGGCCAGGTCGAGCAGCGGGCCGTCGACATCCGCACCGCCGTCGACGAGTCCTTCCTGTCCGAACTGCGGGCCGCCATCAACGCCGCGGTCGGCGGACGGCCCCTCGGTGAGGCCTCCACGGCCCTCACCGACCTGCCGACGCGCTTCCGCCCCGATCTCGCGGCGGTCGTCGGCGTCGTCGTCGCGAGCCTCACCGAGCAGATCGCCGCCGGACGCCAGGACCGCCTCGTCATGGCCGGTGCGGCGAACCTGGTGCGCACGGGCGACGACTTCAGCGGTGACCTCTTCCCAGTGCTCGAGGCGATCGAAGAACAGGTCGCCCTGCTGCGGTTGTTCGGCGAGATGCAGCTCGACGCCGTCGACGTGGCCGCGAGCATCGGACGGGAGAACGCCTCGTTCGGGTTGTCGCAGGCGTCGGTGCTGGCCAGCGGGTACTCGACGCAGGGCAGCGAGATCGCGAGGCTCGGCGTCCTCGGGCCCATGCGCATGGACTACTCGACCAACATGGCGGCGGTGCGTGCCGTCGCCCGTTACCTGTCGTCGCTGCTCGCCGAGCGGTAGCCGACGCCGACGGCCCCGGCCGTTCCACGACCCCATCCCGTCCCGGTCCGCCGGGCCCGGCCCCGCCGGGAAGACCACCACACCACACCAGAGGCAGACGAGAACCAGTGGCAGATCATTACGACGTCCTCGGAGTCGACCGTCAGGCGACCCCGGAAGAGATCAAGAAGGCGTACCGCAAGCTCGCTCGCGAGCTGCACCCCGACGTCAATCCCAGCCCCGACGCGTCCGAACGGTTCAAGGACGTCACGCACGCCTACGACGTGCTCAGCGACCCGCAGCAACGCGAACGCTACGACCTGGGTCCGCAGCCCGGCTTCAGCGGCGGTGGCGGTGGCGGGGCCGCCGGCTTCGGCGACATCTTCGACGCGTTCTTCGGCGGTGGTGGTCAGGGCCAACGTCAGGGGCCGCGGTCCCGGCGCGAACGCGGGCAGGACGCGCTCCTGCGCCTCGAGGTCGACCTCGAGGACATCGTCTTCGGCACGCAGCGCGACATCGAGGTCGACACGGCCGTCCTCTGCGACACGTGCAGCGGCTCGTGCTGCGCACCCGGCACCTCGCCCCAGACCTGCGACATCTGCGGTGGCTCCGGGCAGATCCAGCGCACCGTGCGCTCGCTGCTCGGCAACGTCATGACGTCGAGCCCGTGCGGAACCTGCCGTGGGTACGGCACCGTCATCCCCAACCCCTGCCCGACGTGCCAGGGCCAGGGGCGCGTCCGGGCCCGGCGTTCGATCCCCATCGACATCCCCGCGGGCGTCGACACCGGGCTCAGGCTCCAGTTGCCCGGTCAGGGCGAGGTCGGCCAGGCCGGCGGCCCGAACGGCGACCTCTACCTCGAGGTCAAGGTGCGGCACCACGACACCTACAGCCGCAACGGCGACGACCTGCTGGCGACGCTCGAGGTGCAGATGACCGACGCCATCCTCGGCACGACGACGACGCTCACCGGGCTCGACGGCGAGATCGAGGTCGAGATCAGGCCCGGCACCCAGAGTGCCGACATCCTCACCGTGAAGGACCGCGGCATCACCCGACTGCGCGGAACGGGTCGCGGCGACCTCAAGATCGGCGTCCAGGTGGTCACCCCGACCAAGCTCAGCCACAAAGAGCGCGAGTTGATCGAGAAGTTCGCCTCGGGTCGGCGCTCTGCGGCTCCCGAGCTGTCGCACTTCCAGCAGGGCCTCTTCGGCAAGTTGCGCGACCGCTTCCTCAACTTCTGATCGTGGCGCACTTCTACCTGGTCGACGACCTGGTCGCCGCCGAGGTCGGTTCGACCGTCGAGCTGACCGGTTCCGAGGCGCGGCACGCGGTGACGGTCAGCCGTGTCCGGGTGGGCGAAGCGCTCACCCTCGGCAACGGTCGGGGCTTGGTGGTCCAGGGCGAGGTGAGCGAGGCGGCGCCCGAGCGGCTGGTGCTGCTCGCGACGCGGGTGGTGCGGCACGAGGCGCCGACGACGCGGCTGGTCCTCGCCCAGGCCCTCGCCAAGGGCGACCGCGACGAGCTCGCGGTACAGGCCGCGACCGAGCTCGGCGTCGACGAGATCGTCCCGTGGGCCGCGGCCCGCAGCATCTCCCGTTGGGAGGGTCCCAAGGTCGCCAAGGGGCTCACCCGCTGGTCGTCGATCGTGCGCGAGGCGACCAAGCAGTCGATCCGTCCGTGGGCGCCCGAGGTGTCCGGGCTCGCGACGACGCGGCAGCTGGCCGAGCGCGCCTCCCGCGATCTCGTCCTCGTGCTCGAGCCGTCGGCCGAGCAGGCGCTCACGGCGGTCGACCTCACCGCAGGAGGCGCGGTGCCCGACCGCGTCGTCGTGGTCGTCGGTCCCGAGGGCGGGGTGTCGCCCGCCGAGCTGCAGCAGCTAGCCGAGGCCGGTGCCCGCGCCGTGCGCCTCGGGGACGCCGTCCTGCGTACCTCCACGGCCGGTCCGGCCGCCCTGTCCGTGCTGAGCGTGCGTCTCGGCCGCTGGTGACCGCCACGCCCCCGGGGGTCGTGTCGGCGGTCGTCGCTACGATGGGCAGCATGTCCGAGACCTCCGACGAGCCCACCGTCTTCAGCCGCATCGTCGCGCGCGAGATCCCCGCCGACATCGTGTTCGAGAGCGACACGGTCATCGCGTTCCGCGACATCGCGCCCCGGGCACCCGTCCACCTGCTCGTGGTGCCCAAGACCCAGGCGTACCGCGACGTCGTCGAACTCGCCGAGGGCGACCCCGCGCTGCTCGCCGAGCTGGTGGCGACCGCCTCCCGGCTCGCGGCCGACCCGGCGGCGTTCGGGGAACACTACGGGTCCGAGTTCCGTTTGATCTTCAACACCGGCGCATCCGCCGGGCAGACCGTGTTCCACGTGCACGCCCATGTGCTCGGCGGATCCCTGGAGGAAGGCACCCTTGCCCACTAGCGACACGAATGCCACCGGCCCCTCGACACCGACGACGGGCGACGACGTCCGGCGTGTCGACGTCACCGTCGACGGCGTCGCCATGGTCCAGCTGCTGGGCCCGCAAGACCGCCTGCTGCGTGCGGTCGAGAAGCAGTACCCCGAGGTCCGCGTGCTCGTGCGCGGCAACGAGGTCACCCTCGAGGGGCCCTCGTCCGCGGTCGGCCGGGCCGAGGGGCTCGTCGACGAGCTCGTCTCGATGGTCCGCGGCGGCCACGACCTCGGCCCGGCCGAGGTCGCGACGTCGGCCCGTCTGCTCGACTCGGGGCAGGGCAGCCCGTCCGAGGTCTTCGGGCAGCCCATCGTCACCAGCCGCGGCAAGGGCGTGCGGGCGAAGACACCGGGTCAGAAAGAGTACGTCGACGCGATCGACCAGCACACCATCACGTTCGGCATCGGCCCGGCCGGTACGGGCAAGACCTACCTGGCCATGGCCAAGGCCGTCCAGGCACTGCAGCGCCGCGAGGTCCAGCGGATCATCCTGACGCGCCCCGCGGTCGAGGCCGGCGAGCGGTTGGGCTTCCTGCCCGGCACCCTCACCGACAAGATCGACCCGTACCTCCGACCGCTCTACGACGCGCTCAACGAGATGATGGACCCCGAGATCGTGCCCAAGCTGCTCGCGGCCGGCACCGTCGAGGTGGCCCCTCTGGCCTACATGCGCGGTCGGACGCTCAACGACGCGTTCGTCGTCCTCGACGAGGCGCAGAACACGACGCCCGAGCAGATGAAGATGTTCCTCACCCGGCTCGGCTTCGGCTCGCGCATGGTCGTCACGGGCGACGTCACCCAGGTCGACCTGCCCACGGGGGCCAGCGGGCTCCAGCTCGTCACGACGGTGCTCGACGGCATCGACGACATCCATTTCGCCCGTCTCACCAGCGATGACGTGGTGCGGCACACGCTCGTGGGCCGCATCGTCGACGCGTACACGACCTACGACGCCGAACGTCAGGCCCAGCAGCACCGCCGTCACGAAGCGGCGAACGACCAGGTCGAAGCGGGCAACCGCTCCGAGCGCCGGGCCGACGCCCGCGACCGCCTGCCGAAGAAGGGAACCCGGTGAGCATCGAGGTCGCCAACGAATCCGCCGTCGAGGTCGACGAGGCCACGATCCAGCGCCTGGCCACCTTCGCGCTCGACCAGATGCACGTGCATCCCGAGGCCGAGCTCGCGATCGTGTTCGTCGACGAGGCCGCGATGGAGCAACTCCACGTCCAGTGGATGGACGAACCCGGCCCGACGGACGTGCTGAGCTTCCCGATGGACGAGCTGCGTCCGGGCACCGAGGACGAGCCGACGCCGGCCGGCCTGCTCGGCGACATCGTCGTGTGTCCGCAGGTGGCCGTCGCACAGGCCGCCACGGCGGGGCACAGCCCCCTCGACGAGATGCTGCTGCTCACCTGTCACGGCGTCCTGCACCTCCTCGGGTTCGACCACGCGGAGCCCGACGACGAGCGCGAGATGTTCGGTCTGCAGCGCGAGATCCTCGCGGCCTTCGCCGCGGCCGACACGAGTCGGTGACGCCGTGATGGTCACGGTCTTCGTCGTCGTGGCGGTCTTCCTGGTGGTCTTCGGTGGCCTGTTGGCCGCGGCCGACTCGGCCCTCGGCGTGCTCAGCCGCCAGGACCTCCTCGACGAGGCCGACGACGATCCGCGCCACGCGACGGCGTTGACCGCCATCGCCGCCGACGTCGGGGCGCACGTCAACGCCGTCAACTTCGTGCGCATCCTGGCCGAGACGTCGGCGGCCGTACTCGTGTCGCTGTCGTTCGCGTTCTCGGTCGAGCCCTGGTGGTTGGCCCTCCTGCTCTCGGCGCTCATCATGACGGTCGTGTCGTTCGTCCTCGTCGGCTCCAGCCCGCGCAGCGTCGGTCGCGCCCACGCTCGTGGTCTCGTGCGGCTCACCTCGGGGCTGGTGCGGTTCGTCCGGGTCGTCCTCGGGCCCCTGGCCGACGCCCTGGTGGCCGTCGGCAACCGGGTGACCCCCGGTCGTCCGCGCAGCGCGTCGTTCTCGTCCGAAGAGCAGTTGCTCAGCATGGTCGACGAGGCGACCGAGCTCGACGTCCTCGAAGAGGACGACCGCGAGCTCATCCACTCGATCTTCGAGTTCAGCGACACCGTGGTCCGCGAGGTCATGGTGCCCCGCACCGACATGGTCACCCTCGACGCCACCGCCTCCGTCGGATCGGCGATGAGCCTCTTCCTCGGCCGAGGCGTGTCCCGCGTGCCCGTCGTCGGCCGCGATTCCGACGACGTCGTCGGCATCGTCTACCTGCGCGACCTCGCCCGACGATTGCACGAGCACAGCGGCGACGACTCGGCTCCCGTCACGACCCTCGCCCGTCCGGCGGTCTTCGTGCCCGAGTCCAAGAAGGCCGACGACGCGCTGCGACAGATGCAGCTCGACAAGAACCATCTCGCCATGGTCGTCGACGAGTACGGCGGCATCGCCGGCCTCGTCACGCTCGAGGACCTCATCGAAGAACTCGTCGGCGACATCAGCGACGAGTACGACCGCGAGGTCGCCCCGCAGCGCGAGGTCTCCGCAGGGGTCTTCCGGGTGAGCGCCCGTCTCCCCGTCGACGAGCTCGGCGACCTCTTCGGCCTCGAGCTCGACGACGACGACGTGGACTCGGTCGGCGGGTTGCTCACCAAGGTCCTGGGGCGATTGCCCGAGCAGGGGTCGGTCGTCCGCGTGTCGGGTCTCGTGCTCACGGCCGATCGCACCGAGGGTCGCCGGCACGACCTGCAGACCGTGCTGGTCGAGCGTGATCCCGACCTCGCGGACGCACAGGCCGCATTCGCCGACGCCGCTCGCGACGACTGAGCACCGGGTCGCGTCGACCCTCCACCTCCCACCCGTTCCACCACGTTCACGAAAGGCCCCCATGTCGACCACCGGAGACGACCTCACCCCCTCGGCCGCGCCTCCTCGGGGGTCGACCTACCGAGCCGGGTTCGTCTCGTTCGTCGGTCGGCCCAACGTCGGCAAGTCGACGCTGACCAACGCCCTCGTGGGCCAGAAGGTGGCCATCACCTCGTCGAAGCCGCAGACGACCCGACGGGCCATCCGCGGCATCGTGCACCAGGCGACCGGTCAGCTGGTCCTGGTCGACACCCCGGGCATGCACCGTCCGCGCACGCTGCTCGGCGAGCGGCTCAACGACATCGTCCAGACCACGCTCGGCGACGTCGACGTGATCGGGTTCTGCGTGCCGGCCGACGAGAAGCTGGGCCCGGGCGACCGGTTCATCAACGAGCAGCTCGACCAGTACCCGAGGGCCAAGAAGGTCGCGATCGTCACCAAGACCGACGCGACGTCGCGGCCGGCGGTCGCCGAGCAGTTGCTGGCGGTCAGCCGGCTGCGCGACTGGGAGGCCATCATCCCGTTGTCCGCCGTCAGTGACGTGCAGCTCGACGTCCTCACCGCCGAACTCATCAAACTCATGCCGGTGTCGCAGCCGCTCTACCCGTCCGACGCGGTGACCGAAGAGGGCCTGACCGACCGGGTGGCCGAGTACGTGCGTGAGGCCGCCCTCGAGGGCGTGCAGGACGAGCTGCCGCACTCGCTCGCCGTGACGATCGACGACATGGTCGAACGTGACGACAAGGACCTCCTCGAGATCTACGCGAACCTCTTCGTCGAGCGCGACAGCCAGAAGGCCATCGTCATCGGCAAGGGGGGTCAACGCCTGCGCGAGGTGGGTGAGCGTGCGCGGGCGCAGATCGAGCCGCTCATCGGCAAGCAGGTCTTCCTGTCGATCCGCGTGAAGGTCGCGAAAGACTGGCAGCGCGACCCGAAGCAGCTCGGTCGGCTGGGGTTCTGACACCCTCTCCCGGTCGCTCGGCGCGTCCCGGGCGGGCGGTTGGCCCTCGTCCCTGCGGATGATCGTGATGGTCCCGAGGTCGTTCACGCACGGCGGCCGGCCCGGACGGGCCACCGCAGGTCGTACGGTGGTCGGGTGATCTTCCGACGCCTCGCTCCCTACCAGGTCGCCGTCGACCTGTCGGCGGCGTTCCTGCTCGGCGTGGTCGGCCTGGTCTTGTCGGACGGCGTCGTGACGACCCCGTTCGTCGTGCTGGGCATGACGGTCACCTTCGCCCTGAGGCGGCTGTCGCCCGGGCTCGCCCTCACTCTTGCCTGGCTGGTCGCCGCGTCCCAGATGGTCACGGGCAGCACGCCCGGTGTCACGAACCTCGCGATCTGCGCAGTGCTGTACTCCACGGCCGCGTACGGCACCGACCGGGTCAAGTGGTCGGGCCTGGTCTCCGTGGGCGTGGGCGCCCTCCTGGGCACGTTCTACCTCTCGTTCGTGCAGCAGAGCCTGTTCGGCGTCGACTACGACATCTACGCGGTGACCGACGTCGTCCGCATCCTCCTGCAGCTGGGGATCAGCCTCCTCGGATTCCTCGCCCTGCTCGGTCTGCCCTGGGCCGGCGGGCTGCTGGCCCGGGCGAGATGGTCCGAGCGGCTCAGCCGTGAGGCGCGGCTCGTCGCCGAGCGCGAGACCGCCCGTGCCGAGAACGACGCCGCCCGGGCCGAGCGCGAGGCCGCCCGAGCCGAGCGGGACATCGCCGTCGAGCAAGAACGCAACCGGATCGCCCGGGACATGCACGACGTCGTCGCCCACTCGCTGGCCGTCGTGATCGCCCAGGCCGACGGGGCCCGTTACGCCGCCCGGGTCGACCCGACCTCGGTGGACGGGGCGCTCACCACCATCGCCACGACGGCTCGGGAGGCCCTCGGCGACGTCCGCGTGCTCCTCGGTCAGTTGCGGCACAGCCAGGGAGAGGCGCCGCAGCCCGCCCTCGGTGATCTCGACCGGCTGCTCGACCAGATGCGCGGCTCGGGCCTCACGGTCGACCTGCGCGTGACGGGTGAACCCCAGGTGCTCGGGACCAACCGGCAGCTCGCCGTGTTCCGCATCGTCCAGGAGAGCCTGACCAACGTCCTCCGGCACGGTGCCGTCGACCAGCCCGTCGGCCTGCACTTCGACTGGCGCTACGAGGCCCTGCACCTGGTGGTCTCGAACGTCGTGCGACCGCCGACACGTCCGGTCGACACGACCGGCGACGAGCGGCGGGGCGGCCACGGGCTCGACGGCATGCGGGAGCGTGCCACCCTGGCGGGCGGCTCGCTCACCACCCAGAACGCCGACGGACGCTTCGTCGTCCACGCCATCGTGCCGACCCTGGCACTGACCCAAGAGGTACGCATCCGATGATCGACATGCCCGGCCGCTCGACGGCACCCATCCGCGTCGCGCTGGTCGACGACCAGGCCCTGTTCCGTGCGGGCATCAAGATGCTGGTCGGCTCGCAACCCGACCTGGAGTTCGTGGGCGAGGCCAGCAACGGCGACGAGGGCGTGGCGATGGTCGCGCGCGCCACCCCCGACGTCGTCCTGATGGACATCCGCATGCCCGTCATGGACGGCATCGCCGCCACCACCGCCGTCCTGGCGCAGGCCGAGGCCGCCTCGCGCCGTCCGCCGCGCATCATCGTGCTGACGACGTTCGACCTCGACGAGGCCGCCACCCGCGCCATCCGAGGAGGCGCGAGCGGTTTCGTCCTCAAGGACGCCGACCCCGAGTTCCTGCTCGCCGCGATCCGCACCGTGCACGCGGGCAACGCCGTGATCGCGGCGTCCGCCACGCGAGAGCTCTTCGAGCACTTCGACGGACGTGCCTCACGCGCCCGGGCCGTGCCCGAGTCGTTCGGCACCCTCACCACCCGGGAGCGGGACATCTTCGACCTCGCGGCGCGGGGCCTCAGCAACTCCGAGATCGCGTCGCGGGAGTTCCTCAGCGAGGCGACCGTCAAGACCCACATCAGCCGTGTGCTGTCGAAGCTGTCCCTGCGTGACCGGGTGCAGCTCGTGGTCTACGCGTACGAACACGGGCTCGCCGAGTAGGTCCGAGCTCGAGGCGAGTCCCTGGCCGACGTCGACAGGACGCCGGTCGGGCGCCGTGCCAGGGCCTTCACGCGTACCGGCGCCGACACCGGCACCGTGCAGAGACTGACCGCAACTGATGAGGATGCTGTGACCGAGCGGCGTGGCTCGTGTCGGCTCACTCCGTGGCGGCAGAGTGTCACCTGGGTGGTCATCACCCCGATCCTCCGCCGAAAGAAGCTCTCGAATGAACTGGTTGCTGTCGGTCCCGTTGTTGTCGTCGACGTCGCTGCTGGTGGTCGACGTGGTCGCCGTCCTGATCGCGATCGCGCTCCTCGTCCGTCCGCGGACCCGACGGACGTGGTGGCGGTGGATCGCCCTCGCGGTCCTCGCCGGGGCCGGCCTGGGCGCCGTCGTCACCTGGTGGCTCGGCGACGTGCGCGACGTGCTGGGACTGTCGCCCACCTGGGTGGACCGTTTCTGGGTCGCCGCGGTGGTCGCCGGCCTCGGGGTGGTCGTCGTCAACCTCATCCGTACCCGGTGGTGGCGCAAGGTCGTGGCCGTCGTGGCGGTCCTGGTGTTCGCCCTGGCCGGCGGACTGGCGCTGAACCGGGACGGCAGCGTGTACCAGAACCTGTCGCAGGCGCTCGGCCTGGACGAGGTGCCGGCTCTTCCGGCGACCGCCACCGCGCCTCCGTCCGCGGCCTCCGCGTCGACGGAGTTCGACCCGACCCTCTGGTCGACCTGGAAGGCCCCGTCCGACCTGCCCGCCACGGGCCGGTACGGCAGCGTGTCCATCCCCGGCACGGTCTCGCACTTCCCGGCACGCGACGCCGTCGTCTACCTGCCTCCGGCGGCCCTCGTGGCGAACGCCCCCGCCCTCCCCGTGATGATCATGATGTCGGGGCAACCCGCCGAACCGAGCTCGGTGGTCACGGCCGGCCACCTCGTCGAGACGCTCGACGCCTTCGCGGCGAAGAACCACGGTCTCGCACCGATCGTCGTCGTCCCCGACCAGTTGAGTGCCGACGCGCACAACCCGATGTGCGTCGACGGCGTCCTGGGCAACAGCGCCACCTACATCACCACCGACGTGGTCGACTACATGACGAGCCACTTCCACGTGGCCTCCGGCCCGAGGGCGTGGGCGGTCGGCGGGTTCTCGCAGGGCGGTACCTGCTCGATCCAGTTCGCCGCGTCGCGACCCGACCTGTTCTCGACCTTCATCGACGTGTCGGGTGAACTCGGCCCGTCGATCGGCGACGAGAAGACCACGATCGACCAGGGCTTCGCCGGGAACCGAGCGGCCTACGAGGCGGCCCAACCGCAAGCGATCATGGCGAAGCACGGGCCCTACGCGGACACCGCGGCGTTCTTCGCCGTCGGTGCGACCGACGGCCCGTACGGTCAGATCATGACGGTGAACTCGGCGGCGGCGGCGAAGGCGGGCATGGCGGTGACGCGCTACGTCTCACCGGGCAGCGGACACGACTGGACGACCGCGACCAACGGCTTCGCCCACGGCATCGGGCAGTTCTACCCGCGCCTCGGCCTGAGCGCGGCGGTGCAGACCCCGTGAGCGCCGACGTGACCGAGGCCGGCCCGGACGCACCGACACCGCCCGATCCCCACGAGCCCGTGCCCCACGAGCCGGGGCGGGTGCGACAGGTCGCAGAGGGCATCGGCACCCGTCTGGTGGCGTTCGCCCGCGTCCGTCCCGTGAGTCTCGCGCTCGCGCTGCTGCTCGTCGTGCTGGCTCTCGCCTCGGGCAGCCTGACGCACGCTCCGAGCGAGCGGCTGCGGGAACTCGTCGGCGCGGGGCTCGACCCCTTCGAGGACCGCACCTCGTGGCTGCTCGTCTTCGGGTCGGTGTTCTTCGCCGGCGGTCCCGCCCAACTCGTCCTGGCCGTGGTCGGCGTCCTCGTGCTCGTGGGCGCCGCCGAGCGCCGCATGGGCCCGTGCCGCACGGTCGCGGCCTACCTCGTGACGGCCGTCGTGGCGACCGGCGTCGGCGTCGCGGTCCAGGCCCTGGGGCAGGCGCTCGGCGAGACCTGGGCCCTCGAAGTGGCCGCCGAGTCCACCCTCCACCCGCTCACGCCGGCCCTCGGCACGATCATGACCGCCAGCGCGTTCTCCGGACCGCTCTGGCGACGCCGCATCCGGCTGGTCGGCTTCTCGTTCGTGTTCGCCTTCGTGCTGTACGACGGGCATCCCTCGGGTCTCTACGCGCTCCTCGGCGCCCTGGTCGGGCTCGCGTTCGGGGTGGTCCTGGCCGGCCGTCCCGCCGAGCGCGGATGGCTGCGCAGCTCGCACCACGAGGTGCGACGCCTCGCCTCGACCATCGTCGCGGTGACGGCCCTCGGTCCCGTCCTGACCCTGCTCACCCGCAGCCCCATCGGGGCGCTCTCGCCCCTCGGCATGCTGTTCCGTGACGTCCTGCCGGGGCGGTCGCTCTCGGCCGCCTGCGCGGCGGCGGGACAGGGCGCACCCGACCGGCACGCGCCCCCGATCGGGGCCTGCGCGCGGGCCGCGGCCCTCGCGGGCATCGACACCGTGCCGACGGTCCTGCTCAGCCTCCTCCCACTGGCGGTGCTGCTCGTGTGCGCCTGGTACCTGCGGCGTGGTCGTCGCCTCGCCCTCGACGTGGCCGTCGCGGTCAACGGGCTGCTCGCCGTCTTCGCCGGTCTCTACTACGTGGTGCTCCCCGTCACGACCGATCCGGTCGTCGACCAGCCCCGCCACGTGGTCGAGAGGGGCGTGCTCGCCGTGCTGGCGGTCGCCGTGCCGGCCGCGGTCGCCGTCGGACTGTTCCTCCTCCGTCGTCACTTCGGCATCGGGGCCGAGGGGACGCGACGGCCGCGGTTCGCCCTCGTCGTCGTGCTGTCGGGTGTCGTGCTGGCGGTGACGTTCGCCGTCCTCGCGTGGCTGGGGCGCGCCTCCTTCGTGCCGACGATCGAACCGTGGACGCTGCTGCTCGACGTGCCCGAACGCTTCGTGCCGGTCGGTTTCGTCGGGCTCACCCGCATCGGGCCGGTGCCCGACGGCGGCGTCGTCCGGGCCGCGTTCGAGTGGGTGGGGCCGCTCTGGTGGCTCGTCGTGCTGGTCGGGCTCGTGGTGGGTGCGACACGGCCGGGGGACGTCCGTCCCGACGCGGCGCGTGCCCAGGTGCGCGAGATCGTCCACCGGGGTACGCCGGGCACCTTGTCGCACATGGCCTTGTGGGAGGGCAACCGGTACTGGTTCACGGCCGACGGTCGCGCGGCCGTCGCCTATCGCGTCGTCGCGGGGATCGCGGTCACCACGGGTGAGCCCTTGTGCCCGGCCGACCGGCTCCCCGAGGTCACGCGTGAGTTCGCGCGCTGGTGCGACGACCAGGGGCTCACCCCGGTCTTCTACAGCGTGAGGGGCGAACTCTCGCCCCTCTTCGCCGACATGGGCTGGTCGACGCTGCCCGTCGGCGAAGAGACCGTGCTCCACCCGGCCACCTTCGCCATGACCGGCAAGAAGTGGCAGGACGTCCGGTCGAGCATCAACCGCGCGACCAAGAACGGGGTCCGGGCCGAGTGGACCCGCTACGCCGACCTCCGGCCCGCGGTCGCCCGCCAGATCGGCGAGATCAGCGAGCAGTGGGTCGCCGAGAAGAACCTGCCCGAGATGGGCTTCACACTCGGCGGCGTGGACGAGTTGCGTGACCCCGACGTGGCGCTGATGCTCGCACTGGACGAGGACGACTCGGTCCAGGCGGTGACGAGCTGGTTGCCCTCCTGGCGCGACGGAGAGGTCGTCGGCTGGACGCTCGACTTCATGCGACGCCGACCCGACAGCATGAACGGCGTGATGGAGTTCGTCATCGCTTCGTCGGCACTGGCCATGAAAGAGCAGGGGGTCGAGTTCCTCAGCCTGTCGGCGGCACCGCTCGCGACGAGCGCGTCCTCCGACGGCCCGGCGTCACAGACCGAACGTGTGCTCACCTTCCTCGGACGGGTGCTCGAACCGGCCTACGGCTTCCGGACCCTGCTGACCTTCAAGAAGAAGTTCCAGCCCGAGTTCGTGCCCCTCGTCATGGCCTTCCCCGATCCCGTGCAGCTGCCGGCCATCGGCACGGCCCTCGGTCGCGCCTACCTGCCCGACCTCTCGGTCGGTGCCGTCGTGCGGCTCGTCCGCACGGTGGTCTGATCGCGCGGGGGAGCCGAGGAGGCGCGGTGCCCGTCCGCGACGACCCGCGCCTCCTCGGTCGGTGCTAGCCTCGTCACGTGTTCACCGGCCTGCTCCTTCTTAGCTGCCGCGGCGAGTCCTGACCCAGGCCCCCCTCGTCGCGGAGTTCGTCGTCGGCCGACACCCCCGCGAAGAGCAGCCCCTCGAGGGCGAGAGAGACCACAGGACATGAAGAACGCACAGCAGCCGTCGGCCATGCCGATCCACAAGTACCGGCCCTTCCACGAGCAGATCGCCGTCGACCTGCCCGACCGCACCTGGCCCTCGAAGCGCATCACCGAGGCGCCGCGCTGGTGCGCCGTCGACCTCCGCGACGGCAACCAGGCCCTGATCGACCCGATGAGCCCCGAGCGCAAGCGCATCATGTTCGACCTGCTGGTCGGCATGGGCTACAAAGAGATCGAGGTCGGTTTCCCGAGCGCCTCGCAGACCGACTTCGACTTCGTGCGCAGCCTCATCGACGAGGGCGCCATCCCCGACGACGTGACGATCCAGGTGCTGACCCAGGCGCGCGAGCACCTGATCGCCCGCACCTACGAGTCGATCGCCGGCGCCAAGCAGGCCATCGTCCACCTGTACAACTCGACGAGCGTGCTGCAGCGCGACGTCGTGTTCCGCACCGACCGTCAGGGCATCGTCGACATCGCGCTCGAGGGCGTCCGGCTGTGCCTCGAGGCCGAGAAGACCATCCCCGAGACGGCCGTCTTCTACGAGTACTCGCCCGAGAGCTACACCGGCACCGAGCTCGACTTCGCGCTCGACATCTGCAACCAGGTGATCGAGGCCTTCGACGCGACGCCCGCGCGTCCCGTGATCGTCAACCTGCCGGCGACCGTCGAGATGGCGACCCCCAACGTCTACGCCGACTCGATCGAGTGGATGCACCGCCACCTGGCCCGTCGTGACAGTGTCATCCTGTCGCTGCACCCGCACAATGACCGGGGTACCGGCATCGCCGCCGCCGAGCTGGGTTACCTGGCCGGGGCCGACCGCATCGAGGGCTGCCTCTTCGGCAACGGCGAGCGGACCGGCAACGTCGACCTCGTCGCGCTGGGCATCAACCTGTTCACCCAGGGCATCGACCCGCAGATCGACTTCAGCGACCTCGACATGGTCAAGCGCACCGCCGAGCACTGCAACCAGCTGCCCGTGCACGAACGCAGCCCGTGGGCCGGCGACCTCGTCTACACGGCGTTCTCCGGCTCGCACCAGGACGCCATCAAGAAGGGCTTCGAGGCCATGGCCGCCACCGCGGCGTCCCGCGGGGTCGACGTCGACGAACTGGAATGGGCCGTGCCGTACCTGCCGGTCGACCCCAAAGACCTGGGACGCAGCTACGAGGCGGTCATCCGCGTCAACTCGCAGTCGGGCAAGGGCGGCGTGGCCTACCTGCTCAAGGCCGACCACGCCATCGACCTGCCCCGCAAGCTGCAGATCGAGTTCAGCGGCGTCGTCCAGTCACGCACCGACGAAGAGGGCGGCGAGATGACGAGCGCCCACATCTGGTCGATCTTCCAGGACGAGTACCTGCCCGCCGACGAGGCCGACGACAAGTGGGGCCGCTTCGAGCTGACCCGCACGAGCACCGCGAGCGACATGTCGGGCGAGACCGTGCTCGACGTCGACCTGCGGGTCGGCGAGACGGTCGAGTCGACGTCGGCCCGTGGCACGGGGCCCATCGCGGCGTTCATCGCCGTCCTCGCCGAGCAGGGCGTCCAGGTCAAGCTGTACGACTACGTCGAGCACACCCTCAGCGCATCGGGCGACGCTCAGGCCGCTGCCTACGTCGAGCTCGACGTCGACGGCACCCGGCTCTGGGGCGTCGGCATCGACGCCGACATCTCGACGGCCTCGCTCAAGGCCATCGTCTCGGCCGTCAACCGCGCCATCCGCACGACGACCGACGTGCTCGAGCTCGCCTCGGTCTAGGCGGCCCGCTCCGTCCCGACCCGCCCCCGGTGCCCTCGGCGCCGGGGGCGTCGACGTGTGGCAGCAGGTGTCGTGTCGCCGGAGGTGTCGTGCGGCCGCAGGTGTCGGCAACTCCTGGCTGGTGTCGCGCGCGGGTGCGGTTCTGCGGCGTGTCGGGGTCCGCTGGCGCAGGGTGCAGGAGTTGCCGACGAGAGCGGGCAACTCCTGCCTGGTGTCGCGCGCGGGTGCGGCGGCGCGGCCGGCGGCGTGCCGGTACAGAGAGCCGAGCGCCGGCGGCCGGGGTCAGCGGGGCCGGCGCCAGCGGGGGAGCCGGCTGAGGGCGCGCTGCTCGGGCAGGGTCCAGCCGAACCGGACGGCCAGCATCCGGATGACCAGCGTGATCGACGTGCCCGCGATGGCGGACACGGCCACGGGTGCGCCGAGCGACACCGCCACGACCAGCACGATGGTCCCTCCGGCCGCCGCGACGGCGTAGAGCGAACCGACGTGCATCATCGCGATGGTGAGGTTCATCAGCAGGTCGCGCAGCACCGAACCGCCGACGGCGGCGATGACCCCGACGAACACGGCAGGGATCTCGGGCAGTCCGAGCGAGAGTGCCTTGGTCGACCCGATCGCACCGAGCAGTCCGATCGTCAGGGCGTCGAGCACGGTGATGACTCCGGCCAGCCGGGTGAACACCCGCTGCAGCGCCATGCCGACGATCGCGGCCGCGACGGCGACGAGCAGGTACCAGTTGCTCGTCATGGCCCGTGGCACCTCGCCGAGCAGGACGTCGCGCAGCACGCCGCCGCCGAGACCGGTGGCGATGCCGATGATGGCGATGCCGAGCAGGTCGAGACGACGGTCCTTGTACTCGGACGCGAACATCGCCCCCTGCAGGCTGCCGATGCCGACGGCGAGGAGGTCCACCCACAGGGGTACGGCGAAGGCTGTGGCGTGCACCTGACGTTTGTACCACGCGTGCGATGCTTGGTCGGTGCCCGTCTACCGTGATGAATGCGTCGTGTTGCGCACCCACAAGCTGGGTGAGGCCGACCGCATCCTCACGATGCTCAGCCGCAACCACGGCAAGATCCGGGCCGTGGCCAAGGGCGTCCGGCGGACGGCCTCGAAGTTCGGCGCGCGCCTCGAGCCGATGATGGTCGCCGACCTCCAGCTGTACGAAGGCCGCTCGCTCGACATCGTGCAGCAGGCCGAGTCGCTCGGCTCGTACGGCGCCGTGATCGCGGCCGACTACGAGAGCTACACGGCCGGCAGCGTCATGGTCGAGACGGCCGACAAACTGACCGAGGCCGAGGCGGGTCTGCAGCAGTACCTCCTGCTCGTCGGGGCCCTCCGTTCGCTTGCGCGGCACGAGCACGCCCCCCAGCTCACGCTCGACTCGTACCTCCTGCGTGCGCTCAGCATCGCGGGCTGGTCGCCGAGCTTCGGCGACTGTGCCGTGACCGGTGCCCCCGGGCCGCACTCGGCCTTCGTCGTCCAGCTCGGTGGCGTGGTAACCGACTCGCACGCGCCTCCGGGCGCTCCGCGGTTGACGCAGGAGGCGCTGGCCCTGTTGGGCGCGCTGCTCACGGGGGACTGGGACCACGCCGAAGACGCGCCCGACGCGACCCGCAACCAGGCGAGCGGCGTCGTCGCCGCCTACACGCAGTGGCACCTCGAACGGGGACTGCGATCGCTGCAGCACGTCGACCGGGTGCCCGGAAGGGAGAGACAGTGAAGAAGACCCACCGCGACGCCGCCGACTTCCGCCCCCTCGACTGGACCGGCGTCCACCCGCCGGCGATGCCGCGGGGCGCCGTGCCCGAGCACGTCGCGATCGTCATGGACGGCAACGGCCGCTGGGCGAACGGGCGGGGGCTCACCCGCGTCGAAGGGCACAAGGCCGGCGAGATGTCGCTGCTCGACGTGGTCGCCGGGGCGATCCAGATCGGCGTGAAGCACCTCAGCGTCTACGCGTTCTCGACCGAGAACTGGAAGCGCTCACCCGACGAGGTGCGCTTCCTGATGGGGTTCAACCGCGACGTGCTGCACCGTCGACGCGACCAGCTGAACGCCTGGGGAGTGAGGGTCCGCTGGGCCGGGCGGAAACCGCGGCTGTGGGGGTCGGTGATCAAAGAACTGCAGTTCGCCGAAGAGCTGACCGAGGGCAACGACGTCCTGACGCTGACGATGTGCGTCAACTACGGCGGGCGGACCGAGATCGCCGACGCGGTGCGCTCCATCGCCGACGACGTCGCTGCCGGGCGGCTCAAGCCCTCGGCCGTCGGCGAGAAGCTGATCCAGAAGCGGCTCTACGCGCCCGAACTGCCCGACGTCGACCTGTTCGTGCGCAGCTCGGGCGAGCAGCGCACGAGCAACTTCATGCTCTGGCAGTCCGCCTACGCCGAGATGGTTTTCCTCGACCGACTGTGGCCCGACTTCACCCGCACCGACCTGTGGCAGGCCGTCGAGACGTACGCCTCGCGCACCCGACGGTTCGGGGGAGCGGTGGACGCCCCCAGCCCGGCCTGACCGGACGTCCGTCAGAACTGGATGTTCGCGCCCAGGAAGATCCGCTCGGCCGGCCACAGGAACTGCAGGGTCAGCGGTCCGTCGCTCGCCCGGTGGAACCAGGCGTTGGCGAAGACCGTGGACTCGCCGGGCAGCAGGTACCAGTTCGCGCTGTCGGCCGGGAACTTCGACTCGAGCGAGGTCTCGTAACCCATCTGGGTCAACAGGTCCTGCCCGGCGAAGACGTCCTGCGTGGCGAGGTCGTTGCCGTACGACGAGTAGTCGGCGCTCAGGTCGGTCAGGTCGAGCCGACGCTGCGAGTTGTTCGTCAGGACGTACGCCGTGACCTGGACGTCGGTGCCCGCCGGGTAGGGGTCGGTGCCGTCGGGGCGGGCGTAGATCGAGGGTGCCGAGGTCGTCAGCTCGCCGACGCCGTAGACGTAGATCGTGAGGTCCTTGTAGTTGACCTGGCCGAGCAGCGTGCCGCCGGGGGCGAGGGCGTCGGGTTGCGACCCCGAGCCGCCTCCGGTGCCGGGGGCGCCGGTCACCTGGGGCTGCGGCGCGCCGGTGGCACCCGGGCCCGAGGTCGGCGCCGACCCGCCTGCGCCGACGGGCGTCAGGTCGTCGAGGCTCGGGAAGCAGCCGGTCAGCCCGACGAGGGCCAGCACCGAGACGGCGATGCCGACGGTCAGTCTTCTGCGCACGACCTGCACCTCTCCTGGTTCGTCGGGCCAGCCTAACCCGGCGCCGTCGACGGCTCGCCCCGACGGACCGGCACGAGGCCCAGCGCGTCGCCGTCCACCTGCTCGAAGGCGTCGAGAACCGCCCGCACGCTCGGCACCCGGTCACCCCCGCGCCCGTGGACGACGTGCACCACCCGGGCGAGACCCTCGTCCAGTCCGACCACGCGCACGCCGGGAGGCACGGCGGCGGACACCAACGACAGCCCCGGCAGCAGGGCGACGCCGAGCCCCGCCGCGACGAGACCGAGCACGGCGAGGGCGTTGTCCGTCTCGAGCACGATCTCGGGCTCGAACCCCGACGCGGCGCAGGTGGCGAGCAGATGGCCTCGGCAGCGGGGACAGCCACCGATCCACCTCTCGTGCGCCAGACCCGCGAAGGCGTCGCCCCGGGCGAACGGGTGCGCCGTCGGCAGGGCCAGCACCGTGCGGTCGACGAAGGAGGCGCGGTGCAGCAGCCCGTCGAGGTCGCGTTCGCCCCCGGCGTCACCCCCGTGGCGGAAGGTGATCGCGACGTCCGCCGAGCCGTCCCGCAGTCGTGCCAGCGCCTCCGGCGGTTCCGCCTCGACGTAGTCGACCGTGAGGCCGGGGTGCCGGTCGCGCAGGCGCGACAGCACGTCGGGGACGATCGTGGACGACGCGCTGGGGAAGCCTGCCAGCGTGACGCGACCCGTGGCGACGCCGCCCAGGGCGTCGAGGTCCTGCCGCGCGGCGTCGAGGGCCGCCTGCACGTGGACGGCGTGGGCCGCGAGCCTCCGTCCGGCGTCGGTGAGCGCGACACCGCGTCCTGCCCGCAGCACGAGCGGCTGACCGACCTGGCGTTCGGCCCGCCGGAGCTGCTGGCTGACGGCGGGTTGGCTGTAGCCGAGCAGGGCGGCGGCCGCCGTGATCGTGCCGGTGTCCGCGACGGCGCGGACGACGCGCAGCGACGCGAGGTCGAGATCGTCGGTCATGCTCGAATCATAAGTCGTCGTGATGGATGACCTCAGACACTGGCGGTTGTCCTGCGATCTCGACGAGAGGAGCCTGAGGGCATGACCGAGCCCCGTCCCGACCTCTTCGCCCCTGCGCCGGGCTACCTCGCGGCCTGCACCATGGGCCTGCCGATGCGGTCGACGGTCGAGGCGTTGCGGGCCGACCTCGACCGGTGGTCGTCCGGTCGGGCCGGTCCCGTCGCCTACGGCGCCGTCGTCGAGGAGGCGCGCGCGGCCTTCGCCCGGCTGGCCCGGGTCGACGTCGGCCGCGTCGCCATCGCGTCCCAGACGTCGGCGATGGTCGCGGTGCTCGCGGCCTCGGTGCCGGACGGTGCCGAGGTGCTCGTGCCCACGGGCGACTTCAGCTCGATCGTCTACCCCTTCGTGGTGCAGGAGGCGCGGGGCGTCCGGGTGCGGAGCGTCCCGCTCGACGAGCTGGCCGGCTCCGTCGGGCCCGACACGCACCTCGTGGCCTGGTCGGCCGTCCAGTCCGCCACGGGCGAGGTCGCCGACGACGCAGCCGTCGTCGCCGCGGCGGCCCGCCACGGGGCCCTGACGCTGTGCGACCTGACCCAGGCCGCCGGCGTGCGACCCGTCGACGCCTCACGGTACGATGCCAGCGTCACGCACGCCTACAAGTGGTTGTGCTGCCCGCGCGGGGTGGCGTTCCTCACCCTGGGGGAGCGGCTGCAGCGCATGACGGTGCCGGCGCAGGCCGGTTGGTACGCGGGCGACGACGTGTGGGGCTCGTGCTACGGCCCCGAGATGCGGCTCGCCGCGGACGCCCGGGCGTTCGACGTCTCGCCCGCCTGGCAGGCCTGGGCCGGAGCGCTTCCCGCGCTCCGCACGTTCGCCGGGCTCGACGCCGACGAGACCTGGGCGCACGCCGCCGGGACGGGCGACGCGCTCTGCGCGCGGCTCGGGATCGAGGCGCAGGGCCGAGCGATCGTGACCTGGGCCGATCCCGACGGACGCGACCAGCGCCTCCTCGGCGACGCCGGTCTCGTGGTCTCGGGACGCGCCGGTCGCGTCCGCGTGGCGTTCCACCTCTGGAACGACGAGAGCGACGTCGAGGCCGTCGCCGCCGCGCTCGGCCGGTGACGCTCCGCCGCTAGAGTTGCCGGGTACCTCGACCGACCGGGCACCCAGCTCGCGCCTCAACTCATCGGAGCATCACACGTGGCAGCACCCAACCGTCTCGATTCCGTCATCGCCCTGGCCAAGCGCCGCGGCTTCGTCTTCCAGTCGGGAGAGATCTACGGCGGTTCGCGCTCGGCCTGGGACTACGGGCCCCTCGGCGTCGCCCTGAAGGAGAACATCAAGCGCCAGTGGTGGCAGACCATGGTGCAGGGCCGCGACGACGTCGTCGGCCTGGACTCGGCGGTCATCCTGCCGCGTCAGGTGTGGGAGGCCTCGGGTCACGTCGAGGTCTTCAGCGACCCGCTGGTCGAGTCGCTGCACACCCACAAGCGCTACCGCGCCGACCACCTGCTCGAGGCGTACGAGGCCAAGCACGGCCACCCGCCCGAGAACGGCCTGGCCGACGTCCGCGACCCCGACACCGGGCAGCCCGGCTCGTGGACCGAACCGCAGAACTTCTCGGGCCTGCTCAAGACCTTCCTCGGTCCGGTCGACAACGAGCAGGGCATGGCCTACCTGCGACCCGAGACCGCGCAGGGCATCTTCACCAACTTCGACAACATCCTGCAGTCGTCGCGCATCAAGCCGCCGTTCGGCATCGGCCAGATCGGCAAGAGCTTCCGCAACGAGATCACGCCCGGCAACTTCATCTTCCGCACGCGCGAGTTCGAGCAGATGGAGATGGAGTTCTTCGTCGAGCCCGGCAGCGACGAAGAGTGGCACCAGTACTGGATCGACCAGCGGTTCCAGTGGTACGTCGACCTCGGCATCGACCCCGAGAACCTCCGCCTCTACGAGCACGCCGCCGAGAAGCTCTCGCACTACTCGAAGCGCACCGTCGACATCGAGTACCGCTTCCGGTTCGCCGGCGGCGAGTTCGGCGAGCTCGAGGGCATCGCGAACCGCACCGACTACGACCTCAAGACCCACGCCGCCGCCTCGGGCAAGGACCTCACCTACTTCGACCAGGCCAAGAACGAGCGCTGGACGCCCTACGTCATCGAGCCCGCCGCCGGTCTGACCCGCTCGCTCATGGCCTTCCTCGTCGACGCGTACACCGAGGACGAGGCGCCGAACGCGAAGGGCGGCGTCGACAAGCGCACCGTCCTGAAGCTGGACCGGCGCCTGGCCCCGATCAAGGTCGCCGTCCTGCCGCTCAGCCGCAACGAGCAGCTGTCGCCCATGGCCCGCGGGCTCGCCGCCGACCTCCGCAAGTACTGGAACATCGACTTCGACGACGCAGGAGCCATCGGCCGCCGCTACCGCCGCCAGGACGAGATCGGCACGCCGTTCTGCGTCACCGTCGACTTCGACTCGCTCGACGACGACGCGGTGACCGTGCGCGAGCGCGACACCATGGCCCAGCAGCGCATCCCGCTGGCCGGATTGCGGGCCTACCTGGCCGAGCAGCTGCTCGGCGCGTAGCCGCCCGCGTCGGCGCGCCCGCGGGCCCTCGTCGTGCACTCGCTGCACGACGGGGGCCCGCGTCGTGCACCCGCCGCGCGTCGCACCGACCTTCGTCGGCAACTCCTGCCTGCTGCTGCGACGTGACCCCAGCACGCGGCGTGTCGTCCGTCGACGACGCACGAGGCAGGAGTTGCCCGCGCCCGACTGGCGCTCCGTGCGACGAGGACTCGCCCCCAGGGTTCCCGGGCGAGGCCGTCGTCCCCAGGCCGCCCGTACTGCCCACGGCCGACGGGCACCGCTCGGGACGCTGTGGGGCATGACCACGATCTCCGAACTCGTCTCCGACGCCGGTGGCTTGTTGCACAAGCGTGATCTCGTCGCGCTGGGTGCGACGGACCGCCATCTGACCGTCGCCGTCCGCTCCCGCGCGGTCCGTCGCCCGCGACGCGGCTGGTACTCGACGTGGCCGCGCCATGATCCGCGTTTCGTGGCCGTCGCGGTGGGGGGACGCCTCACCGGTGCCGCCGCCCTGCACCAGCTCGGGGCGTGGTCGTGGCGACGTCCGCCGATCACGGTCTCGGTGCCCGAGACCGCGTCCCGCCTCCGACGGCGACGGGGCGTCCGCATCGTCTGGGACCCCGTCGACCTCGGGTCCCGTGGCTCGACCTGGGCGGTGGACCCGCGAGACGCCCTCGCCCGAGCGGTGGTCGAAGCGGAGTCCCTCGAGGACGCGGTCATCTTGGTCGACTGGGCACGGAGCGTCGGCATCGTGACCGACGACGAGGACGCCGCCGAGGTCCTGGCGCGGAAACGCGCCGACGCTGCTGGGCTGGTGGCCTGGAGCGACGGGGGAGCCGAGAGCATCCTCGAGTCGACGGCCGGGACGAGGCTCCGTCGGGCCGGGCACCACGTCGTGCGACAGGTGCCCGTCGGCACCACGGGCAAGATCCTCGACATGCTCGTCGACGGTGTCGTCGGTCTCGAGACCGACGGTCGCGTGCACCACGAGAGCCGCTTCGACCGGGACCGCCTCAAGGACGCCGACATCGCCCTCGACGGACATGTTCCGTTCCGGGCGGGGACCATCATGGTGCGTGACCTGTGGGCCCGCACGTCGGCCGCGATCGAGGCCCTGATCACCACGGCGGGCGGCCCGAGACCGCCGTCACGTGTCGGCAATTCCTGCCTCCCGCGAGTGCTCGGGCCCCGAGGCCGCAGGAACTGGCGGCTCGCGCCACCGGGCCGACGCAGGGGGCAGGAGTTGCCGACAGGGTGAGGCGGGTGAGGGCGAGGCACGACGGGGCGATGGAAGTGCCGAGGGCGCGGGGAATGGGGAGGGCCCGGCACGAGTTGGGACTGCCGTGACCGCAGACTCCGCCACCCCGTCCGCGACCGTCAAGGTCGACATCTGGTCCGACATCGCCTGCCCCTGGTGCTTCATCGGCAAGCGCAAGTTCGAGGAGGCCGTGCGACGCTTCGGCGGCCCCGTCGAGGTCGAGTACCACTCGTTCGAGCTCTCTCCCGACACCCCGGTCGACTTCGAGGGCGACGAGGTCGACTTCCTCTCGAAGCACAAGGGCATGCCCGCCGACCAGGTCCGCGGGATGCTCGACACCGTGGCCGGCATCGCGTCCGAGGTCGGCCTCGCCTACGACTTCGAGCACCTGCAGCACACCAACACGGTCAAGGCGCACGAGCTCCTGCACTTCGCCAAGGCGAACGGTCGTCAGACCGAGATGAAGGAACGCCTGCTCCACGCCTACTTCGAGGAGGGCCGACACGTGGGCCGCGTCGACGATCTCGTCGCGCTGGCCGGCGAGGTCGGCCTGGACGAGCAGGAGGCGCGCGAGGCACTCGAGACCGGGCGTCACGTCGCCGCCGTGCGGGCCGACCAGGCCCAGGCACAGGCCTTCGGCATCACCGGAGTCCCGTTCTTCGTCCTCGACGGCAAGTACGGCATCTCGGGCGCCCAGGCTCCCGAGACCTTCGTCCAGGCCC
This sequence comes from Frigoribacterium sp. CFBP 8751, assembly GCF_014841545.1. NCBI lineage: Bacteria > Bacillati > Actinomycetota > Actinomycetes > Micrococcales > Microbacteriaceae > Frigoribacterium > Frigoribacterium sp. CFBP 8751. The sequence continues at coordinate 672,801 of NZ_JACYUB010000002.1, forward strand.
TCGAGCAGGTCGCCTCCGAGGTGGCCCGATGAGAGAGCCCGTCGGGGTCGAGGTCGATAAGCCGACCGCGACGTTCACCATGCTCGGCTCACCGGACGCCGCCGCCTGCGAGGGGGACTCCTGCCTCGTCGTCCCGCCCGGCATCGCCGACACGTCCGTCGACCGGACCTCGGACGACGAGCCCGGGAGGCGCGGCGTCAGTCGCTGATGTCGGCCACGGTCGCGTCGTACCCGGCGATCAGGTCGTCGGCGTCGACGAAGGCGCTGAAGCCGTGGGCTCCGGCACCCAGGGCGACGCGCCTCCCCACGATGCGGGAGTCCGCGACCACCGGCCAGGCTGTCGAGCTGCCCAGGGGAGTGATCGTGCCCCGTTCGTACCCGGTGACCTCGAGGGCGACGTCGGCGCTCGGCATCGACAGCTTGTTGACGCCGACGACCGCTCGGAGCTTCGCCCACGAGATCTGCCGGTCGCCCGGGACGAGCGCGAACAGGAACGACCCGTCGTGTCGCTTGACGACGAGGCTCTTGACGATGTCGGAGGACCGCAGTCCGAGCAGCGCGGCAGCGGCCTCGAGCGAGTCGGCCGCAGGACGCGCCACGATCTCGACGGCGAGACCGCGGGCGGCGGCGTCCGTGCGCACCCGCCCCGTGCCATCGACCGACCTCGGGGCGCCCCCGGCACCCCCGACGTCCGCGTCGTCCACACCACTCGTCAGCCCGCCGTCGCTCATGGGAGAATCGTAACGATGTCCACCACCACCCTGCCCTCGCGCGGCCTCTCGATCGGACCGATCGACGTGGCCTCGCCCGTCGTGCTCGCCCCCATGGCCGGCATCACCAACACGGCCTACCGCCGCCTGTGTCGCGAGTACGGCGCCGGTCTCTACGTGAGCGAGATGATCACGAGTCGGGCTCTGGTCGAGCGCACGCCCGAGTCGATGCGCCTCATCCAGCACCACGAGTCCGAGACCCCCCGCAGCATCCAGCTCTACGGCGTCGAACCCAACACGGTGGCCGAGGCGGTCACGATGCTCGTCGCCGAGGACCGCGCCGACCACATCGACCTCAACTTCGGCTGTCCGGTCCCCAAGGTCACCCGCAAGGGCGGCGGCTCGGCCCTGCCCTGGAAGATCGGCCTCTTCCGCGAGATCGTCGAGGGTGCGGTCAAGGCCGCCGGTGACATCCCGGTGACCGTCAAGATGCGCAAGGGCATCGACGACGACCACCTCACCTACCTCGAGGCCGGTCGAGCCGCGCAGGGCGCTGGTGTGGCGAGCATCGCGTTGCACGCGCGCACGGCGGCCGACTTCTACTCGGGCACGGCCGACTGGTCGGCCATCGCGACCCTGAAGCAGACGATCACCGACGTGCCGGTCCTCGGCAACGGCGACATCTGGTCGGCGGCCGACGCCCTGCGCATGGTCGACGAGACCGGCTGCGACGGTGTGGTCGTCGGCCGGGGCTGCCTCGGCCGCCCGTGGCTGTTCGGTGACCTCGCCGCGGCCTTCCGCGGCGAAGACCTGAAGGCCGAGCCGACCCTCGGCGAGGTGGGTCGGGCCTTCCGGCGTCACGCCGAGCTCATGGTCGAGTTCTGGTCGGGCGACGAGGGGCGGGCCTGCCGTGACATGCGCAAGCACGTCGCCTGGTACTTCAAGGGTTACCCCGTGGGCGGCGAGGTCCGGGCGGCTCTCGCCCTGGCCGACTCGCTGCAGCAGATCGACGACCTGCTCGCCACGATGGACCCCGACGAGCAGTACCCCGGCGAGGCGGCCGAGGGGCCGCGGGGGCGCGCAGGCAGCCCCAAACGTCCTGCTCTTCCCGACCGGTGGCTCGAGAGCCGCGACCTCGACGATGCCTTCAAGGCCGAGCTCGCCGCCGCCGAGCTGCACCACAGCGGCGGCTAGGCACACCCGTCCCCGACATCCCTTCCCGTCCCGACCGAGAGGCCCCGGTGTCCACCGAAGCCCTGCCGAGTGCTGCCCCCGGGTACGACCCCGCCGACTCCGAGCGCTGGTTGCCCGAGCAGCACTCCAACCGGCGCAGCGACTTCGCCCGCGACCGGGCCCGTCTGCTGCACTCGAGCGCGCTGCGCCGCTTGGCGGCCAAGACGCAGGTGCTCAGCCCCACCGCCGGCCTCGATTTCGCCCGCAACCGGTTGACGCACTCGCTCGAGGTCGCGCAGGTCGGTCGTGAGCTCGCGACGAGCCTCGGCCTCGACCCCGACGTCGTCGACACGGCCTGCCTCGCGCACGACCTCGGCCACCCGCCGTTCGGGCACAACGGTGAGCGAGCCCTGAACGAGTGGTCGTCCGACATCGGGGGCTTCGAGGGCAACGCGCAGACCCTGCGGCTGCTGACCCGCATCGAACCCAAGGTGATCGACGCGACCGGGCGGAGTTTCGGGTTGAACCTGACCCGCGCGAGCCTCGACGCCAGTTGCAAGTACCCGTGGCCGGCAGCGCAGGGCATCCCCGACCCGGGCGGTCGCATGAAGTTCGGCTTCTACGACGACGACACGGCCGCCTTCGAGTGGCTGCGCCGGGGCGCCCCGCGTCGGCGACGGTGCGTCGAGGCCCAGGTGATGGACCTCAGCGACGACATCGCGTACTCCGTGCACGACTTCGAGGACGCCGTCGTCAACGGGTACGTCGACGTCGCGGCCCTGGGGGCCCGGGTCGACCACGACTCGCTCGTCACGGCCATGCACGCGTGGGTCGGCGGCGAGCTCAGCCGCGACGAGCTGACCGAGGCCTTCGACCGGTTGCAGGCACTGCCGTTCTGGCTCGAGTCGTACGACGGCAGCCGGTTCGCGCAGGCCCGCCTCAAGAACCTCACGAGCCAGCTGATCGGCCGGTTCGCCGGTTCGGCCACGCAGGCGACCCGCGACTCGTATCCCGGTGACGCCCTGATGCGCTTCGGTGCCTCGGTCGTCGTGGCCCCCGACGTGATCGGCGAGATCGCCGTGCTCAAGGGCATCGTCGCGGCGTTCGTCATGACGAGCGACGACCGGCAGCCGATCTACCTGCGGCAGCGCGAGGTGCTCACCGGCCTCGCCGACGCCCTCTGGCAGGCGGGCCCTTCCGAACTCGACCGGGGGTTCGCGGCCGACTGGGCCTCGGCCGACGACGACGCCGCGAGGCGTCGCGTCGTGGTCGACCAGGTCGCCTCCCTGACCGACCAGAGCGCCACGGCCTGGCACGACCGGCTGACCGCCGACCGCTGAGGCGACCCCCCAGGAGGCGCGGGTCCTCCCCAGCCCCGCCGCGCCTCCTCGTCCTCCCGCGGTCGGCCCTCCCGGGGTCGGCGCCGTCGGTGGCGCGACCTAGAATCGACAGGTGCCCGGCCTGATCAAACGCAACGACATCGACGAGGTCCGGTCGCGCACCAACATCGCCGACATCGTGGGCGACCACGTCACGCTCAAGGGCGCGGGCGTGGGGTCGCTCAAGGGCCTCTGCCCGTTCCACGACGAGCGCAGCCCGAGCTTCCACGTGCGGCCCCAGGTGGGTCGGTACCACTGCTTCGGCTGCGGTGAGGACGGCGACGTCTTCAGCTTCGTGATGAAGACCGACCACACGACCTTCCAAGAGGCGGTCGAGCGCATGGCCGCGCGCATCGGCTTCGAGCTGCACTACGAAGACGGCGGTCAGGCCAGCGACCACGGCAACCGGGCGCGGCTGATCTCGGCGAACGAGGCGGCTCGAGAGTTCTTCGTGGACCACCTGACGGCCGCCGACGCCGAGCCCGCCCGGCGGTTCCTCGGCGAGCGGGGTTTCGATCCGGCCGCGGCCGAGCGGTTCGGCGTCGGCTTCGCCCCCAAGTCGTTCGACGCCCTGCGGTCGCACCTCAAGGGGCTCGGCTACCGCGACGAAGAACTCGTCACCGCGGGGCTGTTGAGCCAGGGCGACCGCAGCCCCTACGACCGCTTCCGGGGGCGGCTGGTGTGGCCGATCCGCGACGTCACGGGGTCGACCATCGGGTTCGGCGCCCGTCGGTTGCTCGAGGACGACAAGGGGCCGAAGTACCTCAACACCCCCGAGACGCCGATCTACCACAAGTCCCAGGTGCTCTACGGGCTCGACCTCGCCCGCCGGGACATCTCGAAGGGCAAGCAGGTCGTCATCGTCGAGGGCTACACCGACGTCATGGCCTGCCACCTGGCCGGGGTCACGACGGCCGTGGCGACCTGCGGCACCTCGTTCGGCGTCGACCACATCAAGGTGCTGCGTCCCATGCTCGGCGACGTCAGCGGGGCCGACACGTCGACCGGCGGCGAGGTCGTCTTCACCTTCGACCCCGACGAGGCGGGCCAGAAGGCGGCGTCCCGCGCGTTCGCCGAAGAGCAGCGGTTCGCCGCACAGACCTTCGTCGCCGTCGCACCCGACGGGCTCGACCCGTGCGACCTGAGGCTGAACCGCGGCGACGACGCCGTGCGCCGCCTCATCTCGACCAAGCGGCCGATGTTCGAGTTCATGATCCGTCGACTGATCGACGGGCACGACCTCGAGACCGTCGAGGGCCGGGTGTCGGCGCTCCGGGCGGCCTCCCCGGTGGTGGCCGGCATCCGTGACCGGTCGATGACGCAGGGCTACGTGCGGTCGCTGGCGGGTTGGCTGGGGCTCGACCCGGCGGACGTGGCGCGGTCCGTCGACGACGCGGGTCGCGCCTCCTCGGCGCAGAACGCGCTCGAACGGTCACAGCCGAAGAGCGTCTCGGACGGTCGGCAGTCGATCACGAGCCTGCCCCCGGTGCCCGACGAGCCGGCCGGCCCGAGCCTGTTGACGCTGCCGGCCGACCTGACGACCCGCACCGAGCGCGACGCGCTCATGGCGATGCTCCAGCACCCGGCGACGGTCGGCTTCGAGCTCATGCAGCGTGCGGCCCGGGCGCGCATCGAGAACAGCGCCCTGGCGGTCGTCCGCGACGCGATCGGGGCGAGCCTCGACCGCTTCGACTCGGCCGACTGGCTCGACGTCGTGCTCGGCCAGACCCCGTCGCCGTTCGACACCCTCGCCAAAGAGCTCGCCGTCGCCCCGATCCCCGAGCGCGAGGGGCGCGAGATCACGACCTACTGTCGGGGCATCGTCGTCTCGATCGTCGAACGCGACCTGATCCGCGAGAAGTCCGAACTGCTCGGGCAGTCGTTCCGCACCGACATGAAGACCGAACCCGAACGCTGGCGCGAGATCCAGGTGAGGATCGCCGCGGTCGAGGCCGAGCGCCGGTCCGTCCGACAAGAGTGAGGTCGGCGGCCGTCACGTGGTGCGCGGGCCTGAACGCGCATACATCGCGAGGATGCGCCGCCGGCCCCGAGACGACCAGTTGGCAAGGGTTCGTTGCGGGCCTGTAAACAGTTGCGCGATGAGCCCGTCTCAGGCTCACGTGTGTGTTACCAATGGACGTTCCCTGAAACGGCCGCGTCCACAGCACGGCCCGGGGCCCCTTGCACACAGAGAAAGAGGTAACCGGATATGACATCCGACTCCACGCTCGCCCGACGCGCCCTCGCCGTCGTCGGTGGCGCCGCTGCCACCGCACTCGTCCTCTCGGGCTGCGCCTCCGGTGGTGACGCGACCGACGCCCTCGACGGTCTCAGCATCGGCACGACCGACGTCATCACGTCGCTCGACCCGGCCGGTTCGTACGACAACGGCTCGTTCGCCGTCCAGAACCAGGTGTTCGGGTTCCTGACGAACGCCCCGTACGGCAGCCCCGACGTCGAGCCCGACCTGGCCGAGTCCGCCGACTTCACCAGCCCGACCGAGTACACGGTCACGCTGAAGGACGGACTGACCTTCGCGAACGGCAACGCGCTCACCTCGAGCGACGTCAAGTTCAGCTTCGACCGCCAGCTGGCCATCGCCGACCCCAACGGCCCGTCGTCGTTGCTCGGCAACCTGGCCAGCACCGACGCGCCGGACGACACGACCGTCGTCTTCACTCTCAAGTCGGCCGACCAGACCTGGCCCCAGGTGCTCTCGAGCCCCGCCGGCCCGATCGTCGACGAGGACGTCTTCTCGGCCACCGGGCTGACCGACGCCGACGACATCGTCAAGGGCAACGCCTTCTCGGGCCAGTACACGATCACCGACTACTCGCAGAACGAGACGATCGCCTACGCGGCGAACGACGCCTACGACGGCGTGCTCGGTGCTCCGAAGACCGACTCGGTCACGGCGACGTACTACACCGAAGAGACCGACCTGAAGCTGGCCGTCCAGAACGGCGACGTCGACGTCGCGAACCGTAGCCTGAGCCCGACCGACCTGGCCGACCTGGCCAAGGACGACGCACTCACCGTGCACAACGGCCCCGGCGGCGAGATCCGCTACCTGGTGTTCAACTTCAACACCATGCCCTACGGCGCCACGCAGCCCGACGCCGACCCGGCCAAAGCCCTGGCCGTGCGTCAGTCGGTGGCCGACACGGTCGACCGTGCCGCCCTCGCCAAGGACGTCTACAACGACACCTACACGCCGCTCTACTCGGTCGTCCCCGACGGCCTGACCGGTGCGACCAAGCCGCTCGAGGGCCTCTACGGCGACGGCCAGGGCGGCCCCGACGTCGACAAGGCCGCCGCGGCCCTGTCGGCCGCCGGCGTCAGCACCCCGGTGTCGATCGACCTGCAGTACAGCCCCGACCACTACGGGGCGTCGAGCGACGAAGAGTACGCCCTGATCAAGTCGCAGCTCGAGGCGAGCGGCCTGTTCACCGTGAACCTGCAGTCGACCCTCTGGGACACCTACAGCACCGAGCGCCGCGAGGACGCCTACCCCGTGTACCAGCTGGGGTGGTTCCCCGACTTCTCGGACGCCGACAACTACCTGACGCCGTTCTTCAGCGCGGACAACTTCGTCGGCAACCACTACGACAGCCCGACCGTCCAGGGTCTGCTGACGCAGGAGATCGGTGAGCAGGACGCCTCGGCCCGCGAGGCGACCATCGGCCAGATCCAGGACGCCGTCGCGGCCGACCTGCCCACGCTGCCGCTCTTGCAGGGCACGCAGGTCGTCGTCTCGCAGTCCGACGTCAAGGGCGTGGACGACACGCTCGACGCGTCGTTCAAGTTCCGTTACGGTGCGCTGAGCCGCTGACGCGCCGCCTCGTCTCCTGAGCCCCGCCGGTACGCCGGTCGGGCTCGGGGGTCGGGGGACTCCGCACCACGGCCGTACGCCGAGGGGGCGACCCGCGACACCGCGGGGCGCCCCCTCCGGCCTGCGACCGGCACCACACCATCGAAAGGCCCAACGACGTGACCCTGATCACCGACGGCTCCCTCACGGCGCCGCCCACCTCCAGCCCCGGGAAGTCCCGAAGTTCCGGGGGCGGCGGCCTCGGACGCTACATCGTGATCCGCGCGATCCTGATCGTGCCCACCGTGTTCATCCTCGTCACGCTCGTGTTCTTCCTGATGCGCGTGGTCGGCAACCCGATCACCGCCTCCGTCGGCGGCCGACTCACCGAGGCGCAGCTGCAAGAGCGTCTCGCCGCCGCCGGCTACGACCGCCCCGTGATCGTCCAGTACCTCGAGTACCTCGGCCAGATCGTCCGGGGCGACTTCGGCACCACCGCGACCGACAACCGCGAGATCAGCGGCATCCTGCTCCAGTACGGCAGCGCCACCATCGAGCTCGTCTTCTACGCGCTGATCGTCGCGCTCGTGCTGGGCATCCCGCTCGGCATGCTCGCCGCCTACGTCCGTGACCGCTGGCCCGACGCGATCCTGCGCGTTCTCGCGATCCTCGCCTACGCCACCCCGGTGTTCTTCGCCGGCCTGCTGCTCAAGCTCACCTTCTCGGTCTGGCTCGGCTGGCTGCCCCTCGGCGGTCGTGCCAGCACTCGGGTCGCCATCGCCCTGGGGCGCATCGACCACCCCACGGGCATCTACATCGTCGACGCCCTGCGCACCGGCAACTCGACGATCATCGTCGACGTCCTCTCGCACGCCGTGCTGCCCGCCCTCGCGCTCGGCGTCCTGACCGCCGGCATCTTCCTGCGACTCGTGCGCACCAACGTCATCGGCACGCTCGGGTCCGAGTACGTCGACGCGGCCCGCTCGCGGGGCGTCAGCGAGTTCCGGCTCGTCCGGGCGCACGCGCTCAAGCCCGCCCTCATCCCGATCATCACCGTCATGGGCCTCCAGATCGCGATGCTGCTCGGCGGCTCGGTGCTCACCGAGACGACCTTCGGCTGGCGGGGGCTCGGCTTCCAGTTGCAGCAGTACCTGTCGGCCCGCGACTTCATCGCCGTGCAGGGCATCGTCGCCGTGCTCGCCGTCATCGTCGCCGTGACCAACTTCGTGGTCGACGTGATCGCCGCCCTGATCGACCCCCGCGTGAGGTACTGACCATGACCGATGCAGCCGTCGCGGCCGACCGCCGCGAACCCCTCTACAAGCGCCTTCCCGTCGTCGCCCAGATCCGCCGCTCGGTGGGACTGCAGCGCGGCATGTTGCTGACCGGCGTCGTCATCGTCGCCGTGTTCGTGCTGCTGGCGATCTTCGCCCCGCTCATCGCGCCCTACGGCTTCGGCCAGCTGCGCGGTGCCACCGAGGCCTTCCCGCGCCAGGCGCCGCCCTCGGCCGAGCACCTGTGGGGCACCACGGTCGGCGGCTACGACGTGTTCAGCCGCGTCATGTGGGGCACCCGCACCGCCGTGGCCGTGGTCATCGTGGCCGTCGTGCTGTCGATCACGATCGGCGTGACGCTCGGCCTGGTCTCGGGCTACCTCGGCGGGTGGCTCGACCGGGTGCTCGTCGTCATCGCCGACGCGGTCTACGCGTTCCCGTCGCTGTTGCTCGCCATCGTCGTCTCGATCGTCATCAGCGGGGGCCAGTCCAGCCTCTGGGGTGGCATCGTCTCGGCGGGCATCTCGATCACCGTGGTCTACGTCCCGCAGTACTTCCGGGTCGTCCGTGCCGAGGCCACGAGGCTCAAGGCCGAGGCGTTCGTCGAGTCGGCCAAGGTGAACGGCAGCAGCACGGGCCGCATCATGTTCAAGCACGTCCTGCGCAACGCCACGCGCAGCCTGCCCCTGATCCTCACGCTGAACGCGTCCGAGGCGATCCTGACCCTGGCGGCCCTCGGCTTCCTCGGCTTCGGCATCGGCCCGACCGCGGCGGCCGAGTGGGGCTACGACCTGAACCGTGCTCTGTCCGACACGGCCAGCGGCATCTGGTGGACCGGCGTGTTCCCCGGTGCGGCGATCGTGCTGATGGTGCTCGGCATCACGCTGATGGGCGAGAGCCTGAACGACCTGGCCGACCCGCGCCTCCGGACCCGCCGTCGCGCGAAGCGCAAGACGAAGGCCGGCCGCGGTGCCCAGCAGGCACCGACCACGACGAACGACGAGGTGACCGCATGAGCGCCGACACGACCACGACCGGCCGACCGGCGGCCCCGCGCGACGAGCGCCCCGTCGCCGTCGGCATCACCGACCTCGAGGTCACCTTCGCGACGGACGGCGGTGACGTCGCCGCCGTGCAGGGCGTGACGCTCGACGTCCGCGCGGGCGAGGTGCTGGCGATCGTCGGCGAGTCGGGCAGCGGCAAGACCGTGACCGCCAAGACGATCCTCGGCCTGTTGCCCGAGACGGCGGTCGCCACCGGCGCGGTGCTGCTCTCGGGGCAGAACGTCCTCGAGGTCGGCCCCAAGAAGGTCCGCGAGCTGCGCGGCACCGACGTGGCCATGGTCTTCCAAGAGCCGTCGACCGCACTCAACCCCGTCTACACGGTGGGTTGGCAGATCGCCGAGGGCCTCCGGGCCCACGGCAAGGTCGGACGCAAGGAGGCGCGGGTCAAGGCGATCGACATCCTGCGTCGCGTGGGCATCCCCGACCCCGAGGCCCGCGTCGACTACTACCCGCACCAGTTCTCGGGCGGGCAGAAGCAGCGCGTGGTCATCGCGATGGCGCTCGTCCTCGACCCGTCGGTGATCGTCGCGGACGAGCCGACCACGGCCCTCGACGTGACCGTGCAGGCCGAGATCCTCGACCTGCTGCGCCGCTGCCGCGACGAGTTCGGCACGGCCATCGTGCTGATCACGCACAACATGGGCGTCGTCGCCGACCTCGCCGACCGCGTCGCCGTCATGTACCTCGGCAAGGTCGTCGAGCAGGCCCCGGCCGTCGAGCTGTTCGCGAACCCGCAGGACGACTACACCAAGCGCCTGCTCGGCTCGGTCCCGAAGCTCGAGGCCCGCGGTCACACGCAACAGGAGCAGCCCGCCGACAGCGAGGTCGTCGTCCGTGCCCGGGGACTCGAGATCGAGTACCCCGGTCGCCTCGGCCGCGGCGGCTTCCGGGCCGTCAAGGGAGTCGACTTCACCATCGCCCGCGGCGAGGTCCTCGGCCTGGTCGGCGAGAGCGGTTCGGGCAAGACGACGATCGGACGGGCCATCGCCGGGCTGACGAAGGTCACCGGGGGGTCGCTCGAGGTGCTCGGCATCGAGATGAACGGGGTGCACGAGCGTGACTTCAAGCCGAAGCGCGCCGACATCGGCTTCGTCTTCCAGGACCCCGCGTCGAGCTTCAACCCGTTGCTGACCATCGCCGAGTGCGTGGCCGAGCCGCTCATCGTGCACGGCCGTGCGAAGGACGCCCGGGCCGCCCGTCCGCGCGTCGACGAACTGCTCGAGGCGGTGCAGCTGCCGAAGTCGTTCGCCGACCGCTACCCCCACGAGCTCAGCGGCGGGCAGCGTCAGCGGGCGAGCCTCGCCCGGTCGCTCGCCCTCGACCCGACGTTGCTGATCGCGGACGAGCCCACGAGCGCCCTCGACGTGTCGGTGCAGGCCCGCGTGCTCGAGCTCTTCACCGAGTTGCAGGCGCAGCTGGGCTTCGCCGCGTTGTTCATCAGCCACGACCTCGCCGTCGTCAACATGCTGGCCGACCGGATCGGCGTGCTGTTCCACGGCGACCTGATCGAGAGCGGTCCGAACGACCAGGTCCTCGGCGCACCCGAGCACCCCTACACGCAACGCCTGCTGGCGTCGTTGCCCGTGCCCGATCCGATCGAGCAGGCGTCTCGTCGTGAGCGCCTGGCCGCCCTGGACCGCCGCGCGGCGGGCGACGCCGCCCTCGGAACCGCGACCGGCGGGGTGGCCTGACGGTGCCGGGCCGCGAGCTCGACCTCGACCAGCCGGTCGTCACCGACGACCTGTCGCTGCTCTACCCGGCGCGGGCGGGCCACCCGGCCGTGCGGGCCGTCGACGGGGTGACCCTGCGGGTCGAGCCGGGCGAGATCGTCGCCGTGCTCGGCGAGAGCGGCTCGGGCAAGTCGACGCTCGCGATGGCCCTGGCCGGGCTGACCGGCACGGGACGCGTCGACGAGGGGCGACCCCGTCTGGTCGGCGGCACAGCGCGCGTCTTCGGCCAGGACGTCGGCAAGCTGTCGGGCCGGCGACGCGACCGGCTCTCGGCCATGGTCGGCTATCTGGCGCAGGACGACGGCGAACGGCTCAGCCCCGACCTGACCGTCGGCGAGGCCATCGCCGAACCCATCTACCTGCGCGACCGGAAGTTCGACCGCACCGAGGCCGGACGCATCGTCGCCACGCTCGTCGACGGCGTGCACCTGCCGCTCGGCACCATGCTCAAGCAGACCTGGGAGCTCAGCTCGGGTCAGCGGCAGCGTGTCGCCCTGGCTCGCAGCCTCGTCCTCGAGCCGCCCCTCCTGATCGCCGACGAGCCCGCTCGCGGGGTGGACGTGCTCGTCCGCCAGGCCGTCCTCGACGTGATCAAGAACCTGCACGAGGGGCGTCAGTTCTCGGCTCTCGTGGTCACCTCGTCGGTGGCCGAGGCGCGGGCGATCACCGACCGCGTCGCCGTCATGCGGGGCGGTCGTCTGGTCGGGCTGGGCGACATCGACGACGTGCTCCGGACCGGCATCGACCCGTACGTCAAGGTCCTCTCGCAGACCACGCCCATCGACATCATCCGCCCCGAAGAACGCGAGTCCGCGCGTCCGCTCGATCCCGACGCCGAGCCCCGCGGCGAGCAGGCACCGTGACCACCGAGCCGGCCTCGGGCCCTGCCGCGGCGGACGCCGTCGTCGCCTCGGCGGACGCCGCCGTCGTGACGAGCCCGGGAGGCGCGCGCGGCCACCGCGCGGTCGTCACCCCGGGTCCCGTCCTCGCGCCGGGGCGTCGTCCGACCCCGGGCGCCGTCTCGGTGGCCCCCCGTCCGACCCCGGTCTTCGTCGACGCCGTGCGTGCCGGGGGAGCAGACGTCGTCCCGCTCGGCCCGGACACCCGCGGCCTCGTCTGGCTCTCGTACCGTGACCCCGACGGCCTCGCGAGGGCCCTCGACGAGAACCCGGGCGTCGAGTGGGTGCAGCTGCCCTACGCCGGGGTCGACGCCTTCGCCGAGGTCATCGCCGCACGGGCCGACCGCGTGCTGCCGCTCTGGACCAGCGCCAAGGGGGCGTTCGCCGAGCCCGTGGCCGAACACGCCCTCATGCTGGTGCTGTCGTTGCTGAGGGTCGTGCCCCAGCGCGTGCGCGCGACGTCCTGGGCCACCGAACAGCAGGGCCGCTCGCTCTACGGCCGGCACGTCGTCGTCGTCGGCGCCGGCGGCATCGCGATCGAGCTGATGCGCCTCATGACCCCGTTCGACGTGCGCGTGACGATCGTGCGCCGGTCGAGCGAGCCCGTGCCCGGGGCCGACCGCACGCTCCCCGTCGAACGCCTCGACGAGGTGCTGCCCACCGCCGACGTCCTCGTCCTCGCCGCTGCGGCCACGCCCGGCACGTCGGGCCTTCTCGACGCCCGTCGGCTCGCCCTGCTGCCCCAGACGGCCGTGCTCGTGAACGTCGCCCGGGGCAGCCTGGTCGACACGGACTCCCTCGTCGAGGCGGTCAGGGCGGAGCGTCTCTGGGGAGCCGGGGTCGACGTCACGACGCCCGAGCCGCTCCCCGACGGCCACCCACTCTTCGGCGAACCGCGCGTCATCGTCACGCCGCACCAGGCGGACACCCCCGAGATGACGGCCCCGCTGCTGGCCGAGCGCATTCGCCACAACGTGCGGGCCTTCCTCGGCGACGGCGACTTCGTCGGGGTCGTCGACCCGCACGACGGGTACTGACGTCGCGGTCGCGGACGTCCGACGCGCCGCGTCACCACCGTGGTCCGTCGGGGCCTCAGATCTTTGCTAGTGTTGTCTCCGCTGTCACGGACGAAAGTCCGGGGCGGTTGCCATTCCTCGATAGCTCAATTGGCAGAGCAGCCGGCTGTTAACCGGCAGGTTGTTGGTTCGAGTCCAACTCGGGGAGCGAAGGCCCAGAGGCTCCACCCTCTGGGCCTTTTCTCTTGCCCGGTTCGTCCTTTTTCTCTTGTCCGTTCCGTCCGGGGCCGAACGCGAAGGAGGCGCGTCCTGCGGTTCGCAGGACGCGCCTCCTTCGTCCAGGGGCGGCTCGGTCCGAGGTCAGTCCTCGAGGTGGTCGACTCCCGGCAGCCAGGTGCTGCCCGGCTGGCCCCAGCCCTTCTTGCGGACGGCCTTGGCGGCCGCCTTGTGGAACGGGTGCTCGAGCCGGTCCGCGTACAGGATGCCGTCGAGGTGGTCGTACTCGTGTTGGAAGATGCGGGCGAGCCAGCCCCAGGCCTCGATCTCGACCTCGTCGCCGTCGAGGTCGGTGGCCCGCAGCACGACGCCGTCGGCGCGGCGCAGCGGGAACCTCTCACCCGGCACCGACAGGCACCCCTCGGACTCGGAGTCGTCGTCGAGCGGCTCGATCGAGAGCGGGCTCTGCCACAGCGTCGGGTTGATCGCGACGCCCCGCCACAGCTCGCCGTCGTCGTCGGTCCACGAGTAGACGAACAGGCGCTTGCCGACGCCCACCTGAGGGCCCGCGAGGCCGACGCCCGGGGCGGCGTCCATCGTCTCGAACATGTCCGCGACCAGCGTGCGCAGCTCGTCGTCGACGACGGTCACCTCGGAGGCGGGGGAGTGGAGCACGGGGTCACCCGTGATGGAAATGGGTCGAACGGCCATTCGTCCAGACTATCCAGCGCCACGGCGCTAGCGTGGACGCCGTGACGACGGACATCGGGGAGCTCACCCAGCAGGTATCCCTGACCCCCTATCAGGCGCTCGGCATCCCCATCGCCCTGATCGGTGCGGTGTTCCTCTCGATCGGCGCGCAGCTGCAACACCAGGGCGTCGCCAAGGTCGAGCGGCGGATCGGTGCGGCCAAGAGCGGGATGAACGTCCGTCAGGTGCTCGCCCTGGTCGGCCGCCCCTCGTGGGTGCTGGGCACGCTGATGCTCGGCCTCGCGATCCTGTTCCAGTTGACCAGCCTGCGCATCGCGCCGTTGCTGGTGGTGCAGCCGCTCGGCGCGGTCGCACTGGTGATCACGGCGATCCTCAACTCGCGGTCCACCGGTCGACGACTCGACCGCCGCGCCAAGCGGGCGATCCTGTTCTGCGTCGGCGGGGTCGGGCTCTTCGTCACCGTGGCGGCCTTCACGGCCATCGAGCCCGAGATCACCACGCGGCAGCTCGTCACCGTCCTCGTGATCCTCGCCGTCGTCGGCTCCGTGCTGGGCGTCGCCTTCGCCCTGTTGCGCCGTCGTCGCAGCGCGCTGTTCTACATCATCGCGGCGGGCGTGCTCTACGGCTTCGTCGCGACCCTCGCCAAGGTCGTCCTCAACCGGGTCTTCGCCGGCAACTTCGACTGGTTGACGATCGTCTGCATCGTCTTCCTGCTCGCCGCGGGCCTGCTCGGCGGGTACTTCGTCCAGAACGCCTACTCGTCCGGCCCGCCCGACCTCGTCATCGCCGGCCTCACCGTCGTCGACCCGCTCATCGCGGTCGGCATCGGCATCGTCGTGCTCGGCGAGGCACAGAACGCCCCCGCGATCGCCGGGGTCTTCTTCGTCGTCGCGGCCGCGATCGCGGTCTACGGCGTGTTCCAGCTCGCCAAATACCATCCCCAGACCCGAGCCTGAGCTACCGTGGGGTCGTCTCTTCTGTCGGTCTCACGACCGTTCGGATGCCTGACGCGACGCACACCTCACCGAGCACGAGAAGGACGCCACGACCCGTGACACCTGCCCCGACGCCCTCGGAACCCGGCCGACCCGACGACGCGACGTCGGCTGACGCCGCGACCCGCGCCTCCTCGGGGTCGTCCGGCCGGCTGACCGTCCTCATCGCGGGCGACACGTTCCCGCCCGACGTCAACGGTGCCGCCAACTTCACCGAGCGGCTCGCCGTCGGTCTCGCCCGGCGTGGGCACGACGTCCACCTCATGGTGCCGGCGGCCAGCCGCCACCACGGCACCTTCCTCGAGCAGCACGGCGGCGTCACGTTGACCGTCCACCGGCTCTACTCGACGCGCTGGCCCCTGCACGACTGGCTGCGCTTCGCGACCCCGTGGCGCGTGCAAGAGCACGCCGAGAAGATCTTCGACGAGATCCACCCCGACGTCGTGCACATCCAGTCGCACATCGTGATGGGCCGCGGCGTGGCGCAGGTCGCCGAGCGCCGGGGCGTGCGCATCGTGGCGACGAACCACTTCATGCCCGAGAACCTGCTCGAGCACACCGGCCTGCCCAAGGGGCTGCGCGCCAAGGCGACCCAGATGGCGTGGAACGACGCGAGCAAGACCTTCCGCAAGGCCGCGGCCATCACGACACCCACACAGAAGGCCGCGACCTTCCTCGAGAAGTCGGTCTCGGTCACCGGTGTGCTCGCCGTCTCGTGCGGCATCGAGGCCGGCCACTACACGGCCCTCGACACCCGCCCCGAGACGAACCGCATCGTCTTCGTCGGCCGGGTCACGGCCGAGAAGCAGATCGACGTGCTGCTCAAGGCGATGACCCTCCTCGACCCGGCGCTCGGCGCCACCCTGACGATCGTGGGCGGGGGAGATCTGTTCAAGCAGCTCCAGACGACCAGTCGCGACCTGGGGCTGGCCGACGTGGTCACCTTCGCGGGCTATCTGTCCGACGACGAGTTGCGCCACACGCTCACCGAGTCGACCGTGTTCGCGATGCCCTCGATCGCCGAGTTGCAGAGCATCGCCAGCCTCGAGGCGATGGCGTCCGGGCTGCCGATCGTCGTGGCCGACGCGATGGCTCTGCCGCACCTGGTCGACGAGGGCGAGAACGGCTACCTCTTCCGTCCGGGCGACAGCCGCGACCTCGCCGACAAGCTCACGACGGTGCTGACCGCACCCGACGACGAGTACCTCGCCATGCGCCGGGCCAGCCTGAAGATGATCGAGGGGCACGACATCGAGCGCACGCTCAGCGTGTTCGAGAGCCTGTATCGTGGTCAGCCGGTGGTTCCCTCCACCGACGCGGCGTCCGACCGCGCGCACTGACGGTCGACCGCGGCTCCGCCCCGGCCGGCCCCGGCTCGCACCGGTGGCCGTCGCGAGGGGCGGTAGCTCAGCCGGTTAGAGCAGTCGACTCATAATCGATCGGTCACGGGTTCAAGTCCCGTCCGCCCTACGCAGGGTCTCCGGGCGCGGTCTTTCGTGTCCCGGCGAGCCGCGGCCTCCGGGCCTGCTGTGAGCGCGGCCGCGTCGTCGCCCGACGCGGGTCGTGCGTGGCACGATGTCGTCCATGTTCACCAAGCGGCCCCGACGACCGGAGCCCGACCCCGACGCCTGGGGCGGCGACTCCTCCGACGACGGCGGGCGATCCGGACCGGCGCGCATGGGCGTGGGGGCCCAGGTATACGTCCTCGACTCGGACGAGGACGCGGCGACGCCGTTCCCGTACGGCCCGACGGGCATCGTGGTCCGGGCCGGGGGCAGCGCCTGGCAGGGAGTGTCGGCCATCGGCGGCTCGGCCCGCACCTGGTGGGTCGAGTTCGACTCGCCCCAGATCGACCGTGACGGCGACGGGCCCGTCTCGCAGGCCCAGGTCGCGGAGCGCTGGCTGCGCCTCGCCCCCCTCGCCTGAACCGCCGCCCGGCAGCGACCGCCCGGCAGCGACCGCCCTCCACCGCGCGTGCTGTCGCCGAGAGTGCCGCGCTTCTCGCACGACGTCCTTCCGCGGTGGCTTCGGCCACCCCGCCGCGTGGTCGGCAACTCCTGCCCCCTGCTGCGTCGTTCCTCGGCGGCCCCGTGTTTCCGGGCCCTGGCTTCGGCGGTGCAGCACCAGCCCTGAGTTGCCGACACGTCGCACGTCGCACGCCGCTCGCCTCCCGCCGAGGTCGAGGTCGAGGTCGAGGCCACGTCGGCCGCGACACGTTCCCTGTGTCGGTCGCACGGTCCGGGAATGCCACGCCCCACCCTGCGGTTCACCGAAGTGCATGCAAACGCATGCAGATGTTCTAAGGTGGAGCAATGCAATTCGGAATCTTCAGCGTCGGCGACATCACGACCGACCCCACCACCGGTGCCACCCCGACCGAGGGCGAGCGCCTCAGGGCGATGGTCACCATCGCGAAGAAGGCGGAAGAGGTCGGCCTCGACGTCTACGCCGCGGGCGAGCACCACAACCCGCCCTTCGTGAACTCGAGCCCGACGACCCTCCTCGCCTACATCGCCGCGCAGACCGAGCGCATCGTGCTCAGCACGGCCACGACCCTCATCACCACGAACGACCCGGTGAAGATCGCCGAGGACTTCGCGATGCTCCAGCACCTCGCCGGTGGCCGGGTCGACCTGACGCTCGGTCGCGGCAACACGGGCCCGGTCTACCCCTGGTTCGGCAAGGACATCCGCCAGGGCATCAACCTGGCGATCGAGAACTACGCCCTGCTGCACCGTCTCTGGCGCGAGGACGTCGTCGACTGGAAGGGTCACTTCCGCACCCCGCTGCAGGGCTTCACGTCGACCCCGCGTCCGCTCGACGGCGTCGCGCCCTTCGTCTGGCACGGCTCGATCCGCAGCCCCGAGATCGCCGAGCAGGCCGCGTACTACGGCGACGGATTCTTCGCAAACCACATCTTCTGGCCCGCCTCGCACACGAAGCAGATGGTCGAGCTCTACCGCAGCCGCTTCGAGCACCACGGCCACGGGCGTGCCGACCAGGCGATCGTCGGTCTCGGCGGTCAGGTCTTCCTGGCCAAGAACTCGCAGGACGCCAAGCGCACCTTCCGTCCCTACTTCGACAACGCCCCGGTCTACGGCCACGGCCCCTCGATGGAGGACTTCACGAGCCAGACCCCGCTCACCGTCGGCAGCCCGCAGGAGGTCATCGACCGCACCCTCGGCTTCCGCGACTACGTCGGCGACTACCAGCGCCAGCTCTTCCTCATGGACCACGCCGGCCTGCCCCTGAAGACGGTCCTCGAGCAGCTCGACATCCTCGGCAGTGAGGTCGTACCGGTGCTGCGTCGCGAGTTCGCCGCGAACCGTCCGGCCGACGTGCCCGACGCCCCCACGCACGCCTCGCTCGTCGAGGCCGCGACCCGGGCATCGCAGTCCACGACCGCACCCACCGTGCACGACGCGCTCACCGCGTCGTCCGCCCGCTGAGACACGCAGGAGGCGCGCCATGAGCACCAAGAAGATCATCGCCCTGTCCGCGGGGCTGAGCCAGCCCTCGTCCACCCGTCTGTTGACCGACCGCCTGGTCGAGGCCACCACGCGCGACCTCGTCGGCCGCGGCTCGTTCGTCGAGGTCGAGGTCGTCGAGCTGCGTGACCTCGCGCACGAGGTGACGGACGCGATGCTCACCGGTTTCGCGCCTCCTGCCCTCGCCGAGGCGCTCGAGAAGGTGTCGAGCGCCGACGGCGTGATCGCGGTCACACCCGTCTTCTCGTCCTCGTACAGCGGCCTGTTCAAGTCGTTCGTCGACGTGATGGACCACAAGGCGCTCACGGGCACGCCCGTGCTGATCGGGGCGACCGGAGGCACGGCCCGCCACTCGCTCGCCCTCGAGTACGCGGTGCGACCGCTGTTCGCCTACCTCCAGGCCGTCGTCGTGCCCACCTCGGTGTTCGCGGCGTCCGAGGACTGGGGAGAGGGCGACGGCACCTCGACCACGCTGCCCGAGCGCGTGACGCGGGCCGCGGGGGAGTTCGCCGAGCTCGTCGCCCGGCACGAGGGCGCACTCGACGACCCGTTCGCCGCGGTCGTCCCCTTCGACGAACAGCTGCGACGCCTCGCCGTGGGCGGCGACGACCCGCAGCCCTGAGGCGCCGGACGAGGAGGCGCGGTGCCGGTCTCGACCACGTCCCGCCCGTCGGGGCATGAACCGCGCCTCCTCGGCGTTGCCCACCGTCAGACCCCAGGAGGACCGATGACCGACAGCACCGCCGACACCACCCGCACGCCCGACGACGCCGCGCAGGCCGAGCTCGACCGATTCCACGTCCTGCGGAGCACCCGTGTGGTGTCGCCGCAGGGGCCGCTCGCCCTGACCGGAACGCAGTGGGTCGACCTCGAGCAGACCGTCTGGGGCGTGCCGGGCCGTTGGGCGCCGACCCCGCAGGGCGTGTCGGGGTTGGCACTGACGGCGGTCGCCGCGGACGGCATCCACGTCGACGGCGATCTGGTCGACGGCACCGTGATCGTGGCGGGCGACGATGCGACGGCCCCGAGCAGCCTCCGGTTCTCCGAGACCACGACCGGCACGGTGATCGCGAACGACGACCACACCGGGTACGCCCTGCGCGTCTGGGACTCCGCGTCGGACGCCGTCACGGGGTTCGGCTCGATCGACGCCTTCCCGTTCGACCCCGACTGGGTCGTCACGGCCGAGTTCGTGCCGACCGCGCCCGACACCCAGGTCGACATCCGCCACCAGGCGGACCTCGAGCTCAGTCGGCCCAAGCCGTTGCCCGGGCTCATCCGCTTCACCCGCGACGGGGTCGACCACGAACTCGCGGCGTTCCCGTCGGGTGACGGCGATCGGTTGCAACTCGTCTTCGGCGACGCGACGAACGGCGACAGCACGTACTCGGTCGGGCGGTTCCTCTTCCCGACGCCGAACGGCGAC
Organism: Frigoribacterium sp. CFBP 8751; assembly: GCF_014841545.1. NCBI lineage: Bacteria > Bacillati > Actinomycetota > Actinomycetes > Micrococcales > Microbacteriaceae > Frigoribacterium > Frigoribacterium sp. CFBP 8751. Next base: position 692,693 of record NZ_JACYUB010000002.1, read on the forward strand.
GGCACCATCACTCTCGACTTCAACCGGGCCGTGCTGCCGCCCTGCGCCTTCTCGTACGCCTTCAACTGCCCGATCCCCCCGGCGCAGAACCGGTTCGCGTCACCGATCGAGGCAGGCGAGAAGAACGTCCTCGACAGCGTCGGGCAGCCGCTGCACTAGGGGCCGGCCGACGGCGTCGGCGCGGGGTGGGATGATCAGGCGGTGTTCTTCCTGCTGCGTCGACTGCCCGACGGTGACGTCGAGCTGACGCGGTACGAGCGCGGCGCGTCGGGGCGACTCGAGGCGGCGGGGGTCGACGTCATCCCCGCGGCCGACCTGCCGGGGCGCGTGGCCGCCCTCGAGCGGGAGGCCTCGCCCCGCTGGGTCTGGGACGACACCCCGCGGTGGTACCCGCGCCTCCTCGACGCCGGGGTCACGGTGGCCCGATGCGTCGACCTCCGGCTCGTGCACGCCATCCTGCGGCGCTCGACGGCGGCCCCCGGCTTCCCGGTCGGAGGTGCGGCTCCCGGGCCGTGGGACGTCCCCCAGGCGGCGCCGGGGGAGTCCGACGGCCTCTTCGAGGTCGTCCCCGACTCGCTGCCGGACCCGGCCGCCGAGTTCCTCGCCCAGCGCGAGGCGGTCGAGGCCTCTCCGACCCGGGGTCGACTCGAGCTGCTCGTCGCCGCCGAGTCCACCGGCGCGTTGATCGCGGCCGAGATGCGCCACCGGGGCATCCCGTGGTCGCCTCGGGTGCACGACGAACTGCTGACCGCCGCCCTCGGGCCGAGGCCCACCCCGGGTGAGCGACCGGCCCGCATGCGCGACGCCCTCGACGAGGTGCGGCAGGCGCTCGACGCGCCCGACCTCAACCCCGACTCGCCGGCCGAGCTGATCAGGGCACTGAACCGGGCGGGCGTGCTCGTGCAGTCGACGCGTCAATGGGAACTGCAACGGCACGAGCACCCCGCGATCGACCCCCTGCTCCGCTACAAGAAGATGCAACGGCTGCTCGTCGCCAACGGCTGGGCCTGGCTCGACGCCTGGGTGCACGGCGGGCGCTTCCGCCCCGACTACGTGCCGGGCGGAGTCGTGACCGGCCGCTGGGCCACGAGCGGAGGAGGCGCGCTGCAGCTTCCGCGGGCCGTCCGCGGCGCCGTCGTGGCCGACCCGGGCTGGAAGCTCGTGGTCGCCGACGCCTCGCAACTCGAGCCGCGCATCCTGACCGGGTTGTCGGGCGACCGCTCGATGGCCCGGGCCGGATCGGGCGACCTCTACGAGGGCATCGTCGCCAGCGGAGCCGTCGCGACCCGCGCCGAGGCCAAGGTCGCGATGCTCGGAGCGATGTACGGCGCGACGCAGGGCGAGAGCGGCCGCCTCGTGCCCCGCCTGGCCCGACGGTTCCCCGACGCCATGGCACTCGTCGAGTCGGCGGCCCGCACGGGTGAGGCCGGGGGAGTCGTCGACACCCTGCTCGGCCGCAGTTCACCGCGTCCGTCCGACGACCCGGCCGCTTCCGGGGGCGCCGGGGCGGGCGCACTGCCTCCCGAGATGGGCGTGCGGCCCGCCGATCGAGACGCCCGCTCGTGGGGGCGGTTCACCCGCAACTTCGTCGTCCAGGGCACGGCCGCCGAGTGGGCCCTGTGTTGGATGGGTGCGCTGCGCCGGCGCCTGCACGAGAGGTGGGGGGCCGGCGTCCCCGCACCCCACTTCGTGTTCTTCCTGCACGACGAGGTGGTCGTGCACGCACCGGCCGCCGTCGCCGACGAGGTCGCCGGGCTGGTCGCCGAGAGCGCGGTCGAGGCCGGTCGACTGCTGTTCGGCGACGCCCCGGTCACCTTCCCGGTGACGGTCGCCGTCGTGGACGACTATTCGCAGGCGAAATGAGCCTCCGGGTCCAGCGAGACGCCGCGCCATTCGCAGGTGTTACACAGTTGTGATTTCCCAGCCCCGTCGGTCATAATTCACAGAACGGGCACCGTCCCGCGAACCACCGGGCCTCGGCCCGCACAATCGAAGAACGCACACGAATCACGTCTGACAGGTCGATGGGGAAGTCGCACCTGAACCAGATGGAGGAATCGTGGCTGCTGCAACCGCTCGGGGAGTGCTCTACGTGCACTCGTCCCCTCGTGCACTGTGCCCACACGTCGAGTGGGCCGTCGGTCGTGCCCTCGGGCACGGCGTGAACTTCGCCTGGGTCGACCAGCCCGTGCTGCCCGGCGCCCGCCGCACCGAGTTCTCGTGGCAGGGCGACGAGGGCTCCGGCGCCCGCATCGCCTCCGCCCTGCGCGGGTGGGAGCACCTGCGGTACGAGGTGACCGAAGACCCGGGTGAGTCCCACGACGGCGGTCGCTGGATGCACTCGCCCGACCTCGGCGTCTTCTTTGCACAGACCGACACGGCCGGCAACACGGTCATCCCGGAGGACCGCATCCGCTACGCGATGGAGATCGCGGGGTCGAACACCCTCGAGCTGCACCGCGAGCTGCGTCTCGCCCTCGGCCAGGCCTGGGACGACGAACTCGAACCGTTCCGTCACAGCGGCGAGGGCAACCCCGTCGTCTGGCTGCACAAGGTCGGCTGACCCGCCGCGCCTCGGGCTCGGTGCGCGCCGGGCTACCCCGGTGACGACGGAGGAGGCGCGGGTGGCGTGATCACGCCACCCGCGCCTCCTCCGTCGTCACCGGGGTAGNCCCTCGGGCAGGGGGCGGGGTTCGCCGACGACGACGTCCATGTCGATCTCGTCGTCCATCTGCGTGACGTTGATCGTCTGCGGTGCGAGGCGCTCGTGCAGGGCCTTGACCGTGAACAGCGCCTCGATGCCGCCCGCGCCGCCGAGCAGGTGGCCCGTGGCCGCCTTGGTCGCCGAGACGATCAGCTTCGAGGTGTGGTCGCCGAAGACGCGCTTGATGGCGTGGTACTCGGCGATGTCGCCGACCGGGGTGCTCGTCGCGTGGGCGTTGACGTGGACGACCTGGTCGCGGTCGACCCCGGCGTTCTCGAGCGTCGCGATGACGGCCCGGGCGGCGCCGGTGCCCTCGGGGTCGGGAGCGGTGATGTGGTACGAGTCGCTGGTGACCGCACCACCGATGAGCTCGGCGTAGATGCGGGCCCCGCGGGCCAGGGCGTGCTCTTCCGTCTCGAGGACGAGCGCAGCACCGCCTTCGGCGAGGACGAAGCCGTCGCGCGTGACGTCGTAGGGACGGGATGCCGTGGCGGGGTCGTCGTTGCGCTTCGAGAGAGCCTGCATGGCGGCGAACGAGGCCAGGGGCATCGGGTGGATGGCCGCCTCGGAGCCGCCGGCGACGGCGATGTCGGCCAGGCCGGACTGCAGGTGCTCGTAGGCCATGGCGATCGACTCGGTGCTGGAGGCGCAGGCCGAGACGACCGTGCGGGCTCCGGCGCGTGCGCCCAGGCTCATCGAGATGGCGGCGGCGGGACCGTTCGGCATGAGCATGGGGACGGTCATCGGCAGGACGCGTCGCGGGCCCTTCTCGCGCAGGGTGTCCCACCCGTCGAGCAGCGTCCAGACGCCGCCGATGCCGGTGGCCCAGTCGACGATGAAGCGCTCGGGGACGACCTCGGGCGAGCCGGCGTCGGCCCAGGCCTCGCGGGCGGCGGTGAGCGCGAACTGGCTCGACGGGTCGAGGCGCTTGATCTCTCGACGGTCGAGCACGTCGGCCGAGGGGGTGCGTGCCTGGCCGGCGAAGGTGACGGGCAGCTCGTACTTGGCGACCCAGTCCTGTTCGAGCGTGGTGATGCCCGACTGGCCGGCGAGCAGGTTCTGCCAGCTCTCGGTGGCGGTGCCACCGAGCGGACTCGTGGCGCCGAGTCCGGTGACGACGATCTTCTTGGTCATTGACGTTCCTTCTGGGAGGGCCGGTCGGTGGGCTGTGCCGATGTACGACGACGCCGTGACCCGGGCTGCAGCCGAGGCTGGTGGCGTGGGGTCGACGGCGTCGAGGGCACAGCGGCGGGGCCCGATCGCCGTCAAGGCGACCGGGCGGCCGACGTCTTAGTTCTGCGCCTTGTGGATGTACGTGACGGCGTCGCCGACGGTCTTGAGGTTCTTGACCTCTTCGTCGGGGATCTTGACGTCGAACTTCTCTTCGGCGTTGACGACGATGGTCATCATGGAGATCGAGTCGATGTCGAGGTCGTCGGTGAACGACTTGTCCATCTCGACGGTGTCGGTGGCGATCCCGGTCTCGTCGTTGACGAGCTCGGCGAGGCCGGCGAGGACTTCTTCGGTGGACAGTGCCATGGTGTTGTCTCCTTGAGGGGGTGTCGATGTGACCGGGGTAAAGCCTATACAGCGCCCCGCGGTCGGGCGGGCAGCGGCGCGCTAGGGCAGCACGACCACCTGGGCGCCGAACACGAGTCCGGCACCGAAACCGATCTGCAGGGCGAGGCCGCCGCTGAGCTCGGGGTGCTCGTCGAGCAGTCGGTGGGTCGCGAGCGGGATGCTCGCGGCCGAGGTGTTGCCGGTGGTCGCGATGTCGCGACCGATCACGACGGACTCGGGCAGGCCGAGCTGCTTGGCGAACTCGTCGATGATGCGCATGTTGGCCTGGTGGGGCACGAAGGCCGAGAGCTGGTCGGCGGTGACGCCCGCGCGGTCGAGGGCCTCTTTCGCGACCTTCGCCATCTCCCAGACGGCCCAGCGGAAGACCGTCTGACCTTCTTGGCGGAGGGTCGGCCAGGGGACCTCGCCCGCGCCCTCGCGGTATTCGGTCATGGTGTTGGTCATGCCGATGGCGTCCCACTTGGAGCCGTCGGAGCCCCAGACCGTCGGGCCGATGCCGGCACTGTCGGACGGACCGACGATCGCCGCACCCGCTCCGTCGGCGAGGAGGAACGAGATCGTGCGGTCGGTCGGGTCGATGACGTCGCTGAGCTTCTCGGCACCCACGACGAGGACGTACTCGGCGAGGCCCGACTTGACGAACGAGTCCGCCTGCGCGATGCCGTAGGTGAAGCCGGCACAGGCTGCCGAGATGTCGTAGGCGGCGGCCGGGTTCGCGCCGACGCGCTCGGCGAGCAGCGAGGCGACCGACGGGGTCACGACGCCGGCACCGATGGTCGACACGAGGACGGCACCGATCTGGTCGGGGCGGATGCCGGACTTGGCGATGGCCTCGGTGGCGGCGGCCTCGGCGAGGTCGACGACCTTGACGTCCTTGCCCGCGCGGCGACGGGTGATCACTCCGGTGCGCTGCTGGATCCACTCGTCGCTGGAGTTGATCGGTTCGATGATGTCGGCGTTCGGCACCACGTTCTCGCCCCGGGCGGCGCCGAGTGCGTAGATGCGGGTGAACTGCGCACCGGTCGTCTGGTTGAGCTGGGGGGTGGTCATGCTGCTCCCTCGATGAGGTCGACGGCGGCCTGCAGGTCGTCGGGTGTCTTGACGGCGACCGAGGGGACACCCCTCAGCGCACGCTTGGCGAGACCGGTGAGGGCTCCCGCCGGGGCGAGTTCGATGATTCCCGTGACGCCGGCGTCGGCGAACGAGCGCATGGTCGCGTCCCATCGGACGGGGGACGAGACCTGACCGACGAGCAGCTCGACGAAGCGGGCGCCCGAGTCGACGGCGCTGCCGTCGTGGTTGGTCCAGAGCGTCGTGGACGGGTCGGCGGCCGCGACCGAGGCGGCGGCTGAGCGGAGGCGGTCGACGGCGGGCTGCATGTATCGCGTGTGGAAGGCGCCGGCGACCTGGAGGGGCACGACGCGGCTCTTGACCGGCGGGTCGGCCGCGAGCTCGGCGAGGGCGGCGGTCTCGCCGGCGACGACGATCTGGCCGCCACCGTTGTAGTTGGCGGGGAAGAGCCCGAGGGCGTCGAGACGGGCGAACAGTTCGGCCTCGTCGCCTCCGAGCACGGCGCTCATGCCCGTCTCGACCAGGGCGGCGGCGTCGGCCATGGCCCGGCCCCGTTCGGCGACGAGCGTGACGGCGTCGACGTCGCTCAGCACGCCGCTGACGGCCGCGGCGGTGAACTCGCCGACCGAGTGGCCCGCGACGCCGGCGACGGCGGAGCGCTCGACACGGCCGAAGAGGGCACGGGCGGTCAGGATGCCGGCCGCGACGATGAGGGGCTGGGCCACGGCGGTGTCGCGGATCGTGTCGGCGTCGGACGTGGTGCCGTGGGCGACGAGATCGAGGCCAGCCGCGTCGGAGAGCGACGTCAGCAGCTCACGCTGGTCGGGGTCGGCCAGCCAGGGTTCGAGGAATCCGGGAGTTTGGGAGCCCTGACCGGGCGCTACGACAACGATCACTGGTCCATCATGCCAATGAGTAGCGGGTCTGCGGTGTAGCAACTCGACCAAAGATGGCGGGAACGTTGTCGAAGCGCACAGACGGACCCCAGGGATGGCCGACGATCACTTGCGGCGGACCCCGGACCCGTCGGGGTCGGCGATCGATCCGAGCACGAGTGCGGATTGCAGGATGAGCGCCTCGCGAGCACCCGTGGCGTCCCACCCGATGACGTCCGTGACGCGCTTGAGACGGTAGCGCACGGTGTTCGGGTGCACGAAGAGTTCGCGAGCCGTGGCCTCGAGCGAGCGCCCGTTGTCGAGGTAGCACCACAGGGTGGTCAACAGCTCGGTGGAGTGCGCCTTGAGTGGCTTGTAGATCCGGTTGACGAGCGTCGATCGCGCCACCGGGTCGCCGGCGAGGGCACGCTCGGGCAACAGGTCGTCAGCGAGGACGGGGCGGGGTGCGTTCCGCCAGGCCCGGGCGACGGCGAAACCGGCGAGGGCGGCCTTCGCGCTCTTGGAGGCGTCGACGAGGCTCGGCACTTCGTGGCCGAGCACGAGGTGCCCGTCACCGAAGCCGGGTTCGAGGGCGTGCGCGATCTCGGTGAAGCTGGGGTGGGTCGAGGAGGTGCTGCTCTCGTCGAGAGGGTCGGCCCGCCCGATGACCAGCACCAGTCGGCTGCCCTGCACTCCGATCAGCACGTCGGCTTCTCGGTGCCGGGCGGTGCGCCGCAGCATGTCGACGTCGAGCATCCGAGGGGCCGTGCCGACGAGGACGGCGACCTCGCCGTGACCGTGCCAGCCGAGCGCGGCGATGCGGCTGGGCAGCTCGTCGTCGTACTCGCCGCTCAGGATCGAGTCGACGACCAGGGCTTCGAGACGGGCGTCCCAGAGTCCGCGGGCCTCGGCGGCCCGGGCATAGACGTCGGCTGAGGCGAAGGCGATCTCGCGAGAGTAGAGCAGGATCGCCTCGCGGAGCGAGTCGTCCCCGTCCTTGACACGTTCTTCGACCACCTCGACGGTGATGCGGATGAGCTGCAGCGTCTGGGTCAGGCTGACCGAGCGCAGCAGCTCACGCGGGGCGGCGCCGAACACGTCCGCCGCGATCCAGGGGGTGGACCTGGGGTCGGCGAACCAGCTGATGAACGAGGTGATGCCGGCCTGGGCGACGAGCCCGACCGCCGAACGGCGCCCCGGGGGCATGTCTCCGTACCACGGCAGCGTCTCTTCGAGGCGCTTGATGGTCGCGGTGGACAACTCGCCCGAGACCGTCCGCAGCCACGCGAGCGTGCGCTCTTTCGTGGCCGCGGACGGCTGGAGGGGCGAGGTGGGCACCCGCTCGGTGCTCACGGGGTCGTCAGGCCTCCCCACCGGCGGTGCCGCTGGTACCGGCGGTGACGTCGTGCAACTGGTACCGGTCGATCGCTTGCTGGACGACGCCCGGGTCGACCTCGCCCCGGCGGGCCAGGGCCTGCAGGGTGCGGACGACGACCGACGGGCCGTCGATCTTGAAGAAGCGGCGGGCAGCCGCCCGGGTGTCGCTGAAGCCGAAGCCGTCGGCACCGAGCGTCAGGTAGTCGCCGGGCACGTACTCGCGGATCTGGTCGGGCACGGCCGCCATGAAGTCGCTGGTGGCGATGAACGGACCCTCGGCACCCTGCAACTTCTCGGTCACGTACGGCGTCTTGGGCTCGTCGTTCGGGTGCAGGAAGTTGTGCTCTTCCGCGGCCAGGCCGTCGCGGCGCAGTTCGGTCCAGCTGGTGACGCTCCAGACGTCGGCCGCGACGTTCCAGTCGTCGGCGAGCAGCTGCTGGGCCTCGAGCGCCCACGGCACACCGACGCCCGACGCGAGCAGCTGGGCACGGGGGCCCAGGTTCTCGGCGTCCTTGAGCTTGTAGATGCCGCGCACCACACCGTCGACGTCGAGGCCCTCGGGCTCGACGGGCTGGGCCATCGGCTCGTTGTAGACGGTGATGTAGTACATGACGTTCGGGTCGGAGTGCGACGCGTTGCCGTGCTCGTCGGTGCCGTACATGCGGTCCATGCCCGACTTGACGATGTGGCCGAGCTCGTAGCCGAAGGCCGGGTCGAACGAGATGACCGCGGGGTTCGTCGAGGCGAGCAGCGGCGAGTGGCCGTCGGCGTGCTGGAGGCCTTCGCCGGTCAGTGTCGTGCGCCCGGCGGTGGCGCCGATGATGAACCCGCGGGCCATCTGGTCGCCGGCTGCCCACATGGCGTCGCCGGTGCGCTGGAACCCGAACATCGAGTAGAAGACGTAGACCGGGATGAGCGGTTCGCCCTGCGTGGAGTACGAGGTGCCGACGGCGGTGAAGGCCGCGAACGCACCGGCCTCGTTGATGCCGACGTGGATGATCTGGCCCTGCGGGCTCTCCTTGTAGGCGAGCAGCAGTTCGCGGTCGACCGACGTGTAGTGCTGGCCGTTCGGGTTGTAGATCTTGGACGTCGGGAAGTAGGCGTCCATGCCGAAGGTGCGGGCCTCGTCGGGGATGATCGGCACGATGCGGTGCCCGAAGTCGGGCGAGCGCAGCAGGTCTTTCAGCAGGCGGGCGAACGCCATCGTGGTGGCGACCTCTTGCTTGCCCGAGCCCTTCTTGACGACGTCGTACGTCTTCGCCTCGGGGACGGCGATCTGCGTGTACTTGCTGCGGCGCTCGGGCACGTAGCCACCGAGCGCGCGACGACGCTCTTGCATGTACTGGATCGCGTCGTCGTCCTGGCCGGGGTGGTAGTACGGCGGCAGGTACGGGTTCTCGTCGAGCTGGGCGTCGGTGATCGGGATGCGGAGCTCGTCGCGGAACTGCTTGAGGTTGTCGAGCGTGAGCTTCTTCATCTGGTGGGTCGCGTTGCGGCCCTCGAAGGACTTCCCGAGGCCGTAGCCCTTGACCGTCTTGGCGAGGATGACCGTCGGCTGGCCCGTGTGCTCGGTCGCGGCCTTGAACGCGGCGTAGACCTTGCGGTAGTCGTGGCCGCCGCGCTTGAGGTTCCAGATGTCGTCGTCGGAGTAGTCCGCGACGAGTTCGAGCGCGCGGGGGTCGCGGCCGAAGAAGTTGTCGCGGACGTAACCGCCGCTCTCGGCCTTGTAGGTCTGGAAGTCACCGTCGGGCGTGGTGTTCATGAGGTTGAGCAGCGCGCCGCTCGAGTCGTTGGCGAGGAGGGAGTCCCACTCGCGACCCCAGACGACCTTGATGACGTTCCAGCCGGCGCCGCGGAAGAACGACTCGAGCTCTTGGATGATCTTGCCGTTGCCGCGAACCGGACCGTCGAGGCGCTGCAGGTTGCAGTTGATGACGAAGTTGAGGTTGTCGAGGCCTTCGTTGGCCGCCACCTGCAGCTGACCGCGGCTCTCGACCTCGTCCATCTCGCCGTCGCCGAGGAACGCCCAGACCTGCTGGTCGCTGGCGTCCTTGATGCCGCGGTTGGTGAGGTACTTCGCGACCTGCGCCTGGTAGATGGCGTTGATCGGCCCGAGGCCCATCGACACGGTCGGGAACTGCCAGAACTCGGGCATGAGGCGCGGGTGCGGATACGAGCTGAGTCCGCCGGAGGCGTGCGACTTCTCTTGGCGGAAGCCGTCGAGCTGGTCGGTGCCGAGACGGCCCTCGAGGTAGGCGCGGGCGTACATGCCGGGAGAGGCGTGGCCCTGGAAGAACACCTGGTCGCCGCCACCGGAGTGGTCCTGACCGCGGAAGAAGTGGTTGTTGCCGACCTCGTACAGGGCGGCCGACGAGGCGTAGGTCGAGATGTGGCCGCCGACCGAGATGCCGGGGCGCTGTGCGCGGTGCACGGTGATCGCGGCGTTCCAGCGGACCCACTTGCGGTAGCGGCGCTCGAGTTCTTCGTCACCGGGGAACTCGGGCTCGTCTTCGGGGGCGATGGTGTTGACGTAGTCCGTCTTGGGGACCATCGGCACGCCCAGGTGCAGCTCGCTCGACCGGGTGAGCAGGCTCTTCATGATCTCGCGGGCACGTTCGTGACCCTGCGCCTTCACGAGAGCGTCGAGCGACTCGCGCCACTCGGCGGTCTCTTCGGGATCGCGATCGGCCTTGTCGACCGTGTACGGGTCCTGATCGTTAACCGTCACCCTTGACCTCAATCATCTGTGTGGAGCAGCCGTCTCTTGGAGGGCCACCGCGTGGAGTGGACAAACAGATGTCAGGCCCGTCGTGCCCGGGTTCCGAGACGCACTCCGCCTGACCAGCCCACTCTAGTTGCCCGGACCGATGCAGGCTCGGCACGCGCTGGGAACGCCCGGTCACGCCGCCGCTTGAAATCCGACGCGTGAGGCGTAGGATCGGCGATCGTGTCAGTCGCCGACCGCCCGGGTCGACGCGAAAGGAACGCACCCATGGCTCTGGAGAACGCCATCCAGGCTCCCGACTTCGACCTGCCGAACCAGTTCGGCGAGCGAGTCCGGTTGAGCGACTTCCGGGGCGTCAAGCCCGTGGCCCTGGTCTTCTTCCCCCTGGCGTTCAGCAGCACCTGCACCAAAGAGCTCTGCACGTTGCGCGACAACCTCGCGATGTTCCAGGACCACCGCGTCGAGTTGATGGTCGTCTCGGTCGACTCCAAGGCCACGCTGCGCGCCTTCGCCGAGGAGAAGGGCTACGACTTCACCCTGCTGGCGGACTTCTGGCCGCACGGCGAGGTCTCGAAGGAGTACGGCGTCTTCCTCGAGAACAAGGGTTTCGCGACCCGCACCACCTTCCTGATCGACGTCGACGGGGTGATCCGCGAGCACTTCGGCACGGAGCCCGGCCAGGAGCGCTCGCTCGCCGACTACCGCGCCGCGCTCGACCTCCTCGTCCCCGTCACGGTCTGAGTCCCCGGGGCCACGGCCCAGGAGGCGCGGGTCGGCTCGTCCACCCGCTAACCTGTACTCGCTCGCCCGGCTCATCCCGGCGCGAGGGCCTTTAGCTCAGTTGGTAGAGCGCCACGTTTACACCGTGGATGTCATCGGTTCGAGCCCGGTAGGGCCCACGAGCAAAAGTCCAGATCAAGACTCTTTTGGCATGTCCCGGGTGCTCTGCCGCAACCCAGGCCCGCGTTCCGTGTTGGTGTGGTGTTGGTGGAGCCCCACCGCAGTCCCTCAAGCACGGGACGCTGGCGACTGTGCCCGGAGGATCGGGGTGAGGCGGTGGGGATCTGGTTCGGTCAGCGCTCAAGCCCCGAGCCCGTGCGGCTTGCTGAGCGTCAGTCGGTGACGGAGACCTGAACCACTTGCGGTTTTCCTGCCCGAATGCTGGTGTTGGCGGCTACGTCAAATTCTCGTGGCCGGGGCAGCCTTGGATCAACGAGGTGATCTCCCGCCGGGCTTCGTATTGTGGCCGCCCGCAATCGGTGGTCCACCGGACGCCTATGGGGGTCACTGTCTATGGTTGGTTGAGGTCCAGCGTGGAAGTGCTGTTTCGAGTTCGCGGAGTCGGTGGGTCGGCATTTGCCCGGTGCGGTGCAGATGGCGTTGGCGTTGGAGCCAGCGGCCTATGGCGACGCCGTTGGCGTCACGGTCTCGCGAGCGGGGGAGTGTTCCGATCTGGACGGTCCAGGCATGGGTGCGGTGGAGCATGGATGTGAAGTGGTTGTCGTGGCGATGAAGCCTTGAGGTTGGGTCGGGGGAGTTGCGGAGTATCCAGACCATGCCGAGTTTGTCGAGTGCAGTGATGCGGTCTGCGGGGAGTTTTCCGGCGCGGTAGTCGGCTCGGCGGGAGTCGACCCACCGTCCAAGGGGGAAACCGTGGGAGTTGATGTACCAGTTGGCGGTGAGGCAATCGCCATGGTCCTGGCGGTAGAGCAGTAGAGCGTTCAGCCCTTCTGACCATTACTGGTCTCGGTTTCGGACTTCCCAGACAAAGTCGCTGGTGTGTAGCTCTGGCCAGAGTCGTTGTGCCGCGGAAGGGTCCCTGAGGTTCTGCCGTCGACGTGATTGCACCCAGATCCCGAGCGGGAAGTTGTGGGAGTCTCGGTAGGCGTTCGGTACGAGACCGTGGCCGTGTTCCGTGACGAAGCGCGCGAAAGAGGTAAGCGCGGCTGTTCGGTCCAATATGACCCACTGCATGCCTGCGGCGGCGAGTTGTTCAAGGCGCTTCTGGGGAAGGCGTTTTTGGCGGGCGAGGGTTCGCTGGCGGTGCAGCCAGGCGCCGAGGCTGTCGCCCTGGTGGGTGACGTACGACCGGGGGACATTGGCGTGACCGTTTGTGTCTGCAAACACGATCAGCGCAGCGAGCATCTGGGCCCAGCGCTGTTCGCGATCTGTCACGAGGACAGTCTCACAGGGCCGGTTGATGTCTCGACGTGGGTATGTCTCGCCTGTTGCTCGTGGCGGGCCTACGCTCGTGGTTGCCGAGGGTGGTTCCCCGGCATGGGTTTCGGCGTGAGGCAGGTACCTGATTCTCCGTTTTCGGCCAAGCCCGGCGTGGCCTTCCCTTGGGGAGGGCACGCCCCCAACCCCGCAGCAACGCGTAAGGCTGCCAGCGCGTCCGCAGCGCGACGTTAGCTCTCTGCCGGAGTAGACAGCTGCCGCCTGAGGTGTCTTTGGGGAGGTCTACGCCGAGGTGTGCTGGGTGAGTCCGTGTTCCGTTTTTTCCCAGTAGTGCGGGTTGGTGAGCAGCTGCCAAAGGCCCTTGTAGGCGGCGAGGGAGTGCAGGATCCAGTAGACGGGGTTCAGCAGCGTCCAGGCCATGAGGTGGAAGGTCCCGCGCTTGAACGGGCCCATCATCGTCAGGTAGACCATGATGCTGTTTCCCACCAGGAAGTTCAGCAGGCAGATCACCAGCAGCCAGGGGGGGAAGACTGCCGAGATCACGCTCGCCGACACGAAGAGGGTGACGGCTGAGAGCAGGTAGAACGGGATCACGCCGAGGAAAATCGCGGGCGTCCCGCCGATCAGCAAGGTAAAGGCGGCGAACCGGACAATCCCGATTTCGCGGATCAGTGCCAGCGGACGGCGGGCGTGGACCAGGGTCGTCTGCATGTAGCCCTTGATCCAGCGGCTGCGTTGCCGGACGAAGTTGGGCATCGAGGTGTTCGCCTCTTCCATCGTCGTCGAGTTGATCACCCCGACCCGGTAGCCGATGGCGCTGGCGCGGATGCCGAGGTCGGCGTCCTCGGTCACGTTGTACGGGTCCCAGCCGCCGAGCTCGCGGAGCGCGTCGACCCGGAAGTGGTTTGAGGTGCCGCCGAGCGGGATGGGCAGGTCGGCGTGGTCGAGGCCTGCGAGCATGTAGTCGAACCAGTAGCTGTACTCGAGCGTGAACATGCGGGTGAGGGCGTTCTCGTCGGCGTTGAAGTAGTTCAGGGCGGCCTGCACGCAGACCGTCTCAGCGCCTCCTCGCTCGAACGCGATCAGGGCTTTCTTGAGTTGGTCGGGGTCGGGGGTGTCCTCGGCGTCGTAGATGACGAGGAAGTCGCCTGAGGCGAGGGCGAGCCCCACGTTGCAGGCCCGGGGCTTCGTCTGCGGGTGCCCCCGCGGCACGGTCACGACGTGGAAGTGGGCCGGCGGAGAGGCCGACTCGATCGCGTGCCGGGTCTCGAGGTCCTCCTCCTCGATCAGGATCAAAACCTCGAGCTTCTCGACCGGGTAGTCGAGGTCGCCGAGGTTGTCGATCAGCTGCGCGACGATGTTGGCCTCGCGGAACACGGGCACCAGGACCGTGTAGACGGGCAGCTGGTCGTCGCGCAGGCTGGCGACCTCGCTGTCGGTCACGCGCTCGACGACGTCGTATCGGGCGCCCTGCATGGCGACGACGAACTTGAACGCGGTGCCCGCGAGGAACACGACGCTGATGGCGGCGACCAGGCCCGTCACGACCTGCCAGGGCCACACGACGGCGAGCCCGGCGAGCACGACGAGCGTCGCGATGCCGCCGATCGCCTGCCCGCGTGAGAACACGACCTTCGCCGAGAGCTCGGGGCTGCGGTCGAAGAGCGCGTTCGCGGCACGGTCGGCCACGTGGGCGCTGAAGAGTTCGACGAGGACGCCCTTGAGCTCCCACTCGGGGACGGCGAGCAGCTCGACCGGGGCGGCCAGCTCCTCTTCGAGGCCGTCGCGGAGCGAGGCGTCGGAGGCGCGGTGGGCGGTGGCGACGAGCAGGGTCCCGTCGGGGAGGCGGCGGACCGGAATCCAGTCCTCGGCGACGTACCGGGCAGGGTCATGCACGGCGAGGGCGACGTCGACGTCGTCGGCGCGGAGGGTGTCGCGGTCGGTGCTGCGGTGCCGGGAGGTGGGCGTGATGTCGGTCATCGCAGGCCTCCGGCGAGTGTTCCCAGGGCCTGCATCCAGTCGAGGACGACGGGTCGGTTGAACGCTGCCGCCCAGGCGATCACGACCTGCAGTAGGGCGATGGTCGTGATGAGGACGCTCGCCCTGGTGGTGGAGGCGGCGGGCAAGATGGCGACCCCCATCACGATCATGGTGAGGTAGATGTTTCCGCCGGCGTTCCCGGGGACCAGTCCGAGGACGTAGCCGCAGATGAGTGCCGCGAACAGGGTGGTCGAGATGAGCGCGGCGCCGGGGCGGCGGACCAGGAACGCCAGCAACCAGCCGCTGACCATCGACGCCAGCAGCAGGAAGCCGTCGAGCGTCGTGACGAGGTAGGGCAGGATGGCCCATCTCGCTGGGTCGTAGTCGAGGCGGCTTGCGAGTAGCGGTGTCGAGCTGTGCAGGAACACCAGCTCGAGGAACGCCAGGGAGGCGAGCACGGAGAAGGTGGGGAAGAGCACGACCAGGATCGACGAGGCGCGGGCGCCGCGTTCCCCGCGACGGGCGAGACTGATCAGCGGCGCAGCCAGCGCGGCGACGGTCACGTAGAGCAGCCCGCTGGCCTGGACCAGGGAGGTGGTCATGAAGAGCATGCCGGCACGGAACCCTGCTTGGGTGTCGCGGCCGGCGAGGAATCGGAGCATGTCCGCGGCTGCGAGTCCGAAGAGCGCGACACCGAGGAAGCCCTGCAGGTTCTGGGTGACCGTGTACACGAAGAGCGGGTTGCCGCCGAGCGCGAGGCCGAATGCCAGCATCTTGACGGGGTGGAAACGTCGCTGGTGCATCACCTCGAGCATCTTCTGGAGGAACACCCCCGCAGCCAGTGCCCCGACGACGGCGAGTCCGGTCTCCCCGCCGGGCACGACGGCGATGATCAGGGCACCGAGCGGCGGCCACACCGCGCCGAGTTGGGTCAGATCGAGGCTGGACCAGCTCAGGCCCGCGAGCCCGGCGAGGTGGTCAATGTTCGGGGTGGTAGTCGACATTAGGGCGCCTGCGCGGGAGCCGACGACGCCGAGCAGCAGATATGGGAATGCGAGCACGAGTCGCAGCAGCCAACGCCGCCAGGCCAACCGAGGGAACGGATCGATGCGTGCACGCGCGATGCGTCCCGTCCCCGCGGACGCAGCCCTCTCTGCCTCACGAAGCCGCAGTGAGGCGGTACGCACATCGGTAAGGGTCACCACGTCGCTACCTCGGTCTCGAGAGCTTCGTCCAGGGCGGTCAGGGTGTCCACGACCTGGCCGAGGTCATCCCCGAAAGCTTGGATAAAAACGGCAGCGAAATACGTCCGGAGGTCCGCGGCGATGTCAAGACCGGTGGGCAGTGCAGTCACGACCACGCTGCGCCGGTCCGCCAGCGCGGGCCGTCGCTCGGCGTGCCCATAACGCTCAAGCCGATCAACGAGCGGGGTCACGGCCCCGCTCGACAAGCCCACGGCACGGCCGAGACGACTGGCCGGGAGGGGTCCGCGGGACGCGAGCACGAGGAGGGCGCGAAGATGAATAGGCGTCACACGGTGGTGCGTTGCAAGGGCGGCGGTGGCGTCGGCGTTGTGCCCAAGGAGCCGCTGGAAAGCATCGACAGCGTTGCCCAACGTCGGGGCGAGGGGATCGAGCGATGCGGCTGAGGCGGTGGTCATGATCGTCTTTCTTAATCGAATATCTCGAATTATGCTCATCTCAGTATCAATTAATCTTGATCATCGAGATAGACCCAACTTGGGGGGGGCAAGCCCAGAGAAAGCTGATGTGTAGCCGTTGGGTATACCCCAGCGCCACGGCTTCGATGATGCGCGGCGCGCGTGGCGTTAGAGCGCCTCTGAGGCCTTTTGCCACAGGTGTGTGTCAGGCCCTAGGGATGGTGCAGCACAAAACGCAGGTCGTGGCGTACGTCCGGGTGAGCTCGGTGGATCAGAACCTTGGCCGACAACTCGAGGCCGTCGGGGACGTGGACCGGGTCTTTGAGGAGAAAGTGTCGGGCGGGTCTAGAGCGGATCGGGTCGCGCTGCTTAATTGGATCCGGTACGTCCGCGAGGGCGACGTCGTGAAGGTCGCTTCGATGGACCGGCTGGCACGGTCGTTGGGGGATCTTCGAGAGATCGTGGACGAGATCACGGGCAAGGGCGCCTCGGTGGTGTTCGTGAAGGAGCAGCAGACCTACAGCCGTGATACGGACGATGCGATCGGCCGGTTGATGCTGAACCTGTTGGGGGCGTTCGCGGAGTTTGAGCGGACCCTGATTCGTGAGCGGCAGCGGGAGGGTATTCGTCTTGCCCAGGCGTTTGGTAAGTACACGGGCCGCGCACAAAAGATCACCGCCGAGCAGCTGGTGGACGCGCGCCGGCTGATCGACTCCGGGGTGCCGAAGGCCAAGGTGGCCCGGGATCTACAGATTGACCGGACGACCCTGTACCGCGCCCTTGCGCGCAACGCCAACGATGGGCCGGTAGGGGAGTAAGAGTGAGGCAACGCGCCTATCGGTGGGTGGGCTGCTCTAATGGCTGACGATCGCGGACGGGTCCGGACTCCGTCGGTAACCTAGGTCCCGATGCGCCATTCCGGGTAGGTCCAGGGTGACTCCCAGTCCAAGACTTCCGAGAGGGTTTCTACGCGAGCAAATTCCGCCAGATAAGCCTCCGCAATCGACTTGTCCTCCAGGACCACTGCGTTCTCCATGGAGCGGCCCCCGTTCAGGGAGAAGTTGAATGACCCGGTCCATACGGCGGTCGGGTCAACGAGCTCGTATTCACCGCCTGGGAGAGTACGAGGAGTTATGCGTACTAGAAACTTATGATGCATCCGGGGCATGGCCGGCCGTTTGTCGAAGTTGTGGTTGCCTACACATCGAATTGGATCGATGCTCGGGTCGATTGATGAGCTTGCACTCCACAGAGGAGACGGGAATTCGAAGCGATCGAATCCGCCTTGCAAACTGTCGTACTTGGCTCGAAGCCTTCGGGGCCAATCCGAGCCAGACCCGGCATCGGGCCGCAGAAAATCCTCTTTCTGGACCACTAAAGCGACCGGTTTTGCTGCCAAGGCGTCGAGGATGTCGAAATCTGTCAGCCATGCAACGCAGCCGGCTAGTGCTTCCGATGCATCGATGAAGTCGATCAGAGCTTCTTTTAGGTCGCCAAAGTACGCCGTGACTTCGGCCCCTTTTGCTGAGCGATGAGCGTCCGTCCAGTCGTATCCACCATCTGAGTCAATGACGGGAGATACGGCGTTGAGGTTTCCCGATGGGTCGGCCGGCGAGCCCGGGCCGGCGTGGTACCTGCTGCTCCCGGAGTACGGCCTGTCCCGATTTATGCTCACAAACAGCAACCTATCGCTGGCTCGAGGTCAGAAGTAGGCCATCCGCCTAAGGCGCTCAGGCATATTTCTAGCGAAGCCGTTAGCCGGTCGTTCATCGGGACACCATTTGGCTCTCGTCCTGGCTGGGGGAGGTCAAGTGGCGTCTGGCCTGCGTATTCGCGTATGCCTGTCCCGCAAAAATGCCCGGTGATGGGGGTCTGAACGCTACAGTCATTCGATGCTCATCGGATACGCCCGCGTCTCAACGTCGGGACAGGATCTCGCAGCACAACGTGACGGTCTCAGGGCGCTTGGTGTTGGCGATGATCACGTGCATGTTGACCACGGCTTATCGGGCACGACTCGAGCACGGCCCGGTCTCCGGGAAGCACTGGCCGCGTGCCGTGCAGGCGACGTGCTCGTGGTCACGAAGCTCGACCGCCTAGCCCGCTCTCTCCGCGATGCGACAGCGATCGCGGACGAGCTCACGGAGAAGGGCGTAGCCCTGAATCTCGGGGGAGCGGTCTACGACCCCACCGACCCCGTTGGCCGGCTCCTGTTCAACGTCCTCGGCATGGTGGCCGAGTTTGAGGCCGACCTCATCCGTGCCCGCACGCGCGAGGGCATGGCGATCGCGAAAGCAGCCGGCAAGCTTCGCGGCCGCAAGCCGAAACTCACCGCCTCGCAGGAGAAGCACCTCGTGCAGCTCCACCGCACGGGTGCGCACACGACTAGCGAGATCGCCGAGCTCTTCGGCGTGGCCCGCTCGACTGTCTATCGTGCGGTTCAACGAGGGGAGCAGCCGTGATGTGGTTCCTCAAGCCGGGCAAGGCGAGAACGAGACCGTTGGTCGCGGAAGACAACGCTGTTATCGACCATGGCGGATTTGTGGAAACTGAGGTGACGGATCGGGACGTGATCGCGATCCTGCTGGTCGTCGCGCTCACGCGAGAGGCCGATGAATGGTGCGGCCCTGAGCTTGCCGTCGCTTGGTTGATGGCGGGCCATGAAGGATTGAACCTTCGCCTTCTCGCTGGTGAGTCCAAGAGCCTGCCTTCTAGCGAGAACCTTCGATACCTCCTCGCGATCGGCACCGATCTGGGGTTAGCCGCCGACGATGACGAGGCGGGCCGGCGTGCTCTTGTTGTCGAGAGTCTGCGCTTGATCGCTGACCGCAACAACAGGCTTCTGCAGCTTTCGGAAGCCTTGCGAGGATTCAGTTTCAGATTCAGGGATGACACGTGGGTGCCTGCGGTCGAGGCCTTGCTGATCATGAGCCGTGTCGACGAGCTACCACCAGAAGAGAGGGCGGATCTCATGGCCACCGAGGCCGCCGACTTGCTCGCCGCGCCCGGGCCCTTGCATGAGTAGCGCCAGAAGACCGGGCAGGCGCAGAGGACAGAAGCGCGAGATTGGTATGTCGCAGTAACCGATCCGGCTACGCGACCCCTAGCGCTGGGCAGGCCCCTCAGTAGTCGATGTCGGTAGAAAGGACCCATGGACTCTGCTGCCCAACCACCCGTAGGTACGCCGTGGCATCAGGCGACTTTCGGTGCTTCCTTCGTCAGGTTTTGGCGAGGCTACGCCATCTTCCGAGGTCGGGCAGCTCGGGCCGAGTTCTGGTTCTGGGCATTGTGGTGGTTCCTCATCAGCCTCGTGGCCAACATCGCCTTCGGGGCAGGTGTGCTGACGTTCTTCGCGGGCCCGTCAGGCCTAGACACACCGCCGCCTCAGGTCGAGCAGGCCCTCGAAGCCTTCAACCCGTTTCCAGTGTGGGGCTACCTTCTCTCGATCCTGCCGCTCGGAGCACAGATCGCCTTGGGCCTCTTCACCGTCCTAGCGCTCGCGTCGCTCATGCCCTGGATCGCAATCAGCGTTCGGCGCCTGCACGACACCGGCAGATCGGGGTGGTGGGTACTCCTGGCTGCCGTGCCGCTAGGCAACGCCGTGCTCGCGGTCCTTCTCGCCCTGCCTTCAATCGATAGGGCACAGGCGGTGCGATGAGTCGCCCCTCGTCTCGATAGACGATCGTCCAGGGAGCTGGGCACAAAGTGGTCTGATACTTGGACGTGGCCATGAACAAGTACGACCCTCTTCCGGGAAAGACTCAGCGCGGGGTTCGTACTGCTGGTTTGACCATGGCTGCGATGGGCGTGCAGGGGACATTCCTCTACCGAGCCATCTTCGACGTGCTCACCTTTGCCTCGTGGGTGCTCTGGCTAGGCGTCTTCGTCATCCTCCTTGTTGGCTTCATCTACAGAGGCATCAAGGACGCTCGTCTGAACCGGGCAGAGCAAGCAGCGTGGGACGCAAAGTTTGAGGAACAGGAACGGCAGAAACGCACCTCGTCTTCGCGGAACTCCGACAAGCGGCTTGGGACAAGCCTGCCCGACGACTGGACCTAGTCAGCCACGATGCCCAATAGGGGATCGTCCCTCGGGCGCTCTGGGATCGCGTGCTGTGTCGTGTGTGCCACCAGCGCCCCAGAACGGGTCGCTTTATCGCCGTCCCGCGATCAAGAGCTAGGTCCAGGAGACCCAACCCTGTAACTTCGCGCTTGATGACCGTGTTGCCGACCATTATTCAGACGAGCGTTGGGCCTTCAGTAGAACGACCGTCCCCGGAACTTCTCACCGAACTTCTTCCGGAACTCGATCAGTGCCTGCGTCAGGCTGGAGTTCCCGCCGACGCGCTGAGACCGGGGCTGCACCGCGAGGTGATCACATCCAGGGCCGCGGCAGCGGGACTCACGCTTCATCCAGAAGTCGTGACTTGGTTCGAGTGGCAGAACGGAGCGTCACCCCGGAGGCCTGACCTCGTTCATGCACTCCCTCAGGTGCGGCTCGCGAGTCTGAACGAGGCACTAGCCCGATACGCGGACACACAGGAGATGCTCGAGAGCTGGTCGGACGACCCAGAACTCCGAGAAATGCATTGGGGTCGGGACACCGGGTGGCTCGCATTGGTCGACGAGAGCACCGGCCTGACAGTCGAGGCCTCCGCCCCTCCCGAGCGCTCGCCAGGCATCCACAACGCGCACAACATGTTCACCCTCGAGACGGACACCGGGAGAGCTGTGTCACTGTGCACGTACGTCACGTGGCTCGTCGAAGGGCTGCGGGCTGGAGCACACGACTTCAGTGCTGTGTCCGGTCTCTGGGCCAGCGACATGGACAAGATGTCTTCAAGTCAGGTCCGAGCTCAGTTCTACTGAGCCGTGCCTGCGGTGTCCAAGGTCAGGCGCACACAAACTCGATAAACGGAGTTGAAGTCGGAAATGGCTGGGCCTGGGCCTGCACCCTCGTCTGTGTGCTCACGTCGCGCCGAGCCATCGTGTTACGTCACTGAAATGGACGTCTCCGTCCCGATAGACGATCGGTCACCGGGGCGCCGTAGTCGGTACTTGCACCGTGGGCGGCAGAGCAACCTCGTTGAGCTAGTTCGATGCAGCCCAAAGGACGCCGCAGCCCAAGGTCACGATGAGCACGACAGCACTCGCGCCAAGCCATGGCCTCGCGGGAGGTGCCCACGTCTGCTTGCCTCATCCATGGTGACGGACAGTCTTCACAATTCCGACCACGCCCAGTAGGAGACCGGCTACTGCGCCTGCAGCGAGGGCAAGAAGAATGGAATCGGTCCCCGACATGCGTTGAGCCTATGCGCCCGTTAGCTTCACGCAGACGATGGTCTGCTGAGGCGGCAACGGCGCCGGCTGTTCCTTGCCCCTTTGCGGGCGAGGGGCGATGGCAACCCACTTCTGTGGCCTGCCCATTAGGGGATACCCTCGTGGGAAGCCCCGGTATCGGACCGGGGCACCCCACCAGCATCGGATGTACGGCGGCGTGAGGTGATTGGTCAAAGACCGAGTGCTGACAAGAACGCGAGCTTTTTCTCGTTGTACGTGTCGGTCCATTTGCCCGGCATCGCCATGTAGCCGTGGCCCAGAATCGCCGAGCTCGCCGGCGGAACGTCGACGGCGTTCGTCACTCCGAGCTGGTCGAGGCGTTCGTGCAGGTTCTCGGCCTGATCCGGGAACGTGCCGGTGTTCCCGTCCGCGATGAACGTGGCGGGGAAGTCTGCGGTCACGTGGTTGGTGACGGATGCTTCCTCAATTAGGGCCGCGGAGGTGCCCACGTAGCTGCGTGCAGACAGTCCGAAGATGAGGTCCTTCACCGGTTGCGGCGTCTGCGTCTCGCCTGTCTTCTCCAGCTCGAGCGCAGGACTGTCGAGCATGACTGCTCGCAGAGCGTCACCTATGACCGGTTCCACTCCGATACTCGCGGCATAGGTCGGGTTGGTCTGGATGTTCGCGAACTGGCCGGCGAGCTGGCCGCCGGCGCTTCCTCCTCCGATGACGACGTCGGACATGTTCAGGCCGTACTGCTCGGCATTTTGCTGAAGGAAGGAGACTGCCTGTGAAACTTGTTTCACCTGTGTGGGGTACTTGACGGTCGGGGCAAGGCCGTAATCGAGGCTGACGAAGTTGAACCCACCGTCGAGGACGGGGTCTGTGGTGACGGCAAAACCGCCACCGGGTGCGTTCGGGTCGCCGTCGGACTTAGTCCCACCGATCCAGCCGCCACCGTGGATGTAGATGTAAGTGGGCCGCTTGACCGATGCGTCGTCATCGGCGATGTAGATGTCGAGATAGCTGCTGGGGTACTCATGGCCGTATCGGACGTCGCTCGTGAGCCCATCTCCGTTCGCTGTCACGCTGACAGCTCCCTCGGGTCCTCGGGGTTGGAACGATGGTGTCTGACCGGCGGCGGCTTGGATCGGGATGGCCACCGCCGCGGGTGCCGCGGCAACCAGGAGCACGACAGTGGAGGTCACCGCGGCGATGACGACGAGAAGGCTGTTCACGACGCTCCGCAGGGTGCTGAGAAGGGATCGAGTAGACGCAGTGACACGCTCCTGCCTGAGGGCGCGGCGACGCGTCCTGCTCAGCTTCCAGAAACCGGCGAAGCACGAGAAGGCAACCACCAGTGCAAACCCTAGGGCCACTGCCCACGCGGGGTACCAGGCGGTCACGAGCCACGCGATCTGCGCGCTGGCGCTGATGATCGCCGAGAGGATCGTCACCCAGGCCGCCTTGCTGCCCCCCGGGCGGCGCCAGGCCACACCTGCGGCCAGCAAGCCCACGAGGAGCAAGGCTCCCGCGGGGGGGTAACGGACGAAGAACGGTTCGGCCCAGGCAACGAGGAGCACGTAAAGGCCACTGGTGAGCAGCGCCCAACGAGTCCAGCGGGGGCGTTCGATTTGGGCGAGGGTCGGGTCGACCATGAGTCCTCCAAAATTGCGGTTGTCTGCAACTATACGCTTCAGTGCAGAAGTACAGAAGAGGTAAGGTCGGCATATGGCTGCAACTTCGCTGAGGGAGCGCTCGAAGGAGCGCCGGTACCGTGCTGTTCTCCTTGCCGGCATGCGGCTGTTCGCCGAACAGGGCTACGACGCGACGACAGTGGCGCAGATCGCTGAGGAGGCGGAGGTGTCGACCCGGTCTGTGTCGGCGTACTTCCCGACGAAGCTCCACATCGCCACGGCGTCCTCGTCCGCGGCGGCTGATCGCTTGATCCTCGCGTTGCGCTCACGTGACGAGGGCGAGTCGATCGTCGATCGTGTCGTTCAGTGGCTCCGCGAAGAACCGGCTTTTGTTCCGGAGGAGGAGTGGCGGCTCAGAGCCGCCATGCTTGAGCGGAATCCGGTGCTGCAGGGGTCCGGACCAGAGGATTCCCCTCCCCTCCTCGCCATCGCGGCCGACGCGATTGCGGAAGACCTCGACGTCCCGCCGGATCACCCGGGGGTGCAGATCACCTTGGGCATCGTTGCGGGGATCGTCGTGCGGGTGGAGCTGCTCGTCGGATCACACCGCGAGGACGATGAGACCCTGAAACTGATTCACGATGCCCTCTCAGGTGCTATCGATGCGGTCAGGAGAAGCAGCCGATCTTCGGACTGATCGCGATGTCGCGACGCCCTCGAGGCATCATGCGCTCATGCGCTCATGCGCTCATGCGCTCATGCGCTCATGCGCTCATGCGCTCATGCGCTCATGCGCGCAGGAACGCTAGGAACCCATCGAGGTGCGCGGCGACGTCGACCGTGGGGTCATAGAGCCACTGCATCTGGAGCCCGCGCGCCATGGCGGTGAGTTGACGCGCGGTGAGGTCGAGGTCCACGTCCGCGCGCAGACGACCCTTTTCCTGCTCACGCTCAAGCTCCCGACGAACGTCGGCATTGAACAGATCGATCCGGTGGTGGGTGAAGTCGTGCCCCGGGTGGTCCTTCCGAATTGCCTCCGCCTGCATGGTGGCGTCGAGCTGGATCAATCCCGGAAAATCCTCGTTCTGTCGCACGAGCTCCGGGAGTGCAGCCAGCAAGCCCCGCTCGGAGAGCGACCGCTCCAGAAGGGGCCGGTCCCGCTCCGCCTGACGGTCGAAGACGGCCTGCAGCAGGTCCTCCTTAGAGGGGAAGTGGTAGCTGAGGGCGGCGTGACTGACCCCGAGCTCCTCTGCGATCTTCCGCAACGACAGGCGCTGGAAGCCGTGCGTCGCGAATATCTCGAACGCACGGTCGATGAACAGGTCTCGCCGCTGCAGTCCGTTCGCGTATCGTCCGCGCCGCTTTGACACGGCCGGCTGTTCCGTTGCCTCCGGCGCCATCTGCTCTCCTTCGATCCGCGAGACCCGCGCCCTGCACCTCATCCTCGCACGAACATTTGCCAAACTGAATAATTGCCGCCCCGAATGCTTGCCATCCTGGACAATTTTGATCTACTGTCAGCCGCAGCCGGGTTCGCCGGTACCCACGACGAGGCCTGGCCTCGATGTCTTCGAAGGAGAAGGTCATGACAGAAGCGATTCCGGCGTCCCCTCGCGCGGTGAACGCCTGGTGGGTGGGGACAGTGGCCGGCATGGCGTCCTTCGTCGATGGCGCGGCCCTGAACGGTGTCGGTTTCGCGTTGGTGATCCTCCAGCAGACGATCGGTCTCACCCCCGGGCAGATCGGGGTGCTCACCAGCGCACTCACCTTCGGGGTGGCGGTCGGCGCTCTGATCGGCGGTCGCCTTGGCGACCGCTTCGGGCGGCGTCGGGTGTTCGTGGTCACGATGATCTTCATCGCCCTCGGCGCATCGGTCCCGATCGTGGCCACCGCGTTCCCGCTGCTGCTGCTGGGTCTGGGTGTCCTCGGTGTAGCGATCGGGGCAGATATCCCCGTCTCCCTCGCGACCATCGCCGAAGCGGCGACAGATCAGAACCGCGGCAAGATCCTCGTGATGTCCAACCTCCTCGCCGGAGTCGGCATCGGCGCCGTCGTGCTCGTCGCCACCCTCACCGGCGGGACCGGGATCTTCGCCGCGCAGGCCATCTTCGGCCTCATCGCCGTCGTCGCGGTCATCGTCCTCGCGCTGCGGCTTACGATCCCCGAATCCACCAGCTGGCGAGCTGCTCGCCTTGAACAGACACAGGGCGTGCACACCGTGCGCGCTGACCGCTCGAAGCTGCGGGACCTCATCACGCCCCCGCTGCGCTTCCCGTTCCTCATCCTCGTCGGGTTCTTCACGCTGGTGAGCATCCCGATCACGCTCTTTGGCTCCTACGCGGCCTACATCGGAGCGAACTTCACCGGCACTCCCGTGTCCGAATTCTCCGTGTTCGTGCTGTTCCTCGTGCCGCTCGCGATCATCGTTCAGGTCATCTTCATGCGAGTGGTCGACACCCGTTTCCGCCTCACCTTCTTCATCCTCGGCGGAGTCCTCTACGTCGCGGCATACCTCATTCCCGTCATCCTCGGGATGAACCTGGCCACGCTCGTCACCACGGTGCTCGTTTCCGGCATGGGCACCGTTTTTTGCGGAGAGCCCATCTTCCGCGTGTGGGTGAACGAGGCGTTCCCGACCATGCTCCGCTCCACCGGCCAAGGCGTCATCTTCGCCATCGCCCGCCTGGTGCCAGCACTGCTCCTGGTCCCCGTGCCGTTCCTTCTCTCGAGCTCAATCAACGGCTTCCTGATCGCCCTCTTCGTCCTCGCCGCCGCCGGGATCGCCGTCGGCTGGTTCGGGGTGCGCAGCGGACGCCTCATCAACGAGTTCCACCACGAGACCGAGAGCATCGACATCACCGCCGCCACTTCGTCCTCAGCATCATGACCACCCCCACCCAGAAGGCCTCCACGCCACCCATGAGCACTTCCGCCCCCACCATCCACGGACACGTCGAACCCGGATTCCAACGCGTCGCCGACGCGTTCACTCAGAACTTCACCGAACGCGGCGACACCGGGGCTGCCTGCACCGTCTATCTCCACGGCGTCCCCGTCGTCGACCTCCACGGCGGCACCTTCCGCCACGGACCGTGGACGGCCAACACCCGCAGCATCCTCTTCTCCGTCAGCAAAGGCGTCACCACCATCTGCCTGCTCATGGCCGTCGAAGCGGGCCATCTCACTCTCGATGAACCGGTCGCCACCTACTGGCCGGAATTCGCCGACCACGGCGAGAGCGCACTGACCGTCCGGCAGCTCCTCGCGCACCGCGCCGGACTCATCGCCCCCGACGAGCCCCTCACAGTGGAGGACCTGCGCGCGTGGCATCCGGTCACCGAAGCCCTCGCCCGGCAGAACCCGCTCTGGGAGCCTGGGACCGCGCACTCGTACCACGCCCTCACCTTCGGCTGGCTCGCCGGTGAAGTCCTCCGTCGCACCACCGGACTTCGCCCCGCGGACTGGCTCCACCAGCACATCGCCGGCCCGCTCGGCCTCGGACTCACCTTCGGGACCGACCCCGACACCGACCCGGACTTCGCGCTGCAGGAGCGGCCACTCCCTGACACCGCCGCACCACCGTGGAAGAGCCCGAACATCGACATGCTGGCGCGCGTGATGGGGATGAACGGAGCCATCGACGGCCTCAACCTGTTCGGCTCCGCGAACACCCCCGACCTTCTCGGCTTCGAGATTCCCGCTGCGAACATCGTCGGCACCGCCCACGACATCGCCCGCCTCTACGCCGCGACGATCGGCGAGGTCGACGGAATCCGCTTGCTTCAGCCCGCCACCACCCGCGACGCCCGCCTCCCTCAATCGGTCGGCGCGCCGTTCTTCGGCCCCGACTCGGGGCTTCGCTGGGGCACGGGATTCATGCTCGACTCCACCCCCCGAGGCATGGCCGGCCCCGGCAGCTTCGGCCACGACGGAGCCGGTGGTCAGCTCGGCTTCGCGCATCCCGAATCCGGTGTTTCCCTCGGATACGCGACAATCCGCCCCGGCGGCTACCCCGACGACCGCGCCGAGGCTCTCTGCCGCGCACTGCGCGACAGCCTCTGAAACCCCACTCTTCGAAGGAGAAGAACTCATGCCGCTCGACCCGTTCCTCGTTCCCCTGCTCGAGACCATGCAGGCCGTCCCCGCCGAGATCGAGGACATCGCCGCATTCCGCTTGCAGGAGAACGCAGGCGCTGCCGCACTCGCCGAGCAGCTGCTCGAACCCGCCCCACCCGTCCGAAGCAAGCGCACCGTGACCCTCCCCGTCCAGGACGGGGAGATCACTCTTAACGTCTTCCACCCGGACAGCGACGGCCCCCACCCCGTCCACCTCTACTTCCACGGCGGCGGATGGATCGGTGGCACCATCCACTCGATGGTCATCGACATCCTCTGCCAGGAACGCGCCGCCGGAGCGGACTGCATCGTCGTCGCCGTCGAGTACCGCAAAGCCCCCGAACACCCCTTCCCCACCGCCCTGAACGACAGCTACGCCGCGCTGCTCTGGGTCGCCGAGAATATCGAGAACCTCGGTGCCCGCGCCGACCTGATCACCGTCGGCGGAGGATCAGCTGGCGCCAACCTCGCCGCCGCCCTCTGCCTGAAAGCCCGAGACGACGACGGTCCCGCGATCGCCTTCCAGCTGCTGGAAGTCCCCTCGCTCGACTTCACCTTCAGCAGCCCCTCCATCCGCCGGAACGCCACCGGCTACGGACTCACCGAACAGACCCTGCACCTGTGCCGACGCCTGTACCTTCCGTCCGAGGCCGACGCGACCAACCCCTACGCATCACCGCTGCTCGCCGAGAACCTCAGCGACCTGCCCCCGGCGCACATCATGTCGGCGGAATACGACCCCATCGTCGACGACGGCGCACGCTACGCCGAACGCCTCACCCGCGACCGAGTTCCCGCAACGTTCTCCCTACAACTCGGGCACATCCACGGGTCCAGCGCCTTCACGAGAGTCATGGCATCCGCCCGAGCCTGGCGAGAAGAGGGACTACAAGCCCTGCGAGCGGCCCACGCTCGAAAGTCACCAGTGAGCTGAACCGCGCCCGGTAGGCCATCGTGCTCCGGTCGCTAGCGTGAACGCATGACGGTCACGCTGGTCACCTTGTCGTCCGATGACTGGAGAGTCTGGCGCTCCTTGAGGCTTGCGGCGCTGGCCGAGGCCCCGGAGGCTTTTGGCTCTCGGTTGGCTGATTGGGTCGGTGCTGATGAGGGTCGTTGGCGCGAGCGCCTCTCTATCCCAGGGGCGATGGACGTCGTAGCCCTCGACTCGGGAACGGGCAGTCCGATCGGCATGGTGACCGGAACGCCATCAGCACGGCCCGGTGCTGGCGCGGAACTCATCTCCCTGTGGGTGGATCCCGCAGCTCGGAGAAGAGGAGTGGCGACGTTGCTCATCGATGGCGTGGCAACTTGGGCCGCAGCCGCGGGGGCACCGCGCCTCGAGTTGTCGGTCATGGCCCAGAACGAGTCCGCCCGGCGCACCTACGAGAGGAACGGATTCGCCGTCGCAGCCAGCTCCGGGGATGAGCTCACGATGACACGGGGTCTCTGACGGCGGCAGCCGACTTGCACGCCCGCTTCCTGCCCGATAGACGATCGTCTGGAGGGCGGCACGCTTCCGAGATCGACGTCTAGTCAGTCCTGATGGCGTCCCATACCTCGCCAAGAGACCGGCTGGCCTTCGCTGCTGATGTCCGCCAGACGGCGTTCTGTTCGGATTCGGTGGCCTGGACTTCATCAAGGAAAAGCTCCAGGCTCCGTCCTGTCACGTACTTGAACGGAAGTGCTCGCTTACGCTCAGCAGGGGCGTTCTGATGCCCACTGATGTACTCCTCGTTAGCGAGTCCGGCGATCGCAAGCTGGTCGAGAAAGGCTCGTGGCAGGTCTCTGTTCAGGGCCAGGATGTCGTGTATTCGGTGATCGTCGACCTCGAGCAACGCACCGAATGTGCCTTTGTCAAGACCCTGACGTGACGCGAGCTCCCAGCGCTCCTCGTAGGTACCATTTTGCGCAACCCACAGGGCTGCCGCCGGCGGCAATCTCGTATCGTCGAGCCGGTCTCGCCAGGCATCCCACATGGTGTTGCCTCCAGAGTCGTTGTTCCGTTGAGGCAGACGTTAGCTGGATCGGCATCTGTCGAGCGGTGCCATCCGCCCGATAAGCGATCGTTCAGCGGTGATGAATTGTCCTAGCTCGACTCGCAGTGCCTGGCTCTTGTGACGGGGTGGCCGGCTGTTCCGTTCTGAGTGAGGAGAACAGCAGGGCGAGTAGCGCGAGCAGGCTGATGCCGCTTGCCCAGAGCAACACCAAGTGCCACGGGGTGCGGAGTCCGCCGGAGACCCCGAAGGCGTCAGCAACGTCCATGCCTAGGGGGAATGCGGCGAAGAACGAGACGGGGGCTCCCAGGACTAGCAAGCCGAAATGGAGCGTGGCGATTGTGCTCATCGAGAGCCGAGCCCGACGGCCCATGGTGCTGGCTGCTACTGAGAGCCCTACCCCAACCAGCCCTACAACCACGAGTGACCAGGTCAACGCGGTGAGATCGCTGCCGAAGTCATCGAGTCCCTGTGCTAGCTCAGTTCTCGTGAGCCCCGGGACAGCTGCTCGTGGCTCCAACCAGCCCAGGGACACGACCATGACGCCGGCGTAAAGGGCAACAAGGAGGGGTCCTCCGAGGGTCACGGTACGTGTTGGCACGAGGTCGACCGTATGGCCCGCTCATTCGCCAACGCGTCCACCGGGCGATTGATCCTGTCCCGATAGACGATCGGTCAGCGGTCGGGGCCCGAGGGGCCCGTCCCGCGGATCGTCCCTCCGTCTCAGGCCCCTAACAGAGAGACGGGCAGGGAAGGCTGGCTGTGAGCAGGAACATGCTCGCGTGGAAGGCGACAGCAGCAGCGCCAGTCAGCCAGAGCGCCGGAACAAGTGCGCGGTGGCCACGTAGCATGCGGCGCCCAGAAAGTGCGGACGCCAGGAGCCACAGCGACAACTGCACGCCTACGAGAATTGGCCTAGCCCACAGGAAGACGTCGCCCATGATGTCGCGCCAGAGAACTGCGACGACGATGACGACCAAGGTCGCTGCAAAGCCGACGATCAGGACCACGATCGCTCCCGCATCGATCCTGGCTGAGAGTCGCGGCGGCGCCAGCGGCTCGGCGGTGCTCATGACCCGAGCCTAGGCGGCTCGACAATGTCGCCGACAGCCCCGCAGAGCCTCGTAAGAAGATGCCCGATGCCCGATGCCCGATGCCCGATGCCCGATGCCCGATGGGCTCTCGAGACGGCTTGCTACTTGCCCCGCGACTGCCGAGCACGGTGCGCTCGGTAGCTGACGCCGTAGATAAGTGCCAGAGCCGCCGTCAGAACGGGCGGTACGACTAGGCCGAGCTGGTTCCACCACGAAACTCCACCGACGGAAACAAGCACGAAGACAGCGAGTATGAGCAAAAGCGCGGCCAACACTCCCCACACAACCGCCGCCTTGGCACACCTACTCGCCGGTCCGGGCTGCAGCCAAAAGCTCTCCTTGGGCACGTCATCAGGGTAGGCGCAGCGTCGGGCTGCCGCTAGGCACTGTCCGGTAGGGGATCGCTTGCGCTACATCTCGACTTGCGCGCTGGGGGTGACCGATTGACGCCCGTCTCGCCCAGCGGCGCGACTCACTGCACGCCGGCGGTCTCGAGCTGAGTTGTTGCGGGCACGTCGGTGTCCGTAATTGTTCCGTCCACGACGGTGACGAGAGTGTCGAGTGCGCCACGGTGGACGAGGTCGTGGGTGACGAGCATCGTCGCGGTGCTTTGCTCGTGGGTGAGTCGTGCGATGAGGTCGATGATCTCGGCACCGCGGTCCTGGTCGAGGGCGCTGGTGGGTTCGTCGACGAGCAGGACAGAGGGGTTGTTCACCAGCGCTCGAGCGATGGAGACTCGTTGACGTTGACCGCCCGAGAGCTGCGCGGGACGTTTCCGACCGTGCTTGGCGAGACCGACTGCT
Source organism: Frigoribacterium sp. CFBP 8751 (assembly GCF_014841545.1). Classification (NCBI taxonomy): domain Bacteria; kingdom Bacillati; phylum Actinomycetota; class Actinomycetes; order Micrococcales; family Microbacteriaceae; genus Frigoribacterium; species Frigoribacterium sp. CFBP 8751. The sequence continues at coordinate 723,767 of NZ_JACYUB010000002.1, forward strand.
TCCAGCAGCTCATCAGCACGAGCGCGGACCAGGTCACGGTGACGGTGTCTGCCACCGCCGAGCTCGGCCATGACCAGTAGCTGTTCCCGGGCAGTGAGCGAGGGAACAAGGTTGGACTGCTGAAACACGATCCCGATCTCGTCCCGGCGAAGTGCTGTTGCTTCGTTTCGGGTGAGGGTGGCTGCGTCGACGTCGTTGATCCACACGTGCCCGGAGTCTGGTCGGATCAGGGTCGCAGCCACGGCAAGGAGGGACGACTTTCCCGAACCGGAGGGGCCCGTGATCCCAGTGACGATTCCGGCGGGTGCGCTCAATGACACATGGTCGACTGCGGTGATGCGGGAGTCGCCATCGGGGAAGGTGAGGGTGACGTTGTCGAGGGTGATCATCGGTTGCTCCCAAGGGCGGTGAGGGGGTCGGCGTTGGTGACGGTTCGGAGCGCGACGGCGGCGCCGGCGAGTCCGAGGACAACCATCACGGCTGCCGGGAGGAGTGTGGTGAGTGGGCTGAGCAGGAACGGCAGAACTCCGCCGGCGAGGGCGCCGAGACCCGAGACGAGCCCGACGCCGACGCCGATTCCGATGACGAGGACGACGAGGGCTTGACCGAGTGCGTCGCGGATGAGGGACCCATTGGAGGCGCCGAGGGCCTTCAAGATGGCGATGTCGCCCGAGCGCTGCATGGTCCAGACAGTGAAGAACGCTCCGACAACGAGAGCGGAGACGCCGAAGAGCATGACGATCATGAGTCCGAGGGACCCGATCTCGGATTTGAACGTCTCGAGCGCGGTGAGGCTGGTCAGCGGTGGTGTGGCTGAGGTGTGGGTGCGGTTCGCGGCGACGTCCCAGTCCGGCGTGCCGGACACGGCGAGCACAGTCGCTTCGCCGTTGCCACCGAGGCGGTGGTCCGTTTCCGCCCACGCGGCCGGGGACAGCGTGACAACGGGGGTGTGGCTGTACCAGGCGTCACCGCCGATGCTGGCGACCCGGTACGTAGTTCCGGTGATCGTGATGTCGTCCCCGACGGAGACGCCGAGTTCCTTCGCTGCGCCCGAGGACAGTCCGACCGAGTCATCGGACTTCGGAGACAAGTCGGTGATCGTCGATTGCGGTGCGTCCTGCGGGACACCGAACAAAGCGACAGCGACCGCGGACGAGTCGTTCCCGGGCACGGTTGCGCGTCCCTGGACGATGCCGACCTGTGTGACCGTGTCCACGCCGGAGGTATCCCGCCACGCGGACACGGTAGCGGTGTCGATCGAGGACTCCGAGAACGAGGGCTGCCCATCCGAGGGCTGTGCAAGAACGAGCCGGTCCCCGGGGAGGCCGAGGACGGCGGACACGTTCTGCGCGGCGAGCCCGCCGGTCAGGCCAGCGAGCGTGCAGATCACGTCGCTGCAGAAGCAAGTGCAGGAGGACCTCGAGACCGCTGCGGACCACGCGTATCGGACCGACGGTGACAGAGACGGGGTGAGCGTGCGTCCGCAGCCTGACGGAGCCCATTCGTGGTCCACTGTCGGGGCTCGAGACGACGGGTACGTCCAATCCGTCGGGTGGGAGCGGCTCGTGTCCTGGGCCCACGACCACGACCAAGTCATCGAGGTGACCGCCATGCCGGGAGACCACCTCATCAAGGGGGACTGCTTATTGCGCCTCGCCCCACGGGTCGGATCGAACGTTCATCCTCTGACGGAGGACGACCTTGACCGGCTCCACTCGGTGGTGACCCTCGGTGCGGCACGGACGCCGTTCCAGGACGTCGGCTTCGCGCTCCAGCAACTCGTCGAGATCGCAGTCCGCGGTCTTGCCAGCGGGACCAACGATCCGTACACGGCTGTCAGCGCACTGGACCTGTCAGCGACGGCGCTCGTGCCCTTGTGGGCGGAGCGTCAGGCCATCACCGCTTACCTCGACGAGGATGCCGTGGCCCGCGTCCTTCCTCACTGGCCGGCGCCCGAGCAGCTCGTCGACACGATCTTCAACGGTGTCCTCACCTACGGAGCAGAGGACCCCATCGTCCTCGACGCGGCCCATCGCCTCCTGGCGCGCCTCGGCGACGTCGCTTCAGGAGCACGGGCCGAACATCTCGCCAGCATCAGATCCAAGCTCGACCAGATCTAAGCCGCAAATCCGCGGGTCGCCAGGCAGTTACGCGATCAGGGACGGTCGTCACTTCTCATCCAGCTCCCCCGAAAGGAACATCATGTGGTTCGACACCTGGTCTCAGTTGGGGCGCATCGTGCTCGTCGGGGTTGCGGCCTACGTCTTCTTGGTCGTGGCCATCCGACTCTCCGGTAAGCGCACCCTCAGCCAGCTGAACGCCTTCGACTTCATCGTGACGGTGGCCCTCGGACCGACGCTCGCGACGATCCTGCTCAGCAGTGACGTCTCATGGTCCGAGGGGGCCTTAGCCCTCGTCGTGCTGACTGGCTTGCAATTCGTTCTCGCCTTCGTCTGGTCGCGTGTGCCTGCCTTCCGGACCGTCATCACCGCGCGTCCCGCCGTCGTTCTCTGGCAGGGCGAGATCCTCACGGATGCACTCCGAGCTGCACGGCTGTCGGAGTCGGAGGTGCGGCAGGCGGTCCGTAGCAGTGGTCGGGGTGATCTTGCCGGTGTGGCCGCCGTGGTGCTCGAGACCGTCGGCAGGTTGAGTGTCATCGGCGAAGACTCACTCGGAGACGGCTCCGCCCTGGAGAAAACGCCACCGGTCTGAGGTCAAACCCGAGAGGGGACGAGGGCCCACGGGCACCGCGGGTTTCTTCTATGCGGTGATGCTGGTGGCACGTGCCAGCGCAGCAGCACCGATGACGCCGGCGTCGTCGCCCAGCTCTGACACGGTGAAGGTCAGCTCTGGGCTAGGGCGCAGCATCCAGTCCTTCGCAGCCGTGTGAAGTCGATCGGCGAGGTCTTGTCCGAGTTTCTCAGCGAGTCCGCCACCGACGACGACACGATCCAGGTCGAGGAGGTTGACTGTCGAACCAAGGGCGACACCCAGCATCTCGACGGCCGTGTCGAACAGCTTCGTGGCCAGCGGGTCGTCTTTTTCCAGGGCCTTGGACCAGACCTTGGAGGTGAGCTTGGTCTTCTCTTCGGCGTCACGGATGTCGAACAGAGAGGTCTCCCACCCGGCCTCGGCCATCGAGGTGGCGACACCGCGCATGGATCGTCGGCCCGCGTAGGCCTCGGCGCAGCCGCGTCGCCCGCAGCTGCAGAGAGCTCCCCCCGCCATCACCACGACATGCCCGATCTCGCCCGCGGCGCCTCTCGAACCGGTGTAAGGGCGGCCGTCGAGGATCAGGCCCCCGCCGACTCCTGTTCCCATCCAGAGCCCGAGAACGTTACGCCCGCCACGAGCTGCACCTGCTGTCCATTCACCGAGCAGTCCGACATTGGCGTCATTGCCCAGTGTCACTGGGACACCGAGTGCGTCAGAGAGCGGAGAAATGAGGTCGACCTCGTCAGTCCATCCGACGAGGTTCGGAACGGTGAGGGCCTTGCCGTCGTGCACGACCCCCGGGATGCCAAGACCGACCGCGGTCGGGGAAGAATCCAGGGAGTGTACGAGGTCGAGGATCACTCCCAGGACGTCGTCTGGCCCGGTCTCCGGAGTAGGTGCTTTCGCTCGAGCAAGGACTTGGTTGGTGTCATCGACGGCACCGACTTCGATGTTCGTGCCGCCGACGTCGATGCCGACGATGACTGTTCCCGTTTCATTCATGCGCGCATGCTCTCAGTATTCAGGCTGGTTCTGGGGAGATCACGAGGCCTGATGTGCTGTGAGCCAGAAATGCCAACTCGACGATCCACCGCCGGTTGAGGGGCCTCATGCGCGTGGAATCAAAAGAAAGGGCGAGAGGGATGGTCGGTGAGAGCCAGATGCAGCGCCTCTGTTTCCCCGCCGGCCCGTTCACGGTCCACGTCAGGAAAAACGCCTCTCCGCGGTGCATCCTTTCCGCGATGACGACGTGAAGAGGAGCTAAGACGCGATCGGCGAAGGCGAAGGCGAAGTCGTGCTGGCTGTAGCGAAGTGAACCCATATGGTGCCCGTGGTCAAGTTCATTGCCAGCTGCAGCATCGGCCAGATTGCGGGGCATGCTGGCCGCGTGTGCGGAGGTCCGGCTCCTAGCGCCCGATACGCGATCGATGACCGGTGCCTATGTCGTGGTGATCAGGGGTGGTGGCGAGCGTCTGGTGGTTCAGGAACCAGACGCCCGCCGGTGTCGCCCTGTCGGGTATTGGGCGGCGTAATTCCCGGGGCCGGTGGCTAGGCGCCGGGAGGATCAGGGTGGTCATGGACGGCACCCGGGTCAATGGGGGAACCATAAGCCCGCAACTCTCTCGCCGCTAGAGGGTTGCGAGAGATTCGCCGACGAGTATCAAAAGCCTGGGCTTATGTCTAGGCCTGTCTGTCGCCCGTGATGTCGGAGATCCTGGTGTAGTCCTGAGGACGGTTCAGGTTCTCAGGGTGTTCGGTTCGCGTAGGTTCGGTGCGGCCGGCGGCGGCAGGGTCTTCTTCGGGTGAGGCCCCTGTCGCCCTTTCGCATTCTCCGGGATTACTTGATCTTTGAAGAGAACATTCCGGTCAAGCCTCAGGTCTGCACGAACCACCAGGGGTATCCGCTTGTGTCGCTGGGCGGTGCGTAGTGTCATGTGAACACCCACCCGCAGCCCAGGCCCTGCTGTCTGCATCCTTTCGGCGCACCTACTTTCGGAGCCTCCATGGGGTACATCGCGTACGACGGTGAGATTCTTGAGTTCAAAGTCGAAGACCGTCTCCTCGCTCACCTGCAGATCGTGATTGTGAACAAGTTTCGCCAGAACGAGTCGTTCATGTTCTCGTGGAAAGAGCCCGTCGAGACGGGGGATGGGCGTTCCACGGTCTGGCTGTCACCGAACATTGGGTTGCGGTTCAAATTTGCGGGGAGCCACACCGTGGAGATCAACCCGACTTGGCTGGCCGCGCTTTACGCCAGTGCCGCGTCCGGGCGAGGCCTCTACCCGGAGGCCGAACCTACTCATGACCCCGGAACGGCTCTTCCCGGGGTGACCGGGGACCACGTCGATTGGGCTAGTGATCGTCCCGAGCCGCCTAAGACCCGGGCAGCAAGGCCACCGGTCGGCACCAAGGCTCGATGACACACATCAGGCGCTCATCGAATAGTCCGTTGGTCCGGGCAGCCCCCTGTAAGTAATCGTTGGCCGGGGTGTCTCAAGAGCCGCTGGACCACGGAGGCACGACCGCGGAGCAACTGCTCCCCTGGCGCTTGTGATCGGCTCTCGCTTAATGGGCGTGCGCAGACAAACCCGTGAGCGACGCCGATTCCGCGGAGGCCACATCGCTTGAGGCATTATCGATGCCTGGCTAGGCCGAACCATTCACGCGCACCCAAGCACGCTCTAGAGCCCCAACGACGATATTGGGGATGACCACGGTCACCATCCTGCCCGAGACCACCGCGGTGACCACGGTCTCCTTACCCGCTGTCACACGGGAGACGACCTCAAAGTCGTTAGGAACTACCCGCTTCATTTTCAAGGGTTCACCCGAACTCGCCGGCGCGGAGCCCCACAGTAGGAAACCGTCCTGGACCTCGGCCCCGTAGGAGATGCCGTGCATCGTCCACGTCGAGCTAAAAGTCACGCTCAACTGTAGGACGGCTCCAAGCGCCGTCTGCGACCGGCGCTTCCCGATCGATGCTCCTTGGCGGGCCTTTCTTAGGAGAGGCGAAGAGTAGATCCAAGCATCGCCGACGGCAACCCCTCTGCGCTTGTCGGGCGGACATCGTCTGACCAGGGGCACCACCGGGGCATGGAACGCATCACGATGCACGTGGACGGAGTCCCGCACGATTTGGCTCAGGGGCAAGACATCAGCCGGGTCAAGGCAGCCGTGGTGCAAGCGGCCCGAGATGGTGCGGACTTAGTCACTGTCACTCTGGTCGGGAACCGGGTGCTGGACGTACTGGTCACGCCGGGCAACTCGATTGCGTTCGAGTCAGTGGCCGTTCTGGAGGATGTCCGGGACGACGATGACCCCGGCGCGCCCTTTGACTACCCGAGCTTTGACGACTTCTTGTGCGAGCTCTGAGTTGTCTACTCAGCCCAACGACCCACTCAGGCTGATCGAAGTGGCCATCTGGGCCTGCCTCGAGGGCATCGTGGAGAACCCGGAACGGCGCAAAGCGTACGTGCGAGATTTCCGCGATCGGCTCCACCAGGTCCGTTCCGACAGGCAGGACTAGGGCCTGATAGTCGATCGTCTTCCGGGTTTTCGCGCCGAATCTCGTTCATGTCGATCGGGGTGGATGAATGGACCTTCCGCACGCATGCCCTGGAGGCGGCTTCGCATCCCCGGTCCGGCCCGAACGGGCAGCCACCCCTCCGTGCCGTGGGCAACGCGCCTCTGACGCGGATGAGGACGTCTTCTGTCGGCGTCAGAGGTGGGTGGTGATCTCGGCGATGCCTGACACGGTGAGGGTGGGTGGCGAGAAGTGCGCGGGGTAGTCCCGCCCGGACCGGTTGATCCAGATCGTCGAGAGACCGGCGTTGGCTGCGCCGTGGATGTCCCAGGG
>NZ_JACYUB010000003.1:0-413481 GCF_014841545.1 Frigoribacterium sp. CFBP 8751
AGACATGGCATCCAGTTCGGGGGCTCGGGATCGAGGTTTCGTGCCACCGACGGCACCCCTCGAACTCTATGCGCTTGAATTGAAAGCGGTGACCCCAGACCGAGGGTCACGAGTCGTGTCTGCGGTGGTCGTCAGCTGCCGGGCAGACGCGGAGGTGACCGGCGCGGTGAGCACGGCGCTCGTCACCCCCGCCGCGCCTCCTGACCCCCGGCCGTCAGTGCGCGAAGAACCCGGTTCCGAACGATGCACCCTGATTCTACTGGGTGCATCGTTCGAAACCGGGTTCACGGCCGCCAGACCTCGGGCCGGACCCCGGGCGGCAACGGAAAAACCCCGCCCCGTGCGTGAGCACGAGGCGGGGTCCACCGGGATCGCCGACCCCGTCGAGCAGGGCGAGGGTCGGTGCGTCGTCACGGAGACGACCCGGGTTCCAGGCCGCACCTCGCGAGGCGGGGTGCGGCCCTGGGGCCGGGCCGGCGGGTAGCCGGCCAGACAGGTACTACTCCGTGGCGGCGGTGATCTTCGCGACGCCGACGAGCATCTCGTCCTGGACGGCGTCGGTCTTGAAGGTCTGGTTCAGCAGCGACGCGGCGTCGGGGCTGATGTGGACGGTGGTGCCTTCGAGGACGGCGTTCGAGCCTTCCATCTGGATCGGCTTCAGCGTGCCACCCCAGAGGTTGAAGAGGTAGGCGTCCTCGGCGGCGACGGTGCCGTTGGCGGTCACGGTGCCGTAGAGCTTGCTCTCGCCCGGGTCGATGCGGAAGTCGGTGAGTTCGACGACGGTGCCGTCGGCGGCGGTCAGCGACAGGCCGGAGCCGTCGTGGTCGATCTCGCCCTGGACGTAAGGTCGCACGTCGCTGTCGGGGCCGTAGTAGTCGACGTTGCCGCCCGTGATCGGGAACGCGAACGTGCCGTCGGTGAAGGTCGCGGTGCCCACGACGCCGGGGGTCAGGCCGAGGCTGGTGATCGCGTCGACGAAGGACTGGTCGACGGCGACCTGGGTGTCGACGCCGTTGCTGAGGTCGGCGATCGACGCGGCGGGCGTCGACGCGGCACTGGGCTCGGATGACGACGAGCTCGACGAGGAGGACGTGTCGGTCGAGGTGCCGGAGTCCATCGAAGCACTCGGTTCCTAAGCACCGAGTTCCCGAGCCTTCCGAACTCGCTCGATGGCAGCTGTGTCGGCGTCCGAGCCCATGTGGTGGCCGTAGGTGTCAAGGGTGAGCTGCGTCGTTGCGTGACCGAGCCAGGCAGACACCGTCTTGATGTCCACGTTGTTTTGCAGCCAGGAAGTTGCAGCGGTGTGGCGCAAGTCGTACTCGCGGTGCCCGTGGGCTGTTCCCGCCCAGTCGAGGGCTCGTTTGAAATTGCCGTTGTTCAGCTGGGCGCCGGTCGGGGTGGTGAACAGCCGCTCGTTCCGCTTGCGACCATCGCTATACCGCGCGGCGATGGCCGGAGCGTTCCCCAGTAGAGGAACGCGTCGGATTCTCCCGCTCTTCGTCTGCTTCTCTGCGTAACCGTCGGACTGTGAGCGGCGGACGATGATGGCGTCGAAGGGTTCCGTGACCACGTCACCAACTCGGAGGGCCACGAGTTCTCCCCATCGAAGGCCCGTCTCGCGGAGAAACTCGACGTAGTCGGCGTATCTCGGGTGCATGTCTCGCTGGACGGCGAGCATCGACTCGAACTCATCAGGTGTAAAGGGTCGAACGGCTTTATCGACGCGCCCGTCGCCTCGGGGCAGGCGCGCGTTCTTCACTGGGTTGTGGGGGGCGTAGCCCATAGCGACCGCGTAGTTGAAGAGCGACATGGTGCTGTCCCGGATGCGCTTCACGGTGGCGTGAGAGCGGCGCTTGGACAGGGAGGAGTACAGGGCCAAGAGCTCAGATGACTGAACGGAGCGGATGGGTCTGCGTGCAAGCTTCTGCGGGATGTGCAGCCGCAGGTTGGCCTCGTCCGTGTCGACGGTCTTCGCGGAGATGGTTCCAGCCCGCGACTCGTTGAACTCCAGGATGACGGCGGCAACAGTGATGTTCCCAGCCTTGTCGTCCTGCCACTCGTTCGTGACCAAGGCCAGCTTCTGCTTTGCCTCCCACTTCTGGGCGTCGTCCCTCTTGTCGAAGGTCGCCATGGATATCTGCTTGCCCTTGAAGTAGATGCGGGCCCGCCACTTGTTCGACTTAGCGTCTTTCTTCAGCATCAGAGGTGCGTTCCGCTGGTCGGCAAGCCGTCGAACCAGGCATCGACTGCTGCCCGGCTGAAGCGCACCGAGCGCCCGACCTTGCGGCCGACCGGCCCGTCACCCTTCTTCCGCAGGTAGTGGATGGTGCGCACTGGTATCTGGATGTACGCGCTCAACTGCTGCAGCGTCAAGTACTCGTTGTGCAGCATCGAGTCGAGCGGTTCTTCGGTCATCGTGATGGTCATGCACGACCCATGCGCGGCACCTCGGTGAACAGAACTGGCTGGCCTGCGCGACCTGTGGCCTGGTCGCAAGCGCGTCATAAATAGAGTGGCGTCAACTCGCGCGCGCCCATAGGTGGGGCTCCCTACCGACCTATTTGCGCGTGCCAAGTCTGGGGACGCGCACCAATGTCGGGTCACTCGGTGGCTGTAGAGGTGGCTCTGATCGGTTCAGCCAGGCGCGCTGAGATGGGCTCTTAGCTGGCCGCAGCCTCGGGTTCACGGCACGTTCCCGCGCGCAGTTCCACCGGACGAGATTCGCGCACGTTCCTTGGTCACGCTCAGTGAGCTGAGCGAGGCGAGTATCGCCCACAGCGCCGCTCATCCCTGGCGCCGTTCCACCTGCACTTTCAACTGCTTCGCACTTGACCCTCGTTCCGGCGCCCTCTTCCGGTCCACTCCGCTCCCCGTCAGACTTCCCGCTGCGCGAGAAGCGTCTCGGCCCCGCCGAACGCTGGCGCGTCCGTCACGGCTGCGATTCCCTCAGCTCACTCGTTCGCTGCGGGAACTCACCTGCCGGTGGGCGGGGACTTCGCTGCCGTGTGCAGCTCAGGGGCTGGTTGACGCTGTGAGCGTCTGCCTCGCCTGGCACGCCACACCACTTCGTGATGCGTCGGGAACCGCCCTCCTCGTGCGCGCAGTCTGCGTGCTCGTCACGCCTGCCGGGGGCCTCTCCGATGGCTGATTCAAGCGCACCGGGTCTGCTTCTTCCGGGACCGGTCCGTCACCCGTCACGCTCGACCGCCCCGTCAGACGACCCGCAGCCTGTCCGCACTCACCCGGCCATGAGGAAGCCCTCGGCAGGGAGCCACCTCGACACCGGATCGATACCCGAACCGCGCCACCGTCCCGGTGTCCGGAACGACACGAAGCCTCGGCAGGTGCGGCACCGGCGTGCACAGGCCAGACGCCCCGGATGACGCACCGGGAGGCGCACCGGTGGACGCCTCAGGGAGACGAGATGCCAGACGTCCGGGTGCACGGACCGAGAGACTAATTGCGACACCCCACCCGTGTGAGGCCGCCGGCAGGCAAGGTGTGTCAGCACCTGCAATCAGGCATCCGCCCTGGGGAGACGAACGGGGTGACGAGCAGAGGACCGAGCCGCTGCCACGCGTGCCGTGCACGCGGTGGACGAGCAGGTCATCGTGACAGTGCGGGGGTAGAGCTGATGCAAGGAGGGGGTCGCGAACCGACCCGGACGGGACATGTAAGGAGAGCGCGCGCAGTGTGAGGCGCCGGCGCGGAGCGCCACGCGTGCCGCGTCGTTATCGAGTTGGCTGAGTCGTGCGTGCGGGTCGCGTTCTCGAGATGGCCGGGTGAGGTGGGCTGCGGTGTCGAGGTGGTGGCGTCAGGAGGTCAGACGAGAAGGGTGTCTCATCGCGGTTGACGTGTGGTTGTTCGTGAAGGGGAACGGGGGAGGGAGCGCCAGCGACCGACCCTCTCTTCTAATCGGGCTGCCCTCTCATCTAATGGCCTCCACTCGTCAGATCGGTGTCGCCAGTTGGTCGTCAGGTTCGGCGACCGCCGGGCTCGCACGGGTCGTGCTCGCGGGGGTGGGGCTGGGGGTCGGCGACCGCCGTCGGGTGGCGCGCGACCGCGCACCGGAGCGTGCACCGCGACTGACTGAGACCGAAGCCGGTCAGACGATCGGGTCGGTGACGGCCTGGGGGTAGACCTCTCGCAGCCGTCCGAGGTCGATGGCTTCAAGTTCGGTGCTGGACGTAGTCAGCTTGTGGCCGAGAGCTTCGAGCTCGCGGACGGCGTCGATCTCGCTTGCGCTGAAGGGACGCAGCACTCCTTGGGCCCGAAGCTTGGCGTACAGCTCGACGAACTTCGCCCGGTCGAAGCCGTGGTTCTCGTCGACGGCCACTCTGTAGGTCCCGTCCATCGACTCGGCAAGCGGGAGTCGCAGGCGCAGCTCGTCGGGGATCATGCCGCGGAACTGATTGCGCTTCTGCTTGTAGTTCGCTCCGTATAAGAAGTAGACCTCGGTCCGGGAATGCCCTCCTCGTTGGACCGGCTCAGTCGTCATGCTTTCACTCCTGTCGATGCCAGGTCAGATGATCCGCAGCGCGCGCTCCGCCGGCGGCGGCGCGAGGACGGTGATGCCCGCGGCCGCGCACGCGTCCGAGCCTGTCAGCTGCTCGGCGCCGACGACAGCGAGCGACGCGTCGGGGCCCTTCGGTCCGAACAGCGCCCAGGAGTTCGCGGCTGCCTCGGTCGTGAACCGCGACGCGTACCGCACGCCGTCGAAGCCGGCCTGGTGGAGAGCGTCCGCCCAGGCGTTCGTGACGTCGTAGCGGACGGTCGCCGTCAGCTCTCGCGTGACGCCGTGGCGGACGGCTGCCTTGTCGTTGACGTGGGCGCACCGCCGCGGCGCAGGAGGCACGGTGGCGGACACTGTGAACGCGGCGGCCAGGTCGGGCGTGAGGGTCTGGTCGGTGGACAGGCGGGGGCCGAGGCGCTCGCGCACGGCGGTCTCGACCTCGTCGACGAAGTAGCAGGTGCCGTCGTCGCTGCTGTCGGGCAAGTCGAAGCGGACGGCGCCGGTGGTGCCGAAGGACCACGGCCCGAAGCTGATGGAGTGCGCCCGCCACTGTCGTGCAGCGAGGCCGTCGGCGGCCGGGAAGCTGGTGAGGTCCTGACCCGGCTGCGGTGGCTGCTGCAAGTGGTCGTTGCGGGACGTCACGACGACAGCAGCGCGCCGGCCTGGCGAGCGAGCGCGATGACGTCGTCGGCGTCACCGTCCCGCAGGGCTTGCGCGGGGGAGCGGTCGCCAAGCTCGGGGCGCGGCTCACGCACCCAGATGGCGTCACCCCACACGTCTGCGCGACGCGGGTCGAGGACGGCGAGGACACGGGCAAGGTTCGGCAGCGGGGTGCCGTCGGGGCCGTCGAACTGGAACGACGGGTAGAGGCGATGGCCCTCGGGCGTCGTCACGCAGAGCACGTCGCCTCGGCGGACCTGGCCGTCGATCGACTGGCGGCGGATGCTCTTCCAGCGTCCGAGGCTGGTGGTGTCGTAGAACGGGCCGAGCGCATCGTCGTAGACGTTCGCGCCGGGGACGCTGGCGAGCATCCGTCTGGCCATGGCATCGACTCCGCCGAGGACGTCCATGACGGGGCGGAGGTCCACGCCCTCGAGGTGGTCGCGGAGGGCAGCGAGGAGCTCCTCACGCTCGGCGATTCCGGCAACGGGCGCGACCAGGTGCTCGGTGTCGCGGCGGGCCTCAGGGGCTGGGCCTCTCATCGTTCCTCCAACGCCAGTTGCATCAGTCAAAAATACGTCGGTAGGGCACAGTTGCGACAGCCTGCTCTGACCGCGAGTGCATCCGAAGCCCCGGCGCTCACGCCCACTTGAGCAACGTGAGTGACGGCTGGACCCGTGGCATGCAGAAGGTTGGGGCGCGGTTCCTAGACAGCTCGAGCTCGACAATTAGCCCCGCCAGGACGGCATCGGCCGGCCCCACCTCCTGTCGCAGAACTGACCTCAGCGGCGGTCTGATGCCTGCCGGAGGTACGTCACCGCGAGATACGCGCTGACGAGCCCACCGGCCAGCGTGAACCACGTCGGTACACGCGACGGATCACCGATCAGCAGGACTGCTGAGGCGACGACCACCGCCGCTGCCCCGACCAGCAGAACCCAGAGCGCCGGCTTCGAACGGTTGCCGCCACCAGGTTCAGACATGGCCCCACCCTGTCACGATCGTGCGCCGGGTCGTCGAGCCAGTGACCGAGAGTGAGAGTCGACCCGTCCGTGCGGCGGTCACGAGTCGATGGCTGGCGGTGCTGGTCGCGGGTGACGGATCGTCGCTACCGTCCCGATGACGCAGACAGCTGATGCGACGACGAGAGCCGCCAGGAGGACAAACCCGCCGACCGACGTGCCCCCAAAGTGCACGACACGGATCAGCGCTGGGACGGCGCAGGACAGCCAGAGAACAGCGGCAAGACCCCAGCCGACGGATGAGCCTCTGAACGTCGGCCGCTGCAGCCGAAGCCGGCCCTGGTCACGCGATGTCTTCTCGTCCACGGTCACCCCTTCGTACTCGTTGGCCCTTCCACCGTACGTCGAGGCGAGGCGGCTCTCAAGGGCCTGGGGTCGCCCTCGCAGCGTTCTCTCCGCCTCCTGGGCGATGCCGAAGAGATCTTGGAGCGACAGGCTGTGGGCATGGCTCTCGTGTCTCTTCCTCCGCTCGGTTCTCGACATGAGGTGGTGGCATCCCACCTCGTCGCGGCCCTGGTCCTCGTGGGGTCTGTCACGTCTGCCTACTTCGGCGCTGCTGTCGCATCGCCTCTGCGCAACGCGCTCCTGAGCTCAGATCTTGACGGCGTCCGAGACCAGCTCCTGCTCTTCGCCGTGCTCACGTGCTTCGTCGGTGCGCTCGTGGCCGTGCTGGTGAGAGCCAGGTTTCCTGGCGATCGGCGCCGTGTCTGTGCCCTCTGGGGTCCGATCGGCGCGCTGGTGGCCGTCGGTCTCCTGACGGTCGTCCTCGGCGGACTTCTCGTCGTGTTGCAGCCCGTCTCGCAGGGCCTGCAGACACCCCTTCAGGCAGCTGCTGCGGCGGTATTCCTCTGGGTGCCGCTGGCCTCCTTCGCGACTTTCCTCCTCGGTCTGAGCTGGGCACTCATCGACCGAGGAGCATCAGCGTCAAGCCTGACCAGTCTCGTCGTCCTTGCCGCTGGCACTGCGGCTCCCGGAGCAGCTGCGATCGCCCTTGTGTCCCTGTCGATCTGACCTGTCGCGTGTGAACAGCTACGGGGAGGCCATGTACGCGAGGAGGACTGCCCCAAAGAGGATCGGCACGAGAGACAGCAGGGCAATGACCACGCCGCCGGCCACGCTCGCGGCGCGCTTGTCCCTGGCTAGCCAGATGCCTCCGACAACGCCGAGGGCGCCGAGGGCGCCGAGGATGATGCAAGTCCACGAGAACACCATGGGGATCCTTTCCAGCCGGCGGCGCCGGTCACGTGACGGAGATGCCCGGCGCCACCGTCACCAGCAGCACGACAGCACCGAGTAGAAGCGGCACCAGCGACCCCGCGACGATGACCGCACCGGCGGTGACGCTGAACTTCGGGCTGACGACCTCGCGGTTCCGGATGAGGAAGATGCCACCGGCGAGGCCGAGGAGCCCGATGGCCAGGCAGACGACGCCGAAGGTCATGCTGCAGATCCTCTCGAGGTGGTGGGGACGAGGCCGTGCGGCTGGGGAGCGGCACAGTTATCGAGCATCAGGCTGTACCGAACCATCGCACGCTGTCGATGAGGCCGACGATGGTGTCGACCGCGGTGAGCGTCGCGTAGGCGGCCGCAGCCACGGGCAGCGCCGGCCAGGCACGCCTCTCGACCGCGAGGACAACACCGCTTCCGAGGACGGCGGCGGCGCCGAGGACACCGACGCCGATGAGACCCGCCACGGTGCCCCACGACTCCTCGCCGTCGTTCGAGTTCGGGTCCCCAATCCACCAGCCGAGCTTGCCTCCGGCTGTGTGCAGGCCAATGCCGAGGATGTCGCGAGGCAATCCGCCCAGGAACCACGCGACGATGAAGACCGCCACGATCACGCTCGCGGCCACGGTGATGCGCAGCCAAGGGCGTGCGGGTCCTTCTCGACGTCCGCTGGTCATAGGTCCATCATCTCGGGCGGAAGCTGCGCGGACATCAGCACTGGGTAGGACGCCGAGCGGTGCGAGTGGCGAGCAGGCTACGAGCTCGCCCAGGCGAAGAAGGCGGCACCGATGAGCAGCATCGCCAAGCACACAACCGCGGAGACGAGCCCCAGCGCGATGCTGCCGGCCTTGAGGTCCCGCATGTGCCTGATGCTGACGACGATCCCGACGAACGCCAGGACCATCATGACGACGGAGATGCCCACGTCGTCAGACGACCGTGGTGCGGGACGGGCGGCAACGGGTAGATGTCACAGTCGTCTCCGATTGGGGCCGTTTGAACAGGCGTCGGTCGGTGCGGGTGGCGAGCCGGTCAAGCTGAGGCGGTCGTCTCAGACGTGTCGTCGGCGTCGTCGACGAGGAAGTCGAGGTAGCGACGTCCATCCACGGGCAGAGCCGGATCGACAGGCAGCGGGAGTGCGGGCGCACGAGCGGGCGACTTCGGCAACACGAAACGGACGCGATCGTCCGAGGCGCCGGCGGGACGCGCATAGTGCGGGATCTTGACCGCTGGGACGTCAGCGGCCCTGAGGTAGGTCGATTCGTCAGGCACGGGCTGATCATGGCAGGTCCATGAGGGCCGCCGCCAGGGAGCGTTGCACCGGCTAGCCGCCCAAGGCACCGGACATGAGCAGTGCCTTCACCATCAGCAGCGGCATCAGCGTGAACGCGGTCACAATCAGGCCGACGCCGGCCGGCACAGACCTTCGGTCGAAGACCAGGCAGAGGCCGGTGAACAGGACCACGACGAAGACCTGCGCGACGAGGATGACGAGCGGTGACACGAGAGGTCCGTTCAAGAAGGTGGGGAAAGGGTGCCGGATTGGCGGTCGGGACGGGTGGCGAGGCGAGAGGTTGGGCGACGGCCGCTACTGCGCCGACGGGCCGGCCTGCAGATCGATCGACCACTCCGACTCGGCGCACACCTTGCGCACGGCCTCGAGCAGCGACGCAGGGGCCTCCGCGAGGCCGCCCGTCGTTGTACCGAACAGCACATCGGCGAGGCTGCAGAGGTAGTGGGCGTGAGGGGTCTCGGCGTCGAGGAAGAAGCTCCCCTTCTCCACCTGCGCGCCGTGCGATCGCTCGACGGCGCCCGGGGTCATTTCCACGGCCCAGACGCAGGGGCTGGTGGCGAGACGCCAGATGAAGAGCTGGGCCTCGGAGGGAGTTCTGCTGGGTTCGGTCATGGGCAGGCCATGCGCGGCAGGAGGAGCGGGGCGGCTACGCGCTGACGCCAGCGGCCTGGACGTTGGAGAGGAAGAGGAGGGCGCCGCCGGCGATGCCAAGAGCGAGCCCAAGGACCATCGTGACGATCGGCAACGTCCTCCAGCCGTGCATGAGGCTGAGCAGGGTGATCGCGCATAGGCAGATCCCGAAGCCCATGAGGATGTACGGCACGAGCATGGTGGGGCCTTCCGAAGCAGGATCGAGGGTGGCGAGCAGCGAAGACGTCATCGACGACGTCGCAGGAACGCACTCCCGAAGGCGCAGCCGCATGCCACAGGCACGACGACTAGCCAGAAGAGCAGCGGGTCCATGCGGGAGTCATGCGCGGCACGGGGAGCGGGGCGGTGGGCTCGATGGCCGCCGGACAAGCACGGCTCTCCTTCTCCACCCGCCGCGCATGGCCAGGTCGGTACCGGTGCTGCTTCGAGCGCGCCGGTGTGTAGGCGGGCGCTAGGCTCCCAACGAGCGGGGAGGGCTCCATGAAACGCACAGCTATCGGCCTGCTCGCGATGACCGCCGTTCTGGCGCTCACCGGATGTGCGACGGGCGCCGTAGACCCCTCGAAGGGCGACCGGGCACGACCGGAAGCGCTCGAGCTCGCCGACGCCGCACTGGCGTGGCCTGGCTCCGACACCGCGCCCCTCATCACCCTCTCTCGCGGTGACTCATGCACCTCCGCTGTGCCTTCTGACTGGTTCGTAGAGGCCAGCGGCACCCGATGCTCGCAGGTCGGTCGGGCCGCCTACGCGCTCCCCGAAGCCGCCACAGCCGAGATGGCACTCGAGCAGGCAGCCGCGGCCCTACGAGACTCCAACATCTCACCCGTTGACCCCTTTGACGCAGCCCTCGACCCGGGCGCCCTCGCAGACCCCGCGCTTGGCCTCACGACCACGCACCCGGCCTCAAAGGCGTACGGCACCGACGAGACAGCCATCACACTCGCCACCGTTGACAGGTTTCTCGACCGGGTGGTGTCCGAGCCGTACGACGTGATCGTCTCGTCCACTACCGGCCTTGAAGGCGACGACCTGGCCCGGGCAACTCGAGCCACGGGGACCACGTACGTGCTAGAGATCCAGTACAGCCGCGAGTACTACAACAGCGAGGATCGCGCCGTGAACCGAGAACCGCGCAGCGGCTCATCGCCCTGCTTCGGCACAAACGGCGACTGCCCCGGCGGGTAGAGAGACGTCGACGGAGGGCCTTGGGGCTACCTCCGGGCTGCCCTCGCTGCGCGCCAGGGCTCGGGCCGGCTCGTCTCCCGGCACGCTCACCGTGGCGCTCGACACTCTGGTCGAACCGCGATGGGCGTGAGGTGAAGGCGCGGGGCGGCTAACGTTTCGTCAGGCAGGTACTGCATGTTCGAAGAGCCATAGCGCGATCTCAGGTACGTCCCCGGCCGCTCCGCTGCCCACATCTTTCATGAACGCGAACATCTCTTGCTGAGACAGCCGCAGCGCAAATCCGTTGGCAGCGAGGAACACCACCACCGAGGTCCACGCTGTCCGCTTGTTGCCGTCCGCGAAGGCCTGAGCTCTGTCGATGCCGTGCAGAAGAGCAGCCGCCTGCGCCCACAGAGTCGGGTGCGCGAACACACCGCCGAACTCAGCTTGTGGGCGCATGACGGCTGCCTCGAGACGACCTCTGTCGCGGAGCGGCGCATCGCTGTGCTCGTCGTGGAAGGCGATCACCTGCTCGACGGAGAGAAACGCGGTCACGCGTCAGCGAGCAGCGCCAGCCCCTCAGCCCAGTCAGACGAAGCTCGCCGGCCGAGACGGTGCGCGTCCACATCGGAGACCTGGCTCACCCTGCCGCGACGGACAGGCCCGTCCGCCGACATGATCGCCTGACGCGTGTAGAACGTGCGGATGGCGTCCCGAGGGACCTTGACATGCGACGGGGCATCGGCGGCGCGACCAGCGCGTGCGTCCAGCCAGGGACTGTGCTCATGCGTCAAGTCCACGAGGTCTGTGTAGCTCAACTGGCCGTAGAAGTCGACGACCGACGTGACGATGTCCGCCTCGTCCGCCGACAGGTTGGACGGCTCGTGAAGGCGGGCAGCCTCGTACTTCTGGACGCGGTAGACCGCCGGCGCAACAGGCCCGTCAGGCCACGCTTCGAAGTCGTCTGCGAAGAGAGGCTTGCCCGTCCACGCCAGTGCCCACGCCTGGGAGAAGTAGACGAGCTTCTGCAGCTTCTTCGTGTCGTAGAGGGGCAGCTTGAGGGCACCGGTGATGAAGGCAGCCACGTCGACGGCGTTCGTCATGATGTACCTCCTGCACTCGTGCTGGTGTGATTGTGGCAACAGCGTACGACACTGGGCTGTTCCGGGGTGGTGGGCGAGGCGCTAGGCGCGGCCATTGTGCCTATGCGGAGTGACGGTTAGTGCCGGCCGGATCCGGGTTGTCGAATGTATCCGCAAGCGCCAGCGATTGAGCGTAAAAGACTTGGCTGACGATGCTTTCGACTTGGTGGCGTTCTTGCTCGGTCATTTCGAGCCAAGGCTTTTGGCTGACGCCAGCCCGGACTCGGAGGGCTACCCAGTGCCTGGCGGCCGGTATGACTTGCTGCTCTATCATCGGCGGCGGGCCGCCGGCCTGTGGTGCTCGGTCCTCTTGCATGAGCGAGTCCTTTCGCTTAGTGCTTGCAACTGTGATTAATTTGTTCACCCCACGACCGCGGTGTACCCGAGGGCTGGGGAACTGGCGGTGTCGGCAGTCTGCACTCCACGTTGTCGAGGCAACCTGCGCGTTACTTGATTGTGGTGATAAACGGGAAATCACCGGTAAAACGCCACGCGCTGAAGTGACGCAGGGGCCTGAGGCGGGGGCAGCCTGCTGACCTGGCGGCCGGTTCCTCTGATGCCTGCCTTTCGAAGCTGCGCAGGATACACCCGCTGTTCCGTGTCCAGAGCCGACAGCTGGATCAAAAGAAATGCCTGACCAGGAGGCTCTTCTGGGCGGTGTGATCCAAGATCCACGACCTCGTGACAGGTGACCAAGCAGCCTCAGGCGAGGACGGGCGGAAAGAAGCAGTGAGTGCGGCCCTAGAAGAAGAAAAAGAAATTGGATCTTGGATCTCTTCTCTCTCTATGCCCCTCCAGCCCCTAGTTTCCGGGGGAGTAGGCCGATCCAGAGCCTGGATCAGCCGGGATCACACGGGTCGCCGATGCAGTCAGGAAGCGCTCGCCACTCAACGTCACCACCGCAAGTCCCAGCCGTCCCGTTTGGCTGCGCACAGAGCAGGTATGACCCACACCACGAACCCTGTCTCCGCACTCGACGTGCAGCCCTCCCAGCC
The DNA here is from genome assembly GCF_014841545.1 of Frigoribacterium sp. CFBP 8751. Lineage (NCBI taxonomy): Bacteria > Bacillati > Actinomycetota > Actinomycetes > Micrococcales > Microbacteriaceae > Frigoribacterium > Frigoribacterium sp. CFBP 8751. Next base: position 12,669 of record NZ_JACYUB010000003.1, read on the forward strand.
GTCCTCTGACTCCTCGCACAGAGGAGACATGACCTCCAACTCATTCCCCTCGCCCCTCACCCCCTGGACCCGCGACGACTACGCGCCCCACGTCTACTACAGCGGCGCGTACAAGCTCGCCGACAGCGGCGTCTCACCGCTCGTCGCCGCCGCCCGCGGGTACGAGCACCTCGACTTCGGACAGGTCGCCGACTTCGCCAAGAAGAACGGCCTCGGGAACGCCAACAGCAAGCCCACGTCTCAGGTCAGGGCAGCCGCTAAGCGCAACGGAACCCTCGTCCTGCCCTGGTTCCGCGCTGACGTCGCCGTCCAGGACTCCGGCGACGGCCGCCGACCGGCCGCGACCACGTTGCAGCTGCGCCCGGCGAGCCCTAGGGAGAACCCCAAGACCGGCAAGCTCGTCAAGTACGAGAACCTCACGGGCAGCGAGTCCGTCATCGACGCCCACCCCTCGACCCCGCGAGAGTGGTTCACCAACGCCCGGCGTGTGCTCATCACGGAGGGAATCCTCAAGGGAGATGCCGCCCTCACCGCCCTGCTCCGCGCCAACGGCATCACCGACGACCAGCTGCACATCGCCCGCAACCAGGGCGGCGACGCCGCCTACGTTGCCCTCCGCGAGCTCATGCTCACCGTCCCCGAGTACAACCGGGTGCTCATCCTCTCCTTCGTCGGGGTGGCCAACTGGAAGCACAACGACGTCTGGGTGAGCCTCAGCCTGAAGAACCGGACGATGCTCCTCGCCTTCGACGGAGACCTCAGCACCAACTGGAACGTGTGGAACCAGGCTCACAAGCTCTGGACATACGCCCGCAACGAGGGCGCCACCGTCAACCTGCTGAACCTCAACAACACCCCCGGTCGCCCGGCCGGTGACCTCGAGATGCTCGAGCAGGGAAAGGTCGGCCTCGACGACTTCCTCACGAAGCACGGCAACTGGGACGACGTCCTGGCCACCATCGAGACGGACCTCCCCGACGCTCCGCCTAGGCCCCAAGGTGACGTCAAGGTCGGGACGTGGGCTGTCGCCGAGGACGGCACAACCGTGCAGGAGTTCGTCGCCGGGCGGGAGGGCCTGCTGGGCGAAGAGTCGCTCAACAGGTGGGTTCTTCGCAGCAACATCGGGGGGCGCGTCGAGGCGTACGTCACGCGGCGTCCTCCGATGGAGGAGGAGGTCGAGACCGGCATCTTCGGCCGCGGGTATGTCAAGGAGGACAGCCCTCGCGTGGAGAGCGTCCGCATCCGGCTGGCCTGGCTCGACGACGACGGCGACACGGTCGAGGCAACGGTCACTGGACCCCCGGAAATCCTCGAGAACCCGCCGTCCGAGTGGAGCAAGAAGGGAGCCGACGTCCCTGAAGATGTGCTCCTGCACCCGGAGTGGCCGCCCCGGAAGGGACAGGACTGGCTGCAGGCCATCAAGAGCAACAAGACCACCCCGGTCCGACGCGAGACCGCGTGGTCGAGCATGGGATGGGTCCCAGTCGACGGGTCTCCGGTCTGCGCGTTCATCTCCGGTCGCACTGTCCTCGCCAGCACGACCGCCGGGGCCAAAGCGACGGTGCCTGGCGTCACGGAGGAGATGCTGCCCGGCGCCTCGAAGTTCAGCCTCCCGCCCCTCCGAGGAGCTGTGCTCTCCGAAGAGTGGAAGGCCCAGGTCCGCAGCGACCTCCACGACCTGTACGAGCACTACATCACGCTCGGCCCCTGGACCGACCCCAACATCGCAGCCGCCGTCCTCGCCGCCGGCCTCCGCCCGTCGGTCCCGGTGAGGAGCACCACCGTCCTCTACGTCCAGGGTCCTCCCGGCGGTGGCAAGAGCTGGACGGTGTCCCACGTCCTGTCCTTCCACCAGGAGAAGAAGACCTGGACGAACAAGTCCCTCCCTGGCTCCATGAAAGACACCGCTACTTCCACCGAGCAGGCCCTCGCGCAGAGCAACGTCTGGGTGATGGACGACCTCGCACCCTCCGCCGACCGCCGGCAGAGCGAGTCCGAGCAGGCCAAGCTCGGCGACACCATCCGGAACGTCCACAACAAGTCGTCGAGGCGCCGCTCCGGCTCGGACCTCAAGGCCCGCGAGGTCTTCACCCCACGGGCACTCCTCATCGTGACCGCGGAGAACGAGCACACCATCAACTCCGTCCGCGACCGCACGGTCATCCTCGACATCGGTAAGGAGAGCTTGAACAGCCCGGTCATCGACGGTTTCGACCACTTCCGGGACAACAGCCGTGTCCCCGGACGCATCATGCACGCCTCCGTCCAGGCCATGCAGCACCTCGCCGTGCTGAACGGCTGGAACGCGATGATGCACCAGCTCGAGGGCCTGTCGCACAGGTTCTCGGAGACCGCAAAGACAGTCATCGACTCGGGCGAGAACCCCGCCAAGTCTCCCGCTCGTCACGCGCAGATGGCGGTCGACCTCATGCTCGGCCTGGCTCCCATCCACATCCTCTGCGAGATGGTCGGCTACACCCCGTTCCTTGACCTCTTCAACGCCGACAACGGCACGACCCTCCCCGAACGTGTCGCCACCGTCCTCAAGGAGGCCTACGCCTCCCAGGCCAACACCACACCGGCACGTGCGCTGCTCCGCGCCATCCGGTCCGACCTCGCCGCAGGGCGCGCGTACATCGCAGGCTCTTATGGTCTCGGCGATGCGCCGGTCCCCTCGGCGGGCACGGGGGTCAACGTGAACGCGAACGCGCAGCTGGGATGGTTCGTGGACAAGAACGGCGAGTTCGTGACGCGACCCGGGGCCGTCCCCATCGGGCACCTCATCCGTCGCCCCAAGGGTGACAACCTCGACGTCGTCATGTTCAACCGGACGCTCGCGTTCGAGACGGCCCAGAGGCACAACTCGAAGCTGCTGCCGGCCGGGCAGGAGGCCCGCAGCACGTGGCGCAACCTCAAGGACGAGGGACTGCTCCACGAGCACTACGCCAACCAGGGCACTAAGGAGAACCGCGCCGACTTCGTCTACCGGTTGCCCGGGCAGGGAGGTCAGACGCGGGGCGTCCCCGTGAACCTCAACGTGCTCCTGGGTGATCTGACCGCCTAACACCGACGCGAGGCTGGGGCATCGCTTCACTACAGGTGATGCCCCAGAGGTACGGCGCGGGGGACTGGGCAAGGGGTGATCTCCACCGAAACCGGCCCTTGAAGTTCTCCGGGCACCGTCAGGTGCGGGTGCCGCCTCTTGCTCGGGTGGGGCGCGACCCAGCGCCCCACCTCGCGCGACCGGACGCCCCAGGGTGTGGCGCGACCAAAGTCCCCTCGTACTTCTGAGGGGCGCGACCCAACGCCCCACTGGGTGACGCGACCCAAATCGTCCCGTGTTTCTGGGGGTGCGACCGGGCGCCCCAGGGTGTGGCGCGACCAAAGTCCCCTCTGTTTCCGGGGGCGCGACAAGAGTCCCCAGCGTGTGGTGCGACCAAAGTCCCCTTTGGTTCTGGGGGTGCGACCGGGTGCCCCAGGGTGTGGTGCGACGAAAGTCCCCTTTTGGTTCTGGGGGTGCGACCGGGCGCCCCAGGGTGTGGTGCGACCAAAGTCCCCTCTGTTTCCGGGTGCGCGGCAAGAGTCCCCAGCGTGTGGTGCGACCAAAGTCCCCTTTGGTTCTGGGGGTGCGACCGGGTGCCCCAGGGTGTGGTGCGACGAAAGTCCCCTTTTGGTTCTGGGGGTGCGACCGGGCGCCCCAGGGTCTGGCGCGACCAAAGTCCCCTCTGTTTCCGGGTGCGCGGCAAGAGTCGCAGGGCGTGGCGCGACCAAAGTCCCCTCTGTGTTCCGGGGCGCGACCGGGCGCCCCAGGGTCTGGCGCGACCAAAGTCCCCTAGGGGACCGAACGCTCCACCGAAGGGCCTGCAAGGAGGGATACGCAGAGGTCCGCCGCACCACGTATTGAGGGAGAGCGATCCCGGCATAGCCACGGACTAGTGCCCATTGCTTCGTTTCCGCAGGCCCGAGCGCGACTCCGGTATAAGGCCTCCGCATGCCACAGCGCCTAGAAGAATCACTCGCCGCACACATAGGAACCATGAACAATGACGAGCAGCCCAGGACCACCAACGGACGCTTCGACGGACACACCCCGACCCGGCCGGAAGTTCGTCTGGGGCGGACCCAACCGGATGACTACGCTGGCCCCAGAACACACCGTTCCTACGACGCGTACCGGCGCGCAGCGGACGGCGGGCCTGGCGTCTTTGAGGCCTTGGCTGACGCGTCCAGCATTTTCGTGTGGCAAGGCGCGTAAGCGTGCGAAGCCGACGAGGTCCAAGAACATCGGCTGCAAGGTCAACCGCCAGCAACCAGGGGGAGCACATGGGCAGTGAAGCGTTACAGGATGGGCAGCACCGGGTGCGCGGCGTCTATGGAAACGGCGACGGCGTAGTCGTCTGGGGCATGGACACCATGTGGGTGGCACCGGGGTGGCGCTTGCAGACAGTCAACGTAGGTTTAAAGGGTGGGGCACCTCTCGGTAGTCTCACCTACGTGGAGGAGGCGAGTGGTAGGCGCATCGACGTGGCTGTTCGTTGGGATCACGTTCACGACCAGCTGCAGTGTTCAGTAACTAACCGTGCAAGGGCCCAAAGCGAGCGGAATATTCTCGAGCGCGACGCACGGGCCCGTATCGGAGCCCTCTTACGCGTCAGTGCCGAACTGGGGTGGCGATTCGCGTCAAGCGAGATGTCTCGCACCGACATCTTCGAAGCCGCGGGGCTTTTGCCGGCTTCTGTTTCCATCTCTCGAACGGCACTCGAATCCGGCGGTTAGGTCGAAGATCTTTCCGAGCAGACGCCTGGTGCGTGCTGCTGTAGACCGCACCTGCTCCCCGCGGAACATGCGCATATTTGCGCATTGGGCTGGCCAGTCGCCATCTCAGGCTGGGCAACCGAGCCGCGCGGCTTGACGCCACTCGCGTATGTCGCGACAACCGGTTCGGCAGACGGTGAGCCAGCCGGGGCGACGATCCCTACGCCGCTGTCGAAGCCCACCTCAACGAGTAGTGGAGTGCGGCTGCCGCCGGTGCACTGAGCCCATCGGTACGTGTCGCCCGTCTTGACGGCGGGCTCCACGATGAGGAATCCCGCTCGCGCTGAACCGACCCGGTCGACGAAGTGACGCACGGTTGCCCACGGGGTCATTCCAGAAGACTCTGGGAATCGCCATCGGACCTCGGCTTCGGCTGCCTGCGACAGTTCTATAAGTTCTGGGTCTCGTTGAGAGCAATCGGTAGCGAACTGCATCTCGGTTCATGCGCGGCAATGCGACTCGCGAAAAGCGGGTTCGCGCGTTCTGCACGATGAGTGCAGGCTCGGACTCACGACGTTCAGCCGGAATATCCTCCTGTCATAAGGCTCTGACGTCATGGTTCGGCGACCGCCGAATGCTGAGTCAGAGTGTGGGGGGCGGGCACGACTGGCTGTGGCCGTAACCGAGGAGCGGTGGGGGCAGGGCCGTTGGGGATCCCCGGTTACTGCGCTGGCTCGGGACACGAAGCTCGCCTCACGCATTCGCTCGCACGCGGCGCAGTCCTAGGGCAGTCGGGACATGGACGCTTACCGTCGGGAGTTGGTCGTCTTAAACCGTCTATCGAGACGCTTCTCTGGCTGGCTGGCTGGCTGGCTGGCTCGGGTCTAGTCTCGCGGCCCTGGCTCGGGACTAGGCGAGGGATGAGCCGGACGAAGATCACCATGCCGATGAGTTCGACGAGCGTCTGGGTCACGACAACCACCGGAGCAAGCGACAGCGATGACGGCAAGGCCAGCGCGAGCGGCAAAACCACGAGCGAGTTCCTGGTCGCACCGCTGAACACGAAAGCACGGGTCGCTGGCACGTCGAGCCGGAAGATGCGGCCGGCACCAACGCCGAGCGCTGCCATAACGACGAGGAACCCGGCGTAGATCGGCACCAGCACGAGCAGCTGCCCCAGGGAGTCCCCGACGGCTCCCGCTTGCGAGGCCACGACGGTGAACAGGGTCGCCATCATCAGCGGCACCATCAGGCCCAGCATCGTCCGCTCGATCACGACACCGGATCGGTGTCGCCGGGCGAGTGCCTGCACGAGCGCGGCCGCGGTGAGCGGGACGACGATCAGGAGGAGGAAGGCCCGGGCGAAGGGGCCGACCTCGACTACCGCGACGCCCTCTAGGCCGATGAACAGCAGCAGGTACAGCGGCAGGAGCAGGATCTGCGCCAGCATGAGCTGCGGTGCCGCAGCGAGGAGCCGTTCTGACGCGCCGCCAGCAAGGCCGGCGAAGACGATCACGTAGTCGATGCACGGGGTCAGCAGCACCAGCAGCACCCCGAACAGCAGTGCCGGCTCGGCCGCAACGAACCGGGACAGCCCGTAGGCAACGAGGGGGACGACGCTGAAGTTCAGCACCCCGACCGCGGCGAGGAATGGTCCGTCTCGGAGGGACTTCCCGATCGCGGCGAACGGGACGCCGAGGAACGTCGCGAACAGCAGCAGCGCGAGCACAGGCTCGATCGTTGCCTCTAGGTGGTGTGCTCCCGGCACGGTGAGGCCGACGATGCCGGCAACCGCGATCGCCACCAGGTAGAGGCCGATCTGCCGGTGTTCGAGCCAGGAGGCGATCGCGTTCACGGCAGGACCGGTGTGGAGGAGGTAGGCACGTCAGTGACCGTAGAGGTTCGAGGCGCTTGAAGGTCAAGCGGCGTCGGCGGCTCTAGGGTCGCGGTGTGCGAATCTCCGAGGTCAGTAAGCGCAGCGGCGTCTCCACCACGGCGCTCCGGTACTACGAGTACATCGGGCTTTTGACCCCAGCCAGGGCCCACAACGGGTATCGCGACTACAGCCCGGACGTGCTCAGCCGCCTCGACCTGATCGAAGCCAGCAAGGAACTCGGCCTGCCCCTCGATCAGATAGGCGCACACCTCAGCACCATGGAGTCGACGTCCTGTACCGATGTCCGAGAGGCGCTACGGCCGCTCTTGGCAGAGCAGGTGCGTCAGATCGAGGCGAAGCAGGCGCGCCTCGACCGGCTTCGGTCGCGTCTCGCTCGTGCGGAGCACGATCTGGCCGAGTGCCCAGATCGGTCTGAGCGGTGCTCGACCGAGTGCGTCTTCCGTTGCAGCGCCTAGGTGGCTGCCTGCGCCCGGAGAAAGGTCGCTCACCGGATCGCGTGGCTTGGCCACCACCGTCACTTATGAGTGCGATCGGCTCGGGCGTTTCGAATGAAGCGCATGGCGAGTGATCCGGCTGTATAGACGGCGGCTTAGGCGAGGAAGGCGACCCAGACGGGCGGTTGCGCGCGGTCGATGAGAAACCAGAAGAGGCCACCGCCGACGAAGATCAAGGCGAGGTTGAGGAGGACGGTTCTTGCCGGCAGCCACGGCGTCGGGCGCTCAGTCACGGCGGTCGCATCGACGGAGCGAGCACGCGATAGTCCTTCATCGTCGCTCATAGGACGAGCATGCCCCACGACATGATCCGGCATCGAATATCGTCCCAGTAGGGGATGGTCCCTAGCGATGCGTTCAGGTGGCGTACTCCCTGTGCCACCAGGCCGACAAGTGGTCAAGGGTCGCCGTGGCTGCGCCGTCCAGACGCTCGCGAGTGTCTCCCCGATGAGCATCCGACAGGACCGCATCGCCGATGCTCGCGGTGGTTTGCTGACCACCGAGACGAGCGCGGCCGCGTACGCCCGCTCGGACATCGCGTTCGGTCCCGTGCCTTCGAGTTCAGCTGCCACCGCGGTCGTGACGTCGTCGTAGAACTCCAGGGCCCGACGTCGGAGCAGCGCACTGAGCCGACACTGCGCGGAGAACTCGCCCTTGGTCAATCCCTCGTCGTCCTCGACGTACCTGTCGATGTCCTCGAGGACGAGGGAGCGCATCGCATCGGCCGGTGACTGCTGGGGGTCTCGCCGGGAGATCGCAGCCCGGATCTTCTCGAGCACTTCGTCTGCTCGGTCGAAGACCAGGTCGGGCACCATGCACCCCGTCGTTCCGGGGTGCATCGTCCACTTCGGGGTGCGGCACCCCGCCGTGCGCGCGGGCACCTCGCCGCGGCACGCACGCATCCCTCCCTGCGCAGTGGCCACCTGAAGCCGTTTCGCGGACGAGTCCGTCGAGCTAGGCAGTCGTTCGGAACACGCATTCGGTCGAACACTTCTTGGACCGGTCGGGGCACGCGGCTCAGTCGAGCAGGGCCTATCGGGTTACCGCGGAAAGCGCTCGGCACCGGACATCGCGGAGGTGGGCAGGTTGTCCTTCGGGAGCGTTTCTCCCTCGGCCAGTGCGGTGATCCAGGCGTTTGTCGACTCGACGGCGGCGAAGTTCGAGTTCAACAAGGCCATGAGGGTCGTGTGGACGGTCTCCGCGTCGACGTGGCCGGCGTCGTTGCTGATGCTGATGGCTCCGGTCGCGTCGGAGAGGACCTCAGCGGCGATGCCGATGGTCTCTGCCTGGGCAGCGGAGGCGATGATGCAGTTGTTGGTCATGTAGCCGACGAGGGTGACAGTGTCGACGCCGTTCTCCCGAAGCCAGTCGACGAGGTCGGTCCCGGCGAAGACGGAGCCGTACTGCTTCGTGATGGCCTTCCAGGCGGGGGTGCGGCGCTGCTCGATCTCGGGGTGCAGTGCGAACCCGGGAAGGGTGGGGTTGAACACCGGGGCGTCGTCGCCGGCTGTGTGCTGGACGACGACGACGGGGATGCCGTTCGCTTCGGCGGCATCGATGGCGGCGATGATCCGCGGGAGCGAGTCCGTGGGCGCGGGGTACTGGATCTCCAGGGGGCCGGTGAAGTACTCCTGTTGGATGTCGACGAGGACGAGGGCGCGAGCGGGCGTGGTCATGGTGTGCTCCTAACAGATCACTTTCGGGGGATGACAACGATCCTGCGGTGTTCACAGAACGTCTGCCATTGGCACGCGTGCACACTTACGATGATTCCAGGCCAACAGGAAGGGGCATCGTGAGGATCGCCATCCATGCGTTCGACGGTGTAACGATGTTCCATCTCGCCGTTCCCCAGATGGTTTTCGACGAAGTGAGGAGGCAGGGCCTCGCCGACTGGGAAACGGTGCTCTTCGCCGACCGAGCGGGGTCGGTCCGGACGGCCGAGGGCTACGCCCTCAGTGGCGTGCAAGGAGTCGACGCCACGTCGGACGCCGACGTCGTCGTCGTGCCCTCCTGGATCGCGGACGGCCGGGAACCCAGACCGATCCTCCGGCAAGCTCTGCTCGCAGCCCACGACCGCGGCGCCACCATCGCAGGCCTTTGCCTCGGGGCCATCGCCGTGGCGGACCTCGGCCTCCTCGACGGTCGCCGCGCCGTTACGCACTGGCATGCGATCGACGCCCTCGACCGAAAGCACCCGCGGGTCGATGTTGACCCCGACGTCCTCTACCTCGATCACGGGGACGTCATTACTTCGGCAGGAACAGCCTCGGGCATCGACGCGTGCCTGCACATCGTCCGGACCCACCTGGGCGCCGAGGCCGCGAACAAGGTCGCCAGGAGCCTGGTCGTCGCCCCTCACCGCGAAGGTGGCCAGGCGCAGTTCATCGAGCGCCCGGTTCCTCAGGACGGGGCGGACGATCCGATCGCGCGAGCGACTGCCTGGGCACTGCAGAACCTCGGCGACGATCTGGGGGTCGACAAGCTCGCTGCCGCCGCTCACCAGGGTCGACGGACCTTCATCCGTGCCTTCCGGGCGGCCACCGGGTCCACACCCGCCGCGTGGGTCAGATCGCGCCGACTCGACGAGGCGCGACGCCTCCTGGAGGCATCGGAGCTTCCCATCGAACAAGTCGCCGCAGTATGTGGCTTCGGCAACGCCGTGACCTTGAGGCAGAATTTCGTCAGCACCTTCGGCAGCACCCCGTCGAGCTATCGCAAGCGCTTCGCGACGGTCCTCTGACGTTCCGCTTCTCTCTTTCTCGAGAAAGGGGATGACAGGTGCTTTCCCGTCGCGAGGTCAGGAGACCACATGCAACACCGGCGGTACGACGTAGCCCTCTTCGACATCGACGGAACGCTCTGCGACCCGGGCTCGGGCATCACGGACGCTGCAGCTCACGCCCTGGCCCAGATGGGCTTCGTCGAGGACGACCCCCTTGCTCTGCGTCGATTCGTCGGCCCGCCCCTGGAGCACTCGTTCCGTGATCTCTACGGGTTCGACGCGGCGGCTGTGACCGAAGCTGTCGGGCACTACCGCGAGCACTACGCAGACGTGGGGATCTCCCAGTACCGTCCGTACCCGGGCGTCGGCGAACTCCTCGAGCGCCTGCTCGCTGCCGGGGTCGAACTCGGCGTGGTGACGGCCAAGATCCAGGAATTCGCCGAGGGTGCCTTGCAGACGGCAGGACTCCGTTCCTCCTTCACGACGGTGCACGGTCGTGCTCCCGACGACGTGGTCGCCAAGGTCGTCACGCTCCGCCGCGCGATGCAATCGAGACGCGCTGCGCCGGAACAGGTAGTGATGATCGGCGATCGCGAGCACGACGTGGAAGCCGCCCTGGAGAACGGCGTCGACGTGATCGGCGTGCTCTACGGCTTCGGGACTGCCGATGAGCTCCACCGCGCGGGCGCACGGATGACGGCGGCCGCGCCTCGACGAGTAGGAGACCTCGTCCTGGGCGGGTCCGTCCCACAGTGACGACACGTGCCCCGCGGGCTTGCGTGCAAGCCCGCGGGGCACCTGTCGCGACTCGCCCCGGAGCTGGCAACGACCTCGTCAGACGAGCGGAGATCGACGTTCGATGAGGATCGTGTCGCGCCAGCGCCCCGCCTGAGGCCCGGACAGGGGTGCGGCGATCCGCTCTCGCCGACCCACCACCCGGAACCCCAGCTCGGCGTGGAGCGCGAGGCTGGCCGTGTTCTCGGGGAACACCACGCCCTGCAGGGTCCAGATGCCGGACGCTTCGGTCGACTCCACGAGGGCCAGGAGCAGAGCTCGCCCGACTCCCTTGCCTCGCGCGACAGCGTCGACGTACACCGAGTGCTCGACGACGCCGCCGTAGACGGCCCGGCGAGACACGGGAGAGACAGCAGCCCAGCCGACGACGCGGCCGGAGGCTGAGGCCGCGACGATCCGGTGCTCGGCGAGCCGAGAGGCGTCGAACTCGCCGGGAGTCGGGGGTGCTGACTCGAACGTCGCGTCGCCTCCGTCGATCCCTTGCTGGTAGATCGAGAGCACGGCGGGGAGGTCCGCCTCGCTCATCGCGCGGAGTGCATACGTGTCGTCCATCGTGATCCCGTCGTTCAGCAGGCCCGGCGCTCAACCGTACTGAGCGTCAGCCCTGCAGGTCGACCAGCCACTTCTCGACGGAGCGAGGGCTGAGACCGAGGCGTTCCTGAGCGCTCGTCGCCGGGTCGATCAGCTCGGACTCCTGGGTGGCGCGCCAGCGGTACGAGTCGACGACCGGGTCGGAGCCGGCCTTACCGAAGAGCGGCTCGATCAGGCTCCCGAAGTCGTCGGGCTCCTGGGACTCGAAGTGCACTTCGCGCCCGAGCTGCGCTGCGAAGCCGGCCGCGAGGTCCGCTCCCCGCAGTCCCGGAAGCGCGCCGACTCCGACGATGCCGGTGACCGACGTGTCGGCGAGCAGTCGTGCGACCACATCCGCGACGTCGAGGTGCGAGCTCCACGACACGGCGTAGTCCTCTCGGATCGGGTAGCGGAGCACGCCGTCCCTCTCGACGACAGACGTGACGGGAGGAAGCAGGAGGTTCTCGAGGAAGAGGCGAGGCGCGACGATCGCGACCGAGACGCCCGTCGCCGTCAGCCCCGCCGCCAGCGCGGCCACGGGGTTCTCACCCGAGCCGTCGTCCTCGGCCGAGTAGCCGCTGGTGGAGACGACCACCCGTGCGGGCCGTGCCTTGTCGACCGCGGCGACGATGTTGCGGGCGTGAGCGAGCTGCTGCTCACCAGTGCCGATCGGTAGGTGGACGAAGACGCCGTCCACGCCCTCGTAGGCGGCCGCCAGCGATGCGACGGAGGTGAGGTCGACGGCGACGGCGGTGCCGTCTCCCGAGTAGGTGGAGGGGTCGCGGACAGCCGCGGCAACGGAGGCGCCGGACTTGGTGAGCGCGGCAACGACGGGGGAGCCCTGGGCGCCCGTGGCGCCGTGGATGAGATAGGTCATGAAACCATTAGTGCATCTGGTGCATCGGTTACGTCAACTGCACTAATAGCCTAAGCTCGCTTTTCATGGCTTTCTGTGGGGATATCTGGCCCGAGTGCGGCATCGCGAAGTTCCTGACCCTGCTCGACGGCCCCTGGGCGACCCTCATCGTCCGGAACTTGCTCGAGGGGCCGGCGCGGTTCTCCGAGCTGAAGGAGTCGCTGCCGGGCATCAGCGCTCACACCCTGACGAACCGCCTCCGCAAGTTCGAGACGTCGGGCCTCGTCACCAGGACGGTGTACGCCGAGATCCCCCCGAGGGTCGTCTACGAGCTGACCCCGACGGGCCTGGGTCTCCGGCCCGTGCTCGAGTCGATGAACGCCTGGGCCCTGGCCGTCCCTGCCGTCGCGGACACCGAGGACGACCCCCCGACGACGAACGCCCACCCGCGCGCGGTGTCGGCCATCTAGGCTGAGAGCCGGAACGAGCGGGAGGCGGCCACAGTGCAGTCGAGATGGGGACGCCTGGCGCGTGGCTCATCGGCGACCCTGGCGGCGGTGACCCTGGCGGCGTTCTCGCACGTCGCGGGTGGGGGTTCCTCTCCTGGTGTGCTCGGTGTCGTCCTCGCGATCGGACTCTCGCTGCCGCTGGGGGTCGCCTTGGCGGGACGAGGGCCGTCGCTCGTCCGGCTCTCGATCGTCGTCGCCGTCTCGCAGGCAGCTTTCCACCTGCTCTTCTCCCTGGGCGGAGGAGGCGCCGCTCGCGTCGTCGTCTCAGGTGGCGGGCACCACGCGCACGAGGCCCTCGTGCTCGCAGCCGACACATCGACGTCGTCGGGCACGATGCCGGCCATGCACCACGGCGGCGCCATGTGGATCGCGCATGCCGCGGCTGCGCTCGTCACCGTAGTCGGTCTCTGGCGTGGCGAGAGGGCTGTCCGCGCTGCCGTCGGACTGGCGGACCAGGTACTCCTGACCGTGATCACGGTCTCGGGGATCGCGGCGACCACAGCACCGCAGATCGTGCGGCACCTCGTGCCGCGAGTCGCTCGGATCGTCCCCCATGCGCTCCGAACCGCGGCGCCCGCCCAACCCCTCCGAGGGCCGCCGCTCCCCGCCTGATCCGAATTGATGCACGATGCGCCGAGAAGGCGCCTCGTGTGCTTCGCCGAAGCGACCGCGCAGGCGAAGCTCCCCGCGCATCCTCGCCGTGGACGACGTCCCGGCCTGCGCCCGTCTGCGTCCCCGCGACCGGACGAGACCTCATGGACACTCCGGCACCCCGTGCCGACGAGAACGAGACGAGTCATCTTGTCGACAACACAGAATTCTGAGACCAAGCGCGAACGACGGGAGTCGGCCCGCGAGAAGGCCCGCGTCACCCGGGAGGAAGAAGCCAAGCGACGACGCCGCAACAAGTGGGCACTGCAGGGCGGCCTCGTCGTGGGCGTGCTCGCGGTGCTGGCCGTCGTGGCCCTGGTGATCACGCGGTCCCTCACCCCGGCGGGCCCTGGCCCCCTGAACATGGCCAGCGACGGCATCGTCCTGTCGGGCGACGGCGCGACCGTCTCCGCCGTCGACACGGACGCGACGCCGGCGGACGGCTCGCCCACGCCGTCGGCGCCGGGCACGGCCGAGAAGCCGAGCATCGTCGTCTATCTCGACTACATGTGCCCGTTCTGCGGCCAGTTTGACACGACCAACGCCGAGCAGCTCGAGACTTGGGTGACCCAGGGCGCGGCCGACCTCGAGATCCACCCGCTCGGGTTCCTCGACAACGCGAGCCTCGGGTCGAAGTACTCGACCCGGTCGGCGAACGCCCTGGCCTGCGTCGCGAACTACCAGCCCGACACGGCGCTCGACGTCAACACCGCCCTGTTCGCCCAGCAGCCGGCCGAGAACACGACCGGCCTGACGAACGACGAGCTGGTGACGCTGGTCCAGGGCGCCGGTGCCGACGACCCTGCCGTCGCCTCCTGCATCACCGACGGCGAGTTCACCGACTGGGTCGCGTCCGCGACCGAGCGCGCACTGAACGAACCGGTACCGAACTCCAGCCTCGCGGCGGTGTCCGCGACACCGACCGTGCTGGTCAACGGGCAGCAGTACCAGGGCTCGCCGACCGACGCCGCCGCGTTCGCGCAATTCGTGGCGCAGGTGTCGGGTGGGGCGACGGGCACGGAGGCGCCGTGAGTTCCGCGGAACCCCGAGCCGTCGTGACCATCGATGGGGCTCTCGCCCGGATAAGATCGAGCGATGACCGACAAGTCCGACACTCCCGCCAAGCGTTCTCGCGGCGAGCTCGAGAACGAGGTCATGCGAGCCCTCTGGCGTGCGGGCGTGCCCGCCTCGGCAAAAGAGGTTCAGGCGACCTTCGAGCTCGACGCGACGCCGGCCATCACGACCGTGCTCACGATCCTCGATCGGCTCCACAAGAAGGGGTCCGTCAACAAGGCACCCGCTGCGGGCGGTGGATTCGTCTTCTCGGCGGCACAGTCGGAGTCGGACTCTGCGGCGAGCACGATGGTCTCCGCACTCGTCGCGAGCAGCGACCGCAGCGCTGCGCTGCTGCGCTTCGCCGGGCAGCTCGACCCTCGCGACGTCGAGGCGCTACGGGCGGCGCTCGAGGCCGACTGACCCCTGGTCTGCTCATCTCGGGCGGGGTGATCTAGGTGGCGGTCGCCGTCACCGTGCTCGTCTGCATCGGGGCGTCGCTCGTTCTGATCGTGGGTGCACCTTTCGTACTGGCCCATGGCCGTTGGCGGTTCCGCTTCCCGCGGCTGGCGCTCGCCTCCTGGTACACCGCGTTCCTCGGCGGCATCGCCGCGGCTGCTCTCGGGCTCGTCAACTCAATGGCCGCGGTCGCGTTCTCTCGCGATGCCCCGGCGGACCCGTTGGGCGGTTGGTTCGCATCGACGGTCCTCGTGGTGGTCGGCTGGGGCGGCCTCGTCGCCGTCGGGGGGCTGGTGGCGCTCGTCACGACGCGGTTCGAGCCGCTCGCGGCGACGGACCGGGCCCTGCACCAGCAGATGGCGCTGGTGGCTGCCTGCCACCCGAGCACACGGGTGCGAGGGGTGGACATGACCGTGGTGCCCTTCGACCGCGCCTTCGCGATGAGCATCCCGGCCCCGAGCAACCGCGTGCTCGTCACGACGGCGCTCGAGCGGGCTCTGAGCGCTGTCGAGCTGGCGGCGGTCGTCGAGCACGAGCGGACGCACCTGCGGCAACACCACGGCGTGATCGCGCAGCTCGCTCAGCTCAACAGGGCGTGCACTCCGGGCCTGGCCGGAGCCCGACACCTCGAGCGCACCACCAGGATGCTCGTCGAGCTCATCGCCGACGACGCGGCCGCGCGGCGCCTGGGAGCCGTGCACACCGCCAACGCGCTGGTCAAGATGGCGCACCTGGCCGGGGACGAGTCGTTGACGCTCCGCGCTCGTCGCCTCGTGGACGCCAGCAACCGGCACGCCCCTTCCCGCCGGCGGTCTCCGCTGGCGGTACGCGTGCAGGGCTGACCGACGTCAGCGGAGGCACATCACCCGCGAGGTGCGCCTCCGCTGCGGTTCGGCTCGAACGAGCGCAGTCGCAGGCTGTTCGACACGACCAGCACCGACGACAGGGCCATCGTCGCCGCCGCGATCAGCGGGTTGAGCAAGCCGACCGCAGCCAGCGGGATGGCGAGGACGTTGTACCCGAACGCCCAGACCAGGTTGAGCCTGATCGTCCGGAGCGTCTGGCGCGACAGCTGGACGGCGTCCACGACTACACGGAGGTCGTCCCTGACCAGGATGATGTCGGCGGCCTTCATCGCGATGTCGGTGCCCTGCACCATCGCGAGCCCCAGGTTGGCGGTCGCGAGGGCAGCGGAGTCGTTCACGCCGTCGCCCACCATCGCGACCCTGTGCCCGTCGGACTGGAGGGCGGAGATCGCGGCGGCCTTGTCGGTCGGCAGGACGCCTGAGATGACCTCATCGACTCCGATGGCTGCTCCGACCGTCTGTGCCACGCCGTTCGTGTCCCCGGTCAGGAGCACCGTGCGCAGGCCGAGTGCCCGGAGTCCCGCGACCGCGGCGGGCGCGGACAGCTTGATGTCGTCATGCACCCCGAATACTGCCGAGGCGATACCGTCGATAGCCAGCAGGACCGCGGAGGCGCCGGTCGAGCCGAGCCGTTCGACCGCCCCGGTGAGCACGGCGTCGAGCTCGATCCCGTTCTCGCGAAGGAGGCGAGCGTTGCCGATGAGGATCTGGTGGCCGTCGACGACGGCGCGGGCACCGAGGCCGGTCAGCGCCGTGAAGCCCTCGGGCGTGGACAGGGCACCGACCTCGGCGGATGCGGCCGCCGTGACGGCGCGGGCCACAGCGTGTTCCGAGGCGGTCTCGACGCTGCCGGCGAGGCGCAGCACGGTCTCGCGATCGAGCGTCCCGGTGACGACGACGTCGACGACACGCATGCCGCCGGTGGTGACGGTCCCGGTCTTGTCGAGGACGACGGTGTCGATGACACCGCTCGCCTCAAGGGCGTCCTGTCCCTTGATGAGCACGCCGAGCTGGCCGCCACGGCCGATGCCGACCATGAGCGCGGTCGGGGTGGCGAGGCCGAGAGCGCAGGGGCACGCGATGATCAGGACGGCGATGCCGTTGCCGACGGCCGTCGAGGGTTCGGCGCCGATCAGGAGCCAGATGGCGGTCACGATGGCCGCGAGGGCGATCACGCAGGGCACGAAGACGGACGAGACCTTGTCGGCGAAGGTCTGCACCCCGGCCTTGCGCCTTTGGGCGTCCTCGGTGAGGGCCGCCATCTGCGCCAGGCGGGTGCGGGCGCCGACGGTGACTGCGGTGATCTCCAGACGTCCGGTGACGTTGACCGTGCCGCCGATGGCGTCGTCTCCCGGTGCCAGGTCTGCGGGGACGGACTCACCGGTCATGGCGCTGGTGTCGACGGTGGATGTCCCGGACGAGACGGTCCCGTCAACGGCGATCCGCTCGCCAGGGAGGACGACGACCGTGTCTCCGACACGGAGCTCGGTCGACGGCACGACACGCTCGGCGCCGTCGGCGTCTCGGATGCGGGCCTGCCGGACGGCGAGGTTCCCGATGGCGTTCAGCACGTCACCGGCGCGGCGGCGCGAGCGGGTCTCGAAGTAGCGCCCGCCGAGCTGGAACGTGACCATGCCGGCGGCGACGTCGAGGTAGATGGCGTCGGCGCCGGCGGGGGTCACGCCGAAGCCGAGCCAGTAGCCCGGCTCTGTGCTCGGGGCGAAGACGAGCGTGTAGACAGCCCACCCGAAGGACACGATGCTGCCCAGCGAGACCAGGCTGTCCATGCCGAACGTGCCTCGACGAAGGCTGCGCCAGGTCGCCTTGTGGAACGGCCACGCCGCCCACGTGACGATGGGCACGGCCAGCAGGACGCAGACGAGCTGCCAGCCCGGGAAGCGGAAACCAGGCACGAGCGCGAGCAGGATCGTCAGGTCGCAGAGCGGGATGGTGAGCAGCGCCGCCACGGCGAGTCGGCGACGCAGCGACGTGATCGTGGTCTCGGTGGCCCTTGCGGTCCAGCTGTCGTCGTCGCCCTGTCGCATCGCGGCGGCGTAGCCCGCCTTCTCGACCGCGGCGATGGCCGTGTCGACCTGCGCGGGGGCCAGCCCCGAGACGAGCGCGCGCTCGGTGGCGTAGTTTACCGAGGCGGTCACCCCGGGGAGCTTGTTGAGCTTCCGCTCCACGGCGTTCGCGCACGAAGCGCAGGTCATGCCGCCGACGTCGAGCTCGAAGTACGCCTCCGACGGGCCGGTGGTCGTGTCGACGGCTGCCGTGGGCTGGGAGGTGGTGGTCACGTCTGGTCCTTCATCTCGGGCACCCGCTCGGCGGTCGCCGTCGTCTCGGGCGGTCCCGAGGGGGTGGTGCTCCGGCCGGAGAGCCGGTGGAGCATGTCGTTGTAGGCCTCGAAGCTGTCGTCGATGCCGCTGTCGAGGTGGCGGTCGACCCGCTTCGCGCGTCGGGAGTCCTGTCTCGACCACTGGGTGACGAGGGCGATGACGACTGCGATCAGGGGAAGCTCGCCGGCGGCCCAGGCGATGCCGCCGCCGACGTACTGGTCGTGGGCGAGATCGGTCATCCACCACTTGCCGATGTACTCGTAGTAGTTCTGTGCGATCACGGTCTCGCTCGACATGATGACGACGCCGAAGAAGGCGTGGAACGGCATCGCGGCGAGGACGAGGCCGAGCTTGCCGATGTGGGGCAGCGGACGTGGCGGGTGGTCGACGCCGATGACGAGGCTGTAGAAGACGTAGCCGATGACGAGGAAGTCGAGGTTCATCAGCTGGTGTGACCAGTGGTACCTCAGTGCCTCCCCGAAGATCGGCGTCAGGTAGAGCAGGTAGTAGGTGCCGACGAACGAGACGAAGACGTGGACTGGGTGGTAGAACGCGTGGGTCAGGCGCCAGTTCAGCACCGCGGTGATCCACTCGTGCACGCCTGCGGGCTCGTTCCTCCGGTGCGCGGTGCTGGCTCGCAGGGCGAGCGTCACGACGCCGCCCATCACGAGCAGCAGCGGCCCGAGCATGTTGAGGGACATGTGCAGGATCATGTGCAGGCTGAAGGACACGCTGGAGTACTTGCCGAGGCCGGAGGACGTCGTGAGGAACACCGTGGCCCAGCCGAGCACCCATGCGACCGTGCGTCCCACGGGCCAGGCGTCGCCTCGCTGTCGGAGCCGTCGGACACCCCAAAGGTACAGGCCTATCCCGGCGGCGGTCAGGACGGCGAAGAGAATGTTGGGCCGCCATTCCAGGAGGAGCACGAGCGGGCTCGGCTCGCTGTCGACGTCGTAGCCGAGGAACACCTGGTCCACCGAGGTGGGGACGAAGTACTGAGGAGGCGGGATGCGTGTCATGGCGCTGGCGATCCCCAGGTGTGCAGAGAGCAGCAGGGCAGTGAGTGACGTGATCGTCCAGGTCGAGTGCTTCGCAGCGGCATCTGGTCGTGTCGCCCGCCAACCGAGCACGCCGAGGGCGCCGAGGAGGGCGAACCGCACCAGGAACAGCCACCCCGTCGCTGTCTCCCACGGAGCCGAGCCCGCCAACATGAACGCGGCGATGATCACCTGGGTGCCCGCGGCGATCGCGCCGGTCACGACCGCCGTCCACCGCAGGCGGCGGGACTCGACGGCGCCGAGGGCATCCCCCCGCGCAGCAGCCCAGGCCACCAGGAACACGAGCCCCGTGAGGATGGTCATGGCGGGTGTGCCAATGATGGCAGCGTCGCCGCCGAAGTCGTGTTGCGGTCCGACTAGGACCTGCCCGACGACGACAGGGGCGAGGACGGCGATGAGGCTGAGGGCGAGCATGACGAGAAGCGGCTGCCATGTGCCCAGGAAGTTCGCCATCAGGTAGATGGTCCACGCGACTACAGCTGCCACCACCCACGCGCCGGGCAAGTAGGAGGCGGACATCAGGTACGAGAGCGAGCCAGGCTCCAGCAGGCGGTCGAGCGATTGGCCGCTGGCGTCGGCGGCGTCGACGGCTGCGAGGCTCGTCGCGCTGAGGGCCCAGAGGAGTGAGGCCCACCGGATGGTGCCGAGGTCACGACCGTTGTCGACGACCAGCCGGCGTGCGCCCGAACGCGCTCGGACGAAGGCGGCGAAGAACAAGGCGCCCACCGTCACGGAGCTGGCGCACTCGGCCACGACCCGGAGCAGGCCGCTCGTCAGGGACGTGACGAGGTCGGGCACAGGTCGGTGCAGGGACTCGTACCCGGACGGGCCCATCACGACGACGGTCACGACGACGGCGAGCAGCGGGACGCCGACGAAAACGGAGCCGAGGGCCGTGCGCCGATCGCGAGTTCGCTGGGCGGGATCGGCTGCCGGTTGTGGCGAGACCGTCTCAGCCATCGACGACGGTGTAGCCCGCCTCCTCGACCGCCTCGCGGACAGCCTCGGGATCGGGCGCAGAGGCGCTGGTCACTGAGATCAGGCCCGTCACGTGGTCGGCGGTCACGGACTCGACACCGAAGACATCGCCCACCTCCCCGGCGACTCGCTTCTCGCAGTGCTCGCAGGTCATGCCGGCGACGGTGAACGTGGTCTGCACAGGGGGTCCTCTCAAATGGAGGCCTCCCGGTCGACGCCTCACGCACCCCCTACTCTACGTGCTGTAGAACGCCGTGGGGAGCGTGTTCTCTCGACGTCGACCGGTTCCTCAGCGAGCGATCGAGAATGCTCCGACCGCCGAGAGGCTGGCGCCGACCTCGGCGTCGCTCAGCTCGCGCGTGCCGTGCGCGGTGACCGTCGAGGTCTTCCCGGGGGCGAGGTCGACGTCGACCGAGTCGACGCCGTCGAGGCCGGTGAGAGTCTCGGTGACCGTCGTCACGCAGCCGTTGCAGGTGAGGCCGTTCACGGGCCCTGTCCAAGTGGTCATCATGCATTCCTTTCCATCGTGGGCCGCGCGGGCGTGATGCCCGAGCGGTCGTCGGCAGTCTCGTCCGACATCTCGCGACTCGGCTGTGTGATCAGACCGAGCCGAAGAACTTGCGCAGGCGCGGGACTCTGCGGATGAGCAGCTGGTCCAGTGCCAGCACGAGGATCAGGGAGAGTCCGAAGACCGGTAGGAAGAGCCCTAAGGCCACCATCGCGACGAGCAGGACCCTGCTGCTCCAGACGGGGAGCGCTGCCCGGGGGGCTGAGAGTCCCGAGGCGCGTCCTCGACGGGTCCACCACATGAGCGGCCCCGAGATGCAGAGGAACATCACGGCGAGGCAGAAGAGCACCGTGAGGACCGTGTTGACAGTGCCGAAGCGACGTCCCTCGTGCAGCGCGACGCCCTGTGACACCGTCTTGGCGGTGGCGCTGAAGTCGTCGTAACCATAGGTGCCGGCGACGTCGCCGGTGTACTGGTCGACGTGGACGGTCTTCTCCAGGGCCACGTCGGACTCGGAGGGGTTGCCGTTGTCGTTCCACTGGCTGCCCATCACGCTGAAGACGCCGTCGTCCCCCTCTGGGTAGACGATCGAGTACGGCTCGGGCGCGCCTTCGTTGCGAGCGGCCGCGACGGCTTCGTCGATCGAGATCATCGGGCCGGCGCCCTGGCTCGTCCCCAGGGGGCCGCCTGCGATCGCCCAGCCGGCCGGCGCCGTCGTGCCGTTGGTGTCCTCGATCAGGTCGCCGAGGGTCGACTCGGCGCCGGGGTCTGCGCCCCACAGGGATTCTCCGTCGCCCGCCGCGACCTGCTCGGCAAGGGAACCCCAGACGCCCGTCCACGGTAGGCCAGAGACGACCAACATCAGGATGCCCAGCCCGACCGGCAGGCCGGCGATCGCGTGCATTCCGCGCAGCCTGGAGCCCGGCACCTTCTTCGCCCGAGCGGCGCCTCGGGGGCGGCGACCCAGGAAGAAGATGATGAACCCCGTGATGGTCAGGACGATCGCCCAGCTGGCCCCGAGCTCGACGATCCGGTCGCCGATCTGCTCGTCGCCCAGCAGCAGGTCGCCGTGGATGCGCTCAGCCCAGTTCGACACGAGCTCGTTCTCGTTCAGGTCCCCCGTCACGGTGGTCGAGTACGGGTCGACGTAGACGTTGCTCCCGACACCGTCGGCGCTTTCCGTGACGAAGACGGTCGAACGGTCGCCGGTCGCGTCCACGACGGAGAGAATCTCCCTGTCCGGGAAGGCCTCCCGGACAGCGGCCTCCTGGCTCGACAGGGAGGCGCGCTCTGCGCCCTCGGGGGCGGTGACGGTGAGGACGCCGGGATGGGTGAACGAATCGACCTCGGCTCGGAACATGTAGGTCAGGCCCGAGATCGAGAGGATGAACAGGACCGGGATGACGATGATGGAACCGTAGAAGTGCCACCGCCAGAAAGCAGCGAACCAGTTCGTCGGACGCTTGCCTGGACGGTGAACTCGGCTTGTCAGTCTGTTCGGGACGTCGGCTCCGGTGCGGCGGTCCATCTCGGTCGCGGTCATGCCAGCCTTTCGATCGGGACCGGGGTCGTCCGGTCGTCGAGTTGGCACTCTACAAGATGTAGAACTAGCCTGGCGACGTGATCGACTACCCCTGGAACATCGTCCTGACCATCGCCTTCGCGTTCACCTTCGTGGTCTGCGTGGGGGACGCCCTGGTGGGAAGGCTCCGTGCCACGGACCGGCGAGCAGCCATCACCGACGGCGAGCTTGTCGACGTCAACCACGGCGTCATGAGCATCGCCATGATCGCCATGACCTGGTTCTTCGCGATGGACGTCGTGACCTGGGCGCAGGTCCTCCTGTTCGTGATCCTCGGCCTCTCGCTCGTGCCGCCCCTCCTGCGCGCGTCGTCCCGGCGTGGGCGCACCGAGCTCGTGGGCCACATCGCGCTGGACGCGGCCATGATCTGGATGCTCGCCGCGATGCCGTTGCTGATGGCCGGTGCCATGAGTGCCGCCGGCGGATCGATCCACGCCGAGCACGCCGGAGCGGATGCCGGTGCCGACATGCTGATGGCGACCCCGATCTGGGCCGACGTCGTCAACGTCCTCTTCGTCGTCGTCTCAGCGGTGGCGGCCCTCTGGTGGCTCGTGCAGATGTTCATCAGCCGAGGGCACCGCGTCCACCTGCTTTGCCACGTCGTGATGGCCGCGGGCATGGCGTGGATGCTCGTCCTGATGAACGTGTAGAGAACACCTCCCGCCGCCCAAGGCCCAGGCCCGCGTGACCGCCCACGGCTCACACGTCTAGTTCGAGGACGGAAGAGAGCGACCGCGAGCAGCAGGTGTTGATGTGGGTCCCTGCGGTGTGGTCCGCCTCCGTCTGGAAATCGTCCCGATGATCGGGGACGCCGGCGAGCACGGCGGTCAGGCACGACCCGCAATGACCCTGGCCACAGGAACGGTAGGTCTCATAGCCTCGCCGCTCCAGGGCCTCCGCAAGGGACTCGTCCGCCCCGACCTCGATCCTCTCGCCCGTCGAGCGGGCCACGACGGTGAAGCTCCGATCGCCGTCTCGTGGCGTCTCGGCGGGTGGGTCGAAGCTCTCGGATCGCACCTGGTCCGCCCGCCAGCCCGCCGCGAGGGCGCGGTCCCGGGCCACGTTGACGAAGCCCGCGGGCCCGCAGGCGTACACCGCGCCTCCGTCGTCGACCGTCTCGAGCGACCGTGGCCAGCTCGTCCGAAAGGAGTCGCCTTCGTCGCTGTGGTGCAGGGTGACGCGATCACGCCAGGGGCTGGCGGTGAGGACGGCGAGGAGGGGGAGGGCGTCGGCGTCGCGGGACCAGGCGTGGAGCTCGAAAGGCGTGCCCCACCGGTGCAGTTGCTCGGCCATCGTCACGAACGGCGTGATGCCCACACCTCCTGCCAGGAGGACCGCCATCGAGTCCGACCGGCCGAGGGGGAACGTGTTGCGGGGCCTCGACACGTCGACCACGTCGCCCACGGTGAGCCGCTCGTGCACCGCCGCCGAGCCGCCGCGACCGTTCGGGTCGTGGCGCACGCAGACGAGGTACCTCGCCGTGTCGTCGCCGTGGCTGACGAGTGAGTACTGGCGCACGAGGCGCTCGTCGAGGTGGAGGTCGACGTGCGCCCCGGCCTCGAAGGTCTCGAGCTCCTGGTCCGGATGCACGGGCCGGAGCTCGACGAGGAGCGCGTCGCGGGCCGCCCGGGTGATGTCGTGCACGCGTACTGACTGTCTTGCAGGCCGGGTCATTCCCCAGGTCGAGGAGCTGGGCGTCCGGCGGGCGCGCAGGGCCCGGAACAGCGGCGGGGTCACGACGGGTCTCTCGGTGCTCGACGCGTTCGAGCGAATCGGGAGGCGAGCCGGTCGGCGAGGTGCCTCAGGGAGGCGACGTCGTCGCCGAGGGTCACGGCCCGCGGGTCGTCGTCGTCCGGCGTGGGTCGAGCGAGCACCAACACGATCAAGACGGCGATGGCGACCACCTGTGTGAGGCTCGTCGCCGTGTCGAGCCACGGGAGGTGGTCGACCTCGTTGGCGGTGGTCATCGATGCTCCCTCGAATCGTTCGTCGGTGTCGTCGCGACGGTGTTCTACAGAATGTAGTTCTTGGTCGAGAAGTGTTGCCCGAGTCTCTTCTACGATACGTAGAATAGACGTCATCACCGACTGAAGGAGTCCCATGCGGCCCACTGTCCGACGCGTCCTCTCCGGAACCGGGGCAGCGGCCGCGCTCCTGCTCCTGACCACCGCGTGCACTGCCACGGGCGACGAGGCGACGCCCGCGAGTCCGCCTGCCGGTGCGACGTCGACTGACGCGACGTCGAGCGCATACCCCCTCACCCTCGAGAACTGCGGTCGACAGATCACCATCGACGCCCCGCCGGAGCGTGTGGTGAGCCTGTGGCAGTCGAACACGGAGGCGCTCCTCGCCCTGGGCCTGGGCGACCGGATCGTCGCGGTCCAGGAGAACTACGCGCCGTATCCCGAGTCGGTCGCGTCGCAGGCGACCGGGCTCAAGAACGTCGGCAGCGAGATGGGCTTCCCCTCGAAGGAGGTCCTCCTCAGCGAGAAGCCCGACTTCGTGACCGGTCAGGTCCTCGACGGCTTCGCGTTCGACGCCTCGCAGGGCTACGCATCCGTCGAGCAGCTCGAACAGGCCGGGGCGGCCGTCTACGGCGCCAACCTCTGCGGCTCGACCGACTCGCAGAGCACCGAGACCTGGAACATCGAGTCCGTCGAGAAGACGCTCCGCGACTACGGGACGATCTTCGACGTCGCCGACAGGGCCGACGAGGTCGTCGCGGAGCTCGAGGCTGACAGGTCGGCCGTCGTCTCGGCCGTCGAGGACGAGCCGATCACCAGGACGGCCTACTTCAACGGCGGGACCGGCCCGGTGATCGTCCTCGCGGGTGGCATCTACGACGACCTGATCACCACCGCGGGAGGTGAGAACGTCTTCTCGTCGGACTCCGTCTACGTCAGCAAGGAGGAGTTCGCCGCCTCCGACGCGGACGTCGTCCTGGTGGGGACCTTCCCCGGACAGGACTTCGCGTCCCAGAAGGCGTTCCTCGAGGAGAACTTCCCCGACTTGCCCGCCGTGCAGGCCGGCAAGATCACCGAGGTGCCCACGCAGGAGACTGACTCCTCCATCTCGGTCATGGTCGGGCTGACGAAGATCGCCAACGCGATCCACCCCGACCTGAAGCTCCCGGTTCCCTCGTCGTGAGCGAGGGGGCCGCCGTGACTCGGCGACCGGCTCCCCGTCGCCCGAAGCTGATGGTCGGCGCGCTCGTCGCCGCCTGCCTCGTCGCCGTCGTCCTGTCCGTGGCTGTCGGCAGCGTCGGCATCGCGCCGAGTCGAGTCCTCGAGGTCGTCGGCGGGCGCCTGGCGCCGTGGGCCCTCGGCCAGGTCGACGGTCTCGACGACCAGATCGTGTGGGTGTTCCGTCTTCCTCGCGCCCTGCTCGGCCTCGTCGTCGGAGCGGCCCTCGCGGTCGCGGGTGCCGTCCTCCAAGCCGTCGTGCGGAACCCCCTGGCAGACCCGTTCGTGTTCGGTGTCTCGTCGGGCGCCTCCGTCGCCGCGGTCGCAGCGCTCACCCTCACGACCGGTGCCCTCGCCTCCGTGTCCACACCGCTGGCCGCTTTCGTTGGAGCTCTCGTCGCGACACTCCTCGTCTTCGTGCTCGCCCAGCAGGGAGGGCGCGTCACACCGAACAGGCTGCTGCTCGCGGGCGTCGCGTTGTCGTACCTGCTGAGCTCCGTCACGAGCTACCTCGTCCTCCGGTCGAGCGGCACGAACCAGGGCGTCGGGCCGGTGCTCTCGTGGCTCGCCGGCAGCCTCGCCGCGGCGACCTGGAGCGACCTGGGTGTGCCGGCCCTCGTGCTGGTCGCGTCGACGGCCGTGCTGGTGCTCCTCGCTCCCGTCCTCAACGCGTTCCTCACCGGTGACGAGACGGCCGCGAGCCTAGGTGTCGACGTCGGCCGGGTGCGACTGGGGTTGTTCGTCATCACCTCGTTGCTCGTCGGCGTCGTCGTGGCGGTCAGCGGCTCCATCGGGTTCGTCGGACTCGTCGTGCCGCACGCCGTCCGCATGGTGATCGGCTCCGACCACCGCTGGGTGCTTCCTGCGTCCGCTCTCGCCGGAGGGCTCCTCCTGGTGCTGGTGGACATCGGTGCCCGGCTGCTTCTCGCGCCGACCGAGGTGCCGGTCGGCCTCCTCACCTCCGTCGTCGGTGCACCGTTCTTCCTCTGGCTGTTGCGCCGCTCCGGGCGGAGCGGACGATGAGCGTCAGGGCAGGCGGAGCGCTCCGCGTCGAAGGCGTCAGCGTCGACCTCGCCGGACGCCGGATCATCGAAGAGGTGGCCCTGAGTGCCCACGGGAACGTCGTCGGCCTCGTGGGCCCGAACGGGAGCGGCAAGTCGACGCTCCTGCGGACGATCTACCGCATGCTGCGGCCGGCCAAGGGGACCGTGCTCGCCGAGGATCGTGACGTGTGGTCGATGTCGGCCAAGGAGGCGGCGCGCATCACCGCAGCGGTCGTCCAGGACAGCCCCGTCGACCTCGAACTCACCGTCGTCGACTGCGTCACGACCGGACGCCTACCGCACGGCAGCTTGCTCGGATCGGGCCGTGCCGAGGACGGGCGAGTCGTCGAGCTGGCGATGAGGAGGGCCGGTGTCGAGGACTTCGCCGACCGTGGCATGAGCACGCTCTCGGGTGGAGAACGGCAACGCGTGCAGCTCGCCCGCGCGCTCGCGCAGGAGCCGCGGCTCCTCGTTCTCGACGAGCCCACCAATCATCTCGACATCCGACACCAGCTCCAGCTGCTCGCTCTCGTCCGGGCGCTCGACGTCACGACCCTGGTCACGCTGCACGACCTGAACCTCGCGGCGTCCTACTGCGACGAGATCGTCGTGCTCGAACACGGCCGGGTCGTCGCCTCGGGACTGCCGGGCGAGGTCTTCACCCCGCAGCTGCTGCAGCGCGTGTTCGGCGTCCGCGCCGACACGCTCGTCAACCCGCTCACCGGCCGCCTCCAGCTCGTCTACGCGGACAGCTGACGGCCGACCCCGACCGGTCACGACCACTACGAGAAGGAGAACCACACGTGAACGACGAACTCAACGACACCGCCGAGACTGCGGCGCTGCCCGGACACACGGCAGGGAACGACCCGACCGGGAGCACCTTGTTCAGCGTGGTCGGCGACGACCCCGCCAAGCAGGACGCCATCGACCGTTCGATCGCCGCTCACCACACCCTCGCCGCGCGGCCCGGGATGCGCTTCGCCACGGGCAAGACGATCCTGATCGTCCTGCACCCCGGCTTCGAGCTTCTCGACGTCGTCGGTCCTTTCCACTTCCTGGCAGCGACGGGCGCGGACGTGCACTTCGTCACGACGGGCTCCGCGGATGAAGCGGTGCTGAGCAGCAGCGGTGTGGCCCTGGTGCCCGCGCTGGCGCTCCACGGCATGCGTGTCGCCCCGGAAGTCCTCCTCGTGCCCGGTGGCGACACGGGCATCCTCCTCCGTGACGCCCGTGCCATGGCCGACCTGCGACGCCTCGGCGACCAGGCGACCTACGTCACCAGCGTCTGCTCCGGCTCGATCGCTCTCGCCGCCGCAGGCCTCCTCGAGGGACGACGTGCGACGTCGCACTGGTCCGTCCGGCACCTCCTGGCCGGCTACGGCGCCGTCGAGGTGAATGAGCGCGTGGTGGAGGACGGCAACCGGCTGACCGCGGCGGGAGTCACCGCGGGGATGGACCTCGCCATCAAGCTGGTCTCGTACCTGTGCGGGGACGAGATGGCACGCTTCGCCGTTCTGGGCGCCGAGTACGCCCCCGAGCCCCCAATCGACACGGGCACTCCCGAGAAGGCCGGCCCGGCACTGACCGACCTCTCTCGCGACTTCCTCGCACCGCTCGTCGAAGAGCTCCGCGCCCCCGCACGCTGACACTGCACGGGCATCCGTTCGCCATGCGGCGCACGGTGTGTCGACGTGGAGGAATCCGCGTGTCGCTGTGTTCTACAACTTGTAGAGTCAATCATTCCCTCTAAAGAAAGGCCTTCCCATGCACTTCGCCAGATCACGTACCGCGCTGGCCCTCGGATCACTCGTCACCCTCACCGCCCTGGTGGGGTGCTCGGCCACTACGTCTCCTGCCGATTCAGCCGGCCCGGTCGGCGACGGGACGACGCTCACCGGCGGGCCGACGTCGTATCCCCTCAGCGTCGAGAACTGCGGCCTCACCCAGACGTTCGACGAGCGGCCCTCCCGAGTCGTCCTGATGAACGGAGCGTCGGTCTCCGAGGTGGAATCACTCGTGATGCTCGATCTCGAGGACACGATCCTCGCGAACACCCAGAACTACGGCATGTCCGACATGCCGGGACTGGTCGAGCAGATCGACGCGCTCCCGACGGGAGACGTCGACATGGCCGGCAGTTTCGAGATCCCCGCCGAGCAGCTCCTCGCGCTCGAGCCGGACCTCGTCATCGCGACGACCTCGGGAGGGTTCGACCCGAGTTCCGGTCAGTCGTCACGGGAGGAGCTCGCCGAGGCGGGCATCGAGACCCTCGTCAACCCTGCCAACTGCGCCATGGGCAAGGAGGACGCGACAGAGGAAGAACTCGGCGCGTTCGACGAGGCCACCGTGGAGTCGTCCTTCGATTTCCTCAACTTGGTCGGCAACGTCTTCGACGTGCAGGACGAGGCGCAGGTCCTCGTGGATGACCTGCGCGGTCAGATCGACGCCGTGTCGGCAGCCGTCGAGGGCAAGGAAGAGCCCACGGGGCTGATCGTGTTCCCCGGCATGTCGATGATGACGCCCAACGGGATGCCCGCCGTGTTCCTCGGGGGGATCTTCGACGACGTCCTCGCCCGCGCAGGGGTCTCGGGCGCACTGAAGGACAGCGGGTTGACCTTCACCTCGGCCATCGACGAAGAGCAGCTATCCTCCGCCGATGTGGACATCCTGGTCGTCGGCGGGTTCACTCGGGGAGAAGACCTCGACGCTGAGGCGGCAGCGCTCTTCGCCGAGTACCCGCAGTGGGACGCAGCCAAGAACAACAGCTACGTGACCGTGTCGGACGGGGTGTACGTCGGGCCGACGAACGCCGCCGCGATCGACAAGATCGCTCGCGCTGCGCACCCCGACGCCTTCTGATCGGCCGGGGCTCGTGGAGGTTCGTACGTCGCCGACGCGACAGGGCTCGCTGCTCGCGTGGATGGTCGTCCTGGCCGCCGCGACGACCGTCGTCGCCGTCGTGGCGGTCTCGATCGGCAGCGTCTCCGTGAGCCCCGAGGCGGTCGTGCGGACCGTCGTCGGCAACCTCAGCGGGGACAGGGGCTCGATCGATCCCCTCGACCAGAGGATCATCTGGGAGCTGCGAGCTCCCCGGGTCGTCCTCGCCGGGATCGTCGGGGCATCCTTCGCCCTCGCGGGGGCAGCTCTCCAGGGGCTGCTCCGCAACCCCCTGGCGGACCCGTACATCATCGGGGTGTCTTCGGGCGCCTCCTTCGGGGCCGTCCTGGTGATGGCCTTCGGGTCGGCCGCCCTGCTGGGCGTCACGACCTCCGTCGCCGCCTTCGTCGGGGCGATCGGGCTGCTCGGACTGGTCTTCGCGTTCGCGCAGCGGTCTGGCTCGTTCACCGACATGAGGCTCGTGCTGTCGGGGGTCGCCCTGGGCTACGTCGCCATGGCCGGCACGAGCTTCGTCCAGCTCCACGCGGATCCCGGTGAGCTGCGAGGCATCCTGTTCTGGATGATGGGAAGTGTCGCCGGGGCACGGTGGTCGGCCTTGGTCCTGCCCGCGGTGGTCCTCGTCGTCGCGGGGGCGTGGTTGCTCGCTCAGTCGCGAGGCCTGAACGCTCTCGCACTCGGCGACGACGACGCCACCGCAGTCGGCGTCGACCTGCGGCGCACCCGACTCGGGCTGCTGCTGGTCTCGGCAGTCCTCACGGCGGTGGCGGTGAGCGTGGCCGGGGGAGTGGGCTTCGTCGGCCTCATCATCCCGCACGCGATGCGGCTGCTCGTCGGGTCAGACCACAGGCGCCTGCTGCCGGTTTCGGCGATCGCGGGGGCGCTGTTCCTCATCCTCGTCGATCTCGTCGCACGCACTGTCGGCAGCCCCAACGAGTACCCGCTCACCGTGTTCACCGCCCTCATCGGCGGCCCCTTCTTCCTCTGGCTGATGAACTCCGAGGGGAAGCGAGCATGAGGGTCTCCCTCGACCACGTCACCATCAGCCTGGGCGGACGCCCGTTCATCCACGACCTGAGCCTCGAGGTGGAGCAGGGCTCGTTCGTCGCGATCGTGGGCCCGAAC
Source organism: Frigoribacterium sp. CFBP 8751 (assembly GCF_014841545.1). NCBI lineage: Bacteria > Bacillati > Actinomycetota > Actinomycetes > Micrococcales > Microbacteriaceae > Frigoribacterium > Frigoribacterium sp. CFBP 8751. The sequence goes on from NZ_JACYUB010000003.1 coordinate 43,012, forward strand.
GGCTCGGGGAAGTCGACCCTCCTCCGCGCGATGTATCGAGCCCTGCAGCCCGATTCGGGAAGCATCCTCATCGGTGACACCGACGTCTCGACGATCACCCCTCGCCACGCCGCACGACTCCGCGCAGTCGTCACCCAGCACCAGACGACGAACGACAGCCTCCTCGTCCGAGACGTGATCGCGACCGGACGCCATGCTCACCAGAGATGGTTCGCCGTGGAGTCCGCGGCGGATCGCGAGATCATGCGGCTGTCCCTCGAGAAATGCGGCGCCGCGCACCTCCTCGACCGGCGCTACCTGACGCTCTCCGGTGGCGAGCGCCAGAGAGTGCTCCTCGCCAGGGCCCTGGCCCAGGATGCGCCTGTGCTGCTGCTCGATGAACCCACCAACCACCTCGACGTCCGGGCGCAGCACGACCTGCTCGCCCTCCTCGAGGACGTCGACCTGACCAGGGTCGTCGTGCTGCACGACCTGGACCACGCCGTTGCCCACGCCGATCATCTGTTCGTCGTGCACGAAGGGCGCATCCGCGCCTCCGGGCACCCCGTTCAGGTGCTCACATCCGGGCTCACGGAAGAAGTCTTCGGCTGCCGTTCGGCGATCACCGAGCACCCGTTGACCGGGCGCCCGCACCTCGTCACGGCGCCGGTGGGCCGGTGACGAGAAGGCCTGGTGTGCCCCTGCTCGGCAGCTCCCGACCCGGTCAGGACTCGAGATCCGTGACGATGTCCTTCACGGTCTGGATGAACGCGGAGATGTCGTCGTCGGTCATCGCGAGGGAGAGTGACAGTTCTCCACGGGCGACCGGGAAGAAACCACGGTTTGCCAGCTCCAGAGAGAGCGCTTGCGTCCCCTCCGCATCGACCTTGTGCCAGTAGTCGCGGTGCGTCGTGACCTGCTGGCCAGGCTCGTTGCAGTAGGCGTAGGCGAGGGACGAGAAACCCCGGCCGAAGATGGTGAAGGGGCTGTTCCGTTCTGCCGCCCAGGAGCTCAGGTCGGCGAGGATGCGCCCGGCCATGGAGTTGAGGCGGTCGTAGGCGGCCATGTCGAGCGCACGCATGCACGCGATGCCGGCGACCAGGGCGAGGCGATGACCGTGGTGAGTGCCCGAGATGGCGACCCGTCCGGTCTCGAGCACGCTCATGATGTCGGCTCGCCCTCCGACGGCGCCCAGCGGCAGGCCGCCCCCGATGATCTTGCCCATGACCGTCAGGTCGCCCTCGACGCCGTAGACGCTCTGCAGGCCGTGGTAAGCCGCCCTGAGGTTCGCGGTCTCGTCGATGACGAGGACGATGCCGAGCTCGTTGGTGACACGGCGCAGCATGTGCACGAACTCGTCAGAGAGCATCACGTGGCCGCCGGCTCCTGACTCCAGCTCGACGAAGACGCAAGCGAGGTCGGCTCCGTGCTCACGCAAGATGCGCTCGGTCCCGACGAGGTCGTTCTGCGTGAGGACCACAACGAGATCGACGGTCTGCTGCGGCACGCCGGAATCGTCCGCGACCGGTCGCGGATTCCCGTCCGTCCCGTACTCAGGTGCCTCGTGCGTGTGCACGGACACACTGACGGGGTCGGTGAACCCGTGGTAACCGCCCTCGAACTTCGCGATCTTGGTCCTGCCCGTGTAAGCCCGCGCGATGCGCGCCGCGGTCATCACCGACTCGGAAGCCGAGCACGAGAACTGCACCTTCTCGACCGATGCGATGCGGTCGATCAGGATCGCCGCGAGTTCGGCCTCCTCCGAGACCGGATTCCCGAACGAGGCCCCGCTGGGGATCGCTGCGATCAGGGCATCGGAGATGGCCTCGTGGCCGTGTCCCAGGATGTTCACGGTGAAGTTGTTGTTGAAGTCCATCAGGCGATGGCCGTCAACCGTGTCGATGAAGGCCCCGTTGCCGCCTGTGACGAAGACGGCGTGCGGACCGAAGTTGAAGGACGTACGGCTGTAGCCCCCGGGGATGAGCCCCTTGCCGTGTTCGGTGGCGCGGGCCGACGCGGCAAACCGTTCGGTGAAAGTCTGGGTGGCGGACTCGAGGGTGAGCATCGTTGTCCTCTCGGGGTCTGGCGTGGTGGGCATTAGGGAGTCGGAGGTGCGTCGTAGGTCAGTCCGTGGCCGAACCGGAAGAGCGGCGACGCCGTGTCGAACGGGACGTCGGGGCGGCTTGCCTCGACAGCCTCAGTGCTCGACGGGAGATCGAAGGGGAGCTGTCCTCGGGGCGCAGCCTCGCCGAAGACCAGATCGAGGAGGGCTCCTGGCCCGGCTCCCCAGTTGCCGATGATCGCCGCGACGTCCTCGACTATCGGCGTCAGGACGGCGGGCCGATCAAGGAAGACGTCGACGATCGTCGGGACGGCCGATGCGATCTCACGGAGGTGGGCGGCGGTCTCCGCGGCGAACTCGAGCGATCCCGCGTGGAAGTAGTTCTCGAACGCTGTCGGTCGGGTCTCGAACGGCGCGTGCGTCCGGATGACGGCGATGTCGGCTGCCTCCGGAGTGTCGACCACCTGGGCGTAGAGCGCCGCCATCTCGCGTGGGATGCCCTCCACGTAGAGTCGGCTGCCGCGCGGGGCCGGCAGGACGGCTGCTCCCTCGCCTCCGTTGGCAGCTCGGTTCGTGAGGAGCGTAAGGGAGGCTCGCTGCGCCTCCTCGCCCGCCGCGATGAACTCGGGTGATCCGACGATCCGACCTGCCGCCTCGACGTCGACGAGAGGCTGGTCGAAGAGCCCCAGGATGAACTTCTCACGGAGGAGGCGGCGGACGGACTGATCGAGCCTGGCCTCGTCCACCCTGCCGCTCGTGACCAGCCCGATCAGGACGTCGGGGCACTTCTCGCCGCCGAACTGGTCGACGCCGGCGTCGAGCGCCTTGAGCATGCGGTCGCTCTGGTCGAGGTGCTCGACGCCCCAGGCGCGGGCGGGGAACGGTTCGCCCGAGACCTCGGAGTCGGTGAGGAGGCCCCAGTCGGTGCACACGATGCCGTCGAAGCCGTACCGCTCCCGCAACAGACCTGTGATGACTGAGCGGTTGAACCCGAATCCGACTTCTTCGTGCTCGGTGCCCACGGGCATGCCGTAGTACGGCATGACCTGGCTGACGCCTGCTGCGAACGCTGCCTCGAACGGCTTGAGGTGGAGCTCGAACTGCCCGCCCGGGTAGACCTGCTCGCGGCCGTAGCCGAAGTGCGGGTCCTCGCCGTCCTTCTGGGCGCCTCCTCCGGGGAAGTGCTTGATCATGGCGGACACCGATTCGGTGCCGAGACGGTCGCCCTGAAGCCCCTCGACGTAGGCGGTGCCGAGGCGCGAGGTGAGCTCGACGTCCTCACCGAAGGTGTCGAGCTGCCGAGCCCATCGCGGCTCGGTCGCGAGATCCACCTGGGGGTGCAAGGCGACGCGGATGCCCACGGCCCTGTACTCGCGGCGCACGACGTCCCCGAAGCGGCGGACGAGGTCCGCGTCGCGCGTGGCGGCGAGGCCGAGCGCTTCCGGCCAGACCGAGAAGCTGCCCGCGAGGAGGCCCGCGAGGGGATTGTCGCTGTAGGAGTTCCGGGGGTCGCTCGAGATGGTGACGGGGATGCCGAGCCGGGTGGAGGCCGCAAGCTCTTGGATGCGGTTGTGCCAGGCCGCCATCTGACGGGGGTCGCCGCCCGTGAGCAGGTTGAAGTGGGACATCTGGTGTTCGAGGACGAACGTCGCGTTCGAGGGCAGGTGGAACTCCTCGTCGCCCTCGGAGAGCTCGCCGCCCTCGCCCATGCTGATCATGTCGTGGAAGAACAGGCCGGCCTTCTCGGCCAGGGTCATCTGTCGCAGCAGGATCTCGACCCGCTCCGCGGTGGGGAGATCGGGGTCGCGGTAGCGACGGTCGATGTCGTGCTCGACCTCGTGGTCGGAGCTGTCCGGGACGGTGGTCGGGGCACGGTGGGTCATCGGACTCCCTTGATGAGGTAGACCACGAAGGCGCCAGCCAGGACGACGAGGGCGCCGAAGAGATAGAAGACGGTGTAGCCGCCGAGGACGGTCGTCGCACCGACGGCGATGATGAACGGTGCGATCGCCGGCGCGATGGACTGGGGCAGGGCGTTGGCGATGTTGAGCACACCGAGGTCCTTGGCCGTGTCGGCGGGGTCGGGCAGGACCTGGGTCGCCAGGGCGAGCGAGACGGCGAGGAACGCGCCCGCGCCGAGGCCGATCAGTCCTTGTCCGACGATGACGACGGGCACTGAGGGGGCGACGGCCATGAGGATCAGCCCTCCTGCCATGATGACGCCGGCTGCCGTGACGAACACACGCCGTCGGCCTGTCCGGTCGGAGGCGATGCCCGCGAGTGCGCCGGAGACAGCGGTGGCGATCGTCGAGGCGAGGTTGCAGAGCAGGACGATCCCGATGGCTTCTTGTTCCTGGAGTGCGAAGCGGTCGCTGAGGTAGAGGGGCAGGAAGGTAGCCACGCCTGCGTAGCCGAACATCACGAGGAACGTGGTCAGCCACGCCAGGGCGAAGTCCCGGTGCCGGACGGGGTCGAACACGAACGAGCCGAAGAAGTCGCGGATCCCGTAGCGCTCGCGCGGCGCGGTCGTCAGCTTGCGATCGTCGAGGGTGATGACGAACACGGCGGCAGCGACGAGTGCGACGAGCGCGGGCGCGAGGAACCGCCCGACGTCGCCGGCGATGAAGTTGACGAGGAAGCTGCCGCCGAGGATGGCGACGGAGGTCATGACGCCGATGATCCCCGAGGCGAGTCCGCGCCTCGCGGGCGACACCTGGTCAGGGACCGTCGCGTTCGTCGCAGCCAGGGCGCCGTTGATCGCGGCCTGGGTGAGGCACCACCCGACGAGCACGACCCAGACTTCGTCGGCGACTCCGATGAGCAAGCACGACAAGACGCCCACGAGTGCGCCGCCGAGGATCCAGGGCCTGCGACGACCCCAACGAGAGGTCGTGCGGTCCGAGAGGCGGCCGACGAGCGGGTTCGCGACGAGAGCGAACAGGGAGCCGACACCCGTGACGAGACCAAGGGCGCCGACGGCTGCCTCGGGGGACGAGGTGATGTGCTGGAGCTTGAACGCCATCGAGACGAAGACCGGCGTCAGCAGTGCCAAGTACAAGCCGAAGGTCGCGAATCCGAGTGTGGCGAAGTAGGTGGGACTGGCGGTGCCGCCCTTGCTGGCTGTCGTTCCTGACGGCTGCGGGGAGGTCTCGGCGTCGGCCGGTGACGTCTCTGTCATGGGGTTCCTTCTCGGGGTCCAGTGGTGGATGACGCGAGCATAGGGCAATTTGGAACAGTTGGTAACTGAATCCTGATTAACTGGTAACTACTTGAGGTGGGACGATGGGGCGTGGCGAACGTGGTGCAGGGGCGAGCGGCGGGAGCTCGGCAGACGCGGCGGAACATCGTGGAAGCTGCCCGGATCGCGTTCGTCGAACGTGGCCTGGTGCCGGTGTCCCTGCGTGACGTCGCCGCAGGTGCGGGCGTCAGTCACCCAGGGCTCCTGCGTCACTTCAGCTCGAAAGCGTCCCTGATCGATGCTGTCTTCGAGGGGCTCGACGACGAGCTCGGTCGTGTGCTCGACGGAATGGCCGCCGGTGAGATGTCCCTGGGCGCAGTGGCCAGGGCGACGGCTGCGGTGCCCTCGTTCGACACTCTCGCATCGATGCTGGAGACCGCCGACGGTGCAGTCGAGGCGCGTGCGCGGCTCGGGAAGCGATGGGCCGAAATCAGCCGCAGGCTCGACGGATCGCCGTCGGTGGCCGCATTGGGTCTGGAGCAGTCGCTCGTGCTGTGGACCGGGCTGCGCCTGCTGGCTCAGTACCTGCCCGGGGACATCCAGCCGGCTGGGTTCCTCGACGCCGAGGCTGGTCTCGGAGTCCGCCTCGAGTCGGTGGGCGTCCCGGAGGTGGTCGTGACGTTGGCCGACATGGCTGAGCGCAGCGGCATCGGCTACGCCCCGGGGGAGAAGCGGCGAGAAGAGATCCTCTCTGACGCCACCAGCCGCTTCGCTCGCCACGGGTACCACGGGACGAGTGTGAGGGATGTCGCGGACGGGGTGAACGTGAGTCCGTCGACCTTGCTGTACCACTTCGGTTCCAAGGAGCAGCTGCTCACGGCCGTGCTGCGTCGTCGAGACGAGATGCTCGCGAGCCGGGCGCAGGAGGATGTCGAGCCCGCCGAGGAACTCGCGGCGATCGGGGCCGACGCGCGACTCGACGCGAGAGACGAGCCGGGCCTGATCGAGCTGCACACGAGGGTCGCCTCCGAGGCCGTCGCCGTCGGGCACCCTGCCCACGGCTACCTCGCCGAGCGGTATCGACGAGCCATCGCCTACTTCACTCGACTGATCGGGGACGCTCGCGGTGAAGGTGGACGCGACGGCTTCATGCCGCCCGCCGTCGCTGCCGTCCAGCTGGTCGGCTTGTGGGAGGGGCTCCAGATCCAGGCCCTGGGCGACGGGGACTTCCGCGGAATCGGAGACCAGCTGGACGCGTACGTCGACAGCATCTTGCCTCAGGAGGGCCGCGGGCCTGACTGATCGACCCCGGTCCACCTTCCATCGTCGAATGCCCACCGTTGGGGGGCGATGCCCTGGGCCAAGTCGGTCTAAAGTAGGCCCGCCTGGGGGTCAGGCGCGGAACCTGGGGGCGGCTTTGCTCGACATCAGCACGATTGTGCTCATCATCAATCTCGTCCTGACGATCCTTGTCTTGATCATGCTGGCTGTCCGCCGCCCAGGAGGCGGCGTCGGCCCCGCGTCGCCAGCCGACGAGAGAGCCCTCTCGTCCCTGGGGGCTGACATACGTCAAGACCTCAGTGCCCAGAGGCAAGAGCTCGGTGCTGCCATCAACGAGGGGCAGCGAGCCCTGGATGCCCGGGTGTCGACCACTTTGCGCGAGCACAAGGTCGCAGCCGACCAAGCGGTCGAACTTCAGCGCTCAACGCAGTCCGAGCTGCGCGGCAACCTGGACCAAGGGCTCGCCCACCTTCGTGACAAGTTCCACGAGCATGCGCAAGCAGTGCTCGCCGGTGATGCCGCCCTTCGCACGTCCGTCGGCACGAACTTCGACGAGCTGCGCCTTGCAAACGAGGCAAAACTCGAGAAGATTCGAGAGGCCGTTGAGAGGCTGGAGCAATCGAACACCGCGGCTCTGGCCAAGAATGCCGAGCGGGTACAGGTGCTCACGGACCAGAACGCGGTCAAGCAGCAAGAACTTCAAGATCTTCTCCGGGTCGAGTTCGACAGCATGAAGTCGAGTAACGAACGGAAGCTCGAGGCGGTTAAGGCCACCATCGAGCAACTACAGGTGAGCAATGCGGACAAGCAAGGTCAGCTTCAAGAGTCGATGCGTCAGGAGCTCGACAAGCTGCGAACCGGCAACGAAGCCAAGCTCGAGAAGATGCGCGAGACGGTCGACGAGAAGTTGCAAGGCACCTTGGAGAAGAGACTCGGTGAGTCATTCGCGTTGGTGAGCGAACGTCTTGAGCTCGTCCAGCGGGGTCTTGGCGAGATGCAGGCACTCGCGTCGGATGTCGGGGGGCTCAAGCGCGTACTCACGAACGTGAAGAGTCGCGGCAGCTGGGGGGAGGTCCAGTTGTCTCGGCAGCTCGAAGACTTGCTGACGCACGAGCAATACGTCCAGAACCTCGTCGTGAAAGAGGGGACAACCGAGAGCGTCGAGTTCGCTGTCAAGCTTCCTGGGCGCACTCCCGATGAAGCCGTCTACTTGCCTATCGATTCGAAGCTGCCGCAGGAGGACTACGAGCGCTTGCTGAATGCCCAGGAGGCGGGGGACAAAGCTCTCGTGGACATGGCCGCAAAGACCCTAGAAAGGGCCATTCTCACGCAGGCGAAGCTCATCTCGTCCAAGTACATCTCTCCTCCCAAGACAACCGACTTCGCGATCATGTACTTGCCGACCGAGGGGCTCTTCGCCGAAGTGGTCCGTCAACCTGGACTTGCCAGCAAACTGCAGAACGACCATCGAGTTCTCATCACGGGACCGACGACGCTCATGTCCCTGCTCAACAGCCTTCAGATGGGCTTCCGAACGCTCGCGATCGAGCAACGAAGTTCGGAAGTCTGGAAGGTGCTGAGCGCAGCAAAGGACGAATTCCAGAAGTACGGCGACGTGTGGGACAAGTTGGAGAAGCAGCTTGCGACTGCTCAAAAGACTGTTTCGGAGGCGGGTGTTCGTACCCGTGCTGTCGCTCGGAAGCTACGCGATGTCGAGACGCTCGAGATCGAGCAGCCGGCGGCATTGCCAGGTGGGCTGCAGGAGAGCGAGGAGGTCGCCGAACTCGCAGGCCTCGAGCCTACTTCGAAGTCCTAGTGACCTACTTCGGAGTCCTAGTGACCTACTTCGGAGTGCTAGTGACGCTTCATTGAGGTCGGTCATCCATCAGTCCGAACTGACTCACCTTTTTGGTCGACTTAAACAGCTCCACGCAAATGCATCCCGATGGTTCTCGATGGCAACGGGGCGCGCCCGCTAACCGCTGTCGTTGTCCGTAGGGCCGCACGTCCTGCACTAGGTCGCTCCCTCGGAGCACGTGACCACGGCTCAGAAGGTTGGGGCCTCGCGAACACAAGTAGGTTCGCCCAAAATGTCGCTCGCCCGCTCAGCCGCTAAGCGGTGGAGCACTCGCCCGTTCCGCTTCAATCGATGTGACGCACTCCCGCGTGAATGCATCCCGCGCTATCCATCGAATAGAGCGGGAGCAGCCGGGAAGTTGGGGGAACTACAGGGACAAGGAAATGTGCCCCAAAAGCACTGGAAGGCCCGTACTTCCGGGTAAGTGAGGCGGATCGGGGGCCGCAGGACGCGGCCCGGACCTAAAGAAAGGGTTGAGGGTTCGAGTCCCTCCAAGGACGCCAGACCACAGGGGTTCGGCCTCATTACGGTTGCGGCATGGACCTCATCCCGCGCTTCTCCCGGGAAAACTCGGGGGCGGCTCGGAGTCCGAACCCGTGACGCGTGTGGCGGTCCGCCGCACCTCGGCCATTCCCGTGGGGGTTTGAATTCCACCGGTACCGCCACGAACAAAAGCCCCGGATCGAGATAAAAACCGAGATCCGGGGCTCTGCTTTCTGGCTCGAACTCGAAGTCCAGTAATAAGGCGGTAACGGAGCAACTGCGCGAAACCGGGTGAGACTGTGCATCGATTGTTTGCGGCCATGGGCGTTAAGGCGTCGGTGGCTGGAACTATCCTGGATTGGTGGCCCTAAGGCCGCTCGCGACTTCGGTTGGCGAACGATCCATCGAGCGGGGCTGGACTCGGCGGATCTCCTCTGAGACCGGCCGAGGACGATGGCCGAATTTGATCTCCCCGAAGGCGTCCAAGTCACGCTCAACGAGGGCGCCGCAGTCGAGTTGACTGAGATCGCGCAGCTCTACTGGGAGGCGAGCGGCGTAGACCCTGTTTCTCGCCGCCCGGTTTGGGTTCGAGCGGCCCGGGACATCGACTCCGATTCTTGGGCGAGCAGCGCGCATGTCGCTGCTGCAGCAGGTTGCACGGCGACGGCCGGCGACTACGCCTGTTCGGCCTGCGGCCAACCGCTGACGCTGACGTCGCGCCAGACGCTCGCGGATGCCGCTTCAGGACTGAAGCCCAGGTGTCGAACTTGCAGCCCTGCGTTTGAGAGGCAGGTCGGGAAGTTGCTCGGACCCGAAGCCGCCAGCAACGCAGATGGACGCCGACGGCACGCGGAATCACAGGCGGTGGCCGCAGCAGAGCGTCGAGCGAACGCGGAGGCCCAGCGCTCTCGGCAAGAAGACATGTCGAAGCGACGAGCAACGGCGATTGCTGACCGATACCCCATCGATGAATTCGACGCGGCAGACCTTGTCGCGGCGGCTGACTTCGAAGCGCGAGCGGGCGCTCTCGCGGTAATCACGGCGGGTGGGACGAGTGATGGGCTGGTCCGGGGCATCCCCGTTCACGATGGCTCGATTGCTCCGACGCGAGACCTCGCTAGTCGCTTGGCGCTCGGCTCGGCTCGGTCAGCACGTCTACTTCAGGTCCATCCGGGTTCGCCCGAAGATGGATTCGTTTTCGAAGGCATTCATTTGACGGACCGTTGGTACCCGGCCAACGTCCACTTCTATGCAGGCGGAGCTGGAGGCCTGCCTGAACGCTGGACCACCCTCGTTGACGAAGTGCGCGCATCCTTGGATCTGGGCTCACTTGACCGCGAGGTAGACGATCTGGTCGAGATGGCGCGGCAAGTTGTCGCGGGCGAGGTTGTCCGGTACCTCACGTTTCGCTTCGAGGATCACAACCTGCCCGATCCACTCGAAGAACACGCCGACCACGTTCGAATCATTGCGGATCGCGGTGCCGCTCGGTACTCAATCGGGCATCTCTACACGGCCGCCTGGATGGCGGCACGTGACGCAGCGGCGTCGTACCAGAAGCATTCGCATCAGTCAAAGGCCGATGCTGTGACCTATGGTGTTCGGCAGTTCGAGCGCTTGCTCCAGAAGTTCATTGACGGCGAGTTCAAGTTGCGCGAGCCCTACGCGGAGGACAAGAAGAACCTCCCCCTGTCCGCGCTCACGAACGTCGTCTTCTCCCAGATCCTCGGGCTCAATCCGATGGTGTCGTCGATCGCGCATGTGGAGCAGGCCGTAGCGTTTCTGCGCGATCGCCAGGATAGGTGTATTCACGCCCTGCCAGAGCGTCACGACATGATCGAGGCAATCCGAACCAGGATCGACGAAATCGATCCTGTGATTTTCCGCCGTGCGCTCGCACTGGGCGAGGACGAGCCACCCGCGCGCTGCGGCGAATCGTGCATTCTTATTGGTATCGCTCCTGCTTCTCGTGATCTTGGACGCTTCTACGACCGCGTGGTTGCCAGAATTGGAGGGCGTGACGCAGTGATCGTCACTTCAGAGGCCAGTGAGCTCTCGAACTCCGTCTGGGGAACTGCCGGTGATGCTGCCCTGGCAGCACTGCTGACATTGGTACTGCCGGTGCAATTCTCAGACCTGTGAGCTGTTGATCGCTCGACCCGTCTCAAGGCGGAGGTCGCAGCGGTGTGTCGGGCCTTCAGCAGTGCCACCGGTTGACCGGTCAGTGTCTCCACTCGGTGGACGCTTCGCGCACTGTCTCAGCTTCGTCTTCGTGTTGGTGCGGTGTTGGTGACGGGCTGCGCGCCCCTGCTTTCTCTTGCACTCAGTTGCACTCGTCGCCCCAGAAAACCGGCAGTTGTGCGCAACTAGCGGTAAGGAGCTGGGCCCCACGCCACGTTTACACCGTGGATGTCATCGGTTCGAGCCCGGTAGGGCCCACCCTGAGACGTGCTGGTCAGCAATGACCCTCTGAGCAAGACGACCGTGAGCACGTTCGGGAAGCGGCCACTGGCATCGCGCTTCAGGAAGTGGCTGACGAACGTGACGTCGTCACACACAGCCACGGTGGTGTTCTCGACGAGTACCTCGGCCGAATCGGGGCGGAGCTCGAGGACTTTCTGGCCTGGCATAGTCGATTCATGTGGTGGAGGAAGACGAGCGACGAGGGAGCGGTCCCGGCCGTCTCGCTGGAGACTTCCCGTCACACGGCTGTCCCGGCGGCGCACCGGTTCTTCACCGGTGACGGGTTCACCCTGTCGAATCCGGAGCGGGAGACCATCGTTTACTCGGAGGGCGACCGGCGCTGGTCGCTGCTGGCGGCGTGGGGTGTGTCGCCTCCGGAAGTCCGTGTCCCACGTCCCGAGGTGTGGGACGCGGTCGTCCCGCCGTGGCTTCGCGGCCGGTACGACATCGTCACCAGCCGGCTCATCGAGCATTCGGGTCACACGGTCGTGTTCGACGATGACTCCTGGTACGACGAGACGCTGCAGTTAGTCGGCATGGAGACCGGCGGCACCCGGCAACCATGCCCGTGCTGCGACGCGGAGGCCATGACGGTCGAGCAGACGTACCCATCCGGGCAGGTCGCCCTCGAAGTCGGACCGACGCAACGTGCCATCGAAGAGCGTCTGTTCGATGGCCGGTTCGAGGTCATCCGCGCCGACGTCCCTGTCGACGAGATCGTCGACTTGCTGATCAGCGACACGAAGTACACCATCATCACGTACCTGCGCTGCACCGTGTCGAACGAGACCATCCTGTGGGGCCTCGCCATCCGAGGCACCCCCATCTACCAGCACGTCCTGCCCATGGCGCCGTTCGTCCGGCGCTGGGAAGACGGCTACCCGCGCGTGGACAACGCACCCGACCGGCCGACGCTGAACCCCGACGCGAAAGTCTCCCCGGGCGTGCTTCCGGTGCCTGTACCGCCGTCGCGTCCGAGGCTGGCCGGCACCCGTCCCGGGGCCGACAGAGACCTCCACATCGGTGTCGGTTACTCCATCGCCGAGGCGAGCGACGGCGTCGCCTACCTGGTGCCGTTCCGCGGCCGTCACGTGTTCCCGACCCGGTGGACCGGCCGGAGGCCTGCTGTGCTCCTGCCCCGGCCCGAGCTGTGGGACGCGAATGTCCCACGGTTCCTTCGTGGGAGACGGGAGATCGTCGCCGCGCGGCTGCAGGAATGGAGCGGCCACGACGTCGAGTCCGTCACCGACGGCGTCGACGTCGAGGAGTGACACCGCACGTCAGGTGACCTGTCGGGGGTCGTCGTCGCGGCGGTCGCCGGGTGTCCGACCGGTTGTCGCCGGGCCACGTCGACGTGGTCGTCGCGACCCACGCCGGTCAGGAGGAGTGTCCCGCAGTCCTTCGTCTCGATGGACCAGGATGGGCTGAGGACGTCGACAGGGGGCTGGGATGGACGGACGACCACAGGAGCCGGTCGACGGGGCGCAGGTCGAGGGCGCAGCGACCGAGCACACGACGACGACCGGTCGGGGCAGCGGCGTCGCGGTCGCCCTGACGTTGCCGGTGGCCCTCGTCGTGGGCTGGATCGTGCAGCTGACGGCCGTCCTGTCGCGCCTCCTCGAGCCGACCGACGATCCGACGGGCGGCTTCGGCCTCACCGGGTGGCTCGTCGTCGGTGCCGCGATCGGCGTCGGCGTGCCGCTGGTCGCGTTCGTCGGGCAGGTGCGCGCCCGGCGCCGCGACCCGTCGCTCTCGGGCGTGGCCTTCGTCGTGGCCACCCTCGTGCTCGTGGTCGGACTCGTGACCTGTGGACTCGCCGTCGTCCTGCAGTTCTCCTCGGTGGCGGCGGACCGGTACCGGACGGCGCAGCCGCCGTCCGTGGCCGAGCAGCGGTACACGGGCGAGGAGGCCGGCGACGAGCTACGCGCGCTCGGTGACGACACCGTCCGAGCCCTCGGCGGCGATCCGACCGAGGGCTTGCGCGCCGACGGCTCGACCGTCCGGGCGTACAGCGAGGAGTGCCTCCTCGACAACGACGATCCCGGGGTCGTGTGGAGCTACTCGTACTCCGCGGACGGCCTCGTCGACGCGTCCGGCGAACCACTGCTGCCCGACGGGGTCCACGTGCTGCCGGGCACCCGCACCGACCTCGACGGCGTGCGCGAGCTCTGGTCGAGCGAGGGGATCGGGGCCGAGCAGGACCTGGTCGACTTCGACCAGATCGTCCCCGAAGCCGACTGGCTCGAGCGGTGGTCGTATGTACGGGCCGGGCCGACGGTCGACATCACGACGATCTGCCTGGTGCCGTGACGGTCGAATCCGGTCCGGCGCCGGCGCGCTGATCGGCACTCACCCGGGCGGCAGCCGGGGTATCGTCGCGGCCGTGACCACGCGCCTCCCTCGGATGCCCTCCCGCGCCTCCCGCGACACCGTCCGGGTGCCCCTCGCCGCGAGGTTCGTCCTGCCCCGGGCGGCGGTCCCGGCGTTCCTGCGGGCGACGGGGGCGAACCGCGCCTTCGTCACCGAGGCCGGGGCGCGTCGGCGCATCCGACGGGCGTCCCTCCGGCCGGCATCGTACGGCCCGCCTGCCGTCCTCCGGGACGACGTCCGGGTCGACGTCGAGCAGCGCGGCGGCTGGCCGGTCTACACGATCACGCGGCGTGACGGTGCGTCGCGCGGCACCGTCGTATACGCCCACGGCGGCGGCTGGGTGGGCGAGATCGTGTCGCAGCACTGGCACCTCGCCGCCCAGCTCTCCGCCGAGGTCCGCACGACGGTCGTCCTGCCGATCTACCCGCTGGTCCCGTACGGGACGGCCGAGGAGGCGCGGGTCGGCATCCTCGACCTGGTCGCGTCGGCAGACGGCCCGGTCGCCCTCGCCGGGGACTCGGCCGGCGGCCAGATCGTGCTGTCGGCCGCCCTGTCGTTGCGTGACGCGGGCGTCGTCGTCGCCCGCACGGTGCTGATCGCCCCCGCGCTCGACCTGACCTGGGGCAACCCCCGCATCCCCGAGGTGCAGCCGTCCGACCCGTGGCTCGGGACGCCCGGCGGACGCGTGCTCGCCGAGCACTGGCGGGGCGAGCTCGACCTGCGCGACCCCGTCGTCAGCCCCTTGTTCGGCGACCTCTCGCGGCTGGGCCCGGTGACGGTGTTCACGGGGACGCGAGACGTCCTGAACCCCGACGCGCACCTCCTTCGCGACCGTGCCGCGGCGGCCGGCGTCGAGCTCGAGTGGCACGAAGGGGAGGGCGACGTGCACGCCTACCCGCTGCTGCCCACCCGATCGGGTCGTGCCGCCCGCGCGCAGATCGTCCGGACACTCCGCCGCTCGCTCGCGTCCTGACCCGGGGGCGAGTACCGATCGGGTCGGTCCGACGGTGCGGTGCGCGTGCTCCTGCGTCGGTGCGACCCGGGGCGGCCGTGGCACAGCCACCCCGGCGGCGACCGGGGCTCAGCGGCGAGCGGCGCTGCGGCGACCCGAGACGGCGACCCAGATCACGAGGACGACGATCGCGCCGATGATCGAGCCGATGATGCCGGCGGGCTGGAAGAACCCGTCCGTCGGGTCGTGCTGGAACAGCAGGAAGCCGAGGAACCCGCCGACGAACGAACCGATGATGCCGAGCAGGATCGTCATGGCGATCGAGAGGCTCTGGCGACCCGGGACGACCGCGCGGGCGATGAACCCTGCGATGAGGCCGACGACGAGCAAGCTGATGATGAGACCGATCATGGTGTTCTCCTTCCGGGAGAGATGGGCGACCGGCACCGTCGGTGCCGTGGTGTCGCAGGACCCAGCAGACCACCCCTGGAGGTGTGGCGGCACACCCCTCGGGGTGGGATGGTGTCCTCATGCCCCTCGCTCCGACCCGGTCGATCACCGTCGCACTCGTCGACGACTACGACGTCGTGCTCGCCGGTCTCGCCCACATGTTCGACCGCTACCGCGACAGGGTCGTTGTCGCCGAGATCGACGCCACGACGTCCCTGTCCGACCGGGTCGACGTCGTCCTCTACGACTCGTTCGCCCAGCCGGAGTCCGACCACCACGAGCTCGCCGAACTGGTCGCCAACCCGGCAGCCGGCAAGGTCGTCGTCTACACCTGGAACTTCCACCCCGAGCTCGTCGAGTCGGCTCTCGCGCAGGGCGTGCACGGGTACCTCTCGAAGACCCTCGGCGCCCGCGAACTGGTCGAGGCGCTCGAGGCGGTCCACCGGGGCGAACGGGTCGTCAGCGAGGTGCGGGGGCGGGCACCGAGTGCGCCGGGCCTCGACTGGCCCGGCCGCCGCGAGGGCATCACCGACCGCGAGTCCGAGATCCTGGCCCTCATCACCCAGGGGAAGAGCAACGCCGAGGTCGCGGCGCTCACCTACCTCAGCCCGAACACGGTCAAGTCCTACATCCGATCGGTCTACCGACGCATCGGCGCGACGAGCCGGACGCAGGCCGTGCTGTGGGGCGTCCAGAACGGCTTCCGCCCGGACCACCACCGCATCGACCACTGGCTCGGCGGCCCGTAGGAGGCGCGCTGCGGTCTGGTCGTCGGACGCGCGGCTCAGTGCGCCAGGGGTTCGCCGTCCCACGAGACGGCGACCCAGCCGCCCTCGGTCGAGCCCTCGAGGACGACCGAGCCGGTGTTGCGGAGCCCGTGGGTGCGACTGAACGCGGCGTCGAGGTTGCGGGCGGTGTCCGCCGCCCAGACGCAGATGGCGGCTTCGTGCGAGACGAGGACCGCGGTCGAGTCGGCCGGTGTCGCGGCGACGACCCGATCGACCGCCGCACGGAACCGGGTCGTGAACTCGGTGCCGCTCTCGCCTCCCGGGATGCGCGCCTCCGGATCGGTCCACCACCTCTGCATGGTGCCGGCGTACCGGGGCAGGGCCTCGGCGTAGGGCAGCCCCTCCAGGTCGCCGGCGTCGATCTCGTGGGCACCGTCCACCTCGTGGTGAGGGAGCCCGAGGCCGTCGGCGACGATCACGGCGGTCTCGCCGGCCCGGCGCAGGCGCGACGAGTGCACGGCGACGATCGGTTCGTGGGCCAGGGTCGTCGCGAGGTCGGCGGCCTGTTCGCGACCGAGCGGAGAGAGCGGCGGGCCCGGGGGGCGCGAGCCGATGGTGCGGGCGACGTTGTCGGCGGTCTCGCCGTGGCGGATGAGGAGGAGGCGCATCGTGGCTTTCGGTGGGGGCGGGTGATCCATCGTGCCACGATGACCACCACCGACCTGCTCCTAGAGCGCGGTGCGATCCGCCAGCACGGCCCGGGCCGCCATGCCGATCACCGCGCTGTAGGTGGGATAGGCGAAGCGCACCTCGGCCAGGGTGGCGACGTCGACACCGCCGGCCATGGCGGTGGTGACCGCCTGGACCACCTCGACGGCGTTCTCGCCGACGGCATGGGCGCCGAGCACGAGTTCGCGCCGACGGTCGGCGATCAGCTTGAGGAACCCCGTCTCGCGATCGTCGATCACGGCCCGGTCCACGGTCGAGTACGGGATCGTGACGACCACGCACGACTCGTCCGCCTCACGGGCCTGTTCTTCGGTGAGGCCGACGCCGGCGTAGTCCGGGTCGGTGAACCCACCGGCCGGCAGGAGGTGGTGCGGCGTGCGGCGGTTGGCGCCGAGGACGGCGTTCTCGGCGGCGGCCTCGCCCTCGAACTGGGCGGCCTGGACCAGCATGTCGCGGCCGTTGGCGTCGCCCACGGCGAACACGTGCGGCACGACGGTCCGGAAGTAGCGGTCGACGGGGATCGACGAGTGCTCCACCTCGATGCCGGCCGTCTCGAGACCGAGGTCCTCCACGTCGGCCGGCCACCCCGTGGCCATGACCACGACGTCGAAGTCGGCGGAGGACGTCCCGTCGTCCTGCCGCCAGGTCAGGGTGATCGACCCGTCGTCGGCCCGGGCGAGGCCCTCGACGCCGTCGATCCCGGTGCGCACGTCGATGCCCTGCTCGACGAACGCCGCGGAGACCGCCTCCGAGATGGACGCATCGGACGCCATCAGCACCCGCGGCGCCAGGTCGAGGAGCGTGACCGCGCTGCCGAACGCGTCGAACACGGTGACGAGCTGCGCGCCCGTGTTGCCCGCACCGATCACGGCCACCCGCCGGGGGAGGGTCGGCAGGTCCAGGACGTGTTCGGGCACGGTGGCCAGCTCGCCGCCCGGGATCGGCAGACGGCGCGAGTGCCCGCCGACGCAGACCAGGATCGACGCCGCCGAGATCGTCCGCCCGCTGTCGAGGACCAGGGTCGAGTCGTCGACGAACCGGGCCCGGCCCTCGTGGACCAGCTCGACCCCCGCGGCCCCGAACCGCTCGGCCTCCCGCTTGATCGACCGGACCTTGTCGACGCGCTCCCGGACGCGCGCAACGGTCGACGCCCAGTCGATCGTCGGGGGCTCGACGTCGACGCCGTAGACGTCGGCATGTCGGGTCTCGCGGATCAGCCGGGCCGTCTTGGCCAGCACCCGCGTGGGCACGCACCCGGTGTTGACGCAGGTGCCGCCCTCGCGGCCCGCTTCGAGGACGACGACGCGAGCCCCGAGCCCGGCCGCCCGCAGGGCTGCCGCGGTGCCCGCCGGACCGGCCCCGATGACGGCCACGTCGTAGTCCTTCTCCGAGATGCCCATGTGCTGCCTGCCCCTTCGTCGCGTCGGTCGTCAGGACGAACTCAACCAGGTGGCCATGGGCGGACGCCCGTGCAGGCGAGTCGAGGCGGAAGAGCAGACCGGTCCGTCCCGACTCGCTAGCATCACCACGTGACCATCGACCTTCAGACCACCCGGCCCGACGGCACGCCCCGTACGGTGCCGCTCACGGACGACGACGTGGCTCGGGGGCGGGTGCTCGTCCGGTGGATGCGCGTGGCCCTCGTCGTCGGCATCGTCGTCTCGCTCGGCCTGGTCGTCTTCGTCTGGACCCAGGTCCCGGTGTGGACGACCACGCCGTATCGGCGACACGGCGTCGAACACTCCTTGCCGACCTTCGCGCTGTTGCTCTTCCCCGGCCTCGGGGTCGGGATGCTCGCGTCGACCCTGCGGAAGTCGAGTGCCTACGTCCCGCCCCGCGAGAGGACGTTCCTGCTGGTCGCGATGCCGATCTTCGTCGTCTTCATCGTGGGTGCGACGGCCTACCTCGCGTCCACGTACCTGGCAGCGGGGGCGTCGTCCTGATCGGTCGACCGATCGCTCACCGGCCCGCGACGATCTCGTCGGCGTTGTCGAGGATCCAGTCCATCAGGGGCACGAGACGGGCGGCGAGGTCGGTGCCGCGCTCGGTCAGCGAGTAGTCGACCCGCGGCGGGATCGTCGGCTGGGCGGCGCGATGGACGATGCCGTCGGCCTCGAGGGTCTTCAGGGTCGAGGCGAGCATCTTCTCGCTGACGCCCTCGATCTCGCGTCGCAACTCGCCCCACCGCATCGGCCCGCGTTCCAGCGCCAACAAGATCAGAACGCCCCACCGACTCGTCACGTGGGTCAGCACCACGCGGCTCGGGCACTCCGCCGGAAAACGACCGGAGGGGGCAGGGCGGGCAGCATTCACGATTCCGACGTCCACGTCAGTAGCTTACGAAAAGGTGCGTACCTGCAGATGGGAAGTCCCAGTGGATCGTCGTCGTTGTTCCGGGCACGCAACCGAAAGGAACACCATGTCCACGATCGTCACCGCCGCCTCCGGTCAGCTCGGCCGCCTCGTCGTCGATTCCCTCCTCGCTCGCGGCGCAGCCCCCGACAGCGTCGTCGCCACGTCGCGCGACGTCTCGAAGCTGGCCGACCTCGCCGAGCGCGGCATCCGCACCGCCGAGCTCGACTACACCCGACCCGACACGATCGCGGCCGTCATCGACGCGGGCGACGTCGTCGTCCTGATCTCGAGCGACGCCGTGGGCCAGCGCGTCCCGCAGCACGCCGCCGTGATCGACGCCGCGAAAGCCGCCGGGGCCGCCCGCATCCTCTACACGAGCGTCCTCGCGGCCTCGACCTCGCCCCTGATCCTCGCGCCCGAGCACAAGGCGACCGAGGAGCACCTCGCCGCCTCCGGCGTCCCCGTCACGCTGCTGCGGAACGGCTGGTACACCGAGAACTACGTCGGCGAGATCGCCACCGCCCGCGACGCCGGCGTGGTCGCCGCGAGCGTGGGCAGGGGCCGCGTCGCCAGCGCCAGCCGTCGGGACTACGCCGAGGCCGCCGCGGTCGCGGCCCTCGACGAGTCGACCGCCGGCCGCACCTTCGAGCTGTCCGGCGACCACGCCTGGGACTTCGACGAGTTCGCCGAGGCGCTCACGACCGTCACGGGCCGACCCGTCCGCTACGAGTCGCTCACGCCCGAACAGCACGCCGAGCGCCTGCGCGGCTTCGGTCTGGACGAGGGCACGGTCGGCTTCGTCGTCGCCCTCGACGGCAACATCCGCGACGGGCTGCTCGCCGACACGAGCGGCGACCTCTCCGGTCTGATCGGCCGCCCGACGACCCCGCTCGTCGAGGCGCTCTCCGCCGCCTCGGCGTAGTCACGCCGACCGCCGGGCGGGAGACCGCAGGAGGCGCGGTGCCGGGACACGGGCACCGCGCCTCCTCGTCGTCCTGGGTGCACACGGGGGCGGTCGCGCTCCCGCCGCGAGCGTCGGTGTCTAGGCTCGGGGCATGGCCACCCTCGTCCTCGTCCGGCACGGACGCACCACCGCCAACGCGAGCGGCGTGCTCGCCGGACGGACGGCGGGCGTCCGGCTCGACGACGTCGGACGCGAGCAGGCGCGGCGGACGGCCGAGCGGCTCGCGGTCGTGCCGCTCGTCGGCGTCGTGTCGAGCCCCCTCGAGCGCTGCCGTCAGACGTCGAGGGCGATCCTCGACCGCCAGTCCGGCAGGCCGGCGACGCCGATCGACCGGGGCATCACCGAGTGCGACTACGGCGACTGGCAGGGTCGGCCGCTCAAGGAGCTCGCGGGCGAGTCGCTCTGGTCGGTCGTGCAGAACCAGCCGTCGGCCGCGGTGTTCCCCGGTGGCGAGTCGCTCCAGACCATGCAGGCCCGGGCGGTCGCCGCGGTCCGTCGTCACGACGCCGCGTTCGAGGCCGAGCACGGTCCGGGTGCCGTGTGGGTCGCGGTCAGCCACGGCGACATCATCAAGTCGATCCTCGCCGACGCCTACGGCATGCACCTCGACCTGTTCCAGCGCATCAGCGTCGGCCCGGCCTCGGTGTCGATCGTCCGGTACGGGCCGAACCGACCCGACGTCGTCGCGACGAACACCGACTCGGGCGACCTCTCGTGGCTGCGGCAGGCGGCTCGCGCCGCCGACGCCGCCGTCGGGGGAGGCGCGGGTCCGGCGAGCGGCGCGGCCGGTGGCGACGAGCCTCCCGCGACCTGAGCGTCGTCGGCGGGGCGCTCGTAGACTCGCGGCATGCCCTCCATCGTCCACACCTTCGACTGGCCGGACCGAGTCGTCGTCGGGACCGTCGGTCGTCCCGGTTCCCGTGCGTTCTACCTCCAGGCCCGTGACGGGGCTCGCGTCACGAGCGTCGGCCTCGAGAAGATGCAGTCGGCCGCCCTCGCCGAGAAGATCGACGAGATCCTCGACCAGGTGATGGCCGCCGACGGCAACCCGGTCAGCGTGCCCACCGGCATCCCGGTCGAGCTCGTCGACAACGAGCCGCTCGACCAGCCCGTCGAACCCGAGTTCCGGGCCGGGGCCCTCAGTCTCGGCTGGGACCCTTCCACCGCCCAGGTCGTCATCGAGGCGTTCCCGCTGGTCGAGGTCGACGACGACACCGAGGCCGACGAGGCCGAGCTCGAGCCCGACGAGGTCATGGTCGTCCGCATCCCCGTCGGCACGGCGCGGGCGTTCGCGGCGCGCACCCTCGAGATCGTCGGGGCCGGCCGGCCCCTCTGCCCCTTCTGCGGCCAGCCGATCGACCCCGAGGGTCACGTCTGCATCCTGTCCGGCGAGGCCTGATGTCCTCGGCGTCGACCGAGGACGCGCCGGCCGACGTGCCCGACGCGGTTCCGTCCGACGACGTCGAGCTCGAGCTCACCGGTCGCATCCGCACGGCGTCCAACGCGTCCTTCCTGGCCCGCCTCGGCGACGTGTCGGTCATCTACAAGCCCGTCGCCGGCGAACGGCCGCTCTGGGACTTCCCCGACGGGAGGCTCGCCGACCGTGAGGTCGCGGCCTACCTCGTCTCCGAGGCCCTGGGCTGGGGGGTCGTCCCGCGCACCTGGCTCCGTGACGGTCCGCTCGGCGAAGGCATGGTCCAGCTCTGGCAGGACGTCGACCCGGAGCAGGACGCGGTGGACCTCGTGCCGGCCGACGACCTGCCCGACGACGGATGGCGTCTCGTCCTCGAGGGGGACGGCGACGACGGACCGGTCGCCCTGATCCACGAGGACACCCAGGCGCTCCGCCGCATGGCCGTGTTCGACGTCGTGGTCAACAACGCCGACCGCAAGGGCGCCCACGTGCTCGCGCTGCCCGACGGGCGACGGTACGGCGTCGACCACGGCCTCACGTTCCACGCCGAGCACAAGCTGCGCACGGTGTTGTGGGGGTGGATCGGCGACCCGTTGACCGCGGACGAGGTCGACGGGGTCGGCCGCGTCCGATCCGCCCTCTCGGGCTCGCTGGGCTCGACCCTGGCT
This sequence comes from Frigoribacterium sp. CFBP 8751, assembly GCF_014841545.1. NCBI lineage: Bacteria > Bacillati > Actinomycetota > Actinomycetes > Micrococcales > Microbacteriaceae > Frigoribacterium > Frigoribacterium sp. CFBP 8751. Next base: position 64,946 of record NZ_JACYUB010000003.1, read on the forward strand.
CCTCTCCTCACCCCCGACGAACTCGAGGCGCTCGACGACCGCTGCGCGCGCCTCCTCGCGTCGCCCGTCTTCCCCGAGCCGCACGGCCCTATGCCGGCGGTTCCGTGGCCCGTGTTCTGACGTACGACCCGACGACCGCCGCCCCGAGGTCGTCCAGGTCGGGGGCGGTCACCGTGCCGTCGACGCGCCGGGCCATCCCGTCGACGAAGCGGGCGAGCCCCGGGTCGTCGCCGAGTCGGAAGAACGTCGTGTGCGCGCCGAGGCGGCGGGCCACGTCGAGTTGCTCCACGGCCCGCAGGATCGTCACGGGGTGCGGCGGGTAGTCGAAGAAGACCTCACCGCCGGGCTCCAGGTGCGAGGTCGGCTCGCCGTCGGTGACGATCAACAGGACGGGTTGCGCGGTCGGGTGCTGACGGAAGTGCCGGTTCGCCAGCAGAAGGGCGTGGTGGAGGTTCGTACCCTTGTCCCACTTCGCGTCGAGGGAGACGAGCTGCTCGATCGGCATGACCTCGGCGTACCGGCCGAACCCGATCAGCTGCAGGTCGTCGCCGCGGAAGCGCGACGTGATCAGGGTGTGCAGGGCGAGGGCGGTGCGCTTCATCGGCACCCAGCGGTCCTCCATCGCCATCGAGAACGACGTGTCGACGAGCAGGGCGACGCAGGCCTGCGTCCGGGCGTCGGTCTCGTGCACCTCGACGTCGCCGATCTCGATCCGCACCCCGCCGTCGGTGCGGCCGCCGCCGGCGGCGGTCCGCGTGACCGCGTTCGTGATGGTCCGGGTGACGTCCCACGGCTCGGTGTCGCCGAAGGCCCATTCGCGACTCGCGCCGGAGCGGTCGCCGGGGGCTCCCGCGGACCGCAACTCGCGCCTCCCGGCTCGTCCCGACATCTTGGCCGCGACGTCGCGCAGCAAGTTCTTGCCGAGCTGTCGCATGGCCCGCGGAGTCAGGGCGAGCGTACCGTCGGCGCGACGGCGGAGGGCACCCGAGTCTCGGAGGGCCTTCTCGAGCCGCCGCAGGGCCGCGGCGTCGACGGCGGCCTGTTCGCCCAGTTGGCGGCGCAGGGCGTCGAGGTCGACGTCGTCGAGCGAGGAGCCGCGCGACTGCTGGGCCAGTTGTTCGGCGAGCGCGTCGAGGTCGGCGAGGTCCTGGAAGACTCCCGTGCCGTCGCCGAGCCCGAGGCCCTGTTCGCCGTCCAGGCCTTCGGAGCCGCTCCAGTCCTGCCCGGGTCGCAGCGATCGCAGTGTGCCGTCGAGCTGTTCGAGGGGCTGCATCAGGTCGGGCGAGCCGAAGGCCTGTCGGGCCAGGGCGTCGAGCTCGGCCCGTTGCTCGGCCGTCATCGAGTTGCGCAGCCGCTGGGCGGCCGCGGCCCGCGCGGCGAGGGCGTCGATCAGCTCGTCGACGTCGCCCGGTTGCTCGGGGAACGAGTCGCCGTGCTTCGCCATGAAGTCGTCGAACTGCTCAGGAGAGTCCTCGCCACGGGCGTGCGCGTCGAGCAATGCGTTGAGGTCGCGCAGCATCTCGGCGACGGCCTCGCGGTCGGCGTCGGTCGCGTTCTCGAGGGCACCCTTCATCCCCGCGAACCGCTGGTCGAGCAGTTCGCGACCGAGGAGGTCCTTGATCTGCTCGTACGCCTGACCCGCCTCACCGCTCTGCCAGCGGTAGTCCGACAGCTCGGCGACGGCGCCGGCCGGGGACGGCGGCAGACTGTCGAGCTGGAGCTGGGCCAGCGCGCGGTCGCCGTCGTCGAGGTCGACGTCGCGGGCGAGCTGGGCGCGTTCGGCCCTGAGGGCCCGGTCGAGCAGCTCGCGGACCTCCTGCAACGTGCCGTCGAGGTGGTGGTCCCGGGTCAGGGCCCGCCGGCGTTCGGCGACCTGCCGGGCGAGGTCGTCGAGACCGGTCCGGTCGCGGCCCCCGCGGCGGAGGAACTCGCGGAGTGCCGCCTCGGCGCTCGAACCGGCCATGACGTCGCGCCCGACGGCATCGAGCGCCTCGGACAGGTCGGCAGGAGGCGCGAGCGGGTCGGGACCGTCGGCGTACCTCTGGTACCGCGCGGCCCGGTGCAACCGCCGGTTCGCCCTAGCCACGTCGCACCTCAGAACCCGTAGGCCGCTTCACCGTCGCCGCTCTCCTTGCTCACGCGCCGGGCCAGGAAGAGGCCCTCGAGCGCCAGTTCGATCGCCCCGGCGCGACCGCCGTCGGTCGTCGCGCCGAGGCGTTCGGCGACGCGGTCGTAGAGGTCGTCCTCACCGAGCGAGGGCAACCCGGCCAGGAAGTCCCGGGCGGTGACCTGCTCACCGGTCGTCACCATGACGCCCGACTCGAGGGCGTCGACGAGGGCGTCGAAGTCGAGCCCGCGGAAGTGGGCACGGACGGTCTCGGCGGTCGCCGTCCGCAGCAGGTGTTCGAGGACCTCCTCGGCCCGGTCCTCCTCGCCCGACTCGAACTCGATCTTGCCGCCGAGCACGTCGACGGCCGTCTCGAGGTCGATCGGGCGAGCGACGGCCTCGTCCTCGCCCTGCCGGGTTGCGCGATGCAGCGCCGCGGCCGCGATGGTCTCGGCGCCGGCGATCGCGAACCGGGCGCTGACGCCGCTGCGCTGGTCGACCGAGGGCGATTCACGGAGGGCGCGGGTGAACCGGGCGAGGATCTCGACGAGGTGGTCGGCCACCTCGGCGACGAGGTCGGCCTCCTGGCGGACGACCGCGACCTCGTCGGCCAGCTCGGTCGGGTAGTGCGTCCGGATCTCGGCGCCGAAGCGGTCCTTGAGGGGCGTGATGATCCGTCCGCGGTTGGTGTAGTCCTCGGGGTTGGCGCTGGCCACGACGAGCACGTCGAGGGGCAGTCGCAGGACGTACCCGCGGATCTGGATGTCGCGCTCCTCCATCACGTTGAGCATCGCCACCTGGATGCGCTCGGCGAGGTCGGGCAGCTCGTTGACCGCGACGATGCCTCGGTGGCCGCGGGGGATGAGCCCGAAGTGGATCGTCTCGGGGTCGCCCAGGCTGCGTCCCTCGGCCACGCGCATCGGGTCGACGTCGCCGATCAGGTCGGCGACGCTCGTGTCGGGCGTCGCGAGCTTCTCGACGTAGCGCTCCTCGCGTCCCCGCCAGGCCACCGGCAGGTCGTCACCGAGGTCGGCGGCTCGACGACGGCTCTCGCTCGTGATCGGCTCGAACGGGTGCTCGCCGAGTTCGGACCCCTCGATGACCGGGGACCACTCGTCGAGCAGACCCGCGAGCGTCCGCAGCAGGCGGGTCTTGCCCTGACCGCGTTCACCCAGCAAGACGATGTCGTGGCCCGCGATCAACGCCCGTTCGAGTTGGGGGATGACCGTCGACTCGAAGCCGTGGAGTCCTGGCCAGGGGTCGCGGCCCTCTCTCAGGGCGTCGAGCAGGTTGTCTCGGATCTCGGTGCGGAGGGGCTTCGGGACGTGGCCCGAGCGCCTGAGTTCGCCGACGGTTCTCGCGGAGGGAGGCATCACCCCGGCGACGCTACGCTCCCGACCCGGACCCCGCGAGGGGCGCCTCCTGCGAGCTTGCCGAGACGTCACGATTCGACGACATCCGTCGCGCGACGGTCAGCGGCCGGCGGCGCGGGCGGCGGCCTCCACACGGTCGTGGTGTCGACGCCATCCGTCGGCGTCGCGGTCGGGCAGGTTGGGATCGGCGGGACCGTTGCCGAGGCCGCCGTCGATCAGCTCGCGGACGACGTCGGCGTGGCCGGCGTGCCGGGCGGTCTCGACGGTCAGGTGCACGAGGATCTGGTGCAGGGTGACGGCACGGCGGTCGGGTCCCCACCAGGGGACGTCGCCGGGCGCGTCGAGCGGCAACGCCCGGATCGTCTCGTCGGCGTGCGCGTCGGACCGCTGCAGGAGGTCGACGACGAAGGCCCGACTCTCGTCGGGTGTCGCCCACAGGTCGGCTTCGGGCTCGCTCTCGTCGGTCAGCCACGGCGTCTCGATGCCGCTCGGCCGCCCGAAGACGTCGCCGAGGTAGCCGAGCTGCACGGTGGCGACGTGCTTCACCAGCCCGAGCAGGTTGGTGCCGCTCGGCACCAGCGGTCGACGGACGTCGTACTCCGACAGTCCGTCGAGCTTGCGCACCAGGTCGTCGCGCGAACGGGTCAGGTACCGGCTGAGGTGTTCCTTCTGGTCCATGCCGACACTCTGCCCCTCGTCGCGCCCACCGTCCACCGACCGACCGCCCCTGGCCGCGCCGCCGCGAGGAGGGACCTACTGCACCGCCGCCGTGAGGCGCGCGACGTTGTCGAGCACCTGGAGGGGAGCGGGTCGCGTGAGCCAGCCGGCGAGCGTGATCTCGTGCGACTTCGCGCGGTAGTCCGCCTCGATCTCGCGGACCTGGTCGACGAAGCCCGCTCCACGCACCATGAGCGACACCTCGAAGTTGAGGCTGAACGAGCGCATGTCCATGTTGCTCGAGCCGATCACCGCCACGTCGTCGTCCACCGTGAAGTGCTTCGAGTGCAGGACGATCGGCTTCTCATAGAGGAAGATCCGCACCCCGGCCCGCAGCAACGTCTCGTAGTACGACCGCTGCGCGTGGTAGACGAGGAACTGGTCGGCGACCTCGCAGGCGAAGAGTTGCACGTCGACCCCGCGCTCCGCCGCGGTGGTGATGGCGTAGAGCATCGACTCGTCGGGCACGAAGTAGGGGCTCGCGATGATGAGGCGTTCCTGCGCGCCGTAGACCAGGGCGTTGAACAACCGGAGGTTGTTCTCCCCGTCGAACCCCGGCCCGCTGGGTACGACCTGGCACTCGTAGGCGTCGTCGCCCGTGCGGCGTTCGACGAGCGGCTCGGCCTCGGCGTCGGTGGGCAGCTCGTCGGTCTCGCTGTACCAGTCGGTGATGAAGAGGGCGTTGAGGCCGACCGCGGCGGGCCCGTCCACGCGCACCATGAGGTCCTTCCACTGCAGGCCCCGTCGGATGTTGCCGCGCTTGTTGTAGCTGGGATCGGTCATGTTCTGGGAGCCGGTGAACGCCACGTCGCCGTCGACGACCACGATCTTGCGGTGGTTGCGCAGGTCGGGTCGCCGCCACATGCCCTTGGTGGGGTGGAACGGCAGCATCTCCTCGAAACGGATGCCGGAGTCACGGAGCCAGGTGCGCGTCACCCGGCCCTGGGGGTTGCGGATCGTTGCCCAGTGGTCGTAGAGCACCCGCACCTTCACGCCACGGTCGTGGGCACGCTTGAGGGCGTCGAAGAAGAGGAAGGTCGATTCGTCGCGCGTGAAGATGTAGAACTCGACGTGCACGTACCGTTCGGCCGCGTCGACGGCCTCGGTCATGGCCGCGATCGATCCGGCGTAGTCCGGCAGCAGCCGAGTCGTGTTGCCCGGGATCAGGGGCATGGCACCGAGCGTGCGGTTCAGCTGGACCACCGTCCCGAACCACGGCGGCTGGGTGTCGGTGGGCACGCGGTTGTCGAGCCCCTGGGTGTTCTCGAGGATGAGCGAGTTGATCTCGCGCTGTTTGTCCCGCCGGTCCTTCGGCAGCTTGGTGCTGCCGAGCAGGCCGTAGAGGACGCTGCCCGGGATGGGGGCGACGAAGATCGCCAACAGCCACGCCATGGCCGAACTCGGACGCCGGTTGCGCGGCACGACCGCCACCGACACGATCCTGATGAGGATGTCGACCACCAGGATCACAGTGGGGAACGCCTTGAGGAGCTTGCGCCAGGTCATCCGCCGATCATCCCAGGTCGAGGGTGGACGGGGCCGCCCCCGTTCGTGTCGCGGGTCCGACCCCGGCCCCGCAGGTCAGCGCCCGCTGCCCGCCAGGCTGGCCGACTCGCCCTCGGGCGCGGTCGCGAGGTAGCAGGTGACCTCGCGGTCGCCGGTGGCCCAGGTGTCCTCGGTCGGCGTGAACCAGCCGTAGTCGAGGGCCGAGTCCTCCCAGGTCGACCCGACGTAGTCGTCGAAGACCTCGTAGCACGCGTCGTCTCCGAGCTGTGCGACCTCGTCGTCGCCCGGGAACGCGTCGTCGTCGAGGACCGGTTCGGCGAACACCTCGAAGTGGTGCACCTCGCCGCAGGCGGTCACGTCGACGAAGGTCTGGTAGTCGTCGTCGATCCCGTCGGTCATGTCGAAGCAGTCCCCGGTCGTGAGCTCGCTCACGAGCTCGGAACCGGTCTCGATGACGCCCCCTTCGCCTCCGTTGGCCTGGTAGAGGGCGAAGGACACCCCGCCGAAGGCGAGGACCCCGACCGCTCCCAGCACCCCGAACAGCACGCCTCGCGATCGCTTCGGAGCCGGGACGCCCGCCACGGCACCGGGGGCGAACGACTGCGGCGCGGGCCAGGCCGTGCCCAGGCGCGACTCGGGCGGGACCAGGGCGGCCCAGCGCCGCACCGTGGCCGAGGCCGCGTCGAGCACCACGGACGTCGTCTCACCGACACCGACGCCGATCGGGTCACGTCGCCGCTGGTCGAGGGGCGTGGGCCCCGACGCGTCGATGCGCAGGGGCACCGCGAACCAGTGCGATCCGTCGTGCCCCAGGTCGACGAACTCGGTCGCGCCCAGCCGGACGCGCAGCATCTCGGGGTGGCCGGCTCCCGGCACGTCGACGGCGCCGGCGGGGTAGTCGCCGGGCAGGACGCGCATCTCGAGCGGCCCGAACCGCTGCACGAGTCCTTCGGCCACGACGGACACAGGTGTCGTCCCCGAGGGGCCCGCGGGCATCGCCTGGTCGTTCGGTCGGTCCACGAGGTCCCCCTGTTGCTGTGCGCACCGCATCCCGTGGCGGCCGTCGAGGGATGCTACCGGCACCCGGAGCGAGAGCAGCAGCCCCCGTCGGCGGGCCAGGGAGGCGGGCGTGCCCCGAGGACGCGAGCCGGCGGGGCCGGTCCGCACCGCGCCTCCTATGCTCGGGGGATGTCGTCCGGTCACCCGAGTCCGCCCCGCGCCGACGTCGACCTGGTCGTCGTCGGCGGAGGCGCCATGGGCCTCGCGACGGCCTGGCAGGCCGCGTCGCGCGGGCACGAGGTCGTGCTCGTCGAGCGGTTCGAGCAGGGGCACCACCGGGGTGCCTCGCACGGCGCGACCCGCAACCTCAACGTCGCCTACGACGACGCCGACTACGTCGCCCTCGTGCAGGAGGCGCGGGTGCGGTGGGACGCGCTGGCCGACGAGACCGGCACCCCGCTCCTCGACCTCGTGGGTGTGGTCAATCACGGTCGCCCGGCGATGCTCCGTCGGATGCGCGCCCTGCACGTCGACGCGGGCGTCCCCGGCGAACTGGTCGACGCCCGGGAGGCGGGGGAGCGATGGACGGGCATGCGCTTCGAGACCGAGGTGCTGCACGTGCCCGGCAGCGGCCGCATCCGGGCCGCCGACGCCCTGGCGGCCCTCGCCCGGGCCGCGACGGCCCACGGGGCGCGACTGCGCTGGTCGACGCCGGTCACGGGACTCCACGTCGAAGGGCCCGAGCGCGTCCGCGTCGTCACGGCCGACGACGAGATCGTCGCCCGCCGCGTGGTGGTGACGGCGGGTGCCTGGACGGAGGACGTCGTCGGCGGTCTCGTCCGTCTCCCTCGGCTCACCGTGACGCAGGAGCAGCCCGCGCACTTCGCCGTGACCGACCCCCAGGCCGTGTGGCCGAGCGTCAACCACCGTCCCGACCCCGACCGACCCACCGAGTCGTGGTGGCCGGGCGTCGTCTACGGCATGCTCACGCCGGGCGAGGGCGTCAAGGCGGGCTGGCACGGAGCCGGCCCCGTCGTGCACCCCGACCGCCGGTCCTTCGAGCCCGACCCCGAGCAGCTCGAGCAGCTGCGGCGCTACGCGCGGGAGTGGCTGCCCGGCGTCGACGCCGAGACGGCCGACCCGATCAGCTGCACGTACACGACGACCGACGACGAGGACTTCGTGCTCGACCGGATCGGCCCCGTCGTGGTGGGGGCGGGCTTCTCGGGGCACGGCTTCAAGTTCACGCCGCTCGTGGGGTCGATCCTGGTCGACCTCGTCGAGGGTGGCGAGGCCCCCACGCGGTTCCGCGGGCTGGGTCGACCGTGACCAGCCGGGCCGCGACGACCCGCGGCACCGTGGCGGGCCAGCCCTTCGTGCGCCGGGGAAGCGGCGCGCCCACGATCCTCCTGCCCGGGGTCGGGCCGGGTCGCCGCCACCCCTCGGCATGGGACCGCACCCTGCTGCGGCTCGAGACGGCGCCGCTCGTCCGCGAACTCGACCTGTGGACGCTGGACCGTCGCCGTGGACTGCCCGAGGGCACCACGATGAGCGACCTCGCCGACGACGTGGCCCGGGCCGCGGCCGAGATCGTGGACGGCCCGGTCGACGTGGTCGGCACGTCGACGGGCGGCAGCATCGCCTTGCAGCTGGCCGTCGACCACCCCGGGCTGGTGCGGCGACTGGTCCTCGTGTCGTCGGCCCACCGGTTGGGCGACGGCGGGCGCGAGGCCCAGCGGCGCACGGCCGAACGCCTCCGGGCCGGCGACGCGCGAGGTGCCTCGGCCGCCATGCTCGGTCAGACGACCACCGGCGTCCCCGCCTCGAACGCCCTGCGGCGCCTCGGACGCGTGGCGCACCACGTCGTCGTCGGCGACCGGCACGACGACCTGGTCGTGACGCTCGACGCCGAGGACTCGTTCGACGTGGGTGACCGCCTCGGCGAGGTCGCGGTGCCGACGCTCGTCGTGGCCGGGGGTGCCGACGGTTTCTACCCGCTCGACCTCGTGGCACGCACCGTGGCCGGGCTGCCCGACGCCACGCTCGCCGTGCATCCCCGGTCGGGTCACCTCGGCCTGGGGTCGCGCGGGGTCGCGCGCGAGGTGCTCGCCCACCTGACCCGCGCCTCCTGACGCTCCGATCGTCGCGGGCGCCGAGCGGTCGGCCGATCGGCCCGGAACGGGGAATGTGCCGGTCGGACCGGCGAGTCCGCCCGGTGCGAGGCCGTTCGTCACCTACCATCCGAGCATGGCCGACAACGTGCAGACCGCGAGCGTCGGGGGCATCGCACCCCTCGACGACGACGTCACGTTCCACCGGCGCCGTGTGACGTTCGTCGCACCTCTCGACGACACCGTCCCCGAGTCCTCCGCTCGCCCGGACCAGCAGGAGCACCACCCCGTGAACCAGACCCTCGCCCCCGTGGCCCCCGCCGACCGCCTCGACGAGCCGACCGAGATCGTCCCCGAGGCCGAGGCCGAGGCCGAAGCCGCGCCCGAAGTCGCGACGGCCCGCGCGCCCCGCCCCGTCTCGATCCCCTCGCACCGAGCCGACGTCGCCCTCGACGACGTGGTGCCCACCGACGTCTTCGAGGCCCGGCCCGCGAGCGTGGCCCGCCACTCGGTCGACACCTCGGCGATCACGCTGCCGGTGCTCGCCGTGTCGGTGCCCGACGACCTGCCCCAGCCTCCCGAGCGGATGACGCTCGACGACGAGGTGCTCGCCCGCCTGGTCGAGAAGCGCTTCGAGGACACCGCGACCATCGACCTGATGGCCGTCGTCCAGGCCCAGCTCGCCCTGCGCGAGGTCGAGGCCGCGCGCTTCGCCTCGTGGGAGGACGAGATCACCCGCGTCGGCACGGACGAGGCGGCCCGCGCACTCGAGGCCACCCGCCTCCGCTTCACCGGGGTCGTCCCCGTCGTGGCCCCCGGGGCCATCCGTGAGGCCCGTCCCGTCGTCGAGGCCGGCCACGCACCGCACGTCCCGCTCACCCGCGGCTCGGACGGCGACCGCGCCGCTGCCTCGGCCTCGGCCTCGACCTCCTCTCCCGTCGTCGTCACGTCGACCGGCCCGCAGGGGCTCGGCGTCGACGCAGCCTCCCCGACCGAGGTCCCCGACGAGCAGGCGGCAGCCGACCAGGAGGCGCTGGTCGCCCCGACCACGCCGGCCCCCGCCCCGCAGGCGGTCGCCTCCGCCCCCGTCCCGCCCCTGCTGCGCCGTCCACTCGCGCTCGTGGTCGCCGCCACGGCCGCGCTGGTCGTCGTGGCGGCCGTCGTGCTGGCCTTCGTCCCCGCCTTCGCCGTCGCCTCGGCCGTCCTCGCGACCGTCGCCGTCCCCGTCGCGACCGGCCTCGTCGGCCTGACCGCGCTCGCGTCGGTCTCGACCCGCCCCGACGACGCGACGCGCGTCGCCCGCCGCGGACCGATCGGCGTCGTGGCCGGCGTCGTCGTCGGCACCGTCCTGGGCTTCGGGCTGCTGCTGAGCGACCTCGGCTCGTTCGCCTGGCAGGGCTTCCTCGTCCGTGCCGTGGGCCTGACGGGTCTGTCGACGTCGGTCTCGGTCGTCGTCGCCCTGCTCGGCGCCGCGGTCGTGGCGTTCATCGTCGCGGTCATGATCACGGGGTTCCGCTCGACGGCTCGCGACTAGGCTGTCGAGGTGTCCACCCTCGCCTCGGTCAACTCCGTCATCGAACGTCTCTGGCCTCTCGCGGGTGCCTCGTCGTGGGACTCACCCGGCCTGGTCGTCGGTGATCCCGACCAGCCCGTCACGCACGTGCACCTGGCCGTCGACGCCGTGCTCGACACCGTCGACGAGGCCGTCGGCATGGGCGCCGACCTCTTGCTCGTCCACCACCCGCTCTTGTTCCACGGCGTCTCGACGGTCGCGGAAGACACGACCAAGGGCGCCGTCATCGCGCGGCTCCTGCGGGCCGGATGCGGTCTCGTCGCCGCGCACACCAACGCCGACGTCGTCGAGACCGGCACGTCCCGCGTGCTCGCCCACCAGCTCGGCCTCGTCGAGCAGCGCCCGATCACGCCGGGCACGACCGAGGGCACGGGCCTCGGCATCGTCGGTCGTCTGCCGCACGCGATGACCCTCGTGGCCCTCGCGCGCCAACTCGGGGACGTGCTGCCCCCGACCGCGTCCGGCATCCGCGTGGCCGGCGACGCCGACCACGTCGTCGAGACCGTCGCTCTCTGCGCCGGTGCCGGCGACTCGCTCTTGGCCGACCCGGCGGTGCTCGCCGCCGACGTGTACGTCACGAGCGACCTGCGGCACCACCCCGCCTCCGACGCTCGCGAGCTGATGAGGCTGGGTCGGGGCCCCGCCCTCGTCGACGTGTCGCACTGGGCCGCCGAGTGGCTCTGGCTCGACACGGCGGCGGCGCAGCTCCGCCGCGAGCTGCGCGACGTCGAGGTCACCCTCAGCGACCTGCGCACCGACCCGTGGGACTTCGCCGTTGTGCAGTGAGCACCTCGAGCCGCCCATCGCGACGAGGCCGGGCCGCGACCCGTGAGACCTCGCGACCCGCGCCTCCTCGTCGCCCCGTCCCCGCCTCCCCCCGACCCCGAGAAGAGTCCCCATGCCCCTGATGAAAGCCAGCTACGAGCACCAGGCCCTGCTGCTCGACCTGCAGCAACTCGACACCGCGCTGCGCCAGATCGCACACAAGGGCGCCAACCTGCCCGAGATCGCCGTCCTCGCATCGCTCGACGGTGACGGCTCGCGCCTGCGCAGCCGCCTCGCGACCGAGCAGGGCGCGTGGGAGGACGCGCAGAGCGAGCTCAAGCGCATCGAGTCCGACGTCGCCGTCGTCGAGGCGCGCGTCGCCCGTGACGAGCAGCGCATCGCGTCGTCGTCGTCCACGAAGGACGTCGCCGCCCTCGAGGGCGAGCTCGCCGCCCTGGCCAAGCGTCGCTCCGACCTGGAGGACCTCGAGCTCGAGGTGATGGAGCGCGTCGAGAGCCTGGGTGCCGTCGCCGCCGTGACCCGGGACGAGCTCGACCAGCTCGACACCCGCCGCGTCGACGCCGAGACCGGACGCGACGCCAAGCTCGCCGAGCTCGAGGCCGACCGGGCCGAGGTCGTCGCCAACCGCGAGACCATCGCGGCGACGGTGCCCGCCGACCTGCTGGCCCTCTACGAACGTCAGCGCGACCGCTACGGCGTGGGTGCGTCCCTGCTGCGCGGCGGTGTGTCGAGCGCCAGCGGCGTGGCCCTGACCGGCAGCGACCTGGCGGCCGTGCGCGCCGCGGCCGAGGACGACGTCGTGCTCTGCCCCGACAGCAACGCCGTCCTGGTCCGCACCTACGAATCGGGCATCTGACCCCTGCCGATGCCCTGTTCGCCCCACGGCACCACGGGCGGCCGCGGCACCGCTAGGCTCGGTGACGCGAATGGGTCGACAAGACGGTCGCGTCGGCGGGTGCGAACCCGCCGCCGAGGAACGTCCGGGCTCCACAGAGCAGGGCGGTGGGTAACACCCACCCGGGGCAACCCGCGAGAAAGTGCAACAGAGAGCAGACCGCCACGGGTCGCACCCTCGGGTGCGACACGGGGTAAGGGTGAAACGGCGGTGTAAGAGACCACCAGCGGCTCGGGTGACCGGCCGGCTATGTAAACCTCGCCCGGAGCAAGGTCAAAGAGGGGACGACGAGGCTGCTCGCCGAGTCCCCGGGTAGACCGCTGGAGAGCTGCGGCAACGTAGTTCCGAGAGAGATGGCCGTCCATGGTGCTTCGGCACCGGGACAGAACCCGGCGTACCAGTCGGCCCATTCGCCTCGTACGAAAGAGACCCCGGGTCAGGAGGCGCGCCTCCTGACCCGGGGTCTTCTCGCGTCGGTCGTGTCTCGCCTCAGAACGCCGGGTTCGAGTCGGCGGCCAGGGCCGCGGCACCCATGATGCCGGCGTTGTTGCGGAGCTTGGCGGGGACGATCTCGGCCCGCAGGTCGAGCAGCGGGAGGAACTCGTCGTGGTGCTTCGAGACGCCGCCCCCGACGATGATCAGGCGCGGGTAGAGCAGGGCCTCGAGGTGCGAGTAGTACTTCTGCAGGCGCTTCGCCCAGTGCTTCCAGCTGAGGTCGTCGCGCTCCTTCGCCGCGAACGAGGCCTTGGTCTCGTAGTCCTTGCCCCCGATCTCGAGGTGCCCGAGCTCGGCGTTGACGATGAGCACGCCGTCGTTGATCAGGGCGGTGCCGATGCCCGTGCCGAGCGTCGTCATGATGACGAGGCCCTTCACGTCTTTCGCGGCCCCGAAGCGCGTCTCGGCGTAGCCGGCGGCGTCGGCGTCGTTGACGAAGTGGATGTCCCGGCCGAGCGTGGTCTCGAAGAGCTTCTCGGCCTCGAAGCCGATCCACTTCTTCGACACGTTGGCGGCCGAGAGGGTCTTGCCGTCCATGATCGCGGCGGGGAAGCAGACGCCGACCGGCACCGAGGCGTCGTCGAGGCCCAGTTCGCCGACGATCTGCTGGACGACCGCGACGATGGCGTCCGGCTCGCCGCCCTCGGGGGTGCTCTTCTTGATGCGGTCCGAGAGGAGCTCGCCACTGTCGAGGTCGACGATCGCCCCCTTGATGCCTGTGCCGCCGATGTCGATTCCCACTGCGGTGCGTGCCATGGGTGGTCCTTTCTCAGGAGAGCGTGAGGATGTCGGCACCGCGTTCGGTGACGACCAGGGTGTGCTCGAACTGGGCCGTGAGGCTCTTGTCGCGGGTGGTGACGGTCCAGTCGTCGTCCCAGACGTCGGCCTCGATGCCACCGAGGGTCAGCATGGGCTCGATGGTGAACACCATTCCGACCTCGATGACGTCGTCGTACTGCGGGGCGTCGTAGTGGGGGATGATCAGGCCCGAGTGGAAGGCGCGGCCGACGCCGTGGCCGGTGTAGTCGCGCACGACGCCCAGGCCGAAGCGCTTGGCGTACGACTCGATGGCCCGACCGATCACGTTGACCTGGCGGCCCGGGGCGACGGCTTTGATGCCGCGGCGCAGCGCTTCGCGGGTGCGGTCGACCAGCTCGACGGTCTCGGGGGCGCCCTCGCCGACGACGAAGGTGCGGTTGAGGTCGCCGTGCACGCCGTTCTTGAAGGCCGTGATGTCGATGTTGATCAGGTCGCCGTCGACGAGGACGGTGTCGTCGGGGATGCCGTGGCAGATCACCTCGTTGACCGAGGTGCAGACCGACTTGGGGTAGCCGCGGTACCCGAGGGTCGAGGGGTAGGCGTCGTGTGCGACGACGAAGTCGTGGGCGACGCGGTCGAGTTCGTCGGTGGTGACGCCGGGGCGGAGCGCGGCCTCGACCGCGTCGACGGCCTGCGAGGCGATGCGTCCGCTCTCGCGGATGAGCTCGACGGTCTCGGCGTCGTACACGTCGCCGTCGGTGTACTCGGCGGGGGCGGCCTTGCCGACGTACTCGGGTCGGGCGATCGACGGGGGGACCGGACGCTGCGCTGAGAGCCGGCCCGGGGTCAAGAATCCGTGGGAGTCCCGGGGCATACGATCAAGCTTAGGGGGAGCGCGAAGGGCTCGCGTTCTCGACAGCCGCACCGAGAGGACGACACCATGGCCGAGTTCTGGTTCAACACGAAGACCCACGAGGTCGAAGAGGGCAAGGTCTCGCCCGCCGTCGACCGTGCCGGGCCCTACGCCACGCGCGACGAGGCGGCCCGGGCGATCGAGACGATCAAGGCCCGCAACGCCGCCCTCGACGCCGAAGAGGCCGCGAACGACTGACCGGATCGAGCGTCNTGATCGGCAGTCGGCGGTCGCGACCGAAGGCCATGCCCGAGATCTTCGGACCGATCGCCCCCTGGCGGCGCTTCCACTCGGACCGGTCGACCAGCTTCGTGATCTCGGCCACCGTGTCGGCGTCGTAGCCGAGGGCGACGACGTCGGCCGCCCCGAGCGCGTTCGTGATGTAGCCCTCGAGGATGCCGTCGAGCACCTCGTACGGCGGCAGCGAGTCCTCGTCCTTCTGGTCGGGACGCAGCTCGGCCGACGGCGGCTTCGTGATCGAGTTCTCGGGGATGGGCGCGGTCTCGCCGATCGACTCGGCGTGGGCGTTGCGCCACCGGGCAAGCTCCCAGACCATCGTCTTGGGGACGTCCTTGATCGGGGCGAACCCGCCGACCGAGTCGCCGTAGATCGTCGAGTAGCCCACGGCCAGCTCGGTCTTGTTGCCCGTGGTCAGCACGAGGTGGCCGTGCAGGTTCGACAAGCCCATCAGCACGAGCGCCCGGGCGCGGGCCTGGACGTTCTCGGCGGCGAGGCCGGTGAGGTGCAACTGGTCCTCGAACGGCGTGACGAGGTCGGCGATCGGCTCGGTCGAGTACCGCACGCCGATCCGCTCGGCCACGTCGTCGGCGTCGCTGCGGCTGTGCTCGCTCGACCACCGGCTGGGCATCGAGACGCCGTACACGGCGTCGGCCCCGATGGCGTCGGCGGCGATCGCCGCGCACACAGCCGAGTCGATGCCGCCCGAGAGGCCGAGGATCACGCTGCGGAACCCGTTCTTCCGCACGTAGTCGCGGGTGCCGAGCACCAGGGCGTTCCAGAGCTGTTGCCGATCGTCGGGCAGTTCGGCGACGTCTCGTTCGATCGTGGACGAGGAGGCGCGGACCGCGTCGGACCCGGAGCCCCCGGCGCCGTCGCCGGTCCCCTCGGTCGCTGCCTCGAGCTCGACACGGCGGATGCCCTCGGGCAGCTCGGTGTCCGTGGCCGGCTCGGGGTCGAGGTCGACGACGAGCAGGTGCTCGTCGAACTGCGGGGCCCGGGCCAGGATCGTGCCGCTGCCGTCGACGACCACGCTGTCGCCGTCGAAGACGAGGTCGTCCTGACCGCCGACGATGTTGACGTAGGCCACCAGGGTGTCGTTCTCGACGGCCCTGCGGGTGACGAGGGGGAGGCGCACCTCGTCCTTGTCGCGGACGAACGGGCTCGCGTTGATCACGACGAGCAGGCCTGCGTCGGCGTGCAGCACGCGCTCGACGGGCCCGCCGTCGCGCCAGAGGTCCTCGCAGATCACGAGGGCGACGTCGACGCCGGCCACCCGGACGACGAGCAGCTCGTCGCCGGGGATGAACACGCGGTACTCGTCGAAGACCGAGTAGTTCGGCAAGTGGTACTTCGCGGTCGTCGTCACGACACGCCCGCCCTGCAGGACGCTCGCGCAGTTCTTCGCGATGGCCGTCGGGGCGTTGCTCGTGCCCAGCAGGCGGGGCTCGAACGGGCCGTCGGCGTGGCCGACCACGACCGGCAGATCGCCCAGGCCCTCGGCCTGGAGGGTCTCGGCCATCACCTCGACGGCGTGCCGGCTGGCCTGGAGGAAGCTCGGCCGGCTGGCGAGGTCTTCGATCGGATAGCCCGTGACGCTCATCTCGCCCGCGGCGAGGAGGTCGGCACCGGCGGCACGGGCCCGACGGGCCGCTTCGACGATCTGGGCGGAGTTGCCGGCGAGGTCGCCGACGACGGGGTTGGTCTGCGCGAGCGCCAAGCGGAGTCGGGGCATGTCCACTACCGTAGTGGCGGAGCAGAAAGGCCGTGGCATGGACAAACAGAGGGACTTCGTTCTCCGCACGATCGAAGAGCGCGGCATCAAGTTCATCCGCCTCTGGTTCACCGACGTGATCGGCACCCTCAAGTCCGTCGCCATCGCCCCGGCCGAGGTCGAGGGGGCTTTCGCCGAGGGCATCGGCTTCGACGGCTCGGCCATCGAGGGCCTGACCCGGTCGTACGAGGCCGACGTGCTCGCCCAGCCCGACCCGACGACCTTCCAGATCCTGCCCTGGCGGGGCGAGATCGATCCGACCGCACGCATGTTCTGCGACATCACGACCCCCGACGGCCAGCCCGCCGTGGCCGATCCGCGCAACGTCCTCAAGCGCACGCTGGCCCGGGCGGGCGAGCGCGGCTTCACCTTCTACACGCACCCCGAGGTCGAGTTCTACTTGCTGAAGAGTGCCCAGCTCGGCGCCGACGGCCCCCAGCCGGTCGACTCGGCCGGCTACTTCGACAACGTCCCCGGCGGCACCGCCCACGACTTCCGTCGCCGCTCGGTCCGCATGCTCGAAGACCTGGGCATCTCGGTCGAGTTCAGCCACCACGAGGCGGGGCCCGGTCAGAACGAGATCGACCTGCGCTACGCCGACGCGTTGACGACGGCCGACAACATCATGACCTTCCGCACGGTCATCAAAGAGGTCGCCATCGAGCAGGGCGTCTTCGCCTCGTTCATGCCGAAGCCGTTCAGCCAGCACCCCGGCTCGGGCATGCACACGCACATGTCGCTCTTCGAGGGCGACTCCAACGCCTTCTACGAGGCGGGGGCCGAGTACCAGCTCTCGACCATCGGTCGTCAGTTCATCGCCGGCCTGCTCAAGCACGCCCCCGAGATCACGGCCGTGACGAACCAGTTCGTCAACAGCTACAAGCGTCTCTGGGGCGGCGACGAGGCACCGAGCTTCGTGACCTGGGGCCACAACAACCGCTCCGCGCTCGTGCGCGTCCCGCTGTACAAGCCGAACAAGGGCAACTCGAGCCGCGTCGAGTACCGCGCCATCGACTCCGCCGCGAACCCGTACCTGGCCTTCTCGCTGATGCTGGCAGCGGGCCTCAAGGGCATCGAAGAGGGCTACGAACTGCCGGCCGAGGCAGAGGACAACGTCTGGGGCCTGAGCGACGCCGAGCGTCGCGCCCTGGGTTACCGTCAGCTGCCCGCCAGCCTCGACCACGCCCTGTCGATCATGGAGAACAGCGAACTCGTCGCCGAGACGCTGGGCGAGCAGGTCTTCAACTACGTGCTGCTCAACAAGCGACAAGAGTGGAAAGAGTACCGGGCACAGGTCACGCCGTTCGAGTTGCGCTCGAACCTCGAGATCCTCTAGCCGACCGGCCGCCCCGCCCTCATGCCCCGATCCGCGACCGGTCTCTCCGAGCTGGCGCGGCTCGGGTTCTCCGACCTCGGCGCCGGGCGCGACCGGCTCGACCGCCTCGTCGACGAGGTGCCCCAGGTGCGCGACCTCGTCCCGTGGTTCGCCACGGTGGCCGAGCCGGACGCGGCTCTGGTGCACCTCGAGCGGTCGGTCGAGCGTGATCGTGCCGGCGTGGTCGAGTTGCTCGACGGCGAGGCCGGCCCGCGCCTGCTGAGGATCCTCGGTGCCTCCGAGGGGCTCGCCGACTTCGTCGCGCGTCGCCCCTCCGAGGCGACCGTCCTGCTCGAGCCCCTGGACGAGCCACCGTCGGCCGCGACGTACCGCGACGACGTCCGACGGGCGGCGACCGGGCTGACCGGCGACGAGGCCCGCGTCGCCCTGCGGGTCAGGTACCGACGCCACCTGCTGCAGCTGGCGTCGTACGACCTCGAGGCCGACGACCCCGTCGAGATCCTGCCCCGGGTGGCCGCCGCCCTCGCCGACCTCGCGGGCGCAGCCCTCGACGCCGCGGTCGACGTGGCCCGACGCGAGGTCCCGTTCCCTGCCGCCGACGTCGAGCGCACCCGTCTGGCCGTCATCGGCATGGGCAAGGCCGGGGCCCGTGAGCTGAACTACCTCAGCGACGTCGACGTGGTCTACGTCGCCGAGGGGGTCGACGGGCTCGAGAACGGGCGGGCCGTCGAGATCGGCAGCCGTCTCGCGATGCACGCCGCCCGGGCGATCTCCGACCTCGCCGTCGAACCCGACCTCTGGGAGGTCGACGCGAACCTCCGCCCCGAGGGCAAGGACGGCGCACTGGTCCGGACGCTCGAGTCGCACGTGGCCTACTACGAGCGCTGGGCGAAGGGGTGGGAGTTCCAGGCCCTGCTGAAGGCACGGCCCCTGGCGGGCGACGTCGACCTCGGCGAGCGCTACGTCGCCGCCGTCGCCCCGTTCGTCTGGTCGGCCGCCTCGCGCGAGAACTTCGTCGAGTCGGTCCAGGCCATGCGTGAACGGGTCACGGCCCTGATCCCCGCCGGCGAGGTCGACCAGCAGCTGAAGCTCGGACCCGGCGGGCTACGCGACATCGAGTTCACCATCCAGCTGTTGCAGCTGGTCCACGGGCAGGCCGACGACCGGGTGCACCAGCGCTCGACGCTCGACGCGCTCGGCGCCCTGGCCGCGCGGGGATACGTCGGACGGGCCGAGGCCGCCGAGTTCGACCGCGACTACCGCGTGCTGCGGTTGCTCGAGCACCGCATCCAGCTGACGCGGCTGCGGCGCACGCACCTCATGCCGACCGACGAGAACGCGCTCCGGGTCCTCGCCCGCGGCACCGGCCTCGCGCCGGGCGCGGCGCAACTCGTCGATCTGTGGCAGGGGGTCAAGCGCCGGGTCCGCACGTTGCACGTGCGCCTGTTCTACCGTCCTCTCCTCTCGGCCGTCGCGGCCCGTCCCGAAGAGGATCTCGCGCTCAGCTCCGACCAGGCGACGGCCCGGCTCGCGGCCATCGGGTTCGCCGACCCGAAGGGCGCGCTCGGTCACATCGCGGCTCTGACGGCCGGCGTCTCGCGCCGGGCCAGCATCCAACGCCATCTGCTGCCGGCGATGCTGCAGTGGTTCGCCGACGGCACCGACCCCGACCTCGGCCTGCTCGCCTTCCGGCGCCTGAGCGACGGTCTGGGCGAGTCGTACTGGTTCCTCCGCATGCTGCGCGACTCGTCGGGGGCCGCCCACCGCCTGACGACCGTCCTGTCGTCGTCGACCTTCGCGGCCGACCTCCTCGAGCGCATCCCCGAGGCCGCGGCCTGGCTGGAGAACGACGCCGAGCTCCGGGCCCGCCCCCTCTCGAGCCTCCTCGACGAGACCGCCGCTACCCTCGCGCGACATCGCTCGCCCGACGCGGCGGCGACCGTCCTGCGTCAGGCGCGGCGCCGCGAGATCCTCCGGCTCGCCGTCGGCGGCATCCTGGGCATCCTCGACATCGACACCCTCGCCCGGGGCCTGACCGCGGTGACGACGGCGTCGGTGACCGGGGCGTTGGCCCTGGCCCGCCGCGACGCCGGCGATCTCGAGTTCGCCGTGATCGCCATGGGGCGGTACGGGGGAGAAGAGCTCGGGTTCGGTTCGGACGCCGACGTGCTCTACGTCTACCGGGCTCCCGAGGGCGACGAGACGGCCCACCGTCGTGCCCTCGCGGTGGCCGCCGAGATGAGCCGACTCACCTCGGACGCGCTCGTGCCGTTCGATCTCGACACGGGCCTGCGTCCCGAGGGGAAGAACGGGCCGGTGGTTCGGTCGTTGTCGTCGTACCGTGCCTACTACGCCCGCTGGTCCCTCACGTGGGAGGCCCAGTCGTTGCTGCGCGCACGACCCGTGGCCGGCGACCAGGCCCTCCTCGACGACTTCATGGTCGTCGCCGACTCGGTCAGGTACCCCGCCGAGCTGACCGAGCAGCAGATCCGCGAGGTGAAGCGCATCAAGGCCCGGGTCGAGTCCGAGCGCCTGCCGAAGGGGGCCGAGCCCTCGCGCCACCTGAAACTCGGGCGGGGGTCGCTCAGCGACGTCGAATGGTTCGTCCAACTGCTGCAGCTCCAGCACGGGGTCGACGTACCCGGCCTGCGCACCCCGTCGACGCTGGACGCCCTCGCCGCGGCCGTCGAGGCGGGCCTGGTCGCCGACGACGACGCCCGGCGGCTGCACGAGGCCTGGATCATGGCGTCGAGGGCGCGGTCGGCGGTCACCCTCTGGACCTCCCGGACGCAGGACGTGCTGCCGCGGGACCGGCGTCAACTCGAGGGCGTCGCTCGCCTGATGGAGTACCCCCCGGGCTCCGCCACCACCCTCGAAGAGGACTACCTCGCCGCCACCCGTCGGTCGCGCGCCGTGTTCGAGCGCGAGTTCTACGGCATCGAAGAGACCCCCGAACCCCTCGGCTGATCGTCCCGGGACAGCGCGACACGCCCGGGTTGCACCGTGGCCCCCGATTGGTGGAGCTCCGTGGCGCCCTCTTCTCTTGTACCCCGTTTGACCCACCTGTACCCCGCGCCGTGTGTCCAGCGCATTTCGGATGGGTGACCCACGTGTGGGGGTCGGTCGACGTCCGGGGCTCCGGCGTCATTCGTTGCCCATTGGGCAAGCTGAGCGGGACGTGCTGATTAGCGGCCCGTGATCAGGGCAATTGACGGAATCCTGCTGAAACTCCGGCATCGGACCGTCGATCCGACCGAACCGTGAGGTTCGGCAGCCGCGGCCTCTCGTGGGTGTCGGCACTTCTGTCGACAGCACCTTGTCGGACTCGACGTACCCCGACCCGGCCGATCCTCGACCCACGCTCGGGGGGTGGTTGTGAGCCGCCCGCCTGTGACTGAGAATTCCCTCAACCCGATAGACCAATTCCCCAGCGTTGCGGAAGCCGATCCCTTCTCACACCTCAGGTGGCCATCGTGTTGACCTTCATCCTGCAGATCCGATCCATGGCGGGCGGATACCCCGAGATCTACCTCTTCGCCGCCTACAGCGCCCTCATCTGGGTGCTCTGGATCATCAAGGTCCTGCTCTCTCGCCGCTACCGCCCCTTCACGGGCGAGTTCCGCGGCACCACCAGCGTCGTCGTCCCCGTCGTGGACGAGCCGCTCGACCTCTTCCGGGACGTGATCGGCCGCATGGTCGAACAGGGTCCCGGCGAGATCATCGTGGTGATCAACGGCAAGCCCAACCCCGAGCTCGCGGCCGTCTGCGAGGAGTTCGGCCCCCTGGTCCGCTGGGTGCACACGCCGATCCCCGGAAAGCGCAACGCCGTCATGATCGGCACCGAGCTGAGCCGAGGAGACATCACCGTCCTCGTCGACTCCGACACGGTCTGGACGCCGGGCACCCTCTCCGAGCTGCTCCGCCCGTTCGCGCAGGAGAACGTCGGGGGAGTCACCACCCGCCAGCGCATCCTCGAGCCCGAGCGCAGCTGGATCACGCGCTGGGCCGACTGGCTCGAGAACTCGCGGGCGCTCTACTCGATGCCGGCGCAGAGCGTGCTCGGTCAGATCGGCTGCCTGCCGGGCCGCACGATCGCCTTCCGCCGCGAGATCCTCGTGCGGGTCATGGACAAGTTCATGACGGAGAAGTTCATGGGCGTGTTCCTCGAGGTCAGTGACGACCGCACCCTGACGAACCTCACGCTCAAGGAGGGCTACCGCACCGTCTACCAGCACACCAGCCTCGTCTACACGGACGCCCCCCTCCAGGTGAAGAAGCTCTACAAGCAGCAGCTGCGGTGGGCTCGCGGCAGCCAGTACAACACCCTCCGCATGATGCCCTGGATGGTCGGGCACGCCCCCCTGCTCGCGTTCTTCTTCGCGATGGACATCGTGCTGCCCTTCATGCTCATGGGCGTGATCGGTGGTTGGATCTACCGAGGGATCACCGGCCAGGGCGTGAACCTGTACCGCGGCATCCTCGAGGAGTACGGCGTGCAGACGGGCCTCATCAGCATCGTCGTCCTCATGGTGGTCTCGTCGGTCCTCAGCATGTCGATCCGCCAGATGCGCCACCTGGCCGAGAAGCCCTCCGACTTCTTCCGCCTCCCGGTCTTCATCATCGTGTCGACGTTCTTCCTCATGCCCATCCGGGTCATCGGGTTCTTCCGCATGGGTCACGCCAGCGGCTGGGGTACCCGGGCCGGGGCTTACGCAGGAGGCGCGGCGAACGACGAGATGCAGGGCGCGCTCGACGAGGTGGCCGAGGAGGCCCCCATCGACGCCCTCGAACGGCAGTTCCGCGACGGCGTCGACCCCGGGGTCGACACGCTCTTCGACTTCGGCTCGGCGACCGACGAGACCGACGAACAAGGAGCGGTCCTCGTCAAGAGCCGCAAGGCGGCCCTGGCCGCCGAGGCCGACGGGGCGACCGCTCCGGCACCGGTCGCGGCCGTGGCCTCCGCCCCCGCGCCTCCTCGTCGCCGCCTCAACCCCAAAGCCGGATTCCCGTACCTGATCGGCGCCGCCATCATCGCCCTGGAGGTCTTCTTCATTGTCTGACTCGACGCAGGACTTCGTCACCCCCGTCCACTTGCAGTCGGGAGCCTGGTGGGCGACCTCCCACGGCAACGCCCGACGCACCGCGCTCGGGGCCACCGCCGTCGTGGTGCTGCTCGCCATGATCTCGTGGCTCATCTGGGTCTCGCCGTCCGACAACATCGTCCGCAGCGCCGTCACCGAGGTCACGGGCGTCGACCCGTCGATCAACGTCTCGTCGCTCAAGGCCGACCGATCCGCTCTGCTCGACCAGCTGGTCTCCGCCAAGAAGCAGCTCGCCGAGAGCAAGGCCGCCCTGGCCGACGTGCAGCAGCAGGCCTGGACGTCCGAGGGGCAGTTGACCGCGGCCCAGGCGAAGCTCGCCTCCGCCGAGTCGGCTCTGGCCCAGGCACAATCCGCCGCGGACGCGGGCCAGGGGGCGGGCTCGGGCTCGGGCGCCGCAGGCACCGCGGCCGGGGGACGAGGCGGGGGGAACGGTGCGTCCGGCGGCTCCGGGTCGGGAGGCACCGGCTCGAACGGTTCGACCGGTGGGGGCGCCACGGGCCCCGTCACGGTCGAGACGCCCTCCCTCGCTTCGATCGTCGATCCGGAGTCGCGCTACTTCGGGCTCTTCACGGATCAGGCGCCGTTCAACTGGGCGACCTACGACGCGCAGGAGGCGGCCGTCGGTTCCGAGGCGAACATGGTGGGCTACTTCCAGGGCTTCGACCAGGAGTTCCGGGCCGACGCCGTCCGGTCGTCCTGGTCGCGGGGCAAGCTGCCCGTGCTGACCTGGGAGTCCCAGCCGATCAAGGCCGGCAACAACGAGCCCGAACAGCCCGACTACAGCCTGACGAAGATCATCGACGGCAGCTTCGACTCGTACCTGACCACCTACGCCGACGACATCGTCGCGAACGGGATGCCGTTGGCCCTGCGGTTCGACCACGAGATGAACGGCACCTGGTACCCCTGGAGCACCGACTACGGCAACAGCAAGGGTGCCGTCAACGGCAACGGGCCGGACGACTACGTGAAGGCCTGGCAGCACGTCCACGACCTGTTCGAACGGCAGGGAGCGAACGACCTGGTCGCCTGGATCTGGGCGCCCACGCGCATCGACCGTCTGGCCACCGGCAAGACCGGCGGCAGCGACCACACGACGCAGGCCTTCCTCGAGAGCCTCTATCCGGGTGCCGACTACGTCGACATCGTGGGCATGTCGGGGTACTACCGCCCGCCCTACGACGACAAGTCGAAGCCGACGTTCGACAGCACCTTCGGCGCCACCCTGAAGCAGCTCCGGGCCATCGCACCGGGCAAGAACATCCTGCTCGCCGAGATCGGCGCCAGCGAGACGGGTGGCTCGTCGGATCCGACGGCAACGAGCGAGAAGGCGCAGTGGTTCAACTCGCTCTTCGAGGCGCTGGCCGATCCCGCGAACGACGACATCATCGGGTTCTCGTACTTCGACCTCGTGGCCACCACGGTCGTCGACGGGGTGCGCTCGACCAACGACTGGCGTCTCACGTCGCGGTCCGACAGCCTCGCCGCCTTCACCGCGGGGATCACCCGACGCGACGTGGGTTACGACCTGCAGCCCTCGCCGTGACGACCCCCATGACCTTCCCCTTCCCTCGCCTCTTCCTCATCCCCAGGAGCGCATCATGACGAACGACGCCACCACCCCCCAGCCCGCCGCCACCGAGACGGCAGCCGACGTCGCCTCGGTGAAGCCCCGCATCAGCGTCATCGGCACCGGCTACCTCGGCGCCACGCACGCCGCGGCCATGGCCGAGATGGGCTTCGACGTGATCGGGGTCGACACCGACCCCGCCAAGGTCGCGGCCCTGGCCGAGGGGCGCGTGCCGTTCTTCGAGCCCGGCCTGCCCGAGCTCATCCTGGAGCACGTCGGCTCGGGCCGGCTCACCTTCACGACCGACCTCGCCGAGGCCGTCGCCCTGTCGGACGTGCACTTCATCTGCGTGGGCACGCCGCAGCGCCGGGGGAGCCACGCCGCGAACCTCTCGTACGTCGAGGAGGCGACCCGCAACGTCGCCGCCGCCCTGAGCCACGACGGCCTGATCGTCGGCAAGTCGACCGTCCCGGTCGGAACGGCGGCGCACCTGCGCGAGATCGTGGCCGGCGTCGTGCCCACCGGCATCACGGCCGACCTCGTCTGGAACCCCGAGTTCCTCCGCGAGGGCCACGCCGTCGAGGACACCCTGCGTCCGGACCGCATCGTCTTCGGCGGGACCGACGTCCGCACCGAGGCCCTGATGCGCCAGGTCTACGCGATGCCCATCGCCACGGGCACGCCGGTCATCTCGTGCGACCTGCCGACCGCGGAGCTGGTCAAGGTCAGCGCCAACGCGTTCCTCGCCACGAAGATCTCGTTCATCAACGCGATCAGCGAGTTGTGCGAGGCGGCCGGCGCCAACGTGTCGACCCTCGCCGACGCCCTCGGCTTCGACGACCGCATCGGCCGCAAGTTCCTCAACGCCGGTCTCGGCTTCGGCGGCGGCTGCCTGCCCAAGGACATCCGGGCCCTCATGTTCCGGGCCAACGAGCTGTCCGCCCACCGCGTCGTCGGGCTCATGCAACAAGTCGACGAGATCAACATGGCGCAGCGCCAGCGGGTCATCGACCAGGCGATCGACGCCTGCGGCGGTTCGGTGCTCAACCGGCGCATCGCCGTGCTCGGGGCGGCGTTCAAACCGCACACCGACGACGTCCGCGACTCGCCGGCCCTGAACGTCGCGGCGGCGCTGCACCTGCGCGGCGCCCAGGTGCTCGTGGTCGACCCCGAGGCCACGCAGACGGCCCAGCGCAGCTTCCCGACGTTGTCGTTCGCCGACTCGGCCGCCGAGGCCGTGACGGACGCCGACGCGGTGCTGCTCCTGACCGAATGGCCCGAGTTCGTCGGGGCGGACGCGGCCGGGCTCGCCGAGCTCGCCGCCAACCCCGTGGTGATCGACGCCCGCAACGTGCTCGATGCCGAGATCTGGTCGGCCGCCGGGTGGGAGGTCCGTCCGCTGGGCGGCCGTCGCACGCCGGCCCAGCGTCGTGTGCTGACGCCGACCGCCGTACCCGCCTGACCGGATCGTCGGGCACGGGCTGACGGGCCGCCTCCCTCGGGAGGCGGCCCGTCCTGCGTCCGCTGCCGCGCCTCCTGGTGTCGGGTGCCTCCGAGGAGGCGCGGGTCGCCTCCCCGAGGACCTCGCACCGGCGACGCGAGAGGCCCGCACCCCCTGGGGGATGCGGGCCTTCGGTGGTGGGATCGGATCAGACGCCGAAGTACAGCTCGAACTCGAAGGGGTGAGGACGCTGCGCCATGGGCAGGATCTCCTTCTCGCGCTTGTACGCGATCCAGGTCTCGATGAGGTCCTCGGTGAAGACGTTTCCCTTGGTCAGGAACTCGTGGTCGGCCTCGAGCGCGTCGAGCGCACCCTCGAGCGACGCGGGCACCTGCGGGATGTTCTTCGCTTCTTCCGGGGGCAGCTCGTACAGGTCCTTGTCGACCGGCTCGTGCGGCTCGATCCTGTTCTGGATGCCGTCGAGACCGGCCATCAGCTGCGCGGCGAACGCCAGGTACGGGTTCGAAGCGGCGTCCGGGACGCGGAACTCGATGCGCTTCGCCTTCGGGTTCGTGCCCGTGATGGGGATGCGGATGGCCGCCGAGCGGTTGCCCGCCGAGTACACGAGGTTGACGGGAGCCTCGAAGCCCGGGATCAGACGGTGGTACGAGTTGATCGAGGGGTTCGTGAAGGCGAGCACGGCGGGGGCGTGCTTGAGCAGGCCGCCGATGTACCAGCGCGCGAGGTCGGACAGGCCGCCGTACCCGTTCTCGTCGTAGAACAGCGGCTTGCCGTCGTTCCAGAGCGACTGGTGGGTGTGCATGCCCGAGCCGTTGTCGCCGAAGAGCGGCTTCGGCATGAAGGTCGCGACCTTGCCCCACTGCTCGGCCGTGTTCTTGACGATGTACTTGAACTTCAGGATGTCGTCCGCGGCGTGGACCATCGTGTCGAACTTGTAGTTGATCTCCTGCTGGCCGCCGGTGCCCACCTCGTGGTGCGCACGCTCGAGCTCGAGACCCGAGTCGATCAGCTTGAGGCTGATGTCGTCGCGCAGGTCGGCCGTCTTGTCGACCGGGCTGACCGGGAAGTATCCGCCCTTGTAGGCCGTCTTGTTGGCGAGGTTGCCGCCCTCCTCGACGCGGCCGGTGTTCCAGGCGCCCTCTTCGGAGTCGACGCTGTAGAAGCTGGCGTTCTGCTTCACCTCGTAGCGGACGTCGTCGAAGATGTAGAACTCGGCCTCGGGGGCGAAGAACGCGGTGTCGGCGATGCCGGTCGACGCGAGGTACTTCTCGGCCTTCTTGGCGACCTGACGCGGGTCGCGGCTGTAGAGCTCGCCGTTCCGCGGGTTGAAGATGTCGAACACGAGGACGAGCGTGCGCTCGGCGCGGAACGGGTCGACGTACCCGGTCGTGACGTCGGGGATGAGCTGCATGTCCGACTCGTGGATGGAGGCGAAGCCCCGGATGGAGGACCCGTCGAAGAGCTGTCCGACGGAGAAGAACTCCTCGTCGACCGTGGAGGCGGGGATGTTGAAGTGCTGCTGGACACCGGGAAGATCGGTGAAGCGGATGTCAAGGAACTTGACGTCGGTGTCCTTGATGAACTTCAGCACCTCGGAAGAATCAGTGAACATCTAGATGTCTCTCCAATGGGCTTGGAACGGATCGGATGCGGGACGCAGCCTCCGACGAGGCTACGGAGGGGCCGTTTCGCTGCGGTGTCCCTCATGTTTCCGGCATGTTACGGCTCGGTCCCTCGGTAGGCTCGGGACATGCCCGATCGCACCGCGCCTCCTTCTCGTCCCGCCTCCGTGGGCGGCCCCGACGACGGGGCACAGCGCTGGCCGGGCGAGCGGCTGGGGCTGCCCGAGAAGGGCCCGCGCTCCGTGGCCCGGCTCGGGCGGCGCGTCGCCGGGCTCGCCGTCGACTGGGCGATCGCCTACGCCGTGGCCGCACTCTTCTTCGGTGGCGAGGGCCTCGCCATCACCGGGGTGTTCCTGCTCATGCAGATGCTCTTCCTCGTGCTGTTCGGAGGCTCGCTCGGGCACCTCGCCCTGGGCATGCGTCTCGTGCCGATGGCCGGCGGCCGCATCGGTGTGGGACGGCCCGTCCTGCGCTCGGTGTTGCTCGTGCTCGTCATCCCGGCCGTCGTCTGGGACCTCGACCAGCGAGGTCTGCACGACCGCGTCGCCGGGACGCTCCTCGTCCGCGTCTGAGACGTCCGACGGACGAACGACNGCCTGGGTCAGCGCGGACGACCCGACCGTACCTTGAAGGGGTCGACACCCTTGGGGATGGGCAGGCCGTTCTGACCGAGGGACTGGAGGCGGTTGCTGACGGCCAGCACCTCGTTGCGGTTGATGGACGACTTGAGCTTGTTCATGCGCCCGGCGAGCTTGTGGAGGGGCACGGAGTCCGCATCGGGGCCGACATTCAGCACGTGGACCGGCACGTTCGGCAGGATGCGCGTGACCTTGCGACGTTCTTCGTCGACGAGTCGGCGGGTCTGGCCGGCGCCGCCTTCGGCGACGAGCACCACACCCGGCCGGCCGACCGCGCGGTACACCGCGGCCTGACTGCGCCCCTGGACGGCCACGGGCATCTCGGCAGCGCGCCACGCACGACGCAGGCCGCTCTTCATGACCGCACCGACGGCACCCGGCTGCCCCTCGATCTGCGAGTAGGCCGCGCGCTCGGCCTTCCGACCCAGCACGATCAACAGCAGCAGGAATCCGAGCATGACGCCGACGACGATGTAGAGCACCAGCGCGAGCACGTTGCCACCCGTGAGCAGCAGCGCCGCGACCACACCGAGCAGCACGGGCACGAAGAACGCCAGCAGCATCATCGGCAGCGCCGTCTTGTCGACGCGGCGGGTCATCTGGAAGACCTGCCACATCTGCTTGAGACGGCCGGGTTCCTTCGGCGGTTTCGGGGACGTGTTCTCGGGGGGCGTGCGACGAGCCATGTGGACCAGGATACGGGGTAAGCGGTCCCGACGAATCCTCCCCAGGGACTCGGATCCGTCGACGGTCGACAGTGTTCCCCCGCGGGACGACGCCGCCCGGCACGGGACGACACCATCGCCTCATGACGAACGAGTCGATCGGCCCCTACCGCGTGCTCTCCCGACGCCTCGACGGTGCGGTGGAGCGCATCCTCGCCGAAGCACCCGGTGGGTCACGCGTCGTGCTCAGGAGGCGCGGGTCGGGCTCGGCGGGACGGTCTCCCGTCGCCGAGGCGGTCGCCTTCGCACGCGCCGACCATCCGCACGTCGCGACCCTCGTCGACGTGCTGACGAGTCCGTCGGGCGAGCTCGTGCTGGTGTTCACGGACGTCGGCGGTGACCCGCTCGCGTCGTGGCTCGCCGCCCGGGGGCGTCCCGAGCCGGGGGAGGTGATCACCCTCGTCGTGCCCGTGCTGGGCGCGGTCCAGCACCTGGCCCGTCGGGGGACGGCCATCGGTGCTCTCGACGTCGACGACATCGAGATCGATGCTCGCGGGGCACCCGTGCTGGTCACCGTGCCGCAAGCGGCCGTCGGTCCGGAGGCCGAGCGCGCGTCGTTGCCCGCGGCGGCGCAGTTCGCCCAGGCTCTCGTCGAGCGGGCGGCGCGACCGGCGTCCCGTGATTCGGCGCCGACCCTGGACGCGTCGAGCTTCGAATCACTGGTCGAGTCGGTCTTCGACCTCGGCGAGGCCGTCCCCCTCTCGAGCGTCGACGCCGTGGTCGACGGCGTCGACGGCGGCCTCGTGCGAGACCCCCTCGTGTCGGCCCCCGAGGACGAGCAGACCATGCGGGGCTGGCTCACCTTCCTGCCCGAATCCGAGGCACTCGACCGGGCGATCGCCGGTGTGCGGGACCTGCGACCACGGCAGGTCGTCACAGCCCTCGGGACCGTTCGACGGCGCTACCGACTGCTCGCGGTCGTCGCGGTCGTCGCGGTCGTCGTCGCCGGAGCGGCGATCGTCCTCGGGCCGGCTTCCTCGGCACGCCATGACGGAGCCGACGATGAGGTGGGTGCTGTCTCGGCCGGGAGCGATGCCTCGACGCCGGGGAGTCCTGCGGGCGACTTCCCGGGGGCCACAACGGCCGCACCGTCCCGGTCGGGCGGAACAGGATCCCTCGACGAAGCCGGGGCACTCGTGGTCGGTGACGATCCCGTCGCAGCTGCCGAGGTGCTCCTGGCGGCTCGTCGGGAATGCCTGCGCGACGTGACACGCAGCTGTCTCGAGGTGGTCGACCAGCCGGGTTCACCGATCGCGCTCCGGGACGATGCCGTGCTCGACGATCCCTCGCTCGCCGGTGCGGCGACGGACGATCTCGAGTTGACGGGAGGGGCGTCACGAACCGGGGGAACGGTCCTGCTCGGGGCGACGGGCCCCGACGGCGAACCGGCCTCGGTCCTCGTGATGAGGACCGAGGCCGGTTGGCGGCTTCGCGACGTGATCGTCGATCGGTGAGGGCGGGCCTCACCCGACGAGCGTCAGATGCCGAGCTTGGACGTGAAGTCCCCGCCCTCGAGACGCTCCTTGACGGCGACCAGGAAGCGGGCGGCGTCGGCACCGTCGACGATGCGGTGGTCGTACGACAGGGCCAGGTAGACCATGGACCGGATCGCGATGGACTCCGACCCGTCGGCCTTGATGACCACCGGGCGCTTGACGACGATGCCGGTGCCGAGGATGGCCACCTGCGGCAAGAAGACCACCGGGGTGTCGAACAGGGCTCCGCGCGAACCCGTGTTCGTGACGGTGAACGTGCCACCGGCCAGCTCGTCGGGCTTCAGCTTGTTGTCACGAGTGCGCTGCGCGAGGTCGGCGATCTGACCGGCGATGCCCGCGAGGTCGAGGTCGGACGCGTTCTTGATGACCGGCGTCAACAGGCCGCGCTCGGTGTCGACCGCCATGGCGACGTGCTCGTGGTCGGGGTAGACGATCGAGTCACCGTCGACGGTGGCGTTCAGCTTGGGGTGCGCCTTGAGTGCCTCGGCGGCCGCGAGCGTGAAGAAGGGCAGGAAGGACAGCTTGTTGCCGGTCTTCTCGAGGAAGGCACCCTTGTTCGCGTCGCGGAACGCGGCCACCTTGGTGACGTCGACCTCGACGACGCTGGTGAGCTGGGCCATGGCCTGCATCGACTGGACCGCGCGCTCGGCGACGACCTTGCGGAGGCGTGACATCGGGACGGTCGTGCCACGCAACGGCGAGACCTCGATCGGAGCGGGACCGGCGGAGGCCGGTTCCGACGTGGTTGAGGACGCGGCGGCCTCGGCCGCGGCGAGGACGTCCT
Organism: Frigoribacterium sp. CFBP 8751; assembly: GCF_014841545.1. Taxonomy (NCBI): domain Bacteria; kingdom Bacillati; phylum Actinomycetota; class Actinomycetes; order Micrococcales; family Microbacteriaceae; genus Frigoribacterium; species Frigoribacterium sp. CFBP 8751. Next base: position 95,926 of record NZ_JACYUB010000003.1, read on the forward strand.
CCTTGCGGATGCGACCTCCGACGCCACTGCCCGTCAGGGTCGAGATGTCGACGCCCTTCTCGTTCGCCAGCTTGCGGACGAGCGGGGTGACGTAGCCGACGGGCGCACCGCTGCTCGGGGCCGGGGTGGCAGGTGCCGAGGTCTCGGACGAGCCCGTCGCAGGCGAAGGGGTCGGTGCCGACGGGGCGGGCTGCTCACTGCTGGGCTGCGTGGCCTCGGGCTGCGCTGCGGCGGGCTCCTGGCCCGCAGCGTCCTGCTGTGCCGCAGGCGCCGGGTCCACCGCGGGGGCGGGCTCGGGCGCGCTGGCCGCGGAGTCCTCGCCGGGGGCAGGGGCGGCCGACGAGGCGACCTCGGGCTCCTCGGCCTCGGCTTCGGTGGGCGCCTGCTCGGGCTCCGCGGCGGCCTCGGGCTCGTCCGCGGGGGCCTCGGATGCGCTGCCGTCTCCGATGCGGACGAGGGCGGTGCCCACCTCGACGGTCTCGTCCTCGGCGACGAGGATCTCTTCGATCACACCGGCGACGGGCGAAGGGATCTCGGTGTCGACCTTGTCGGTCGAGACCTCGAGCAGCGGCTCGTCGACCTCGACGCGGTCACCGACGTTCTTCAACCAGCGGGTGACCGTACCCTCGGTGACACTCTCTCCGAGTGCCGGGAGGTTGACGGATTCGCTCATCTGTGGGGCTCCTTTGACGACATGTGTGTGTCTGTGATTGCTGTGGTGGTGATGCGGGCCCCTGCTTCGCAGGAGCGATGGTGCTCGGGATCTACATCGCGTGGAGCGGCTTGCCCGCGAGGGCCAGCATGGCTTCGCCGAGTGCTTCGTTCTGGGTGGGGTGGGCGTGGATCAGGGGGGCGACGTCTTCCGGGTAGGCCTCCCAGTTGACGGCGAGCTGTGCCTCACCGATCAGCTCTCCGACGCGGGCACCGATCATGTGGACGCCCACGACGGGGCCGTCGACCACGCGGACGACCTTGACCGAACCGCTGGTGCCGATGATGTGGCTCTTGCCGTTGCCCGCGAGGTTGTAGTCGTAGCTGGTGACCTTGTCGGCGCCGTACTGGTCGGCGGCCTTGACCTCGGTCAGGCCGACCGAGGCGACCTCGGGGTCGGAGTAGGTGACCTTGGGGATGTTCACGTCGGAGATCACCTGCGGCTTGAGGCCCGCGATCTCTTCGGCGACGAAGATGCCGTGCTGGAAGCTGCGGTGGGCGAGCTGGAGGCCGGGCACGATGTCGCCCAGGGCGTAGACGCCGGGGACGTTCGTCGCGAGGCGCTCGTTCGTCAGGACGAAACCGCGGTCCATCGTGATGCCGACCTCTTCGTAGCCGAGACCGGCGGTCGAGGGGCCACGGCCGACGGCGACGAGCATGAGGTCCGCCTCGAAGGTCTTGCCGTCCTCGAGTGTGACGACGACGCCGTCGTCGTTCTGCTCGACACCCTGGAACCGAACACCGAGCGAGAAGGCGATGCCGCGCTTGCGGAAGGCGCGCTCGAACTGCTTCGAGATGGACTCCTCCTCGTTGGGCACGAGGTGGGGCAGGGCCTCGACGATGGTCACGTCGACGCCGAAGCTCTTCCAGACGCTGGCGAACTCGACGCCGATGACACCGCCGCCGAGGATGACGACCTTGTTCGGCACGTGGTCGAGCGCCAGGGCGTGCTCGCTGGTGATGACCTTGCCGCCGATCTCGAGGCCGGGGAGGCTGCGCGAGTACGACCCCGTGGCGAGCACGACGTTCTTCGCCTTGAGCGTGGTCTCGCCGACCTGGACGGTCGACGGGGAGGTGAGCTTGCCCTCGCCTTCGACGGTCGTGATGCCGCGAGCCTTGACGAGTCCCTGGAGACCCTTGTACTTGCTGGCGACGATCCCCTCGCGATACGAGGTCACCGCGGCGATGTCGATGCCGTGGAAGTCGGTGTTGACGCCGTACTTGGCGGATTCACGCGAGACGTCGGCCACCTCGGCCGAGTGCAGCAGTGCTTTGGTGGGGATGCAACCACGGTGGAGGCAGGTGCCCCCGACCTTGTCCTTCTCGACGAGTGCGACGCTCAGGCCCAACTCGCTCGCTCGCAGCGCTGCGGCGTATCCGCCGCTCCCGCCACCGAGCACCACCAGGTCAAAATTCTGTTCCGACACCCAGCAACTCCCTCGTGCGTCCGCGGAACCCCGACGCCGAGGCGGGGCCGTCGCGGTGGCGACGACGCCCGTCCCCGAACCGACCGCACCGTTCGGCGGCGTCGTCGTGACGCACGTCGGCGGATGCCCTCGGGGGACCGATCTCAGCGGGTTTCTCCCGCCCCCACGACCCTACTACGCAGCGGAAAACTTGTCGGCCAGCTCGATCAGGGTGCGGACGGTCACACCCGTCGACCCCTTGGCCGTGTAGCCGTAACCGCCGCCCTTGTTGTTCGACGGCCCCGCGATGTCGAGGTGCGCCCAGGGGATCGGCGTCGACGTTCCCTCGCGCGACCCGACGAACTCGTTGAGGAAGACGCCGGCCAGCAGCATGCCGGCCGCCGTGTTGCCCGGGGTCGCGTTCACGAGGTCGGCCACGTCGGAGTTCAGGCGCGCCCGCAGTTCGGCGGCGAGCGGCATGCGCCAGAACGTCTCGCCCGCCGCGTCGGCGAGCGACACGATCTCGGATGCGAGGTCGTCGTTGCCCATGACGCCGACGTAGCGCATGCCGAGGGCGACGACCTGGGCCCCCGTGAGGGTGGCCACGTCGACGATGGCGTCGGGCTGCTCGTCGCTCGCCGCGACCAGGCCGTCCGCCATGACCAGACGGCCCTCGGCGTCGGTGTTCGTCACCTCGACGGTGGTGCCGCCCTTGATGGTGAGGACGTCGTCGGGTCGGATCGCCGTGCCGCTCGGCATGTTCTCGGCGATGCAGAGCCAGGCGGTCAGTCGAACGGGCAGCCGCAGCTTCGCCACGGCGACCGTCACGGCGAGGACCGTCGCGGCACCCGTCATGTCGTCCTTCATGCCGAGCATGCTCGCGGCGGGCTTCAGCGACAGTCCGCCCGTGTCGTACGTGATGCCCTTGCCGACCAGGGCCAGGTGCTTCGCTGCCCCGGCGGGGGAGTACTCGACCTTGACCAGTCGGGGTCCACGACTCGACCCCTGGCCGACGCCGAGGATGCCCCCGTACCCGCCGTCGCGGAGACCGTCCTCGTCGAGGACGGTGACCGAGAGGGCGTCGTCCGCGGCATGCGCCACGGCGAAGTCGGCGAGTGCCTGGGGGTACATCTGCTGCGGGGGAGTCGTGGCCAGGTCGCGGACGGTGTGCACGGCCTCGGCCACCACGGCCGCGCGCTCGAGGGCGGAGTCCTCGACGTCGGCCGACGTCGCCAGGGCGATGTCACGGGCGTGTCGACGGGTGTCGGACGCCGAGGAGTGGCGGAAGGCGTCGAACTCGTACGACGCGATCGCGGCGCCTTCGAGCGCGGCCAGTGCGCCGGCGGCGTCGCCCACGGGCAGGGCCAGGACGACCCGGTCGACCGCGGTGAGTTGACGGACGGCCGACCCCGCGGCGTAGCGGAGGCTCTCGGCCGTGACGGAGTCACCCAGGCCGACCAGGGCCACGATCGAGGCGGTGACGCCGGCCGCGGGGACCTTGACGAGTTCGTCCCGGGCGCCGGTCACACCCAGGGCGGCGAACGACTCGGCGAGCCCCGGGACCTCGAGGGTCGGTTCGGGGCCGTCGGCCCCCTTCACGACGCCGACGACGAGGACGTCGGCCTCGGCGGCGATCGGATCGGACGGCAGGACGGAGAGCGTGGCGACGGTCATCGGCCCATCGTATCGACCGTGGTGTTCGCTCTCGGCACGTGGTCGGGGCACCTTCCGTCGACGCCCGGTGCCTAGCATGGAGACCATGCACGACCCCGCAGCCCTCTACGACATCACACCCGACGCCGACGACGTGCCCGACGGCCTGCCGCTCGTCGCCGGCCTGACCGGGTTCGCCGACGCGGGCTCGGCGGTGAGCCAGCTGGCGGAGTACGTCCTCGACACCCTCGACCACACCCTCGTGGCGACCTTCGACGCCGACGAGCTCCTCGACTACCGTGCCCGTCGCCCGACCTTCACCTTCGACCAGGACCACATCTCCGAGATCGAGCCCTCGACCCTGTCGCTCCACCTCGTCCACGACGACCTCGGTCAACGGTTCCTCCTCCTCGCGGGGTTCGAACCCGACTTCCAGTGGCAGCGCTTCACCGCGGCCGTCGTGCAGCTCGTCGAGCGCTACCGCGTCTCCACCACGACGTGGGTGCACTCCATCCCCATGCCCGTGCCCCACACGCGTCCGATCGGGGTGACGGTGAGCGGCAACCGCTCCGACCTGGTCGAGGCCATGTCGGTGTGGAAGCCCGTCACCCAGGCCCCTGCCAACGCGTTGCACCTCGTCGAGCACCGCCTCGGCGAGACGGGGCACCCCACCGCGGGGTTCGTCCTGCTCGTGCCCCACTACCTGGCCGACACGGAGTTCCCCGACGCCGCCGTGGCGGCGTTGTCGAGCATCAGCGCTGCGACGGGTCTGATCTTCCCGACCGACCGCCTCCGCGAAGAGGGCCGCGACTTCATGGTCAAGGTCGACGAACAGGTCGCGGGCAACCACGAGCTCTCCCGCCTGGTGGCCACCCTCGAGGAACGTCACGACACGTACATGCAGGGCAACCCCCTGCCCTCCCCGCTGACCGACCAGGACGGCCAGGTGCCCTCGGCCGACGCCCTCGCCGCCGAACTCGAGAAGTTCCTCGCCACCCGGCGGGTGGACGGCGAGGGCGACGACCGCTCCTGACCGACGCCGCGCCTCCCGGGTCCGTTCCGATCCGGGAGCGCAGGAGGCGCGGGCCGGCGGCCAGCCCCCGGTCGGCTAGGGTCGCGGGGTGAACTCCGCGCGTGCCTGGCTCGTCTGGGGCGCCGCCGTGTTCGCCTACGTCGTCGCCGTCCTGCAGCGGTCGTCGCTCGGGGTCTCGGGTGTCGAGGCGCAGCACCTCTTCGGCGTCTCGGCCTCGACGCTGTCGACCCTGGCCGTCGTGCAGCTCGTCGTCTACGCCGGGCTGCAGATCCCGGTCGGCGTCCTGCTCGACCGGGTCGGGCCCAAGAGACTCATCGTCGCCGGTGCCGTCCTGTTGGCCGCGGGCCAACTCGTCGTGGCGCTCTCGCCGCCGACCATCGGCGGGGCCGTCGCGGGCCGCGTGCTCGTGGGCGCCGGCGACGCGATGACCTTCATCTCGGTGATCCGTCTTCTGCCTTCGTGGTTCCGCGGGCCGATCCTTCCGCAGGTGTCGCAATGGACCGGCAACGTCGGACAGATCGGCCAGGTGCTGTCGGCCGTGCCGCTCTCGATCGTGCTGCACGGGGCGGGGTGGGGTCCGGCCTTCCTCAGCGCGGCGTCCCTCTCGGTCGTGGCCGCCGTGGTCGTCCTGCTGGTGGTCAAGGAGTCCCCGGCCGGCAGCATCCGCTCCGAATCGGTCCTCAGCTGGGCCGACGCGGGCCGACAGCTCGGGCAGAGCGTCCGTCGTCCGGGGACCCGGCTGGGGTTCTGGTCGCACTTCGTGACACAGTCGTCGGGCACGGTCTTCAGCCTGCTGTGGGGCGTTCCGCTGCTGGTGGGCGGTCTCGGCTTCTCGACCGGCGAGGCCTCGGGCATGCTTTCGCTGCTCGTGGTGTCGGGTGTCGTGGCGGGGCCGATCCTCGGCGTGCTGGTCGCGCGCTACCCGATGCGACGGTCCAATCTCGTCCTCGGCATCGTCACGGTGCTGGCCGTCGTCTGGACGACGTTGCTGGCGTGGCCCGGGACGCCTCCTCACTGGCTCGCGTACGTGCTGGTCGTCGTCCTCGGGGTGGGCGGTCCGGGCTCCTTGATCGGCTTCGACTTCGCGCGGACGTTCAACCCGCTCCGCAGTCTGGGGGTGGCCAACGGCGTGGTCAACGTCGGCGGCTTCCTGGCGAGCTTCGTCATGATGTTCCTGATCGGCGTCGTCCTCGACCGACTCGACGCGGCCCGCGTCGCCTCGGGGCAACCGAGCGACCTCTTCGCCTTCGAATCGTTCCGCATCGCCCTGCTCGTCCAGTACGTGGTCGTCGGCGGTGGCGTGGTGGCCTTGCTCGTCGAGCGCCGACGCACCCGTCGTGGCCTTCGGCTCGAGGAAGGAATAGAGGTGGCGCCCCTCTGGGTTGCCCTGAACAGGAGATGGCAGGCCGCGCGCAACCGGCCCCGACGGGACCCACACGCCTGACGTCGCCCGTGTCGCCCGGCACCGGCCGGACGTGCAATAATGGGATACGGACCCGTTCATGTCCATCGATCGAGTTCACGAGTCGGCACAGTCGACGCGCTTTCGATCGAGGACTTGACATGGGTCCTAGTACTGCCCGAATTCGGCCGACGCCCAGTGCCGGTCGACGTCCCCACCGGCGCACGTGAACGCGACGATCGCGTCCGGTCCGGAACGTACCAAGAACTGAAAGGTGTTCGCATGGCTACACGCAGCAAAGCGACCACGGCCCCTGACGAGGCCGTGACCGACGACACGGCCGTCGAGGCCGAGACCACGGCTCCCGTCGCCAAGAAGGCCCCGGCGAAGAGGGCTCCCGCCAAGAAGGCGGCGGCCAAGGCGCCGGCCAAGACCGCAGCTGCCAAGAAGGCCGCCGCGGCCGAATCCGCCGACGACGAGGTCGACGCCGAGGCCGCCGTCGATCCGGCTGCCGGCGACGACGCCGAGGCCGAGGGTGCGAAGCCCGCACCCGAGATCTTGCCGACGGGTGCGCTCGTCATCTCGCAGGACGACGACGACGAGATGCCCGTCTACTCGACGACCATCACGGGTGCGACGGCCGACCCCGTCAAGGACTACCTGAAGCAGATCGGCAAGGTCGCCCTGCTGAACGCGGCCGAAGAGGTCGAGCTCGCCATGCGCATCGAGGCGGGCCTGTTCGCCGACGACAAGCTCGCCAACAGCACCGGCCTGAGCCGCGAGCTCGAGCGTGAGCTGCGCTGGGTGTCGCGCGACGGCCAACGCGCCAAGAGCCACCTGCTCGGCGCCAACCTCCGACTCGTGGTCAGCCTGGCCAAGCGCTACACGGGCCGCGGCATGCAGTTCCTCGACCTGATCCAAGAGGGTAACCTGGGTCTGATCCGCGCCGTCGAGAAGTTCGACTACACCAAGGGCTTCAAGTTCTCCACGTACGCCACCTGGTGGATCCGCCAGGCCATCACTCGTGCCATGGCCGACCAGGCCCGCACGATCCGCATCCCGGTGCACATGGTCGAGGTCATCAACAAGCTCGCCCGCGTCCAGCGCCAGATGCTGCAAGACCTGGGACGCGAGCCCACGCCCGAAGAGCTCTCCCGTGAACTGGACATGACGCCCGAGAAGGTCGTCGAGGTCCAGAAGTACGGTCGCGAGCCCATCTCTCTCCACACGCCTCTGGGTGAAGACGGCGACAGCGAGTTCGGTGACCTCATCGAGGACACCGAGGCCGTCGTGCCCGCCGACGCCGTCGGGTTCACGATGCTGCAGAAGCAGCTCGAGTCGCTGCTCGACAGCCTGTCCGAGCGTGAAGCCGGCGTCATCCGCATGCGCTTCGGCCTGGGCGACGGCATGCCGAAGACCCTCGACCAGATCGGTGACACGTTCGGCGTGACGCGCGAGCGCATCCGCCAGATCGAGTCCAAGACGATGGCGAAGCTCCGCCACCCGTCGCGTTCGCAGTCGCTCCGCGACTACCTCGAGTAGGCCCGTGCGTTACCTGGTCCCCGTGCTGGCCGGCCGACTCGTCCGGGCGGTCGCCCGGTTGCGGGGCGGCGGGTCCGCGTACCCGGGGCAGACCGTCCTGAAGCTCGCGCCCGATTTCCTGACGCACGTCTCGTCGCAGTTCGAGCGCGGCGTCGTGTTCGTGCTCGGATCGAACGGCAAGTCGACGACGACGATGATGCTGACCGAGACGCTCCGGGCCCACGGGCTCAAGGTGTTCACGAACCCGACGGGTGCCAACCTGCCTCAGGGAATCGCGTCGGCCTTCCTCCGCGAGGTGACGCCGTTCGGTCGCGTCCGCGACGACATCGGCGTGATCGAGGTCGACGAGGCGTTCGCCGTCGAGTTGACGAAGTCCCTGCACCCCTCGACGGTGCTCATGCTCAACGTGCAGGTCGATCAGCTGTACCGGTTCTTCGAGACCGAGCGGGTCGGCACGATGATGACCGACACGGCTGCCGTGGCCACCGCCGCGGTCGTGACGAACCGCGACGACCAGCACCTGGGCCCGTACCAGGCCGTCGGTCGCCAGACGGTGACCCGTTTCGGTGCCTCACCCGAGGTCGTCTCCGCGTCACCCAACGGCCTCCAGAACGCCAACGACTTCAGCCGTGAGGCCGACACCTCGCTGACCGCCGAGACCGAGGTGACCGCTCTCACGGGCACGGGTGCCACCATCACCGTCTCCGGCACCCCGATCGACGTCCGGCTGCCGGCGCGTGGTCTGCACTACGCCGTGGACGCCGCGGCGGCCCTCCAGACGGCGTCGGTCGTCCTGGGGCACCCGGTCGACCCGACTGCCGTCCAGCGGGCCTTCGAGAGCATGAAGCCGGCCTACGGTCGCGGTGAGCGCATGTCCCTCGGCGCCGACGAGGCCGAGTTCATCATGTTCAAGAACGCGGCGAGCCTTCAGATGAACCTCGACGCACTCCCGCAAGGCGTCGAGCAGGTCATGTTGGCGATCGACGAGGGCACGCCCGACATCTCCTGGATCTACGACATCGACTTCTCGCACCTCGACCACGTCGACGTCCTCGCGGGAGCGAAGGCCTGGCAGTTGGCCTTGCGACTCGAGCACGAGGGCATCCCCGTCCACGTGATCGAAGAGGACATCTCGAAGGCCATCCGCCTCATGCGGGCCCTTCCGTCCCCGAGCGACAACACGAAGCACTTCGTGACGAACTACGAGCAGATGATGCTGGCCCGCCGCATCCTCGGCCACCCCGACCTGGAGAAGACCGCGTGAGCGACGACGTCCTCCGAATCGTCCACCTCTACCCGGAAGAGCTCGGTGTGAGCGGTGATCGGGGCAACGTGACGACGCTCGCGGTGCGCGCGCGCCGAGCCGGGGTCGACAGCTCGGTCCTCGAGTACCGGATCGGTGACGACGTGCCGACCGTTGCCGACGTGGTCGTGGTGGGGCACGGCCCCCTGTCGGGCGTCCGTGCCGTCGCCGCCGACGCTCGTCGCCTCGCGCCGGCACTCGAGTCGTTCGCCGCCTCCGGCGTCCCCGTGGTGGCAGTGGGGGGCGGTCTCGAGCTCCTGAGCCGCGGAGTCGAAGGCGTCGACGGCGAGTCGGTCGAGGGAGTCGGCTTCTTCGACGCCGTCGTCCGCCGTGGGGCTCCTCGAAGGACGAACTACCTGCAGGTGACCACCGACTACCAGGGTGACGAGATCACCCTCTTCGGCTTCGAGGACCACGCCGCCCACCTCGAGCTCGGCACGGACGCCGAGCCGTTCGGTTCCGTGGTCCACGGCGGCGGGAACGGCGACGGCCGCGAGGGGGTACGCCGAGGGGTGTCGTTCGGCACCCAGCTCAAGGGACCGGTTCTCCCTCTGAACCCCGCCCTGACCGATCGGGTCCTGCGAGTCGCGTTGAGCCGCCGCATGATCTCGTACTCGGCGGGCGCAGAGCACGCGAAGCTCGACGAGTACGCCGCCGCGTCGCAGAAGGTCATCGCCGACAACCTCGAACGCTCGTTCAAGGCCATGTGACGACCTCGGCACGGCAGCACGACGACGGCCCCGCATCGATCGGATGCGGGGCCTTCGTCGTGCTGCCGACCCGGGCTGTGGTCCGGGGCGGCGTCGTGTCTCAGTGCGCGAGGAGCTTCGAACTCTCGTCGAGCCATTCGATGGCGGTGGGCTGCAGCTTCTCTTTGAACTTCGCGCCGTGGTGTGCGCAGAAGAGCAGTTCGCCGGTGGCCATGGTCGCGCGGATGTATGCCTGGGCTCCGCAGCTGTCGCAGCGGTCCGCCGCGCTCAACTGGTAGCGGGAGCCGAGCTCGTCGACGGCGGTCTGGTCGGTGGCCATCTGAGTCATGTGATGCTCCTCCTGACGGTGGTGCGGTGGGTGAGACACTCATCAAAACACGCCGACGTCCGTATCGTGTGACATCGGCCCCGGATTTCGCTCATCGCGTAGCGGCGACCGGGCCGGAGAGTGTCGGAACTGCCGTGTCGGTAGCCCTCGGTAGGCTGTAACGCGGCCACCGCCTCCCCGCATTCCCGTCGTCGAGAGATGACGGCGGGCCCTTCAGGAGAACCATGCCCCCCACCTCGTCCGCACCCGCCTCCGACTACTCGGCCCGGCACCTCTCGGTACTCGAAGGCCTCGAGGCCGTGCGCAAACGTCCCGGCATGTACATCGGGTCGACCGACTCGCGTGGCCTCATGCACTGCCTCTGGGAGATCATCGACAACTCGGTCGACGAGGCGCTCGGGGGGCACGGAGACACGATCGACGTCGTGCTGCACTCCGACGACAGCGTCGAGGTCCGCGACAGCGGTCGTGGCGTGCCGGTCGACATCGAACCCAAGACGGGCCTCAGCGGTGTCGAGGTCGTGTTCACGAAGCTCCACGCCGGGGGCAAGTTCGGTGGTGGCTCGTACACGTCGTCCGGTGGCCTCCACGGTGTTGGGGCCTCCGTCGTCAACGCGTTGTCGGAGCGGCTCGACGTCGAGGTCGACCGGGGCGGCAAGACGTACGCCATGTCGTTCCGCCGTGGCGAACCCGGCACGTTCGACGACGAGGGGGAGCCCACCCCCGATTCACCGTTCACCCCGTTCGTCTCGGGCAGCGTGCTCCGCGAGGTCGGCAAGACCAAGCGCGGTGTCACCGGCACCCGGGTGCGGTACTGGGCCGATCGGCAGATCTTCACCCGGGGGGCCTCGTTCCAGACCGACGAGCTGTCGGCAAGGGCACGACAGACGGCCTTCCTCATCCCGGGGCTCACGCTCACGCTGCGCGACGAGCGTGCCGGATCGCTCACCGACGGCGGCTTCCCCCTCGAGAGCACCTTCCGCTTCGACGGTGGGATCAGCGAGTACGTCGAGTTCCTGGCGCCCGACACGGCGGTGACCGACACGTGGCGCCTGACCGGGTCGGGCACCTACACCGAGACGGTGCCCGTGCTCACGGACGGCGGAGCCATGATCGCGACCGAACTCGAGCGCCAGTGCGACGTCGACATCGCACTGCGCTGGGGCGGGGGATACGAGACCGTCTTCCGCAGCTACGTGAACATCATCGCCACGCCGAAGGGCGGATCGCACCAGACCGGCTTCGAGACCGGGCTGCTGAAGTTCGTCCGTCAGCAGGTCGAGGCCAACGCCCGTCGCCTCAAGGTCGGCACCGACAAGATCGAGAAGGACGACGTCCTGGCCGGCCTGACGGCGGTGCTCACCGTGCGCCTCCCCGAGCCGCAGTTCGAGGGCCAGACGAAAGAGATCCTGGGCACGCCGGCCGTACGGGCCATCGTGGCGAACGTCGTGGCCACCGAGTTCGGCAAGCTGTTCACCTCGACCCGCCGTGAAGACAAGGCTCAGACCGCCCTCGTGCTCGACAAGGTCGTCGCCGAGATGAAGACCCGCATCGCCGCCCGGGCGCACAAAGAGACCCAGCGTCGCAAGAACGCCCTCGAGAACTCGACCCTGCCGGCCAAGCTCGTCGACTGCCGGTCGAACGACGTGGCGAACAGCGAGCTGTTCATCGTCGAAGGCGACTCCGCGTTGGGCACGGCCAAGGTCGCCCGGAACAGCGAGTTCCAGGCCCTCCTGCCGATTCGCGGCAAGATCCTGAACGTCCAGAAGGCCTCGGTCAGCGACATGCTGTCCAACCTCGAATGCGCCTCCATCATCCAGGTGCTGGGGGCCGGGTCGGGGCGGTCCTTCGACCTCGAGGCAGCCCGCTACGGCAAGGTCATCATCATGAGCGACGCCGACGTGGACGGTGCCCACATCCGGACGCTGCTGCTCACGCTATTCTTCCGGTACATGCGACCGATGATCGAGGCCGGTCGCGTCTTCGCGGCCGTTCCCCCGCTGCATCGGGTGGTCGTGATGCACCCCGGTAGCAAGCCCAACGAGACGATCTACACGTACTCCGAGAAAGAGCTGCACGGCGTCCTCGCGGGGCTCAAGCGCACCAACAAGAAGTTCCAGGACCCCATCCAGCGGTACAAGGGTCTCGGCGAGATGGATGCCGAACAACTCCGGACCACGACGATGGAACGTCAGAACCGCATGCTGCGCCGCGTCAAGGTCGACGACGCCGAGAACGCCGCACGGGTCTTCGAGTTGTTGATGGGCAATGACGTCGCCCCTCGCAAGGAGTTCATCATCGACGGAGCCGGTCTCAGCCGCGACCGCATCGACGTCTGAGTCCCGACCGACTCGTGGCCGACGAGGACGGCGCCGCCTCTCGACTTCGAGGTGCGGTGCCGTCCCGGTCGGTCGTCCGAGGCGTCACTCGCCGGGTTCGGCGCCTGCCTCGAGGCCCGTGGCCGAGTCGGTAATGTGGGCCACCGAGGCCCCGACGGACCCGACGGGTGCGTCGAGGGGCATGCCGGAGCCGTCCCGGCGTGACAGCTCGGTCGGCAGGCTCCGGACGGAGCCGTCCGGGCCGACCGCCTGCGCGGGGGCCGGTCCGACCCAGGCCAGCGACAGGGAGTCTTCGCCCTTGAGCAGCGAGTGGGACCGGACGCCGCCGGTGGCGCGCCCCTTGCCCGGGTACTCGTCGAAGGCACTGAGCTTCGCACGTCCGGGGTCGGTGCCGGCGATCGTCGAGCTGCTCGACGACACCGTCGCGACGACGGCCTCGTGACCTGCGGGCACGGCGCCGAAGAAGATGACGCTCGCGTCGTCCGGGAGGTTGATGCCGGCCACCCCGCCGCCGGCGGGCCCCTGCGGTCGTACCGCCGAGGCGGTGAACCGGAGCAACTGCGTGGCGGAGGTGACGAAGACGAGTTCGTCCTCGTCGACCCCCTGGGCGACTCCGACCACCTGATCGCCCTTCTTCAGGGTGATGACCGGGAAGTCGGGTCGGGCGGGGTACTGGCCGGTCGCGACCCGTTTGACGACACCCCTGGCCGTGCCCAGCGCGATGCTCCGTTCCGCGGTGAGCGAGACGAGCCCGAGCACCCGTTCTTTCTTGTCGACCAAGCCGATGTAGTCCCTGATGGGCACCCCCGCACCGAGTTGGACCGACGTGGGTGGCACCGACGGGAGGTCGACCGGCGTGAGACGGATCAGACGCCCGAGGTTCGTCACGGCACCGATCTCGGTCCGCGTGGTCGTGTCGATCGACGACAGGACGGCATCGTGCTTGGTGCGGCGGGTCGGGGGAGTGGGGGCCGCGGAGTCGGGGTCGAGGTGGTCCACGCGCAGGACGCGACCCGTCGTCGAGAGGAACACCCGGGTCGGGGTGTCGGCGATCTCGAGGACGGGGGTGGACCTGCTGCCGCGACCCGTCGTGGCGACGCTCGGCTTGGCCTCGGTGAGGAGGGTCCGCCGCGGCGTGCCGAACTGCTCCGCGATCTCGCCGAGCTCGCTCGAGACGAGGGCGCGGAGGCGGGCCGGATCGGCCAACAGGTCCTTGAGGTCGGCGATGGCTGCGAGCAGCTCGTCACGTTCGGCCTCGAGTTCGATGCGACTGAACCTGGTCAGCCGGCGCAACTGCAGGTCGAGGATGTACTCGGCCTGGATCTCGCTGAGGTCGAACACCTCGCGCAGCCGAGCGCGGGCAGCGGCCGTGTCGTCGCTGGTCCGGATCACCTGGATGACCTCGTCGATGTCGACGATGGCGACGAGCAGGCCCTCGACGAGGTGGAGTCGGTCTTCTTTCTTCGCCAACCGGTAGCGGCTGCGACGCGTGACGACGGACAGGCGGTGGGCGACGTAGACCTCGAGCATCTCCTTCAGCCCGAGCGTGCGCGGCTGCCCCTCGACCAGGGCGACGTTGTTGATGCTGAAGCCGTCCTCGAGCGGCGTGTACCGGTAGAGCTGCTCGAGGACGGCTTCAGGGCTGAACCCCGTCTTGATCCCGATCACGAGACGGAGACCGTGCTTGTGGTCGGTGAGGTCGGTGACGTCCGTGATGCCGGTCAGCTTCTTCGCCTGCACCCCGTCCTTTATCTTCTCGATCACCTTCTCGGGCCCCACCAGGTACGGCAGCTCGGTCACCACGAGCCCGTTCTTCCGCGCCGTGATGCTCTCGACGCCGACCCGCGCCCGGGTCTTGAAGCTGCCCCGACCCGTCGCGTAGGCGTCGCGGACCCCCGCGAGCCCGGCGATCGTGCCGCCGGTGGGCAGGTCTGGCCCGGGCACGAACGCCATGAGGTCGTCGAGGCTCGCGTCGGGGTGGTCGATGAGGTGTCTCGCGGCGCCGACGACCTCGACGAGGTTGTGTGGCGCCATGTTCGTCGCCATGCCCACCGCGATGCCGCTCGCACCGTTCACCAACAGGTTGGGGAAGGCCGCGGGAAGCACCTCGGGCTGCATCAGCTGGTTGTCGTAGTTGGGGACGAAGTCGACGACGTCCTCGCCGAGTCCCTGCGTCATGGCCAGGGACGCCTCGGCGAGACGGGCCTCGGTGTACCGCGGTGCAGCGGGCCCGTCGTCCAGGGAGCCGAAGTTGCCGTGCCCGTCGATCAGCGGCACGCGCATGGTGAACGGCTGCGCCTGACGCACCATCGCGTCGTAGATCGCGGTGTCGCCGTGCGGGTGGAGCTTGCCCATGACCTCGCCGACGACGCGCGCGCTCTTCACATGACCGCGGTCGGGCCGCAGGCCCATCTCGGACATCTGGTAGAGGATGCGCCGCTGGACCGGCTTGAGGCCGTCCCGGGCGTCGGGGAGCGCCCGCGAGTAGATGACCGAGTACGCGTACTCGAGGAACGACCCCTGCATCTCGAGCGAGACGTCGATGTCCTCGATGCGTTCGCCGTGGTCGGGGCTGCTCGTGTTCTCGGTGGTGGTCATGCACTTCTCACGGATCGGGGTGGACGGGGCACCCGATCGTCGCTGTGCCAGACTGGGGCCGGTGTCCTCCATCGTACCGGCGCGCCCCCAGGGGGCCGTGAGCCTGGCCGACGTGGTGCCCTCGTGTCTCGCGTCCCTCCGCGGTGAGACCAACGCGCTCCACCTCCCTGCCGCACGGGCCGCCGTCGTCGTCCTGGTGGACGGTCTCGGCCAGGCGGCTCTCGGAGCCCGTCGAGGCCACGCCAGGACGTTGTCGAGCGTGAAGGGCAGCCTGTGGTCCGGGTGGCCCACCACCACCGCGGCGGCGCTCACCACGTTGACGACCGGGGCTCTTCCCGGCGAGCACGGCCTCGTCGGCTACTCGGCCCTCGACCCCGAGAACGATCGTGTGGTCAAGCAGCTCTCGGGCTGGGACGACCGCATGCGACCCGACGAGTGGCAGCGCCGTCCCACGCTGTTCGAGACGGCTCCCGACGTGGAGTCCCATGCCGTGGGCCCCAAGCGCTACCGATCGTCCGGCCTGACCGAGGCCATCCTGCGAGGAGCCACCTACGACGTGGCGGAGAGCGTGGGAGACCGCTTCGCGACCGCGGCGAGACTGGTCGAATCGACCCGCGCCTCCTTGGTGTACCTCTACGTCCCCGAACTCGACATGATCGCCCACCGCGCCGGATGGGAGTCCGACGAGTGGATCGACGCCCTCGAGGGCGTCGACGCCGAGGTGCGGGGGCTCGAGTCCACGGTCGCACCCGACGTCGGCGTGATCGTGACGGCCGACCACGGGATCGTCGACGTCGCCGAACGGCGACGCATCGTGTTCGGGGGGACGCCGGCCCTGGTCGACGGGGTGAGGCACGTGGCGGGGGAACCTCGCTGCCTGCAGCTGCACCTCGAACCCGACGCGGACGAGTCCCGACGGAGTGCGTTGCTCGACGCCTGGCGGGCGGCAGAATGGGACCGGGCCTGGGTGCTGACCCGAGCCGAGGCGGTCGAAGCCGGTTGGTTCGGGGCCGTCGACCCCGCCGTGCTGCCGCGCATCGGCGACCTCATCGTGGCTGCCCGTCGGGGGGTCGCCTACTACGACGGCCGAGATCGCGGCGGTGAGCCCGGCACGATGGTGGGCCACCACGGGTCGTGGTCCGACGACGAGACCCTGGTTCCCCTGCGCACGTTCGGTGCCTACCGGCGGTGACGGTCGCCGACCCGGGCAGAGGGGTCAGGCGGGATCGTCGTCCGAACGGGCGCCGAACACGATCTCGTCCCAGCTCGGCATCGAGGTGCGCCCACGCGACTTCTTCGGCGGCTGAGCAGCGCTGGGCATCTCGCGACGGCCCGCTCGCCCGCGGCTTCCCCGGATGCCCGTGGGCTGGACCGGCGCGTCGGCCGTCCCAGCGTCACCGTGGTCCGACGGGTGGGGCAGCACGGGCGTGGGCTTGGTGGCCCCCTCGGGCAGGTCGAAGTCGTCCAGGGGGACGTCGATCACGCGGATCGTCCCGGTGACCGGGTGGTCGGAACGCCCTTCGTCGTCCGAGAAGCGGGCGGCTTCGCGTTCTCCGCGACGCCGACGCAAGGCCTCGAGCAGGTCGGCGGTCTGGTCGTGCCCGCTCGCGTCGTCCGGCGCCCGGTTGGCGGCGGCGAAGGAGGCGGTGCCCCGGACTCCGGGACGCAACCGATCGGTCGCGGTCTCGGCCGGCAGTTCGACGTCGTCGACCTGGTCCACCAGGAACGCCCCGCTGTCGAAACGACCCGAGGTGTCGTCGTGGCGTGGCTCGCGGGCCACGACCCGGAGGCGCGGCACGAGCGGCCCGGCCTCCTCGCCGTGCTGGGAGAGTCGGTGGGCGTCGCCGCCGAGGGGAGCCAGGACCGACTTCTTCGGGTCGAAGCGCCACGTCGCGTCGCGCTCGACCTCATGTGTCACGAAGGCCAGGTGGACCACCCAGCCGTGCTCGGCGTCCTTGTAGGCGCTCCACTCGCGTTGCGAGGTCTCGGCGCCGTCGAGTCGCTCGTCGATGACGGCTCCGAAGGTCGTCGCGTGCACGCCGGAGGCCGCATCGTCGGCGACGGACACCGTGACGGCCCGTGCGCTCTCGAGGACGAAGGCGCGCTCGGCCAGGACCGGTCCCTCGAAGCGGTGCACGTAGTCGAGGTCGGCGCCGGTCAGGTCGGCGACCTGCTGCGGAGTCTTGCCCGCCCGGACCAGGGCCTGGATCTCGCGTGGCGGAGCCTTCCGCTCGACCGGAGCGTCTCCCGGGTTGGCCGCCCGGAGCTGGGAGTGGAGGGTGTGGGTGACGGGAAGGCGGTACTCGCCACCGGCGTCGGTGGAGACGAGCAGAGCTCCGCTCTGGACGCCGATGACCCTGAGATCCTGCATTTTCCACGCCTTTCACCGTCGTGATACGGAGCCAAGAGTCGCACGTCGGCACCCGTTCTCGCGGGAATACGACGGGCGTGCCGTCAGTTCTTCCGAGGCGGCTGAAAGGCCGTGGGAACGGGTTTGCTATTCGACAACGAGTGATGCAAACTGCACCCGCCGAATCGGGCACACGAACGACCGAAGAACTGGATGGGCATGGCCACCGACTACGACGCACCTCGCAAGAACGACGACGACGGCTCGGAGTCGATCGAGGGGCTCAAAGAGAGGGTCCCCGACAAGATGACCGGCGTCGTCGACGACGACGCCGACAACCCGGGCTCGTTCGAGCTCGCCGGACAGGACCTCTCGGACCTCGACCTCGACGTCGTCGTCCTCCCCCCGCAGGTCGACGAGTTCACCTGCGTCGAGTGCTTCCTGGTGAAGCACCGCTCGCAGCTCGACCACGAGACGAAGCTGGGCGCTATCTGCCGGGAGTGCGCAGCCTGAGCTCCTCCAACCGCCGGACGACCTCGTCGGGACGACGGGTCGACACCAACCAATAGGGTGCCGGGTCGTCGAGGTCCGTCAACGAGATCTTGACCACCGGTCGCACCCACCCCCTGAAGAGGGTCCAGGCTCGCGCGTCGAGCCGGGGCCCTCTTTCTCGTGTCGCGTCGGCGCCGGTGAACCCCTCGGCCTCGCCGATCTCGTGCGCGTACAGCCGGGCGCGACCCGCGGTGAAGCCCTCGTCGTCGATCGTCAGCACGGGCGAGGTCAGGACGAGCAGGACGATGGCCGCTGCGTAGAACACGGCGGCCATCACCAAGCCCACGGTCGAGTTGATCGGCAGGAAGACCAGCAGGGTGGCCGGGACGAGCAACGCACAGGCGAGGAAGACGGAGAGCGGCGGGAGCAGGCGCTCACGGTAGGGGTTCATGACATCCATTCGACCAGACTTCTGCACTACCCTCGACACGTGACCCAGACCCTCGACGTCCTCATCGCCGCCGAGGCGGACTCCATGCCCGTGTACTCCCACCCCGGCGACGCAGGGGCCGACCTGGTCTCGACGCGCGACCTCGTGCTGCGGCCCGGGCACCGCGCACTCGTCGGCACGGGCGTCTCCATCGCCCTGCCCGAGGGTTTCGCCGCGTTCGTCATGCCCCGCAGCGGCCTGGCCGCCAAACACGGCATCACCGTCGTGAACGCCCCGGGCACCGTCGACGCCGGCTACCGCGGCGAGATCAAGGTCTCGCTGCTGAACACCGACCTCGAGGCCGAGCACCACGTCGCCGTCGGCGACAAGATCGCCCAACTCGTCATCATGCCGGTCGTCCGCGCGACGTTCGTCCCCGTCGCGACGCTCCCCGAGAGCGTCCGCGGGGTCGACGGGCACGGCTCCACCGGATACGCACACAACCCAGGAGGCACTGCGTGAGGAAGTCCAAACGCCGCGAGCAAGAACTGGCCGCCGTCGAGATCGACGTCGAGTCGGCGGACGTCGACGACGTCGAGATCGACATCGAGTCCCTCGACGACACCGAGGTCGAGGTGTTCGACGACTCCAAGTCGGCGCCCGAGGATCGCGCCGACGTCGGCCCCCTGGACGAGACCGAGGCCAACCCCGTCCGTCCGTACGTCGACCTCGGTGGCGTGAAGATCCTGCCCCGAGAGGGGCTCCACCTCCGACTCGAGGTCGAAGAGGGAAGCAAGCGGGTCGTCGCCGTCGGCCTCGACTTCGCCAAGTCGACGCTGCAGGTGCAGCCGTTCGCTGCTCCGCGCACGACGGGTCTCTGGAACGAGATCCGGGGTCAGATCAGCGAGCAGATCGAGAAGCAAGGGGGCACGACGGCCGAGGTCGAGGGGCCGTTCGGCCCCGAGGTCCGTGCCGAGATCCCCGTCATGGGTGGCGACCCCGGCACGACCAGGCGAGCCCGCTTCATCGGCGTCGACGGTCCTCGCTGGTTCCTCCGCGGCGTCATCGCGGGCGACGCGGCCCACGAGGGCGAGGCCGCCGAGAAGATCGAAGAGCTCTTCCGCAGCATCGTCGTGGTCCGCGGAACGACCCCGATGCCTCCGCGCGAGCTGATCCCGCTGGCCATGCCGAAGGCCGGCCCGACCGACGCCCCGGGCACCACGCCCTCGGTCGTCTGACCCGACGTGTCCGCGTCCGACGAGCGGCCCGACCCGGCTGATCCGTCGCCGCTCGACGACCCCCGGGTGTCGCTCGCGGCCCAGTTGCAGGCGGCAGCCCGGCGGGCCGGCATCGGCCAGGTCGCACCCGGCGAGGTGCCCACGGCGTCCGCGCTGCTGACGGCCATCGGCGGGGTGCGAGGGCTCGTCGAGTCCATCGTCCCGGGCCTCGGTTTCGTGATCGTCTACACGATCACCCGCGACGTCGTGCCGTCGGTGCTGATCCCGCTGGCCCTTGCCGTGGGGTTCGTCGTCGCCCGGGCGGTCCAGCGAGGTCCGGTCGCCCAGGCACTCGCGGGCGTCTTCGGCATCGCCCTCTCCGCGGGGATCGCTCTGCTCTCCGGCCGGGCCGAGAACAACTTCGTCCCGGGGCTGCTGATCAACGCCGCCTCGCTCGCCGCCATGCTGGTCAGCATCGCCGTGCGCTGGCCGCTGATCGGCATCGTGGTGGGACTCCTCACGAACGACGGCACGGGATGGCGGGCCGATCGGGCGAAGCGGCGCGTGCTCGTCCTGGCCACGTGGCTGTGGGCCGGACTGTTCGCCGCTCGCCTCGCCGTCCAGGTGCCCCTCTGGCTGGCCGGTGACGTGGCCCTGCTCGGCACGCTCAAACTCGTCATGGGCGTTCCCCTCTACGCCGGGCTGCTCTGGGTGACCTGGCTGCTCGTCCGGACGGTCTACCGCGGACGCGAGGCGGCGGACGACGCGCGGGGCCCCTCGGCCTGACCCGCGCCTCCTGGTGCTATGTTTTGTCTCGACATCGAGACAAATCGCTGGGATCGGCCCCGGGGACACCCCGCGGACTTAGGCTGACCTCGCTGGTGGGCGTCGCGCGCACCGGCCAAGATGAGGGCGTAGTCAGCAAGGGAGACGGCACGTGTCTGCAATCAACAGTTTCGGCTCGAAGAACACCCTCACGGTCGGGTCCACCGACTACGAGGTCTACCGCATCGACGCGGTCGAGGGTTCTTCGAAGCTTCCGTTCAGCCTCAAGGTCCTGCTCGAGAACCTGCTCCGCACCGAGGACGGTGCGAACGTCACGGGTGACCAGATCCGGGCCCTCGGGTCGTGGCAGCCCACGGCCGAGCCCGACACCGAGATCCAGTTCACGCCGGCGCGCGTGGTCATGCAGGACTTCACGGGGGTGCCCTGCATCGTCGACCTCGCCACCATGCGAGAGGCCGTCGCCGAACTGGGGGGAGACCCCACCAAGATCAACCCGCTGGCACCGGCCGAACTGGTCATCGACCACTCGGTCATCGCCGACCTCTTCGGCAGCGAGGACGCCCTCGAGCGCAACGTCGAGATCGAGTACGAACGCAACGGCGAGCGGTACCAGTTCCTCCGCTGGGGTCAGACGGCGTTCGACGACTTCAAGGTCGTTCCGCCGGGCACGGGCATCGTCCACCAGGTCAACATCGAGTACCTGGCGCGCGTCACGTACAGCCGCGAGGTCGGGGGCGTCCTGCAGGCGTATCCCGACACCCTCGTCGGCACCGACTCCCACACGACGATGGTCAACGGCCTCGGCGTGCTCGGCTGGGGCGTCGGCGGCATCGAGGCCGAGGCCGCCATGCTCGGTCAGCCCGTCTCGATGCTCATCCCCAAGGTCGTGGGCTTCAAGCTCTCCGGCTCGATCCCGACCGGCGTGACGGCCACCGACGTGGTGCTCACCATCACCCAGCAGCTGCGTCGCCACGGCGTCGTGGGCAAGTTCGTCGAGTTCTACGGCGAAGGCGTGGCCGAGGTCCCGCTGGCCAACCGCGCCACCATCGGCAACATGAGCCCCGAGTTCGGTTCGACGGCAGCGATCTTCCCGATCGACGACGTGACCCTCGACTACCTGCGCCTGACCGGACGCTCGGACGAGCAGATCGACCTCGTCGAGCAGTACGCCAAGCTGCAGGGTCTGTGGCACGACCCGTCGACCGAGCCCGTCTTCAGCGAGTACCTCGAACTCGACCTCGCGACGGTCGTCCCGTCCATCGCCGGGCCCAAGCGCCCCCAGGATCGCATCGAGTTGACCGAGGCCAAGTCGCAGTTCGAGGTCGACCTCGAGAACTACGCCAGCACGGACCACTCGCACGTCGACGCCGCGGTCGAGGGCACGTTCCCCGCCTCCGACCCGATCGGCTTCACCGCCGAGGACGACGACGAGGCCCAGCCGCACTCGATCTCGCACACGTCGCACGCCCCGGCCAAGGTGTCCAAGCCGACGTCGGTCGCCCTCGATGACGGCTCGACGTTCACCCTCGACCACGGTGCGGTCGCCATCGCAGCCATCACGTCGTGCACCAACACGTCGAACCCTTCCGTCATGCTCGCCGCGGGCCTCCTCGCTCGCAATGCCAGCAAGAAGGGCCTGAAGGCCAAGCCGTGGGTCAAGACGACCCTCGCGCCCGGTTCGAAGGTCGTCACCGACTACTACGAGAAGGCCGGCCTGACCACCTACCTCGAAGACCTCGGCTTCTACACTGTCGGGTACGGCTGCACGACCTGCATCGGCAACTCGGGTCCGCTCCTCGACGAGATCTCGACCGCGGTGCAGGACAACGACCTCGCCGTCACGGCCGTCCTGTCCGGCAACCGCAACTTCGAGGGTCGCATCAACCCCGACGTCAAGATGAACTACCTGGCGAGCCCGCCCCTGGTCATCGCGTACGCCCTGGCCGGGTCGATGAACTTCGACTTCGAGAACGACGCCCTGGGCACCGCCGACGACGGAACCGACGTCTACCTGCGGGACATCTGGCCCGACGCCGCCGAGGTGCAGCAGACGATCGACTCCTCCATCGACACCGGCATGTTCACCCACGAGTACGCGGGGGTGTTCGACGGTGACGAGCGCTGGCGCTCCTTGCCGACGCCCACCGGTGCCACCTTCGAATGGGACTCCGAGTCGACCTACGTCCGCAAGCCCCCGTACTTCGAGGGCATGACGATCGAGACCACCCCGGTCACCGACATCCGGGGCGCCCGCGTCCTGGCCAAGCTCGGTGATTCGGTCACGACCGACCACATCAGCCCCGCCGGGTCGATCAAGGTCGACAGCCCGGCCGGCCACTACCTCGACGAGCACGGCGTCGACCGCAAGGACTTCAACTCCTACGGTTCCCGTCGTGGCAACCACGAGGTCATGATCCGGGGCACCTTCGCGAACATCCGCCTCAAGAACCAGCTGTTGGACGGCATCGAGGGTGGCTACACCCGCGACTTCACGCAGGCCGAGGGCCCGCAGTCGTTCATCTACGACGCCAGCGCTCGTTACCAGGAGCAGGGGACACCCCTGGTCATCCTCGGTGGCAAGGAGTACGGCTCGGGATCGTCCCGGGACTGGGCCGCGAAGGGCACGAGCCTCCTCGGGGTCAAGGCGGTCATCACCGAGAGCTTCGAGCGGATCCACCGGTCGAACCTGATCGGCATGGGCGTGGTTCCCCTGCAGTTCCCGCAGGGTGAGAGCTGGGAGTCGCTCGGACTCGACGGCACCGAGCAGATCGACATCGCCGGGATCGAAGAGCTGAACGAGGGCACGACGCCGAAGACGGTCCACGTGACCGCCACGCCGACCGCTCACTCGCCCGAGGGCAAGCAGCCGGTCGAGTTCGACGCCGTCGTGCGAATCGACACCCCCGGCGAGGCCGACTACTACCGCAACGGCGGCATCCTGCAGTACGTCCTGCGCAGCCTGGTCTGATCGACCGACCCCGCACCGACCAGACCCCCGGACGATCACCCGCGTCGTCCGGGGGTCGCACGGCGTTCTCGCCGGTCGCGTGCCTAGACTGGCGGGATGCCCGAGAGGGCCGAGAGGGAAGGCCAGCATGAGCCTGTTGCAGACGATCACGGGGCCTCGTGACCTCGACCGCCTGACGAACGAACAGATGGTCGAACTGGCCGCCGACATCCGTCGGTTCCTCGTGACCGAGGTGTCGAAGACCGGAGGCCACCTCGGGCCGAACCTGGGCGTCGTCGAGTTGACGTTGGCCATGCACCGGGTCTTCCACTCCCCGCACGATGCCTTCGTCTTCGACACCGGCCACCAGTCGTACGTCCACAAACTGCTCACCGGCAGGCAGGACTTCTCGGCTCTCCGCCTGCGGGGCGGTCTCGCCGGCTACCCGCAGCGGTCCGAGTCCGAACACGACATCGTCGAGAGCTCACACGCATCGAGTTCGCTGTCGTGGGCCGACGGCATCTCACGAGCGTTCCAGCTCACGGGCCGCGACGACCGACACGTCGTCGCCGTCGTGGGCGACGGTGCGTTGACCGGGGGCATGACGTGGGAAGCCCTGAACAACATCAGCGACGACAACGACCGTCGACTCACGATCGTCGTGAACGACAACGGCCGGTCGTACGCCCCGACCATCGGGGGAATGGCCCGCTTCCTCAACACCGTCCGCACCCGCCAGGCCTACCGCGAGCTCCACGTCGGCAGCCGGGCCGTCTTCGACCGGCTCGGACACCCGGGTCGCGCCGTCTACCGCGGTGTCCGAGGTGGACTGCACGGTTTCCTGAGCCGGTTCACCAACAACGAGGCGCTCTACTCGAACCTCGACATCAAGTACATCGGGCCGGTCGACGGTCACGACCAGGTGGCCATGGAAGAGGCTCTCCTCCAGGCGAAGAACTACGGCGCCCCCGTGATCGTGCACGCGATCACCGAGAAGGGCCGCGGGTTCGATCCCGCTCGCGCCGACGTGGCCGACCAGTTCCACGCGGTCGGGCAGATCGATCCCGAGACGGGCGAACCCCTCGAGACGGCCACCTCGCCGTCGTGGACGTCGGTGTTCGCCGACGAGATCGTCGACATCGCCGAGCGCGACCCGAAGGTCGTCGGCATCACGGCCGCGATGCTGCGTCCCGTGGGCCTGCACAAACTCGCCGAGCGGTTCCCGAAGCGCGTCTTCGACGTCGGCATCGCCGAACAGCACGCGGTGACGAGCGCTGCAGGTCTCGCGTTCGGCGGCCTCCACCCCGTGGTCGCTCTGTACGCGACCTTCGTGAACCGCGCCTTCGACCAGGTGTTGATGGATGTCGCCCTCCACCGGGCGGGCGTCACCTTCGTCCTCGACCGGGCGGGCGTCACCGGGCCGGACGGTCCGAGCCACCACGGCATGTGGGATCTCGCGTTGCTGCAGATCGTGCCGCACATCCGGTTGGCTGCGCCCCGGGATGCGACGCGCCTCCGCGAAGAACTCCGGGAGGCCGTCGCGGTCGACGACGCTCCCACCGTCATCCGGTTCTCCAAGGGAGCCGTCGGCGTCGAGCACGAAGCCGTCGAACGTCTCGAGGACGGTGTCGAGGTGTTGCGTCGCGCAGGGCACGACGACGTCCTCATCGTCTGCGTCGGCCCGATGGCCGGCATCGGGCTCGACGTCGCTGAGCGCCTGGAGGCCCAGGGCATCGGCGCGACGGTCGTGGACCCGCGATGGGTCGTCCCCGTGCCGGGCAGCATCATCGACCTCGCCGCGACCCACCGACTCGTCATCACGATCGAGGACGGTGTCCGGGTCGGCGGGATCGGCACCCGTGTGCGGCAGGACCTCCGTGGCGCAGGCGTCGACACGGCCGTGACCGAACTGGGCCTGCCCGACGAGTTCCTCGAGCACGGTTCCCGGGCCGAGATCCTCGAGGAGGCCGGCCTCACGCCACAGCACATCGCTCGCGACGTCGTGGCCCAGGTGCTCGGCAGCCGCATCCCCGTCGCGAGACCCCTGGACGAGACCACCGCCGCGTCGAGGCACGAGGACGCCCGACACGACTGAGACCCGGTGAGGTGACGTACGTCACCCACCGACGTCGAACGCCCCGTCTCGTCCGAGACGGGGCGTTCGACGTCGGTGGGCTCCTCGTCGTCCGCGGGCTACTCGACGCCGCGGATGGCCGGCTCGTGGAAGTCGCGATCTCGCACGCGCCGTGAGGCGCCGACGCGATCGAGGTACGGCGTGACCCCGCCCATCTGGAACGGGTACCCGGCTCCGAGGATCAGGCAGAGATCGATGTCCTCTGCGGCGGCCACCACGTGGTCGTCGAGCATGCGGCCGACCTCGTCGGCGAGTCCGTCCTCGATGCGGATGCGCAGCTCGTCGTCGGTGAGTGCCGTGCCCGGCCCGGCGGCGAGAGCGACGGCCTTCTTGTCGAACCCCTTGCGACGGCCCTTCGAGTCCCGCTCGAAGATGGTGCCGTACTCGGCCAGACGGTGCAGTCCCTCACTGGCGAAGAACCGGTCGGGGAACGCGGCGTGGTGGGTGTCGAGCACGTGCGCCCCGACGGTCAGTCCCACCAGCTCGAGCAGCTCGAACGGCGTCATCGGCAGACCGAACGGGGCGGTCGCTCGATCGACCACCTCGAACGGCGTCCCCGTCTCGACGGCGTGCATGGCCTCGCCCAGCAACTTGGCCAGGATGCGATTGACGACGAAACCAGGCGTGTCGGCCGTGATGACGGCGTTCTTCCGGAGGGCCTTCGCCGTGACCATCGCCGTGCTGAGCGTCTCGTCGTCCGTCGCCGGAGTCTTGACGACCTCGACGAGGGGCATCACCGCGACCGGATTGAAGAAGTGGAACCCGACGAGGCGCTCGGGATGCGCGAGGCGCGCCCCGATCTGCTCGACGCTCAGCGACGAGGTGTTGGTCGCCAGCACCGCGGTGTCCGAGACGACGGCTTCGACGTTCGCGAACACCTCCTGCTTGACCGACAGCTCTTCGAAGACGGCCTCGATGACCCAGTCGGCGTCGGCGAAGTCGCCGAGGTCGGTCGTGCCCGTGATCAGCGCTTTGAGTCGGTTCGACTCGTCACGCGAGATGCGTCCTTTGCCCTGTAACTCGTCGATCTCGCCCCTGATGCGGGCGAGTGCCGTGTCGACGCGGGCCTGGTCGAGGTCGGTGATGACGACGGGCACGCGCAGGCGACGCACGAACAGCAAGGCGAACTGGCTCGCCATGAGGCCGGCGCCGACGATCCCCACCTTGCCGACTTTCCGGGCGAGGTCGGGCGAGGGGGCACCGGCGGGCTTCTTGGCACGCTTCTGGACGAGATCGAAGGCGTACATGCTCGCGTGGAACTGGTCGCCCGCCACGAGGTCGGCCAGTGCTTCGTCCTCCGCCGCGAAGCCGGTCGCCCGGTCGGTGTTCTTCGCGGCCTTGAGCAGGTCGAGCGCGGCGTAGGGCGACTTCGCGACGGTGCCGATCTTCGACTCGAGCGACTTGCGCGCCACCGAGATCGCGACGTCCCACTTGACCGCACGCTCGAGCTTGCCCGGGACGTTCGGTCGTTTGACGGTGACGCGGCCGGTCAGCACCCCGTCGGCCCACCGGATGCTGTCCTCGAGGAAGGACGCGGGGCCGAACATGACGTCGACGATGCCGAGTTCGAGCGCCTGGGCGGGCTTGAGCGTGCGGTTGTTCTTCAGGGGGTTCTCGATGACGACCTTGAGCGCGTTCTCGATGCCGATCAGGTTCGGAAGCAGCCAGGCGCCTCCCCAGCCGGGGATGATGCCGAGGAAGACCTCGGGCAGGGCGATGGCTGCCGCCGACGAGTCGACCGTCCGGTAGTCGGCGTGCAGACCGATCTCGACGCCGCCTCCGAGGGCGAGGCCGTTCACGAAGACGAACGTGGGCACCGCGGCGTCGTGCAGCTTGCCGAGGACGGCGTGACCGAGCCGGGCGAGTTCGCGGGCGACGTCTCGGCTGGGGATGGCGCTGACCTTGCTGAGGTCGGCGCCCGCCGCCAGGAAGTAGGGCTTGCCGGTGACGGCGATCGCCGCGATCTCACCCGAGGAGGCGCGGCTGCGGACGGCGTCGAGGGTCGCCCCGAACTCGTGCAGCGTCGCGGGACCCAGCGTGCTCGGCCGCGTGTGGTCGCGACCGTTGTCGAGGGTGATGAGGGCGAGCACGCCGCCGGAGGGCAACGGGACGTCGCGGACGTAGGAGTGCGTGACGACCTCGTCGGCCGACAGCTCGGTCAGTTGTTCGGTCGCCGAGCTCATGCGCGCGCCGCCTTCCGCGAGTAGTGGGGGTTCTCCCAGATGACGCTGCCGCCCTGGCCGAGGCCGATGCACATGGCCGTGAGGCCGTAGCGCACCTCGGGGTGCTGCTCGAACTGGCGGGCGAGCTGGATCATGAGCCGCACGCCCGAGGACGCGAGGGGGTGGCCCACGGCGATGGCGCCACCCCAGGGGTTCACGCGCGGGTCGTCGTCGTCGATGCCGAAGTGGTCGAGCAGGGAGAGGACCTGCACCGCGAACGCCTCGTTCAGCTCGAAGAGGCCGATGTCGTCGATCGAGAGCCCGGCCTTGCGGAGGGCCTTCTCGGTCGACGGAACGGGGCCGATGCCCATGATCTCGGGCTCGACACCGGCGAAGGCGAAGCTGACCAGGCGCATCTTGGGGGCGAGCCCCAACTCTTTCGCGGCGGCGCCGGACGCCATCAGGCTGACCGTCGCCCCGTCGTTGAGGCCGGACGAGTTGCCGGCGGTGACGCGGCCGTGCGGTCGGAAGGGGGTGCGAAGACCGGCCAGCCCCTCCATCGTGGTCTCGGGACGAGGTGCCTCGTCGCGCGTGGCCAAGCCCCAGCCCTGGTCCGTCTTGATCGCCACCGGGACGAGGTCGGGTTGGATCTGGCCGGCGTCGTAGGCCGCCGCGAGCTTCTGCTGCGATCGCAGGGCGTAGCGATCGGACCGCTCTTTGGTCAGCTGGGGGAAGCGGTCGTGGATGCGCTCTGCGGTGTTGCCCATGTTCAAGGCCTCGCCGCTGACGAGCTTCTCGGCGACGAACCGGGGGTTCGGGTCGGCGGCGAACCCCATCGGGTGCCGACCCATGTGCTCGACCCCGCCGGCGAGGGCGACGTCGTACGCGCCGAAGGCGATGCCGCCGGCGACGCTCGTCACGCTCGTCATGGCGCCGGCGCACATGCGGTCGATGGCGTACCCGGGCACGGACTGGGGGAGCCCGGCGAGCAGCGCCGTCGTGCGCCCCAGGGTGAGGCCCTGGTCGCCCTGCTGCGTCGTCGCCGCGATCGCGACGTCGTCGATGCGTTCGGGCGGAAGGGACGGATTGCGTTCGAGGAGACCCTTCATCGCCTTGACGACCAGGTCGTCGGCTCGGGTCTGCCAGTACATGCCTTTGTCGCCGGCCCGACCGAACGGGGTGCGTACCCCGTCGACGAACACGACATCGTTGCTCTCGGCCACAGTGCCTCCAGTGTCAGGATCTGATGCCGATCTTAGGGACGACGCCTGGGGGCCGAGAATCGTTCGAGCAATCCTACGAAGCGCCGTCGCCCGTCGCCTCGGGCTCTTGGTGGGCGTCGACAAAGGCCTCGGCGACCGCCTCGGCGACTGCCTCGACCTGCCAGGCCCGGGCCCCCAGCTCGACCAGGGCGGTCGAGATGGTCGGTGCGTCGAAGGGGATGGGCGGATCCCAGGCGAGTCGCCGCAGGGTCTCGGGCGTGAGCAGGTTCTCGACCGGCAGGTCGAGCCCCTCGGCGATCGCGGTGACCTTGGGACGGACGGCCTTGTAGCGCGCGTCGGCGAGCGGGTTCTTGTCCGCCCAGGAGCGGGGCGGGGGGAGGGTGTCGCTCGCCGGCCCCCGGTGGGAGGGCAGGTCCGTCGTCTCGCGGCCCCGTTCGATCGCCGCGAACCAGCGGTCGAGCTCGCTACGACTGGCGCGGCCGACGAACTCCTTGATCCCGGCCAGTGACCGTTTGTCGGTGGGCATGGCCTTGGTCGCGGCCACGAGGGAGGAGTCAGGGACGAGACGCCCCGGGGCCGTGTCGATCTCACGGGCGTAGTCGTCGCGGGCCTGCCAGAGCTCACGGGCCACGGCGAGCGATCGCGATCCGCGCACGCTGTGCAGCCCGGTCAGTCGACGCCACGGGTCGACCTTCGCCGGCTTGGCCTCGCGGCGCAGGGTCGCCTCGAACTCCTGACGCGCGATGTCGAGCTTGCCCGCGTCCGCGAGCACCGCCTCCATGGCGTCGCGCAGGTCGACGAGCAGCTCGACGTCGAGCGCGGCGTAGACCAGCCAGCTCTGCGGCAGCGGTCTCGTGGACCAGTCGGCGGCACTGTGCTCTTTGGCGAGGTGGATGCCCAGCAGCTGCTCGACGACGGCACCGAGCCCGACCTTGGGCAGACCGGCGAGGCGTGCGCCCAGTTCGGTGTCGAAGATGCGGCTCGGGTCGAGGCCTACTTCGCGCAGGCACGCCAGGTCTTGGCTGGCGGCGTGCAGCACCCACTCCTCGTCGCCGATGACGTCCTGCAGTTCGGCGAACGAGCCGATGGCGGGCGGATCGAGCAAGAACACCCCCGAGCCGCGTCGGAACACCTGGATGAGGTAGGCCCGCTGCGAGTAGCGATAACCGGAGGCGCGTTCGGCATCGATCGAGACCGGCCCGGTCCCGGCGCGGATCGCCTCGACGGCGGCCAGGTAGCCCTGCCGGTCGTCGATGACCGTGACCTCGCCGTGCAGCGAGTCGGCGGTCTCGACGTCGGGTCGGACGGTGACCCGGGGTCGCGAGCCGCGCAGCGCGGAGCCGTCGGGTGCCGACTCGTCGGGTGCTGACTCGTCTGGTGTCGCTGTGGTCATGTCTCCGCTGTTCTCTCCGGGGGCGCTGTTCTGTTCCGGTGGTTCAGTCTCGTCCGACCCGCCGCGAGGCGAGGAGCGTGACGCCCTCGACCGTCGGGGGCAGACCTGCGAGCGTGCAGATCAACTCGCTCCAGGCCTCGATGTGGGGGGCCAGGTCGGTGGTGGTGGGGCTCCAGGACGCCCGGAGTTCGAGCTGGGCCCCGTCGCCGTGGCTGGCCAGCTCACCGTAGCCGGTCGAGAGGATCTTGGTCGCGGTGCCGGACGCCCGGTCGTACGAGGCCCCGCGGGCGTCGAGGCTGTCGACGAGCCAGGACCACGCGACGTCGGCCACGAACGGGTCGAGCGCGATCTCGGTCTCGAGGGGCGCCTGCGCGAAACCCACGACCCGGAACGGCCCGCCCCAGGCCTCGGGTTCGTCGTCGTCGTAGAGCAGCACGAAGCGGCCCGTGCCGAGATCGGGGTCGGGGCGGCCGGACGCACCGATGACGTCCCCGGCGAGGGCCAGCGCATGGGGGGCGAGGCCGTTCGGGGCGGGGATCTCGGTCACGGCGAGGGCATCCCGCGCGGCGGCACGGCGGACGGACTCGACGGCCGCGGCGAACGCGGGCGGCCGGGTCGGCGTCGGGGGGATCTCGGACACCCTGGAAGACTAGGGTCGATCCCGAGGGTGACCCCCGCGGCACGCCGCGCCCGGCTCAGCAGATCCACAGGTCACCCTCGCCCCCACCTCACGCCGCACGAGGAGTCGCCCGTGAACCGCCCCGCACATGCCGAGCGACGGGGCGTCGGCCCGGTCGCCGTCGTCTCGATCGTCGTCGGGGGCACCGTGGTGGTGTCGTCCGCCGCCCTCGCCTCGGGGATCGTCGCCATCGCCCGCAAGATCGTCACGCCCGCCCGCCGCCGACGTGACGACGTGCGGGTCGAGGCCCATGACGCCGTCACCGGGACGATCACCCTCCGTTCGACGCCCGACACGCGCCTCCCCGGTCGCTACAGCTTCTGGTACGCCCGGGGCCGAGGCCACGCCCGGGTCGGCGACGTCGTCCGTGACGACGGCCGGTCCGTCGAGCGTCGCGTCGAGGGTGTCGACGGGCCCGGCCTCGAGCATGCCCACCGGGGTCGCATCGGCGGCTGGCTGTTCCCGACGCCGCGTGACGCGGGGCTCACGGGCGACGAGGTCGAGATCGACACCGAGGTCGGTCCGGCCCCCGCCTGGCTCGTCCCCGCCACGACCGGCCTCGCAGGCCCGTGGATGATCGGGGTGCACGGTCGCGGGGTCACCCGCGCCGAGACCATCCGGGCTGCTCCGGTCTTCCACCGGGAGGGCCTGACCTCGCTCCTCGTCTCGTACCGCAACGACGGAGAGGCGCCTCGATCGCCGGACGGCCGCTACGCCCTGGGCGATTCCGAGTGGCGCGACGTGGAGGCGGCGATCCGGTTCGCCCTCGACAGCGGGGCGACGTCCGTCGTGTTGATGGGATGGTCCATGGGTGGGGCGCTCGTGCTGCAGGCCGCGACTCGCTCCTCCCTGCGCGACGTCGTCTCCGGCCTCGTGCTCGAGTCGCCCGTCGTCGACTGGAGGACGACACTCGCCTACCAGGGGGCGGCCATGCGGGTGCCGCGGGCCGTCCAGGGTCTGGTGCTGCGCCTCCTGGGTTCGCCCCTGCTCTGTCGGTTGGCCGGCAGCGCCGAGCCGATCGACTTCGACCGGCTCGACCTCGTCGCGCGGGCCGACGAGCTCGACCTGCCCGTACTGCTGCTGCACAGCGACGACGACGGTTTCGTCCCGTCCACTGCGTCACACGCGTTGGCCGAGGCGCGGCCCGATCTCGTCACCTTCGAGGTGTTCCAGGTCGCCCGGCACACCAAGCTCTGGAACCTCGACCCCGAGCGGTTCGAGCGGGCGATCGGTGAGTGGCTCGGTCGTCACCGACTCGCGGGGCCGCCGTCGACGGACCACCGCGCGTAGAGCGTGCTCTGCTCGTCGACCAGCAACTGGCCGAGCACGAGCGACGCGGGGTCGAAGCGTTCGCGACCGAAGACGGGCAGGCCGCTGCCGATCACGACGGGAGAGGTCGAGAGGCACAACTCGTCGACGAGGCCGTCGCGCAGGAACTGTCCGGCGAGCGAGGGGCCACCCTCGCAGACGAGCGAACGGAGGCGCTGGTCGCGCAGGCAACGCAGGATCGCGGCGGGCTCCAACCGTCCGTCGTCGTCCGGTGCCGTCAGCACGGTGGCGACCGCCCAGATCTCCTCGCCGAGGGTCGCACGGACCCGGTCGCGGGCGGATGCGGGGCACACGACGACGACCCGGCCGGCCTCCGACGGGTCCATGCGATGGCCCGAGAGGTCGCCCGACGACGTGACGACGACGAGTCGTGAGGACTTCGGCACCCGGTAGCCCTCGGCCCGCACGCTGGCCGCGCCGACGAGGACGCCGTCGGCGAGCGAGCGGATGGCCGCGAGGATCGTGCGGTCGGTGGCGTTGCTCAGGGTCTCCGAGGTGCCGTCGGAACCCGCGGCGTCACCGCTGACCGCGGCGATCAGGTTGAGTCGCAGCCAGGTCTCGCGGGGTGGGGCGTACAGCTCGCGGATCCGGGCGGGTGTCGAGTCCTCGTCGATGTCGAGCTCCAGCCCGACGTCGCCCGTCCGTTCGAGGGCGTGCAGCACCCGGAGCGTCACGCGCCGGCGGTCCGTTCGCGGATCTGGCGCTTGGCGCGACCGAGCAGGGCGGTCATGCCGCGGATCCGCAACGGGCTCACCGCCTCGGACAGACCGATGGTCTGCGGGTAGTCGTCGGGGACGTCGTCGAGCACCTGGGCGACGGTGAGCCCGTCGAGCCCCTGCGCGAGGATCGAGGCGAAGCCGCGCGTCGTCGGAGCCTCGCGCGGTGCGGTCGCGTGCAGGTGCACCCGGTCGTCGGTGACCTCGACGAACAGGAACACGGGGGACTGACACTCGACCACCCGTTCGAGCAGGTCGGGGTGGTCCGCGTAGCGGGCCGGCAGCTCGGGCAGCTCGTTCGAGAACTCGAGCAGCAGCTGCAGACGGTTCCGCACGTCGAGGGCGAGGAACTCCTCGCGGATGTCGACGAGCGCTTCGGGCAGGGCGGAGTCGGTCACCGGGCCGGCACCTCGCCCGGTTCGGTGCCCTGCACGATCGGCACGCGAACGGCGCTGCCCCACTCGGTCCAGGAACCGTCGTAGTTGCGCACGTCCTCGAAGCCCATCAGGTGCGTCAGGACGAACCACGTGTGGCTCGATCGCTCGCCGATGCGGCAGTAGGCGACGACCTGGTCGCCGTCCGAGAGTCCCGCGCCGTCGCGGTAGATGGCGTCGAGCTCGGCGAGCGGCCGGAAGGTGCCGTCGTCGGCCGCGGCCTTGCCCCACGGTACGTTCTGCGCGCTCGGGATGTGGCCGGCGCGAAGGGCTCCCTCGTCGGGGTAGGCCGGAGCCGTGGTGCGCTGGCCCGAGAACTCCTCGGGCGAACGAACGTCGATCAACGGCTTGCCGAGGTGCGCCAGCACGTCGTCCTTGTAGGCCCGGATCACGCTGTCGTCCCGCTCGACGACGGGGTAGTCGGTGGCCTCGACCGCGGGCGCCTCGGTCGTGTAGTCGCGACCTTCGGCCTCCCATGTGGCGCGGCCCCCGTCGAGCAGGCGGACGTCCTCGTGCCCGAAGAGCGAGAAGACCCAGAGGGCGTACGCGGCCCACCAGTTGTTCTTGTCGCCGTAGATGACGACCGTGCTATCGCGCGAGATGCCGCTGCGGCTCATCAGCGCGGCGAAACCCTCGCCGTCGACGTAGTCGCGCTGCACCGGGTCGTTGAGGTCGAGGTGCCAGTCGATCTTGACGGCGCCGGCGATGTGACCGGTCTCGTACAGCAGGACGTCCTCGTCGGACTCGACGACGACGAGCCCGGGGGTGCCGAGGTGCTGCTGCAACCACTCGGTGCTGACGAGACGCTCGGGGTGGGCGTACTCGCCGAAACGGGCGGACGTGTCGTGCTCGACGGCCATGGTGTCTCCTTGTGCGGGTGTCGGGTGGAGCCGACGTCGGGCGACGGGTGGCGCCCGGCGGCGTAGGATCGCCTCTGGTCGGCCCCGTCGAGGTTACGCATGCCGCGTGACCGTCGCCCGGGAACCGTACGACTCTGACACAGATCCCCGCCCACACCGTTGCGAGGCCGCGCCCATGCCCCCCGAATCCGTCAGCACCCTCGTGTCGTTGACCGACCGCACCCCGACGATCACGGGGGCCGAGATCGTGACGCAACTCGTGCCTCCTCGTCAGTTCGCCGACGCCTCGCTCGAGAACTACCGACCCGACCCGGACTTCGCCTCACAGGCCGAGGCCATAGCCGCCGTGACCGCGTTCGGAGGCGCGGGTGCCGACGCCCCGCGGAGGGGTCTGTTCCGCAAGAAGCCGGCCGCCCCGGCCGTGCGTCCCGGCCTCTACCTCGACGGCGGCTTCGGTGTGGGCAAGACCCACCTGCTCGCCGCCCTCTGGAACCGCACGCCCGGCCGTCGCTACTTCGGCACCTTCATCGAGTACACCGCGCTGGTCGGCGCCGTCGGCTACGCCGGTGCCGCGTCGCAGCTCAAGGGCGCCGCCCTGGTCTGCATCGACGAGTTCGAGCTCGACGACCCGGGCGACACGATGATGATGACCCGACTGCTCGGCGACCTGGCCGACGATGGCACCCGCATCGCCGCCACGTCGAACACCCCGCCCAACGCCCTGGGCGAGGGCCGGTTCGCCGCCGCCGACTTCCTCCGCGAGATCCAGGGGCTGAGTGACAAGTTCCTCACCCTCCGCATCGACGGGAACGACTACCGGCGGCGCGAGGTCGAGGCCCGGGCGCACGTGGCCGACGACGTCGACGCGGCGGCGGCCTCCCTCGGCGGCACCGTGTCGCTCGACGACTTCGACGGCGTCGTCGCCCACCTCGCGACGGTCCACCCCAGCAAGTACGTCAAGCTCGTCGACGACCTCGACGCGGTCGGGCTCCGTGACGTCCACGTCCTCACCAGCCAGGTCGACGCGTTGAGGCTCGTGGCCTTCGTCGACCGCCTCTACGACGCGCAGATCCGGGTCGTCGCGTCGGGCACGCCCCTCGACCAGGTCTTCTCGGACGAGATGTTGGCCGGCGGCTATCGCAAGAAGTACCTGCGGGCCGTCTCGCGCCTGGTGGCGCTCACCTCGCTCTGAGGACATCCCCACCCGGTACGGGGCGAGCCGAAACACGTTGTTTACCTGCGCCCGAATCGTGTTAC
This sequence comes from Frigoribacterium sp. CFBP 8751, assembly GCF_014841545.1. Lineage (NCBI taxonomy): Bacteria > Bacillati > Actinomycetota > Actinomycetes > Micrococcales > Microbacteriaceae > Frigoribacterium > Frigoribacterium sp. CFBP 8751. Next base: position 131,360 of record NZ_JACYUB010000003.1, read on the forward strand.
ATCGGTGAAACAATCCCGCACACGGCTGGAAACCTCACCCCGCGACACTGGTGGCGCACCGGACGAGAGCGTTCGTCACCACAGCCCGTGAACCCGCGCGGTCGACCTCGACGTCGGTGCCTCCCTGGCTCAGAAACTCGAGAGGTGACCCACCCATGGACCAAGGCAACACCGCCTTCATGTTGATCTGTGCGGCACTCGTGCTGCTCATGACCCCCGGCCTGGCCTTCTTCTACGGCGGCCTCGTCAAGGCCAAGAGCGTCATCAGCATGATGATGCTGAGCTTCGGGGCGATGGGCCTCATCGGCGTCCTGTGGGTGCTCTTCGGCTACGCGATCGCCTTCGGCAACCCGACCTCCATCCCCGGTGGCAGCGAGAGCTTCGTGGGCATCCAGGGCTTGTTCGGCCTCGACGTCGCGAACCTCGGCCTCGGCGCAGCCTTCGAGGACAGCCTCGACCCCACCGGCGCCTACCCGACGATCGCCTTCGCCGCGTTCCAGGCCACCTTCGCGATCATCACGGTCGCCCTCATCTCGGGCGCCATCGCCGACCGGGCCAAGTTCGGCGCGTGGATGATCTTCGCGGGCGTCTGGGCCACGGTCGTCTACTTCCCCGTCGCCAGCTGGGTCTTCAACTTCACCAAGGACGCCGACGGCAACACGGTGGGTGGCTGGATCGCCGCCATGGGCGTCATCGACTTCGCCGGCGGCACGGCCGTCCACATCAACGCCGGTGCCGCGGCCCTCGCCCTGGCCCTCGTCCTCGGCAAGCGCGTCGGCTTCGCCAAGGGTGCCGACAAGCCGCACAACCCGCCCTTCGTCCTGCTGGGTGCCGGCTTGCTCTGGTTCGGCTGGTTCGGCTTCAACGCCGGCTCCGAGCTCGCCGCCGACGGCGTCGCCGCCCTGGCGTTCCTCAACACCATCGCCGCCCCCGCCGCCGCCGTGCTCGGCTGGCTCGTCGTCGAGAAGCTGAAGGACGGCAAGGCCACCTCGGTCGGCGCCGCCTCGGGTGCCGTCGCCGGTCTCGTCGCCATCACCCCGGCCTGCGCCGCCCTCACCCCGGGGTGGGCCGTCGTCCTCGGCGTCGTCGCGGGTGCCGTCTGCGCCCTGGCCATCGACCTCAAGTTCAAGCTCGGCTTCGACGACTCGCTCGACGTCGTGGGCATCCACCTCGTCGGTGGCCTCATCGGCACGCTGTACCTCGGCATCTTCGCCAACGACACCGGTCTGATCTTCTCGCACACCTTCACGCAGCTCGGCATCCAGGCCCTGTCGGCGTTGGCCGTCATGCTCTACTCGTTCGTCCTGGCCTTCGTGATCGGCTTCGTGATCGAGAAGACCATCGGCTTCCGCGTGAAGAACGAGGACGAGGTGGCCGGCATCGACCTCGCCCTGCACGGCGAAGAGGGCTATGTCCTCGAGAACTCGCGCGCCTGACCCACCCCGCACGACGAACGGCCCCGGTCCTCGGACCGGGGCCGTTCCGCGTGCGGGCCACGCACACCGNGGTCAGCGAGAACCAGACCGTGGCCTCGCCCGGCACCTCGGTGACGCCGGCGAGCGTGTCCTGCAGCGGCTCGCTCGACGCGAGCACACGGGCGCCGGTGGGAAGGTCCACCGGGCCGCCGCCGAAGTTCGTCAGCGCGTGCCAGCCGTGGTGGCGGGCGACGTGGACGACCTCGTCCGAGGCGTCGTCCACCCAGGCGAACTCCTCACCCCGCTGCAGCTCTCGACGGAGCGCCAAGGCGCGCCGGTAGATCGACAGCGTGGACTCGTCCTCGCCGTCCTGCACCGAGACGGCGAGGTCCTCGAACCACTCGGGCTGCGGCAGGTGCGGGGCGTGGTCGCCGAAACCCAGGGCGGGCTCGCTCGTGTCCCAGGGCAACGGCACCCGGCTGCCGTCACGGCCCTTGCGCCGGTGGCCCGTCCGCGTCCAGACCGGGTCCTGCAACTGGTCGGGGCGCAGGTCGGCCACCTCGAACAGGCCGAGTTCCTCGCCCTGGTAGACGTAGGCCGAGCCCGGCAGGGCGAGCATCAGCAACGTCGCGGCACGGGCCCGACGGAGACCCGCGTCGGGGTTCAGGGTCGGACGTCGTCCGTCGCTCAGGACGAAGGCGTCGAGGTCCTGCCCCCTCGGCAGGCCGTAGCGCGTGGCGTGACGGACGACGTCGTGGTTCGAGAGCACCCAGGTGCTCGTCGCCCCGCTGACGGCCGCCTGCTCGAGGGTCGACGCGATGATGGTCCGGTACTGGTCGGCGTCGAAGTCGGCGCGCGTCAGGGCGAAGCTGAAGGCCTGGCCGAGCTCGGTGGGGCGGGCGTAGAGCGGCACCCGCTCGGGCTGCACCCAGGCCTCGGCCACGGCGCTCCGGGGCGGGTCGTACTCGTCGAGGACCCGGCGCCACCCCTCGAAGATCGTGTGCACCTCGTCACGGTCGTAGAGCGGGTCGCTGCCGTCGACCGGCAGGACCTGACGTTCGGCCGCGTCGCGGAGGGGTTCGGTGAGGTCCTTCGCGAGCCCGTGCGCGACGTCGACCCGGAAGCCGTCGACCCCACGGTCCGACCAGAACCGCAGCGTGCGCTCGAAGTCGGCGCGCACCTCGGGGTTGCTCCAGTCGAGATCGGGCTGTTCGGGGGCGAAGAGGTGCAGGTACCACTGCTCGGGGGTGCCGTCGGGGCGCTGCAGCCGGGTCCAGGCGCCACCGCCGAAGTTCGACACCCAGGTGGACGGGGGAGTGGCACCGTCGTCGCCGAGGCCGTCCCGGAACACGTAGCGGGCACGGGCGGCGCTGCCGGGTTCGGACGCCACCGCCTCACGGAACCACTCGTGATCGCTGGAGGTGTGGTTGGGGACGATGTCGACGACGACCTTGAGCCCGGCCGCGTGGAGGGTGGAGACCATCTCGTCGAAGTCGTCGAGGGTGCCCAGGCGAGGGTCGACGTCACGGTAGTCCGCGACGTCGTACCCGCCGTCGGCGAGCGGGGACGGGTAGAAGGGGCTCAGCCAGACGGCGTCGACCCCCAACCGTTGCAGGTAGGGCACGCGCGAGGTCACGCCGGGCAGGTCGCCGATCCCGTCGCCGTTCGCGTCGGCGAAGCTCCGCGGGTACACCTGGTAGACGACGGCCTGCCGCCACCAGTCGGCGTCGGCAACGGGCGACGGGTGGGTCGTGGACGCACGGGAGGCGGGGGAGTCGGTCATGGGCCGAGGATGCCACGTCTCGGGAGCGGGCGGCGTCGATGCCCCGGCGGCAGCACCGGATCGGGGATCTCGGTCCAGGAACGACGAGAGGCCCTGCGGATGCAGGGCCTCTCGATGGTCGTGGTGGGCGATACCGGGCTCGAACCGATGACCTCTTCCGTGTGAAGGAAGCGCGCTACCAACTGCGCCAATCGCCCGTGTGGGACTCGACGATGCTAGTGCATCGCGGGGCTCGAACGCCATTCCGCCGGTCGCCGGGGCACCTCTCGTGAGCTGCCCCGCGACCCATCGAGACACGAACTTCCCTCGATTTGGTTTCTGCCCCAGGGTGTGGGTATTGTTCTTTTGCACGCAGAAATGCAAAGCGAAATGCGGATGTGGCGCAGCGGTAGCGCATCACCTTGCCAAGGTGAGGGTCGCGAGTTCGAATCTCGTCATCCGCTCGAGTGTAATGCTCACCAGAGGGTGGTCCACCGACTGGTGGCCTCCCTCTGGGGGGCTACTCGTATGGTGGAGTGGCCGAGAGGCGAGGCACCGGCCTGCAAAGCCGTTCACGCGGGTTCAAATCCCGTCTCCACCTCAATTCGATCCGGGCCTAGGTCTAGAATCGATGTTGCAATTGAATAGTGCGATTCGAGAACTCGTTCTCGGTTCGTTGAGACATGAGCGATTGGCGCAGCGGTAGCGCGCTTCCCTGACACGGAAGAGGTCGCTGGTTCGATCCCAGTATCGCTCACACACAGAAAGCCCCGGCCTCGGCCGGGGCTTTCGTCATGTCGGGGCTCCCACGGTCGAGAGCGCTTCACCTCCCGGGCCGACACGACCGGACATGCCGCTCTCCTCACGAGGGGAGCGGCATGTCGTGGCCTCTCGCGGCTGCCTCTAAGGGGTGCCGGTTCCTGTCCCGAGACCGATTCCGTTGCCCCGGCCGTTTCCGTTGCCGTTGTTGCCCGGTCCGCCGTTCCCGTTCCCGTTGCCGTTCCCGCTGTTGCCGGGCCCGCTGTTGCCGCCGGGGACGTCGACACCCGGGACCTCGACCGTCGGGGGCGTCACGGGGTCGACCGTCGGCTGCGTCGTCGGCTCGACCGGCGCCTCCTGGGTGGGGCTCACCTCATCGGAGGGAGCCGGGTCCGCCGGTGACTCGTCGGTGGAGTCGTCGGACGGCGACGGCGAGTCCTCGTCCGACGACTCGGACGGCGTCGTCGACGCATCCGTCTCGACGCTCGGACTCGTGCTCTCCGTCGGATCGACCGTTCCATCGTCGCGGGTGGCGGCCCAACCGATGCCGGCCGCCAGGAGCACCGCGACGACGATCGCCGCCAGCACGAGCGGCCAGCGCCGGCGCTTCCGCTTCCCGTCGTCGGGCTCGACGTCGGCGACGAGGCCCGTCGCGTCCGCCCTGGAGGCTGCTCCCGCTCCGAGCACCTGCGTGCGAGCGTCGTCCCGGGTCAGGGCCCGGGTGGGCGTGTCGCCGCCGGGCAGAGCGGCCGTCGGCACGTCGGGAGCGGCCATGACGCGCGTGACGGCGTCGGTGGACCCGGCTCCCTCGACGGCCAGCGTGCGGGCCGCACGGGCGACCTCCGTGGCGGCCGGGCGGTCCTCCGGTGCACGCGAGGTCATGCGCGTCAGCAGCTCCGCCCACCCCGAACCGATCGAGGCCGGGATCTCGGGGTCTCGAGTCAGGCGAGCCATGACGGACTCGACGACCGAACCCGTGAAGACGCGTTGCCCGGTCAGCGCCTCGACCAGGACCAGACCGAGCGAATAGACGTCGGACGCGGGGGCCGGCGGTCGCCCCTCGGCCTGCTCCGGGCTGACGAAGGCGGCGGTGCCCATCAAGGTGCCCGTGGCCGTCACCCGCGTCGAGTCGATGAGGTAGGCGATCCCGAAGTCGGCGAGCTTCGCCCTGCGGGGCTCGCCGTCGTGGTGCGGTGCCGCGAGCAGGATGTTCGCGGGCTTGACGTCCCGGTGGACGACGCCCGCACGGTGGACCGCCGCCAGGCCGTCCGCGACGTCGCCGAGCAGCGCCGCGGCCTGGGCGTGTGACAGCGGCCCGTCGGCGAGGACGGTCTGCAGGGTCGGACCGTCGACGTACTCCATCACGAGGTAGGCGTCGTCGTCGTGGCCGTCGCCCTCGACCCGGGCGTCGTAGAGCGTGACGAGCCCCGGGTGGTTGAGGGAGGCGAGGAGGCGCACCTCGCTGACCTGCCGACTGAGGTCGTGGACGTCGTGCCCGTCCGACGAGAAGAGCTTGACGGCGACCACCCGACCGAGGTCGAGGTCGTTCGCTCGGTAGACGGCCCCCATGCCACCGCGCCCGACGATCGCGTCGAGGCGGTAGCGACCGCCGACGGTCGTGCCGAGGCGGGGGTCGGCCTGCTCGCGGGGGCTCATGCGCGCGCTCCCGACGATGCGGCGGGGAGCACCGGAGACGTGCCACCACCCGACCCACGACCCACGACACGACGGAGAGCCACGGCGTCGAGCACCGTCTCGGCCACGGCGGTCTTCGTCCCCTCGGCCTCGGACACCACCTCGCCGTCGGCGTCGATCACCACGACCGCCGTGTCGTCGCTGCCGAAGCCGGTCGTCCACCCCACCGTGTTGAGGACCAGCAGGTCCGCTCCCTTCCTCCGCTGCTTGGCGCGCCCGAGCGAGAGCAGTTCGTCCCGGTCGGCCGCCGTCTCGGCCGCGAAGCCGACGACCACCTGCCCCACGGCCCGACGGGCCACGAGCCCGGCCAGGACGTCCGGGGTGCGCACCAGACGGACGGTCAGTTCGTCGCCCGATTCGTCCTTCCGGATCTTCCCGTCGGCCACCGAGACGGGCCGGTAGTCGGCGACCGCCGCGGCCATCACGACGACGTCGGCGACCGGCGCGTGCTCGGTCATCGCGGCCTCGAGTTCGAGGGCCGTGCCGACCTCGACGACGTCGATGACGTCGCCCGTCTCGAGCATCTGCCGCACGGCTCCGTCGAGGGCAGCGGCGACGACGGTGACGCGGGCGCCGCGTCGGGCAGCGGCCAGGGCGAGAGCCGCTCCCTGCTTGCCGCTGGATCGGTTGCCGACGAACCGCACGGGATCGAGGGGCTCGCGGGTGCCGCCGAGGGAGACGACCAGCCGCAGGCCGTCCAGGTCGGCGACCCGCGCCTCCTCGTCCGGATCACCCGGGACGGCGTCGGGGGAGGCCGCGCGACCGGTCGCGTCGGAGTACCGGGCGAGGGCCGTGGTGACGATCTCGTCGGGCTCGACGAGCCGCCCGGGTCCGACGTCGCCCCCGGTCAGCGGTCCGTCGTCCGGCCCGACGACGGTCACCCCGCGCGACCTCAGCAGGTCGACGTTCGCGACCGTGGCCGGATTCAGCCACATCTCGGTGTGCATGGCGGGTGCGACGACGAGCGGTGCGGTGCTCGCGAGGATCGTCGTGCCGAGCAGGTCGTCCGACAGCCCGTGGGCGATCTTGGCGAGGGTGTGGGCGGTCGCCGGTGCCACGACGATCAGGTCGGCCCGTTGCCCCAGCGCCACGTGCCGTACCTCGGCGACGTCGTCGAAGACGGACGTGTGCACGGGGTTGCGGCTCGTGGCCTCCCAGGTGGGCGCCCCGACGAAGCGAAGGGCGGCCTCGGTTGGCACGACGTGCACGTCGTGACCTCGGAGCACGAGGCCGCGGACGACCCCCACGGCCTTGTACGCCGCGATGCCGCCCGAGACGCCGACGACGACGGACAAGCGACGCGGGGCGTCGGCGGGGGAGGAGCGGGGGTGGTCGTGCGTCACGGTGGGCCTCGTCGATCCATGCGTCGGTCGGCCGACCCGGAGCCGGGTCGGTAGCGTTGCCCCCCACGATGCCGCATCCCGCGGCCGAGCGTCGGCCCCGACCCGACGAGACCCCACCCTGAGGACCCCATGTGCACCGTCGTCGTCGCCGTCCAGCCGAGCGAGCCCTGGCCCGTCGTCTTCCTGGGACTCCGTGACGAGTCGCCCGACCGCCCCTGGGACGAGCCGGGCCCCTGGTGGCCCGACCTCGGCGAGCGGGTGACCGGGGTACACGACCGCGAGGCGGGCGGCGCGTGGTTGGCCACCGCCCGGGGGCCGAGTCGTGCGAGCGTCGTGTTGAACCGTCACGAGACGCCCGCACCGCCGGCCTGCGGATGGACCACCCGAGGCGCCCTGCCCCTGAGGGCGGCCGCCGGCGGCGTCCTGCCCGACGGCCCGCAGACGACCCGCACCTTCAACCTGCTCACGGCGGACGCAGGAGGCGCGGTGCACTCCGTCTGGGACGGCATCGCCACCGAGACGGTCCGCCTCGCCCCCGGGGTGCACCTGCTCACGCACGCCGCCCCCGACGACCGGTCCGTGCCGCGTGTCGACCGCTGGCTGCCTCGGTTCCGTGACGTCGCGCCTCCGACCGGTCCGCTGCCGGCGGCGACCGAGGGCGAGGGCAGCTGGACGCCGTGGCTCGACCTGCTGCGCGAGAGCAGCGCCCTGCCGACGGACGACGACGACGCGCTCGTGCGGGCCGACCTGGTCGACGGGCACCTCTTCCACTCGCTGTCGCTCAGCACCGTCGCCGTCTCGGCCGACGACGTGGCCCACCGACACGTGCGCCTCGACGGCGCCCCCTCGGTGGCGGAGGCGATCGCGCGACGCTGACGGGTGCGTGGCGACGCCGCCGGGTGCGTGGCGACGCCCGGCCTCCATGGCCGCCACGTCATGCGGAGTCATCGGGAATCCCGTCCGCCCCCGCGGCGTTAGTGTCGGGAGGCTCGTCCGACCCCCGAGCCGCAGCAAAGGAACCCTCGTGAAGATCACCGCCGTCCGCACCGTCCGTCGACTCGCCTCCGTCGGCGTCGTCGCCGCCGCCGCCGCCATCGCGCTGGCCGCCTGCGCGCCCGCCTCCACGGACGGGGTCGTCCAGTCCACCGGCAGCGCGACCGCGGACACGAGCGCGGCGAAGAGCCTGTCCGACATCCAGGCGGCCGGCGAGCTCGTCATCGGCACCGAGGGCACCTACCAGCCGTTCACCTACCACGAGGGCGGGGCCGGCGCACTGACCGGCTACGACGTCGACGTCGCCACGGCCGTCGCCGAGAAGCTCGGCGTCACCCCGACCTTCGAGGAGACGCAGTTCGACGCCCTGCTCGCCGGGCTCACCGCCGGCCGCTTCGACCTCGTGGCGAACCAGATCTCGATCACCGACGAGCGTGAGGCCACGTACGACTTCTCGACGCCCTACACGGTCAGCCGCGGTGTCGTCATCACTCCCGCCGACAACACCGACATCACCTCGCTCGCCGACCTGAAGGGCAAGACGACGGCCCAGTCGCAGTCGAGCAACTTCTACACGACCGCCAAGGACGCGGGCGCGGACGTGCAGGTCGTCGAGGGCTGGGCCCAGTCGGTCGCGCTCCTCGAGCAGGGCCGCATCGACGCGACGGTCAACGACGAGCTGACCTTCCTCGACTACGTCAAGACCAACCCCGACCAGGCCGCCGGCATCAAGATCGCGGCGACCACCGACGACGTGTCGCGCTCGGCCCTGGTCACCACCAAGGGCAGCGACGACCTCGTGACGGCGATCGACGACGCCCTCGCCGAGCTGAAGGCCGACGGCACGCTGGCGACCATCAGCGAGAAGTACTTCGGCCAGGACGTCAGCGAGTAGGCGTGCAGTCCTCCGTCGACCTCTTCTGGCGGTCGCTCTGGCCGATCGTGTCGGGGGCGCTCGTCGCGTCGATCCCGCTCGCCTTCGCGTCGATGGCGATCGGGCTGGTCATCGCCGTCGTCATCGCGCTGATGCGCCTGTCGGGCAAGGCGGTGCTCGCGGGCATCGCCCGGGTCTACATCTCGATCATCCGGGGCACGCCGCTGCTCGTGCAGCTCTTCGTCGTCTTCTACGGCCTTCCGTCGATCGGCGTCAAGCTTGATCCGTGGCCCAGCGCCATCATCGCGTTCTCCTTGAACGTCGGCGGGTACGCGGCCGAGGTCATCCGCGCGGCCATCCTCTCGGTGCCCAAGGGGCAATGGGAGGCCGCCCACACGATCGGCATGTCGCGGGGGCTCGCCCTGCGGCGGATCATCCTGCCGCAGGCGGCCCGCGTCTCGGTGCCGCCGCTGTCGAACACCTTCATCAGCCTGGTCAAGGACACCTCGTTGGCGAGTGTCATCCTCGTCGTCGAGCTCTTCCGTCAGGCCGAGCAGATCGCGACCGTCTCGAACCAGTTCCTGCTGATCTACCTCGAGGCCGCCCTGGTCTACTGGGTGATCTGCCTGATCCTGTCGTTCGGGCAGGACGCCCTCGAGAAGAGATTGGACCGCCACGTTGCCCGCTGACATCACCCCGCCCCGGCCCTCCGGCGCGACCGGTGCCCCCGTGCTGACCGTCCGCGGCCTGCACAAGGCGTTCGGCGCGAACGAGGTGCTGCGCGGCATCGACCTCGAGGTGCGCCGCGGACGCGTCGTCGCCATCATCGGTCCCTCGGGCTCGGGCAAGACGACCGTGCTGCGGTCGCTCAACAGCCTCGAGGTGCCCGACGGGGGAGTCGTCACGCTCTCCGACGGCCGCTCCATCGACTTCGGCACGACGGTCGGCAAGCGCGACCTGCTCGCCCTCCGCGACCGCTCGTCGATGGTGTTCCAGCACTTCAACCTGTTCCCGCACCTCACGGTGCTGCAGAACGTCGTCGAGGGACCGGTGCGCGTCCAGGGACGCGATCCGAAGGAGGCGCGGGCCGAGGCCGAGGCGCTCCTCGCGCGCGTGGGCCTCGCCGAGAAGGCCGGCGCCTACCCGGCCGAGCTCTCGGGAGGCCAGCAGCAGCGCGTGGGCATCGTGCGCGCGCTCGCCCTGCGTCCCGAACTCCTGCTCTTCGACGAGCCGACCTCGGCCCTCGACCCCGAACTGGTGGGTGACGTGCTCACCGTCGTGAAGGAACTCGCCGACGAGGGCTGGACGATGATCGTCGTCACCCACGAACTCGAGTTCGCCCGACGGGTGGCCGACGAGCTGCTCTTCATGGACGCCGGCGTCGTCGTCGAGCGGGGCCGTCCCGCCGACGTGCTGTCCCGCCCGCGCGAGGCCCGGACGCAGCAGTTCCTTCAGCGGGTGCTCAAGCCGCTCGACGACTGACGGGACGTCCGGGCGACGATCGACCCGCGCCTCCTCGATCGGGGACCAGGAGGCGCGGGTCGACTCTGCCGCGGACGCTCAACCGAAGAGGCGGTGCGAGGCGATGCGCGCGCCCTCGCCGAGCGAGGCCAGCTTGGCCACGGCGATCTGCGGATGGATGCGACCGCCGAGACCGCAGTCGGTCGAGGCGACGACGTTCTCGGGTCCGACCAGCGACGCGAACCGTTCGATGCGGTCGGCCACGAGTTCGGGATGCTCGACCACGTTCGTGGCGTGGCTGACGACCCCCGGCACGATCTTCTTGCCCGCGGGCAGCTCGACGTCGCGCCAGAGCTTCCACTCGTGGTCGTGACGGACGTTGGCCGCCTCGAACGAGTACGAGCCCGCGTCGATCTCGAGCATGAGGTCGACGATGTGGCGGAACTCGACGTCGGTCGTGTGCGGGCCGTGCCACGAGCCCCAACAGAGGTGGAACCGCACCTGCTCGGGCGGTAGGCCCCGCAGGGCGTGGTTGAGCGCCTCGACCCGGATGCGGGTGAACGCGCGGTAGTCCTCGACGCTCGGCTCGGGGTTGATCTGGTCCCAGTTCTCGGCGATCGAGGGGTCGTCGATCTGCACGGTCAGGCCGGCCTCGACGATCGCCGTGTACTCCTCGCGCAGCACCTCGGCCCAGGCCCAGATGTGCTCTTCGTCGGTGGCGTAGAAGTCGTTCGCGATGCGGGCTCCGCTGCCCGGTGACAGCGAGGTGATGAAGCCCGAGTGCGAACCGCTCGCCTCGAGGCCGGCCTTCAGGTTGGCGATGTCCGAGGCGATGGCGGCCTGTCCGACGTACGCCAGCGGGCCCGTCGTGCTCGGGAACGGCGTCGCGCCCGAGCCCGTGCCGATGCCCGAGGTCGGGTCGGTGTAGGCGTCGTGGAACGCCTGCCAGTCGCGGCGGTCGGGGAACGACGTCAGCCGCACGTCGCCGGGGGAGGATCGCACCGCCGGCTGGCTGAAGATGTCCGACCCCGTCAACGAGAGACCGCTCACGCGCTGGAACGAGTACGACCACCAGGCGCCGTAGTCGACGGCGCTCGTCATCGCCTTGCCGTACTCGCCGTCGCCGACGATGGTGATGCCGAGATCGTTCTGGCGCCGGACGAGATCGACGACGGCGTCGGTCAGCAGGGCGTCGAACTCGGGCGTGCGCTCGAGGGTGAAGCCGTCCTCGCCGAGGGCGCGCGCGTCGTTCGCGGCGATCAGCTCGGGTGTGCGCGGCAGGCTTCCCGCGTGGGTGGTCTCGATGCGGCCGGGGGTGGTCGTCATGGTGTGCTCCGTTCGTCGCCACCACTCTGGCCCCGACCCCCGACGTGTGCGACGTGCGCGACACGGGGCGTCACAGCCACGGGGTCGGGAACACCGCGCGGCCGTCGGCCGTTGCGTCCCGTGTCGGCCGGAGCCGGGCCCCTCGGGGTCCCTCGCTACGATCGACGGGAAGGGACATCGTGACCACCACCTCCTCCGCACCATCCACCGCCCGTCCTGGGCTGTCCGACGAGGACGCCCGCCGTCTGCGCGCCGACTTCCCGCTGCTTCGGCAGGAGGTCAACGGCGAGCCGCTCGCCTACCTCGACTCGGGGGCGACCGCCCAGCGGCCCGCATCCGTGCTCGCCGCCGAGCGACGCTTCCTCGAGACGACGAACTCGGCCGTGCACCGTGGGGCGCACACGCTCGCGGCCCTGTCGACCGAGGCCTACGAAGAGGCACGCGAGACCGTCGCCCGCTTCGTCGGTGCCGACGTCGACGAGATCGTCTGGACCTCGAACGCGACCGACGCGCTCAACCTCGTGGCGTACGGCGTCGCGAACGCCACGCACGGCCGGGGCGGCGAGGCCGCGCGACGCTTCGCCCTCGCGCCCGGTGACGAGATCGTCGTCACCGAGGCCGAGCACCACGCCAACCTCGTCCCGTGGCAGGAACTCGCCGCGACGACGGGCGCCACGGTGCGTTTCGTGCCCGTCCGCGACGACGGCACCTGGACCACCGCCGACGCGGCGTCCGTGATCGGACCCCGCACGCGCCTCCTCGCCTTCGCCCACGTCTCGAACGTCACCGGCTTCGTCGCGCCCGTCGCCGAGCTCGTGGCGCTGGCGCGCGCCGTCGGCGCCCTCGTCGTCCTCGACGCGTGCCAGTCGGCGCCGCACCGCCCCGTCGACCTGCACGGCCTCGACGTCGACTTCGCCGCGTTCTCCGGTCACAAGATGTTGGGGCCCACGGGCATCGGCGTCCTCTACGGCAAGGCCGAGCTGTTGAACGCCCTGCCGCCCTTCCGCACCGGCGGGTCGATGATCACGACGGTCACGATGGAGGGCGCCGAGTACCTCCCCGCCCCGCAGCGCTTCGAGGCCGGTACGCAACCCGTGTCGCAGGCCGTGGCCCTCGCCGAGGCCGTGCGTTACCTCGACGCCGTCGGCATGGACCGCGTGCGCGAGCACGAAGAGGCCCTCGCCGACCTGCTCGTCCGCGGTCTCGACGCGCTCGACGGCGTCACGGTCGTGGGACCGCCCGCCGGGGTGCCCCGGTCGGGACTCGCCAGCTTCGTCGTCGACGGGGTGCACGCCCACGACGTCGGCCAGTTCCTCGACGCCCGGGGCATCGCCGTGCGCGTCGGCCACCACTGCGCCCAACCGCTCCATCGTCGCCTCGGAGTGACGGCCACGACGCGCGCCAGCACGTACCTGTACTCGTCGAGCGACGAGGTCGACCGGCTGGTCGCCGGGGTCGCCGAGGTCCGCCACTACTTCGGCGTCGCGGGCCCGACGGTCGCCGACGAGAAGGCCGAGGAGGCGCGGTGAGCGCCGCCCTCGACGGCCTGTACCAGCAGGTCATCCTCGATCACGCCAAGGCGCGGCACGGCGACGGCGAGCTGCCCGGAGCCGACGCGCAGCACCACGAACGCAACCCGACCTGCGGTGACGAGATCACCGTCCGCATCGCCCTCGAGCCGGGCACCGACCGCATCGCCGACCTGCGCTGGCAGGGCGCGGGGTGCAGCATCTCGATGGCCTCGGCCTCCGTGCTGGCGCAGTTGGCCCCGGGTCGCACGCTGCCCGAGCTCGACGCGCTCGTGGGGGAGTTCCGCGAGATGATGCGGTCCCGGGGTGCCGGTGAGCCCGACGACGAGGTGCTCGGCGACGCCGTCGTGTTCCACGGGGTCTCGAAGTTCGTCATGAGGGTCAAGTGCGGCATGCTCGCCTGGGTCGCGGCCGAGGCCTGCTCGACCGAGCTGCGCGCCGCCTGAGCCGTCCCGCGGGCGCGTCGTCCACCGGGGCGGTCCCGGCCGGACGGTGGTCGGTCGACGGCTAAAGTGGTCCCCGCCCCTCGACGATAGGAACCACCGCCGTGTCCGACCAGACCGACCTCGACCCGACCGCCTCCCCAGCCCCGTCCGGCCTCTCGGCCGTCGAGGCCACCGAGACGACGACCGGCTTCGAGCTGTTCACCGACAAGGCGGTCGTGGCCGTCCGCGTGGCCGGCGAGCTGCGAGACCTGGCGACCGAGCTGCAGGCGGGCGACGTGGCCGAGCCGGTCACGATCGACTCACCCGACGGCCTGGCGATCCTGCGCCACTCGGCGGCGCACGTCATGGCCCAGGCCGTGCAGCAGATCAACCCCGAGGCGAAGCTCGGCATCGGGCCGCCCGTCACCGACGGCTTCTACTACGACTTCGACGTCGCCGAGCCCTTCACCCCCGACGACCTCAAGGCGATCGAGAAGGGCATGGAGCGCATCATCCGCCAGGGCCAGCGCTTCCGTCGCCGCGTCGTCAGCGACGACGAGGCCCGCGAACTGCTCGCCCACGAGCCGTTCAAGCTCGAGCTGATCGGGCTCAAGGGCGGCTCGGCCGACGAGCTCGGAGCCGACGGCGAGTCGGTCGAGGTCGGCGGGGCCGAGCTCACGGTCTACGACAACCTCGACCCGAAGACCGGCGAGGTCGTCTGGTTCGACCTCTGCCGCGGGCCGCACGTGCCCAGCACGCGCCTCCTGGGCAACGCCACCAAGCTGATGCGTGTGGCGGCCGCCTACTGGCGCGGGTCCGAGAAGAACCCCCAGCTGCAGCGGATCTACGGCACGGCGTGGCCCACCAAGGACGACCTCCGCGCTTACCAGGCCCGACTCGAGGAGGCCGCCAAGCGCGACCACCGCAAGCTCGGCGCCGAGCTCGACCTCTTCTCGTTCCCCGACGAGATCGGCTCGGGTCTCGCGATCTTCCACCCCAAGGGCGGCATCATCCGTCGCCAGATGGAGGACTACTCGCGCGAACGCCACGAGAAGGCCGGGTACGAGTTCGTCTACACGCCGCACATCACCAAGGCGGCTCTCTTCGAGACCTCGGGCCACCTGGGTTGGTACAAAGACGGCATGTTCCCGCCGATGCACCTCGACGAGGCGCGCAACGACGAGGGCGAGATCACCCGTCAGGGCGCGGACTACTACCTGAAGCCGATGAACTGCCCGATGCACATCCTGGCGTACCGCTCGTCCGCGAAGTCGTACCGCGACCTGCCGCAGCGCTTGTTCGAGTTCGGCACGGTGTACCGCAACGAGAAGTCGGGCGTCATCCACGGCCTCACCCGCGTGCGCGGCATGACGCAGGACGACGCGCACATCTTCACCACCCGTGACGACATGGCGGCCGAGCTCAAGGGCACGCTCGACTTCGTCCTCAGCCTGCTGCGCGACTACGGACTCGACGACTTCTACCTCGAACTCTCCACGAAGGACCCCGAGAAGTACGTGGGCGACGACGCCACCTGGGACGAGGCGACGGCGACCCTGCGACAGGTCGCGGAAGAGACCGGTCTCGAGCTCGTGCCCGATCCCGCCGGCGCGGCGTTCTACGGGCCCAAGATCTCGGTCCAGGCGCGAGACGCGATCGGGCGCACCTGGCAGATGTCCACGGTCCAGCTCGACTTCAACCTGCCCGAGCGATTCGACCTCGAGTACACGGCGGCCGACGGGTCCCGGCAGCGACCGGTGATGATCCACCGGGCGCTGTTCGGCTCGATCGAGCGTTTCTTCGGCGTGCTCACCGAGCACTACGCGGGTGCGTTCCCGGTCTGGCTCGCACCGGTCCAGGTCGTGGCGATCCCCGTCGCCGACGAGTACGGCGACTACCTCGACGGGGTCGTGGCGCGCCTCCGCGACGTCGGCGTCCGGGCCCAGGTCGACCACAGCGACGACCGCATGCCGAAGAAGATCCGGACGCACACCAAGGCCAAGGTGCCGTTCCAGCTGATCGCCGGCGAGGACGATCGTGCGGCCGGTGCCGTCAGCTTCCGCTACCGCGACGGCTCGCAGGAGAACGGCGTGCCGCTCGACGAGGCGATCGCGAAGATCGTCGCGGCCATCGAGACCAAGGCCCAGGTCTGAGCGTGGGCGCCGACGGGACCACGGCCGAGCGCTCCTCCGACTTCGCCGCGGTCCCCGACGCCTTCCAGCGACTCTGGACGCCCCATCGCGCCGTCTACGTCGAGGCGGGCCAGGACGCCCACGACGACTCCTGCCCGTTCTGCAGTGCCCCGTCGAGGTCCGACGACGAGGCCCTCATCGTGGCGAGGGGCGAACACGCCTACGTGTTGCTCAACCTCTACCCCTACAACCCCGGCCACCTGTTGGTCTGCCCGTACCGGCACGTCTCGACCTACGACCTCGCGACGACCGACGAGGTGGCCGAGATCGCGTCGCTGACGCAGACCGCCATGCGGGTCCTCACCCGGGTGTCGCACGCGCAGGGCTTCAACATCGGCATGAACCAGGGGCAGGTCGGCGGAGCCGGCATCGCCGCCCACCTGCACCAGCACGTGGTGCCCCGTTACGGCGGCGACTCGAACTTCTTCCCGATCATCGCGCAGACGAAGGCCGTCACGCAGTTGCTCGGCGACGTCCGCGTCGCGGTCGCCGAGGCCTGGCCGACCGGAGGCGCCGGTCCTGTCCCGGCGGCGTCACCCGACCGCTGATCGGGCCTAAGATAGGGGCCATCATGAGCGACACGACCCCTGCCTCCAGCCAGTCCTCCACCACCGGTTCGAGCCGCGTCAAGCGCGGTCTCGCCGAGATGCTCAAGGGCGGCGTCATCATGGACGTCGTCAACGTGGAGCAGGCGAAGATCGCCGAAGACGCCGGAGCGGTCGCCGTCATGGCCCTCGAGCGCGTTCCCGCCGACATCCGGTCGCAGGGCGGGGTCGCCCGCATGAGCGACCCCGACATGATCGACGAGATCGTCGCCGCCGTGTCGATCCCCGTCATGGCAAAAGCCCGCATCGGCCACTTCGTCGAGGCGCAGATCCTGCAGACCCTCGGCGTCGACTACATCGACGAGTCCGAGGTGCTGAGCCCCGCGGACTACGTGAACCACATCGACAAGTGGAACTTCACCGTCCCCTTCGTGTGCGGGGCCACCAACCTGGGCGAGGCGCTCCGCCGCATCACCGAGGGTGCGGCCATGATCCGCTCCAAGGGCGAGGCCGGCACGGGTGACGTGTCGGAAGCGACCAAGCACATCCGCACGATCTCCAAAGAGATCGCCCAGCTGCGGGGCCTCAAGGCCGACGAGCTCTACGTCGCCGCCAAAGAGCTGCAGGCTCCCTTCGAGCTCGTGAAAGAGATCGCCGAGACCGGCAAGCTGCCCGTCGTCCTCTTCACCGCCGGGGGCGTCGCGACGCCCGCGGACGCGGCGCTCATGATGCAGCTCGGCGCCGACGGCGTCTTCGTCGGTTCGGGCATCTTCAAGTCGGGCAACCCGGCCGACCGCGCGAAGGCGATCGTCAAGGCCACCACCTTCTTCGACGACCCCCAGGTCGTGGCCGACGCCTCGCGAGGTCTCGGCGAGGCCATGGTGGGCATCAACGTGCCCGATCTCCCCGCACCCCACCGCCTCGCCGAGCGCGGCTGGTGACCCCCGGGGTCGATCGTCGGTGACCACCGAACCAACGCCTCGAGTCGGAGTCCTGGCCCTGCAGGGCGATTTTCGTGAGCACCTGGCCGTCCTCACCTCGCTGGGGTCCGAGGCCGTCCCGGTCCGCCGTGCGTCCGAGCTCGACGAGATCGACGGCCTGGTGATCCCGGGTGGCGAGTCCAGCGTCATGGACAAGCTGTCGCGCATGTTCGGCCTCGACGAGCCCCTCCGACGCGCCATCGGGTCAGGTCTTCCTGTCTACGGCACGTGTGCCGGGCTCATCATGCTCGCGGACCGCATCGTGGACGGCATCCCGGGGCAGCAGAGCCTCGGCGGCCTGGACGTCTCGGTGCGGCGCAACGCCTTCGGCTCGCAGACCGAGTCGTTCGAGACCGACGTCGACGTCCCCGTGCTCGACGGCCCGCCGGTGCACGCGGTGTTCATCCGGGCCCCGGTGGTCGACGAGGTCGGGCCGGCCGCGACGGCCATCGGCGTCCTCGAGGACGGCCGGGTCGTCGCCGTCGAGCAGGGCCCCCTGATGGGCACCTCGTTCCACCCCGAGGTCACCGACGACCTCCGGTTCCACGCGCGGTTCCTCGACAAGGCCCGTGCGCGGGCGTCGCGGTAGACTCGTCGCGATCCACGTCAGCATCTGAAGGAGCACCGTGTCCGGGCATTCCAAGTGGGCAACGACCAAGCACAAGAAGGCCGTCATCGACAGCCGCCGTGCCAAGTCGTTCGCCAAGCTCATCAAGAACATCGAGGTCGCGGCCAAGCAGGGCGGTGCCGACATGTCCGGCAACCCCACGCTGGTCGACGCCGTCCAGAAGGCCAAGAAGACCTCGGTCCCCAACGACAACATCGACCGTGCCATCAAGCGCGGCGCCGGTCTCAGCGGTGAGAGCGTCGACTACCAGACGATCATGTACGAGGGCTACGGGCCCAACGGCGTCGCCCTGTTGATCGAGTGCCTCACCGACAACAAGAACCGCGCGGCCGCCAACGTCCGCACGGTGATGTCCCGCAACGGTGGCACCATGGCCGACCCCGGCAGCGTGGCCTACAACTTCAGCCGCAAGGGCGTCATCGCCGTCATGAAGACCGACGACCTCACCGAGGACGACGTCCTCACGGCCGTCCTCGACGCCGGGGCCGAAGAGGTCACCGACCGCGGTGAGGGCTTCGAGATCGTGACCGAGGCCTCCGACCTGGTCCCGGCCCGCTCGGCCCTCCAGGACGCCGGCATCGACTACGACTCGGCCGACATCGAGTTCGTTCCCGGGCTCAAGATCGAGGTCGACCTCGAGACGGCCCGCAAGGTCTTCCGCCTCATCGACGCCCTCGACGACGACGACGACGTGCAGAACGTCTATGCGAACCACGACGTCCCCGCCGACGTGCAGGCCGCGCTCGACGACGAAGACTAGGCCGAGGCGGTGACGCTCCGGGTGCTCGGCATCGACCCCGGGCTCACCCGGTGCGGGGTCGGGGTGGTCGAGGTCGACGCCCAGCGGCGCGCGACCCTGGTCGACGTCCAGGTCATCCGCACCGCCCCCGACCTCGCCCTCGAGTTGCGTCTCCTCGCCCTCGGTCGCGGTCTCGAGGCGCTCATCGACGAACACCGGCCGGACGCCATGGCGATCGAGCGGGTCTTCGCCCAGCAGAACGTCCGCAGCGTCATGGGGGTTGCGCAGGTCAGCGGCCTCGCCCTACGTGCCGCAGCCGAACGCGAGATCCCCGTCACGCTGCACACGCCGTCCGAAGTGAAGGCGGCCGTGACCGGGTACGGGTCCGCCGACAAGAAGCAGGTCGGCACGATGGTCGCCCGCTTGCTCGGGCTCGCCGAGGCCCCCCGGCCGGCGGACGCCGCCGATGCCTTGGCCCTGGCCATCTGTCATGCCTGGCGGGGCGCGCCCGTCGCCGCCCGCGCCTCCTCGGGGTCGCTCACCCCTGCCCAGCGAGCGTGGCGCGACGCCGAGAAGTCGGTGCGCACTCCTAGGCTGGGGGCATGATCTCAAGTGTCCGCGGTACCGTCCTGTCCGCGTCCGGCACGTCGGTCGTGGTCGAGGTCGGCGGGGTGGGCCTCCGGGTGTCGGTCACCCCGCAACTCGCGCTGACGGTTCGCGTCGGCGAGCAGGCGCTCGTCCACACGGCGTTGATCGTCCGAGAAGACGACCTCTCGCTCTTCGGGTTCGCCGACCGGGAAGAACTCGAGGTCTTCGACCTGCTGCGCAGCGTCACCGGCGTCGGGCCGAAGTCCGCCCAGGGCGTCCTCTCGACGCTCACACCTCATCAGGTCGCCACCGCTGTGGCCGACGACGACGACGCCGCGTTCCGTCGCGTCTCGGGCATCGGTCCCAAGACGGCCAAACTCATCGTCCTGTCGTTGGCCGGCAAGCTCGACGTCGCACCGACCGCGCCGACCGTCACGGCCGCGTCCACGACCGCTGCCGACGTGCTCGTCGCGCTGGTCGGGCTCGGCTGGTCCGAGCGTGAGGCCCAGGTCGCCATCGACACCGTCGTGGCCGACCGGGGCGACGTCGTCGCGGTGGCCGTGCCGCAGCTGTTGCGCGCGGCTCTCGGTCACCTCGGGCCGCAGAAGTCCCCCGGGGCCCGCGCGTGACCGACGACGACCTGACCCGACCCACCCTCGAGTCCGAGGCCGAGTTGGCCTTCGAGGGGGCGCTGCGGCCCACCTCGCTCGGCGAGTTCGTCGGGCAGACCAAGGTCCGGGGCCAGCTCGAGCTGTTGCTCAAGGCCGCGACGATGCAAGGCCGCACGCCCGACCACATCTTGCTCGCCGGGCCGCCCGGGCTCGGCAAGACGACCCTGGCGATGATCGTCGCCCACGAGGGGGCACGCCCGCTGCGCATGTCGTCGGGTCCCGCGATCCAGCACGCCGGTGACCTCGCCGCCGTCCTCTCCGCACTCGTGCCGGGCGAGGTGCTCTTCATCGACGAGATCCACCGCATGGCGAGACCCGCCGAAGAGATGCTCTACCTCGCGATGGAGGACTATCGCATCGACATCATGGTGGGCAAGGGAGCGGGCGCGACCAGCATCCCGCTCGAGCTGTCACCCTTCACGCTCGTCGGCGCCACCACCCGCAGCGGACTGCTGCCGAATCCCCTGCGCGACCGCTTCGGCTTCACGGCGCACCTCGAGTTCTACGACGAGGCCGAATTGACCGAAGTCCTCCGTCGGGCCGCGACGCTGCTCGGCATCGTCATCGACGGTGCCGCCCTGGCCGAGATCGCCGGACGCTGCCGCGGCACCCCCCGCATCGCGAACCGACTGCTCCGACGCGTTCGCGACTACGCGCTCGTCCACGGGCGTGACGCAGACCTGACGACCGTGCGCGAGGCGCTCGACCTCTACGACGTCGATTCGTTGGGGCTCGACCGCCTCGACCGCGAGGTCGTCCAGACGGTGTTGACCCGCTTCGGCGGCGGGCCCGTCGGCCTCAACACGCTCGCGGTCTCGGTGGGCGAAGAGGCCGACACGATCGAGTCCGTCGTCGAACCCTTCCTGGTCCGCGTCGGCCTGCTCACCCGTACGCCCCGAGGACGCATCGCGACTCCCGAGGCCTGGCGGCACTTCGGCCTGGCGCACGCCTCAGGGGCGCTCTTCGGCGATGACCTATAATTCCTGCAGGTCCGAGGCCGTCGCTCGCTGAAGCGAGTCCCGCTCGGCCCACACCCCCAACAGCGAAAGGGAGTTCCGCATGGATCCCGCAACCCTCATCATGGTCCTCCTCCTGGTGGTCCTCGTGTTCTTCATGTTCCGCAACAAGAAGAAGCGCGACCGTCAGCAGGCCGAACTGCAGAACAAGCTCGTCCCCGGGGTCGAGGTCATGTTGTCCTTCGGCGTCTACGGCACCGTCGTCTCCATCGACGACGAGAACAACGTGGCCGAGGTCGAGGTCTCACCCGGCACCGTCCTCAAGGTCCACCGTCAGACCCTGGGCCGCGTCGTCGAACCGGTCATCGACGAGCCCGTCGCCGACGACGCCGACTCGCTGACCGATGGCAGCACCGAGCGTGACCGCGTCATCGGCGACGCGCCCGAGTTCGGTGAACGCGCCTCGTCCGCACCGGTCGACTCGACCGTCGCCAAAGACACCGACAACAAGGCCTGACCTGACCACCGTCCCGGCTGCCTGGCGCGGTCGGGTCCGATGCACGGCGCGCGCTCCGGGTGAGCGCGCGCTCCCATGAGAAAGCAGAGTTCCTCCGTGGCACGCTCGACGCCGGTGAAGAAAGCAATACGATCCCTGACCTGGTTGTTGGTCATCATCGCCGGCCTCACGGCCCTGAACGGCACGGCCACGTTCTTGAACGACTCGGGTCGCGACGGGTGGTGGAACGGAGCCAGCTGGGTGCCCGAGCTCGCCCTCGACCTCCAGGGCGGGACGCAGATCACCCTCGCGGCCCAGCTCCAGAGCGGCGAGACGGTGTCGTCGCAGCAACTCGACCAGGCCGTCACGATCATCCGGCAGCGCATCGACTCGGCCGGCGTCTCGGAATCCGAGATCACCAAGCAGGGCACGCAGAACATCGTCGTCTCCATCCCGGGGCGACCCGACAACGCGACCCTCGAGCGCATCGAGGCATCCGCCAAGCTGACCTTCCGTCCGGTGCTCTACACCGAGGCGGTCTCGAACGCCGCGGTCGGCGGAGAGGGCGACGGTGCCACGGCCAGCCCGACCGCCACGCCGTACACCCCCAATCCCGACCTCGAGAGCACGCCGACGGCCTCGCCGACGAACGCGTCCGACCTGTCGTGGATCACCCCTCAGCTGGCCGACCTCTACCAGAACTACGACTGCGCAGCCGAGAACGACCTGGCCACGGCGCGTGACGACGAGCCCCTCGTGACCTGCTCCACCGACGGCACGGCCAAGTACATCCTCGGTCCGGTCGAGGTGCAGGGCTCCGACATCAGCGACGCCACGAACGGCCTCGCCGCCGACTCGCAGGGCAACTCGACGAACACCTGGGCGGTCAACCTCGAGTTCAACGGTCAGGGCACCGACCGCTTCTCCGAGGTCACCTCTCGCCTGGTCTCGTTGCAGGCGCCCCAGAACCAGTTCGCCGTGACCCTCGACAACCAGGTCATCACGGCTCCCTCCGCCAACGCGGCCATCACCGACGGCCGGGCACAGATCACGGGCCAGTTCACGCAGGACTCCTCGAAGACCCTCGCCGACCAGCTCAAGTTCGGCGCCCTGCCGTTGAGCTTCTCGGTCCAGAGCAACGAGACGATCACCGCGACGCTCGGACAGACCCAGCTGGTCAGCGGTCTGATCGCCGGGCTCATCGGCCTGATCCTGGTCGTCATCTACTCGCTCATCCAGTACCGTGCCCTCGCGTTCGTGACGGTCCTGTCGCTCGTGATCGCCGCGGTCCTCACCTACCTCGTGATCGCCATCCTGTCCTGGCGCGAGGGCTACCGTCTCTCGCTCGCGGGGGTGACGGGTCTGATCGTGGCGATCGGCATCACGGCCGACTCCTTCATCGTCTACTTCGAGCGCATCCGCGACGAACTGCGTGACGGTCGCATCCTCGAGAGCGCCGTCGAATCGGGCTGGAAGCGCGCCATCCGCACCATCGTGGCCTCCGACACGGTCAACTTCCTGGCGGCCATCACGCTCTTCATCCTCGCCGTCGGCAACGTCAAGGGTTTCGCGCTTACCCTGGGCATCACCACGGTGATCGACCTCATCGTCGTCTCGCTGTTCACCCACCCCATGCTCCAACTGATCGCCCGGACGCGGTTCTTCGGCGAGGGGCACTCGTTCAGCGGGCTCAACCCCCGTGCCCTCGGCGCCGTCTACCGGGGGAGGGCACAGTTCCGCACCCCTGCTGCCGTCGGTCGCAAGGGAGCGGGCGGCCGCGAGGCCGTCAAGCGTCAGACCATCGCCGAGCGCAAAGCCGCCGAGAAGAACACCGAGCGGGTCGACACGTCGACCGCCGGTGAAGGGAAGAAGGACTCCTGATGGCCAGTTTCTCGAAGTTCGGCAACGACCTCTACACGGGTGCCCGTTCGTACGACATCGTCGGTCACCGTCGGCGTTGGTACTGGATCGCGGCCCTCGTGATCCTCATCTCGGTCACCGTCCCGTTCCTCCGCGGCGGCTTCCACTTCGGCATCGAGTTCACGGGCGGATCCGAGTTCCAGATCGCGCAGCCGGCCGAGCTGGACCAGGACGTCGCCTCGTCGACCGTCGACGAGGTCGTCCCGGGGTCGAACCCTCGGGTCACCCAAGTCGGCACCGACACGATCCGGGTACAGACCTCGCAGCTCGAGGCCGCCCAGACGAACGACGTGGCCGCTGCCTTGGCCACGGCGTACGACGTCCCCGACGACCGGGTCACCTCGTCCTTCATCGGTGCCTCGTGGGGCGCCGACATCACGAGCCAGGCCATCAAGGGGCTCGTGATCTTCCTGATCCTCGCGGCGATCGGCATGACGCTCTACTTCCGCACCTGGAAGATGTCGCTGGCGGCCATGGCCGCGCTGCTGCACGACCTCGTGTTGACCGCGGGCATCTATGGCATCGTCGGCTTCGAGGTCACTCCGGCGGCGGTCATCGGCTTCCTCACGATCCTCGGCTACTCGCTGTACGACACCGTGGTGGTGTTCGACAAGATCCGGGAGAACACCACCGACGACGGTGAGGGTTCACGACGCACGTTCGGGCAGTCCGTGAACCTGGCGGTCAACCAGACACTCGTCCGATCCATCAACACGTCCGTCGTGGCGCTCCTTCCGGTCGCGGCCATCCTCTTCATCGGGGCGTTCGTCCTCGGCGCCGGCACCCTTCGAGACATCTCGCTGGCCCTGTTCATCGGCATCCTGGTCGGCACCTATTCGACAATCTTCATCGCCTCGCCTCTGTACGCCACCCTTCGCCTGCGTGAGCCCGACATCGCCAAGCGGGACGCCCGGAAGCTCGAGGCTCAGAAGACCGAGCCGCTCAGCGTCGACGAGACGGTGGGCGCATGATCGGCCATGATCGCCGACCCGAGATCGGGGCCGCCGCTGCGATCGACGCCCTGTCCGAGGGCACCTACCTGCTCGACGTCCGGGAGCAACACGAGTGGGACGAGGCGCACGCGCCCGGTGCGACGCTCATCCCGCTCTCGGAGTTGAACGATCGGGTCGACGAGGTTCCCACCGACCGCCCCGTCCTCGTCGTCTGCCACTCCGGCATGCGCTCGGCCCGCGCAACGGATGCCCTTCGCGGCATCGGCGTGGACGCCCGGAACGTGGTCGGCGGGATGCTCGCCTGGCGCGACGCCGGCGGCGCGGTCGTGGCCGGAGACGATCACCCCGAGTCGTCGGCCGACTGACGGCTGACGGGTACCCTTGACCCCACGGAGTCCACGTCCGACCACGACGGTCGGTGGTGTCACTCCGCCCCGAGAGAACGAGGTGCTGCCGTGACCGAGATCACCACACGGAACAACTCCGCATCGTCCGAGGCGTCCGGTGGTCATAACACGGCCTCGTTGCGTACGCTCCTGCCCCGCCTCTTCTCACGGAGCCAACCCGCCGGAGCAGTCGACCGGTTGATCAAGACGGTGCGCATGCACCATCCCAAGGCCGACATCGTCCTCATCGAGCGGGCGTACTCCGTCGCCGAGAAGGCCCACACGGGTCAACTCCGCAAGAGTGGCGAGCCCTACATCACCCACCCGGTCGCCGTGGCACAGATCCTCGCCGACCTGGGCATCGGTTCCAAGACCATCGCGGCAGCGCTCCTCCACGACACCGTCGAGGACACCGACTACACCCTGGCCATGCTGCAGCGCGACTTCGGTGACGAGATCGCGATGCTCGTCGACGGCGTCACGAAACTCGACAAGCTCAAGTACGGCGACAGTGCCCAGGCAGAGACCGTCCGCAAGATGGTCGTCGCGATGTCGAAAGACATCCGCGTACTCGTCATCAAGTTGGCCGACCGGCTGCACAACGCGCGCACCTGGGGCTTCGTCGAGTCCGCGTCGGCCACCCGCAAGGCCACCGAGACCCTCGAGATCTACGCTCCGCTGGCCCACCGACTCGGCATCCAGACCATCAAGTGGGAGCTCGAGGACCTGTCGTTCGCCGTCCTCCATCCCAAGCTCTACGTCGAGATCGACAACCTGGTCAAGCAGCGCACACCGCAGCGCGAGCAGTTCGTCCAGAACGTCATCAACGCCGTGAAGTCCGACCTCAAGTCGACGAAGATCCGCGGCGACGTGATGGGTCGTCCCAAGCAGTACTACTCGATCTACCAGAAGATGATCGTCCGTGGTCGCGAATTCGACGAGATCTACGACCTCGTCGGCATCCGCATCCTCGTCAACTCGCTCCGTGACTGCTACGCCGTGCTGGGGTCGATCCATGCCCGGTGGAACCCCATCCCGGGCCGCTTCAAGGACTACATCGCGACCCCGAAGTTCAACCTGTACCAGTCGTTGCACACCACCGTGATCGGGCCCAAGGGGCGACCGGTCGAGATCCAGATCCGGACCCACGAGATGCACCAGAGGGCCGAGTTCGGCGTCGCCGCCCACTGGAAGTACAAGCAGCGCATGAACGGCGGGCGGGACGACCAGGGCGGAGCCAAGACCGAGACCGACATGGCCTGGCTCGCGCACATCTCGGACTGGCAGGCCGAGACCGCCGATCCCAGTGAGTTCCTCGACAGTCTCCGATTCGAGATCGGCGCCAAAGAGGTCTACGTCTTCACCCCTCAGGGCAAGGTGATCGGTCTTCCGTCGGGAGCCACCCCGGTCGACTTCGCCTACGCCGTGCACACCGAGGTCGGCCACCGCACCATGGGAGCGAAGGTCAACGGGCGACTCGTCCCGCTCGAGAGTGTCCTCTCGAGCGGCGACGTCGTCGAGGTCTTCACCTCGAAGAACCCCGACTCCGGGCCGAGTCAGGACTGGCTCGCCTTCGTCAAGAGCCCCCGCGCCCGGAACAAGATCAGGCAGTGGTTCACGAAGGAGCGCCGTGACGAGGCCATGGAGCAGGGCAAGGACGCCATCGCGCGAGCCATGCGGAAACAGAACCTGCCGCTGCAGAAGCTGATGACGCAGGACAGCATCGCCGAAGTCGCCGCCACGATGCGGTACGACGACGTGTCCAGCCTCTACGCCGCCGTCGGTGAGGGACACATCTCGACCCAGTCCGTCATCGAGAAGATCCTCGCGGCGGTCCACACGCAGACCGAGGTCGACGAGGGCGAGTTCGAGTTCCCCAGCCAGGGGCGGGCACGGCCGTTGCGCAACAGCGACTCGGGCGTCCTGGTCCGCGGGGCGCCCGACATCTTGGTGAAGCTCGCCAAGTGCTGCACGCCCGTACCCGGCGACCAGATCGTCGGATTCGTGACCCGTGGTCAAGGTGTCAGCGTCCACCAGGCCAACTGTCACAACGTCCAGGGCCTGTTGAAAGAGCCTGAGCGGATGATCGAGGTCGAGTGGGCACCGTCATCCAAGAGCGTCTTCATGGTGCAGATCCAGATCGAAGCCCTCGATCGCAGCGGATTGCTGTCGGACGTCACCCGTGTGCTCTCGGAGCACCACGTGAACATCCTCTCCGCGACGGTCTCCACCTCGACCGAACGGCTCGCCCTCAGTCGATTCGTGTTCGAGATGGGTGACACCACGCACCTCGACCGCGTCCTGAACGCCGTACGACGCATCGATGCCGTCTACGACGTCTACCGCGTCAGCGCCGGCTGAGTCACCGTCGGCGCAGCCCGACGGGGCGGGTGCGTCGTCTCGGTGAGATTCGTCCTTCACCTGAGCGAGACGATCGGCCGCGCAGACCCGATCGAGGCGGTCGACCGTCCGCGCTCGGTGGGGGAGGCGCCCACGTCGATCGAGGACGGCGACCGCAGCGGTGGACGTGACGCCTTGCTGAGTCGACACATCCCGTGCGGCCGTCTCGTCCTGCGGCGTCCAGTTCTCACGGCGGGCGAGGTCGACCACGGTTCGGGCCGGTGTCGTGACGGCAACACCGTCGACGACGACGATCTCGTCGTCGTCGATGACGACCTGTCGGATGACCGACCCCCGGCCCCGATGTTTCACCCTCGCCGGCGATGCCACCAGCCCGGAGTGGGGGAGCGGCGCCGGCCCTCGGGCTCCCCAGACCCAGGCGGCCGTCCGCTCGGCAGCGACGACTCCGGCTCCGAGGGCGAGCCCGACCGCGATGGCCCGACCCACGTGATCGTCGATCTCGGCGACGCTGCGCCACGAATCACCGACGGCGTAGACCTGGCCGTCCAGCGCTGCCGCCCGCAGTTCGGTTTCGGGCAGGTGGGCGTCGGTCAGGACCAGGGGGAGTCGCTCAGTCATGTGCCCACCCTGGCCGACCTCGCCGGCGAAGACGGACCGCCCGACCCTCCCTGTGGAGAGTCGGGCGGTTCACGACGTCGGTGGGCGACCGGCCCCCTGGCGGTCAACCGATGGCGTCGAGCCAGACCTTCCGGGCGTCGAGCGCTTCACGGGCCTCCTTGACCCGACGCGCATCCCCGCTCGCCTCGGCCGATGCGAGCTCGGCCTCGAGCTTGCCGATGGCATCCTGCAGCTGGCTCGCGAGGCCCTGCGAGCGTGCCTGACGCTCGGGGTTGTTCTTCTCCCAGAACTGCTCGTCGAGTTGGCGCACGTGGGATTCGACCTTGCGGAGGCGATCCTCGACGACCCGCACCTGCTCACGGGGAACGCGACCGATCTCGTCCCACCGCAGCTGGATCGAGGTGAGGGCCTCTCGGGCCGGGACCCGATCCGTGACCGTCAGGATCTTCTCGGCCTCGGTGAGCAACTCGAGCTTGAGCTCGAGGTTGCCTTCGTACTCGGCAGCGTCCTGGGCGACGACCTCGGACTTGGCGGCGTAGAGCACGTCGCCCGCCCGCTTGAACTTCGCCCACAGGGCGTCGTCGTACTTCTTGCCGGCGCGCCCGGCACGCTTCCAGTCGTCGAGCAGCCCCCGGTAGGCGGGGATGCCGTCGACGCCCTTCGGCGCGAGGGCCTCGGCCGACTCGACGAGGGCTTGTTTGCGCTGGCGGGCGTCCCGATGCGTGGCGTCGAGCTCGGCGTAGAAGGCCTTGCGGTGCTGGTCGATCGTCGTGCGCGCGGCTCGGAAGCGCTTCCAGAGATCGTTGCCCTCGCCCTTCGGGATGCGCGGGCCGTCCTGTTGGTGTTTCTGCCAGCGCGCGAAGATGTCGTCGATGGTGGCCGTCACCTGCTTCCACTGCACGCGGGCGGGGTCCTGAGCGGCCAGGGTCTCGGCCTCGACGACGAGTGCCGTGCGATGGGCGACCGCTTCGGTCAGCGCCTTCTGCGCCTCCGCGCTCTGCTGCTGTGTGAGCTCGTCCACGGTCGAGTCGAGTGCCGACACACGAGTACGGAGGGCCTCGAGGTCTCCGACCGCGCTGGGTTCGACGAGCTGCTCACGCAGGTGGGTGACGGTCTTGACGACGTCCCCCGCCGATGCGCCGCGCTTGATCCGCTGCTCGAGCAACGTCACCTGGCCGGCGAGCTCGACGAACTTCCGCTCGTAGTACGCGAGAGCCTCGGCAGGCGTCGCGTCGGGGTACTGCCCCACGGCGCGTTCGCCGTCGCCTTCGCGGACGTAGACCGTGCCGTCGTCGTCGACGCGGCCCCAGGGTGCCTGATCGTCAGTAGCCACTTTAATCCCTTGCTGAAAGTGCTCGTCGCGGAACCAGGACAGGCCGCCGCGATGGGTGCCCAGCCTATTGCACGGCGGACCGCGGCGGACTACTCGATGGTGGCACCCGTGATCGTGGTCGCCACGACGGGGGCTCCGTCGGTCTCGCTCGAGCCGGGCGTCAAGCCCGCGTCCGTGATCTGGGCCTCGAGCTGGTCGAGTCCACTCGTGACCTGTCCGACCACGGTGTAACCGCCCGTCGAGCCGTCGAGGGTCGTGTCGCCGTAAGTGATGAAGATCTGCGTCGACTGCGAGTAGGGGTCGGTGCTGCGGGCCATGGCGATCGTCCCGGTCGGGTAGACGCCGTCCGAGGGGACGTTCTCGAGGGGGCCGAAGGTGAAGCCCGCGTCGCCCGTCCCGTCGCCGTTGGCGGAGCCGCACTGGATGAACTTCGCCGTCGCGGCATCGCTCATGCGGTGACAGGTCGTGCCCGTGTAGAAGCCCTTCTGGATGAGGTCGATGACGACGCTCGCCGCCTGGGGGGCCTTCGCCCCGTCCAGTTCGATCCCGAGGTCGACGCCGTCGTTGAGCGTCAGCCCGCCGGTCCAGGTGCGGCCCTCGGCGATCGACTCGCCGGGCACGTCGCCGACGTTCTCGCCTGCGGCGGGCGTCGAGGAGGCGCTGGGGGCGTCCGAAGGAGCCGCCACGGGCGCACCGGGCCCGCTCGTCGACCAGAAGACCTGCGACACGGCCGCGAGTCCCACCACGACCACGACGGCCGTCACGGCCAGGACGTTGTCCCGACGACGCCGGGCCACCTGCGTGGCGTGCACCTGTTGGCGAGCGGTGTACCTGCGGAGCCGGTCTCGGTTCTCACGGTCCGGATTCTTGCTCGGTGCCACGGGTCCTCCAGCTCGGTGATGTCCAGCCTGCACTGTATCGGAGGGCCGGTCTAGCATGGGTCACCATGAGCCCGCTCCCGCAGAGCTCGACCCCCCTCGCGGTCCGCATGCGTCCCACCACCCTCGACGAGGTCGCAGGCCAACGACACCTGCTGCGTCCTGGTTCGCCTCTGGTCACCTTGGCTTCCGACACGGGTGCCGACCAAGGTGCGGTCTCCGTCATCCTCTGGGGTCCGCCGGGCACGGGCAAGACCACGCTCGCGCAAGCCATTGCCCGCAGCTCGGGGCGACAGTTCATCGAGCTGTCCGCCGTGACGGCCGGCGTCAAGGACGTCCGTCAGGTGATGGAGAAGGCACTGTCGAACCGTGACCTCTACGGCACGACGACGGTGCTCTTCCTCGACGAGATCCACCGCTTCACCAAGGCGCAACAGGACGCCCTGCTGCCGGGCGTCGAGAACGGCTGGGTCATCCTCATCGCCGCCACGACCGAGAACCCCTCGTTCTCGGTCATCACGCCGTTGCTGTCCCGGTCGCTGCTGCTGACGCTCGAACAGCTCAGCGACGACGACCTGGCCCAGTTGGTGCAACGGGCGGTCGTCGACCCCCGCGGTCTCGACGGAGCCGTCCGGCTCGACGACGAGGCCCTGGCCACGATCGTCCGGCTGGCCTCGGGCGACGCACGACGTGCGCTCACGGCGCTCGAGGCGTCCGCCCAGTCGGCGTGGGCGACGAAGCTCGAGGCCGACGCGGTGCCGACCGCCTCGCCCGACGACGCGGCCGACGCCGACTTCGACCCCGACGCCGAGTACGACGAGAGCGATCCCGACGACGCCCGCCCCGCGATCACGTCCGAGATCGTCGCCCAGTCGGTCGACCGGGCACTGCTGCGGTACGACCGCAACGGCGACGAGCACTACGACGTCATCAGCGCCTTCATCAAGTCGATCCGGGGCTCCGACGTCGACGCGGCACTCCATTACCTCGCCCGGATGATCGAGGCCGGCGAGGACCCGCGCTTCATCTGTCGGCGGATCATCGTGTCGGCCGGCGAGGACATCGGCATGGCGGATCCCCACGCGCTGACCGTGGCGGTCTCGGCCGCCACCGCCGTGCAGATGATCGGCATGCCCGAGGGGCGCATACCCATGGCCGAGGCCGTGGTCTACCTGGCGACCGCCCCCAAGTCGAACCGGTCCTACTCCGCGCTCGACGCCGCCATCGCCGACGTCCGGGCCGGCAAGGCGGGCCGCGTGCCCAAGCACCTGCGCGACGCCCATTACCCCGGGGCCCGACGCCTCGGGCACGGGAAGGGCTACCGGTACGCCCACGACTCCGAGTTCGGGGTGGTCGAGCAGCAGTACCTCCCCGACGAACTCGTCGGACACGAGTACTACGACCCCACCGCCAACGGCAACGAGCGCGACGTGGCGGCGCGCCTCGAGAAGCTGCGCCGGATCACGCGGGGGCACTGACGGCACGATCGAACACCCGCTCGCATCGGTGCCCGGGCTCCTGTATGCTCGGGGGGTTGCCTGTTCTCGGGCGTCGACACGCGGCTGCTGACGACGACCCGATCAAGGTGCGACGACCTGTAGCCGGTCGCCACCGCGGCACTCACCCCTCTTGTTACGCCGCCCGGCGCTCGCGCGCTGGGGCGGTCCATGACGAACCACCGACAAGAAAAAGGAACAAGTGTCCACCAAGTCACGTACCCGCAGCAAGACCCGTCTCTCGCGTGCCCTCGGCATCGCGCTGACCCCGAAGGCCGCTCGCTACCTCGAGAAGCGTCCCTACGCTCCCGGTGAGCACGGCCGCACCAAGCGCAAGACCGACAGCGACTACGCCGTCCGCCTGCGTGAGAAGCAGCGCCTGCGCGCCCAGTACGGCATCCGCGAGGCCCAGCTCAAGATCGTCTTCAACGAGGCCCGCAAGGCCTCGGGCCTGACCGGTGAGAACCTGGTCGAGCTCCTCGAGACCCGTCTCGACGCCCTCGTCCTGCGTGCCGGCTTCGCCCGCACGACGGCCCAGGCCCGTCAGATGGTCGTGCACCGTCACATCCTCGTCGACGGCAAGCTCGTCGACCGTCCCTCGTTCCGCGTCAAGCCGGGTCAGATGATCCACGTCAAAGAGCGCAGCGAGAAGACCGAGCCCTTCCAGGTCGCCGCGGCCGGCGGTCACGTCGACCTGCTGCCCAAGGTGCCCGGCTACCTCGAGGTCGAGATCGACAAGCTGCAGGCCCGCCTCGTGCGTCGCCCGAAGCGCGTCGAGGTCCCGGTGACCTGCGAGGTCCAGCTCGTCGTCGAGTACTACGCCGCGCGCTAGAACTCGTCACATCCGTCAGGAGCGGGCCACGGTCGTGGCCCGCTCCTTTCGCGTTCCCGGGGCCGGGTAAGCTGACGTGTCGTCGCGCTCGCACGTCGCGGCACCAGCCCCAAGAGGAGTCCCCGTGAAGAGCCTGTTCCTGCTCGCCGTCGGTGTCGTCGGCGGCTTCGCCGTCGCCCACCAGTTCAACAAGACACCCCGGGGTCGGCAGTTCTTCGGCGGTCTCGACGGCAACGTGAAGTCGTTCCGCGCCGCCGTGGTCGACGGCTACAAGGCCCGCGAGGCCGAACTGCGCACCGACCGCGACGAGTCCTGAGCGCCCGTCCGCGCCTCCTCGTCCTGACACACGACCCACCCACCCCCGGGAGAACCATGCAGACCGCCGAAATCCGCCGCCGTTGGCTCGACTACTTCGGCGATCGGGGCCACACCGTCGTCCCGTCGGCGTCCCTGGTCAGCGACGACCCGAGCCTCCTCTTCACCGTCGCGGGCATGGTCCCGTTCATCCCGTACCTCACCGGGCTCGTCCCGACGCCGTACCCGCGCGCCACGAGCGTCCAGAAGTGCATCCGCACCAACGACATCGAAGAGGTCGGCAAGACGCCGCGACACGGCACGTTCTTCCAGATGAACGGCAACTTCTCGTTCGGCGACTACTTCAAAGAAGAGGCGATCGGCTACGCCTGGGAGCTCTTGACCTCGAGCGAGGGCGACGGCGGCCTCGCGTTCGCGCCCGACGACCTGTGGGTGACGGTGTACGAAGAGGACGACGAGGCCATCGCCCTGTGGAAGAAGGTCGCCGGACTGCCCGACGAGCGCATCCAACGCCTCGGCAAGGACTCGAACTACTGGCACACCGGTCAGCCCGGACCCGCGGGGCCGTGCTCCGAGATCTTCTTCGACCGTGGACCCGCCTACGGCGCGGACGGCGGCCCCGCGACCGACGACGACCGCTACGTCGAGATCTGGAACCTCGTGTTCATGCAGTACCAGATCGAGAACGTGCGCTCGAAGGTCGACTTCGACATCGTCCGCGAGCTGCCGAACAAGAACATCGACACCGGCATGGGTCTCGAGCGCGTCGCCTTCCTCAAGCAGGGCGTCGACAACATGTACGAGATCGACCAGGTGCGCCCGGTCCTCGACAAGGCCGCCGAGCTGTCGGGACGGCGCTACGGCGCCGTCCACGACGACGACGTCCGCATGCGGGTCATCGCCGACCACGTCCGCAGCTCGCTCATGCTGATGTCCGACGGGGTCCGCCCGTCCAACGAGGGCCGCGGCTACATCCTCCGCCGCCTCCTGCGACGCACGGTCCGCTCGATGCGTCTCCTCGGCGTCGACGGCCCCACCTTCCCCGCGCTCTTCCCGGAGTCCCGCGACGCGATGAAGGCGGCCTACCCCGAGGTCGAGACGGACTACGAGCGCATCTCACGCCTGGCCTACGCCGAGGAAGAGACCTTCCTGCGCACCCTGGCCGCAGGGACGAACATCCTCGACATCGCCGTCGACGACACCAAGCAACGCGCTTCGGCCGGTACGACCCCGCAGCTGCAGGGCGACACGGCGTTCCTGCTGCACGACACCTTCGGGTTCCCCATCGACCTCACCCTCGAGATCGCGGAAGAAAGCGGCCTGACGGTCGACCGCGAGGCGTTCGACCGACTCATGTCCGAGCAGCGCGCCCGGGCGAAGGCCGACGCCAAGTCGCGGAAGGTGGCCCTGGCCGACCTGAGCGTCTACAGCGCGTTCCGCGCCCAGGGCGAGACGGTCTTCACGGGCTACGACGAGCTCGACACCGAGACCCGCGTGCTCGGCCTGATCGTCGACGGGGCCGACGTCGACCGAGCCGTGGCGGGCGACATCGCCGAGGTGATCCTCGCCGAGACCTCGCTGTACGCCGAGTCGGGCGGCCAGGAAGCCGACTCGGGCCGCATCGTCGGCGTGGGCTTCGACCTCGAGGTCCTCGACGTGCAGAAGCCGGTCAAGGGTCTCATCAGCCACCGCGTCCAGGTCACCTCCGGCGAGGTGGGGGTCGGCGACACGGCGACCAGCGTGGTCGACCCCGCCTACCGCCGGGGCGCGACACAGGCTCACTCCGCGACGCACCTGATCCACGCCGCACTCCGAGAGGTGCTCGGCCCCGAGGCGCACCAGGCCGGGTCCTACAACAAGGCCGGCTACATGCGGCTCGACTTCAACTGGAACCAGGCCCTGAGCCCGCAGACACGGTCCGAGATCGAGGAGATCGCCAACAACGCGATCCGCGACGACCTGCAGGTCGTCACCCGCGAGATGCCCCTCGACGACGCCCGCGCCCTGGGTGCCATGGCGCTGTTCGGCGAGAAGTACGGCGAGACCGTCCGCATGGTCGACATCGGCGGTCCGTGGTCGCGCGAGCTCTGCGCGGGCACCCACGTCTCGACCAGCTCGCAGGTCGGCCTCATCAACCTCGTCAGCGAGACCTCGGTGGGGTCGACCAACCGTCGCGTCGAGTCGCTCGTCGGCATGGACGCGTTCCGTGACTTCGCCGCCGAGCGTGCCCTCGTGTCCCAGTTGACCGCGTCGCTGAAGACACCGCGCGATCAGCTGGCCGATCGCGTCGGCGATCTCGTCACGAGCCTCCGCACGGCCGAGAAGAAGATCGCCGAGTTCGAATCCGCCCGCCTCGCCACGCGCGTCCCGTCGTTGGCCGAGACGGCGACCTCGATCGGCGACCTCACCGTCGTCGCCGAGTCGGTCGGGTCGCTCGGCTCGACCGACGACCTGCGGTCGCTCGCCCTGTCGGTGCGCGAACGCCTCGGCGCCTCCGGCGCGGTGGTCGTCGCCCTGGCAGCTGACGTCGCGGGCAAGCCCGCCGTGATCGTGGCCACCACCGACGGTGCGCGGAAGGCCGGAGTGAAAGCCGGCCGTCTCGCCAAGGGGGCCGCCTCGGCTCTCGGCGGCGGCGGCGGCGGCAAGGACGACCTCGCTCAGGGGGGCGGATCCGACGTCTCGGCGATTCCCACCGCCTTGGCCGGCATCGTCGCCGAACTCGGGGCCTGAGGGCTGCCGTGCGCCGCGGCGTCCGCATCGGCATCGACGTGGGCAAGGCCCGGGTCGGAGTCGCTCGCACCGACCCCGACGGTCTGCTCGCCACCCCGGTCGAGACGCTCGCGCGTTCCGCCGACGGTGTGGCCGACATCGGTGCCGTCCGCGACCTGGTCTCCGAACTCGATGCGCTCGAGGTGATCGTCGGACTGCCCATCGCCCTCTCGGGTCGCGACACGGCGTCGACGCAGGACGCGAGGGACTACGCCGCGGCGATCGCGCGGACCGTCACGGTGCCCGTCCGTCTCGTCGACGAGCGGCTCTCGACGGTCAGCGCCCAGGGTGCCCTCCGGGCCTCGGGCCGGAAGGGCAAGAGCCAACGGTCCGTGATCGACCAAGTGGCCGCTGTTATCATCGTCCAGCACGCGCTCGACCTCGAGCGCTCGAGCGGTCAGCCGCCCGGGCGGACGGTCGACGTGACCCGAGAGACGGGCGGCGACGTTGCCGTACCCGCCACCGACGAAAGACAGTGATTCGTGGCCGACGAACCCGATTGGGACGACATCTTCGCGTCCCAACCCCAGAACGACAGCCCCGCCGACACCTCCGGTCGCCGCCGGCGCGAGTCCGTCGACGGACGACCGGGTGACGGCGACGGGACACCACTCCGCCGCAGCACGCACGTCGACCCCCCTGGGCTGTCCCGCCGAGAACAGCGTGAGCGTGAACGCCAGGCCGAGCCCGTCGTCGTTCCACGCTCGGACGATGACCGGGATCGCTCCCGCGCACGGGCGATCCGCGAACCGCGCGCACGACGGTCCAAGAAGGGCCCGATCATCCTCGCATCGGTCCTCGTGCTCGTCCTGGCCGGAGGCACCGCCGGCGTCGCCGCCGCCTGGGGACAGGTGCAGCCCCTCATCGCCAAGTTCACGGGTGATGACGAACCCGCCGACTACGCCGGCAGCGGCAACGGCACGTCCGTCGAGTTCGCCATCGTTTCCGGGCAGGTCGGCTCCGACATCGCGCAGAACCTCGCGGACGCCGGCATCACGCAGAGCTACGAGTCGGCCTACTCGCTCCTGTTGTCCGACCCGTCGATGACCTTCCAGCCGGGCACGTACACCCTGCAGCAGCAGATGAGCGCGCAGTCGGCCCTCGACGCACTGCAGGACAGCGCCAACCGCATCACCAACAAGGTCGTCATCCCCGAGGGAACGGCTGCGGCGGACGTCTACGAACTCCTCGCCACCGCGACGTCGATCCCGATCGCCGACGTCCAGGCCGCGGCCGCGGACTACACGACGTTCGGCCTGCCCGTGGAGGCCACGAGCCTCGAGGGGTGGCTCTTCCCGGCGACCTACGAACTCGACCCGGGCAAGACGGCCCACGACTACCTGCAGGACATGGTGACGACCATGACCCAACACCTGCAGTCCGCCGGTGCACAACCGGCCGACTACCAGAAGACGATCGTCTTCGCGTCGCTCATCCAGAAAGAGGCCGGACTCGCCGACGACTACCCCAAGGTCGCGCGGGTGTTCCAGAACCGTCTCGACCAGGGCATGCTCCTGCAGTCGGACGCCACGGTCGCCTACGGCACCGGCAACACCCATCGGGTCACCACGACCGACGAAGAGCGGGGCGACGCGAACAACGCGTACAACACCTACGTCCACGAAGGTCTGCCCGTCGGGCCCATCTCGAATCCGGGCGACCTCGCCCTGAACGCGGCACTGAAACCGGCTGACGGCTCGTGGCTGTACTTCGTCACGGTCAACCTCGACACGGGCGAGACGGCCTTCTCGACCACGTACGCCGAGCACCAGGCCGCGGTGAAGCAGTGGCAGGCCTGGATGCGGGAACACCCCGAGTACCAGTGACCGAGCACGAGCCGTCTGCCGAGGACGCGAGCGCGTCCTGAGGGGCCGTCGACCGCCAGACGGTCGGTCGGCCCTTCTCTCTGTGGGAAGATCGACACCATGCTTCGTTGGTTGACCGCTGGAGAATCTCACGGGCCCGAGCTCGTCGCCGTCCTCGAGGGCTTGCCGGCCGGTGTGCCGGTCTCGCTCGACGCGATCCGTGCCGACCTCGCCCGCCGCAAGCTGGGTTACGGTCGCGGCTCCCGCATGAAGTTCGAGCAAGACGAACTGAACATCTCGGGCGGCGTCCGCCACGGCCTGACGATGGGCAGCCCCGTCGCCCTGCGCATCGGCAACACCGAGTGGCCGAAGTGGGTCGAGGTGATGAGCCCCGAGCCCGTCGAGGTGAGCGACGCCTCCAGAGGGCGAAGCGCGCCCCTCACCCGACCCCGCCCCGGCCACGCCGACCTGGTCGGCATGCAGAAGTACGACTTCGACGAGGCGCGGCCGATCCTCGAACGTGCGAGCGCCCGCGAGACGGCGGCCCGCGTCGCCCTCGGGGCCGTCGCCCGGTCCTTCCTCGCCGAGCTCGGCATCGAGCTCGTCAGCCACACGCTGTCCATCGGCCCCGTGCGCGTGCCCGACGGCAGCCCAGTGCCCGTGCCCTCGGACGTCGACCGTCTCGACGACGACCCCCTGCGCTGCTTCGACGAGGGCACCAGCGCCCTCATGGTCGACGAGGTCGAGGCCGCCAAGAAAGACGGTGACACCCTGGGCGGCGTCGTCGAGGTGCTCGCCTACGGCGTGCCGCCGGGGCTGGGGTCGCACGTCCAATGGGACCGTCGTCTCGACTCGCAGTTGGCCGCCGCGTTGATGGGCATCCAAGCGATCAAGGGCGTCGAGGTCGGAGACGGCTTCGAGACCACCCGTAGGCGCGGCTCGGTCGCCCACGACGAGCTCCACCGCACGGGTGGGGTCATCTCGCGCGACACCGATCGCGCCGGAGGCACCGAGGGGGGCATGAGCACGGGCACCGTCCTCCGCGTGCGTGCGGGCATGAAGCCGATCGCCACGGTTCCCCGGGCCCTGGCCACGATCGACGTCACGAGCGGCGAAGAGAGCAAGGCGCACCACCAGCGCTCCGACGTCTGCGCGGTCCCGGCCGCCGGCGTCGTCGCCGAGTCGATGGTGGCCCTCGTCCTCGCGAACTCGATCCTCGAGAAGTTCGGCGGCGACTCCCTCGGCGAGACGGCTCGCAACCTGCGGGGCTACCTCGACGCGATCCCCGAGAACCTGCGGACTCAGCCGGCGTCCGCCGCCGAGTGACGACCACGCGACCGATCGTCCTGGTCGGGCCGATGGGCGCGGGCAAGACGAGCATCGGCAAGAAGCTGTCCCGTCGCCTGGGTGTGCCGTTCGTCGACAGCGACCGTCTGATCGTGCGGCGGCACGGACCCATCGCCGATCTGTTCGACCGCCACGGCGAGGCGCACTTCCGGTCGCTCGAACACGAGGCCGTGGTCGAGGCCCTGGCCGGTGACGGGGTGGTGTCGCTGGGCGGGGGAGCCGTCCTCGACGAACGCACGCGCGCCTCCTTGTCCGGGTTGCC
Organism: Frigoribacterium sp. CFBP 8751; assembly: GCF_014841545.1. NCBI lineage: Bacteria > Bacillati > Actinomycetota > Actinomycetes > Micrococcales > Microbacteriaceae > Frigoribacterium > Frigoribacterium sp. CFBP 8751. The sequence goes on from NZ_JACYUB010000003.1 coordinate 170,012, forward strand.
CGTCGTCCTGCTCACGGTGACGGCCGAGGCCGTCGAGTCCCGGCTGGCCGGCAGCGCCCGGCCACTGCTGCAACGAGGGGGCATCGGCGCCTGGCGCGCCATCGCCGCCGAGCGTGATCCCGTCTACCGGGCGCTGGCGTCCGTCGTGTTCGACACGTCCCACCGGCCCGTCTCGACCGTCGTCGACGACATCGAGACCTGGCTCGACTCCGAGAGAGGCACCGCATGACCGACGAGACCGACACCACGACCATCCACGTCGGGGGAGACGCCCCCTACGACGTCCTGATCGGTCGGGGGCTCACCGGCCACCTTCCGGGCGTCCTCCACCCGCAGACCAAGAAGGTGCTGATCGTCCACGCGCCCACGCTGGGCCGCAAGGCGGGCGAGGTGCGCGACTCCCTGGTGGCGGCCGGCTACGAGGCGCTCATCGCCGAGGTGCCCGACGCAGAGGACGCCAAGCGCGTCGAGGTCGCCGCCTTCTGCTGGCAGGTGCTGGGTCAGGCCGACTTCACCCGCACCGACGCCGTCATCGGTCTCGGTGGCGGGGCCATCACCGACCTGGCCGGCTTCGTCGCGGGCACCTGGCTCCGCGGCGTCCCGCTGGTGCAGATGCCGACCAGCGTGCTGGGCCTCGTCGACGCGAGCGTCGGCGGCAAGACCGGCGTCAACACGGCCGAGGGCAAGAACCTCGTCGGCGTCTTCCACCCGCCGGTCGCCGTGCTGGCCGACCTCGACCACCTCGACACGTTGTCGAAGAACGAGATCCTCGCCGGCTTCGCCGAGGTCGTGAAGGTCGGGTTCATCGCCGAACCCGAGATCCTCGACATCGTCGAGGCCGACGTCGACCGGGCGACCGACCCGACGACGCCCGAGTTCCGCCGGGTGGTCGAGCTGGCCGTCGGGCTCAAGGCCCGCGTAGTCGGAGAAGACCTGACCGAGCAGGGTCTCCGCGAGATCCTCAACTACGGTCACACCCTCGGCCACGCCGTCGAGCACGCCGAGCGCTACCAGTGGCGCCACGGGGCCGCGGTCTCGGTGGGCATGGTCTTCGCCGCCGAGCTGGCCCGTCTGACCGGACGCCTGTCGGACGAGGCGGTCGACCGTCACCGGCGCATCCTCGAGTCGCTGACCCTGCCGGTCTCGTACCCCCTGGGCCGTTGGAACACCCTGCTGGCCACGATGCAGCGTGACAAGAAGGCCCGCGCGGGCCTGTTGCGGTTCATCGTCCTCGACGAGATCGGTCGACCGACCGTGCTGCAGGGGCCCGACCAGAGCCTGCTCTTCGCGGCCTACCAAGAGATCGGTTCGTAGCCCTTCGGCCCGTCAGGGCGTCCGCTACACTCGACGATGGCCGATTCCGGCCCACCTCCCACCACCCCGAACGGATCACTCGCGCATGGCGACTACCAACGACATCAAGAACGGTGCCGTCCTCAACCTCGACGGCCAACTCTGGAACGTCATCGAGTTCCAGCACGTCAAGCCGGGCAAGGGTGGAGCGTTCGTCCGCACCAAGATGAAGAACGTCATGTCGGGCAAGGTCGTCGACAAGACGTTCAACGCCGGCACCAAGATCGACTTCGCCAACGTCGACCGTCGCGAGTACACGTACCTCTACGCCGAGGCCGACGGCTACGTGTTCATGGACACGAGCGACTACGACCAGATCAACGTGCCCGCCACGATCGTCGGCGACGCGAAGAACTTCATGCTCGAGAACCAGAACGTCCAGATGGCGTTGCACGACGGCGACCCGCTGTACATCGAGCTGCCCGCCTCGGTCATCCTCGAGGTCACCTACACCGAGCCCGGCCTCCAAGGAGACCGGTCGACCGGCGGCACCAAGCCCGCCACCGTCGAGACCGGCTACGAGATCCAGGTGCCTCTCTTCCTCGAGACCGGCACCAAGGTCAAGGTCGACACGCGCGACGGCGGCTACCTCGGCCGCGTCAACGACTAGTCGGTGAGCGCACGCACCAAGGCGCGCAAGCGCGCCCTCGACGTCCTGTACGTCGCCGACATCCGTCAGATCAGCATGACCGACGCTCTGGTCGCCGAGACCCAGCGGGCCCTCGACCAGCCCGAGCGCGGGTCGAGCTGGGGCTACGCGCGCGACATCGTGCAGGGCGTCATCGACCACCGCGACGAGATCGACGAACTGATCGAGACGTACTCGCAGGGGTGGACCCTCGCGCGCATGCCCACCCTCGACCGCGGCATCATCCGCATCGGCATCTGGGAGCTCCGTCACAACGACGAGATCCCCGACGCCGTCGCGATCAGCGAGGCCGTCGAACTCGCACAAACGCTCAGCACCGATGACTCGGCCTCGTTCGTCAACGGTCTGCTCGGCCGCATCGCGACCGCCGACTGACGGTCGGAGGCTCGACCCGGTCGACCCGCTCGACCGGTCGACTCGTCGGTCGCGCGTCGGACCGATAAGGTGGAGCCACCCACAACGACATCCTTTAAGTTCCGTCCCGAGAGGCGGGGAAGGAGGTCCGATTGAGCACACGTACCGTGCTGAGTCAGGCTGACATCGCGCGTGCCCTCACGCGCATCTCGCACGAGATCCTCGAGTCCAACAAGGGTGCCGACGATCTGGTCGTCCTGGGCATCCCCACGCGTGGAGTCGTCCTCGCCGATCGGCTCGCCGTGACCCTGTCGTCGATCTCGGGCAGCACCGTTCCCGTGGGGTCCGTCGACGTGACGATGTACCGCGACGATCTCCGGCGCCAGCCCACCAGGTCGCCCCGCCCCACCTCGGTGCCCTCCGGCGGCATCGACGGCAAGACCGTCGTCCTCGTCGACGACGTCCTCTACTCGGGCCGCACCATCCGTGCCGCGCTGGACGCCCTGAGCTCGATCGGTCGACCGCGGGCCGTCCGCCTCGCGGTCCTCGTCGATCGGGGCCACCGAGAACTGCCCATCCGCGCCGACTTCGTGGGCAAGAACCTGCCCACCTCGACCGTCGAGCGCATCTTCGTGCGACTGCACGGCGTCGACGACGACGAGCTCGTCGCCATCGACGACGACACGACCGCAGGAGGCGCGGGTTCCGCCTCGGCGCCCGTCACCACCCCGGGTGCGAACCGATGAGGCACCTGCTCAGCACCTCCGACCTCTCGCGCGACGAGTCCATCCGCGTCCTCGACGTCGCGGAGGACATGGCCGACGTGGCCACCCGCGAGGTGCGCAAGCTGCCGACGCTGCGCGGCATCACGGTCGTCAACCTGTTCTACGAGGACAGCACCCGCACGCGCATCTCGTTCGAGGCCGCCGCCAAGCGGCTCAGCGCGGACGTCATCAACTTCGCCGCCAAGGGGTCGAGCGTCTCCAAGGGCGAGTCCCTGAAGGACACGGCCCAGACCCTCGCCGCCATGGGGGCCGACGGCATCGTGATCCGCCACCCGTCGAGCGGCGCCCCTCGTGTGCTGGCCGACAGCGGCTGGGTGGACGCGGGCATCGTCAACGCCGGCGACGGCACCCACGAACACCCCACGCAGGCCTTGCTCGACGCGTTCACGATCCGCCGTCGCGTCCACGGGGCGGCGAGCCGTGGGCGCGACCTCGACGGCGTCGAGGTGATGATCGTGGGCGACATCCTGCACTCGCGGGTGGCCCGCTCCAACGCCTGGTTGCTGCGGACGCTCGGGGCCCACGTCACGGTGGTCGCGCCTCCCACGCTGATCCCGGTCGACGTCAGCCGCTTCGGCGTCGACGTCCACTACGACCTCGACGACGCCCTGGCCGAGGTGAGACCGGACGTCGTCATGATGCTGCGCATCCAACAGGAACGCATGAACGACGCGTTCTTCCCCAATCCACGCGAGTACGCCCGGTCCTGGGGCCTGGGCGCGATGCGGTTCCGGTCGCTGCCCGAGTCGACCCTCGTCATGCACCCCGGCCCGATGAACCGCGGTCTCGAGATCAGCGACGAGGCCGCCGACTCGCCGCGGTCGACCGTCCGCGAGCAGGTCACGAACGGCGTGGCCGTCCGCATGGCCGTGCTCTACCTCACCCTGGCCGGCGACCGAGAGGACGCAACGTGACCACCACCCACCTCATCCGGGGCGCCGAGACCGTCGACGGCAACACGACCGACGTCGTCGTCCGCGACGGTGTCGTCGTCGAGCTCGGCTCCGGGCTGACCTCCGCGGGCGCGACGGTCACCGACGCCGACGGCCTGCTCCTGCTGCCCGGCCTCGTCGATCTGCACACCCACCTGCGCGAGCCCGGGGGCGAGGGCAGCGAGACCGTCCTGACCGGGTCGCGCGCCGCGGCCGCCGGCGGGTACACCGCCGTCAACGCCATGGCGAACTCGTCGCCCGTGGCCGACACCGCGGGGGTCGTCGAGCAGGTGCAGGCGCTGGGGGAGCGCGCCGGCTTCGTGACCGTCCGCCCGATCGGCGCGGTCAGCCAGGGGCTGAAGGGCACCCACCTCTCCGAGATCGGCGCCATGGCCCGATCTCGCGCCGCCGTGCGGGTCTTCTCCGACGACGGGTCCTGCGTCGCCGACCCGTTGCTTATGCGTCGGGCCCTCGAATACATCAAGGGGTTCGGGGGAGTCCTCGCCCAGCACGCCCAAGAGCCCCGGCTGACGGAGGGCGCGCAGATGAACGAGGGTGCCCTGTCGGCCGAACTGGGCCTGGGCGGCTGGCCCGCGGTCGCCGAGGAGGCGATCATCGCCCGCGACGTCTTGCTCGCCGACCACGTCGGCGCCCGACTGCACGTCTGCCACGTGTCGACGGCGGGCAGCGTCGAGGTCATCCGCTGGGCAAAGTCGCGCGGCATCGAGGTCACGGCCGAGGTGACGCCGCACCACCTGCTGCTGACCGAGGACCTCGTGTCGGGTTACGACTCGCGGTACAAGGTCAACCCGCCGCTCCGCCGCTCGGAGGACGTCGACGCGCTGCGTGCCGCCCTGGCCGACGGGACGATCGACATCGTGGCGACCGACCACGCCCCGCACACCTCCGAGGCGAAGTGCTGCGAGTGGGACGCCGCCGCCAACGGCATGGTCGGTCTCGAGTCCGCCCTCTCGGTCGTACACCACACCATGGTCGACACGGGTCTGATCGGCTGGGCCGACGTGGCCAGGGTGATGTCGATCACCCCGGCCGCCATCGGCCAGGTGACCGGGCACGGTCGTCCCCTGGCCGTGGGCGAGCCCGCCGAGCTCACGCTCTACGATCGAGAGGTGACCCGCACGTTCTCGACCGAGCACCTCGCGGGCAAGAGCCGCAACTCGCCCTACCTCGGACGGGTCCTGCCCGGTCAGGTGCGGGCGACCTTCCACCAGGGCTACGCGACCGTGGTCGACGGTCGCGTCGTCGACAGCGACGACGTCGCCCACGCGGCCCGACTCGTCGACAGCGCCGCCGCCCTCGCCGCCTCCGAGGGGGCGTCCGCCCGATGAGCCAGTGGATCATCGCCTCGCTCATCCTCGTCGGCGTCGGGCTGCTGATCGGGCTGATGGCCCGGTCCTGGCGGGCCCGCGGGCGCCGTCAGTCCGACATCCCCGCCCCCGACCTGGCGACCGACGACCTGTCGGACCCGTTCGTGGCGGTCGACGCCCTCTACGTCGCGACGTCACGAGGCGGCGACCCGCTCGACCGCGTCGTGGTCCACGGCCTCGGGTTCCGCGGTCGGGCGATCGTGTCCGTCCACGCCGAGGGCGTGCGCCTCGAGATCGCGGGCGAACCCGCCGTGCTGATCCGCACCTCCTCGTTGCGAGGCGTCGACCGCGCGACCTGGACCATCGACCGTGTCGTCGAGCGCGACGGCCTCGTCCTCGTCGGCTGGCGCCTCGGCGACGTCGACCTCGACACCTACCTGCGCATCACCGACGATCCGAGCCCCGTCGTCGCCGCGATCCGCCCCCTCGTCCCCACGGCCCCCGGGGCCGGCACCACCAAGGAGAAGACCATTGACTGACGCCTCCACCACCGACAGGGCCGTGCTGGTCCTCGCCGACGGCACCCGGTACACGGGTCGCGCCTACGGCGCCGTCGGACGCACCCTCGGCGAGGTCGTCTTCGCGACCGGCATGACCGGCTACCAGGAAACCCTCACCGACCCCTCGTACGCCGGCCAGATCGTGGTCATGACCGCCCCGCACATCGGCAACACGGGAGTGAACGACACCGATCCCGAGTCGCGCCGCATCTGGGTCGCCGGGTACGTCGTCCGAGACGCGAGCCGCGTGGTCTCGAACCACCGCGCACAGGGCAGCCTCGACGACCAGCTCGTCGCCGACGGCATCGTCGGCATCCGCGGCATCGACACCCGCGCCGTCACCCGCCGTCTGCGCGAGGTGGGCTCGATGAAGGGCGGGATCTTCAGCGGGCCCGACGCCGGGCTCGACCCCGACGAGCAGCTCGCCCTGGTCACCGCCGGGGCCGACATGCGCGGCCTCAACCTCTCGAGTCAGGTGTCGACGGTCGAGCCCTACGTGCTGCAGGCCGAGGGCGATCGCATCGGATCCGTCGCCGTCCTCGACCTGGGCGTGAAGACCTCGACGCTGCGCTACCTCGCGCAGCGCGGCTTCGAGGTCCACGTCCTGCCGCAGTCCACCACCCTCGACGAGCTCCGCGCCCTCGCCCCCGACGCCCTCTTCTACTCGAACGGCCCCGGTGACCCGGCGGCGAGCGACTCGCAGGTCGAACTCCTCCAGGGCGCCCTGCGCGACGGTCTGCCGTACTTCGGCATCTGCTTCGGCAACCAGCTGTTCGGCCGGGCCCTGGGCTTCGGCACGTACAAGCTGCCCTTCGGTCACCGCGGCATCAACCAGCCGGTGCTCGACAAGACGACGAACAAGGTCGAGATCACCAGCCAGAACCACGGGTTCGCGGTCGACGCGCCCATCGACGGCGTCCTCGACTCGCCGGCCGGCTTCGGCCGGGTGGAGGTCAGCCACTACAGCCTGAACGACCAGGTCGTCGAAGGCCTCCGCGCCCTCGACATCCCCGCGTTCTCGGTGCAGTACCACCCCGAGGCCGCCGCGGGCCCCCACGACAGCAACCACCTCTTCGACCGCTTCCGCGAGGCGGTCGTCGCCCGCACGAACGGCCAGGCCGTCGACTTCGGCTCCGACATCGAAAGCAGCAACTGATGCCCAAGCGTGACGACATCAACTCCGTCCTCGTGATCGGCTCCGGGCCGATCGTCATCGGCCAGGCGGCCGAGTTCGACTACTCGGGCACCCAGGCCTGCCGCGTGCTGCGCGAAGAGGGGGTGCGCGTCATCCTCGTGAACCCGAACCCTGCCACGATCATGACCGACCCCGACTTCGCCGACGCGACGTACATCGAGCCCATCACGTCCGAGGTGCTCGAGGCCATCATCGTGAAGGAGCGCCCCGACGCGATCCTGCCCACCCTCGGCGGGCAGACGGCCCTCAACGCCGCCATCGCCCTCGACGAAGAAGGCATCCTCGCCAAGCACGGCGTCGAGTTGATCGGCGCCAAGGTCGAGGCCATCCAGAAGGGCGAGGACCGCCAGCTCTTCAAGAAGCTCGTGCTCGAGTCCGGTGCCGACGTCGCCAAGTCGTACATCGCCACGACGGTCGACCAGGCCGTCGAGTACGCCGAAGACCTCGGGTACCCACTGGTCATCCGCCCCTCGTTCACGATGGGCGGGCTCGGGTCGGGCTTCGCCTACACCCGTGACGAACTGGTCCGCATGGTCACCGACGGCCTGCACCAGAGCCCCACCACCGAGGTCCTCCTCGAAGAGAGCATCCTGGGCTGGAAAGAGTACGAACTCGAGATGATGCGCGACACGGCCGACAACACGGTCGTGGTCTGCTCGATCGAGAACGTCGACCCGGTCGGCGTCCACACCGGCGACTCGATCACCGTCGCGCCGGCGCTCACCCTGACCGACCGCGAGTACCAGAACCTGCGCGACATCAGCATCGACATCATCCGTCGCGTCGGTGTCGACACCGGTGGCTGCAACATCCAGTTCGCGGTGGACCCCGCCGACGGTCGCGTCATCGTCATCGAGATGAACCCCCGCGTGTCGCGCTCCAGCGCCCTCGCGTCGAAGGCCACGGGATTCCCGATCGCCAAGATCGCGGCGAAGCTGGCCCTCGGGTACCGTCTCGACGAGATCCCGAACGACATCACCAAGGTGACCCCCGCCTCCTTCGAACCGACGCTCGACTACGTCGTCGTCAAGGTGCCCCGGTTCGCGTTCGAGAAGTTCCCGGCGGCCGACACGACGCTCACCACGACGATGAAGAGCGTGGGCGAGGCCATGGCCCTCGGCCGCAACTTCACCCAGGCGCTGCAGAAGTCGCTCCGGTCCCTCGAGAAGCGCGGGTCGAGCTTCCACTGGCAGGGTGAAACCGGAGAAAAGGAGGCGCTGCTCGCGTTGTCGGCGACGCCGACCGACGGCCGCATCGTCACCGTGCAGCAGGCCCTACGGGCCGGTGCCACCGCCGAGCAGGTCTTCGACGCCACGAAGATCGACCCCTGGTTCATCGACCAGATCGTGTTGATCAACGAGGTCGCCGAGCAGGTCGCCGCGGCGGCCGAGCTCGACGCCGACACCCTCGTGCTCGCCAAGGACCACGGCTTCAGCGACGACCAGATCGGCCAGTTGCGTGGCCTCTCCGAGCAGCAGGTGCGCGATCACCGCCACGCGCTCGACGTCCGTCCCGTCTTCAAGACCGTCGACACCTGCGCGGGGGAGTTCCCCGCCCTGACGCCGTACCACTACTCGAGCTACGACACCGAGACCGAGGTCGTGGCCAGCGACCGCCGCAAGGTGATCATCCTCGGCTCGGGGCCGAACCGCATCGGTCAGGGCGTCGAGTTCGACTACTCGTGCGTCCACGCGAGCTTCGCCCTGAGCGACGCCGGCTTCGAGACGATCATGATCAACTGCAATCCCGAGACGGTCTCGACCGACTACGACACGAGCGACCGGTTGTACTTCGAGCCGCTCACCCTCGAGGACGTGCTCGAGGTCGTCCACGCCGAGAGCGCCAGCGGCGAGCTCGTCGGCGTCGTCGTGCAACTCGGCGGCCAGACCGCCCTCGGCCTGTCCAAGGGGCTCGAAGCGGCCGGCGTGCCCATCCTCGGCACGACACCCGACGCGATCGACTCGGCCGAAGAACGAGGCCTCTTCCAGGGCATCCTCGACGCCGCCGGCCTGCTCGCACCGCGCAACGGCACGGCGACCGACTACGACAGCGCGGTCGCCGTCGCCGAAGAGATCGGCTACCCGGTGCTGGTGCGCCCGTCGTACGTCCTCGGGGGCCGCGGCATGGAGATCGTCTACGACAGCCCGTCGCTCGCCGACTACTTCGAGCGGGTCGCGGACCAGGCAATCATCGGCCCCGAGGCGCCCTTGCTGGTCGACCGGTTCCTGGACGACGCCGTCGAGATCGACGTCGACGCGCTCTACGACGGCACCGAGCTCTACGTCGGCGGCATCATGGAGCACATCGAGGAGGCCGGCATCCACTCCGGCGACTCCAGCTGCACCCTGCCGCCCGTCACGCTCGGGAAGGGCGAGATCGACCGTGTCCGCGACGCGACCCTCGCGATCGCGAAGGGCATCGGCGTGTCCGGTCTGCTGAACGTGCAGTTCGCGATCGCGGCCGGCGTGCTCTACGTCATCGAGGCCAACCCCCGGGCGAGCCGGACGGTGCCCTTCGTCTCGAAGGCACTCGGCATCCCGCTGGCGAAGGCGGCTTCGCTGATCATGGTCGGGCACAGCGTGCGCGATCTCGTCGAGACCGGCCTGCTCCCCGGTCAGGACGGCTCGGACGTCCCCCTCGACTCGCCGATCTCGGTGAAGGAAGCCGTGCTGCCGTTCAAGCGGTTCCGTACGAAAGAGGGGCAGGTCGTCGACAGCGTCCTCAGCCCCGAGATGCGCTCGACCGGAGAGGTGATGGGCATCGACCGCGACTTCCCCCGGGCGTTCGCGAAGAGCCAGACGGCCGCCTACGGCGGGCTCCCGACGTCGGGCACCGTCTTCGTCAGCGTCGCCGACCGCGACAAGCGGGCGATCGTGTTGCCGGTGCTGCGCCTCCAGCAGCTCGGGTTCCGCATCCTGGCGACCGAGGGGACGGCCACCGTCCTCGTGCGCAACGGCATCCACGCCGACACGGTCAACAAGTTCAGCGCCGGGGGCCACTCCGTCGTCGACCTGATCAACGCCGACGAGGTCGACATCGTCATCAACACCCCGAGCGGGTCGAGCGCCCGGGCCGACGGCTACGAGATCCGCGCGGCGACCGTGGCGGCCGACAAGGCGCTCTTCACGACCATCGCGCAGCTCGGAGCCGCCGTCGCCTCGATCGAGGCCGTGCAGAGCGACCTCGAGGTCACGAGCCTCCAAGACTACGGTCTCGCCCGGGCGGCCCGACGGTGAGCTCGTCGTTCGGCGACCGGCTCGCGGCGGCGTTCGCCGCGACCGGTCCGCTCTGCGTCGGCATCGACCCCCACCCCTACCTCCTGGACCAGTGGGGCCTCTCGTCGGACGCCTCGGGCGTGCGCGAGTTCGGCCTGCGCGTCGTCGACGGCCTCGTCGGCTCGGCGTCGATCGTCAAGCCGCAGGTCGCGTTCTTCGAACGCTGGGGCTCCGCGGGGTTCGCGGCCCTCGAGGACGTCCTCGAGGCCGGACGCGAGCGGGGCCTGCTGCAGATCGGTGACGCCAAGCGGGGCGACATCGGCTCGACGATGGACGGCTACGGTGACGCCTGGTTCGACGAGTCGTCGCCGTTGCGGGTCGACGCGCTGACCGTCTCGCCCTATCTCGGCTTCGATTCCCTGACCGGGCTGGTCACCCGCGCGCGGGCCGTCGGCGCCGGCGTGTTCGTGCTGGCCGCGACGTCCAACGTCGAGGCGCTGGCGACGCAGACGGCCATCCGGACCGACGTCCACGGCGCGGAGGGGACCGTCGCGAGCGGTATCGTCGACGACGTGCTCCTTGACAACCAGACGGCGGGCGACGCCCCGTTCGGCAGCGTCGGCCTCGTGCTCGGCGCGACCGTCGACCTCGACGACTACGGCATCGACGCCGCCCGGCTGACGACGACGCCGGTGCTCGCCCCGGGGTTCGGTCACCAGGGTGCGACCTACGCCGACCTTCCGCGACTCTTCGGACCCGCCGCCGGCGCCGTGCTGGTCTCCGCCTCCCGCGCCCTCCTCTCGGCGGGCCCGGCAGGGTTCCCGGACGCGGTCCGCCGAGATGCCGACGAGGTGCGTTCGTGCCTCGTCTGACCCCGCCTCCCGTCGACCGTGCCGCGGCTGCCCGCGCCGCCGTGGCGGCACGGCGAGGCCGCGCCGCCGTCAAGAACGCCGTCGCTTCGCGGACGCGCAGCGCCCTCGACGTCGCCGAGGCCGCCTGGGCCGGCGAACCCACGAGTCCCGAGGGGTCGCTCAGGGTCCGAGAGCTGCTCACCAGCATCCCCGGCATCGGACCGACCCGCGTCGCCCGCATCATGACCGACCTCGGAATCGCCGAGTCGAAACGGGTCGGGGGGCTCGGGGTCAGGCAACGCCGCATCCTCGGCGACTGGCTCGCCGTCCGCGAGGCCAAGGGGCGCCTGCGGTCCCGTCTGGTCGTCCTGGCCGGTCCCACGGCCGTGGGCAAGGGCACCGTCTCGACCTACATCCGCGAGAACTACCCCGACGTGCATCTCAGCGTGTCCGCGACGACACGAGCCCCACGACCCGGCGAGGTCGACGGGGTGCACTACTACTTCGTGGACGACGCCGAGTTCGACCGCATGATCCGCGATCGCGAACTGCTCGAGTACGCCACGGTCCACAATTCCTATCGCTACGGCACGCCTCGCCCCCCGCTGGACGCCGCCTTGAACGAGGGTCGCAGCGTCCTGCTCGAGATCGACCTGCAGGGCGCCCGTCTCGTCCGGGCCGCGATGCCCGAGGCCGTGCTCGTCTTCCTGCTGCCGCCCACCTGGGACGAACTGGTCCGTCGACTCATCGGTCGAGGCACCGAGGACGCCACCGAACAGCAGCGCCGACTCGAGACCGCGAAGGTCGAACTGGCCGCCCAGGACGAGTTCGACGCGCGTGTCGTGAACCACGACGTGGCCGAAGCGGCCCGTGAGGTCGTAGAATTGATGACTGCGCCCGAACCGGGCCGCACCCGCGCGTGACCCGCGCCCCGATCTTGGTGCCCACGCTCGTCCCGAGCGGTGTCGGCACCGACCCCCATCGACACGAGGAGCAACCAATGGCCGACAAGAACCAGGGCATCATCGATCCGCCCATCGACGAGCTGCTGTCGAAGGTCGAGTCGAAGTACGCACTCGTCATCTTCGCCTCCAAGCGCGCCCGTCAGATCAACGACTACTACGCCGACCTGCACGAGGGCAGCCTCTTCGACAACGTCGGCCCCCTCGTCGACAGCTCGATCGACGACAAGCCCCTCTCGGTCGCCATGCACGAGATCAACGAGGACAAGCTCGAGGTGAAGCCGCTCGCGGCTCCTGCCGAGTAGCGCGACGACACGACCGGCCTCTCTGACGGTGGTCGGTCCTATCATCTGACGAGGCCCCCGGGAGTCCATCCCGCGGGGCCTCATCGCGTCCGCACCCCGATCGACACCCAGAGGAACACCGTGAGCCTGACCGACACGACGACCGCTTCCGCCACGACGGCATCGACCTCCCTGCGACTGTTCACGTCCGAATCGGTCACCGAGGGCCACCCCGACAAGATCTGTGACCAGATCTCGGACGGCATCCTCGACGCCCTGCTCGCGGTCGACCCCGCCAGCCGGGTCGCGGTCGAGACCATGGTCACGACGGGGCTCGTGCACGTCGCCGGGGAGGTCACCACCAAGGGCTACGTCGACATCCCGACGATCGTGCGCGACCTCATCGTGGGCATCGGCTACGACTCGTCCGCCGTGAGCTTCGACGGTCGCACCTGCGGCGTCGAGGTCTCGATCGGGTCGCAGTCTCCCGACATCGCCCAGGGCGTCGACACCGCCCTGGAGGCGCGTGGCGGCGACGACGACCTGCTCAACCGTCAGGGTGCGGGCGACCAAGGCATCATGTTCGGCTACGCCACCAACGAGACGCCCCAGTTCATGCCTCTCCCGGTCTGGCTCGCCCACCGGCTGGCCGAGCGTCTCGCGGCCGTGCGCAAGTCGGGCACGCTCGACTACCTCCGGCCCGACGGCAAGACCCAGGTCACGGTCGGTTACGACGGGGTCGTACCGAAGACGGTCGACACCGTCGTCCTGTCGACGCAACACTCACCCGCGGTCTCGAGCGAACAGCTCGAGTCCGACGTCATCGAACACGTCATCCGCCCCGTCCTCGACGAGGCAGGGCTCTCGTCGGCCGACACGCGGTTCATCATCAATCCGACCGGCCGGTTCGAGATCGGGGGCCCACAGGGCGACGCCGGACTCACGGGCCGCAAGATCATCGTCGACACCTACGGCGGCGCGAGCCGTCACGGCGGGGGCGCGTTCTCGGGCAAGGATCCCTCGAAGGTCGACCGCTCCGCCGCGTACGCGATGCGCTGGGTGGCCAAGAACGCCGTCGCCGCCGGCCTCGCCGACCGGCTCGAACTCCAGGTGGCCTACGCGATCGGACGCGCCGCACCCGTCGGTCTCTACGTCGAGACCTTCGGCACGGGGCACGTCGGCGACGACGTCATCACGGCCGCCATCGAGACGGTGTTCGACCTCCGCCCGGCGGCGATCATCCGCGACCTCGACCTTCTCCGGCCCATCTACTCGGCGACGTCGACCTACGGCCACTTCGGTCGCGACCTGCCCGACTTCACCTGGGAGGCGCTCGACCGCGTCGACGCCCTCCGGGCCGCCGCCGGGCTCTGACCGTGGCGGCGGTCGCCGAGGCCCTCGTCGAGGGCGGCCCGCGCGTCGTCCGGGTGATGGTCGAGTCACCGCTGCCGCAGCTCGACCGGTTGTTCGACTACGCCGTGCCCGAGCGGCTGCGCGACCGGGTCGCCCCGGGCATCCGCGTCAAGGTTCCCCTCCGTTCGGCCGGACGCATCGCCGACGGGTTCGTCGTCGAGGTCGCGTCGTCGTCCGAGCACGGCGGTGACCTCTCCGAGATCGAGGATGTCGTGTCCACCGTGTCGGTCCTGGCACCCGAGGTGTGGCGCTTGGCGCGTGCCGTGGCCGACCGGGCCGGCGGATCGGCCAGCGACGTCGTGCGGCTCGCGGTCCCTCCGCGTCAGGTCCGGGTCGAGAAGGCGTACCTGGCGGCCGCTGAGAACCCGTCCTCGCCGCCACCGGAACCCACCGACGCGACTTCGTCACCCGCCGACACCGCGCCTCCATCCGCGGACGCCGCGCCGCCCGTCGGGGATCGCGATCGCACCCCGGTCGTCGTCGGTTACCGGTCGACCGACCTCGCCGGGCTCGTGGCGTCCCGCGGTCGCGCGGCGGTCGACGCCGTGCCGTTGCTGGTCGAGTTGCCCGACGGTGCATGGGTGGGTCATTGGGCGCTGACGGCCGCCCAACTCGCCGCGGTCGCCGTCGCGGCGGGCGACAACGCCGTGGTCGCGGTCCCCGATTACCGCGACGAAGAGCACGTCCTCCAGGCCCTCAGGGCCGTCCTGCCGCCCGACCGCGTCGTGCGGCTCGACTCCCGACAGTCCAACGCCGACCGCTACCGCGCGTTGCTCCGGGCCCGGGGCGACGAGCCCGTGGTCGTCGTCGGCAACCGGTCCGTCCTGCTCGCGCCCTCGGCCAGACTCGGTCTGGTCGTGGTGTTCGACGACGGCGACCCGTCCTTCGGTGAGCCGCTCGCCCCCTACGTGCACGCCCGCGACACCGCCCTGCTCCGGCAGGCGCAGCAGGACACCGCCCTGGTGTTCCTCGGCCACTCCCGCAGCACCGACGTCCAGCGCCTGGTCGAGATCGGCTTCCTGGCCGAGGTGCGTCCCGATCCGCGCTACCAGCCCCGGGTCGTGCCGACCGTGCGTCAGGCCGCCACGGACGGCTTCGCCGCGCAGGCCCGCATCCCCTCCTCGGCGTACGCCGAGGCGCGGGCCGCGGTCGAGCACGGACCGGTGCTGATCCAGGTCGCCTCACCGGGCTACTCGCCTCGCCTGGCCTGCGTCGACTGCGGCGACACGGCGCGCTGCCTGCGCTGCAACGGCCCCCTCCAGCAGCGCGAGCGCGGGGTGACCCCGGCCTGCGCCTGGTGCGGCGCCCTCGCCGTCTCGTGGCACTGCCGCACCTGTGACGGCACCCGCATGCGAGCAGTCGGCACCGGCGCCTCACGGACCGCCGACGAGCTCGGCAAGGCGTTCCCGGGGGTCCGCATCATCGTGTCGGACGGCACCCGGGCCCTGACGCACGTCGACGCCGACCCGGCCATCGTCGTCGCGACCCGCGGGGCCGAGCCGGTCGCCCCGGGTGGCTACCGGGCCGTCCTGCTGCTCGACGGCGAACGCATGCTCGCGCGCGAGAGCCTCCGCGTCGCCGAGGACTGCCTCCGCTGGTGGGCCAACGCCACGGCCCTCGCCGCACGACGCGCCCCTGTGGTGCTGGTCGGGGTGGGCGGGGCGATCGCCTCCGCCCTGGCCACGTGGGAGCTCGCCCGATTCGTCTCCGCCGAGCTCGCCGATCGCCGTGTCCTGCGTTTCCCACCGGCCGTCCGCGTGGCCACCGTGACCGGCACGGTCGACACCGTCGCACGCGCGCTCGACGACCTGCCCGACGAGGTCCGTGCCGAGACCCTCGGTCCGGTGGACGTCGAGTCCGCCGGGGTCCGCGCGATCGTCCGCTTCGACTACTCCCGAGGTCACGACGTGGCCCAGGCCCTCCGCTCCCAGGTCATCCGTGCCGCGACGGACCGACGCAAGGCGCTCGGTCAGAAGCGCACGCGGGCCGTCCCTACACTCAGAGTGCGGTTCGACGACGTCGAGCCGTTCGCCGACTGACCCGCCAGGAACCCCATGCGCCTCGTCTTCGCCGGCAGCCCCGCCGCTGCCGTGCCCTCGCTCACCGCCCTCGCCGACGGCCCTCACGAGGTCGTCGCCGTGCTGACGCGCGACGACACCCCCCAGGGACGCCGACGCGTCCTGACCCCCACGCCCGTCGCCGTCGAGGCCGACCGCCTCGGTCTCCGCGTCGTGAAGGCCCGACGCATCACGCCCGAGGTCACGGCCGAGCTCGCGGCGCTCGATCCCGACCTCGGCGTCGTCGTGGCCTACGGCGCCCTGCTCCGCGAGCCCCTGCTCGGTGCGCCCCGCCTCGGCTGGGTCAACCTGCACTTCTCCCTGCTGCCCTCCTGGCGCGGTGCGGCCCCCGTCCAGCGGTCGCTCATGGCGGGCGACGTCGTGACGGGCGCCGCGGTGTTCCAGCTCGTCCCCGAGCTCGACGCAGGCGATGTCTACGGCACCCTCGAACGCCGACTCGACGGCGCCGAGACCGCGGGGGTGCTCCTCACCGAGCTCGCGCGGTCCGGGTCCGACCTGCTGGTCGACGTCGTCGACCGCCTCGCCGACGGCACGGCCGTGGCCACACCCCAGACCGGCGAGGTCACCCTCGCCCCCAAGCTGACCCTCGCGGACGGAGTCCTCGACGCCTCGCGTCCGGCGACCGAGCTGATCGACCGCTTCCGAGGCGTGACGCCCGAACCGGGAGCCCGCGTCGACCTCGACGGCACCGCCCTCAAGATCACGGAGGCGCGGGTGACGTCGGACGTCGAGGCGCCGCTCGAGGCCGGTCGCCTCGAGTCCCGGGGCCGCCGTGTGCTGCTGGGCACCGCCTCCTCACCCGTCGAGCTGGTCCGGGTGCAACCGGCGGGCAAGAAAGAGATGTCGGCAGCCGACTGGTGGCGTGGACTGCCCGGCGGGATCGACCGTCGCGTCACCCCGCCCACCTCGACCGCCCCGGCCGCCCCGGCCAACATCGCACCAGACCCCGCCCTCGACACGAAGAGCGCCTCATGAGCCGAGTCCAGCCCGCCCGCCAGGTCGCCCTCGACGTCCTCCGGGCCGTCGAACAGGACGACGCCTACGCGAACCTCCTGCTCCCGCAACGCATCGTCCGCGCCCGCCTCGGAGCACAGGACGCAGGGCTCGCGACCGAACTCACCTACGGCACCCTGCGCCTCCGGGGGTACTACGACCGCGTCATCGCGCTGGCCGCCCGTCGGGGCACCGACGCGATCGACCCGGCGCTCCTCGACGTCCTGCGACTCGGCACGCACCAGCTGCTCTCGACGCGGGTCGCGGTCCACGCAGCCGTCGACGAGAGCGTCGAGCTCGCGCGTCAGGTGGGCAGCCGGTCGGGCACGGGTTTCGTGAACGGCGTGCTCCGGACCATCTCGCGGTCGACTCCCGACGAGTGGCGCGCGCGCGTCCTGGCCGGCACGACCGGGGACGACGACCGTCTGGCGGCGGAGTGGTCGCACCCCGCCTGGGTGGTGCGGGCGTTCCGTCGCTCGCTGGCCGCCGAGGGACGCGAGGACGAACTCGTCGGCCTGCTGTCGGCCGACAACGACGCCCCGAAGGTCAGCCTCGTCGCACTGCCCGGGCTCGCCGAGGTCTCCGAACTCGGTGCGCCGAGCGGGCGCCTCTCGCCGCTCGCCGCGACGAGCGGCGGGGGAGACCCGGCGCAACAGACGGCCGTGCGCGAGGGGCGCGCCCGCGTGCAGGACGAAGGCTCACAGCTCGCGGCACTGCTGCTCAGCCGCCACCGGCCCGCCGAGTCGGGAGAACGCTGGCTCGACATGTGCGCCGGCCCCGGTGGCAAGGCCGCCCTGCTGGGCGCCGAGGCCGCCCGCGCAGGCGCCCACCTCGTCGCCAACGAGCTCGTCCCGGCCCGGGCCGGTCTCGTCCGACAGGCCCTCGAGGCCGTCCCCGGCGACGTCGAGGTGCTCGAGGGTGACGCCACACGGTTCGGGGCGGAACAGCCCCGAGGCTTCGACCGCATCCTGCTCGACGCGCCCTGCACGGGTCTCGGGGCCCTGCGACGTCGACCCGAGGCCCGGTGGCGCAAGCAACCGGCCGACGTCGGACAGCTCACGGCCCTCCAGTCGCGCCTGTTCGCCAGCGCCCTGGACGCCCTCGCGCCCGGGGGAGTCCTGGCGTACGTGACCTGCTCGCCGCACACGGCCGAGACCCGCGGCGTCGTCGAGGCCGGGCTCCGGGGCCGCGACGACGACCTCGTGCTGCTCGACGCGACGGCGGGCGTCGAGCGCATCGCCGGCCGGTCGGTCGACCTGGCGTCGGCACCGTTCGTCCAGCTCTGGCCGCACCGTCACGGCACGGACGCCATGTTCGTGGCCCTGATCGAGAAACGTGCCGGACGGTAGGCTCGTCTCGTGTCGATCCGCATCAGCCCCAGCATCCTCTCGGCCGACTTCGCCAACCTCGAACGCGACCTCCAGCGCATCTCGTCCGCCGACCTCGTGCACGTCGACGTCATGGACGGCCACTTCGTGCCCAACCTCACCCTGGGGCTGCCCGTCGTGCAGCGTCTCGGCGAGGTCAGCCCGGTGCCGCTCGACCTGCACCTCATGATCGACGACGCCGACCGCTGGGCGCCCCGCTACGCCGAGACGGGTGCCTTCTCGGTCACCTTCTCCGCCGAGGCCGCGACCGACCCGGTGTCCACGGCACGCGCCATCCGCAGCAACGGGGCCCGCGCCTCCGTCGCGGTGAAGCCGGGCACCGACCTCGAGCCCTATCTCCAGACCCTCGACGCGTACGACATGATCCTCGTCATGACCGTCGAGCCCGGCTTCGGCGGGCAGTCCTTCATGCCCGAGACGATGGCCAAGCTGACGCGCGCCAGGGCCGCCGTGAGCGCCTCCGGGCTCGACGTCTGGCTCGAGGTCGACGGCGGCATCACGACCGAGACCATCGTCACGGCCGTCGAGAACGGTGCCGACACGGTGGTCGCCGGGTCCGCCGTCTACGGCGGGTCGCCCGTCGACAACATCGCTGCACTCCGAGCAGCCGCCGCGACGGTAGCCTTGACGTCGTGAAATCCTTCGACGACCTGTACCTCGAGCTCAGCGACAAGGCCCGCGACCGGCCCGAGGGGTCGGGCACCGTGGCCGAACTCGACGCCGGTGTGCACCAGATCGGCAAGAAGATCGTCGAAGAGGCCGCCGAGGTCTGGATGGCCGCCGAGTACGAGGGCGACGTCGCTACCGCCGAAGAGATCTCCCAGCTGCTCTACCACCTGCAGGTCATGATGATCGCCAAGGGCATCACCCCGGCCGACGTCTACCGACATCTCTGAGTCGGCCTCCGCCACCCCCGTTCGTCACGCCGCTCGCGCGGCACCCCAGCAGACAGAGAAACCCATGCTTCGCGTCGCAGTGCCCAACAAGGGATCGCTCAGCGAGACCGCATCCGCCATGCTCGCCGAGGCCGGCTACACCGGTCGCCGCGACCCCAAGACCCTCCACGTCGAGGACCCGCGCAACGGCGTCGAGTTCTTCTACCTCCGTCCGCGCGACATCGCGACCTACGTGGGGTCGGGCGCGCTCGACGTCGGCATCACGGGCCGCGACCTGCTGCTCGACTCGCACTCGCCGGCCCACGAGGTCGCCCCCCTCGACTTCGGCGGCTCGACCTTCCGCTTCGCGGGCCCTCCCGGCCGTTTCGCCGATCTCCGCCAGCTCCAGGGCACCCGGGTCGCCACCAGCTACGCCGGCCTCGTCGGCTCCTTCCTCGAGAGCCACGGAGTCACCGCGACCCTCGTGCCGCTCGACGGCGCCGTCGAGAGCGCGGTGCAGCTGGGCGTCGCCGACGCCGTGGCCGACGTCGTCTCGACCGGTGCCACCCTGCGTGCGGCGGGCCTCGAGATCTTCGGGCCGGTCATCCTCGAATCGACCGCCGTCCTCATCTCGTCCGATGCCGACGTCGACGGCCTGGCGGTCCTCCACCGCCGCCTGCAGGGCGTGCTCGTGGCCCGGCAGTACGTCCTCATGGACTACGACGTCCCGGTCGCCAAGCTCGACGCCGCGACCGCCGTCGCCGGCGGCATGGAGTCGCCGACCGTCTCCCCGCTGCACGATCGCGACTGGGCCGCCGTCCGCGTGATGGTCCCGCGGTCCGACACGAACCAGGTCATGGACGCCCTCTACGACCTCGGTGCCCGGGCCATCCTGGTCAGCCCGATCCACGCCGCGAGGCTGTAGCCGTGCCCGCCGACGACGCGGTCGCCACCGGCGGGGTCGCCGCGGACGCGTCCCTCGCCGTCCGGGTCATCCCGTGCCTCGACGTGGCGGCGGGCCGCGTGGTGAAGGGTGTCAACTTCCTCGACCTGCGGGATGCGGGCGACCCGGTCGAACTGGCCCGCACCTACTACGAGCAGGGCGCCGACGAGATCACCTTCCTCGACGTCACGGCCACGGTCGACGCACGGTCGACCACGTACGACGTCGTCCGGGCGACGGCCGAGCAGGTCTTCATCCCGCTGACGGTCGGCGGCGGCGTGCGAACCACCGACGACGTCGCGCGGTTGCAGGCGGCCGGCGCGGACAAGATCGGTGTGAACAGCGCCGCCATCGCCCGGCCCGACCTCATCGGCGAGATCGCCGACCGGTTCGGAGCACAGGCGGTCGTCCTCTCGCTCGACGTCAAGCGGTCGACGGGCACCCCGTCGGGCTTCGTCGTGACGACCCACGGCGGCCGCACCGAGACGACGCTCGACGCGCTCGCCTGGGCCCGTGAAGCCATCGAACGCGGGGCGGGCGAACTACTCGTCAACTCGATCGACGCCGACGGCACCAAGCAGGGCTTCGACCTCGAACTCGTCCGCGCCATGCGCGAACTCAGCCGGGTGCCGGTCGTCGCGTCCGGAGGGGCGGGTCGGCTCGAGCACTTCGCCCCCGCCATCGAGGCGGGCGCCGATGCCGTGCTCGCGGCCTCGGTCTTCCACAACGGCGAACTCACCGTCGGCCAGGTCAAGGACGAACTGGCGCGGTCCGGGGCGATCGTCCGCTGAGGCGGGCCGTCACTCCTCAGAACCCGCACCCGACCCCGCGACACCGCACCGCACCGCACCGCACCGCACCGAGGAGCACATCATGACCGACCAGCTGACGCGTGAGACGGTCGAGCCCGTCGTCGCCCGTGCCCGGTTCGACGCGTCGGGCCTGCTGCCCGCGATCATCCAGCAAGAGGGCACGAAGGACGTGCTGATGATGGGCTGGATGGACGCCGAAGCCCTCCGCCGCACGCTCACCGAGGGGCGCGTCACCTTCTGGTCCCGGTCTCGTCACGAGTACTGGCGGAAGGGCGACACGTCCGGTCACGCGCAGTTCGTCCGTGCCGCCGCCCTCGACTGCGACGACGACGTGCTGCTCGTCACGGTCGAGCAGATCGGCGCTGCCTGCCACACGGGTTCCCACTCCTGTTTCGAGGTCGACCCGCTCGAGCCGGCCACCGCCTCCTCGTCCCTGCCGTCCGGCGACACCGACCCCACCGGAGGTCCCCGTGGCTGACGCCCTGATCCGCACGTCGACGACCCGGGCCCAGTTCGACGCCCGGCTCGCCGGCCATCGGGTCGTCCCGGTCGTGCGCGACCTCTTCGCCGACGGCGAGACCCCGGTCGGGGTGTACCGCAAACTGGCGGACGGTCGGCCCGGCAGCTTTCTGCTCGAATCGGCGGCCCAGGGCGGCATCTGGTCCCGGTGGTCCTTCGTGGGCGTCTCGTCGTTCGGAGTCCTCACGACCGACGAGGGCGAGGCCCGGTGGATCGACTACGGCATCGACCGCGGGCGGGCTCTGGGTGACGCCACCGGCCGCCCGCTCGAGGTGCTGTCCGCCCTGCACCACCGGTGGGCCACCCCGCGCATCGACGGGATGCCGCCCCTCACCGGGGGCCTGGTCGGTTTCGTCGGCTGGGAGGCCGTGCGCGAGCTCGAGCACCTGCCCGACGTGCCACCGGCCGAGTTCACCGTGCCCTCGCAGGCGCTCAGCTTCGTCTCCGAGCTCGTGGCCCTCGACCACCGCACGGGTGCCGTCCTGCTCGTCGCGACCGTGTTGAACGACGGCACCGACGGCCCCGACGTCCTGTGGGACGACGCGCAATCGCGTCTCGACGACCTGCAATCCCGGCTCGCGGCCCCGAGCGAGACGTTCCTGTCCGACGTCGACCTGACGATCGAAGCGACACCCACCCGGCGTTCCACCGACGACGAGTACGCGCACGCCATCGAGCGGTCGAAGCAGTTCATCCACGACGGGGACGTCTTCCAGGTCGTCATCTCCCAGCGCTTCGACCACGAGGTCACGGCCGAACCGCTCGACGTCTACCGGGTGCTGCGGACGCTCAACCCGAGCCCGTACATGTACCTCGTGACGCTCGACGACGTGCAGGGTCGGCCGTACACCATCGTCGGTTCGTCGCCCGAGGCGCTGGTCAAGGTCGACGGCCGCCGGGCCTACACGCATCCCATCGCCGGGTCGAAGCCCCGGGGCGCGTCGCCCGACGAGGACCAGCGCTACGCCGACGAGCTCGCCTCGGACGACAAAGAACGCGCGGAGCACCTCATGCTGGTCGACCTGGCCCGCAACGACCTGCTCAAGGTCTGCACCCCGGGCAGCGTCGAGGTCACCGAGTTCATGCAGGTCGAACGGTTCAGCCACATCATGCACCTCGTGTCCAGCGTCGAGGGCGACCTGGCGCCCGGCAAGGATGCCATCGACGCGTTCCGGGCCACCTTCCCGGCCGGAACGCTGTCGGGTGCCCCCAAGCCCCGGGCCCTCGAGATCATCGACGAGCTCGAGCCGGCCCAACGGGGCGTCTACGGCGGAGTGGTCGGTTACTTCGACTTCGCCGGCTCGGCCGACGTCGCGATCGCGATCCGCACCGTCCTGCTCCAGGACGGCGTGGCCCGCGTCCAGGCGGGTGCCGGACTCGTCGCCGACAGCGACCCGGTCGCCGAGAACCAGGAGGCGCGCAACAAGGCCGCGGCCCCCTTGCGTGCCGTCGCGGTCGCCAACGCCATGACACGGCTGCGCTGATGCCCGCTCGACGCCTCAAGCTCACGACGATCCTGGCGGGCATCCTGCTCGCGGGGCTCGCCCTGCTGTCCTGGACACAGGACTGGTTCCACGTCGTCGTGGCGTCACCCCAGGGTGGAGACCTGCCCCTCGACGTCGCCGGCGACGTCGCCGGTGCGCCGTTGTCCGCCCTCTCGCTGGCCAGCCTGGCACTCTTCGGGGCGCTCACGATCGCCGGTCGGGTGTTCCGCGTCGTCCTGGGGGTGCTGCAGGTGGCGCTGGGGGTCAGCGTCGTCGTCACGACGGCGACGGCCCTGGCCGACCCCGTGCGCGCGTCGGGCAGCGCCGTGACGACGGCCACGGGCGTCGACGGCACCGACTCGATCCGGGGCATCGTCTCGTCGGTCGAGCCGACGGCCTGGCCCTGGCTCGGGCTCGTGGCCGGCGTGCTGGCCGCGCTCCTCGGCGTCGCCACCGTGCTCCTCGCGGGCGCCTGGCCCCAGGCCACCCGCAAGTACTCCGCGACGCGACTCGTCGCCGCGGATCCTGCGGCCGACCCCGCGGCCGCCTGGGACGCGCTCTCGGGCGGCGACGACCCGACCGACGCCCCCTCGCACCTCGACGAGGGCGGGTCGAGCCCCACCGAGCCGGGCCGTACCCGGTAGACTCGGCCCCCGAACCGACCTGATCCAAGGAGCACTGTGAGCACGAACACGACGAGCACCCCCTCCGGTGGCGACGCGCCCCTGAAGAACGCCCCGGCGAAGGTCGACTCCGGCTCGAAGGGCCGCGACACCGAGACGGCCGACGACCTCGGGCACGGCAACTCGCCCGCGGCCTGGACCGCCGTGGTCATCATGTTGGTCGGCTTCGCCATCGGCACCCTGGCGTTCTTCCTCGACGTCCCGTGGATCGTCTGGGCCTCCGCCGGCCTCGTCGTCGTCGGACTCGTCGTGGGTCTCGTGCTCAAGAAGGCCGGCTACGGCGTCGGCGGCCACCGCTACGTGCCGAAGGCCCACAACTAGGTGCTCGACGACCTGTACGCGGGTGCCGTGGCCGACGCCGCAGCACGCCGTGAGTCCCTTCCGTTCGCCGCCGTCGAGGCGGCGGCTCTCTCGCGCGACCCCGCGCTCGACGCCCGCGCCGCCCTCGCCCCGGCCGACCGCGTCAAGGTCATCGCCGAGGTCAAGCGCGCGAGCCCGTCTCGAGGCCATCTCTCGACGATCGCCGATCCGGCGTCGTTGGCCCTGTCCTACGCGGCCGGGGGAGCGAGCGCGATCAGCGTCCTCACCGAGGGCCGCAAGTTCAAGGGCTCCCTCGCCGATCTCGAAGCGGTCCGCGCCGCCGTCGACGTCCCCGTCCTCCGCAAGGACTTCATCGCCGACGCCTACCAGGTCTTCGAGGCCAGGGCAGCCGGCGCCGACCTCGTCCTGCTGATCGTGGCCGGGCTCGAGCAGCGCCGTCTCGTCGAGTTGCACGACCTCGTACGGCAGCTGGGCATGACGGCCCTGATCGAGGCGCACTCCGCCGACGAGGTGTCGCGAGGCCTCGATGCCGGCGCCACCGTCCTCGGCGTCAACGCTCGCGACCTGACGACCTTCGAACTCGACCGGGACCTGTTCGGCCGCTTGTCCGGATCGATCCCGGCGGGCGTCACCCGCGTCGCCGAGTCGGCCGTCTCGTCTCCCGACGACGTCGCCCACTACCGTCGCTCGGGCGCCGACGTCGTGCTCGTGGGCGAAGCCCTCGTGACCCACGGCGACCCCGCCGACGCCATCACCCGCTTCCTGGAGGTCTGACCATGGCATTACGCGACGAGACGGGCCCGTACTTCGGTTCGTTCGGTGGGCGCTTCGTGCCCGAGTCCCTCGTGGCCGCTCTCGACGAGCTCGACGCGGCGTACAAGGCCGCCGCCGTCGACCCCGAGTTCGCCGCCGAGTTGACGGCTCTGCACGCCACCTACACGGGTCGGCCGTCGATCATCACCGAGGTGCCGCGCTTCGCCCAGCACGCGGGCGGCGCCCGCATCATCCTCAAACGCGAAGACCTCAACCACACGGGGTCGCACAAGATCAACAACGTGCTCGGTCAGGCCTTGCTGGCCCGCAAGCTCGGCAAGACCCGTCTGATCGCCGAGACCGGGGCAGGTCAGCACGGCGTCGCCACGGCCACCGCAGCCGCGCTCTTCGGCATGGAGTGCGTCGTCTACATGGGGCAGGTCGACACCGAGCGCCAGGCGCTCAACGTCGCACGGATGCGCTTGCTCGGGGCCGAGGTCGTCTCGGTCACGACCGGCTCCCGCACCCTCAAGGACGCCATCAACGACGCCATGCGCGACTGGGTGGCCAGCGTCGACACCACGCACTACGTGCTGGGCACCGTCGCCGGCCCGCACCCGTTCCCCGCCATGGTGCGCGACTTCCACAAGATCATCGGCGAAGAGGCCCGCCAGCAGGTCCTCGACCTCACCGGTGCCCTGCCCGACGCCGTCACGGCCTGCGTCGGCGGCGGCTCGAACGCCATGGGCATCTTCCACGCGTTCCTCGACGATCCCTCGGTCCGGCTGTTCGGCTTCGAGGCCGGCGGTGACGGCGTCGAGACGGGCCGTCACGCGGCCTCGATCACGCTCGGCCGCATCGGCAACCTGCAGGGCACCAAGTCCTACCTCATGCAAGACGAGGACGGTCAGACCCTCGAGAGCCACTCCATCTCGGCAGGTCTCGACTACCCGAGTGTCGGCCCCGAGCACGCCTGGCTCTCCGAGTCGGGACGAGCCGAGTACCAGCCGATCACCGACGACGAGGCCATGCAGGCCTTCCGTCTGCTCTCGCAGACCGAGGGCATCAT
Source organism: Frigoribacterium sp. CFBP 8751 (assembly GCF_014841545.1). Classification (NCBI taxonomy): domain Bacteria; kingdom Bacillati; phylum Actinomycetota; class Actinomycetes; order Micrococcales; family Microbacteriaceae; genus Frigoribacterium; species Frigoribacterium sp. CFBP 8751. The sequence continues at coordinate 195,811 of NZ_JACYUB010000003.1, forward strand.
GCCCGCCATCGAGTCGGCACACGCCCTGGCGGGCACGATCAAGCTCGGCCTGGAGCACCCCGACTGGACGATCCTGGTCTCTCTCAGCGGGCGTGGCGACAAGGACGTCTCGACCGCGAGCCGGTACTTCGGCGTCCTCGACGAGAAGGCACAGCAGCTGTGACCGCCACGGTTCCGGGCGGAACGAGCAAGGTCGGCGACGCGATCCGGGCTCGGCGAGAAGCCGGGAGCGGTGCCGTCGTGGGATACCTGCCGGTCGGGTTCCCCGATCTCGACACGAGCATCGAGGCCGCGGTGGCGATGGCCGAGAACGGCATCGACGTCATCGAACTCGGCATCCCCTACTCCGACCCCGTGATGGACGGGCCGGTGATCCAGGCCGCGACGCAGCGATCGCTCGCCGAGGGGTTCCGTGTACGCGACGTGTTCACGGCGATCCGCGAGATCACCGCGCGCGTCGACGCGCCCGTCATCCCGATGACCTACTGGAATCCGGTCGAGCAGTACGGCGTCCAGCGTTTCGCCGACGACCTCGCGGCCGCGGGCGGCGCCGGGCTCATCACCCCGGACCTCATCCCCGACGAGGCCGACGCGTGGGTGACGGCCGCCGCAGCGGCGGACCTCGACCGGGTCTTCCTTGCCGCTCCGTCGTCCAGTGAATCGCGCCTCCGACAGGCCGTCGCGAGCAGTCGCGGCTTCGTGTACACCGTCTCGACGATGGGCATCACCGGCGCCCGCACCGACGTGGACGCAGCGGCGAGCACCCTCGTCGCCCGCCTCCGCGAGGTGGGCGTCGAGAACGCCTGCGTGGGTCTCGGCATCTCCACCGCCCAGCAGGTCCGCGAAGTACTCGAATACGCCGACGGTGCCATCATCGGTTCGGCCTTCGTCCGAGCCCTCGCCGACGGAGGGGTCGAACGTCTCGCCGAGGTCTCCGCCGACCTGGCGTCCGGCGCGGCCCCTTCCGCCTCCTGACCCTCTCGGGTCCGACGCCCCCGCGCTAGAGTCGTCACCCGTCGGGTGACCGACGCTCCGCATCCCTCCGAAAGGCACCACGCCCGTGTTCGTTCCCCTGAGCATCCCGAGCCCGTCGGCCGCCTGGCAGTACTTCGACGTCACCGCCTGGTTGAACTCGACCTTCGGGGCTTCGCTGCCCGGCTCGCTGCGCATCCACGCCTACGCCATCTGCATCCTCGTCGGCATCGTCGCGGCGGTCGTCATCACGAACCACCGCCTCAACCGGCAGGGGGCCGAGAAGGGCATCGTCATCGACGTGGCCATCTGGGCCGTGGTCTTCGGCATCGCGGGGGGACGCCTCTTCCACGTCATCACCCACCCCGCGGACTACTTCTCCTCGCCCGACCAGTACATCCACGTCCTGTTCGTGTGGGAAGGCGGTCTCGCCATCTACGGAGCACTCCTGTTGGGTGCCGTGGGCGTCTGGCTCGGCTGCCGCTTCACCGGTCTGCGGTTCACGGTGTTCGCGGACGCCCTCGCCCCCGGGCTGCTCGTCGCACAGGCGTTCGGACGCCTCGGCAACTGGTTCAACCACGAGCTCTTCGGCATGCCGACCGACCTGCCCTGGGGCCTCGAGATCGAATCGACGAACGCCGCCTACCCGACGGGCCTGCCCGAGGGCACGCTCTTCCACCCCACGTTCCTGTACGAGATCGTCTGGATGCTCGCGGGGGTCGCGATCCTGTTGCTCCTCGAGAAGAAGGCTCCGATGCAGTGGGGCCGGTCGTTGGCCTTCTACCTGGTCTGGTACGGCATCGGCCGTGCCTGGTTCGAGTCGATCCGCACCGACCCCAGCCTGCTGTTCTTCGGCATCCGGACGAACGTCTGGATGAGCTTCTTCGCCATCGTCCTCGGCATCGTCCTCTTCGTCGTCGCCGCACGTCGTCACACCGGCACCGTCCCCGGCCCCTACGTTCCCGGTCGCGCGCCGAGCGAGCGAGCGTCTGCTGTAGACTCCGACGACACGTACACGGAGAACGACGAACCCGAGTTGGTCACCGTCAGCGCATCGGACGACAACACCGATCGCTCACCGCGTCCCTAGGTCGTCCACTCCACGACGGCCGCGGGCCCGGCGCCCCATCGTCGTGGCGCCCGATCCTCTCCACCCCATCCCGGTGCGAACGATCCGCCCGCGACACGGTTCTGTGCACGCACCCGCGCCTCGTAAGATCGAGCGCAGTCGGCCCCTCCTGCCGGCGTGCACGCCCACGGTCGCCACGAGCCGACCTCTCCCGCTGACTCGGGGCCGCCCACAGACCGCGGTTCCGTGAGGCTCCTCGGGCCGACGTCGTCCCACCCCCTGTCGGATCTCTTCGTGAGGACGGATTCCATGGCTCTCACGCCAGCACACCAGCAGTTCAGCACGGTTCCCGAGGCCAGCGGCCTCTACGACCCGCGCAACGAGAAGGACGCCTGTGGTCTCGCCATGGTCGCGACCCTCCGCGGAACCCCTGGCCACGACATCGTCGACACCGCCCTTCGAGCCCTCCGGAACCTCGAGCACCGAGGTGCCGTCGGCTCCGACGCCGGCACCGGCGACGGTGCGGGCATCCTCTGCCAGGTGCCCGACGAGTTCCTCCGTCACGAGGTCGACTTCGACCTGCCGCCGGCAGGCCGGTACGCGGTGGGCATCGCCTACCTGCCCCTCGACGAGCAGGAGCGCTCCGAGCTCAAGACGGGCATCGAGCGCATCGCCGACCTCGAGCACCTCGACGTGCTCGGCTGGCGCGAGGTCCCCGTGCGACCCGACGAGCTGGGCACCCTCGCGCGCAACGCCATGCCCGCCTTCGAGCAGCTCTTCGTCGCGAGCAGGCACCACGACGCCGACGGCGTCCCGCTCGCCGGTGTCGCGCTGGACCGCCAGGCGTTCCGGCTGCGCAAACGTGCCGAGCGCAAACTCTCGGCCTACTTCACCTCGCTGAGCAGCCGGACCATGGTCTACAAGGGCATGGTCACCACACTGCAGCTGGAGCCCTTCTACCCCGACCTGAGCGACGAACGCTTCGCGTCGAAGCTCGCCATCGTGCACTCGCGCTACTCGACGAACACGTTCCCGTCGTGGCCGCTGGCGCAACCGTTCCGCATGATCGCGCACAACGGCGAGATCAACACGGTCCGGGGCAACCGCAACTGGATGCGCGCCCGTCAGTCCCAGCTCGAGAACGAGCTGATCGGTGACCTCAAGCCCATCCTTCCGATCGTCAGCCCGGGGGCGAGTGACTCGGCGTCGTTCGACGAGGTCGTCGAGCTGCTCAGTCTGACCGGCCGGTCGTTGCCGCACGCGGTCATGATGATGGTGCCCGAGGCCTGGGAGAACCAGGTCGACATCGACCCGACCCTGCGCGACTTCTACGAGTACCACTCCATGCTCATGGAGGCGTGGGACGGCCCGGCCGCCATCACGTTCACCGACGGCACGCACGTCGGTGCCACCCTCGATCGAAACGGCCTGCGACCGGGCCGCTACCTCGTCACCGACGACGGCCTCGTGGTCCTCGCGAGCGAGATCGGCGTCATCGACGTCGACCCCGCCAAGGTAGTCCGCAAGGGCCGGCTCCGCCCCGGCAAGATGTTCCTGGTCGACACCGAGGCCGGGCGCATCGTCGAGGACGACGAGATCAAGCGCGATCTCGCCACGGCGGCGCCGTACGGCGAGTGGCTCGCCGAGGGGCGCATCCACCTCTCCGAGCTGCCCGAGCGCGAGCACATCGTGCACACCCCTGCGTCGGTCACCCGCCGTCAGCGCACCTTCGGGTACACCGAAGAAGAGGTCCGCATCCTGCTGACCCCGATGGCGAAGACCGGTGCGGAGCCCCTGGGGGCCATGGGAAGCGACACGCCGATCGCCGTCCTGTCGGAGCGTCCGCGCCTCCTGTTCGACTACTTCACACAGCAGTTCGCCCAGGTGACGAACCCGCCGCTCGACTCGATCCGCGAGTCGGTGGTCACGTCGCTCAAGCTCGGCCTCGGCCCCGAGCGGAACCTGCTCGCCGCGACGCCCGAGCACGCCCGTCAGGTGATCCTGGACTTCCCGGTGATCGACAACGACGAGCTCGCGAAGATCCAGCACATCGACCCGAGCCCCGGCTCCCGCAAGACGTCGACCATCCGTGGGCTGTACCGGGCGGACAAGGGCCCACGGGCGCTCGAGAAGCGCATCGCCGCCATGTGCAACGAAGTGGACGACGCCATCGAGGCCGGCGCCGAGTTCATCGTGCTCTCCGACCGCGACTCGAACGCCGACTTCGCCCCCGTGCCGTCCCTGCTCATGATCGCCGCGGTCCACCACCATCTGATCCGCACCGAGAACCGCATGAAGGTCGGCCTGATCGTCGAGGCCGGCGACGTGCGCGAGGTGCACCACGTGGCCACCCTGATCGGCTACGGCGCGTCCGCGGTCAACCCGTACCTCGCGATGGAGACCTGCGAGAACCTCGTACGCGCGGGCATGATCACCGGGTTGAGCCCCGAGGACGCCGTACACAACCTGATCAAGGCGCTCGGCAAAGGCGTGCTCAAGATCATGTCGAAGATGGGCATCTCGACGGTGTCGAGCTACGCCGCGGCACAGGCGTTCGAGGCCGTGGGCCTCAGCCAGGAGTTCGTCGACACCTACTTCACCGGCACCTCGTCGATGCTCGGCGGCGTCGGAATCGACGTCATCGCTGCCGAGAACAAGCAGCGTCACACGAGTGCCTACCCGAGCGACGGCTCCGTCATCGCCCACGAGCGGCTTGCCACCGGTGGCGAGTACCAGTGGCGCCGCGAGGGCCCCCGGCACCTCTTCAACCCCGACACCGTGTTCCGGCTCCAGCACGCCACGCGCACGCGCCGCTACGACATCTTCCGCGAGTACACCAAGCTGGTCGACGACCAGGCCGAGCAGCTGATGACGCTGCGCGGGCTGTTCCGGATCAAGCACGGCGTGCGACCACCCGTGCCGCTCGACGAGGTCGAGCCCATCGAGGCGATCGTCAAGCGGTTCTCGACAGGAGCGATGAGCTACGGCTCGATCTCGCAAGAGGCCCACGAGACCCTCGCGATCGCGATGAACCGCCTCGGCGGGAAGTCCAACACCGGCGAAGGCGGTGAGGACGTCGACCGGCTGCTCGACCCCGAGCGCCGCAGTGCCGTCAAGCAGGTGGCCTCCGGCCGGTTCGGCGTCACGAGCATGTACCTGACGCACGCCACCGACATCCAGCTCAAGATGGCGCAGGGCGCCAAGCCCGGCGAAGGTGGTCAGCTGCCGCCGACCAAGGTCTACCCGTGGGTCGCGCGCACCCGGCACGCCACGGCGGGCGTCGGCCTCATCTCCCCGCCGCCGCACCACGACATCTACTCGATCGAAGACCTGAAGCAGCTCATCTTCGACGTCAAGCGTGCCAACCCCAAGGCACGCGTCCACGTCAAGCTCGTGAGCCAGTCGGGCATCGGCGCGGTCGCGGCGGGGGTCACGAAGGCCCTGGCCGACGTCGTGCTCGTGTCCGGTCACGACGGGGGCACCGGCGCCAGTCCACTGAACTCGCTGAAGCACGCGGGTACGCCCTGGGAGATCGGCCTGGCCGAGACCCAGCAGACCCTGATGCTCAACGGCATGCGCGACCGTGTGGTCGTGCAGGTGGACGGTCAGATGAAGACCGGTCGTGACGTCCTCATCGCCGCCCTGCTCGGCGGAGAGGAGTTCGGTTTCGCGACGGCGCCGCTCATCGTCGAGGGCTGCATCATGATGCGGGTCTGTCACCTCGACACCTGCCCGGTGGGCGTGGCGACGCAGAACCCCGAGCTCCGTGCCCGTTTCTCGGGCAAACCGGAGTTCGTCGTCAACTTCTTCGAGTTCCTCGCCCAGGAGGTGCGCGAGTACCTGGCCGCCCTGGGTTTCCGCAGCCTCGACGAGGCCATCGGCCGGACGGACGTCCTCGACGTCGACCGCGCCGTCGACCACTGGAAGGCATCGGGTCTCGACCTGGCGCCGGTGTTGGTCGGGCCGACCTTCGCCGACGACGAGCCCCGTCGCAACCACACCACGCAGGACCACGGTCTCGATGAGCACTTCGACGTTCAGTTGATCGAGCGCAGCGCGGACGTGCTCGAGAACGGCGGACACGTCGAGATCACGCTGCCCGTCCGCAACACCGAGCGCGCGGTCGGCACCATGCTCGGGCACGAGGTCACCCTGCGACACGGCGAGCACGGGTTGCCCGACGGCAGCATCGATATCAACCTCAGCGGCTCGGCCGGTCAGTCGCTCGGAGCCTTCCTGCCCTCCGGCATCACGCTGCGACTCGAAGGCGACAGCAACGACTACGTGGGCAAGGGGCTCTCCGGCGGCAACGTCGTCGTACGCCCTCCCCGCGGCAGCGCCTTCGCCGCCGAGGAGAACGTCATCGCCGGCAACGTCATCGGTTACGGCGCCACCCAGGGCAGCATGTTCCTGCGCGGCATCGTGGGGGAGCGCTTCCTGGTCCGCAACTCCGGGGCCAGCGCGGTCGCCGAGGGCGTGGGTGACCACGCGCTCGAGTACATGACGGGCGGCCTCGCTGTCATCCTCGGCGACACGGGCCGCAACCTCGGCGCGGGCATGTCGGGCGGCACGGCCTACGTGCACCGACTCAAGCCCGAACGGGTCAACGCCGAGGCGCTCGCGTCCGGTGAACTCGAACTCCACCCGCTCGGCAGCGCCGACGTCGAGATCCTCACCGATCTGCTGCAGCGGCACCTCGCCGAGACCGGATCGCCCGTGGCTCAGCGCATGCTCGACGACCTCGACGCCACGACGGCCGAGTTCGTCAAGGTGCTGCCCCGCGACTACGCCGCCGTCCTCGCCACCCGGCAGACGGCCGTCGACGAGGGTCTCGACCCCGATGGCGACGAAACCTGGAAGAGAATCCTGGAGGTGACCGGTGGCTGACCCCAAAGGCTTCCTGAAGACGCAGTCCCGCGAGCTACCCAAGCGCCGCCCCGTGTCGGTCAGGCTCATGGACTGGAAAGAGGTCTACGAGCAACAGGAGAGCGGCGAGCTCCGTCGCCAGGCGGGCCGCTGCATGGACTGTGGCGTGCCGTTCTGCCATCAGGGCTGCCCGTTGGGCAACCTGATCCCCGAGTGGAACGACCTCATGTGGCGCGGCGAGGGCCGCCAGGCCATCGAGCGCCTTCACGCGACCAACAATTTCCCCGAGTTCACGGGCCGTCTCTGCCCCGCGCCGTGCGAGTCGTCGTGCGTCCTGGGGATCAACCAGCCTCCGGTGACCATCAAGCAGGTCGAGGTCTCGATCATCGACCAGGCCTTCGCCAACGGCTGGGTGACCCCGCACCCGCCCGAGCGCCTCACCGGCAAGACGGTCGCGGTGGTCGGTTCGGGCCCCGCCGGACTCGCGGCCGCCCAGCAGCTCACCCGCGCGGGCCACACGGTCGCCGTGTACGAGCGCGAGGACCGCATCGGCGGTCTCCTGCGCTACGGCATCCCCGACTTCAAGATGGAGAAGAAGCAACTCGAGCAGCGCATCGCCCAGATGCAGGCCGAGGGCACGCGCTTCCGCGCCCGGGTCGAGATCGGCCGCGACATCGCCTGGGACGACCTCAGGGCCCGCTACGACGCCGTCGTCGTCGCGACGGGGGCCACCGTTCCTCGTGACCTGCCGATCCCGGGACGCGACCTGTCCGGCATCCACTTCGCCATGGACTACCTCGTGCAGCAGAACAAGGCCGGAGCGGGCGACACGGTGGCCGACCAGATCACGGCCGAGGGCAAGCACGTCGTCGTCCTGGGTGGTGGCGACACCGGTGCCGACTGCATCGGCACCGCACACCGTCAGGGTGCCCTGTCGGTGACCAACCTCGCGATCGGTCAGCAGCCGCCCGACGAGCGCCCCGAGGCCCAGCCGTGGCCGATGTTCCCCACGTTGTTCGAGGTGTCCAGCGCCCACGAAGAGGGCGGCGAGCGGGTCTACCTGGCCTCGACCGTCGAGTTCCTGACGAACGAGGTCGGTGAGGTGCGGGCCATCCGCGTCGCCGAGACCGAGTACGTCGACGGCCGACGGGTCCCCAAGGCGGGCACCGAGCGCGAGGTCCCCGCCGACCTCGTCCTCCTCGCGCTCGGATTCACCGGGCCCGAGCGCGACACCATCGAGGGACAGCTGCGGCTCACCTTCGACGGTCACGGATCACTCGAGCGTGGCGCGACGTACGAGACCGGCGAGCCCGGCGTCTTCGTGACCGGTGACGCAGGTCGAGGTCAGTCGCTCATCGTCTGGGCCATCGCCGAGGGGCGGGCCACGGCCTCGGCCGTCGACGCCTACCTCGAGGGCGAGACCGTGCTGCCCTTCCCGGTGAAGCCCACCGATCGGTCCATCTCGGTCTGATCCCGCCTTCCGACGGGAATAGGGTGGGAGTCGGGCTGTAGTCGTCCCTCCCCCCTTTTCCCCCCACACGAACGGAACACATGAGACGCGCAAAGATCGTCGCCACCCTCGGGCCGGCGACGTCGAGCTACGACGACATCCGGGCGATCATCGACGCCGGCGTCGACGTCGCCCGCATGAACCTCAGCCACGGAAGCTACGACGTCCACGAGGGCGTCTACGCGAACGTCCGCCAGGCGTCCGCCGACTCTGGCCGCGCCGTCGCGGTCCTCGTCGACCTGCAGGGCCCCAAGATCCGCCTCGGCAAGTTCGCCGACGGTCCGCACGACCTCGAGGTCGGCGACGTGTTCAAGATCACCACGGACGAGATCCTGGGTTCGAAAGAGATCTGCGGCACGACGTTCAAGGGCCTGCCCGACGACGTCAAGGCGGGCGATCCACTCCTGATCGACGACGGTCGCGTCAAGCTGCGCGTCCTCGAGACCGACGGGACCGTCGTCACGACCGAGGTCGTCGTGGCCGGGACCGTCTCGAACAACAAGGGCATCAACCTCCCGGGCGTGGCCGTCAACGTCCCCGCTCTGTCCGACAAGGACGAGGCCGACCTGCGTTGGGGTCTCCAGCTCGGTGCCGACCTGATCGCCCTCTCGTTCGTGCGTGACGCGGACGACGTCGTGCGCGTGCACGAGATCATGGCCGAAGAGGGCCGGAAGGTCCCCGTCTACGCCAAGATCGAGAAGCCCCAAGCGGTCGACAACCTCGAGGCGATCATCGACGCGTTCGACGGCATCATGGTCGCCCGCGGTGACCTCGGCGTCGAGCTGCCCCTCGAGGCCGTGCCCATCGTGCAGAAGCACGCGGTCGAGCTCTCGCGTCGCATGGCCAAGCCGGTCATCGTCGCCACGCAGATGCTCGAGTCGATGATCTCGAGCCCGATCCCCACGCGAGCCGAGACCTCCGACGTCGCGAACGCCGTCCTCGACGGCACGGACGCGGTCATGCTCTCGGGCGAGACGAGCGTCGGCGAGTACCCCGTCATCACGGTGCAGACGATGGCGCGCATCGTCGCCTCCACCGAAGAGCACGGTCTCGAGCGCATCCCCCCGCTGGGCACCCGTCCCCGCACCCAGGGCGGCGCCATCACGCTCGCCGCGGCCGACGTCGCCGAGTTCGTCCAGGCGAAGTTCCTCTGCGTCTTCACCGAGTCGGGTGACTCGGTCCGTCGCATGTCGCGTCTCCGCCACGCGATCCCCATCCTGGCCTTCACGCCCAACGAGGCCATCCGTCGCCGCATGGCCATCAGCTGGGGCGTGCAGTCCTACCTGGTCGAGACCGTCACGCACACCGACGCGATGTTCGCGCAGGTCGACGACATCCTGCTCGGCAACGATCTCGCCGAGTCGGGTGACAAGGTCATCGTGATCGCCGGGTCCCCTCCCGGAATCGCGGGTTCGACGAACGACCTCCGGGTGCACCGTGTGGGCGACGCCCACGGCGAGGCCGCCCCGGCCTACGCATCGCAGCCCTGACACACCGCGACACTCCTGGCGAAGCCGGGGCGATCCCACCGGATCGTCCCGGCTTCGTCGTGGCGGCGGGGCGTACGCTCACCGCATGTCCGTGGACGCCCGACACCCCTCGTGCTTCGAATTCGAGGCCCGCTTGTACGTCGTGCCGTCGTGGAGCGGTCACGGCGTGGCCGAGACCCGACGCAGCCTTGGCCCCCAGATGCCGGAGACCGGCCGAGGAGGCGCGGGGCCGGGCCGGTGGGCGACCCTCGGTGCCGTCGTCGGCGGTTCGTTCCTCGGGGGAGTAGCCGCGACGGTCTGGCGGGTCGACGGGCTCTGGGCCCTGTCGCTCATCGTCTTCCTGGGGGCCGTGGTGGGTGCCGTTCTCGCCATCGGCACGCGGACGATCTTTCGTGAGGGAACCGACGACCAGGTGCCTGCTGCCGATGCGACGAGCCCGTCGGACGGCCCCCTTCCGGTCGTCGAGGTTCCCTGGGACGTGGCCCGCGCGGCTCCCGAGGACTCCACCGGGGACGAACTCGTCCTCTGGTCGACCCTCACCAGCCGGTATCGCGACGCCCGTGAAGCCCTGGTCGCCGGCGGCGGTGACGACGACCGGTTCACCGATCCCCGCGAGGCCGGAGCACGGATCGCCGAGTGGGAGTCCGCCTACCGGACGGCCAGCCAGGACTACGAACCGGTGGCGCGCCTCCTCGGCTTTCCGCTTCCGTGAGATTCCGCCCTCTCTCGTCCCACGAGCCGGAGACGGAGAAAGCCCCGACCCGCGTGAGCGGATCGGGGCTTTCGGTTCAGTGGCGGGCGAACCCGCCGACTGACGGCGTCACGAGGACGCCACCGAGTCAGATGACGCGGATGTTCTCGGCCTGGAGGCCCTTGTTGCCCTGAGCCGTGTCGAACTCGACCTTCTGGTTCTCTTCCAGGTTGCGGTAGCCGTCGCCGGCGATCGCGGAGAAGTGCGCGAAGACGTCAGTGGTTCCGTCGTCGGGGGTGATGAAGCCGAAGCCCTTTTCGGAGTTGAACCACTTAACGGTGCCTGTTGCCATTTTTCTATTTCCTTCAATCAGAGTTGTCGATCTCGATTTCGAGATCGCTCGTCGCGGTGCCTTTTTGTCCGCTCCCTCTGAGAACGACGCCACCGTCGGAACCCCTCTCGGTGAGAGGAGGCCTTCGGCACGTCGCGAGATACAAATGCGTAACACAACAACCAGTGTCATCAGCGTAGTGCACGGATGCCCACGGGCACACCCTCTGGGCGGAACTCGTGTCGGCGTGTCGTCTCGAAGGCCGGACGAGGCAAGGAGAGCCACATCTCGTCGGCCTGGTTCTCGACGGGGCTGGTGCCGGATGTGGGACTCGAACCCACACGCCCTCACGGACAGAGCATTTTGAGTGCTCCGCGTCTGCCATTCCGCCAATCCGGCGCACAACAACCAGGTCGACAATACCGTAGGCTTCACGTCGTGAGTGACCAGGAAGCAACCCCAGCAGCACCCCGTCGCGTCGTCGTGGCCGAAGATGAGTCCCTCATCCGCCTCGACATCGTCGAGATCCTCCGCGACAACGGTTTCGAGGTGGTGGGCGAAGCCGGAGACGGCGAGACCGCGGTCGCCCTCGCGACCGAGCTGCGCCCCGACCTCGTCATCATGGACGTCAAGATGCCCCAGCTGGACGGCATCTCGGCCGCCGAGCGGCTCTCGAAGGCGCACATCGCGCCCGTCGTCCTGTTGACGGCCTTCAGCCAGAAAGAACTCGTCGAACGGGCGAGCGAAGCCGGCGCCCTCGCCTACGTCGTGAAGCCCTTCACGCCCAACGACCTGCTGCCCGCGATCGAGATCGCCCTCTCGCGGTACGCACAGATCATCACCCTCGAGGCCGAGGTCGCCGACCTGGTCGAGCGGTTCGAGACCCGCAAACTCGTCGACCGGGCCAAGGGCCTGCTCAACGAGAAGATGGGTCTCACCGAGCCCGAGGCCTTCCGCTGGATCCAGAAGGCGTCGATGGATCGACGCCTGACGATGCACGACGTGGCCCAGGCGATCATCGAACAGCTGAGCGCCAAGAAGTAGTCGTCCGCGACGAGAGAAGGCCCGCCCCGACGACCGGAGCGGGCCTTCTCCCGTCGGTGGCCTAGTCGCGAGCGTCCGTGAGGAAGTTCGTGATCCGCACCGTCGACAGGAGACGACCTCGATCGTCGGTCATGACGACCTGGTGCGTGGTGAGCGTGGAGCCGAGGTGCAGGGCCGTGCAGGTGCCCGTCACCCACCCCGTCGCCGCCGACCGACTGTGACTGGCGTTCAGTTCGATGCCCATGGCGACTTGGCCGGGTCCGGCGTGGACGTTCGCGGCCACCGACCCCAGGGTCTCCGCCAGGACGACGTGCGCGCCACCGTGCAGGATGCCGACCGGCTGCGTGTTGCCCTCCACGGGCATCCGGCCCACGGCCCGCTCGGCGCTCATCTCGTCGATGACGATGCCCATCTTCTCGGCCAGCGCGCCGACGCCTCGACGGCGGAACAGCTCGACGGCGGCGTCGCTCAGGGACGCGTCCGAGGAGACGGTCCTCTCGGCGTCGTTCGGGACGGCGGACGGACTGCTCATGGCTCTCCGGGTGATCGGACCGAGGCGCCCGGCGACGGTGTCGGGGGTGCCCGCTAGGCTGACGTGGTGACGGACGACACGAAGCCTACCCTCCTGGTCATCGACGGCCATTCCCTTGCTTTCCGGGCGTTCTACGCCCTGCCGGTCGACAGTTTCGTGAATCGCGAAGGCCAGCACACCAACGCCATCCACGGCTTCATCTCGATGCTGCTCAGCCTGCTCAAGGCCGAGAAACCGACGCATCTCGCCGTCGCGTTCGACATCTCGCGTTTCTCCTTCCGCACCCGTGAGTACCCCGAGTACAAGGGCACTCGCTCAGAGACACCGCCCGAGTTCGTCGGCCAGATCCCGCTCCTGCAAGAGGCGCTGCACGCCATGGGCATCACCACGATCACGAAAGAGGACTTCGAGGCCGACGACATCCTCGCGACCCTCGCCACCCGCGGTCGCGACGACGGGTACCGGGTGTTGGTGGTCTCCGGCGACCGTGACGCCATCCAGATGGTCAACGACGACGTCACGCTCCTCTACCCCTCGGCCCGCGGTGTCAGCGAGCTCACTCGGTACGACCGCGACAAGGTCTTCGAGCGGTACGGCATCGAGCCCCACCAGTACCCCGAGGTCGCCGCCCTGGTCGGCGAGACGAGCGACAACCTCATCGGCATCGACAAGGTGGGGGAGAAGACAGCCGTCAAGTGGATCAACCTCTACGGCGGTCTCGACGAGATCATCGCGCGGGCCGACGAGATCAAGGGCGTCGTCGGGCAGAAGCTCCGCGAGCAGAAAGAGAACGCCGTCCGCAACCGCCGACTGAACCGCCTCGTCACCGACGTCGACCTCCCGGTGGGCCCCGGCGACCTCGAACGCCGGGGCATCGACGAGGCCGCCGTTCGCGAGCTGTTCGACAAGCTGCAGTTCCGAACGCTGCTCGACCGCGTCCTGGCCTTGTCCGAGTCGGGCGACCCGTCGACGGCGAACGCGGGTGAGGCATCGGTGACGGCGGCCCCCGAGGGCCTCCCGGTCGTCCGGACCCTCATCGACGAAGAACTCGCCTTCTGGCTGAAGAAACACGCGTCCGACCCCGAGAAGCCCGTCGGCCTGACGGTCGAGTACGGGACGGACGGCATCGTCGGGCTCGGCATCTCGTCCCTCGACGAGTCGGCGTACGTGCCGTGGGCCGCCGGACGCGGCGACTACGTCGCCCTCGAGGCCTGGCTCGACGACGCCACACCCAAGGTGGTCCACGACGCGAAGCGGGCCTACAAGGCTCTCTCGCGCGCCGGCCTGACGCTGACCGGCATCGTCGGCGACCCCCGGGTCGCCGCCTGGCTGCTGCGCCCGGGCCGCACATCGTTCGCACTATCCGACCTCGTCTACGAGCAGCTGGGCGAGACCCTGCCCGTCGGTGACCCCAACCAGCTCGTGTCGGCCGACGACGACGTCAACGTGGCATCCGAGGCCTGGTACGTCCTCCGGCTCTCCGAGTCGTTCGTGGCCGCCCTCGACGAAGGCTCCCGACGAGTGCTCACCGAGATCGAACTGCCGCTCGTGCCGGTGCTCGGCGACATGGAGCTCACGGGCGTCGCGGCGGACCGCGACACCCTCAAGGCACTCTCGCTGCGTCTGGGTGAACGGGCCGGCGAGCTGGCCACGGCGGCCTTCGCCGAGATCGGCCGCGAGGTCAACCTCGGCTCACCCAAGCAGCTGCAAGAGGTACTGTTCGAACAGCTCGAGATGCCCAAGACCCGGGCGACCAAGACGGGCTACTCGACCGACGCCGCCTCCTTGGCCGATCTGCAAGAGAAGCACCCGCACCCCTTCCTCGACCTGCTGTTGAAGCACCGCGACGCGACGAAGCTGCGCCAGATCATCGAGACCCTCGAGAAGTCGATCGCCGACGACGCCCGCATCCACACGACCTACGACCAGACGGGCACGACGACCGGGCGCATCTCGTCCGTCGACCCCAACCTCCAGAACATCCCGGTCAAGGCCGCCGTCGGGCGAGAGATCCGCGCCGCGTTCGTGCACGGGCCCGACTACGAGACGCTCCTCACGGCCGACTACTCGCAGATCGAGATGCGCATCATGGCGCACCTCTCGGGTGACGAGGGGCTGATCCAGGCGTTCAACGAGGGCGAGGACTTGCACCGGTTCGTCGGTGCCCGCATCTTCGGGGTGGAACCCGCCGACGTCAGCCCTGCCATGCGCACCAAGGTCAAGGCCATGTCCTACGGCCTCGCCTACGGGCTCAGCGCCTTCGGCCTGTCGAAGCAGCTGCGCATCGAGACGGCAGAGGCACGCCAGCTCATGACCGACTACTTCGCCCGTTTCGGTGCCGTACGCGAATACCTCCGCAACGTCGTCGAGCAGGCTCGCGAAGACGGCTACACCGAGACCATCTACGGTCGGCGCCGCCCGTTCGCCGACCTCAAGTCCCCCAACCGCGTCCTGCGCGAGAACGCCGAGCGGGCCGCGTTGAACGCGCCGATCCAGGGCTCGGCGGCCGACATCATGAAGATCGCGATGCTCGGCGTCCGGTCCGAACTCGACGAGCGAGAGATGGGCTCGCGCGTCCTGCTGCAGGTGCACGACGAACTCATCGTCGAGGTCGCACCGGGCGAGGTCGACGACGTGCAAGAGATCGTCAGCCGACGCATGAGCAGCGCGGCCGACCTGCGTGTGCCGCTCGACGTCAGCGTCGGCCTCGGCGAGAGCTGGGACGCAGCAGCCCACTGACCAGACGACGTCCGTACCCGAGAGGCCGACCACCCGAGGTCGCCTCCGAGCCGTGGTCGGCGACGGCGGGCCGGCTGGTCCTGCGGTTCCGAACCCGTGCCTCCTCGTGTCCCTCCGCTCAGGCCCCCGCTCGGGCACGTGATGCCCGTTCCTCGGGTCATCGGCTGCCCATCGGGCAGTGAAACACCCTCGACCCGGGCACAAACGGACACGACACGCGGCACAGACTTGACCGGGCCACACAAACGGACTTATATAAGCGCAGATCAACAGCAGTTGAACTCCTTCCGCACTTCCGCACCACCGGTCAGCTCCTCGAGGCTGCCGTGCAGTCCGACGACGAGGTCTCTCATGTACGCACCGGAGCGTCACCAGCAGATCCTCGACACCGCCCTGTCCCGGGGCCGCGTCGAGGTCGCCGGTCTCGCACGAGAGCTCTCGGTCGCGCCCGAGACCGTGCGCCGCGATCTGACCGCCCTCGAGCGCCGGGGAGTCCTCCGCCGCGTGCACGGAGGCGCCATCGCCGTCGAGCGCCTCGGCATCGAGCCGCCCGTGGTCGACCGAGAGGGCACGGCCGCGTCCGAGAAGGAGCGCATCGCCCGGGCTGCCCTCGACGAGCTGCCCGACGGCGGCTCGATCATCGTCGACGCCGGCACCTCCACCATCCGTCTCGCCGAACTGCTGCCCCTCGATCGCGAGCTGACCGTGGTCACGCACTCCCTCGCCGTCGCCACCATCCTGATCAGCCGACCGAACGTCACCCTGCACCTCCTCGGTGGTCTCATCCGGACGCGCACGTACTCGGCGGTGGGGGACTGGACGCGGGCCCAGATCGCCGACGTCTTCGCCGACGTCTCGTTCATCGGCACCAACGGCGTCTCGGTCGAGCGCGGCATCAGCACCCCCGATCTGGCGGAGGCGCGGGTCAAGCGCGCACTCATCGCCGCGTCACGGCGGACCGTCGTCCTCGCCGACCACACCAAGTTCGGTCGCGAGGACTTCGCCAAGGTCGCTCCGCTCACCGACGTCGACACCGTCATCACCGACTCCGGCGTGGACGCCGAGTTGGCCGACGACGTCGAACAGGCCGGCCCCAGGGTCGTGATCGCATGACGCGAGTCCGACCGGCCACCCCCGAACCCCTCCGACGCACGACAGCACCTCACACCCCCTCCACCACCCCACATCCCTCTCGTCGCTGAGAGCAACAAGGAGAAGTCCTCACCATGTCCGAATTCACCCCCACCGTCACCGGTACGGGAGCCCGAGCACGCGTCCAGCGCTTCGGTGGCTTCCTGGCCGGCATGATCATGCCGAACATCGGCGCCTTCATCGCCTGGGGCCTCATCACGGCCCTCTTCATCCAGACCGGTTGGACGCCGGTTCCCCAGCTCGGCGGCTTCGGCGAGATGTCGGACGGCACGCCGTGGCCCGGTCTCGTCGGCCCGATCATCAAGTACCTCCTGCCGATCCTGATCGCCTACACGGGTGGTCGCATGGTCCACGGTCAGCGCGGTGCCGTCATCGGCGCCGTCGCCGTCATGGGCGTCATCGTCGCGACCGACGTGCCGCAGTTCCTCGGCGCGATGATCGTCGGCCCGCTCGCCGCCTGGGTCCTGAAGCAGTTCGACAAGCTCGTCGACGGCCGCATCAAGTCCGGCTTCGAGATGCTCGTCAACAACTTCTCGCTCGGCATCATCGGTGGCGCCATGGGCGTCCTGGCCTTCTTCGGCCTGGCCCCGGTCACCACGGCGATCACGAACGTCTTCGGTGGCGCCGTCGGGTTCCTCGTCGACCGCGGCCTCCTGCCCCTGGCGTCGATCATCATCGAGCCCGCCAAGGTGCTGTTCCTCAACAACGCCATCAACCAGGGCATCCTGACCCCGCTCGGTGGCACGCAGGTGCAAGAGGCCGGCAAGTCGATCCTCTTCATGCTCGAGTCGAACCCCGGCCCGGGCCTCGGCATCCTCCTCGCGTACCTCTTCTTCGGTCCCCGTGCCATCCGCCCCTCGGCGCCGGCCGCGATCATCGTCCACTTCTTCGGTGGCATCCACGAGATCTACTTCCCGTACGTGCTCATGAAGCCGATCCTGCTCGTCGCCGCCGTCCTCGGTGGTGCGACCGGCATCGCGACCTTCGCGCTCTTCAACGTCGGCCTCGTCGGTCCCGCCTCGCCCGGCAGCATCATCGCCTACACGCTCGTCGCCGCCCGCGGGGACCTTCTCCCGATCTACCTGGGTATCCTGCTCTCGGCGGCCGTCTCGTTCGTCGTCTCGTCCCTCCTGATGGGCTTCGGCCGCAAGGAGAACCGCGAGGCCCGTGCCGAGGACACCGCCGCACAGGAGCAGGCTCTCGCCGACGCCCAGGCCGCCACCGCGGCCAACAAGGCCACCAGCAAGGGCACCGCGGCACCCACCGCCTAGCCCGCCCGCACCACCAGTCAGCACCACCACCACACAAGGAGAAGGTCATGGCAACCCTCGACGGTTCCAGCATCAAGAAACTCATCGTCGCGTGCGACGCGGGCATGGGCAGCAGCGTCATGCTGGCGTCCACGCTCAAGAAGCAGCTGAAGAAGAGCGGTGTCACCGTCGAGCACTCGCCCGTCGCGTCGATCCCGTCGGATGCCGACGTCGTCGTCACCCAGAACAACCTGGCCGAGCGCGCCCGCGGTGTCGTGCCGAACGTGCCCGTCGTGCCGTTCCAGCTGTTCATGGGAGACCCCAACGTCGCCAAGATCGTCAAGGCGATCCAGGACGGCTCGACGGTCGAGGTCTGACGATGACCGACCAGCAGGCACCCGAGCTCTCGGCGCTCCTCGCCGAGTCGTCCATCCGACTCGACGAGGTCGCCGCCTCGCGTGACGAGGCCATCCGCAAGACGGGTCAGGCGCTCATCGACGCGGGCGCGATCGACGAGACGTACGTCGACGCGATGTTCGAGCGTGAGAACTCGGTGTCCACCTACGTCGGCGAGGGTGTGGCGATCCCGCACGGCACCCTCGCCGGCAAGGACTCGGTCAAAGAGGACGCCCTCGTCGTCCTGCGGTTCCCGACCCCGGTCGACTGGGACGGCAACGAGGTCTCGGTCACGGTCGGCATCGCCGCCAAGGGCAACGGCCACATCGCGATCCTCAGCCAGCTGGCCAGCATCCTGATGGACCCCGACAAGGCCGCCGCCCTGCGCGGGTCGACCACGACCGCCGAGGTCTACGAGTTGCTCGCGTCGACCGACGACGACGACTGACCCCCACCCCCTCCAGAGGAGAAGACATGCCAGAACGTTCCGTCACCATCGCCTCGAGCGTCGGGCTGCACGCCCGTCCCGCCTCGTTGTTCAGCCAGGCCGCCGGCAAGACCGGCGCCAAGGTCACGTTGACCTCCGCAGCCGGCAAGAGCGTCAACGCCGCGAGCATCCTCGGCGTGCTCTCGCTGGGCATCGGCCACGGTGAAGAGGTCGTCGTCGCGACCGAGGGCGACAACGCCGAGGCCGCCCTCGACGAGCTCGTCGCGCTCCTCGCGACCGACCTCGACAAAGAGTAGGCACCAGCACCGACACGGGACGCCCGCCGNCTCGTCGGCATGACCGATGCCGCGACGACGCCGACCCCTCGCACACCGACCCGCGTGGACGGGGTCGCCGAACGATGGGTGGACACCCTCTGCGAGCTCGACCCCACGACCGCCACCTGGATCGGTCGTGAGGGCCGGACGGGTGAGTACGGCGACTACTCGCCCGACGGTCATGCCCGACGCATCGAGGCCGTCCGGGCCACGTCGGCCGAACTGCGGTCCACCACTCCCGTGGACGACGTCGACCGGGTCACCCGGGACGACCTGACGAACGAGCTCGAGCTCGAGCTGCTCTACGCCGAACAGCGACTCGAGTTGCGCGACCTCAGCGTGATCGCGTCGCCGGCCCAGGGCATCCGCGACGTGTTCGACCTCATGCCCACCGCATCCGAGGGCGACTGGGGCGACGTCGCGACCCGTCTCGGTCGGGTCCGGACCGCCGTCGACCAGTACGTCGAGACGTTGCGCGCGGGCATCGCCGGGGGAGTCACCCCCGCCCGGCGCCAGGTCGAGAAGGTGGCCGAGCAGTGTGCCCGCATCGGTGCCGACGACGGCTTCTTCGCCGAGTTCGTGCGGGGCGCCCGGCTCGGTGACGGCACCGAACCCGGAACGGCGCTCGGCCGGGACCTCACCTCGGGCGCCTCGTCGGCGGCGGAGGCCTACGTAGACCTCCGACGCTTCCTGCTCGACGAGCTGCTCCCCGCGGCGACCGCCGACGACGCCGTAGGGCGCGACGCCTACGCCCTGCACTCGCGACGGTTCCTCGGAGCGACGGTCGACCTCGACGAGACCTACGAGTGGGGGATCGACGAGCTCGCCCGGATGACGGCCGAACAAGAAGAGGTCGCCCGGCAGATCGAACCCGGGGCGTCGGTCTCCCGGGCCATCGAGCTGCTCGACGCCGACCCCGAACGCCAGCTCGACGGCACCGACGCACTCCGCGCCTGGATGCAGGAGCTCAGCGACCGCGCGGTCGCCGAGCTGGGCCGGGACCAGTTCGACATCCCCGAGCCGGTCCGCCGGCTCGAGTGCCGCATCGCACCGACCAAGGACGGTGGCATCTACTACACGAGCCCCAGCGACGACTTCTCGCGTCCCGGCCGCATGTGGTGGTCCGTGCCCGAGGGGGTCACCCGTTTCGGCACGTGGCGTGAGACGACGACGGTCTTCCACGAGGGGGTCCCCGGTCACCACCTCCAACTCGGTCAGGCCGTCCACAACCGGGCCACGCTCAACACGTGGCGTCGCCAGCTGGCCGGCACCTCGGGGCATGCCGAGGGCTGGGCCCTGTACGCGGAACGGCTGATGGACGAGCTCGGTTGGCTCGGCGACCCGGGCGACCGGCTGGGCATGCTCGACGGTCAGCGCATGCGTGCCGCGCGCGTGGTGCTTGACATCGGGGTCCACCTCGGCAAGCCGTTCCCCGGCGGTGGCGGGCGGTGGGACGCGACGAACGCCTTCGCCTTCATGTCGGACAACGTCAACATGGACACCGAGTTCGTGCGCTTCGAGGTCGACCGGTACCTCGGCTGGCCGGGGCAGGCGCCGTCGTACAAGGTCGGTCAGCGCATCTGGGAAGACCTCCGCGCCGAACGCGCCCGTCGAGACGGCGCCGCCTTCGACGTCAAGGCCTTCCACCGGGACGCCCTGCAGCTGGGCGGGGTCGGGCTCGACACGCTCCGGCGGGCACTGCTCGCGTGAGTCGCCGCGACCCACGACACGCCGTTGCCCACACCTGCGACGCCGCGCTAAGATGACCGAGCGCTATCTGCGTCGACATTTCCGCACGCCGCGTTCGACACACCCTCCTGAACACCGTTCGAGGGACGAGCACGGCCCGATTCATGCCCGTACTGGAGCACTAACTACATGACAACCGTAACGACCAAGGCACCCAAGCAGGTCGCCATCAACGACATCGGATCCGCTGATGACTTCCTGGCCGCGGTCGAGAAGACCCTGAAGTTCTTCAACGACGGCGACCTCATCGAGGGCACCGTCGTGAAGATCGACCGCGACGAGGTCCTCCTCGACGTCGGCTACAAGACCGAGGGCGTCATCCCCTCGCGCGAACTCTCGATCAAGCACGACGTCGACCCCACCGAGGTCGTCGAGGTCGGCGACACGGTCGAGGCCCTCGTCCTCCAGAAGGAAGACAAAGAAGGCCGTCTGATCCTGTCCAAGAAGCGCGCTCAGTACGAGCGTGCCTGGGGCGACGTGGAGAAGATCAAGGACGCCGACGGCGTCGTCACCGGTACGGTCATCGAGGTCGTCAAGGGTGGCCTCATCGTCGACATCGGCCTCCGCGGCTTCCTCCCCGCATCGCTCATCGAGCTGCGCCGAGTCCGCGACCTCACGCCCTACCTGGGCCAAGAGATCGAGGCCAAGATCCTCGAGCTCGACAAGAACCGCAACAACGTGGTCCTGTCGCGCCGCGCCCTGCTCGAGCAGACGCAGTCCGAGAGCCGCACGACCTTCCTCAACAACCTCCACAAGGGCCAGGTCCGCAAGGGCGTCGTCTCGTCGATCGTCAACTTCGGTGCGTTCGTCGACCTGGGCGGCGTGGACGGCCTCGTGCACGTCTCGGAGCTCAGCTGGAAGCACATCGAGCACGCCAGCGAGGTCGTCGAGGTGGGCCAGGAGGTCACCGTCGAGATCCTCGAGGTCGACCTCGACCGTGAGCGCGTGTCGCTCTCGCTCAAGGCCACCCAGGAAGACCCGTGGCAGGTGTTCGCCCGCACGCACGCGATCGGTCAGGTCGCTCCGGGCAAGGTCACCAAGCTCGTCCCCTTCGGTGCGTTCGTCCGTGTGGCCGACGGCATCGAGGGTCTCGTGCACATCTCCGAGCTGTCGGCGAAGCACGTCGAGCTGGCCGAGCAGGTCGTCGCCGTCGGCGACGAGGTGTTCGTCAAGGTCATCGACATCGATCTCGACCGCCGTCGCATCTCGCTGAGCCTCAAGCAGGCCAACGAGGGCGTCGACCCCGAAGGCACCGAGTTCGACCCGGCGCTCTACGGCATGCTCACCGAGTACGACGACCAGGGCAACTACAAGTACCCCGAGGGCTTCGACCCCGAGACGAACGAGTGGCGCGAAGGCTTCGACTCGCAGCGCGAGAAGTGGGAGCAGGACTACGCTGCCGCCCAGGCGCGCTGGGAAGCCCACAAGAAGCAGGTCGCTGCCTCGCTCGTCGAAGAGACGACGTTCGACGCTCCCACGGGTTCGTCGTTCTCGGCCGAGTCCGCTTCGGGCGCCGGCACCCTCGCCGACGACGAGTCGCTCGCCGCTCTGCGCGAGAAGCTGTCGAACAACAACTGAGTCCGTCCGGTCTCGACCAGAAGGCGGTTCCCCCTCGGGGGAGCCGCCTTCCGGCGTTTCCGGCGTAGTCTCGACGTCGTGTTCGTGTGTGGATTGACCGGTGGCATCGCCGCCGGCAAGTCGGTCGTGGCCCGTCGACTCGCCGAACGGGGCGCGGCGCACATCGATGCCGACGCCCTCGCACGCGAGGTGGTCGAGCCCGGATCGGTGGGACTCGCGGCCGTCGTCGACCGCTTCGGATCCGACGTCCTGCAGCCCGACGGCTCCCTCGACCGAGCCGCCCTGGGGGCGATCGTCTTCGCCGACCCCGCCGCACGCCGTGATCTCGAGGGGATCACCCACCCGGCCGTACACGAGCTCTCCGCCCGGCGCATGTCCGACGCCGTCGCCGACGACGCGGGTCGCGTCGTCGTCTACGACGTGCCGTTGCTCGTCGAATCACGGGGGACCGACGGCTTCGACGTGATCGTCGTCGTGAACGCCCCGCGCAAGGTCCGCCTGAGGCGACTCGTGGAACTGCGCGGGATGAACGACGAGGAGGCGCGGCGGCGTGTGGACGCGCAGGCGGACGACCGGACGCGACTCGCCGTGGCAGACCTCGTCGTCGACTCCTCGGGTTCGCTCGAGCACACCCTGGAGCAGGCTGACGACCTCTACGATCGACTGCGTTCGCTGTCAGCGGCGAAGCAGGCGGCCTCCCACGACACGAGTGTCGGTGGTCCCTCGTAAGCTGGAATCCATGGAACCGACCCGCAGTGTGCGCCCGTTCGAAGTCATCAGTGAGTTCGAGCCCAGCGGCGACCAGCCGGCCGCCATCGCCGAACTGGCGGGGCGCATCAACGCCGGCGAGACCGACGTCGTGCTGCTCGGTGCCACCGGAACGGGCAAGTCGGCGACCACCGCCTGGCTCGTCGAGCAGGTGCAACGGCCCACGCTCGTGCTGGCCCACAACAAGACGCTCGCGGCCCAGTTGGCGAACGAGTTCCGCTCGCTGTTCCCGAACAACGCCGTCGAGTACTTCGTCTCGTACTACGACTACTACCAGCCCGAGGCCTACGTCCCGCAGACCGACACGTTCATCGAGAAGGACAGCTCGGTCAACGCCGAGGTCGAGCGGTTGCGTCACTCGACGACGAACTCGCTGCTGAGCCGACGTGACGTCATCGTCGTCTCGACGGTCTCCTGCATCTACGGTCTCGGCACTCCCGAGGGCTACATGGAGGCCATGATCGCCCTTCAGGTCGGCATGCGGATCGATCGCGAGACGCTGATCCGCCGGTTCGTCTCGATGCAGTACCAGCGCAACGACATCGATTTCTCCCGCGGCAACTTCCGCGTACGCGGAGACACGATCGAGATCATCCCCATGTACGAAGAGCTGGCCATCCGCATCGAGATGTTCGGCGACGAGGTGGAGGCTCTGTACGCCCTCCACCCGCTCACGGGCGACGTCGTCAAGACGATGGACGCCGTCTCGGTCTTCCCCGGTTCGCACTACGTCGCGGGCACCGACGTCATGCACCGCGCCATCGGCACCATCAAGGACGAACTCGCCACCCGCCTCGACGAGCTCGACAAGCAGGGAAAGCTCCTCGAGTCCCAGCGCCTGCGCATGCGCACGACCTTCGACCTCGAGATGATGGAACAGATCGGCTTCTGCAACGGCATCGAGAACTACTCCGCGCACATCGACGGCCGGTCGCCCGGCGAGGCGCCCCACTGCCTGCTCGACTACTTCCCCGACGACCTGCTCGTGGTGATCGACGAGTCGCACGTCACCGTGCCCCAGATCGGTGCCATGTACGAGGGAGACGCTTCGCGCAAGCGCACCCTCGTCGACCACGGGTTCAGGCTTCCCAGTGCCCTCGACAACAGGCCGCTCAAGTTCGAGGAGTTCCTCGACCGGGTCGGCCAGAAGGTCTACCTCTCGGCGACACCGGGCAAATACGAGCTGGGCATCACCGACAGCGTGGTCGAGCAGATCATCCGACCCACCGGGCTCATCGATCCCGAGATCGTGGTGAAGCCGTCCGCGGGCCAGATCGACGACCTGCTCGAAGAGATCCGCACGCGGGTCGAGATCGACGAACGCGTCCTTGTCACCACCCTGACCAAGAAGATGGCCGAAGAACTCACCGACTTCCTCACCGAGGCGGGTGTGCGGGTGCGGTATCTGCACTCCGACGTCGACACTCTCCGGCGGGTCGAACTCCTCACCGAACTGCGACAGGGCGTCTACGACGTGCTCGTCGGCATCAACCTGCTCCGTGAGGGCCTCGACCTCCCCGAGGTGTCGCTCGTCGCGATCCTCGATGCCGACAAAGAGGGCTTCCTCCGTTCGTCGACGTCCCTCATCCAGACCATCGGCCGCGCGGCCCGCAACGTCTCGGGTCAGGTGCACATGTACGCCGACGTGATGACCGACTCCATGAAACAGGCTCTCGAAGAGACCGATCGTCGTCGCGAGAAGCAGGTCGCCTACAACCTCGAGAGGGGCATCGACCCTCAACCACTCCGCAAGAAGATCGCCGACATCACCGAGGTCCTGGCCCGCGAGGGTGCCGACACCGCACGCCTCCTCGCGGATCGCCAGGGCGGCAAGCGCGCCCCGACGCCGAACCTCCGCCGCGAGGGCAAGGCTGCCAGCGCGGCGAACGGCCTCGAAGCCATCATCGCCGACCTCAACGAGCAGATGCTGCAGGCCTCCGCCGAGCTCAAGTTCGAGTTGGCGGGTCGGCTCCGCGACGAGGTCGCCGACCTGAAGAAAGATCTGCGGCAGATGGAGGCTGCCGGTCATGCCCGGTAATCGTCGCCGCGTCGTCGTCACGGGTGCGACGGCGGGGCTCGGCTACTACTCCGCCGAGCGGCTCGTCACGGCCGGTCATCAGGTCGTCCTCGCGGCTCGCGACGCCGAGAGGGCCGTCCGGGCCGCCGATCTCCTCCGCAGCCGCGTGTCCGGGGCGGACGTCGACACGGTCGCGCTCGACCTGGCCGACCTCGCGTCGGTCCGCTCTGGTGCGTCCGCCATCGCCGCCAGCGGACCGGTCGACGGCCTCCTGGCCAATGCGGGCGTCGTCGGCTCCCGTCGGCGTCAGGCGACGACCGACGGATTCGAACTCCAATTCGGCACCAACCATCTCGGCCACTTCGCCCTGGTCTCGCACCTCATGCCGGCCCTCGAGTCGGCAGGGCGGGCTCGAGTCGTGCACCTCGGCAGCATCAGCCACCGGTGGGTGCGACTCGACCTCGACGACCCCATGATGGTCTCGAGCTACTCCGGGGCCGTCGCCTACGCGCGATCCAAGCTGGCGGTCATGACCTTCGGCTTCGACCTCGATCGTCGCCTTCGAGCCGCCGGATCGTCGGTCTCCAGCGTCGTCGCCCACCCCGGGTTCTCCTGGGACTCTCTCAGCGACCCGCGTCCGCCCGTCGTCGAACCCCATCGCCCTCCCGCCGTCCTCACCTCGATGATGCACACCTTCTCCCAGGGAAAAGAGGTCGGAGCAGAGCCACTGGTCCAGGCCGTCGTGGGCGAAGACGTCGTCGGCGGGGAATACTGGGGTCCGGCCGGATGGTTCCAACTGACCGGCGCGCCGGCTCGTGTTCCCGCCAAACGTCACACCCGCGACGAGTCGGTTGCAGCCCGTCTGTGGCAGGTGTCGGCCGACCTGACGGGGGTCCAACCCGTCATCTCGTCCTCGGCCCCCTGACCCGGCGCCGCCGGCCGTACCTCCTGCGGGCCCGCCCGCCACGACGACGAGCGTCGTCCACATCGACAGAATGGTAAGAGTGTCCATCTCACCTGTAGAAGGTTCCTCCACGCTGAGCGTCCGGGGTGCCCGTGTGCACAACCTGGACAACGTCGACCTCGAGATCCCGCGTGACTCGTTGGTCGTCTTCACCGGGTTGTCCGGCTCCGGCAAGTCGTCCCTCGCATTCGACACGATCTTCGCCGAGGGTCAGAGACGCTACGTCGAGTCGCTGTCCGCCTACGCGCGGCAGTTCCTGGGTCAGGTCGACCGGCCCGACGTCGACTTCATCGAGGGCCTCAGCCCGGCCGTCTCCATCGACCAGAAATCCACGAACCGCAACCCACGGTCCACGGTCGGCACGATCACCGAGATCTACGACTACATGCGCCTGCTCTGGGCACGCATCGGCGTGCCGCACTGCGCCGTCTGCGGTGAGAAGATCAGCAAGCAGAGCGTGCAGCAGATCGCCGACCAGCTCATGACGCTCGAGACGGGCACCCGCTACCAGGTGCTGAGCCCCGTGGTCTCGCAGAAGAAAGGCGAGTTCGTCGATCTGTTCGCCGAGCTCGCGTCCACGGGCTATTCCCGGGCCATCGTCGACGGTGAGCAGATCCAACTCAGTTCCCCGCCCAAGCTGAAGAAGCAGATCAAGCACGACATCTCGGTCGTCGTCGATCGCCTCGTCGCCTCCGATCAGGCGTTGACCCGTCTGACCGACTCCCTCGAGACCGCCCTCCGCCTGACCGACGGCCTGGTCACGATCGACTTCGTCGACACCGACGACGGCGCAGCCGGCAAGTACCGGACGTTCTCCGAGAAGCTCTCGTGCCCGAACAACCACCCCGTCCAGCTCACCGAGATCGAGCCTCGGACGTTCTCGTTCAACGCCCCCTTCGGCGCCTGCCCCGAATGCTCCGGTCTCGGCACCAAGATGTCCGTCGACTCCGACCTGCTGCTCGGCGACCCCGAACTGAGCCTCGCCGACGGTGTCATCCTTCCCTGGACCCAGTCCGGCAAGGGTCTCTACAACTACTTCCAGAAACTCCTCGAGGGTCTGGCCGGCGATCTCGGCTTCAGCCTCAAGACTCCGTGGCACGACCTGCCCGAGAAGATCCAGCACGCCGTCCTCCAGGGCAACGACTTCGAGGTCACGGTCAAGTGGCGGAACCGTTTCGGGCGTGAGATGACGTACTCGACCGGTTTCGAGGGTGTGATGCCCTACATCGAGCGCAAGTACGCCGAGGCCGAGACCGACACCCAGCGACAGCGCTACGCGTCCTACCTCCGCGAGATCCCGTGCGTCGTGTGCAAGGGCAAGCGGCTCAAACCCGAGGTCCTCGCCGTCCTGGTCGACGGGAACGACATCGCGACCGTGTCCGAGCTCAGCCTCGCCGACGCCTTCGAGTTCATGAACAGCCTCACCCTCACGACCCGCGAGGCGCGCATCGCCGCCCAGGTCCTTCGGGAGATCCGGGTCCGACTCGAGTTCTTGCTCGAGGTGGGACTCACGTACCTCTCGCTGGCCCGCGCCGCCGGGTCCCTCTCGGGTGGCGAGGCCCAGCGCATCCGCCTCGCGACCCAGATCGGCTCCGGCCTCACCGGAGTGCTCTACGTCCTCGACGAGCCGAGCATCGGCCTGCACCAGCGCGACAACCGCCGCCTGATCGACACGCTGGTCAAACTCAAGAACCTCGGCAACACGCTGATCGTCGTCGAGCACGACGAGGACACCATCAAGACGGCCGACTGGGTCGTCGACATCGGTCCGGGTGCCGGCGTCAACGGCGGCACGGTCGTGCACTCGGGCAGCTACGAGGACCTCGTCGCGAACACCGACTCGTACACGGGCGACTACCTCGCCGGACGGCGCTCCATCGAGACCCCGACCAGCCGTCGTCCCGTCGACAAGAAGCGCATGATCTCGGTCGTCGGCGCCAAGGCCAACAACCTGCGCGACGTCACGGTCGACTTCCCCCTGGGTACCTTCGTCGCCGTGACGGGCGTCAGCGGTTCCGGCAAGTCCTCCCTCGTCAACGACATCCTGTACAAGGTCCTGGCGAACCAACTCAACGGAGCCCGTCAGATCCCCGGCAAGCACACACGTGTCACGGGGCTCGAAGCCCTCGACAAGGTCGTCCACGTGGACCAGGCGCCGATCGGCCGCACCCCGCGCTCGAATCCCGCGACCTACACGGGCGTGTTCGACCGAATCCGCACCCTCTTCGCCGAGACGACCGACGCGAAGGCCCGCGGTTACCTTCCGGGTCGGTTCAGCTTCAACGTCAAGGGCGGCCGCTGCGAGAACTGCGCGGGTGACGGCACGATCAAGATCGAGATGAACTTCCTGCCCGACGTCTACGTGGCCTGCGAGGTCTGCGGCGGCGCGCGGTACAACCGCGACACCCTGGCGGTGCGGTACAAGGGCAAGAACATCTCCGAGGTCCTCGAGATGCCGATCAGCGAGGCCGCCGAGTTCTTCGCCCCCATCTCGGCGATCTCGCGCTTCATGTCGACCCTGGTCGACGTCGGCCTGGGCTACGTGCGACTCGGTCAGAGCGCCACCACGCTGAGCGGTGGCGAGGCCCAGCGCGTCAAGCTCGCGACCGAGCTGCAGAAGCGATCGAACGGTCGCAGCGTCTACGTGCTCGATGAGCCGACCACCGGTCTGCACTTCGAGGACGTCCGCAAGCTCCTCCTCGTGCTGAACGGTCTCGTCGAGAAGGGCAACACCGTCATCACGATCGAGCACAACCTCGACGTCATCAAGTCCGCCGACTGGCTCATCGACATGGGCCCCGAAGGAGGCGCGGGTGGCGGTACCGTCATCGCCACCGGTACGCCCGAGCACCTCGCCACCGTGTCCGAGAGCCACACAGGCGTCTTCTTGAAGGAGATCCTCGAGTCGGGTCACACCGCTCCTCGCGTCCAGAAGAAGAAGGCCACGCCGACGCGACGTCGGGAGGCCGTCGAAGCCCGATGAGCAACACCGTCTCCTGGCGCCCGAAGGCGGGCGAGATCCCGACAGACCCTGGCGTCTACCGCTGGCGTGACGAGCGGGGCCGGGTCTTGTACGTCGGCAAGGCCAAGAACCTCCGGGCCCGGCTGAGCAACTACTTCGCCCCGCTGCCTTCCTTGCACGAACGAACCCGACGGATGGTCCTGACGGCGAGGTCGGTCGAATGGACCGTCGTGGGCAGCGACATCGAGGCCCTGCAGCTCGAGTACACGTGGATCAAAGAGTTCGATCCTCCGTTCAACGTCAAGTTCCGCGACGACAAGACCTACCCCTTCATGGCCGTCACCCTGGCCGACGAGGCGCCCCGGGTCATGGTCACGCGGAACCCGCGCATCAAGGGGGCGAAGTACTTCGGGCCGTACCCGAAGATCTGGGCGGTCCACGACACCATCGACCTGATGATCAAGGTCTTCCCGATCCGCACGTGCTCCGACAGCAGCTACAAGAAGGCCATGCAGACGGGCAAGCCCTGCTTCCCGGGGCAGATCGGTCGTTGCGGCGGGCCCTGCTCGCACAAGGTGTCGATCGAGGAGCACCGGGCGATCGTCGACGAGTTCGTCAAGTTCATGGGCAGCTACGACAAGCGGGTGATCGCCGACCTCCAGCGCTCGATGAAGACGGCCGCCGTCGAGCAGCGCTTCGAGGACGCAGCCACGTACCGTGACCAGGTGCAGGCCCTCGAGGCCGTGCTCGACAAGTCGGCGGTCGTCCTCCGCGACAACGTCGACCTCGACCTCTACGCCCTCGCCGAGGACGAGCTGGCGGCCGCCGTCCAACTCTTCACGGTGAGGGGCGGTCGCATCCGTGGTTCCCGCGGATGGGTCGTCGACAAAGAGATCGACATCTCGACCGGCGACCTCGTCGAGCAGGTCCTGCAAGGCATCTACACGGCCGGCGCCGAGCTTCCCCGCGAGATCGTCGTGACCGAGACCCCGGACGACAACGACGCCCTCGAGAGCGTGCTGAGTTCCCTCCGCGGGCGCGGACGGGTGCAGATCCACACGGCACAGCGAGGTGAGAAGGCGAACCTGATGCAGACGGCGACCCTCAACGCGCAGCAGTCGCTCATGCTCTACAAGACCCGTCGCAGCGCCGACTTCGCCACCCGGTCGACCGCCCTGGCCGACATCCAGGAGGCCCTCGGCATGAGCGACGCGCCCTTGCGCATGGAGTGCTACGACGTGTCCCACCTCTCGGGCACGAACATCGTCGCCTCGATGGTCGTGTTCGAGGACGGCCTGCCGCGGAAGGACCAGTACCGGCGATTCAACATCCCGCAGTCGACCGACGACACGGAGTCGATCTACCAGACCCTCAGCCGCCGGCTCTCGCGCCTCGACGACGAACTCGCCCCCGTCGAGGAGGTGGGTGAGCAACGCAAACGGTTCGCGTACCGCCCCAACCTCCTCATCGTCGACGGCGGACAACCCCAGGTGGCAGCGGCCCGACGAGCACTCGACGACGCCGGCGTCACCGACATCGCCCTGTGCGGCATCGCGAAGCGGCTCGAAGAGATCTG
This sequence comes from Frigoribacterium sp. CFBP 8751, assembly GCF_014841545.1. Classification (NCBI taxonomy): domain Bacteria; kingdom Bacillati; phylum Actinomycetota; class Actinomycetes; order Micrococcales; family Microbacteriaceae; genus Frigoribacterium; species Frigoribacterium sp. CFBP 8751. Next base: position 226,232 of record NZ_JACYUB010000003.1, read on the forward strand.
GCTGCCCGATGACGACTTCCCCGTCATCCTGCCGCGCAACAGCGACGCGCTGTTCCTGATCCAGCGCATCCGGGACGAGGCGCACCGGTTCGCGATCACGCACCAGCGGCAGCGACGCAAGCGTGACATCTCGACGCAACTGGCCGAGATCCCGGGGCTGGGCCCCTCCCGCGTGGCCGTGCTCCTGAAGCACTTCGGCTCGGTCAAGCGACTGAAGGACGCCGAGCTCGCCGACATCTCGGCGATCCGCGGCATCGGACCGACGCTCGCCGCGGCCGTCGTCGAACGGCTCCGCGGAGCCGAGGACGTGACCGTCGACGACGCCGCGCCCCCCACGAGCCCCGCCTAGACTCGATGCACCGCCCGCCGACCCGGAGGACACCACCGACATGAGCGACGTCAGCGAACAGCAAGAGGTCCTGATCGTGACGGGCATGTCCGGTGCCGGGCGGTCGACGGTCGGCAACGCCCTCGAAGACCTCGACTGGTACGTGGTCGACAACCTGCCCGCGCAGATGCTGCGACCGTTGCTCGACCTGGCCGAGCGCGCGGGGGACTCCCTCCCCAAGATCGCGGCCGTCGTCGACGTCCGCGGCGGTCGTCTCTTCAGCGAAGCGCAGGAGGCCGTCCGCACCCTCCGGGCGAGCATGCCCAGCAAGGTGCGCGTGCTCTTCCTCGACGCGACCGACGCAGCCTTGGTGCGGCGTTTCGAGCAAGTCCGGCGGCCACACCCGCTGCAGGGCGACGGCACGTTGCTCGACGGCATCCTCGCCGAACGTGCACGAATGGAAGAACTCCGAGAGACCAGTGACGTGATCATCGACACGTCAGAACTCAACATCCATCAGCTGGCCACGACGATCTCCGAGAAGTTCGCCGAGTCCGACCGTGCCGGGGTGCAGGTGACCGTCCTCAGCTTCGGGTTCAAGTACGGCCTGCCCACGGACGCCGACATGGTGGGCGACGCACGGTTCCTCCCGAACCCGTTCTGGGTGCCCGCACTCCGGCAGCAGTCGGGGCTCGACGAACCCGTCACGACGTACGTCATGCAGCAGGACGGGGCACGGGAGTTCGTCGACGCCTTCGCCGCCTCGCTCGTCCCCGTGTTGTCGGGCTATCAGCGTGAGAACAAGAGACACGCTACGATCGCCATTGGCTGCACCGGGGGCAAACATCGATCGGTCACCCTCGTGGGTGAACTGGCGGCGCGTCTGCGTGGACTCCCCGGCGTGGCCGTCAGCGTGAAACACCGCGACCTCGGCCGAGAATGACCCACCGGGGTCCTTCAGCACGCCCGTGTACCGACGACAAGCCGACCTGACGAAAAGGAACAACCGGAGTGGCCCAGACTGCCGACGTCAAAGAAGAACTCGCCCGCGTCGAGGTGAGCAGGACGACGATCCGGGCTGCCGAGCTCGCCACCGTCCTCCGTTTCGCCGGGGGACTGCACCTCATCTCCGGTCGGATCGCGGTCGAGGCAGAACTCGACTCGGCCCTCATCGCTCGACGGGTCCGCAAAGACCTGGCCGAGCTGTACGGGGCGCGGAGCGACGTGGCCATGACGGCTCCCTCGGGTTCACGACGCACGCCCGGGTTCCTCGTGCGGGTCCACGAGGCCGGCGAGACGCTTGCCCGTCAGACCGGACTCATGGACGCCCGCCGACGACCCGTGCGCGGCCTGCCGAACCGGCTCACGACCGGCTCGCGCGACGATCTCGCTGCGATCTGGCGCGGGGCCTTCCTCGCCCAGGGCTCCTTGACCGATCCCGGTCGTTCCGCCTCGCTCGAGGTCGTGTGCCCCGGCAACGAGACCGCCATGGCGCTGGTCGGGGCCGCCGGCCGACTCGGCATCGCGGCGAAGGCCCGCGAGGTCCGCGGCGTCCACCGCGTGATCATCCGTGACGGCGAGGCCATCGGCACCATGCTCAAGGTGATGGGTGCCGAGAAGAGCGTCACCGACTGGGAAGAGATGCGGCAGCGCCGGGAAGTGCGCGCGACCGCGAACCGACTCGTCAACTTCGACGACGCGAACCTGCGACGCTCGGCCCAGGCAGCCGTCGCCGCCTGCGCCCGGGTCGACCGGGCCATGGAACTCCTGGGCGACGACATCCCCGACCACCTCAAGTACGCGGGCGAGCTGCGACTGGCCCATCGTGACGCCAGCTTGGACGAACTCGGTCACCACGCCGACCCCCCGATGACCAAGGACGCCGTGGCCGGACGCATCCGCCGTCTCCTCGCCATGGCCGACAAGAAGGCCAGCGACCTGGGCCTGCCGGGTACGGACGCCAATCTCCCGAACGACCTCGACCTCGACTGACGACCGGCGGAGCGGGTCCCGTGACGTCACGGGACGACGAATTCGAGAGGGCTGCTGCTACTGTCGTAAGCGGTGTCCGACCCGAGGTCATCGAGAGTTCGGGCGTCGCCACGGGCCTGGTCGCCCACACCCTCCACGCGTCCCCACGACGCCTGATCATCAGGAGTTTCATTGACCGTCAAGATCGGCATCAACGGCTTCGGTCGCATCGGCCGTAACTACTTCCGCGCGGCGCTCGCCAAGGGAACCGACATCGAGATCGTCGCCGTCAACGACCTGACCGACAACGCCGCCCTCGCGCACCTCCTCAAGTTCGACTCGATCACGGGTCGTCTCGACGCCACCGTCGAGCTGGACGGCGACTCGATCGTCGTCGACGGCAAGCCGATCAAGGTGCTCGCCGAGCGCGACCCCGCCAACCTGCCCTGGGGCGAGCTGGGCGTCGACATCGTCGTCGAGTCGACCGGCTTCTTCACCAAGGCCGAAGACGCGCGCAAGCACATCACCGCCGGTGCCAAGAAGGTCCTCATCTCGGCTCCTGCCACCGGTGACGACGCCACCATCGTGTTGGGCGTGAACGAGGGCATCTACGACCCCGCCAACCACCACATCATCTCGAACGCGTCGTGCACGACGAACAGCCTCGCGCCCCTGATGAAGGTGTTCCTCGACAACTTCGGTGTCGAACGCGGTCTCATGACGACCGTCCACGCGTACACGGCCGACCAGAACCTGCAGGACGGCCCGCACAAGGACCCCCGTCGTGCCCGCGCCGCCGCGCTCAACATCGTCCCGACGTCCACCGGTGCCGCCAAGGCGATCGGCCTCGTGATCCCCGAGCTCGCCGGCAAGCTCGACGGCTACGCCCTGCGTGTTCCCGTCCCCACCGGCTCGATCACCGACGTGACCCTCGAGACCAGCACACCGGTGACGGTCGAGCAGATCAACGCCGCGTACAAGGCCGCTGCCGAGGGCGAACTCAAGGGCATCCTCGCCTACTCCGAAGACCCGCTGGTGTCCACCGACATCACGACCGACCCGCACTCGTCGATCTACGACTCCGGGCTCACCAAGGTCATCGGCAACCTCGTCAAGATCACCTCGTGGTACGACAACGAGTGGGGCTACTCGAACCGCCTCGTCGACCTGACGAAGTACGTGGCCGACCGCCTCTAGTCCGACCTCGATGCCCCGGCCCTCACGGGCCGGGGCATCGTCCTCCAACCCCGAAACGAACCCATGAGCCTGCGAACCCTCGATTCCCTCGGTCCCTTGTCGGGCAAGCGCGTCATCGTCCGATGCGACCTCAACGTCCCGCTGAAGGACGGTGAGATCACCGACGACGGACGCATCCGTGCCTCCCTCGAGACCCTGGACCTGCTGATCAACCAAGGGGCGAGGGTGGTCGTCATCTCGCACCTCGGTCGCCCCGACGGTGAGGCCAAGGCCGAATACAGCCTGCGACCGGTCGCTCAGCGACTCAGCGAACTCCTCGGCAAGAGCGTCGGCTTCGCATCGAGCACCGTCGGTGACGAGACCAGCGCAGCGGTCGCAGGTCTGACCGACGGTCAGATCATGGTGCTCGAGAACCTCCGCTACAACGCTGCCGAGACGTCGAAGGACGAGTCGGAGCGTCAGGAGTTCGCTCGTCGCCTGGCCGAACTCGGCGACGTGTTCGTCTCCGACGGCTTCGGCGTCGTACACCGCAAGCAGGCGAGCGTGTACGAGCTCCCCTCTCTCCTCCCGAGCGCCGCGGGCACGCTGATCTCCCGCGAGCTCGAGGTCCTCGACAAGCTGACCGAGAACCCCACGCGGCCCTACACCGTGGTCCTCGGCGGCTCGAAGGTGTCCGACAAGCTCGGCGTCATCGAGCACCTGCTCCCGCGGGTCGACAACCTGCTCATCGGCGGCGGCATGCTCTTCACGTTCCTCGCCGCCCAGGGGCTCCCCGTCGGCAAGAGCCTGCTCGAGAAGGACCAGCTGGACCGGGTCCGTGGCTACGTCGACGAAGCCGCGCGTCGGGGCGTCAACCTCGTCCTCCCCGTCGACGTGGTGGTCGCCTCGTCGTTCAGCGCCGATGCCGACCACACCGTGGTCGCCTCGGACGGCATCGAGTCCTCTCCTCTCGGCGCGGATGCCCTCGGGTTGGACATCGGTCCCGAGACGGCGGCCCGCTTCGCCGAGACCGTCCAGACGTCGTCCACGGTCTTCTGGAACGGACCCATGGGAGTCTTCGAGTTCCCGGCGTTCGCACACGGCACCAAGGCGGTTGCCGAGGCTCTCACGCATGTCTCAGGTCTCGGTGTCGTCGGCGGTGGCGACTCCGCCGCGGCGGTTCGTGCCCTGGGCTTCACGGACGACCAGTTCGGCCACATCTCCACCGGTGGTGGAGCCAGCCTCGAGTTCCTCGAGGGCAAACGACTCCCCGGACTGGAGGTCCTCGGATGGTGACCACACGCACCCCCCTCATCGCCGGCAACTGGAAGATGAACCTCGATCACCTGCAGGCGATCGCGTTCGTCCAAAAGCTCGCCTGGTCCCTCAAGGACGCCAAACACGACTTCGACTCGGTCGAGACCGCGGTGTTCCCGCCGTTCACCGATCTCCGCAGCGTGCAGACCCTGCTCGACGCCGACAAGCTCGAGCTGGCTCTCGGGGCCCAGGACCTCTCCGCCCACGATTCCGGTGCCTACACGGGCGAGGTCTCGGGGCAGTTCCTCGCCAAGCTCGACGTACGCTTCGTCCTGGTCGGGCACTCGGAGCGCCGGACGCTCCATGCCGAGGACGACGAGGTCGTGGCGACGAAGGTCGCCGCGGCTCACCGGTCCGGCCTCGTACCCGTTATCTGCGTCGGTGAGACGGCCGACGACCTCGAGCAGCACGGTCCCAGTGCCGTTCCGGTGGCCCAACTCCGTGCGGCGCTCGCCCAGGTGCCCGCCTCCGCGGAGATCGTCGTGGCCTACGAGCCCGTCTGGGCCATCGGGTCCGGGCAGGCCGCCACGGCCGAGCAGGCCGAACAGGTCTGCGCCGCGCTGCGGGCAGCCCTGGTCGACGTCATGGGTTCGGAGTCCGCCGCAGTCACCCGCGTCCTCTACGGCGGATCGGTCAAATCCACCAACATCGCATCCTTCATGCGTGAGCCCAACGTCGACGGAGCCCTCGTCGGTGGGGCGAGCCTCGACGTGTCCGAGTTCGCCAGCATCGTCCGCTTCCAGGCACACGTCGGCGTCTGAGCCGCCGGGCGCGTCGGTCATCGGCGCCCCTCCGACTCGACCTGCCGGGGCGACGGCCTGTCGCGGTTATACTGTTCAGCGGTCTCACCGCATCGAAAGGTCCTACGTGGAAATTCTCCAGGTCATCCTGCAGGTGTTGCTCGGCATCACGAGCCTCCTGTTGACCCTCCTCATCCTGCTCCACCGCGGCCGTGGTGGCGGTCTCTCCGACATGTTCGGCGGTGGCGTCACGAGCAACCTCGGGGCGTCGGGTGTCGCCGAGCGCAACCTCAACCGCATCACGGTCTTCTTGGGTCTCGTCTGGATCACCTGCATCGTGGTCCTGGGTCTCATCACCAAGTTCGCGGCGGTCAGCTGATGGCCTCAGGCGGTAGCGCAATCCGTGGCTCGCGCGTCGGCGCGGGTCCCATGGGTGAGCAAGATCGTGGCTTCCACGCCGAGCGGATCACCATCTCGTACTGGGATGCCCTCGGCAACGAAGTCGTCCGTCACTTCGCGGCCAACGTGCCCGACGAAGAGATCCCCGAAACCGTCGACTCGCCCTCGAGCGGACTGCCCGCAGGGCGCGACAAGGCCAACCCGCCGACGGTCGCGAAGCTCGAACCGTACAAGACGCACCTCGCGTACGTGAAAGAGCGACGGACCGAAGAAGAAGCCGAGCAGCTGCTCGAAGAGGCACTGCAGCAGCTGCGCGTTCGACGCGGCAAGGCCTGACCCAGCCGAGCACGCCTCCTGGTGTCCCGACACCGAACATGACGAAGGGCCCCGCAGCCGTGAGCTGCGGGGCCCTTCGCCATACGGTCCGGGGCAGTTGCACCCGCGGTGGTGACTCAGTAGGTCGAGGCGATCAAGTTCTCGGGCACCTCGGCCGCCGCGTCCCGATCCACGAAGAAGACCGTCCGCTTGCGTCCCTTGACCCCTGCCACCGGCACCTGGTCCGCGCCGGCACCCGCCAGGGCGAGCCCCAGCGACGAAGCCTTCTCGGCTCCGGCGAGGATCATCCAGACGCGCTGCGAATTGTTGATGACCGGCAGGCTCAACGTGAGGCGTACCGGCGGGGGCTTGGGGGAGTCGTCGATCGTGAGCACGGTCGGCTCGAGCTGGCGGATCTGTGCCTTGTCGGGGAACAACGAAGCGACATGGCCGTCGGGACCGACGCCGAGGAGCGTGATGTCGAAGCGGGGGGCCGCGTCGTCAGCCTGTGCGTGCTGCAACAACTCGTCGCGGTAGGCGGCGGCTGCCGCCTCGACGTCGTCGAAGTCGCCCACCGCACCGAAGCGGTGGACGTTCTCGGGCAGCAACCCGATGTGGTCGAGCAAGTCGATGCCTGCCTGGGTGTCGTTCCGATCCGCGTCACCTGCGGGGACCCAACGCTCGTCGGCCCACCAGATCGAGACCTTCGACCAGTCGACGCTGTCACGTGCCGGCGACGCGTTGATGGCCGCCAGCACGAGCGTGCTCACCGAGCCTCCGCTGACGACGACCGACGCATAGTTCTGCTCTTCGAGCACGTCGATGATCTTGGTGATGAACCGGGCGGCCACGGAGGCACCCAGTGATTCTTTGTCGGGGTGGACCAGCACCCGGCGTTCGTTCGTCACGGTTCTCTATCTGCTCTAGTTGCTCTGGACGGGTTCGCTCAGTTGGCCGACCCCGTGTCTCACGACGTTCCCGAACAGGTCGTCGGGGTCGAGTCTACGGAGTTCCTCGGCCAGGCAGTCGCGCAGCGAGCGGCGTGGCAGCGCCAGGTCGTGCGTGGGCTGACCCGGTTGGGTCAGCGTCGCGACGTCGTCCAGGGAGCGTTCGAGGACGATCGATCCGGACGCGCGAACGAGTCGCACTCCGTGGATGCCGCTCGAGCCGGTCGCCCGGGTCGTCAAGTCGCCGTCGACCGGAACCTGGAGCTGCAGACGCAGCCAGGCGGCCAGGAGGAGCGTCGAGGGGGAGTCGGGCGCCCCGGAGACGCCGACCTCGGTGACCGACTCGTAGGGCGGCTGGTCGAGCACCGCGGCGAGCTGTGCCCGCCACAGGGTGAGGCGGGTCCAGGCGAAGTCGGTGTCACCGGGAGCGTAGCTGCGGGCGAGGTCGATGATCGACTGGCGCGGGTCGGACTGGCTCGCGGCGTCGGTGATGCGCCGTTGCGCGATGCGCCCCAGGGGAGACTCCGAGACGACGGGAGGCGCGGTCTTGGGCCACCACGCCACGACGGGAGCGTCGGGGAGCAGGAGCCCCGTCACCAATCCCTCCTCGTCGCTCGCGGTCTCACCGTAGGCCCGCAGCAAGATGACCTCGCTGGCGCCCGCGTCACCGCCCACGCGGATCTGGGCGTCGAGTCGCCCGTCGACGTCGTCGAGGTCGGTCGACGTGGACACGACGATGACCCTCATGGGGTGCTCGCGTGACGCGTCGTTCGCGGCCTCGATGGCTTCTTCCTCGTCGCCGAGACGAGTGGAGATGATCAAGGTGAGGACGCGGCCCAACGCGACCGCGCCTCCTTCTTCCCTGATCTTGACCAGCGTCTTCTGGACGCGGCTGATGGTGCTGTCGGGCAGGTCGACGATCACGGACGCCTCCAGGTACGGCCGTCACGGGCCATGAGTTCATCGGCGGAGGCGGGGCCCCACGTGCCGGGTCGGTACTGCTCGGGCTGGCCCTGGGTGGCCCAGAACTCTTCGATCGGGTCGAGGATCTTCCAGGAGAGCTCGACCTCCTCGTGCCGAGGGAAGAGGGGTGGGTCACCCAGGAGCACGTCGAGGATGAGGCGCTCGTAGGCCTCGGGGCTCGCCTCGGTGAAGGCGTGTCCGTAGCCGAAGTCCATGGTGACGTCGCGGACCTGCGTACCGATGCCGGGCACCTTGGACCCGAATCGGAGGGTCACTCCCTCATCGGGCTGGACGCGGATCACGAGGGCGTTCTGCCCGAGTGACGTCTGGGTTCCGAAGATGTTCTCGGGCACCTGCTTGAAGACGACGGCGATCTCGGTCACGCGACGCCCGAGCCGCTTTCCGGCCCGGAGGTAGAAGGGCACGCCCGCCCACCGCCGGGTCGCGATCTCGAGCTTGATGGCGGCGAAGGTCTCGGTCGTGCTCTCGGGGTTCATGCCCTCTTCGTCCAGGAATCCGAGGACCTTCTCCCCACCTTGCCACCCCCCGGCGTACTGACCCCGAGCCGTGCCCGTCGCGAGGTCGGCGGGCAGACGGACGGCCGAGAGGATCTTCTCCTTCTCGGCCCGGAGGTCGCGGGCGGCGAACGTGACCGGCTCTTCCATCGCCGTCAGGGCGAGGAGTTGGAGGAGGTGGTTCTGGATGACGTCGCGGGCGGCCCCGATGCCGTCGTAATAGCCGGCGCGACCACCGACGCCGATGTCCTCGGCCATGGTGATCTGGACGTGGTCGACGTAGTTCGAGTTCCAGAGGGGTTCGTACATCTGGTTGGCGAACCGGAGCGTGAGCAGGTTCTGCACCGTCTCTTTGCCGAGGTAGTGGTCGATGCGGAACACACTGTCGGGCTCGAAGACCGTCTCGACGACGGCGTTGAGTTCGCGGGCCGTCTTGAGGTCGGAGCCGAAGGGCTTCTCGATGACGACGCGTCGCCACGCGCCGTCCTTCTCCTCGGCGAGCCCGGAGTTGCGGAGCTGCTCGGTGACCATGGGGAAGGCCTTGGGCGGGATCGAGAGGTAGAACGCGTGGTTGCCCATCGTGCCGCGTTCGCGGTCGAGCTCTTCGATGGTGTCCTTCAGTCGCGCGAACGCATCGGCGTCGTCGAAGACACCCTGGACGAAACGGAACCCCTCTTTGAGCTGACGCCAGACGTCTTCGTCGAACGGCGTGCGCGCGTGGTCCTTGACGGACTGATAGACGACCTGCTCGAAGTCCTGGCCCTCGAACTCTTGACGGGCGAACCCGACCAGCGCGAAACCGGGCGGCAACAAGCCCCGGTTGGCGAGGTCGTAGACGGCGGGCATGAGCTTCTTGCGGGAGAGATCACCCGTCACACCGAAGATGATGAGACCGCTGGGGCCCGCGATGCGGTTGAGACGTCGGTCGGAGGGCAACCGCAACGGGTTGGACTCCGGCGTGATCGGCACCGGTGACATGGGGTTCCGTTCTGTGGTTCGAGGGGCGATCGGGACGAGGACGGGTGAGACCCGCGGAGACCACCCGGGGGCAAGACGAAAGGGCCGGCGTCCGTGAGGACGCCGGCCCTTTCGGCTCAGCGGAGTGCGGCGGTGATGACCGGCAGCGCGGCGGCCACGTCGGTCACCGTCAGCGTGAGCACGGGACGACCGTGCTCGGCCAGGACCTTGGCGTCACCGGCGGCCTGTGCCTGCACGAGCTGCCCGAACGTGAACGGGCTCTCGGGGATCTCGAGGTCGGTCGCGGGCACCTGCGTGATCTGCAGGAAGACGCCGTTGGCCGGGCCGCCCTTGTGGTACTGACCCGTCGAGTGCAGGAAGCGCGGCCCCCACCCGAAGGTGACGGGACGCTGTGTGCGTGCCGCGAGCAGATCACGGATCTCCTCGAGCTGCGGGTTCGCCACGCGATCCACGTATGCCTGGATCGAGACGTAGCCGTCATCGCTCAGGTGCGAGAGAAGCGCGGCGACGGCCGACTCGAGAGAGTCGCCCAGTTCGATGTCTCCGACCTCGCGGACCTCGACGCCCTCGGCCGTGAAGGCCGGGGGAGTGGGCTCGGGTCGGTCGTCGAGCAACGCCCGCGTCGCGACCTTCGCCGACTCGACGTCGGGCTGGTCGAACGGGTTGATGTCGAGCAGACGCCCGGCCACCGCGACGGCGTACTCCCAGACCATGATCTGACCGCCGAGCGAACCCGAGATCTCGACCTCGCCGGGCGCGACCTCACGGGTCTCGTCGGCGTTCGCCACGAGACGCACGACCTGCACGTCGTGGAGGCCCGCCGTGATCTCGGGGGCCGAGGTGCCGATGACGACGGGGAGCAGGCCGCGACCCTGTTTGCCGGTCGACTCGGCGATGAGCTGCTCGGCCCAGTCCGGGAACCCCACGATGTGGGTGCCGTCGGCGACGATCGCGATCTTGTCGCGCAGGGGTGAGGTGCCCGCCAGGACGGCACCCAGCACGAGGCCCGGGTTGTCGGCGCGGTCCTGGGCCAGCTCGACCGTCACGGCGTCGGCCTCGGCGAGCAGCTCGCGGATGTCGGCACCGGCCAGGCCGGACGGCACGAGGCCGAACGCCGACAGGGCCGAGTAGCGCCCGCCGATGTTGGGGTCGGCGTTGAAGACGCGGTAACCGGCCTCACGGGCCTGCCCGTCCAGGGGCGATCCGGGATCGGTGACCACGACGATGCGCTCGACGGGGTCGATGCCGGCGTCGGTGAACGCCTTCTCGAACGTCTTGCGCTGGCTGGCCGTCTCGACGGTCGAACCCGACTTCGACGACACGACGAGCACGGTGCGCTCGAGACGGTCGGCGAGGGCCGTGAGGACCTGACCGGGCTCCGTCGCGTCGAGCACGGTGAGCTCGACGCCGTAGGTGCGGGTGATCACCTCGGGCGCGAGCGACGAGCCGCCCATGCCCGCGAGCACGACGTGGTCGACGCCCTTGGCGGCGAGCTCGTCGCGCAACGAGTCGATCTCGTCGAGCAGCGGGGTCGAGACGACGACGGCCTCGGTCCAACCGAGTCGTTTGGCGGACTCGTCCTCGGCGTCAGGGCCCCACAGGGTGGGGTTCTGCGCAGTGATGCCCGAGGCGACGAGGTCGCTCACGAGCGTCGGGACGACCGCCTCGACCGCCTGCGCCGCGTCTCCGCTGGCAGCGATGGTGATGGTCACTTGGACTCCCCGGCGGGCTTGGCTGCCTCGAGGGCCGCGGTGACCGTGTCGAGCAGTTCGTTCCACGACACGATGAACTTCTCGACGCCCTCCTTCTCGAGGGTCTCGGTCACGTCGTCGTAGGACACGCCCTGCGCGGCGATCGCGTCCATGGTCTCGTTGGCCGAGGCGTAGGAGGCGCTGATCGTGTCGCCACGGATCTCACCGTGGTCGAAGGTCGCCTCGAGGGTCTTCTCGGGCATCGTGTTGACGACGTCCTGGGCGACGAGCTCGACCACGTAGGTGGTGTCGAGCACGGCGGGGTCCTTGACTCCGGTCGAGGCCCAGAGGGGGCGCTGCTTGTTGGCGCCGGCAGCGAGGAGGCCCTTGGCCCGCTCGGTGTCGAAGGCCTGCTGGTACACCTCGTAGGCGAGCTGAGCGTTGGCCACGCCGGCCTTGCCCTTGAGGGCCTTGGCCTCGTCGGTCCCGACCGCGTCGAGGCGCTTGTCGATCTCGGTGTCGACGCGCGACACGAAGAACGAGGCGACCGAGTGGATCTCGGAGATGTCGATGCCCGCGGCCTTGGCCTGCTCGAGACCCGTGAGGTACGCGTTGATGACGGCGCGGTAGCGCTCGAGGCTGAAGATCAAGGTCACGTTGACGCTGATGCCCTGGGCGATGACCGCCGTGATGGCCTCGAGACCCTCGACGGTCGCCGGGATCTTGATGAGGGCGTTGGGGCGACCGACCTTGGCGGCCAGCTTGACCGCCTGGTCGATGGTGCCCTGCGCGTCGTGCGCGAGACCGGGCTCGACCTCGATCGACACGCGGCCGTCGAAGCCGTCCGTCGTGTCGTAGAGCTCGCGGAAGATGTCGCAGGCACGGGTGACGTCGTCGGTGGTGATCTCGAAGACGGCGTCCGTGACGCTGACGCCGGTCTTCGCGAGCAGGGCGACCTGGTCGTCGTAGGCCTCACCCTTGGCGAGAGCCGAGGCGAAGATCGTGGGGTTGGTGGTGACGCCGACGACGTTGCGCTCGGCGATCAGCTTCTGCAGGCCTCCCGCGTTGATGCGCTCGCGCGACAGGTCGTCGAGCCAGATGCTCACGCCGGCGGCGGAGAGCTGTGCGGTGTTCGAATCAGTCATGTTCTTCTTCTTCCTTCGTCGACGCTCAGAGAGCGGCGATCGAGTCCTTGGCGGCGGCGACGGCGGCTTCGGTCGTCATGCCGAACTGCTTGAACAGCGTCTTGTAGTCGGCCGAGGCACCGAAGTGCTCGATCGACACGCTGCGACCGGCGTCGCCGACGATGCCGCGCCACGGCATGGCCACACCGGCCTCGATCGAGACGCGAGCCTTGACGGCGGCCGGGAGGACCGCCTCCTTGTACTCGTCGCTCTGCTCGTCGAACCACTCGATGCTCGGAGCCGAGACGACTCGGGCGTTGATGCCCTCGCCGCGCAGGACCTCACGGGCCTCGACGGCGATCTGCACCTCGGAACCCGTGGCGACGAAGATCACGTCGGGCGTTCCGCCCGGCGCCTCGGCCAGGACGTAGGCACCCTTGGCCACGTTCTTCGCCGACGCGAAGGTGTCGCCCTCGGCGTCACCGGTGCCGCGTTCGAAGACGGGCAGGTTCTGACGGCTGAGCGCGATGCCGGCGGGGCCGTGGTGGCGCTCGAGGATCGTCGCCCAGGCCCAGGCCGTCTCGTTGGCGTCGGCGGGACGCACGACGTCGAGGTCGGGGATCGCCCGCAGCGACGCGAGCTGTTCGATCGGCTGGTGCGTCGGACCGTCCTCGCCCAGGGCGACGGAGTCGTGGGTCCAGACGTAGATCGCCGGAGACTTCATCAGGGCCGCGAGGCGGACCGCGGGGCGCATGTAGTCGCTGAAGATCAGGAACGTGCCGCCGAACGGGCGCGTGTTGCCGTGCAGCGTGATGCCGTTGAGGATGGCGCCCATCGCGTGCTCGCGGATGCCGAAGTGCAGCACACGACCGTAGGGGTCGCCGCTCCACTCGTCGGTCGACCACTCGGTGGGGACGAACGACTTCGAACCCGTGATCGTCGTCAGGTTCGACTCGGCCAGGTCGGCCGAGCCGCCCCAGAGCTCGGGGACCACACCGGCGAGGGCGTTGATGACCTTGCCCGAGGCGGCGCGGGTGGAGACGTCCTTGCCGGCCTCGAAGACGGGGAGCGCTTCTTCGACGCCCTCGGGGAGCTCGTTCGCGAGGATGCGGTCGAGCATGACCTTCTTGTCGGGGTTGGCCGACGCCCACGCGGCGAGCTTCTCGTCCCACTCGGCGTGCTGGGCCTGTCCGCGCTCGACGGCCTTGCGGGTGTGCTCGAGGACGGCGGGGTCGACGTCGAAGGACTTCTCGGGGTCGAACCCGAGGACCGACTTGAGGCCGGCGACCTCGTCGGCACCGAGGGCCGAACCGTGGATCTTGCCGGAGTTCTGCTTCTTGGGCGAGGGCCAGCCGATGATCGTCTTGAGGATGATCAGCGAGGGCTTGTCGGTGACGGCCTTGGCCTTCTCGATGGCGTCGTGCAGTTCGGCGACGTCCTCGACGTACTCGCCGGTCTTCTTCCAGTCGACGACCTGGACGTCCCAGTCGTAGGACTCGAAGCGCTTGTGGACGTCCTCGGTGAAGGCGATGTTCGTGTCGTCCTCGATCGAGATCTGGTTCGAGTCGTAGATGGCGACGAGGTTGCCGAGCTTCTGGTGCCCGGCCAGCGACGCGGCCTCGCTCGTGACGCCCTCTTGCATGTCGCCGTCACCGGCGATGACGTACACGAAGTGGTCGAACGGGCTCGTGCCGGGTGCGGCGTCGGGGTCGAACAGGCCGCGCTCGAAGCGGGCGGCGTAGGCGAAGCCCACCGAGCTGGCGAAGCCCTGGCCCAGCGGACCGGTGGTGATCTCGATGCCGTCCGTGTGGCCGTACTCGGGGTGGCCCGGGGTCTTCGAGCCCCAGGTGCGCAGGGCCTCGAGGTCGTCGAGCTCGAGACCGTAGCCGCCCAGGTAGAACTGGATGTACTGCGTCAGCGAGCTGTGGCCGACGGACAGGATGAACCGGTCGCGACCGATCCAGGTGCTGTCGCTCGGGTCACGACGCATGACCTTCTGGAAGAGCAGGTAGGCGGCGGGCGCCAGGCTCATCGCGGTGCCGGGGTGACCGTTGCCGACCTTCTCGACCGCGTCGGCCGCGAGGACGCGGACCGTGTCTACTGCTTTGTTGTCAATGGATTCCCATTGCAGATCTGCCACTGGAAGTTGACCCTTCTTGATGCGAACTGCGCGGGGTCGATTCGCTCCCGCGCTGACGTGCGCCTGCCGAGACGTCGTCGGCTGGGTCGCACACACGCCGGGGCGGAGATCGGGACGGTTCGTCCGGTGATTCGGGACCGAGAGGGCGTACGACTGGCAAGCACCTGCAAGTATAGGGACGAACCCCCTTCTCCCGTCCGCATCGGCCGAGGGTTCGCCGTCAGCGTCGACGTTCATCGCCTAGACTCCTTGGGCAAACCGTTCGTCTCGTTAGAGGACTCATGACCGCAGCCGTTGACATCCGCCCCGACACGTCACCCCGGGGCTTCCGTCGCAAGGCTCGGGCGTACGTCGCCCTCACGAAGCCCCGCGTGATGGAGCTCCTGCTCGTCACCACGGCGCCGACGATGTTCCTGGCCCAGGGGGGCATCCCCAACCTGTGGCTCGTCGCCGCGACGCTGATCGGTGGGGCGCTGAGCGCCGGCTCGGCCTCGGCCTTCAACTGCTACATCGATCGTGACATCGACCGCATCATGAAGCGGACGCAGGGCCGACCGCTCGTGACCGGTGAGGTCAGCGACCGCGAGGCGTTGATCTTCTCGTACGTCGTCGGCGTCGCGTCGATCGTCTGGCTCGCCCTGACGGTCAACCTCCTCTCGGCGGCGCTGTCGCTCGGAGCCATCCTCTTCTACGTCGTCGTGTACACCCTCTGGCTGAAGCGTCGCACGCCGCAGAACATCGTGTGGGGCGGCATCGCCGGGTGCATGCCGGTGCTCATCGGCTGGGCCGCCGTCACGAACGACCTGTCGTGGTCGGCCGTCATCCTCTTCATGGTCATCTTCCTCTGGACGCCGCCGCACTACTGGCCGCTGTCGATGAAGTACCGCGACGACTACGCCGCGGCCGACGTCCCGATGCTCGCCGTGGTGCGCGGCCGGTCCATCGTCGGCTTGCAGGTCATCCTCTATGCCTGGGCCACCGTGGTCTGCTCGTTGATCCTCGTCCCCGTCGCCGGCATGGGCGTGCTCTACACGGTCGTGGCCCTCGCCAGCGGCGCCTGGTTCGTCTGGGAGTCGCACCGGCTGTACAGCCGAGCCATCCAGCACGTCGCCGAGGTCCGGCCGATGCGCGTCTTCCACAGCTCGATCACGTACCTCACGCTGCTGTTCGTCGCCGTCGGCGTCGACCCCCTGCTCCCGTTCTAGCCTCGTGAGCCCCTTCGACTGGACGGTGCGTCCGGCGCGCCCGGACGACGTCGAGCCGCTGACCGACCTGAAGCTCGTCGTCCTGAGGCCCGAGTTCGAGCGTCTCGGCATCTGGAACCCGCCGCGTCACCGTGCGCGCTTCGTGCGCGAGTTCATGGCCGACGAGACGCGGGTCGTCGAAGGCGACCAGCGCCTCCTCGGCTGCATCGCCCTGCATCCGGACGGCGACACGACCTGGCTACGCCACTTCTACCTGGCCGAGGAGGCGCGAGGCCAGGGCATCGGGACAGCCCTGCTCACCGAGGCGATCGGCTCGGTCACCACGGGGTCGATCACCCTCGACGTGCTCACCGGAAGTCGTGCCGTGTCGCTCTACGAGCGCACGGGGTTCGTCGTCGTCGACCAGGACGACGTCGACACCGTCATGCGTCGCGACTAGGGCACCCGGTCGCGTCGATCAGGCGCGGACGGCAGCCGCCTCGACGATCGGTTCGACCTCGTCCGGGGCCTGGTCGTTGCGCAGGGACAGCACGACGGCGGTCGTCGCGGCCACGAGCAGTGCGGCCAGCACCATGTGGCTGCCGACGAGCAGGGGCGGCAACCCCGAGCGCGCCTGGGTGATGCCGACCGCGATCTGGACCAGCTCCACGCCGAGCAGGGCGAGGGGGAAACGGCGGGGGAGGCCTGCCCGCAGCGTCCAAGCGACGACGGCCAGGGTCAGGGCGAGGGTGGCGTATGCCGGCCAGCTGTGGACGTGGTCCATGATCGCCGGGTCGAGACCGTTGCGGGGAGTGGCCGCGTCACCGGCGTGCGGGCCGGAGCCGGTCGTGAGGACACCGACGATCACCGTGACGCCGACGACCGCCGCCGTCACGTGGACGAGCCGTCCGTAGCCTCGCGGCGTCGCGGCGTGGCGCCCCCGGGGGCCGCGGTACACCCGCCAGAGCAACGTCGTGGTCAGTGCGACGAGGACGATCGAGACGACGAAGTGGGCCCCGACGATGTAGGGGTTGAGCCCGGTCAGGACGGTGATCCCCCCGAGCACGGCCTGGAAGGGGATGCTCAGGCCCTGGACGAGGGTCAGCCAGAAGAAATCGCGCCGGACCGTGCGCATGCGGAGCACGAGGAGGAACGCGAGGATGACCACGAGGGTGAGCACGAAGGTGAGCAGTCGGTTGCCGAACTCGATGACGCCGTGGACGCCCATCTCGGGCGTGCTGACGAACGAGTCGGCGGTGCAGCGGGGCCAGGTGGGGCAACCGAGTCCCGATCCCGTGAGTCGCACCGCGCCACCTGTGCCGATCAGCAGCACCTGACAGACGAACGACGCCCAGGCGATGAATCGGACCCGACGGTCGACGGTCGTGGGGAGCCACGACCAGGCTCGGGTCAGGACTCCGGTGGCGCCCACCTGTGCGTTGCTCACGACTTGCTGCCTTTCGTCACTTTCGGCGGTCGGCCCTGTAGAATCAACGGGTTCAGGAACACGACCCGGCAGGGTGTCGACGGAGACATCCGAAGACCGTGAGATCCGCAGAAGCGGTGCACGGCCTTCAGCACCAGTCTAAGCAACGCCACCTGACGACTCGATCACGTCGAGCGTCGTCCGGCGAGGCGACGACAGCCGGTGTGTTCGACTCGCAGGGCGAGCAACCGGGCTGCTCCACCACCCGGGGAATGCCGTTCGGCCGACCCGTGTTCGGTCCGGCAGAGAAAGAGGTAGTCATGTCAGACGTGTTGATCGATCGACCCGAGCTCGCGAGCCTGGGGCAGTACGAGTTCGGCTGGTCCGACTCCGACTCCGCGGGCGCCTCGGCGCGCCGGGGGGTGTCACCCGAGGTCGTCACCGACATCTCGAACCTGAAGAGCGAACCCGAGTGGATGCTCAAGAACCGTCTCAAGGGGCTGACGCTGTTCGAGCGCAAGCCCATGCCGACGTGGGGCGCCGACCTGTCGGGCATCGACTTCGACAACATCAAGTACTTCGTGCGTTCGACCGAGAAGCAGGCGACCACCTGGGACGAGCTTCCGGACGACATCAAGAACACCTACGAGAAGCTCGGCATCCCCGAGGCCGAGCGCAACCGCCTCGTGGCGGGCGTCGCCGCCCAGTACGAGTCCGAGGTGGTCTACCACCAGATCCGCGAGGACCTCGAGCAGCAGGGTGTCATCTTCATGGACACCGACACGGCGCTCCGCGAGCACCCCGAGCTCTTCCAGGAGTACTTCGGCACCGTCATCCCCGCCGGCGACAACAAGTTCGCCGCGTTGAACACGGCCGTGTGGTCCGGTGGTTCGTTCGTGTACGTCCCCAAGGGCGTCCACGTCGAGATCCCGCTTCAGGCGTACTTCCGCATCAACACCGAGAACATGGGCCAGTTCGAGCGGACGCTGATCATCGCCGACGAAGGCAGCTACGTCCACTACATCGAGGGCTGCACCGCCCCGATCTACAAGTCCGACTCCCTGCACTCGGCCGTGGTCGAGATCATCGTGAAGAAGAACGCCCGTGTGCGTTACACCACGATCCAGAACTGGTCGAACAACGTGTACAACCTGGTCACCAAGCGCGCGATCGCCCACGAGGGCGCGACGATGGAGTGGATCGACGGCAACATCGGCTCCAAGGTGACGATGAAGTACCCGTCGATCTACCTGGTCGGCGAGCACGCCAAGGGCGAGACGCTCTCCGTCGCCTTCGCGGGCCCCGGTCAGCACCAGGACGCCGGCGCGAAGATGATCCACATGGCGCCCTACACCACGTCGTCGATCGTGTCGAAGTCGATCGCCCGAGGCGGCGGTCGCGCCGGTTACCGTGGCGAGGTCCGGGTCGACGAGGCCGCCCACCACGCGGCCAACACGGTGCGCTGCGACGCCCTGCTCGTGGACACGATCTCCCGGTCGGACACCTATCCCGCCATCGACATCCGCGTCGACGACGTTCAGCTCGGTCACGAGGCCACGGTGTCGCGAGTGAGCGAAGAGCAGCTCTTCTACCTCATGTCGAGGGGCATGGCCGAAGACGAAGCGATGGCCATGATCGTCCGTGGCTTCATCGAGCCCATCGCCCGCGAGCTCCCGATGGAGTACGCGCTCGAACTCAACAAGCTCATCGAGATGAGCATGGAAGGATCAGTCGGCTAGATGTCCGCCGCAGCACCCACCACCACACCAGAGTCCACCACCGAGCCGGGCGTTCAGCACGGCGCCGGTGCCCACAGCGACGGCGGCTGGGGCCTCGTGCCCGTGCAGACGCGTTCCGAGCGGTTCACCTCGGTCGACCCCGCGGCGTTCCCCGACGTGACCGGTCGCGAGGTGGACTGGAAGCTCAGCCCGGTGTCGCGCCTCCGTCCGTTGATCGACGGCGACCTCGACGGCTCGCCCTATGCGTACCTGGCTCGAGAGACGCCCGGCGCCACCGTCGAGTGGATCGACCGCAGCGACTTTCGGGTCGGCACGGCCGGAACGCCCGAGGACAAGGCCGCGGCGAACGCGTGGGCGAGTGCCGAGAAGGTGCTGGCCGTCACGCTCGAGGGTGACGAGCCGTCGGCGATCACCATCGGACGCTCGGGTCTCGATCGTGAGCCGCGGGCCGGCCACACCCTGATCCACGCCAAGGCGAACAGCCAGGCCATGGTCGTCCTCCGCAACACCGGGTCGGCGCAGTTGGTCGAGAACGTCGAGATCGTCGTCGACGAGGGGGCGCACCTCACCGTCGTCACCCTGCAGGAGTGGGACGACGACGCCGTCCACCTCGCGAGCCACCACGCCCGCATCGGTCGGGACGCCCAGCTCAAGCACTTCGTCGTCAGCCTCGGCGGCTCGGTCGTCCGGGTCAACCCCTCGGCCCACCTGGCCGAGCAGGGCGCCGACGCCGAGCTCTACGGCGTCTACTTCGCCGATGCCGGCCAGCACCTCGAGCAGCAGGTCTACGTCAACCACGACGCTCCCAAGACACGGAGCCGCGTCAACTACAAGGGTGCCCTCCAGGGTGCCGGTGCCCGGACGGTGTGGATCGGTGACGTGCTCATCGGTCGGACGGCTCCCGGAACCGACAGCTACGAGCAGAACCGCAACCTGGTGCTGAGCGAGGGCACGCGCGCCGACTCGATCCCGAACCTCGAGATCGAGACCGGCGACATCGAGGGCGCGGGTCACGCCAGCGCGACCGGTCGCTTCGACGACGAGCACCTGTTCTACCTGCAGTCGCGCGGCATCTCCGAGCACGAGGCCCGTCGCCTGGTGGTGCTCGGCTTCCTCGTCGAGGTCATCCAGAAGATCGGTGACGCCGACCTGCAGGCCCGGCTCGTGGACGCCATCGAGGTCGAACTGGCCGCGGGCGAGGCGACGTCGACCGAGACGGTCGCCTGATGGCCACGAAGGTCTGCGGCGTCGACGACGTCAGCCCCTCCCAGGCGCACCGCGTCGTCGTCGACGGCGTCGCGATCGCCGTCGTGAAAGACAGTGCCGGCACGATCCACGCGATCGGCGACACCTGCACCCACGGCGACATCTCCCTCTCCGAGGGCTTCGTCGAGGACGACACCCTCGAGTGCTGGGCCCACGGCTCCAAGTTCGAGCTCACCACCGGCAAGCCGCTCACGCTGCCCGCCTACGAACCCGTACCGGTCTTCTCGGTCTCCGTCATCGACGGCGAGGTGTACGTCGACACCACCTCGACCTCCACCGGCGCCGCACAGTAAAGGAACAGAACGCATGTCCACTCTCGAGATCCGCGACCTCAAGGTCAGCATCGACACCGACGCCGGCCCCAAGCCCATCCTCAAGGGCGTCGACCTCACCATCAACGAGGGCGAGATCCACGCCGTCATGGGCCCCAACGGCTCGGGCAAGTCCACCCTCGCCTACACGATCGCCGGCCACCCCCGCTACAACGTCGACGGGGGCTCCATACTCCTCGACGGTCGTGAGGTGCTCGAGATGAGCGTCGACGAGCGCGCCAAGGCGGGGCTCTTCCTCGCCATGCAGTACCCCGTCGAGATCCCCGGCGTCACGGTCTCGAACTTCCTCCGCACGGCCAAGACGGCTCTCGACGGCGAGGCTCCGGCCATCCGCGGCTGGATCAAGGACCTCCGTGAGTCGATGAACGCCCTCAAGATGGACTCGGCCTTCGCCGAGCGCAACGTCAACGAAGGCTTCTCGGGTGGCGAGAAGAAACGACACGAGATCATGCAGCTCGAGCTCCTCAAGCCGAAGTTCGCCGTCCTCGACGAGACCGACTCCGGTCTCGACGTCGACGCGCTGAAGATCGTGTCCGAGGGCGTCAACCGTGCCAAGACCAACACCGGGCTCGGCTTGCTGCTCATCACGCACTACACGCGCATCCTGCGCTACATCAAGCCCGACTTCGTCCACGTGTTCGTCGACGGTCACGTCGCCGACGAGGGTGGGCCCGAGCTGGCCGACCGCCTCGAGAACGAGGGCTACGACCGGTACGTCACGGCAGCCGCCGCCGAGGCCGCCGCGACCCCGGCGGTCTGACCGTGGCCGTCGCACTCAGCCCCGAGAAGTTCGACCAGACCATCGAGGCACTGAAAGAGGTCGTCGACCCCGAGCTGGGCGTCAACATCGTCGATCTGGGGCTCATCTACGACCTCGCGATGGACGAAGAGCACGAGAACGCGCTCATCATCAGCATGACCCTGACGAGCGCCGGCTGCCCGTTGACGGACGTCATCGAGGGCGACACGGCCAGTGCCCTCGACGGTGTCGTCGACGCCTTCCGCATCAACTGGGTGTGGATGCCGCCGTGGGGTCCCGATCGCATCACGGACGACGGTCGCGACATGATGCGCGCCATCGGGTTCTCCATCTGAATCCCGCCCGTCGGAACGAAGACGAAGCCCCGCCCCTCCGAGAGGGGCGGGGCTTCGTCGCGTGTCCTCGACGATCACGCCGGGGAACGGGAGGCGCTAGTCACCGATGCGCTTCAGCGCACGCCAGGCGAGGGGCAGGGCCGCCGCCGCGATCAGCCACTTGGCGATGCCGCCGACGATGAACGGGTACAGGCCGGCCGCGAGGACGCTCGGCAGGTCGTTCGGCAGACCCAACGACCCGAGCACGACGGCCAGGTAGGGGAGGCCGACGGCGAAGGGGATCAGGCTCGCCAGGAAGAAGGCCGCCACCGAGCGCCACCACTTCTTGTCCCAGTCCCGCTCGGAGAGCCAGCCGATGACGGCCGCTGCGACGACGAACCCGATGACGAACCCGAAGCTCGGCTTGAGGACGCTGAGGGGTCCGCCCGAGAACTCGGCGAAGATCGGCAAGCCCGCGACACCCAGCACCAGGTAGGTGGCCAAGGAGAGCGCCCCGCGACGGGCGCCGAGGGAGGCGCCGACGAGCATCACACCGAGCGTCTGTCCGGTGACGGGCACCGGCCAGAGCGGCACCTGCACCTGCGCGAGGGCCGAGACGACGGCGACTCCACCGAGGACGAGGGCCACGTCGGTGGCGGCGCCCCGGGCCACCAGACGGTCGGCGAGGACCGGCCGTGAGGTCGATGCGGCAGTGTTCGTCATGGGGACTCCTAGAATGGGTAGGTTGATCGGCCGAGCGGCTGGTCGGCAGCGCAGTGCTGCGACCCTCTCCACACGACGTCCCCATCCTATGGGCGGCCCCCTTCCGGGCCCCGTTGTGGACTCCTCACCAATCGATTGGACATCTGCTGTGCTCTCCGTGCACGATCTCGAGATCCGCGTCGGCGCGCGCCTCCTCATGGCTGACGTCTCGTTCCGGGTCGACCGGGGCGACAAGATCGGCCTCGTCGGCCGCAACGGCGCCGGCAAGACGACCATGACCAAGACGCTGGCCGGCGAGACCCTCCCGACGGGCGGCAAGATCGAGCGCTCCGGTGAGATCGGCTACCTCCCGCAGGACCCCCGCAGTGGCAACCCCGAAGACCTCGCCCGGACCCGCATCCTCGACGCCCGGGGTCTCGGCCAGTTGCTGCTCGGCATCCAGGAAGCCACCCTCGCCATGGGTGACCCGGATCCCGACGTCGCCGCCCGCGCCATGAAACGCTACGGCGATCTCGACGACCAGTTCAACGCCCTCGGCGGGTACGCAGCCGAGGCCGAGGCGGCCTCCATCGCGAGCAACCTGAGCCTGCCGGACCGCATCCTCGACCAGCCCCTGTCGACGTTGTCGGGTGGTCAGCGCCGGCGCATCGAGCTGGCCCGCATCCTGTTCTCGGCCGCCGATACGATGATCCTCGACGAGCCCACGAACCACCTCGACGCCGACTCCGTCGTCTGGCTCCGCGAGTACCTGAAGACCTACCAGGGCGGCGTCATCGTGATCAGCCACGACATCGAACTCGTCGAGGAGGTCGTCAACCGCGTCTTCTACCTCGACGCCAACCGCCAAGCCATCGACGTCTACAACATGGGGTGGCGCAACTACCAGCGGCAGCGTGCTGCCGACGAGGAGCGCCGCAAGAAAGAGCGCTCGAACGCCGAGAAGCAGGCCTCGGCCCTGCAGAAGCAGGCGGCCCGGTTCGGCGCCAAGGCGTCGAAGGCCGCTGCGGCTCACCAGATGGTGGCACGAGCCGAGAAGCTCCTCTCCGGTCTCGACGAGGTCCGCGCGGTCGACCGCGTGGCCAAGCTGCGATTCCCGACGCCGGTGGCGTGCGGCAAGACGCCCCTCATGGCCTCGAACCTGTCGAAGAGCTACGGTTCGCTCGAGATCTTCACCGCCGTCGACCTCGCCATCGACCGTGGCTCGAAAGTCGTCATCCTGGGCCTGAACGGTGCCGGCAAGACGACCCTCCTGCGCATCCTCGCAGGGGTCGACGCTCCCGACACGGGGCAGCTCGAGCCGGGCCATGGGCTGCGGGTCGGCTACTACGCCCAGGAGCACGAGACCATCGACGTCAAGCGCAGCGTGCTCGAGAACATGGTGTCGTCCTCGCCGAACATCACCGAGATGGAGGCTCGACGGGTGTTGGGCTCGTTCCTCTTCACGGGCGACGACTCCGCCAAGCCGGCCGGTGTGCTGTCCGGCGGCGAGAAGACACGGCTGGCTCTGGCGATGATCGTCGTCTCGGGCGCGAACGTCCTGCTGCTCGACGAGCCCACCAACAACCTCGACCCCGCGAGTCGCCTCGAGATCCTCGACGCCCTGAGCAACTACGAAGGGGCCGTCGTCCTGGTGAGCCACGACGAGGGTGCCGTCGAGGCGTTGAACCCCGAGCGCGTGCTGATCATGCCCGAGGGCACCGAGGACCACTGGACCCCGGACTACTCCGACCTGATCAACCTGGCCTGATCAACCTGCCCTGCTCGACCTAGCACGACCGAGAACGGGCCAGGCCCTGGGGCACCAGCGCCCGGCCGGTGGTCCGGTCAGCGGCGCGCGCCGTCGAGGATCTCGTCCTCGACGTCGTTGTCGTGGCGGGGCCGGGCGTCGCGACGGCGCTGCCGTTCGGCCTCGCGCTCGACGAGTTCGTCGTCGTCGGCGTTCTGGTTGCGGTACTCCTGTCGGAAGACGTAGAACAGGAAGCCGAAGGCTCCGACCGCGAACATCAGCCACTGGACGAAGTACGACAGATTGAGGCCGGTGTCGACCTCGGGCTTCGACGACGGCACGGGTGCCGTCGCCGGCGCAGGGCTCTCGCTGACGACCAGACCGTAGGCGCTCGAGTAGACGGGCTGCCCGACTCGCGATTCGACCTCGCTGAGTTGGATGGTCGCGATCTGGTTCGTCCCGGGAACGCCCGTCCGGTCGCCCAGCGCCGGCTCGCCCGGCTTCAGGCGTGCGATCACGGTGACGTCGCCCGAAGGAGGCGCGGGCACGACGTCGGGGGAGTCCTGGGCGTTGCCGGTGGGCACCCAACCGCGGTCGACGACGAAGATCTCGCCCTGGGTGGTGCGGAACGGGACGAGCACCTCGAAGCCGGGCTGCCCGTTGAGCGGGCGGTTGCGCACGAGCAACTCGTCGTCGGTGAGGTAGCGCCCGGTCATCTCGACCGGCTGCCACTCTTGAGCGGCGTCGTAGGACGACAGTTCGGGCAAGGCCTGCTGCAGGGGGATCGGGTCGGCGTCGTAGGTCTGCTCGAGCTGGTGCACGACCGCGAGCTTCTCATCGTGCCGCGACCACTGCCAGTGGGCGAGGAACACGCAGATGATCGCGAAGACGACGGCGACGGCGAGGTAGCCCAGCCATCTGCGCGAGAGGGCGAAGCGGATGTTCGTCACCGCGCCTCCGTTCCGACCTGTTCGACGACCTCCGACACCCCCGTCACGACGACCGGGAAGTCACGTGCCTCGAGGAACTCACGCAGGAAGTCGACGTGCTCGTCGCACGCCGACCACACCTTGACCCGGTCGATGCCGTGGATCTTGGGGTTGCGCCAGTGGACATTATGCCGTGCCTCGGCTCGACAGGAGGCGCGAGAGCACTGCACGCCGACGGGATCGAGGCCGAGCATCAGGCGCTCCGCCGATCGTGATCCGCCTCGCCGGGCGCGTCGTCGGACGAGGCGGCGGGGCCGGCAGGACCCGCGTCGCCGTCGACCACGGTCGGCCGGAACGGCGCCTGCGGCTCGCGGTAGAGCTCGATGCCGCCCGGGCTCTCGACGGCGTCGCCCGCCTCGTGGCCCACGTTCGCGAAGACGACGGCGATGTAGGGGATGACGACGGCACCGATGACGGGCAACAGGGTCCACCAGCCGAGGGGGAAGACGAAGCAGAGGGCGATGCAGACCAACCTGATGCCCATCGCCACCAGGTACTTGACCATGCGGGAGTGCCGGTCGTCGGTGGGGGAGGGCGGGAGGGACGTGATCGTGTTCGAGGCCTTCACGGGGCACACCTCGATGTCGGGAAGAGGGCGGACGCACCACGGACGGGTGCCGGACGGGACTCGGGCACGAGACGTCCGGGGGAGCGCCTCGATCCTAAGACCCGGGTCCGACAGTAGGCTGGTCGGCGGCCTGCCGATCACAGGTTCGCCGTGAGTCCGCCGCACCGAGCGGTGGCCGTCGAGATCGCCCACGAAGGGACCACCCATGACCACGCCCCGCACCGTCCTCGTCACCGGCGGCAACCGAGGCATCGGCTTCGCCATCGCCGAAGAGTTCGTCGCCCAGGGTCACCGCGTCGCCGTCACGGCCCGCAGCGGGCGGGGCCCCGAGGGGACGCTCACCGTCGTCGCCGACGTCACCGACGCCGACTCGATCGACGCGGCCTTCACCACGGTCGAGGCCGAGCTCGGGCCGGTCGAGGTCGTCGTCGCCAACGCCGGCATCACGAAGGACGGTCTGCTCATGCGCATGACCGAGGACGACTTCACCTCGGTCGTCGACACCAACCTCGGCGGCGCCTTCCGCGTCGTCAAGCGGGCGTCCAAGGGCATGTTGAAGGCCCGCTTCGGCCGCATCGTCCTCGTGTCGAGCGTCGTCGGTCTCTACGGCGGCCCGGGCCAGGCCAACTACGCCGCCTCGAAGGCGGGCCTGGTGGGCTTCGCCCGCTCGCTGACCCGCGAGCTCGGGGCCCGCGGCATCACCGCCAACGTGGTGGCCCCGGGCTTCGTCGAGACCGACATGACCGCCGTCCTGCCCGAGGCGCAGCAGGCCGAGTACAAGAAGAGCATTCCCGCCGGCCGGTACGGCACCACGGCGGAGGTCGCGAAGACGATCACGTGGCTCGCGGGCGACGAGGCCGCCTACATCTCGGGGGCCGTGATCCCGGTCGACGGCGGCCTCGGCATGGGCCACTGAGTCCGACGACACAGGAGGCGCGGGTCGTCCCTCTCGGGACGCCCGCCTCGTGCCTCGGGTCAGCCGCGCAGTCCGAGCAGGGGCAGCAGCTGAGAGAGGTCGTTCGTCCCGACGACCACGTCGGCTCGCTCACGGACCCGCGGCTTGGCGTTGAACGCGACCGAGAGTCCCGCGACGGCCATCATCTCGAGATCGTTGGCCCCGTCGCCGACGGCGACGGTGTGCGCGAGGCCGACCCGCGCCTCCTCGGCCCACGCCCGCAGGGCGACGGCCTTGGCGTGGGCGTCGATCACGGGGCCGGAAACCCGTCCGGTCAGCCGGCCGTCCCGCACCTCGAGGCGGTTGGCGCGGCGGAAGTCCAGGCCCAGGTCGTCGGCCAGCGGGTCGAGGGTCTCGTGGAATCCGCCCGACACGACGCCGACGAGGCCGCCCGCGGCGTGGACGCCGTCGAGGAGTTCACGGACGCCGCGCGTCGGCGTGATGCGCGAACGCACCTCGGCGAAGACGGACTCGGGCAAGCCCTCGAGCGTCGCGACGCGCTCGGCCAGGCTGGCAGCGAAGTCGAGTTCACCCGCCATCGCCCGAGAGGTGACGTCCTCGACGCGCTCTCGCGAACCCGCGGCGTCGGCCAGCAGCTCGATCACCTCGTCCTCGATCAGGGTGGAGTCGACGTCGAGGACGATGAGGAAACGCGGCACGCCGACAGCCTAGGGCCGTCGGCGCACCGCGCCTCTCGTGTGACCTCGGACGACTACTGGTCGACGCGGACGCCCTTGCCGACCACCGTGATGCCGGACGGCGTGACGGTGAAGCCACGGGCCCGGTCGGCCTCGGGATCGACGCCGACGGAGGCCCCGGCCGCGATGACGACGTCCTTGTCGAGGATCGCCCGGTTGACGACGGCGTTCGGGCCGACGTGCGCCCGCTCGAAGACCACCGAGTCGACGACCCGCGAGCCGCTGTCGAGGGTGCACCAGGGGCCCAGGACGCTGCGCTCCACGTGCGCCCCCGAGAGCAACGAGCCCAGCGACACGATCGAGTCGATCGTCGTTCCGAGGTTGCCGTGGCCGTCACGGACGAACTTCGCCGGGGGAGAGTTGAGCTGCTGGCTGAAGATCGGCCAGTCGGTGTTGTAGAGGTTGAAGATCGGCAGGGCCGAGATCAGGTCGCGGTGCGCGTCGTAGAACGAGTCGATGGTGCCGACGTCGCGCCAGTAGTAGCGGTCGCGCTCGGTCGCCCCGGGCACCTCGTTGCGGTTCAGGTCGTAGACGGCCGCGTCGCCACGGGACACGAAGTCGGGGACGATGTCGCCGCCCATGTCGTGGTTCGAGTCGGGCTTCTCGCCGTCGCGCAGCACGGCGTCGATCAGGACGTCCGCGTCGAAGACGTAGTTGCCCATGGACGCGAGGATCTCGTCGGGGGAGTCCGGCAGACCCGTGGCGTCCGTCGGCTTCTCGAGGAACCGGCCGATGCGGGTCGGGTCGTCGGAGTCGACCTCGATGACGCCGAACTGGTCGGCGAGGGAGATGGGCTGACGGATGGCGGCCACGGTGACCCCGGCGCCCGAGGCGATGTGCGCCTCGATCATCTGGGAGAAGTCCATGCGGTAGACGTGGTCGGCGCCGACCACGACGACGATGTCGGGCTTCTCGTCACGCAGCAGGTTGAGGCTCTGCAGGATGGCGTCGGCACTGCCGGCGAACCAGCGCTTGCCGAGCCGCTGCTGGGCCGGGACCGAGGCGACGTAGGCGCCGAGCAGGCCCTCGATGCTCCAGGTCTGCGACACGTGGCGGTCGAGGCTGTGCGACTTGTACTGCGTCAGGACGACGATCTGCCGAAGACCCGAGTTGATCAGGTTCGACAGGGCGAAGTCGACGAGGCGGTAGTTGCCACCGAACGGGACAGCGGGTTTCGCGCGGTCGGCGGTCAGCGGCATCAGGCGTTTGCCCTCGCCACCAGCCAGGACGATGCCGAAGATCTTCTTTGATGCCATGGGGCCAGAATGGCACGATTCGCGGTCGCACGACTACGGTGAACCACGTGCGAGTCGATGTCATCACCAAGGAATACCCGCCCAACGTCTACGGGGGCGCGGGCGTCCACGTCGTCGAACTCGTCAGGGCCCTGCGTCAGGGCGTCGAGGTGCAGGTGCGGGCGTTCGGTGAGGTCGACTCCGAACCCGACACGACCGGGTACCCCAACCTCCCCCAGCTCGACCAGGCGAACGCCACCCTGCGCACCCTGGGAGTGGACGTCACCATGGCCCAGGACGTCGCCGGAGCCGACGTCGTCCACAGCCACACCTGGTACGCGAACGCGGCCGGCCAGCTGGCCCAGATGCTGCACGGCGTCCCTCACGTCCTGACGGCCCACAGCCTCGAACCGCTCCGGCCCTGGAAGGCCGAACAACTCGGAGGCGGCTACCGCGTCTCGAGCTGGATCGAGCGCCAGGCCTACGAGACCGCCGACCGCGTCATCGCCGTCAGCGACGGCATGAGACGCGACATCCTGCGCTCCTACCCGTCGATCGACGAGTCCAAGGTCCAGGTCGTCCACAACGGCATCGACCTCGAGGGGTGGCAGCGCGTCGACGACGCCGAGCTGGTCCGGGGCCTGGGCATCGACCCCGATCGCCCGTCGGTCGTCTTCGTCGGTCGAATCACCCGCCAGAAGGGCCTCCCGTACCTGTTGCGCGCGGCCAAGCTGCTGCCCGCCGACGTGCAGCTCGTGCTCTGCGCCGGGGCGCCCGACACACCCGAGATCATGGCCGAGGTCACGGGCCTGGTCCGCGAGCTCCAAGAGGAACGCACCGGGGTCGTCTGGATCGACACCGTGCTGCCCCGTCACCAGCTCAGTGCGGTGCTGAGCGCCGCCACCACCTTCGTCTGCCCGTCGGTGTACGAACCCCTCGGCATCGTCAACCTCGAGGCGATGGCCTGCGGCGTTCCCGTCGTCGGGTCCGACACGGGCGGCATCCCAGAGGTCGTCGCGGACGGTCTGACGGGCCGGATCGTGCCCCTCGACCAGGTGCAGGACGGCACCGGCACCCCGGTCGACCCCGACCGCTTCGTGGCCGACCTGGCGGCCACCCTCACCGAGGTCGTCTCCGACCCGGCACTCGCCCGCCTCATGGGACGGGCCGGCCGCATGAGGGCCGAAGAAGAGTTCTCGTGGTCGCGGATCGCCGAGCAGACGCTGGGGATCTACGAGGGACTGCTCAACTAGGCTGAGGACCATGCCTACCGTCCTGCAGCTCACCGATGTCTCGATCGTCCGAGGCGGCACCGCCGTCGTCGACAAACTGACCTGGACGGTCGACTCCGACGAGCGCTGGGTCGTGCTCGGCCCGAACGGTGCCGGCAAGACGAGCCTGCTGCAGGTCGCCGCCGCGCAGAGCCACCCGTCCTCGGGCGAGGCCAGCATCCTCGGCTCCGATCTCGGCTCCGTCGACCTGTTCGACCTGAGGCCGCGCATCGGCTTCGCCTCGACGGCCATCGCCCGGCGCATCCCGGCGAAGGAAAAGGTCGTCGACGTCGTCCTGACGGCCGCCTACTCGGTCACCGGGCGCTGGAACGAAGAGTACGAGGGCGTCGACGTCCGTCGGGCGCACCGCGTGCTCGACGAGTGGAAGCTCGACCACCTCGCGGACCGTACCTTCGGCGAACTGAGCGACGGCGAGCAGAAGCGGGTCCAGATCGCGCGCTCGGTCATGACCGACCCCGAGCTGCTGTTGCTCGACGAGCCGGCCGCCAGCCTCGACCTCGGCGCCCGTGAAGAGCTGCTGCAGATGCTGTCGGGCTACGCCTCGTCCGAGGGTGCTCCGGCCATCGTCATGGTGACCCACCACGTCGAAGAGATCCCCAGGGGATTCACGCACGCCCTGCTGCTCGACCACGGCTCCGTCGTGGCCGCCGGTCCGCTCGACGAGGTCATCACCGCCGAGACCCTCGGCGCGACCTTCGGCGTCGAGCTGCGGGTCGAGTCCGACGGGGGCCGGTACTCGGCCCGCGCGGCCGGCTGACCCGCGCCTCCTACGATCCAGGCCGTCGGTCTGGTATCGTTGACAGCTGGTCCGCAGCGTCGCTGCGCGTGCCTCCTGAACTCACCATCATCACTCGTTCGCTAGACCTAGGACAATCATGAAGACCGACATCCACCCCGAGTACAAGCAGATCGTCTTCCGGGACCTCGCGTCGGGCGCCACGTTCCTCACGCGCTCCACCACGACGAGCGACAAGACCATCGAGCTCGACGGTGAGACCTACCCGGTCATCGACGTCGAGATCTCGTCCGAGTCGCACCCGTTCTACACGGGCAAGCAGCGCATCCTCGACTCGGCCGGTCGCGTCGAGAAGTTCAACTCGCGCTACAAGAACTTCGGCAAGTAGGCTTCGGCCCGCAACCCCGTCAGAGGCGGTCCACTTCGGTGGGCCGCCTCTTTCGCGTACCCGATCGGACACGCCCCGGGTGGACACGGCCCGGGCGGACACGCCTCGGGTGGGGACGCGACGTCGAGTCATGTGGAGAGCACGAGAGGCCGGGTGCCCCGAGGAGGCGTGCGGCACGACCCCGTTCAGGCGAACGGGAGCGGGCGGTGCGGCCAGTCACCGTGAGCGGTGAAGGTGGGGTCTTTCGCACGGCGCATGTACTGCTGGAAGCTCTCGGCCTGCGTCGAGCACCAGCCGACCTGGAGGTCGTGCAGCTCGGTGACGGGCACGTCGAGCCGGTCGGGGTACCGCTTGGCCATGGCCTGGGCAACGCGACCCGCGGCGATCGCGTCGGCCCCGGCGTCGTGCGCGTCGTCGAGCGACACACCGTAGACCGCGGCGGCGGCCTCGAGGGTGCGCTTGCCCTTGCGATAGGTGTCGACGGCCTTGTCGATGACGAGGGGGTCGACGACGCAGCCGATCTCGCCGACCTCGCCCAACGGCTCGACGCCGTGGCGGCGAGCCTCGCGGTCCAGCAGGGTGAGGTCGTACGGCGCGTTGTAGACGACCAACGGTACGCCGCGGGCGAAGACGGCCCGGATGGCCGCGACGATCTCGGCCACGACCTCGTCGGCCGGACGCCCCTCGGCGCGGGCCTGCTCGGTGGAGATGCCGTGCACGGCACTGGCCTGCTCGGGGATCTCGACGCCCGGGTCGGCCAACCACTCGCCGTGCGCGACGGTGGCCCCGGTGGCGTCGATCAAGCCGACGTGGGCGGTCACGATGCGGGCCGTCTCGACGTCGATGCCGGTGGTCTCGAGGTCGAAGACGCCGAGCGCCTGCCACCAGGCGGCCGGCGGCTCGCCCACGGCCGCGAGGTCGGGAGCGGTGCCGGTCGTCTCGGTGTCAGTCACCCTGCGAGTTTAGGAGGCGCCACCGACAGCGGATGCCGCCGCAGCAGGCACGTCGCCGACGTGCAACCAGAAGAACGCCTGCGTCCCGAGGGTCAGCGTGACCTTCCCCTCGTCGTCGAACGAGGGGAACTGCGCTCCGCCGAACAGGTCGAACAACGTGCGTCCGGCGAACTGCGGGGCCACGATGTCGACCGAGGTCGGGTTGTGACCGAACGAGAAGACGCAGAGGATGTCCTCGGCCGAGTCGCCGAACTGCGTCCCCGCCCCTTCGTACGAACGGACGAACGACAGGACGGACTCCTGGTTGGTCTCGAGCACCTCGAGGGTGCCGAGGCCGAAGGTCGGGTGGGCCTTGCGCACGTGGATGACGTTGCGCACCCAGTGCAGGAGCGACCGTGACTGCGCCAGCTGGCTCTCGACGTTCACCAGGTTGTAGTTGTAGACGAGCGACTGGACGACGGGCAGGAAGAGCTTGCCCGGGTCGGCGGTCGAGAAACCGGCGTTGCGGTCGGGCGTCCACTGCATGGGCGTACGGGACGAGTCGCGGTCCGGCAGCCAGATGTTGTCGCCCATGCCGATCTCGTCGCCGTAGTACAGGAACGGGCTGCCGGGCAACGAGAACAGCAGAGCGTGCACGAGTTCGAGTTCGGCACGCGAGTTGTCGAGCAGCGGGGCGAGACGGCGGCGGATGCCGATGTTGGACCGCATGCGCGGGTCGTAGGCGTACCAGCCGTACATCGCCTGCCGGTACTCCTCGCTGACCATCTCGAGGGTGAGCTCGTCGTGGTTGCGGAGGAACACCGCCCAGGCGGCCCCCGGCGGCACCTCGGTGGTCTCGGAGAGGATGCGCTTGAGCTCGTCGGCGCTCTGGGCGCGGAGCGAGTAGAAGATGCGCGGCATGACCGGGAAGTCGAAGGCCATGTGGCACTCCGGCTCGTCCTCGGTGCCGAAGAACGCCGCCGTCTCGGCCGGCCACTGGTTGGCCTCGGCGATGAGCACGCGTCCGGGGAACTCTTCGTCGACCATCGCGCGCAGGCGCTTGATCAGGTCGTGGGTGGCCGGCTCGCCCTCGCCGTTTCCCTCTTCGGTCTCGAACAGGTAGGGGATCGCGTCGAGCCGGAGGCCGTCGACGCCCATCGACAGCCAGTGACGGACGACGTCGAAGACCGCCTCCTGGACGGCGGGGTTCTCGAAGTTGAGGTCGGGCTGGTGCGAGAAGAAGCGGTGGAAGAAGAACTGACGGCGTACCGGGTCGAACGTCCAGTTGGACTCTTCGGTGTCGACGAAGATGACGCGGATGTTCGAGTACTCCTCGTCGGTGTCGCGCCAGACGTAGAAGTCGCCGTAGGGACCCTCGGGGTCTTCGCGGCTCTGCTGGAACCACTCGTGCTGGTCGCTCGTGTGGTTCAGCACCATGTCGATGACGATGCGCATGTTGCGCTCGTGCGACTTGGTCACGAGGTCGCGGAACTCGTCGAGCGTGCCGAACTCGGGCAGGATCGCCTTGTAGTCCTGGATGTCGTAGCCGCCGTCGCGCAGGGGCGACTGGAAGAACGGCGGCAGCCAGAGGGCGTCGACGCCGAGCCACTGCAGGTAGTCCAGACGGGTGAGCAGACCTTGCAGGTCACCCGCTCCGTCGCCGTTGCTGTCGACGAACGACCGCACCATCACCTCGTAGAACACCGCCCGGCGGTGCCAGTTGGGGTCGAGGGTCAGTCCGGGCTGCTGGATCGGGGCAGTGAAGCTCACCCGCCCACCCTACGGGCGCGCGACCCGGGGCGCGCACTCCGCCCAGCGCGTCGCTCGTAGACTCGGGCGCGTGATCGTCCGACCCCCGCGCGTGAAGTCGCCGTACCGTGCCCTCCTCGACGCCCGACCGGTGCGCGACGACGCCGTCGAGGTCGCCGGCAGCCTCACGCGGTACTGGACGTACGAACCGCCCGAAGGGCAGGAGGCGCGGGTCACCGTCGTCGCGGTGCACGGCTTCCGGGGCGACCACCACGGTCTCGAACCGGTCGTGGCGCACCTCGACCACGTGCGGGTGGTCATGCCCGACCTGCCGGGCTTCGGCGAGTCGACCCCGCTGGACGGCGAGCACAGCGTCGCGGCGTACGCGGGCTGGCTGACCGAGTTCGTGGCGACCCTCTCGCTCGGTGACGACGTCGTGGTGCTGGGGCACTCGTTCGGCTCGATCGTCACCTCG
Source organism: Frigoribacterium sp. CFBP 8751 (assembly GCF_014841545.1). Lineage (NCBI taxonomy): Bacteria > Bacillati > Actinomycetota > Actinomycetes > Micrococcales > Microbacteriaceae > Frigoribacterium > Frigoribacterium sp. CFBP 8751. The sequence goes on from NZ_JACYUB010000003.1 coordinate 260,323, forward strand.
GCCGCGGTGGCCGACGGGCTCCGCGCCTCCCGGCTGATCCTGGTCAACCCGATCGCCGCTCCCGCCCTGCAGGGCCCGCGCGGCGTCGTGACGCGGCTGGCCGTCTTCTACTACTGGGCCGGCGCGGCCCTGCCCGAACGCGCCGGTCAGCAGGTGCTGCAGAACGCCGCCGTCACGCGGATCACCAGCCTCGCGATGGTCAAGACGCACGACCGGGCCCTGCGCCGGTGGATCCACGACCAGCACGACAGCTTCTTCTCGCGCTTCTCGGACCGTCGCGTGGTGCTCGACGCGTTCCGCGCCTCCGTCTCGAGCGACGTGAGCACGTACGCGGCCCGCGTCGCGGTACCCACCCTGCTGATCGCCGCCGACCGCGACGACATCACCGCCCTGCCGGCACAGCACCGGCTGCAGGGTCTCTTCCGCGACGCGACGCTCGACGTGATCGAGGGGGTCGGCCACCTGATCCACTACGAGAAGCCGCGCCAGGCCGCCGCCGCGATCGGGGCGTTCGTCCGATGAGGATCGTCGTCGACTGCCGGTACGTCCGTGTCGGACGCCACGACGGCATCAGCCGGTTCAGCGCCGGCGTCGTGTCGGCCCTGGCCGAGCGCCACGAGGTGACGATGCTCGTCAGCGACCCGCGTCAGCTCGACAAGCTGCCCGACCAGCCGCACCTGCTCGTCAGCGCGCCCACGAGCGTCCTCGAGCCCCTCGTGGCCCGGCAGGTGAACCGGCTGCGTCCCGACGTCGTCTGGTCGCCCATGCAGACCATGGGCTCGGCCGGCCGCCGGTACCCGCTCGTGCTGACCCTGCACGACCTGATCTACTACACGAACCGCACGCCACCACCCGAGTTCGCCCTGCCGATCAAGCTGCTGTGGCGGCTGTACCACCTGGCCTGGTGGCCGCAGAGGGTGTTGCTGGACCGAGCCGACTCGGTCGTCACGGTGAGCCGTACGACCCGTGACGAGATGCGTCGCCACCGGCTGACCCGGCGTCCCGTGACGGTGGTGTACAACGCGGCCGACCCGGTCGACGCGGTCGAGCGCCGCACCGCACCCGCGCGGCGCGACCTCGTCTACATGGGGTCGTTCATGCCGTACAAGAACGTGACCGCGCTGGCCAGGGCACTGCCGTTGCTCGACGGGTACCGACTGCACCTGATGAGCCGGGTGTCCGAGGCCGAGCGCGCCTCCTTGGCGGCCCTGGCGCCCGCCGGGGCGCTGGTCTTCCACGACGGGGCGAGCGACGACGAGTACCGCGAGACGCTGCTCGGTGCGACCGCCGTCGTGACGGCCTCGCGCGCCGAGGGATTCGGCATCCCGCTCGTCGAGGGCATGGCGCTCGGCACGCCGGCCGTGGTCAGCGACATCCCGATCTTCCGTGAGATCGGTGGCGACGCGGCGCTCTACTTCGACCCGTCGTCGCCTGCGTCGATCGCCGCCGCCGTCCGTCGGCTCGAGGGCGAGTGGGAGGCGCGCTCGGCCGCGTCGGTCGAGCAGGCCGCCCGGTTCAGTTGGCGTGACTCGGCCGACGTGCTGCTGCGCCTGCTGGCCGACGTCGCCGCGGCGGGCAGCCACCGACGTCGACGCTCGGGACGCTGACGCCCCGGTCACCGACCGGACGGGCGCTCAGGCCGGATCGGCCGCGTCGCGCTCGAGGGGGTTCTGGTACTCGAAGGAGTAGGTGCCCGGGCGTTCGGACTCGACCTCGATCGGGTCGTCGAACTCGCGCAGCGTCAGGGCGTCGCCCGCGAACTCGAACGAGTGGATGGACCCGTTGCGGATGGGCACGCCGAGGTGCGCGTCGGTGTCGGGGGAGACGTGGTTCACCACCGCCCGGATGACCGCGCCGTGCGTCGCGACGACCACGGACGCGCCGTCGCCGTACCGGGCGGCGATCGCGGCGAGGGCGGGCAGCACCCGCGCGACGAGGGCCCCGCGACTCTCGCGGCCGGGCACCGGGGTGCCCGTGGGGAACCGTGCCTCGACCTGCTCGCCGGTCAGGCCCTCGGCGTCGCCGTAGCGGCGCTCGGCGACCTCGGGGGCGAGCTCGGGCGCGGCCAGGCCCAGGCGCTCGGCGATGATCGACCCGGTCTCGGCCGCCCGCGAGAGAGGGCTGGCGACGACGGCGTCGAACCGGCGGCGCGCGAGCAGGTCGCCCGCCTCTCGGGCCTGCGAGCGACCGAGGTCGTTCAGGGGGATGTCGGTGGAGCCCTGGATGCGTCGGGCGCGGTTCCAGTCGGTCTCGCCGTGGCGGACCAGGTACAAGAGCGTCATCGTTCCTCCGGTGGGCACGGCCCGGGAGGCTACGCGCCCAGGTGCTCGGCCAGGGCCGTCAGGGTCTCCGACGTGCCGGCGTCCAGCTTAACCGTGGCCCGAGAGTCGCCCTTGGTGACGCCCCGGTTCAGGACGACCACGGGCAGCTTGCGGCGCGTCGCCTGGTCGAGCAGGCGGATGCCGCTGTTGACGACGAGCGACGAGCCGGCGACGAGCAGCGCTTCGGCGCCGACGACCATCGAGCGCGCCTCGGCGAACCGCTCGGTGGGCACGAACTCGCCGAAGAACACGACGTCGGGTTTGAGCAGGCCGCCGCACACCGTGCAGGTCGGCACGACGAACGCGTCGATGTCGTGCACCTCGACGTCGCCGTCCGGCGCGAGCCGCACCTGGTCGGGCTCGTCGATCCAGGGGTTCTCGGCGGCGAGGCGGGCCGCCACCATGTCGCGGGCGAACGCCTGCCCGCAGGTGAGGCAGACGACGCGGTCGACGGTGCCGTGCAGGTCGACGACCCGGCGCGACCCGGCGCGGACGTGCAGGTTGTCGACGTTCTGGGTGATGACGCCGTTCGTGACGCCGGCGGCCTCGAGCCGGGCCAGCGCGCGATGCCCCTCGTTGGGCCCGGCGGCACGGAAGGACTTCCAGCCGAGGTGGCTGCCGGCCCAGTAGCGCTTGCGGTAGCTCTCGCTCGAGAGGAACTGCTGGAAGGTCATGGGGTTGCGTGGCGGAGCACCCTCGCCCCGGTAGTCCGGGATGCCCGAGTCGGTGCTGACCCCCGCCCCGGTGAGCACGGCCACGCGGCGCCCGCGGAGGGCCTCGACCGCGGCCTCGAGGGCCTGCTCGTCGGTGGGGGCCGCGGGGGCGTTCGACACGGGTGGGGCTCCTTCGGGTGCGGTGACGCTAGCCTAAACGCGTCCCCCTCCGATTCGATTCCAGCGGTCGCCCGTCCGCCGGGGCCGTCCCCCGTGGAGCACCGTGCACGTCACCCGCATCACCGACCTCGACCACGAGGCACTCGCCGACTACAACCGGCTCACCGACGTCGCCCTGCGGCGCGTGTCCGAGCCCGAGGGCGGGCTCTACATCGCCGAGTCGACCAAGGTCATCGAACGGGCGCTGCGAGCGGGCCACGTGCCCCGGTCGGTGCTGATGACGGACCGCTGGCTGCCCGACATCGAGCCCCTCGTGGCCGACCACGAGGGCGAGATCTTCGTCGGCGACGCGGCCCTGCTCGAGACCCTCACCGGCTACCACCTGCACCGTGGCGCCCTCGCCGCCATGCACCGTCCCGAGCTGCCCACGGTCGAGTCGGTGCTCGACGGCGCGCGGCGCGTCGTCGTGCTCGAGGACATCGTCGACCACACGAACGTGGGCGCGATCTTCCGCGCCGTCGCGGGCCTGGGGGCGGACGCCGTGCTCATCACCCCGCGCTGCGCCGACCCGCTCTACCGCCGCAGCGTCCGCGTCAGCATGGGCACCGTCCTGCAGGTCCCGTGGACGCGCCTCCCCGAGTGGCCGGCCGGTGCCGAGTTGCTCCGTGAGGCGGGGTTCGAGGTGGCCGCCCTGGCGCTGAGCGACGACGCGGTGACCCTCGACTCCTACGCGGCCGCGCCTCCTGGCCGCGTCGCCCTTCTGCTCGGCACCGAGGGTGACGGACTCAGCCGTGCCGCCCTGCAGGCCGCCGACACCGTCGTCACCATCCCGATGCTGCACGGCGTCGACAGCCTCAACGTGGCCGCCGCCTCGGCCGTGGCCCTCTGGGCCCTCCGCGTGCCGGCGGGCGGGTCCGAGGCGGTCGCGTGACCGGCGTCGACGGGCGTCGTCGTCCGGGCGTCGTCCGGAGGCGCGTGGGCGTGATCGCGCTGCTCGCCCTGATCGTCGCCGTCGGCGGGTACGTCCCCCTCGCCCTGCTCAGCCCGCTGGCACCCGCCGCGGCGGACGTCGCCGCCTACACCGCGCCGGCCGAGGCGAGCCCCGATCTCACCTTCCCCTCGTACGGTGCGACGGCGGTCGAGGCGATCGGCTGGGACGACAGCCTCACGACGAGCGGCGACGAACGGCCCCGCCCGATCGCGAGCATCAGCAAGGTGGTCACGGCCCTCGTCGTCCTCGACGAGAGACCGCTCGACGGCGGCGACGGTCCGACGTTGACCTTCGGCCCGGCAGAGGCGGCCCTGGTCGACGCGTACCGGGCGCAGAACGGCAAGGTGGCACCGATGGCCGCCGGGCAGGCCCTCACCGAACGCCAGGTGCTCGAGGTCATGCTCATCGAGTCCGCCAACAACTACGCCGAGGTGCTGGCCCGGTGGGCGTTCGGCAGCGACCAGGCCTTCGTCGACGCCGCGCGGGCCTGGCTCGCCGACCACGACCTCACCTCGACGACGCTCGTCGAGCCGACCGGGCTGTCGCCGCAGAACACGAGCACCTCGACCGACCTGATCGAACTCGGGCGGCTGGCCCTGGCCGACCCCGACGTCGCCCGCACGGTCGGCACGGCGACGACGACCGTGCCCGGCATCGGCGAGATCAGCAACAGCAACGAGCTGCTCGGGCTGGACGGCGTCGTCGGCATCAAGACGGGCACCCTCGACGAGGCGGGCGCCTGCCTGCTGTTCGCGGCGGACTACACGATCGGCGGTCAGCAGGTCACGGTCGTGGGCGCCATGCTCGGCGGCGTCGACCACGACCAGCTGGACCGCGACGTGCAGGCCCTGCTCTCCAGCGTCGCCGACCGCTTCCGGACCGTCACGCTGACCACCCGCGGTGACGCCTTCGCCGATTACGACCTGCCCTGGGGCGACGCCGCCCGTGCGGTGGCCGCGGAGGACGCCAGCGTGCTCGTCTGGGGCGACGAGGCCGTCGAGGCCTCGGTCGAGACCGACGACGTGGGGGCGGCCCCGGCCGGCACCCGCGTGGGTGACGTCACGTTCACCGTCGACGGAGAACGGCACGTCGTGCCCCTCGAGCTCGACACGACCATCGGCGAGCCCGGGGCGTGGTGGCGACTGACGCACCCCGACGAGGTGCTCTGAGACGACCGTTCGCACGGCGACCCGTCGCACGGCGAACCGTCGAGCGGCGACCGACCGGACGCCGACCGGTCAGACGTCGTCGCGATGGACCATCATGACGGCGTCCGGACGCTTGGCCTGGACGAAGTCGCCCGACGACTGGTGTCGGATGCGACGCACGACCCAGGGCACGAGGTACTCGCGCGCCCAGCCCATGTCGTCGGCCCGGGCGCTGCGCCACGGTCGGCGCTCGAGCGGCTCGGGTGCATAGGGGGCGAGGTCGTTCTCGACCGCGAGGGCCTGCAGGACCATCCGTGCGATCGTGTGGTGGCCGAGGGGGCTGAAGTGCAGCCGGTCCGGTGCCCACATGCGTGGGTCGACGAGCTGACGCAGCGCCCACATGTCGGCGACCACGGCGTCGTGCCGCAGCGCGATGGCGTGGACGTGCTCGTTGTAGATCGCGACCTTGCCGCGCAGGCGACCGAGGACCGGGGTGAGGCCGATGTCGGGCCCGGTGAAGACCACGACCGTGGCACCGTCGGACCGCAGTCGTGCGACCAGCCCTTCGAAGCCCGCGGCGACCTCGTCGGGGTCGGTGCCGGGGCGGATGATGTCGTTGCCCCCGGCCGAGACCGAGATGAGGTCGGGCCTCAGGGCGAGCGCGGCCTCGGACTGCTCGTCGATGATCTGCTTCAACAGGCGGCCCCGGACGGCGAGGTTCGCGTAGGCGAAGTCCTCGGTCGAGGCGCCCAACACCTCGGCGACGCGGTCGGCCCAGCCCCGGTGGCCCCCGGGGGAGCGCTCCTCGGGGTCGCCTATCCCCTCGGTGAACGAGTCGCCGAGGGCGACGTAACGGGACCACGGGTGTTGCTGACTCATGCGACCAAACTACTCTCGACGCGTGCCCGCACCGAAGCCCGCCCCCGCGTCCGACCCGACCCGCGCCTCCTGGTCGCCCGACGAGCTGCTGCCCGACGGGCTGCTCGAACGCTTCCGGGGGCGGGCCGCGGGCCACGACCGCGAGAACACGTTCCCCCACGACGACCTCGCCGAGCTGCGTGAGCGCGGCTACCTGCGGGCCTTCGTCCCGACCGACCGAGGAGGCGCGGGTCTCGGACTCGAGCGGGTCGCGTCCCTGCAGTCGCGCCTCGCGACCGCGGCCCCGGCGACGGCGCTGGCGGTCAACATGCACCTGGTCTGGACCGGGTGCGCGGCCGTGCTGCACGCCCGGGGCGACGACTCGCTCGACCTCGTGCTCGAGGACGCCGCCCACGACGAGGTCTTCGCCTTCGGCGTCAGCGAGCCCGGCAACGACCTCGTCCTGTTCGACTCGGTGACCTCGGCCGACCCCACGGGCGACGGCGGCTACCGGTTCACCGGCACGAAGGTCTCCACCTCGCTCTCGCCGGTCTGGACGCGCCTCGGCGTCTTCGGACGGGACGACTCCGACCCGGACTCGCCGGCCCTCGTCCACGGGTTCGTGCACCGCGACCAGCCGGGCCACGCCTCGCTCGAGGACTGGGACACCGTCGGCATGCGCGCGACGCAGAGCCACACGACCCGGCTCGCCGGAGTCGAGGTCCCCGCCTCGCGCATCGTTCGTCGACTGCCCGTCGGCCCGAGCGCCGACCCGTTCGTCTTCGCCGTCTTCGCCGTGTTCGAGACGACCGTCGCCGCCGTCTACCGGGGACTCGCCCGCCGGGCCCTCGAGCTCGCCGTCGAGTCGGCCCTCGGGACGACCTCGAGACGCGCCGGGGGAGCGGCCAGGGCGCTCGACCCGGTCCTGCGGTGGCGCGTCGCCGACGCGGGGCTGGCGGTCGACGGGCTCGAACCCCAGGTGGACCAGGTCGCGCGGGATGTCGACGCGCTCGTCGACCACGGTGCCGACTGGCCGAGGCTCGTGGTCGGGCTCAAGACGCGCGCCACCGAGACGGCCCGCGCGGTGGTCGAGCAGGCGGTCACCGTCGCCGGGGGTTCGTCGTACCGGTCGTCATCCGAGCTCGGGCGCCTGCAGCGCGACGTCCTCGCCGGACGTTTCCACCCGTCGAGCACCGACTCGGCGCACGCCACGATCGCGGCGGCGCTGCTCGGACCGGGGGCCTGACGGGCTCGCACGCCCGGTCGAGGCGGGACCCGTCACCCGGGCGGCCCGGGGGACCGCGTCCCGGGCGACGCCGATGTCGGTGGCTCGTGTGAGGATGCTCCGGTGAGCAAACAAGACGGCAGCGGGCGACTCGTCACCACGGTGCCGACGGACGATGCGACCGCACCGATCTTCCACGTCGACATGGACGCCTTCTTCGCCTCCGTCGAACTGCTCGACCACCCCGAGTTGCGGGGGCGACCCGTGGTCATCGGGCACCGCTCCGACCGTTCGGTCGTCACGGCCGCCACCTACGAGGCACGCAAGTACGGGGTCAACTCGGCGATGCCCATGGCGATCGCGTTGCGTCGCTGCCCTCAGGCGGTCGTGCTCGAACCGCACTTCGAGAAGTACCAGCACTGGTCCTCGCGCGTCATGTCGATGTTCGACGACGTCACGCCACTGGTCGAGCGCCTCGGCATCGACGAGGCGTTCCTCGACGTCAGCGGGTCGATCCGCCTCATGGGCTCCCCGTTCGAGATCGCCACGGCACTTCGTCGTCGGGTGCACGCCGAGACCGGCCTGCACTGCAGCATCGGTGCCGCGTCGACCAAGTTCGTCGCCAAGCTCGCCTCGAGCGTCGCCAAGCCCGACGGGCTCCTGCTCGTGCCGCACCGTCACACCCTGGCCTTCCTCCACCCGCGGCCGATCAGCGCTCTCTGGGGGGTAGGGGGCAAGACCGAGCAGGTGCTGCTCGACCGTGGCCTGCGAACGGTCGGCGACGTCGCCGCGGCCCCCCTCGACATGCTCGTCCACGCGGTCGGGCCGGCGGCTGGCGCGAAGCTGCACGACCTGGCGTGGGGCCGCGATCCCCGCAGCGTGCACACCGAGACGGCCGAGAAGAGCGTCGGCAACGAGAACACCTTCGGCACCGACGTCGTCGACCCGGTCGTCGTCCGACGCGAACTCCTCCGCTTGAGCGACAAGGTCGGCACCCGCCTGCGGGCCGCGGGCGTGAGCGGCCGCACGGTCGTGCTCAAGCTGCGGACCACCGACTTCGTGACGATCACGCGGTCTCGGACGCTCGCCGACCCGACCGACCTCGGTCGCCGCATCTACGACGAGGTCGTCTCCCTCTACGAAGCCACGGGGAAGCAGCACGAACGCATCCGGCTCGTCGGCGTGCGCGTCGAACAGCTCAGCGAGGGGACGGGCGGTGATTCGCTCGGCCTGTGGGACGACGACGCCGACTGGCGCGAGGCGGAGTCGACCATGGACGCCCTCCGGGCCAAGTTCGGGTCGGCCATGCTGACGCCCGCCTCGCTGCTCGGCGCCTCGCGACGTCGACCCGGCACCTCCGGTCGAGATGCCGGTGCCGCGTCCGTCGACGACGCCGGTCGAGGGTAAACTCGGTTCGAGTGAGCACCGCCAACGCATCCGACCCCGCCGGGGGTGAGCAGCACCTCGACGGCCCGTCGTCCGACCCGCTCGACGTCGGCGTCTCGGCAGGCAACTCGGCCGCCGAACATCTCTCGCCCGCGTTCCCCGAGCGGGCCGCTTGGGGCACCGCCAGCAAGTTGCGCGCGTGGCAGGCCGACGCCCTCGAGCTGTACTTCTCGACGATGCCGAGGGACTTCCTCGCGGCGGCCACGCCGGGCGCCGGCAAGACGACGTTCGCCCTCCGCCTCGCGACCGAGCTCCTGTCCCGCGGCGAGGTCGACCGTGTCGTGGTCGTCGCTCCCACCGAGCACCTGAAGCGCCAGTGGGCCGACGCCGCCGACCGGGTCAACCTCCGCCTCGATCCGATGTTCAAGAACGCCGACGGCACGTTCGGGCGGCACTACCACGGCATCGCCGTCACCTACGCCCAGGTCGGCATGAAGCCCGAGGTGCACAAGGCCATCACGACGGCCGGTCGCACCCTCGTGATCCTCGACGAGGTGCACCACGGCGGCGACGCGCTCAGTTGGGGCGACGGCATCCGCGAGGCCTACACGGGCGCGACCCGCCGCCTCTCCTTGACGGGCACCCCGTTCCGGTCCGACACGGCACCGATCCCGTTCGTGCAGTACGCGCCCGACGAGCACGGCATCCGCACCTCGAGGGCGGATTACTCCTACGGCTACGGTCGCGCCCTCGCCGACGGTGTCGTACGTCCCGTCCTCTTCATGGCGTACGCCGGGCAGATGCGCTGGCGCACCCGGATGGGCGACGAGATGAGCGCATCCCTCGGCGAAGCCGTGACGAAGGACATCACGGCTCAGGCCTGGCGCACTGCGCTCTCACCCCAGGGCGACTGGATCCCGGCCGTCCTCTCGGCGGCCGACAAGCGTCTCACCGAGGTGCGCCGGGGCGTTCCCGACGCCGGCGGTCTGGTCATCGCCACCGACCACACCGCGGCTCGGCAGTACGCGGCGGTGTTGCAGAAGCTCACGGGCGAGCGCCCGACCGTCGTCCTGAGCGACGAGAAGGCCGCCTCCGACCGCATCCAGGCCTTCTCCGACGGTGACAGCCGCTGGATGGTCGCCGTCCGCATGGTGTCCGAAGGCGTCGACGTCCCGCGGCTCGCCGTCGGCGTGTACGCCACCTCGGCCTCGACGCCGCTCTTCTTCGCCCAGGTCGTCGGTCGGTTCGTCCGGGCCCGGCGACGGGGTGAGACCGCATCGATCTTCCTGCCGAGCGTGCCCAGCCTGATGGCCCTGGCCAACCAGCTCGAGCTGCAACGCGACCACGCGCTCGACCGGCCCACCGACGCCGACGACGGGTTGTTCGCGCCCGAGGAAGACATGATGGCTGCGGCCAACCGCGACGAGAAGGCGTCGAGCCTTCTCGAGCAGCAACCGTTCGAGGCCCTCGACTCGCAGGCGTCGTTCGACCGGGTGCTCTACGACGGAGGCGAGTTCGGCACCGGAGGCGAGATCGGCAGTCTCGAAGAACTCGACTTCATCGGCATCCCCGGTCTGCTCGAGCCCGATCAGGTGCGCGACCTGCTGCGGCAGCGCCAGGCGACTCAGGCACGACGGGCTCCGAAGACCGGGTTGCCGACGACCGTTCCGGTCGACGAGGCCCGGCCGCTCTACCAGACGATCAAAGAGCAGCGGCAAGAGCTCAGCAGGCTGGTGTCGATCTGGTCACGTCATTCGAACGAGCCGCACGGGCTGATCCACGCCGACCTCAGGCGCATCAGCGGGGGGCCGTCGGTCGCCCAGGCCAGCACCGAGCAGATCCAGAAGCGCATCGACGTGCTGCGCGGTCGCCTCGGCCAGCGCGCCTGACCCGGGTACGATCGACCGATGCTCGACGAGAACGTCCCCGATCGGTGGACCGTGCGCGCCGATCCCGAGGCGGCCCCCGAGGCTGTCGTCGAGCGTTTCGGCGGCGGGTACCGGCTCAGCCGGTGGAGTCCGACCGACGCCGAGCCGGCCCGACTGGGCGTCTACACGTCCCCGGAACTCGCCGAGACCGCCTGGTGGCGCCTCGTCGACCGCGAGCAGGGTCAGGGCAGGCGGACGATGTCGACCAGGCGGACGGGGCTCGAGGACGCCTGAGGGACACCACCCCGTGCTGTGCGTCCGCCCGTTCCGCGGCCCGCGTCGAGCACGGACACGCCGTCGTCGCCGCACAGCAGGACCGGTCGGACCTCGAACGGTCGTGCTCGACCGAGCGCCCGGAGCCCTTCAGCCCACCGACGATCCGAAGGACCGCACGACGCGGCCCCGACCCTCTCGAGGACGAACGCCACGGTCCCGGCGCCGAACTCCGTGGCGACGGCCGCCAGGGCGTCACCGTAGTGGTCCAGGGCGGAGGTGTCGGGCACCTCGGGGATGCCCTCGAGCGGCACCATGAGGGGCAGGGGGACGTCGTCGTCGTCGAAGAACAACGTCCAGAGCTGCCGACGCACCGCCACGGGGACGATGGCCTCGACGTGCCGGACGAGGTCGGCGACGTCGCGGACGGGCGCGTGCGGATCGACGGCCCGTGCCGGGTCGCACTCGTCGCGGGCCCCGATCCCGTCGTCGGGCGGTCGGGCGGGGGTGGTGTCGAGGACCGAGGTGAGTGTCATGGATCGAGCATCTCGGGCCGCCACGACGCTCGGTGGGTTCTCCCCAGTCGCCACCGTCGTCGACGGGCGATGCCGGGCTGGGGAGGACCGGTCAGCCCTGGAGCCGGACGGAGTCGCCGACGGTGACCGGTTCGGCGCCGTGGCCCGGTGCACCCGAGAGGGCCCGGAGCGCGCGACGGAGGACCGTGCTGGACGTGCTCATCGTGTACGGGAAGTAGACGACCTCGACCCCCACCTCCCCGAACTCGCGCTCGAGCCGGAGGCCCTTCTCGGTGCCCCGCCAGTCGTCGCCCTTGAAGAAGACGTCGAAACGCAGCTCGCGCCAGACGTCCATCTTGTCGGGCACCGTCTCGGCGTGGACGCCGTCCACGACGTCGATGTGACGGACGATCTCGAGTCGTTCGGCGAGGGGGACGACCGGCGAGATCCCCTTCGTCACCTGCAGCATCTCGTCGGACACGACCCCGGCGATGAGGTGGTCGCACTGCGCGGACGCGTGCCGCAGCAGGTTCAGGTGGCCGATGTGGAACAGGTCGAAGGCGCCGGCCGCGTAGCCGACCCGGCCCGCGCCTCCTCGTCCTCTCCCGACCTCGACGGGGTCGAGGGCGAGGCCGGTGGCGGGGGTGGGGATGACGTCCACGGGTGTGGTCCTCTCGGAGGGGTGCTGCTCGGGTGTGGTCACGACAGGGCACCGGGCCGGCGTCGGAGGCGGGGGAGGTCCTGGAGCGGACGGGTCCCGCCGGCGTGGTCGACGAGGTCGGCGATGCTGAAGGAAGGGGCGGGTTCCGCGACCGGCTGGCGGATGTCGTCGTCGAGCCAGGTGGCACGCACCAGGACCCGGCGCCACGGGGGCACACCGGTCAGCACGACGCCCACGGGCTGGACGTCCAGGCTGAGAAGTTCGGCGCTCAGGCTCCGGAGGGACTCGGCGGTCGTGACGCCGGACCGGACGACGAGCAGCACGCCGTCGACCTCGTCGGTCACGCTGCGCAACGCGAGCGGGTGGGAGTCGCTCGAAGCCTGCACGACGGACACGTCGTAGTCCTCCCGGAGGGCGGCGAAGAACGCGTGGGTCCCGGAGCGGACCAGATGACGGGACGACGCCACGACCCCGTCGGGCACCGGCACGCGGTCGTATCCGTGCCGGTCGGCCTCGACCTCCTCGGGCACGGCGCCGACGGGCACCGTCGAGGGGCGGGACAGGGTGCGGGTGTCGAAGTCGGACTGGACCAGGGCGCAGGTGGCGCCGAGCTCGACGACGGCGCGCGCGAGACCGCCGTCGACGCCGACCGCCTCGCGGACCGAATCGGTCCGTGCCAGCAGGAGCGTGGCGGGCAGTGCGCCGCCGCGCAGTGCCCGCGTGTTCTGGACGATCTCGCGGAGGGCCGTGCGGGTCCGGGCGGACGAGACCCCGGTGACCGGGTCGTCGACGTGTCGGAGGGCCCCCGGGAGCTGTCCCACGACCGGGAGCCCCGTGATCCGGCGGACGTCGTCGACCGAGTCGACCGTCGGCCGGGCACGGGAGAGGACGAGCGCGCCCGCGAGGCCCACGGCCAGACCGGCCAGGAGTCCCGAGAGCATCGTCAGCGCGAGGCCCGGTTCGTCAGGCGTCGTCGGCACGGCCGCGGGGGAGGTGAGGTCGAGCGCGACGGTCCGACCGTCCGGATCGCCCTGGGACTCCACGCGGTCCACGACCGCCGTGAGGCTCTCCGCGACGTCATCGGCCAGCGAGGCCGCCTCGTCGGGCGTCCCGGCCGTCGTCTGCACGCGGAGGACGGCGGTGCCGCCCGGGTTGACCACCGAGACCCGTTCGGCGAGTTCGTCGACGGGCACGCCGAGGTCGGCGGCGACCGGCCCGAGGACCTCGGGGCTCGTACCCAGCTCGGCGTAGGACGCCACGCGCTGCTGAGGGAACTGCCCTCGGGCCGCGAGGCCCGATCCCGGGGACTCGACGCGGACGAGGAGGGTCGCCTCGGCGCGCCAACCTGCCGGAGCTGCTTGCGACGCGCCGACGCCGGCGGCCACCCCCAGGAGGGCCGCCACGCCGACGAGCGCGGCATGGCGTGACAGGGCCCGACCGAGACCACCGACGAGGGCACGTCGGGCAGGTGCGCCCTCGCGGCTCACGGCCTCGACCCGATCGACGGGGGCGTCACGGACTTCAGTTCGCGGAACCACTTCGGCAAGGCGAGGACGAGGTAGCCGGCGTTGGCGACGAGGAGGGCGAGGTAGACCACGGTGAACGCGGGCGGCCAGGCCAACAGGACGAATGCGAGGCACATCAGGCCGTAGTCCGTCGGGACGACCGCCAGGGAGTAGAGCAGCCCTGTACGACGTCCCACGGGCGCGGCGACGCCGGTCCGGGCCGCCTCCGCCCGGCGGAGCTGATCGGTCAGGACGATGGCGAAGAACGCGACCGTCGCCACGACCTGGTACACGAGCGGTGCGGCCAGCAGGGCCTCGCGACCGTCCGGTTCACGCAACCACGACGCGAAGACGGCCAGGTGCAGCACCGCGATCTTGGTCGCGTCGATGACGTGGTCGAGCCACTCGCCCGCGGGGCTGCCGCCACCACGGAGTCGGGCGACCTGCCCGTCGGCCGAGTCGAGCGCGTATCCCACGACGAGGAGCAGGACGACGGCCACGGCCGTGCCGATGCCGGACGGCGCGAGGGCGAGGACGGCGATGCCCGCGAAGGTGCACGCCGCGCTCAGAGCGGTGACCTGGTTCGGCGTCGCACCCAGCGTGTAGGCCACCGCGGCGGCCCAGCGACCGAGGCGGCGGTTGACGAAGCGCGAGTAGGCGGGCGCACCCGTCGACGGCTTCTGGGCCGACGCCAGGGCGGCGAGGGCGGGCCGCACGGCACGGGGCACGGCGGGTCGGGCCGTGGTCGACGCAGAGGTCGTGGTGGTGTCGCTCACGAGGCCACCGCCAGCGAGTCGACGTCGGCCGTGTGCAGTTCGCGCGTGACGACGGCACCGATGCGGCGGCGCATGCGTTCCGGCGTGAACCGCTGCAGGTAGGCCTCGCGGGCGTGGCGCCCGGCGACGGCCAGGGTGGAGACGTCCATCGACGCGAGGATCGCCGTCAGGCCGTCGACGTCGCGACGGTCGAAGAGCCAGCCCGTGCGGCCCTCGTCGACGACCTCCTCCGGACCACCGGAGCGGCTGGCGATGACGGGACGCCCCTGACTGAACGCCTCGAGGGTCACGAGTCCGAACCCCTCGAGGGTGTCGGTCGGCAGGATGACCGCGTCGGCGTCGCGCAGGTAGGGCGACGCGTCGTCGACCTCTCCCACGACGACGACCGTCTCGGGCCGCGAGACGATGGCGGCGACGAGACCCGGCACGTCGACCGAGGAGCCGACGGCCGGGGGGCCGCCCAGGACGACGAGCTGACCGGGGCAGCCCGCCGCGTTCCAGGCGGTGAGCAGCGTCGCGTGGCCCTTGTGGCCGTTCCATCGGCTCGCCACCACGTACTGGGGCTCGCGGCCCTCGGTGCGGTCGCTCGCGGCGATCGACCGGTCCGAGACGCCGTTGTGGACCACGACCGCACGCGAGTCGTCCGAGAGGCCGGACGAGTCGAGCACCGAGCGCGACACGGCGACCAGCGAGGTGCAGGCGCGGGCCAGAGGACGGAGGCCACGACGGTCACCGGCGCTCCAGGGCTCTTGCAGGTGTCCCACGACGCGGCGGACGCCCATGGCCCGGGCGACGGGAGCGACGACGAGACACGCGCTCGTCGCGCAGTAGACGAGGTCGAAGTGGCGTCCGGACAAGCGGAGCGCCGTACGGGCCGCGTCACGGGCCAGGCGGACGAGTCCGAGCGGCCCGAGCCGGGTCCGGCGCAGGATCGGCAGGGGCGTCCGCTCGACGCGTGCGCCGAGTTCGCGCAGCCTCGGACCCAGGGGCCCGACAGCGACGTCGGAGGGCAGCCAGACCGTGACGTCGAGGTCGTCGCGGGCGGCGAGCTCGCCGACCACCTCGAGGACGATCCGGTCCGAGCCGTACATCTCGTCGGACGAGTGCACGAGCAGCACCCGGCTGCGACGCGATCCCCTCCGGCGGCGGGGGAGTTCGGGCAGGTCGACGCCCGCGCGGGCGTCCTCCCGAGTGGCCGGTGCGGCGGTCACCGTCGGTGCGGCGGTCGCCGCCGGTGCGGACTCGCGGTCCCTGTAGTGCCTGATGTCGACGGACATGCTGTCTCCCCTGTCGTCGTGAGCGTGGTCCGGGCCCGTGAACGGCCCGTGGTGGTCTCGGATGCTGCTGGACGGGCTCAATACGCTCCCCGGTGCTCGAAGAGCACGCGGACGGTGCGCCACATGATGACGAAGTCGACCGTCAGCGACCAGTTCTCGACGTAGTAGAGGTCGAGACGGACGCTCTCCTCCCAGCTGAGGTCGCTGCGCCCGTTCACCTGCCACATGCCGGTGAGACCGGGCTTGATGTAGAGACGTCGGTGGACGTGGTCCTCGTACCCCTCGACCTCGCGGGGGAGGGGCGGCCGGGGCCCGACGACGCTCATCTCGCCCCGGACGATGTTCCACAGCTGGGGCAGCTCGTCGAGCGACCAGCGGCGGAGGACACCGCCGACGCGGGTGACCCGGGGGTCGGACTTCATCTTGAAGAGGAGGCCGGCGCCCTCGTCGGCCTGCGTCAGGTCGGCGAGACGGCTCTCGGCGTCGACGACCATCGAACGGAACTTCAGCATCTCGAAGGTGCGCCCGTCCCGGCCGACCCTGCGCTGGCGGAACAACACCGGGCCGGGGCCGTCGAGCCGCACCGCGAGGGCGACCACCGCGAACACCGGCGCGAGGACGACGAGGGCGGCGGACGCCAGCACCAGGTCGGACAGACGTTTGAGGGCGTGCCGCGGGCCGTCGAACTGCGGCAGCTCGACGTGCATCAGGGGAAGACCCTCGACCGGACGGTAGTGGATGCGCGGCCCGGCGACGTTCGTCAGTCGCGAGGCGATGACGAGCTCCGTCGCGCGTCCCTCCAGCGACCATCCGAGGTCGCGGAGGTACTCGCGGCCACGACCGGGTTCGCCGGCGACGATCACGCTCTCGGCGCCCAGACGCCAGACCGCACGGGGGACCCCGTCGAGGTCGGCCACCACGGGGACGACGCGACCTCCGACGACGATGCCCCGCGGGTCGGCGTCCGGGACGGCGGCCCCGACGACGTCGTACACGGCACCGCTCGTCTTGTCGATGCGACGGACGACGTCCGCGATGTCGTCGCGAGACCCCACGACGACCGCCCTCGAGAGGTAGTGACCTTTCGCACGCTGACGCTCGAGCCAACGCCGCATCGTCCACCGGCCGACGACCAGGCCGGCCCCGCCGACGGGCAGCGCCACGAGGAAGTAGCCCTCGCCACCGATGTGACCGACCGACGCGAACCCGATCGCCACGACGGCGAACGCCCAGACGCTGGCCGTGAGGAGGCGCTTGTACTCGACGACGCCGCTGCCGACGACTGCGAGGTCGCGGGTGCGGTGCAGCGTCAGGCACAGGGTCCAGACCAGTCCCACGACGACGGGCAGCACGGGCGAGCCGACCGACTCGACGAGGGTGGTCGCGTCCGAGCCCCGACCGGCGGCGATGGCCCTCGCGGCGTCCACCGCGACGGCACCGACGATGCTCAGGGTCAGGACGACGGTGTCGACGAGGCGGAGGCGGCGCCGGTAGCGGCGAGCCCAGGCCGCGCCGGACTCGGCGTCGTGTGTCGCGGCGGGGGAGGCGAGGGGAGCCTCCGACTCGGGCAGGTCGAACGGGGGGTCGATCCGTCGGGGTGACGACGGTCCGACCAGGACTGAGCGGAGTTCGCTCTGCGTGCTGGACATCGGGTCTCGGGTTCGGGTAGGCGACGGCACGCCCACGTCGGTGGTGACGACGGGGCGGTGGCGGGCGGTCGATCGAGATTCGGGTTCGATCGACCGCCCAGGCGTCGCGCCGCGGCACGGACGTCACGAGGGTGCGCGACGGCGGCCGGGGCGGCGACGGGCGCGCCGGGCAGCGGGTCTGCTCGGCGCACGATTCGGGTCGGTGCGGTGATGTGGGAGCACGAGCTCCCGGGGAGAGGGTCGGGTTTCTCGGGTTCCTGGTGATTTCGGGTCGACCAGGAGGATGCTGTGACTCTAGTTCGGGGGGCACCCGACGCAGGAGCCCATCGAGACCCCCCGTTCGGGGGCGGTCGTGTCCCCCCTGTTGCCGACACCCGAACGGGTGACTCCCGACCCCCATCGTGTCACCCGTGCGGGGGTGACAAGGAGCCGTGAAACGGGCCGGTGCGGCGTGTCCCTCCGAAGGCAGGACGCGAGCATCCGGTCACCCTCTGCAAAATACCTGATCAGAGGCCTGATCACACCTACCAACGGATGCTCGACACGCGAACGAGGACGGCGTTCACCATCACGACACGTGTCGTTCATCCGACCTCGTCCCCCTCTCGGAGGACACCGGTGGGGTACAGACGGACAGCGCCCCCCGACCGACCGGTCGAGGGGCGCATCACCCGTCACAATCACCCTCGCCCGCGTGTCACGGACGGGTGACGAATCCTTGCTCGACCATCCAGTCGAAGGCCACGTCGGCCGGCTCCTGGCCCTCGACGTCGACCGCCAGGTTGAGGCGGCGCATCTCGGTGTCGGTGAGGGCGGGTGAGATCTCGTCGTACACCTCGGCCAGCTGCGGGTACTCCTCGAGCGTGGCCGTCGACAGCACCGGGGCGGCGTTGTAGGCGGGGAAGAACCCGCGGTCGTCCTCGAGCACGTCGAGGTCGAGCGAGTCGATCCGACCGTCGGTCGTAAAGACCTCGCCGAAGTTGCAGCTGCCCCGGTCCGTCGCGGTGTAGACCGTGCCCGTGTCGAGGATGCTGACGTTGCTCGTCGGCACGCCGTCCGCGGCCCCGAGTTCGAGCCCGTAGGCCGCGAGCATGGGGGCGAAGCCGTCGGCCCGAGAGTTGAACTCTGCCTCGACGCAGAAGGTGCGCTGGTCGACGGGCAGGTCGGCGATCTGTGAGAGCGACGTGATGTCGCCCAACTCGGGCACGGCCTCGGCCCGGACGGCCATGGCGTAGGTGTTGTTAAGGGGCGCGGGCTCGAGCCAGGTCAGTCCGTTGTCGGCGTCCGCATCGCGAACGGCCTCGTACTGCTCCTGCTGGTCGGGGATGCCCTCCGCCTCGGCGAGGTAGGTCAGCCAGGCGGTGCCGGTGTACTCGTAGGTCATGTCGGCCGTGCCGTCGAGCATCAGCTGTCGCACCGCCACCGACCCCGGCACGTTCGTCATGTCGGTCACCTCGAAGCCCGCGGCCTGGGCGGCCAGCACCGCGATCTTGCCGAGGATCAGTTGCTCGGTGAAGTTCTTCGCCGTCACGGTGATGGCCGCGTCGTCGGGCAGCCCCTCGATGGCGCGGATCGAGCCGGGCGCCACCGCGGGCACGAAGGCCGTCGCCGGTTGCAGACCGCACCCGGTCAGCGCGACCGTCGCCGCGGCGACGACGGCGAGGCACGAGGAGGCGCGGCGCAGCCGGCGGGGGAGGTGGGAGGTGGTCATGCGCGGAGTCCCTTCGGACGGGCGACGTACTCGACGACACGACCCAGCCAGTCGATCATGAGGGCGAGCAGGGCGATGAGCAGGGCCCCGGAAACGAGCACCCGGGGCAGGAAGAGGTTGACCCCGGTGGTGATCAGCAGGCCCAGGCCGCCGGCGCCGATGAACGTGGCGAGGGCCGCCGACCCGACGAGCAGCACGAGGGCCGTGCGGATGCCCGAGAGCATCACGGGGACGGCCAGCGGCAGCTCGACCTTGAGCAGGACCGAGGACGCGCTCATGCCCATGCCTCGACCGGCCTCGACGAGGCGGGCGTCGACGCTCTGCAGCCCGATCATGGTGTTGCGCAGCACCGGCAGCACCGCGTACAGCACGAGCGCGACGACGGCCGCCCAGAAGGTGAAGCCGAGCCAGAACGCGAGCAGCACGATCAGACCGATGGCCGGAGCGGCCTGCCCGAAGTTCGCGACGACGAGCACGGGTCCGCTGATGCGGACGAACGGGCGCCGGGTCAGCAGCACCCCGAGCGGGATGGCCAGCACGAGCACGATCGCGGCCGACACGAACGTGAGGGCGAGGTGCTCGCCCGTGTAGGCCAACAGGTCGGAGGGGTTGAGCGTGGTGCGTTCGGCCGTCGTGAGGTCGGCCGTGGTCAGCCAGACGACGAACGCCGCGAACACGGCGAGCACGGCCACGGGTTGCACGAGCAGTCCGAGCCACGCCGGGCGGGGCCCACGCCGACCGGACGAGCGCCCGTCGACCGAGGCCGGAGCGGCCGAGGCGGTCACGCCGCGTCCTCGTCGTCCGCGGGGGCCCCCGGCACGATGTCGAAGGAGCCCGTGTTCGTCCCCACCGGCGCGTCGTGTTGGGCCTCCGCCGCCGATGCGCGCGCCCGGGTGATGGCCTCCATCACGACCTCGACCGTGATGACGCCGATGAATGCGTCGCGTCGGCCCGTGACCAGCGCGGCGCCCGCACTCGAGACCAGCATGGTGTCCAGTGCGTCGTTGAGGGTGGCGCCGCTGCCGATGACGGGCAGGTCGGCGTCGGGTGTCGACCCCAGCACGCCGAGCCGGCCGAGCTGGCGGCGTGAGGGCCACGAGACGGGTCGTTCCCGGTCGTCGACGACGACCGCGTGGCCGTGGCCGGCCGCCTCGACCCGGACGAGGACGTCGGCGGCGGACTCGCCCGAGCGGGCGACGACGGCCTCGGCGAGGTCGACGTCGCGCACGCGCGTCAACGTCAGCTGCTTGAGGCCGGCCCCCGACCCGATGAAGTTCTCGACGAACTCGTTCGCGGGCTCGGCGAGGATGCGCTCCGGGGTGTCGTACTGCACGATGTGCGCGCCCTCGGAGAAGATGACGATCCAGTCGCCGAGCTTCACGGCCTCGTCGAAGTCGTGGGTGACGATGACGATGGTCTTCTGCAGCTCGTGCTGGATGTTGATCAGCTCGTCCTGCAGGCGTTGGCGGGTGATGGGGTCGACGGCACCGAAGGGCTCGTCCATCAGCAGCACGGGCGGATCGGCCGCCAGTGCCCGCGCGACGCCGACCCGCTGCTGCTGACCACCCGAGAGCTCGCGCGGGTAGCGGTCGCGGTACGTGGCCGGATCGAGCGACACGAGTTCGAGCAGCTCGTCGACGCGGGCCGAGATGCGCTCCTTCGACCAGCCGAGCATCTTCGGCACGATCGCGATGTTCGCCGCGACGCTCATGTGCGGGAACAGCCCGCCGGCCTGGATCACGTAGCCGATGCGCCGGCGCAGTTCGTCGCCGTCGATGGAGGTGACGTCGTCGTCGCCCAGGACAATGCGGCCCTCGGAGGGCTCGATCAGCCGGTTGATCATCTTCAGGGTCGTGGTCTTGCCACAGCCGGAGGGCCCGACGAGCATGACGATCTTGCCCGCGGGGATCTCGAGGGTGATGCCGTCGACCGCCGGCTTCGCCTGGCCGGGGTACCGCTTGGTGACCTGGTCGAGGGTGATGCTGCGGCCCGAGACCTCGTCCGAGGGGGACGAGGAGGCGCGGGTGGGGTCAGTTCTGGACACGGATGCCTCTCGAGACGGTAAGGCGGCCGAGGCCGACGAGGAGGAGGTCGAGGACGAGGGCGAGCAGGACGACGCCCACCACGCCCGTGACCACGGAGGCGAGCGCGTTCGCCCCGCCGAGTCGGGACAGGCCCGAGAAGATGAAGCCGCCGAGGCCGGGCCCCAGCGCGTACGCCGCCACCGCGGCGATGCCCATGACCATCTGGGCGCTCACGCGGATGCCCGTGAGGATGATGGGCCACGCGAGGGGCATCTGGACGGTCGCGAGGGTGCGGAACCTGCCCATGCCGATGCCCCGCGCCGACTCGATGATGGAGCCGTCGACCTCGTGGAGCCCGACGACGGCGTTCCGCAAGATCGGCAGGGCGGCGAAGAACGTCACGACGATGACCGACGGCGCGACGCCGAAGCCCGCGAAGGGGATCAGCAGGCCGACGAGCGCGAAGGACGGGAGGGTCAGCCCGACCGCGGAGACGCCGTTCGCCAGGGCGTAGAGCTTGGGGCTGCGGTGCACGAGGGCGGCGAGCCCGACCGAGATGAGCACGGCAAGGACGAGGCACTGCACCACGAGGGAGAAGTGCTGCCAGGAGGCGAACCAGATCTGGCTCCACCGGTCCACCACGAAATCCCACGCCAAGCAGACCATCTCCTCTGAGCAACGACCATCAGTCCGAATCGTCGCTTCCCCGAGAGGCGACCGACGTCCACACTAACCACGGCCCCCACGCCGCGTCATGTCGCCGACCACCCTTCCGGGAGCCCGAGAGTCGCCTGCCGTTATGAAATCCGACGGACGAAAGCCCTGATGGGAACGGCGTGTTGACTTTCGCCGACACGCCGTTGTAACGATCCTCAGATCCTCGCCCCGCAGGGCCTCCGTCAGTCGACGCGGGTTCCGGTCGAGACCTTGTACCGCGCCCCGTGGTGCTCGTCCGGCAGCCGGTCTCCGCGCCCGAACAGCTTCTGCCGCAGCGTGCCCGGCTCGTACCCGGTGGGATAGACGCCCCGGGCCTGGAGCACGGGGATGACGTGCTCGACGACGTCCTCGAACGTGCCGGGAGTGATCGCGTAGGCGAGGTTGAACCCGTCGACGTCGGTCTCGTCGACCCACTCCTGCAACTGGTCGGCGATCTCCTCGCCGGACCCGACGATGCGGGGTCCGAGGCCGCCGATCCCCGCCGCCTCGGCGATGTCGCGGATCGTCCACTCCTTCCCCGCGTCGCCCTCCTGCGCCTGGAAGTTCGCGAGTGCCGACTGGATGGCGTTGCTCTCGACGTCACCCACGGGGTCGTCGAGCGAGTAGGTCGACAGGTCGACGCCCATCCAGCCCGACATCAGCGTCAGGGCCCCTTCGTGGGAGGCGTAGCGCCGGTACTCGTCGTGCTTGGCCCGGGCCGCCTCGGGGGTGGCGTCGGTGATGATGGTCAGCAACGTGTAGATGCGCGCCGAGTAGCGGTCGCGGCCCGCGGCCTCGAGAGCGTCCCGGATCTTGCCGACCGTCGCGGCCAGGCGTTCCTTGGTCGGGGCGGCCACGAAGATCGACTCGGCGTTGCCGGCGGCGAAGCGGATGCCCCGCGGCGAGGCACCCGCCTGGTAGATCACGGGCGTGCGTTGAGGGCTGGGCTCGGCGATGTGGATGCCGGGCACCTTGTAGTACGTGCCGTCGTGGCCGATCTCGTGGACCTTCGTCGGGTCCGTGAAGACGCCCGACTCGCGATCGCGCACGACGGCGTCGTCCTCCCACGACCCCTCCCACAGCTTGTACAGGACCTCGAGGTACTCGTCCGCCTGGTCGTAGCGGGTGTCGTGGTCGAGCTGGTCGTCGGCCCCCATGTTGCGGGCGGCGCTCGGCAGGTAGCCGGTGACGACGTTCCAGCCGACCCGCCCCTCCGTCAGGTGGTCGAGCGTCGACATGCGCCGGGCGAACGGGTAGGGGTGCTCGTAGGCCGTGCCGGCCGTGATGCCGAAGCCGAGGTGCTCGGTCGCGGCGGCCATGGCCGAGACGAGCAGCACCGGGTCGCCGACCGGGGTCTGGGTGCCGTGGCGCAGGGCCGCGTCGTGGTTGCCGCCGTAGACGTCGTAGGTGCCCAGCACGTCGGCGATGAAGAGCCCGTCGAAGACGCCCTCCTCGAGGAGGCGCGCGAGGGAGGTCCAGTAGCTCAGCTTCGTGTAGTCGGCCGAGCGGTCGTCGGGGTGCCGCCAGAGACCGGGGGACTGGTGCCCCACGCAGTTCATGTCGAAGGCGTTGAACCGGATTCGTCGAGTCATGAGGCCATCCTCACGACCCGGGCTCGTGCTGTCGTCCGTGCTGACACACGACGTCACACTCCACGCCCCGTAGCCTGTGTCGGTGCTCCCGTTCCGCCCCCGCGTCGCCGACGTCGACCGCCCCCGTCTCACCCGCGACGTCTACGTCCTCGGCGTGATCGCCTTCTTCGTCATGGTCGGCTTCGGCGTGGTCGTCCCCGTCCTGCCGGTCTACGCCCGCAGCTTCGGCGTCGACCACGCCCTGGTGGGCGCCGTCCTCTCGGCCTTCGCCCTCATGCGCCTCGTGGCGAGTCCGTTCGTGGGGCGACTCATCGACCTGATGGGCGAGCGGGTCGTGCTCTCGGTGGGCATCGGCATCGTGGCACTGTCGAGCGGGCTCGCCGGGCTCGCCCAGACCTACCCGCAACTCCTCCTGCTCCGGGGCGCGGGCGGCATCGGCTCGGCCATGTTCAGCATCGCGGCGATGACGTTGCTGCTCGGCGCCACCGATCCGTCGCTCCGGGCCCGGGCCGTCGGCTTCTACCAGGGCGGGTTCCTCGTCGGCGGGATGGCCGGGCCGGCCCTCGGCGGACTGCTCGCCACCGTCTCGTTGACGGCGCCGTTCTTCTTCTACGCGGGCACGCTCGCCGTGGCCGGCCTGGTCGGCGTCGTGCTCTTGCGCCGGGCACCGCAGCACTCCTCGACGATCGTCACCGCGCCTCCGGTGCCCCTCGGGGTCGTGCTGCGCGACGTGCGGTTCCGGACCGCGTGCGTGGCCAACTTCGCGCAGGGCTGGTCGTCGCTGGGGGTGCGCAGCGCCCTCGTCCCCGTCCTCGTGGTCGAGGTCCTGCGCGGTCCGACGGCGTGGACGGGCCTGCTCTTCGCCGCGTCGGCGGTGGCCCAGACCCTCGCGCTGGCACCGGCCGCGCGCTTCGTCGACACCGTCGGCCGTCGACCGGCCGTGATCGGTGCGTTCGCGGTGGCCGCCGTGACCCTGTTCGCGGTGTCGCTCGCGTCGGACGTCTGGACCCTCGGCGCCCTGCTCTGCGTCTACGGCGTGGCGACAGCGTTCATGGGCACCGCGCCGGCAGCGCTCGTCGGCGACGCCGCGGGCGCCCGGGGCGGTCGTCCGGTCGCGATCTTCTCGATGTGCTCCGACGTCGGGGCGATCGCCGGACCGCTCGTCGCAGGCCTGCTCGTCGACACGGTCTCGTACCCCGCGGCGTTCGGAGTCGCGGCCGTCCTGCTGGCCGTGGCGGCCGGGGCGGCGATCCGCCTGCCCCGGACCGCCGCCGGCACGCCCACCCCGGCCTGATCAGCCGAGGTGCACGGGCGCCTCGGTGGGCAGCAGGTCCTCCTTGCGGCCGCGGATGAGGAAGAACGAGATCGGCGCCGCGAGCAGCATGGCGATCGCGGCGGCCAGGAACGCCACCGAATAGCCGTCGACCAGAGCACCGAGCGGCCCGCCCACCGTCGACGTCGAGGACGCGACGGCACCGGCGTAGAGGTTCGTGAACACGGCGAGACCGATCGATCCGCCGATCTGCATCATGGCGTTCGAGGTCGCGCTGGCGGCACCGGCGTCGTGCGGCGCGACCCGGCTGAGCGCCAGGTTCTGCATGGGCACGAAGACGCCGGCGAGGCCGACGCCCATGACGAGCAGGGCCGGCAGCACCTGGACGGCGTACGAGCCGTCGGCCGTGATCTGCGTGGCGAGCCAGAGCAACCCCGCCCCGGCGACGAGCGGCCCGACGATCATCATCGGGCGAGGGCCGACGACCGGCAGCAGCTTCGTGAGCAGGGGAGCGCAGACCATGATGACCAGCGTCATCGGCAGGCTGGCGAGCCCCGCCTCGAGCGGACCGAAGCCGAGGACGATCTGCAGGTGGAAGGTCAGGTACAGCAGGGCGCCGATCATGACGCTGCCGACGATCAGCTGCACCAGGAAGGCCCCGCCCCGCACGCGGTCGGCGAGCACGCGCATCGGCAGCAGCGGATGGTCACTCCGTCGCTCGACGACGACGAACAGGGCGAGCAGGCCGGCCCCCAGGGCGATGAAGCCGATGACGACGGCCGACCCCCAGCCGTCCTCGGCCCGGGTGAAGCCGTAGACGAGGCTGGCGAGGCCGGCGGCGACGACGATCGTCCCGACGACGTCGAGGCGGTTGCGACCCTCGGCCCGGCTCTCGCTCACGACGAAGGCGGCGGCGACGATGGCGACGAGCACGATGGGCACGTTGACGAGCAGGCACCAGCGCCAGCTGACGAACTCGGTCAGCACGCCGCCGAGCACGAGCCCGACGGCCGCGCCGGCGCCCGAGATGGCACCGAAGACCGCGAAGGCGGTGTTCCGGTCACGTCCCGACGCGAAGGTGGTGGTGAGCACGGCGAGGGCCGCGGGGGCGAGCAGGGCGGCGAAGACGCCCTGCAGGCCACGGGCGAGGATCAGCTCGCCGCCGGTCTGCACGAGTCCCCCGAACGCCGAGGCGGCGCCGAATCCGACCATCCCGACGATGAAGGTGCGCTTGCGCCCCCAGAAGTCGGCGATCCGACCACCGAGCAGCAGCAGCGCGCCGAAGGCGAGCGCGTAGGCCGTCACGACCCACTGGCGGTTCTCGTCGCTGAGGCCGAGGTCGGCCTGGGCGTCGGGCAGGGCGATGTTGACGATGGTGCCGTCGAGGACGACGACGAGTTGCGCGAGGGCGACGATGACGAGCACCCACCAGCGGCGCGACGAACGCGTCTCGGTGGGGGCGGGGGCGACGGTGGTCACTGCGGTACCTGTTTCTCTGGGGGACGACGGACCACCCTACCTACTAGTTGGTTGGTTCGTAAGTCGGCTACGGTGATCCGATGCGAACCGATGCCGCTGAGACCCGTCGAGCCATCCTCGAGGCCGCGACGGCGGAGTTCTCGCGACACGGGTTGGCCGGGGCGCGCGTCGACCGCATCGCCGCCGAGGCAGGCTGCAGCAAAGAGCGTCTCTACGCGAACTTCGGTGACAAACGATCGCTCTTCACGACCGTCCTGAACGGCACGTTCGAGACCATGGGGGACGCCGCGTCCCGCCCCGCCGCGAGCGTCGAGGAGTTCGCCCTGGCCGTCTTCGACCACATGCAGGCCCACCCCGACCACAACCGGCTCCTCGCCTGGGCCCGGCTCGAGGGCGAGCACGACTGGGAGGCCTCGGTGCCCACCCTGCGCTCGGTCCAGGACGCCGCCCTGTCACAGCTCGACCGTCTTCGCGGCGACCCCGCCGTGACGGTGTCCTGGAGCAGCGACGACATCTTCGCCCTCGTCATGTCGCTCGCCTGCGCCTGGCAGAACCTGCCCGGTCTCGGCGAGGCGCACCCGGGTGTCGTCCTCGACCCCGCCCTCCAGCGCGAGATCGTACGCGAGGCCGTGCGGCGACTCACCACCGCCTGAGCCGGGCGCCGGGCCGCTCGACCGCACCGACGACGAGGGAGGCGCGCCCCGGTCACCCGGGACGCGCCTCCTTCTGTCGGTCGCTCGCGTCTACTTCTTCGCGTCGACCTTGGGCGTGACCTTGAGGAAGCCCGCACGCGGGTCGCCGAGGCCGACCAGCGGAGTCGTGTCGCGCCCACCGACGAAGTTCGTCACCCAGCCGGACAGGATGCGGAACTTGCGGTTGAGCGTCGGCATCGCGTACAGGTGGTAGCCGCGGTGGGCCATCCAGGCCGGCACGTTCTTGAGCTGCAGGCCGAACATGCTGGCCGCACCCTTGCCGATGCCGTAGCTCGCCACGGTGCCGAGCGACTCGTGGCGGTACTCCTTGACGGGCTCGCCCGAGAGGGTGGCGATGACGTTGTCGGCCACGGTGACCGCCTGACGCACGGCGTTCTGCGCGTTCGGCGGGTAGTAGGCGGGCTGCTTCTCGGAGAGGAGGTCGGGGACCTGCGCCCCGTCGCCGAGAGCCCAGACGCCGTCCAGCTTCTGGCCGTCCTCGGTCTGCACCTGCAGCGTCGCGCTGACGTTGACGTGTCCCTTCGGGCCGAGGGGCAGGCCCATGTCGCCCAGCACGGGGTTCGGCTTGACGCCGGCCGTCCAGACGATCGTGCCCGCGGGGATGGTCTCGCCGTCGCTCAGCACGACGTCGCCGTCGACGCACGAGGGCATCGTCGTCTTGAGGCGGATGTCGATGCCGCGACCGCGCAACTGGCCGAGTGTCCACTTCGAGAGCTCGGGGCCGACCTCGGGAGCGACGCGGTCGAGGGCCTCGACGAGCACGAAGCGCAGTTCGTCGCGGGACAGGTTCGGGAACGTGTCGACGGCCGAGTTCGCGGCGTCGGACAACTCGGCGAGGGCCTCGACGCCGGTGTAGCCGCCGCCGACGAAGACGACGGTCAGGAGCTTGCGTCGGACGGCCGGGTCCTTGACGCTGGCCGCCTCGGCGATGTTGCCGAGGATGCGGTCACGGACGTACTGCGCCTCTTCGACGCTCTTGAAGCCGACGCCGTTCTCGGCGAGCCCCGGGGTCGGGAAGGTGCGGGTGACGGCGCCGAGGGCGACGACCAGCTGGTCGTAGGCGATGTCGGTCGACTCGCCGTCCGCGCTGGTGACGGTGACCTTCTTGGCCTCGCTGTCGAGCCCGGTGACGGACGCCTCGACGACCTTCGTGCGCTTCAGCGTCTTGCGCAGCGGCACGGTGACGTCGCGCGCCGCGATGTGGCCACCGGCGACCTCGGGCAAGAACGGCTGGTAGGTGAAGTACGGGGCCTGGTCGACGAGGGTGATGCTCGCCGCCTGGGGTGGGTGTCGCTTCTGCAGTTCGAGTGCAGTGGTGAGCCCGGCGGAACCGCCGCCGAGAATTACGATTCGCTTGGTCATGTATGTGTTCCTCCCTCAGACGACCGTACCCCCGGGGCCGCCTGCCGGAACGCCACACGCCGAACGGCCCGGCACCCCTGAGAGCCGGGCCGGGCACGGCCACGCGTCGGACGGTGCGGTCAGCGGCCGCCGTCGAGGTCGCTCTGCGTGAACGACCCGTCCGGTTCGCCGTCGTGGGGTCCGCCGTCGGCGGCCGGCTCGTCCGGGACCTGCGCGTCGACGTACGACCCGTCGCCCTCGCTCGTGCCGGCTTCTTCGGTGTAGGTGCCGTCGGCCTCGCCGTCGTGCGGCCCACGCGTGCGGGCGCCGCCGTCGAGGTCGTCGTCGACGTACGAGCCGTCCTCGCCCGAGGTGGGTCCGCCGGTGCTCGGCCGGTCGTGCTCGTGGTGGTTGGCGTCGCTGCCCATGGGTGCTGCCCTTCGTCGAGGTCGGTCGGCGTCGTCGCCGCCCGTGCGGCTCACCCTAGACCGACGCGGCCACGGCCGACCGAGCGGAGCGACGGCGTCAGAACCCCTCGTTCTCGCGGGTCACGTAGGGCGACTCGAGCGCGTCCAGCTCGTCGTCCGTGAGCCACAGGTCGACCGAGGCCACGGCGTCGTCGAGGTGCTGCATCTTCGTGGCCCCGACGATCGGCGAGGTGACCGCGTCCTGCTGCCGCACCCAGGCCAGCGCGACCTGTGCGCGCGAGACGCCCCGCGCCTCCGCGACGTCGGCGACGGCCTGCGCGACGGCCCGGTCGCCGTCCTCGCGCTGCTTGTAGAGCGTCTGACCGAAGCGGTCGGTCTCGGTCCGGACCGTGGTGGCGTCCCAGTCGCGGGTCAGCTTCCCGCGGGCCAGGGGAGACCACGGCAGCACACCGACGCCCTGGTCGAGGCAATAGGGGTGCATCTCACGTTCTTCCTCGCGCTGGATCAGGCTGTACTGGTCCTGCATCGAGACGAAACGCGTCCAGCCGCCGAGGTCGGCCGCGTGCTGCATCGTGGCGAACTGCCAGGCCCACATGCTCGAGGCCCCGATGTAGCGGGCCTTGCCGGCCTTGACGACGTCGTGCAGCGCCTCCATCGTCTCCTCCACGGGCACCTCCGGGTCGAAGCGGTGGATCTGGTACAGGTCGACGTAGTCGGTTCCGAGCCGGCGCAGGCTGTCGTCGATCGCACTCATCACGTGGCCCCGGCCGAGCCCGGCGCCGTTGGGCCCGGGACGCATGCGGCCGTGCACCTTGGTCGCCAGGACGACCTCCTCGCGGGTGGCGAAGTCGCGCAGGGCCCGGCCGACGATCTCCTCGCTGGTGCCGTCCGAGTAGACGTCGGCCGTGTCGAAGGTCGTGATGCCGAGCTCGAGCGCCCGGGCGATGAACGGGCGGCTCTCGTCCTCGGGCAGGCTCCACTCGTGCGTGCCGCGGTCGGGCACGCCGTAGCTCATGCAGCCGAGGGTCACCGCCGAGACGGTCAAGCCGCTCGTGCCCAGTCGTGCGTACTCCATGTGTGGTCCCTCTCGTCGTGGGGCGGGGCACCGGTGGCCGCGCCGACTGCGACCCTACGCGCGGGGCGGTGCGGCCCGACCCGCGGTCGACGCGTCCCCGCGGATCACCGAGGCGGTGTGTCGGAGCGCCCGCCGCGCCTCCGGGGTCCAGGGCGCGCCGACGAAGTCGTGGAAGGCACCGCGGTAGAGCCGCAGCTCGACGCGTCCACCCGCCGCGGTCACACCGACGGCCAGCCGCTTCACGTCGGGCGTGAGCAGGTCGCGGTCGCCGGCATAGGCGAACACGGGTGGGAGACCCGAGAGGTCGCCCCGCACCGGGCTGACGAGGGGGTCGGCCGGATCGCGGTCCCCGGCCCACCACCGCCCCGCGGCGACGAGACCGTCGCGGGCGAGCATCGGGTCGAGCGGCGCGACCTCGTCGATCGCGGGGGAGTCGAGCAGGGCGTCCACCCACGGCGAGAAGAGCACGACGGCGTCGGGGACGGGCCGGCCGGCGTCGCGTTCCCGCATCGCCGCGACGAGGGCGAGCGCCCCGCCCGCCGAGTCGCCGGCCACGACGACCCGGGACGGGGAGGCGCGGCGCACGTCCTCGAGGACGGCGTCCAGCAGAGGCAGCGCGTCGTCCACGTCGTGGGCCGGGGCGAGCCCGTAGAGGGGCACGGTGACGACGGCCCCGGAGGCGCGGACGAGACCCGCGAGCAGGTTCCAGTGCGTGGCCAGGACGGGGTGCACGTAGGCACCGCCGTGCAGGTAGACCACGTGGACGCCGCTCGGGGCTCGACGCGGACGGAGCGTGACGACGCGGGCATCACCGACCCGCGCCTCCTCGACGGTCGCGACGCGGTGCACCGCTCGCGTGACCGGCGCGGCGGAGCCCTGACGGGCGACCGAGCGGACGAGCGAGTCCTCGGACTCGGTCGAGCGGGGGCGGAAGCGCAGCAGGGCCCGCGTGGCGGCCATCGAGAGCGACATGACCCGACCCTACGGGCGCCGGGGACGACCAGGGGAGGCGGGGGCTACCGGACGGGATGCGAGGGGGCTAGCTTGTCCCCCGAACGGGTCACCCGACCCCGACGTCGCCGGTGCCGTCATCTGGGAGCGCGCACCGACGGCACACCTCGCTGCACGAACACACCCGAAGGAACGACGATGTTCGACACACGCTTCATCAGCAGTGCCATCTCCCGGAGCGCCGAGTCCCCGATCGATCGACGACGGCTGCTCGCCGCCGCCGGCGTCACGAGCCTCGGCACGGGGCTCGCCGCGGTCGCCGCGACGCTGCCCGCCCAGTCCGCGGCCGCCGTCTCGCCCTCCGACGAGGTGATCAGTGATGCGACGATCCTGAACTTCGCACTCAACCTCGAGTACCTCGAGGCGGAGTTCTACCTCCGGGCCGTCACCGGCTCGGGGCTGCCCGCCGACCAGATCACGGGCATCGACCCCCAGGGCGGCGTCGTCGGCGGCGCACCCGTGCCGTTCAAGACCACGATCGTCAAGCGCATCGCGCAGGAGATCGCGGCGGACGAGAAGGCGCACGTCTCCTTCTTGCGGTCGGCGCTCGGCGGCGCGAAGGTGTCGCGACCGGCGATCGACCTGCAGAGCAGCTTCACGGCGGCGGCCCTCGCGGCAGGTGTCATCACGCCGGGCCAGACCTTCGACCCGTTCGCCTCGGAGGAGAACTTCCTGCTCGGGGCGTTCATCTTCGAGGACGTCGGCGTGACCGCCTACAAGGGGGCCGCACCCCTGATCTACAACAAGACCTACCTCGGCGCGGCCGCCGGCATCCTCGCGGTCGAGGCCTACCACGCGGGCATCATCCGCACCACGCTGAACGCCAAGGGACTGCAGGTGCCCGCGACGAAGATCTCGGACGCCCGCGACTCCCTCGACGGGTCGACGGACGACGACCAGGGCCTGACCCTCGGTGGCGTCCAGAACCTCGTGCCGACCGACGCCAACGCCATCGTCTACGGACGGACCGCCGAGCGCGTGCTCAACGTCGTGTACCTGACGCCGAACCAGATCGACAAGGGCGGGTTCTTCCCGCAGGGCATCAACGGCTCGATCGTCGCCAGCGGCAACCCCGGCAGCGCGGTCTGACGACCGACGAAGGCCGGAGAACCAAGGAAGGCCCGCACACCGGGGTGTGCGGGCCTTCCGTCGCTTGCGAACAAGCCTCTGTCTCAACACAGATCTGGTGAAACGCCTCTCGGAAGAGGATGTTTCGAGTGTCCGAGGGGGGACTTGAACCCCCACGCCCTATACGGGCACTAGCACCTCAAGCTAGCGCGTCTGCCATTTCCGCCACCCGGACTGGATGGTGCCGACCGAAGCCGACACGAAAGATTAGCACGGCTCGGAGGGCCCTCGTGACCACCGCCACGTCCGTCGGCGTGAGGGGCGCGGCAGGTAGCGTGGGACGCATGACGACGACCCCCACGAGCACCGGCCCGACCGAGCCCGAGCTCGACGAGACGGCCCGCATCGCCCGCGACCTCATCCGGTTCGACACGTCGAACTACGGCGGCGGGCGGTCGAACGGAGAAGCCGACGCGGCCGAGTACGTCGAGGCGGCCCTCCGCGACCTCGGCCTCGAGCCGCGGCTGTTCGAGTCCGAACCCGGCCGGGTCAGCGTGATCGCCCGGGTCGAGGGAGCAGAGCCGGCGAAGCCCGGCCTGGTGGTGCACGGCCACCTCGACGTCGTGCCGGCAGACCCGGCGAACTGGTCGGTCGATCCGTTCGGCGGGGTCGTGCAGGACGGCATGCTCTGGGGGCGCGGGGCCGTCGACATGAAGAACATGGACGCCATGATGTTGACGGCCGTCGGCGACATCCTGCGGGCGGGGGAACGACCGGCCCGCGACCTGGTGCTGGGGTTCCTCGCCGACGAGGAGGCCGGGGGAGTCCTCGGCTCGCACTTCCTCGTCAAGGAGCACCCCGGGTTGTTCGACGGCGCCACCGAGGCGATCAGCGAGGTCGGCGGTTACTCGACGTTCATCGACGGACGCCGCTCGTACCTGCTGCAAACGGGCGAGAAGGCCCTGATCTGGGTCAAGCTCCGGGCACGGGGCACCGCTGGCCACGGCTCCCAGATGATCGAGGCGAACGCCGTGACGCGCCTGGCCGAGGCCGTGGCCGTCCTCGGCCGCCAGCAGTGGCCGATCGTGCTGACCGACACGACGACCGCTCTCCTGGGCGAGGTGGCCCGCATCCTCGACGTCGACGTGCACGAGGTCGCCCCCGACGAACTGGTCCTGCGCACCGGCACGGCCAAGGGCTTCATCCGCGGGTCGCTGCGGACGACGACCAACCCCACGATGCTGACGGCGGGCTACAAGCACAACGTCGTGCCCGACACGGCCGAGGCCCTGGTCGACATCCGATGCATGCCGGGGCAGGAACAGGCCGTGCTCGCCGAGGTACAGGCGCTGATCGGCGACGACGTCGAGATCGAGACGATGCACACCGACATCGGGCTCGAGACGCCTTTCTCGGGCCCACTGGTCGACGCGATCACCGCCACACTCGACCGCCACGACCCGGGGGCACCCGTCCTGCCGTACCTGCTCTCGGGCGGCACCGACAACAAGGCCCTCAGCCTCCTCGGCATCGCCGGCTACGGCTTCGCCCCGCTCCGGCTCGACGAGGGCATGGACTTCCCGGCCATGTTCCACGGCGTCGACGAACGGGTGCCGCTCGACGCACTATCCTTTGGCAGTCGCGTCCTGCGGGACTTGTTGTCGACGTACTAGCAACCCCCGCACCAGAAGGGTCACCCGCGTGGAGCATCTCCTCCAGGCACTCCTGCTCGGCCTCGTCCAGGGCCTCACGGAGTTCCTCCCCGTCTCGTCGAGCGCCCACCTGCGGCTCGTCGGCCTGTTCTTCAGCGATCCCGGAGCGGCGGCCGAGTTCGACCCGGGCGCCACCTTCACCGCCATCACGCAGCTCGGCACCGAACTGGCGGTCGTCATCTACTTCTGGCGTGACATCACCCGCATCGTCTCGCGCTGGTTCGCCGGCATGACCGGCAAGATCCCGCGCACCGACCCCGACGTCCGCATGGGCTGGCTCGTGATCATCGGCACCGTCCCGATCGTGCTCGTCGGATACGTCGCGCAGGAGTACATCCGCACGGTGTTCCGGTCGCTCTGGATCGTGGCGATCGTCCTGATCGTGTTCGGCGTGCTGCTCGGCCTGGCCGACCGACTCGGCAAGAAGACCGAGCGCTTCGAGGACATGCGTTACGGCCACGGCATCGCCGTCGGCGTCGCCCAGGTGCTGGCGCTCTTCCCCGGCGTCTCGCGGTCGGGTGCCACCACGACCACGGCGCTCGCTCTCGGCTACACGCGGCCGGCCGCCGCGAGGTTCTCGTTCCTGCTGGCGGTGCCGGCCGTCTTCGGCAGCGGTCTCTACGAACTCGTGCAGAGCTTCAGCGACCCCGGACCCTACTCGCTGGGCGAGACCCTGGCCGCCACGGTCGTCGCCTTCGTCGTCGGCTTCGTCGTCATCGCGTTCTTCATGAACTACATCTCGCGCCGCAGCTTCGCCCCGTTCGTGGCCTACCGCATCGTGCTCGGCGTCGTCCTGCTCGTCCTGCTCGGCACGGGCGTGGTGGTCGCATGAGGTCCTGGGCAGAACCCGTCGTCCCGCGCCTCCCCGGTCTCGGCGACCTCCCGGCACTCCACGACACGTCGACCGGCACGGTGCACCCGACCGAGGTCGACGGTTCGTCGGCCGGCCTGTACGTGTGCGGCATCACGCCCTACGACGCCACCCACCTGGGCCACGCGTCGACCTACCTGGCGTTCGACACCCTGCTGCGCGTCTGGCGCGACGCCGGGGTCGAGGTGGTCTACGCCCAGAACACGACCGACGTCGACGACCCGCTGCTCGAGCGGGCGACGGCTACCGGCGTCGACTGGCGCGAACTCGCCGACGGCCAGACCGACCTGTTCCGCAGCGACATGCAGCACCTGGCCATCGTGCCGCCGACGCACTACGTCGCCGTGACCGAGGTGGTGACCGACGTCGCCGACGCCGTGGCGCGCCTCCTCGACCGGGGTCTCGCGTACCCCGTGCCGACCGACGCCTCGAGCGCCGGCGACGACCTGTACTTCGACGTCCGGGCCGCCGAACGCGACACCGACTGGCACCTGGGCCTCGAGAGCCGCTACGACGCCGACACGATGGCTCGGTTCTTCGCCGAACGCGGTGGCGACCCCGACCGCCCCGGAAAGCGCGACCCGCTCGATCCGCTGCTCTGGCGAGCGGCCCGAGACGACGAGCCGTCCTGGCCGACCACGCTGGGGGCCGGCCGTCCGGGCTGGCACATCGAGTGCACGGTGATCGCCCAGCAGCACCTCGACGTCCCGATCACCGTCAACGGGGGCGGCAGCGACCTGGTGTTCCCGCACCACGAGATGAGCACGGCGCACGGCACGGCCCTCACCGGCCGCCCCTACGCCGTCCACCACACGCACACCGGGATGGTCGGCTACCAGGGCGAGAAGATGAGCAAGTCGCTCGGCAACCTCGTCAAGGTCAGCGAACTCGTCGCTGCGGGCCACGACCCGCGCGCGGTCCGACTCGCCCTCCTGGCGCACCACTACCGCTCCGACTGGGAGTGGTTCGACGCCGAGCTCGCCGCCGCCGAGCAGCGCCTCGGCCGCTGGGTCGCCTGGGCGGCCACGAGCGACGGAGGCGCGGTGGCGGTCACGGCTCCCACCCCCTTGGTCGTCGGCCTGCGCTCCTCCCTCGCGGACGACCTCGACACGCCGTCGGCCCTCGACGCCGTCGACGCCGTGGTGTCTCGGGGAACCGCCCCGTCCGAGGTCGACGTCGACGCCGTCCAGGCGTTGTTGGGCATCGACCTGCGCGCCTGAGCCCGCCAGGAGGACGCAGACGCCGACAGGCCCCAGGACGGCCCACGAGAAACGGGTCGTCCGCCCCGTTCTCCATGCATATGCATGAGTGTTCCTCATTCAGCACGAGCGTCTGCCCTACGATGGTCGGCGTGGAAACGTCGATCAACGCTCCGGCTCCGGCCGCGACGTCGAGCGACGCCCGCCGCCCACTCACCCGACGCGACACGCGCGTCGACCTCTGGATCGCCGCTCTCACCGCCGTTCTCGGCCTCGCCACGCTCTGGCTCAGTGCCGTCATCGTCGCGGACGCCGACGGGGCGGGCTCGCCGTCGATCGTCGAGAGCGTGCTGTGGCTCGTGGGCCTCTGTGCGCCGCTCGCCTTCCGCCGGCAACGGCCCGTGGCCGTCCTCGTCGTCGTGTCGGGCGTGTTCCTGGCCGCCCAGCTGAGGGGCTATCCCGACACGCTGACGCCGTCGATCGTCGAGTTCGTGGCCATCTTCACCGCGAACGCCTGGGCCGCCCGGCGCGCCCGCGCGCTCGTCGTCAGCGTCGTCGTGACCGCGGTCATGTTCGTCTGGCTCGGGGTGTGGCTGCGCTCGGTCTACGTGTCCGACGCCGAGGCCGCCGACCCCGTGACCCTCGCCACGATCGCCTACACGCTCGTCTCGAACGGCATCGTCCTCGTGACGGCCATCGCCTTCGGTCGAGCGGCCCGGGTGTCGGCCACCAGGCTGCACGCCCTCGAACGCACGGGGGTCGAACTGCGGGCGGCGCACGAGCTCGTCGCCGACCGGGCCATCAACGAGGAGCGCACGCGCCTCGCCCGCGAGTTGCACGACGTGGTCGCCCACCACGTCGCGGTCATCGGCATCCAGGCCGGCGCGGCCCGACGGACCCTCGACCGGCCCGAGATCGCACGAGGCGCCCTCTCGGCCGTCGAGGGCACGGCGCGCACGACCATCGACGAGCTCGACCGCCTGTTGTCCGTGCTGCGGTCGCGCGACGGCGAGACCGGGTCCGCCCCCTCGGGCCTCGGTGCCCTGCCCGAACTCATGGCCGACACGCGCGCCCTCGGTCTCGAGGTCCGGTTCTCGGTGCACGGTGACGCCCACGACGTCCCCGAGAGCATCGGCGTCACCCTCTACCGCATCACCCAAGAGGCGCTCACCAACACCCTCAAGCACGGCAACGCCTCGCTCGCCGAGGTGCACCTGCGCTACGGCGACCGCACCGTCGAGGTCGAGGTCGTCGACGACGGCCGTCCCGGCCCCACGCCCTACCCCGGGGCGACCCCGCCGCAGGGCACGGCCACGTCCGGCGCCGGACTGGGCCAGCGGGGCATGCGCGAACGGGTCGACCTCCACGGGGGCGAGTTGCACCTCGGCCCCCGACCGCGCGGGGGCTACCGGGTGCACGCCGTCCTGCCCGTGGGCGCCTGCGCCGACGCCCGCCCCCGCGACCACGTCGCCACCGACCCCTCCGAGAGACCATGACCGACACGACCGATCCCGTCACCGTCCTGCTCGTCGACGACCAGGACCTCGTCCGCACGGGTTTCCGCATCATCCTCGACACCGCGCCCGACGTCCGCGTCGTGGGTGAGGCCTGCGACGGGCTCGAGGCCGTCGACCTCGTCCGGCGACTCCGCCCCGACGTCGTCGTGATGGACATCGAGATGCCCGTCCTCGACGGGCTCGAGGCCACGCGCCGCATCCTCGCGCAATCTCCCGAGGGCGGCCCGGCGGTCCTCGTCCTGACGACCTTCGGCCGGGACGACTACGTCTTCCGGGCCCTCCAGGCGGGGGCGAGCGGCTTCCTGCTCAAGACGGCCACGCCCGAGGACCTCATCGAGGCGATCGCCGTCGTGCACCGCGGGGACGCCCTGCTCTCGCCCCAGCTCACCCGTGCCGTCGTCGAACGCGCCGTGGGCGACCCGGCGACGGCGCGGGTCGTCGTCCCCAGTCCGGCCCTGGCGACGCTCACCGAACGCGAACGCGAGGTCCTCGACCGGCTGGCATCCGGGGCCTCGAACGCCGAGATCGCCCGACGGTTGTTCCTCGGCGAGGCGACGGTCAAGACGCACGTCTCGAACGTGCTCGGCAAGCTCGGCCTCCGTGACCGGACGGCGGCCGTGGTGTTCGCCTACGAGAACGGCGTGGCCGTCCCGGGCGGACCCACCACCTGAGCCGGGTCGTCGAGCCAGGACGCCGGGCCCGTCCGACGGGGCCACGGCAGGGTGGCTCAGGGGACCGGGGGATACCTCGGGTCGTCCGGTCGGCCGTCCCCGC
The DNA here is from genome assembly GCF_014841545.1 of Frigoribacterium sp. CFBP 8751. Classification (NCBI taxonomy): domain Bacteria; kingdom Bacillati; phylum Actinomycetota; class Actinomycetes; order Micrococcales; family Microbacteriaceae; genus Frigoribacterium; species Frigoribacterium sp. CFBP 8751. Next base: position 298,093 of record NZ_JACYUB010000003.1, read on the forward strand.
CCTTGCCGTCGCGCCGCCGGAGGTACCGTTCGAACTCCTGCGCGATGGCCTCCCCGCTGGCCTCGGGGCTGTCCACCGTGTCGCGGGCCTGCTCGAGCTGTTCGATGTAGCCGGCCATGTCCTCGTCGTCGGCCGCGAGGGCGTCGATGCCGGACTCCCAGGCCGTCGACTCCGCGTCGAGCTCGCCTCGGGGGATCGCCACGCCCGAGAGCTCGTCGAGCTTCTCGATGAGGGCGAGCGTCGCCTTGGGCGACGGGGCGTTGTGGACGTAGTGCGGCACCGAGGCCCAGATCGACAGGGTCGGCACGCCGGCGGCCTCGACGGCGTCGGCGAGGACCGACAGGATGCCCACCGGTCCCTCGTAGGTGCTGCGTTCGAGGGAGTACTCGTCGCGGACGGCCTCGTTCTCGCTGCTGACGAAGACCGAGATGGGGCGCGTGTGGGGGACGTCGGCGAGCATGGCCCCGAGGAACACCACGCCCGTGACGTCGTGCACGTCGATCAGGTCGACGATCTCGGCGGCGAAGCCCCGCCAGCTGCGCGACGGTTCGGCGCCGAGCAGCACGAGCACCTCGGTGGCCGGCGACGCCGGGTCGCGGGGGAGGACCGTCACGGCGTCGGCGGCCGCGTGCAGCTGGATGCGGGGCCACACGAGGGTGCGCACCCCGTCGTCGTCGAGCCCCACCTGCGGACGGTTGAACTGGTAGTCGATGTACCGCTCGCCGTCGAGCTCGGCCACCGGTTCGAGCGAGAGCGTCTCGACCAGGCTGCGCGCGACGCCGCTGGCGGCCTCGCCGGCGTCGTTCCAGCCCTCGAAGGCCACCACCAGCAGGCGTCCCGCAGCGAAATCCGACGTGTTCGTCAACCTGAGTCCTCACCGTGCCGGAAGGGCGTCCGGCGCTTGACCCTCCACGATAGACCGTGACCGCCACCAGGAGGCGCGGGCCGGGAGGCCACGCCGGTCACGCCCGGTAGACTCGTCCGCCGTGACCGAAACCCTGCCTGCCGCCGTCCTGTGGGACATGGACGGAACCCTCGTCGACACCGAGCCGTACTGGTTCCTCTGCCAGGTCGAACTGGTCGAGTCCTTCGGCGGCACCTGGAGCCGCGAGGACGGCGACGCCATGATCGGCAGCGGCCTGTGGCAGTCCGCCCGCGTCCTGCAGTCCCACGGCGTCGACCTGTCCGAGGACGAGATCATCGACCGCCTGACCACCGCGGTCCTCGAGCGTGCCGCGGTCGAGATCCCCTGGCGTCCCGGCGCGAAAGAGCTCCTCGCCGAGCTCCGCCGTGAGGGAGTCCCGACCGCCCTGGTCACGATGTCGATCCGGCGCATGGCCCAGTTCATGGTCGACGCCATCGAGTTCGAAGCTTTCGACGCGATCGTCGCCGGCGACGACGTCGAGCACGCCAAGCCGCACCCCGAGGCCTACCTCCGGGGCGCCGCACTGCTGGGCGTCGACCCCGCCGACTGCATCGCCATCGAGGACAGCACGCCCGGCCTCGCCTCGGCCGTGGCCGCCGGCACCGTCGCGATCGGCGTCGAGCACCACGCGCCGCTCGCCGACGACGGCCCCTACATCCGACGCGACACGCTCGTCGGGACGACGGTCGGCGACCTCCGTGAGCTGCACCGTGCCGGGCGCGCCGTCCGCGACCAGGCGATCTCCGACTCCTGACCCCGGTGCGTACGCCGCGCCTCCTGCACCCCTCGGGGTGCGACCCGATCGAAAGCAGCACCCCCGCATGACCGCGTTCCGCCGCCAGTCCGGCCCTTTCGTCGAAGGCGACAAGGTCCAGCTCACGGGCCCCAAGGGCAAGATGAACACCATCGTGCTGACGCACGGTGCCGTGTTCCACACGCACCGCGGCATGATCGCGCACGACGACGTCGTCGGTCTGCCCGACGGGTCGGTCGTCCCGAGCACGACCGGCGACGAGTACCTCGCGCTCCGTCCCTTGTTGAGCGATTTCGTGATGTCCATGCCCCGGGGCGCCGCCATCGTCTACCCGAAGGACGCCGCACAGATCGTGGCGTTCGCCGACATCTTCCCCGGCGCGACCGTCGTCGAGGCGGGCGTGGGTTCGGGCGCGCTGTCACTCTGGTTGCTGCGTGCCGTCGGCCCCGAGGGACGCCTGGCGTCCTTCGAGCGCCGTCAGGAGTTCGCCGACGTGGCCGAGGGCAACGTCGCGAGCTTCTTCGGCGCCGAGCCCGAGAACTGGTCGGTCACGGTCGGCGACCTGGCCGACGAACTCCCGGCGGCGATGCCCGACGGGACGGTCGACCGGGTCGTCCTCGACATGCTCGCTCCGTGGGAGAACGTCGACGTCACGGCCGACGCGCTCAAGCCGGGCGGCCTGGTGATCTGCTACGTCGCCACGGCCACCCAGCTCTCGCGGACCGCCGAGGCCCTGCGCGCCTCGGGGTCCTTCACCGAACCCGACGCGTCCGAGACCCTCGTCCGCGGCTGGCACGTCGAAGGCCTCGCCGTTCGCCCCGACCATCGCATGATCGGGCACACCGGATTCCTCCTCACCGCACGCCGCCTCGCCCCCGGCGCGGTGCTTCCGCAGCTCAAGCGGCGCCCCTCGAAGTCCGACTACAGCGACGCCGACGTCGACGCCTGGACCCCCGGGGCCCTCGGCGACCGGTCGGCGAGCGACAAGAAGCTGCGCAAGACCGCCCGCCAGGCGCGGTCGGCAGCCGAGGCCGCCATCGCGGCGACCAAAGCCGTCGACGGCGGCGCCACCGACGGCCCCTCGACCGGTTCCGCGCCGGCCTGAGCGTCATCGAGGGCCCTGATCGCCCCCGCTAAGCTGTCCCCGCATCCGAACGACCCGACCGGAAGCCCCACTCGACCCCCGGTCACCTCCACGAAATGAGTCCCCGTGCGCACCATCCCCGCCCTCGTCGTGACGGTCGGCCTGCTCGCCTCGATGACGGCCTGCTCGACCACGGCCGGCCCCGGCTCGACCGGCTGCCCTGCCACGGGCGACGCCGCCTCGGTCGTCACGGCGACCGGTGACTTCGGCACGAAGCCCGACGTCGACGTGCCGACCCCCATCGTGACCAAGAAGACCGAGGTGTCGACGCTCATCCAGGGCGACGGCCAGCGACTCGTCGACGGCACCCCGGTCGTCATCGACTACACCCTCTTCGACGGCTCCACGGGGCAAGAGCTCGAGGACAGCGGTTACGACGGCTCCACGAACGTCCCCTTGACCGTCGGCGGCCAGACGCTCGCCCCGCTGGTCGACGCGCTCGAGTGCTCGACGGTGGGCTCGCGCGTCGCCGTCGCCGTCAAGGCGAGCGACCTCTCCGCATCGATCAACGGTGCCGCGACGACCCCGAACGACGACCCCGACGCGGCCTACGTCGCGGTGGTCGACGTCAAACGCGCATTCCTCGCCAAGGCCGACGGTGCCCTCCAGCTCGGCGCGAACGGTCTGCCCGCCGTCGTCACCGCCCCCGACGGAGCACCCGGCATCACGATCCCGGCGGGCGACGCTCCGACCGACGAGGTCGTGCACCTCGTCCGTAAGGGCCACGGCACGACGTTGACCGCCGACGACACGGCCGTGGTGCAGTTCACGGCCGTCACCTGGAGCCAGCCGGCCACCGTCGCGGGTTCGACCTGGACGAACGGCGGCTCGGCCACGCCGGTCGACCTCGGCGACGAGCAGATCCCGGACGACATCCGCTCGGCCCTGGTGGGGCAGCAGGTCGGTTCGCAGGTCATGATCGTGCTTCCCGCGTCCGCCGAGAGCGGCGGCTCCGCCTACGTCTACGTCTTCGACGTTCTCGGGGCGATCCGATGACGCGGCCCTGCTGAGCCGGTCGCCGTGCCCGCTGCCCGCACCCCCCGCGTCCCCGTCGAAGAGCGCCTGTTCAGCCTCGTGCTGGCCCTGCTCGCGACGGATTCCGGGTTGAGCAAGACCGAGGTCCTGTCGACCGTCCAGGGGTACCGCCAGAAGTACTCGCGCTCCGGCGACAACGCCGCGCTCGAGCGGCAGTTCGAACGAGACAAGGACGACATCCGCGAACTCGGCGTCCCCCTCGAGACGATCGACGATCCTGCGTCGGCGGGCAACAACCAGGCCTTGCGCTACCGCATCCCGCGCGGGGCGTACGAGCTGCCCGAGGACATCTCGTTCTCCTCGGAAGAGACCGCCCTCCTCACCCTGGCGGCGATGGTCTGGCGCGAGGGGTCGCTCTCGCACGAGTCCCGTCGGGCCCTCCTCAAGCTCCGTTCACTCGGTGGCGCGGCGAGTGTCCCCGAGCTCGAGTACGCCCCTCGACTCCGTTCCCGCGACGCCGCGTTCGAGCCGTTGCGCACTGCGCTCGACCGCGGCGTCGTCGTCCGGTTCGACTACCTCAAGCCCGGAGACGAGGCCGCCCGACGGCGTGAGGTCGCTCCGGCTGCCTTGGTCCAGCACCACGGTCGGTGGCTGGTGTCCGCGGTCGAGGTGGGCACGGGAACGCTCAAGACGTTCCTGCTGTCGAGGGTGGTCGGTCCCGTCCAGCTGACGTCCACCCCGTTCGCACGCCCCGACGACGCCACCGCCGACCGCGCGCTGGCAGACCTCGAGCAGGTCTGGCGCGACCGCACCGCGACCCTCCGGGTCGAGCCGACGTCCGACGCCGAGACCCGGCTCGGCAAACGTCGCGGCACCACGCGTCTCGATCCCGTCACCCTCACGGTCCATTGGACGGACGAACACCTCCTCGCCGACGAGCTCGCCTCCTTCGGACCCGAGGTGACGGTCGTCGAGCCCGAGAGCCTGCGCACCCTCGTGCGGCACCGCCTCGCGAGCGTGCTCGACACCCACACGGACGCCGTCGACGGAGGCGTTCGTGGCTGAATCCCGAGGTTCTCTCCACGCCGCGGACAAGCTGGCCTTCCTGCTCTCGCTCGTCCCCTGGCTCATGGACCACGAACGCGTCAGCGTCGCCGAGGCCGCCGCGCACTTCGGCGTGAGCGTGGCCGAGATCCGCCGTGCGGTCGAACTGATCGCCGTCTCGGGCATCCCCGGCGAGACCACCCAGTACCAGCACGGCGACCTCTTCGACATCGCCTGGGACGATTTCGAACAGAACGACGTCATCGTGCTGACCAACCTCGTCGCCATCGACGACTCGCCACGGTTCTCCGCTCGCGAGGCCGCCGCTCTCATCGCCGGGCTGCAGTACCTGTCCTCGCTGCCCGAGAACGCCGATCGCGCGGCCATCGCCACCCTGATGAGCAAGCTCTCCCGAGGGGCCTCCAGCGAACCGAGCCAGGTCGCGGTCGACCAGTCCGAGACGAACGAGGTGCTGGGGCTTGTCGGACGGGCGGTCGAAACCGGCGTCCAGCTCGAGTTCGACTACCGCGGTACCCGTGGGGTCGCCGAACGCCGCCGGGTCGACCCGCTGCGGGTCGAGTCGGTCGACGCCGATTGGTACCTCCGGGCCTGGGACCATCTGCGCGAAGCCCCCCGCACGTTCCGACTCGACCGGATCGCCGCACCGGCACTGACCTCGACTCCCATCGCTCATCGGGCCGACGACGTCGCCCTGCCCGAGACGCTCTTCGAGGGGTCTCCGGACGACCTCGTCGTGGTGCTCGACCTCGACGCGGCCGCGGCACCGCTCCTCGCCGACTACGGCCCCGACGAACCCGAGCCCCTCGAGGACGACCGCGTCCGACTCCGACTGCGCGTCAACCGTCTCGGCACGCTCTGTCGACTCGTGGCCGGACTGCCGGGTCGCCCGGAGGTCGTCGCGCCCGAGTCGGCGCGCTCGGCGGTGGCCGACTGGGCCCGTCGGGCGATCGAGCGGTACGACGCCGAGCCACCCCGCGCCTCCTAAGCTCTCCGCCCCACCCGCGCTGTGGATCGTCTGCGCCGCGCCCGTCGCGGGTGACACCGCACGATAGACTGATCGTCACCCTGCCCCGCAAGGAGACCCCATCATGTTCGGAAACGCACTCTCAGGCTGGCACCTGATCATCATCCTGGCGATCGTCCTGCTCCTCTTCGGTGCGCCGAAGCTCCCCGCCCTCGCGAAGAGCATCGCGCAGTCGATGCGCATCTTCAAGAACGAGGTCAACAGCGACAAGAAAGAGTCGGCAGTCGACGACGACTTCGACGACCGTCCCGTCCGTCGCTCCGACGACGCATCCGCCCGGTACAGCGACGGGTCGACCGCTCGTCGAGCCGACGACGGCTACCCGTCGCCGAATCGCGACGTCCCGCCGAAGTCCTGACGCGTGGCCACGACGACGACTCGTGGCGACAGCACCCAGGGGAGGGGCACCGGCCGCAGCCGCGGCCGCGACGGCAAGATGTCGCTCGGCCAGCACCTGCTCGAGTTGCGCAAACGCCTCTTCATCTCCGCCCTGGCCCTCATCCTGGCCGCTGTCGCCGGTTGGTTCCTCGCGCCGTTCGTCCTCGACGCCCTGAGGTCACCGGTCGAGGCCATCGCCGCAGCGCGCACGGGTGAGACCACCCTCAACTACTCGAACATCACCGGCGCGTTCGACCTCAAGCTGCAGATCGCGGTCACCGTCGGCGTCGTCATCTCGAGCCCCGTGTGGCTCTACCAGGTGTGGGCCTTCATCGTCCCGGCTCTTGTGCGCAAAGAGAAGCTCTACGCGGTCGGCTTCATCGGTACCGCCATCCCTCTCTTCCTGGGCGGCTGCTTGGCGGGTTGGTACGTCCTTCCCCACATCGTCGAGGTCATGACGGGCTTCGTCGACACCCAGGACGCCACCATCATCGAGTCGAAGGTCTACTACGACTTCGTCCTCAAGCTGGTCCTCGCCGTGGGCATCGCCTTCGTCATGCCGGTGTTCCTCGTGCTGTTGAACTTCGTCGGAGTCGTCTCGGCCGCCGCGATCGTCAAGGGGTGGCGCGTCGCCATCCTCGTCATCGTCCTGTTCACCGCCATCGCGACGCCGTCCGCCGACATCTTCTCGATGTTCCTGCTGGCCATCCCGATGGTCATCCTGTTCTTCCTCGCAGCAGGGGTGGCCTGGTTGCACGATCGTCGGGTCGCGAAGCGCGCCGCGGCCCTCGACGCCGAGCTGGCAGCGGGTTGACCCGGTGAGCCCCGACCTCAGCCCGGCCGAGCGCTTCGCCGCGGCGAAGACACGCGTGAAGACCCCCAAGCTCCAGGCATTCCGGTCCCGCTTGGGCTTCACCCTCGACCCGTTCCAGATCGCCGCCTGCGCCGCCCTCGAAGAAGGCGACAGCGTCCTCGTCGCCGCACCCACGGGCGCGGGCAAGACCTTGGTGGCCGAGTACGCCATCCATCTCGCCATGCAGGACCCTCGGGCCAAGGTCTTCTACACCGCCCCGATGAAGGCTCTGAGCAACCAGAAGTTTCAAGAGCTGGTGGCCGAGTACGGCGCGTCCGAGGTCGGTCTGCTGACCGGCGACACGAACGTGAACTCCCGTGCGCGCATCGTCGTGATGACGACCGAGGTCCTCCGCAACATGATCTACGCCGGTTCCGAGATGTTGACCGACCTGCGCTACGTCGTCCTCGACGAGGTCCACTTCCTCGCCGACCGGTTCCGAGGTGCCGTGTGGGAAGAGGTCATCATCCACCTGCCCCTCGACGTCCGGCTCATCTCGCTCAGCGCGACGGTGTCCAACGCCGAAGAGTTCGGTGACTGGTTGCAGACGGTCCGCGGCAGCACCGAGGTCATCGTCTCCGAGGACCGTCCCGTGCCGCTCGACCAGCACGTCCTCGTCGGGGGCAAGTTCCTCGACCTCTTCGACTCCTCGGGGCAGGCGGCGACGAACCGGGTGAACCCCGAACTCCTCCGGGCCACCTCGCTCGGGCGGCGTGGCGGTCGCAGCGGCGGACGGCGTGACTCCCATTCCGCCGGACGGACGGGCCCCCGGGGTCACGTCGTCCCGCCCACGCAGGGCGGCCCCGGACGCCTCGACCGCTGGAAGATCGTCGAGATGCTCGACGACCAGAACCTGCTGCCCGCCATCTTCTTCGTCTTCAGTCGGGTGGGCTGCGACCAGGCCGTGTCCCAGGTGCTGAGGTCGGGCATCCGCCTGACGACCGCCGACCAGCGTCGAGAGATCCGCGAGATCGTCGAGGCCCGCTGCCGTACCCTGCGCGACGAAGACCTCGCGGTGCTCGGCTACTGGCGCTGGCTCGACGGGCTCGAGCGGGGCGTGGCAGCCCACCACGCCGGCCTGTTGCCCGCGTTCAAAGAGGTCGTCGAAGAGCTGTTCCAGAAGAAGCTCGTCAAGGTCGTGTTCGCGACCGAGACGCTCGCGCTGGGCATCAACATGCCGGCCCGTACCGTCGTGCTCGAGAAGCTCGAGAAGTTCAACGGCGAGGCCCGGGTGCCCATCACCCCCGGGGAGTACACCCAGCTGACCGGTCGCGCCGGTCGTCGCGGCATCGACGTCGAGGGCCACTCGCTGATCCAGTGGCAGCAGGGCCTCGATCCGCAGGCCGTCGCCTCGCTGGCTTCGCGGCGCACCTACCCGATGAACAGCAGCTTCCGGCCCACGTACAACATGGCCGTGAACCTCATCGAGCAGTTCGGTCGATCCCGCACCCGCGAGGTGCTCGAGACCTCGTTCGCCCAGTTCCAGGCCGACCGTTCGGTCGTCGACCTGGCACGCAAGGTGCGGTCGCAGCAGCAGTCGCTCGACGGCTACGCCGCATCGATGGCCTGCCATCTGGGCGACTTCGGCGAGTACACGATGTTGCGTCGCGAGGTGGGCGATCTCGAGAAGCAGGGGGCTGCTCGTGCCGAGTCGCAGTCGCGGGCCGAACGCGACAAACGTCAGCGACGCATCGTCGAACTCCGGCGGCAGGTCCGGCAGCATCCCTGCCACGCCTGCCCCGAGCGAGAGCAGCACGCCCGCTGGTCGGAGCGCTGGTTCAAGCTCAAGAAGCAGACCGACCAGCTGTCGGCGCAGATCCGCAGTCGGACCGGTGCCGTCGCCAAGGTCTTCGACCGCGTCACCGACGTGCTGCTCGACCGCGGCTATCTCGTCCCGACGGGCACGAACGCCGGAGGCGCGGCTCGCGTCGCCCGGGACGCCGAGGTCACCGTCGCCCCGACCGGTCGCACGTTGCGCCGCATCTACGGTGATCGCGACCTCCTCGTGGCCGAGAGCCTGCGCCTCGGCCTGTGGAACATGCTCGACGTGCCGTCGATGGCCGCCATGGCCGCGACGCTCGTGTACGAGCCCCGGCGGGACGAGGGCCAGCTCTCGGAGCGATTCCTGCCCCGGGGCGAGTTCCGTGCGGCCCTCGACGCCACCCAGTTGCTCTGGGCCGAACTCGACGACCTCGAGCACGAACACCGTCTTCCCGGCAGCCAGCCCCCGGCTCCCGGGCTCGCCCTGGCGATGCACCGCTGGGCGCGAGGTGCCGCACTCGACTCGGTGCTCGACGACGCCGACCTCGCCGCCGGCGACTTCGTGCGCTGGACGAAACAGACGATCGACCTGCTCGACCAGCTGTCGGTCGTGGGCGACCTGCCGGTCGGTCCGACGGCGCGACAGGCTCTCGACGCCGTCCGTCGCGGCATCGTGGCCTACACCGCGGTCGGCCCCTGAGCCCCTCTGTCTGCAGAGGCCAGGGACGACCGACGACGACCGGCCTCTCAGACGCCTCCACCTAGAATCACGGGGTGTCTTCCCGAGCGATCGACGTCCGACTGCCCCTCTGGCTGGCCCTCATCGTCGCACTCGGTGCCGGCGCCGTCCTCGACGGCGGCTTCCCCGACGGTGACGTCTGGCCGCTGACCTTCGTCGGCATCGGGTTCGTGTTGTTGGCCCTCCGAGGCCGGTCGCTCGGCGGTTCGTTCCTGGTCGGCCTCGTGGCGGGCCTGTCCTTCTACCTGATCCACATCTCGTGGGCGACGCTCTTCCTCGGCGTCGTGCCCTGGGCCGCCCTGTCGACGCTCGAGGCGCTCTTCTTCGCCGCCGGGGCGATGCTGATCACCCTGGCGTACCGCTGGGTCCCGCGCGTCTGGCCCGGCACCCTGGGCCGCACGGTCCTCCTGCCGGTCGTCGTCGGGGGGCTCTGGACGCTCCGTGAGTTCGTCGCCGGCACCTGGCCCTACGGCGGCTTCGCGTGGGGCCGGGTGGCACTCAGCCAATCCGAGAGCCCGTTCGCCGGCCTCGTGGCCTGGCTGGGCATCTCGGGGTTGTCGTTCCTCATGGTGGCGATCGTCGCCGCACTGATCCAGCTCGCCCTCCAGACGACCGTCCGGGGTTCGACCCGTGTGCTCGCGGGTGCGACGGTCGTGGTCGCCGCCCTCGCCGTGCCCGCCTGGCCGACGCACTCCTCCGGCACGGCCACCATCGCCGCCGTCCAGGGTGACGGCGACGCCGGCTACTTCGCCGACCGGCAGTACGGCGACCTCACCAACGCCCAGGTGCTCGCGATGAGCGACCTGCAGGCCCAACTCGCGCAGTTGCCCGAAGACCAGCGCTCCCTCGACATGATCGTCTGGCCCGAGGGCGGCAGCGACCGCGATCCCACCCGCGACGCCACCGGCCGGTACGTCTTCGACGCGATCTCCCGTGGCTACGACGCGCCCCTCGTGTCAGGAGTCATCACCGAGAGCGACGACGGTGAGACCGTCTACAACTCGTCCCTCCTCTGGTCCGACGGAGGCGTGCGAGACCAGTACGACAAGAAGCACCCGGTCCCGTTCGGCGAGTACGTGCCCGACCGTGATTTCTGGCGGCCCTTCGCCCCCGATCTCATCGACCTGATCGGCCGGGACTACACCCCGGGCACGCGTGACGAGGTCTTCGACCTGGGTGACTTCCGGGCGGGCATCTCGATCTGCTTCGACATCGTCGACGACCAGCTCATCACGAACATGATGGACGAGGGGGCGCAGGTCATCATCGGCCAGACGAACAACGCCGACTTCGGCACCCGTCCCGGCCAGACGGACGAGAACGAGCAGCAACTCGCCATCGCCCGCCTGCGCGCCATCGAGACGGCCCGGCCCCTCGTCAACGTCTCGACCGTCGCCTCGACGCGAGCCATCGACGCCTCGGGCAGGACGACCGCGAGCATCCCCGACTACGAGCCCGGCACCATGGTGGCGGTGGTCGACCTCGGCACCGGGACGACGCCCGCCGTGGCGGCGAGTCGGGCGATCGAACTGCTCGTGTCGTTCTTCGGTCTCGCGATGCTGCTGCTGTCCCGTCTGTTCATCGGTACCCGCCGGTCGGCTCGTCGCCGCCGGCTCGACGAGGCACCCGATCCGATCCTGCCGCGGTGGCGCGTCGTCGACTGACGTCTCGCGACGCCAGGAACGAAAGAAGGCCCGACCACCATGCGGTGGTCGGGCCTTCTCGTCTTCGTGGTGCCGTCCGGGCCGTCAGGCGCCGATCTTGTGCTGACCCTTGCGGGCCCGCAGGAAGTCGAGTCGTTCTTGGAGGAGCTCCTCGAGCTCGTCACGGCTGCGGCGCTCGAGCAACATGTCCCAGTGACTGCGGGGAACCTTGACGTCACCGGCGTCGATCTCGACCGGCTTGCCGTCGGCCGACAACAGACGACCCTCTTGACCACTCTTGGGGGACTGCCAGATGTCCGGGATCTCGGCGTCCGCAGCGAACACCATGTCGAACGTCTGGCCGTCGGTCGTCTGGTAAACGGCCTTCTTACGGGGCGAGAACTCCACGCCCTCTTCGCTCTGCAGGCTCTGGCTGCCGAGCCTCATTCCGCGCAAACTGCGATCTGCCATTGTGTGGTCTCCTCTCGCGTTGCAATCACCCGTTGTAACCCGTTCTGGACCTCCGCCGTTCCGAGCCGTGCGATTTCACAGTCCCTTCACAGTGCCCGGCAGTCTCCGACGGCGGTCACGGAGCGTGCCGACGCACCTCGTCGAGTGCCAGGTCGGCACGGTCGGTGACGATGCCGTGGACGCCCAGGGTGAGCAGTCGAGCCATGTCGTCGGGTTCGTTGACGGTCCAGACATGCGTCTCGACACCCAGACCCGCCCACTCGGCGACGCGTGCGGCGGTGACGATGCGGATCGGACCCTTGCGCTCGGGCACCTGAACCGCCCGGCACCCGACGAGGGCGCGCCGCATCAGCGTCCGCCTGAGCCCGGGGAGCGGCACGAGACCTGCCGCCATCGCCGTGACGATGCCCCGGGACGAGGCCGACGTCGCGACTCCCGGCAGGGCCCGGACCGCCCGGAGACGCCTGCGGTGGTCGAACGAGGTCACCAGGACGCGATCCGTCGCCCGGACCCGGGCGATCGCCCTGACGGCCGGCGCCACGGCCTCGTCGGACTTGAGGTCGACGTTGAACCGGGTCTCGGGGAAGGCGTCGAGCGCCTCGTCGAGGGTGGGGATCTCGTGCTCACCGTCGAGCCGGATCGCCTTGACGTCCGCGAGGTCGAGGTCGAGGAGGCGCTGCTCGCGTCCCGCGACCCGCCTCAGGTCGGGATCGTGGCTGATGACCGCGATGCCGTCGCGCGTGGCGTGCACGTCCGTCTCGACGTACGTCGCACCAGCCGACACGGCCAGGGCGAACGCCGACATGGTGTTCTCGGGAGCATCGACGGCGAGGCCCCGGTGCGCCAGCACCCGGGGCCCGGCCGGCGCGAACCAGCCGGCCGAGATCGGGGGAGCGGACGGCACTACGAGGTCGCCGGGGGAGCGGTCGGGCCGGTGCCCGGGGCGCCCGTCTCGGGGACCGGACCGGCGGCACCGGCAGCACCCGCGCGTCCGGACCCGGACCCGGTACCCGCACCGGATGCGGAGCCACCGGGCGTGGTCACCGTCGGGAAGCCCAGGTCGGGTTCGGCCTCGAGATCGACGGTCGAGGCCAGGTCGGGCGTGACGTCCATCTCGGACACCTTGGGAGCCTCGGTCGGGGTCCACCCGGGGGCGTTCGGGTCGCGAGGGGCGAAGAAGCCCTGCCCGATGCCCTTGAGGGCCTCGGTCAGCTCGCTGGGGATGATCCACATGGTGTTGGCCGAGCCGTCCGCGATCTTCGGGAGGGTCTGGAGATACTGGTACGCGAGCAGCTTCGGGTCGGGGTCGCCGGCGTGGATGGCGTTGAAGACCGTCGCGATGGCCTCGGCCTCACCCTGGGCCCTCAGCACCTGGGCCTTCGCATCACCCTCGGCCTTGAGGATCGACGACTGTCGCGACCCCTCGGCCTCGAGGATCTGCGACTGCTTGGTGCCCTCGGCGGTGAGGATGGCCGCACGGCGACTGCGCTCGGCACGCATCTGCTGCTCCATGGAGTCCTGGATCGACAGGGGCGGGTCGATGGCCTTGAGCTCGACGCGGCCGACCCTGATGCCCCACTTGCCGGTGGCTTCGTCGAGCACGATGCGCAGTTGGCCGTTGATGTTGTCGCGGCTGGTGAGGGCCTGCTCGAGGTTCAACCCTCCGACCACGTTGCGCAGCGTGGTCGTCGTGAGCTGTTCGACGGCCCCGAGGTAGTTGGCGATCTCGTAGGTCGCCGCGCGGGCGTCGGTCACTTGGAAGTACACGACCGTGTCGATCGAGACGACCAGGTTGTCCTCGGTGATGACGGGCTGCGGCGGGAACGAGACGACCTGCTCGCGCATGTCGATCAGCGGCCGCACCCGGTCGATGAACGGTACGAGCAGGTTGAGCCCGGGGGAGAGGGTCTTGTGGTACCGACCCAGTCTCTCGACCACGCCGGCACTCGCCTGCGGGATGATGCGGACCGAGCGGAACAGGATGACGAGGACGAGCACGACGACGATCGCGACGACCACGATGGTGACGACGGTGCCGGCACTGATGGTGTCCATGGCTTCAGGACCTCTCTGCGGGGGCGACGAACGCCGTCGACCCCTCGATGGCGGTCACGACGACCGGGGCCCCGGTGTCGAGTGCGAGGTCGGCGCCCGCCGACGTCGCGGGGGAGGACAGCACGCGGGCCGTCCAGGTCTCGCCGTTCGACAGCTTGACCTGGCCGGCGTCGGAGCCGATCGGCACGACGACCGTGCCGCGCAGCCCGAGCAGCGCCTCGACGTTGCTGGGGGTCGGATCGCCCCCGCGGCGGAGCGCCCGCAGCAACGGTGGCCGCACCGTGAACAGCAACAAGACCGCGAGGACGGCCGCGACGATCGCCTGCAACCACCACGGGGCGCCGAAGAGGCCCGCGAGCAGACCACCGACGCTGCCGATGGCGAGCATGAGGAAGGTGAATTCGAGCGTCGTCACCTCGACGATGACGAACACCAGGATGAGCGCGATCCACGCGACCCATGCGTAATCGTTCAGGACGTCCACGTCGACCTTCTCTCGTTCCCCTGTTATGGAAACTACCACCCACCACCGTCGGTGACGAGGGGGATTGGTAGGGTCGAGTCCGGTCCACGGGCCGATCGAACCCCGCACAGTCTGGAGCACGCCTTGTCCAACCCCCTCGCCGCAGAGTCCCTCGCCGGAGCCCGAGTCCTGGTCACCGGGTCGTCCCGGGGGATCGGCGCCGACACCGTGCGGTACTTCGCCGAGGCCGGTGCCAAGGTCGTCGTGAACTACCGCAACAAGGAGAAGCGCGCGCTGCAGCTCGTCTCGAAGATCGAGGAGGCCGGCGGCGAGGCGATCGCCATCGGGGCCGACCTGACCGACGAGGCCAGCCTGGCGACGATGTTCGAGACCGTGCGCGAGGCCTGGGGCGGCCTCGACGTCCTCGTCATGAACGCCTCGGGCGGCATGGAGACGGGCATGGCCGAGGACTACGCGCTCAAGTTGAACCGCGACGCCCAGGTGGCGCTGCTGACCGCGGCCCTGCCGCTGCTCGCCCCGGGCTCGCGCGTCGTCTTCGTCACGAGTCACCAGGCCCACTTCATCCGCACGACCGAGACGATGCCCGAGTACCTTCCCGTCGCCCTGAGCAAGCGTGCCGGCGAAGACGCCCTGCGCGAGATGCTGCCGCAGCTCGAGACCGCGGGCGTCGAGTTCGTCGTGGTCTCGGGCGACATGATCGAGGGCACGATCACGGCGACCCTGCTCGAACGGTCGAATCCCGGGGCCATCTCGTCGCGGAAAGAGAGCGCGGGCAAGCTGTACAACGTCGCCGAGTTCGCCGCCGAGGTCGCATCGGCCGCCGTCGACCCCGTCCCGGCCGACCACACCCGACTGGTGGGCGACACCAGCGACTTCGCGCCGATCGTCTGAGACGGGGCACCTCGTGACCGAGCGCATCGTCCGACCGACCTCGCGCCTCCTCGTCCTCGACGGGGACGACCGTGTGCTCCTCATGAAGACGGTGGCGCCCGACACCAGTCGGACAGCGCGTTGGATCACCCCGGGTGGCGGTGTCGACCCGGGCGAGACGCACGTCGAGGCGGCCGTCCGCGAACTGCACGAAGAGACCGGCCAGGTGGTCACCGCGGTCGGCGACGTCGTGCGCGTGGACGACTTCGAGGTGTCCTGGGACGACGCCGACCACACGCACGGTCACGCGGAGTTCTTCGTCGTCCGCCTGCCGCACTTCGAGGTCGTCGACGACGACTGGACGGACGACGAGCGCACCGACATCCTCGAGTCGCGCTGGTTCAGCCTCGACGACCTGACGGCGATCGTCGAACCGGTCGAGCCCGCCGACCTCGTCGACTTGCTGCGCACGGTGCTGGACAGCTCGGCCGAGGCCTGAGGAGCAGGAAGCTCACGCCGCCCGCGAACCCCTTCCGGCCTTGTCGGCATGTGACTGATAATGCACATTATGTCAAGTAATTGGGAATCGGGCGTGGGAAGCGCTCCCCGCTGACGCATGCCGCGCCTCCACGGAGTTGCCTGGTCGCATGACGACCGACGCGACCCACACACCGCCCGACGACGCGCACCGTCGACCTGACGGGCTCGACGACGACACCGTCGCCGCGCTCGGCGAGCTCTCGGCCGCGCTCGAGATCGTCGAGCAGGCACGAGGATTCCTCTACGGCTTCCACCGACTGACCGGCAAGGCCGACCTGGCCCTCGGCGACGCCGTCGAGTCGCTCCGACGCGCCGGACACGTCGAGGTCGCCGACCTGCTCGATCGAGACCTCGTCGGTCGCAACGTCGTCGAGGGCCGATGGACCTACCAGATCGTGGAGGACTACGACGACGGCTACTACGCCGCGTTCCGCGACCATGAGCAGAACATACGTGATTCTCTCGCGGGCGGCAAGAGGCATCTCTTCGAGGCCGAGATGAAGGAGGCGCGGCGCAGCCACGGACGGCGGCACCACGAGGCGCTCCCCCGCGAATCGACGACGCCGGGGGCGGACGGGAACGACGCCGCGGTCGACCCCGTCGCCTGAGAAGATGGCCTGATGACTCCCCCGCCCGTCGACCGGCCCCGCATCGAGGCCGCCGTGCTCGAACTGCTCGCCGCGATCGGTGAGGACGTCGACCGCCCGGGCCTCGAGTCCACCCCTCGACGCGTGGCCGACGCCTACGTCGAGTTCTTCTCGGGACTCACGATCGACGCGGCCGACCTCGTCCGCCAGGCCACGGTCTCGGCCGAAGCCCATCAACTCGGCGAGGTCGTGATCGTCCGCGACATCTCGTTCCGGTCGGTGTGCGAGCACCACCTGCTGCCCTTCGTCGGTGTCGCACACGTGGCCTACGTGCCGGGTGAGACGATCGTCGGGTTGGGCGCGCTTCCCCGGGTGGTCGACGCCGTGGCCTCGCGTCCCCAGCTCCAGGAGCGCCTCGGCGAGGAGATCGCCGAGGCCCTGCAGGCGGGCGCTCGCCCCGACGGCGTCCTCGTGGTGCTCGACGCCTCGCACGGCTGCGTCACGACCCGCGGCCCCCGCCAGACCGGCAGCACGACGGTGACGCTCGCGAGTCGGGGCGTGCTGTCCCAGGCGTCGGCGCGGGCCGAGGCGGTCGCCCTGATCGGCGCGCCCCGTGCGTGAGGCCGCGGGGCAGCCCCACGACGCCGACTCCCCCGCACCCGCCCTGCCCCCGCTGCTCGTCCCTCGGCGACGCATCGGGTCGCGGACCTTCGACTTCTCCCGCCAGGTCGCGGTCATGGCGATCGTCAACCGCACGCCCGACTCCTTCTTCGACCAGGGCGCGACCTTCGCCCTCGACCTCGCCGTGCAGGCCGCGGTGGACGCGGCGGCGGCGGGCGCCGACTGGGTCGACATCGGGGGCGTCCCCTTCGCCCCCGGGCCCGAGCTGTCCGCCTCCGACGAACTCGATCGGGTCCTGCCCGTGGTCGAAGCGCTCTCGGTCCGGTCGGACGTCGTCATCTCCGTCGACACCTTCCGCCCCGAGGTCGCCGAACGCGTCATCGCCGCCGGGGCGCACGTCGTCAACGACACCACGGGGCTGCACGACCCGCGGTTGGCCGACGTCGTCGCCGACAGCGGTGCCACGCTGGTCGTCACGCACAGCCTGGCGGCCCCCCGACGGCCGCATCCCCGGCCCCACTACGACGACGTCGTGGCCGAGGTCGTCGAGTTCCTCGCTCGGCGGGTCGACGTCGCCCGCGCCCACGGCGTGCCCGACGACCGACTCGTCGTCGACCCGGGGCACGACCTGAACAAGACGACGCGGCACTCGCTCGAGCTCACCCGGCGCCTGTCCGAGGTGGCCGCCCTGGGCCACCCGACGCTCGCCGCGGTGTCCAACAAGGACTTCGTCGGCGAGTCCCTCGGTCGCGACAAACCCTACCGCCTGGCCGGCTCGCTCGCGGCGGCCACGATGAGCGTGCTGCAGGGCGCGCGCATCGTCCGGATGCACGACGTCCGGGCCAGCGTCGATGCCGTCCGCATGGTCGAGGCGATCCTCGGCTGGCGCGACCCCGTCGTCGAACGCCACAACCTCGCCGAGGACGTGTCGTGACCGCCGTGGGCATCTCCCAGCTGCATCCCGCATCCCCGGTCCGCGGTGGCGCACTGACGATCGACGACCTCCTCGATCTCCACCGGCCGCGAGACCGGGCGACGCCTCGCGTGCGGGCCAACTTCGTCGCGAGCGTCGACGGCTCGGCGACGGCCGCCGGACGGACCCGCGACCTGGGCGGCCCCGCCGACCTGCTCGTCTTCGACCTGTTGCGTCAGCTCTGCGACGTCGTCGTGGTCGGTGCGGGCACGGTCCGCGACGAGGGCTACGGCCCGATGCGGCTCGGCGACGAGGCCGTCGCCTGGCGGCGCAGGGTCGGCCTGCCCGATCATCCCGTCTTCGCCATCGTCTCCGGCCGGCTCGGGCTCGATCCGACGGGCGGCGTGTTCGCGGACGCTCCCGTCCGGCCGCTGGTGCTCACCCACGACGCGGCACCTCGCGCTGCTCGGGCCCGACTCGACCGAGTCGCCGACGTCGTGTCGTGCGGTCGCGACCGGGTCGACCCGCGCCTCCTCGTCCGGGCCCTGGTCGAACGGGGGCTGCCGCAGATCCACACCGAGGGCGGGCCGGCGTTGCTCGGCGACCTGGTCGCCGCCGACGTCGTCGACGAACTGTGCCTCACCGTGTCACCGAACCTCGAGGGTGGAGCCGGCCCGCGCATCGTCGCGGCCCGTGAGGCCATGGCGCTGCGTGGCCTCGCCCTCGACCACGTGCTGCTCTCGGGCGACATGCTGCTGACGAAGTGGTCGCGGACACGCTGACGTCGGGAGCCGGCGACCCCGAGGTCAGGAGGCGCGGTGCAGGCGGGCGATCAGCTCGCCTTCTCGCCGAAGCCGCCCTCGATGAGCGCGATGAGGTCGTCGACGGCGGCTGCCGCGTCCGGGCCGGTCGCCATCACGGCCACCGTCGATCCGACTCCCACGTTCAACCCCATGATGCGCAGCAGGCTCTTGGCGTCGACGCCGTTGACCGTGACGTCTGCCTGGAACCGCGACGCGTGCGTGACGAGGTCGGCGGCCGGGCGGGCGTGCAGCCCTGAGGCGTTGACGAGCACGGCGGATCGTTCGACGGCGTCGCCGCCCCGGAGGTCGCGCTCGTCGGCGTGGGCGTCGGCGACGCCGGTGGCCGTCCGAGCCGCAGCGGCGACGGCCTCGAGGTCTCCCCCGGTCTCGGCGGAGACAGCCGCGGCCACCGTGCCCTCGACCAACGGGGCGTCCGCGATGACCACGCGCTGCTTGTCGGCGTCGTCGAGGAAGTCGACGGCCGTCTCGCTCGTGAGGATGGCGGAGCCGAGGTCGCAGAGCACCACGGCACCCCCGCCTCGTGACGCCTCGGCGAGGGCGGCGGAGATCTTGTCGAAGCTGGTGCCGATGGCGCCGTCGTCGGTTCCTCCCGCCGCCACGATCGTGGTCGTGGGGGCCATCTGGCGTGCCAGGTCGACCACGCCCTCGGCGATCTTGGCGCTGTGTGAGACGACGACGATTCCGATGGTGGGCATGCTCAGGACTCCTTGTTCGAGCCGTCGGCGGCGTCGGCCGCTGCGGCGATGATGAGGGACGAGGACTGCGCACCGGGATCGCGGTGACCCACGGCACGCTCGCCGAGATAGCTGGCTCGACCCTTGCGGGCGACGAGGGGTTCGGTCGATGCGGCGCCGGTCGCCGCGGCGTCTGCTGCGGCGCGGAGGACGGCCTCGGGCGACGCCCCGTCCGCAGCGGCGGCGGCCGCCGCGTCGACTGCCGGGGTCCACGCGTCGATCATGGTCTTGTCTCCGACCTCCGCCTTGCCTCTCAGCACGACGCCGTCGCGGGCCGCCGTGAGGAAGGCGACCAGCGCCTCCGCGTCCAGCTCGGTGGCGTCGCCCAGCGCGGCAGCCCCCTTCAGGTAGGCAGTGCCGAGCAGGGGGCCCGAGGCGCCGCCCACCGTCGAGATGAGGGTCGTGGCGACGAGCTTGAGCGCGGCCCCGGGCGTCGCGTCGGTGGGGAGGTCGGCGAGTTTGGCCCGGACGGCGGTGAAGCCCCGCGACAGGTTCTCGCCGTGGTCGCCGTCGCCGATCTGCCGGTCGAGCTCGCTGAGTGCCGTGTGCTCGGCGGCGACGACGTCGGCCGTCCGGTCGATCCAGGCCCGGGTCCAGGTGGCGTCGAGTGTCATGCGGTGGTCGTTCCTCTCGTGGTGCGGTGGTGCAGTGGTGCGGTGCTTCGTGCCCGCGGTCGGGGGCCGAGGTGGAGGGGCCGGGGCCGGGCAGACGACTATCGGCCGCGGCGCAACGCCACGGTCTCGACCGGGGCGTCCCAGAGCTCGGTCAGCTCGTCGTCCAGACGGGTCAGCGTGATCGACATGCCCTGCATCTCGAGCGACGTGACGTACGAGCCGACCAGGCTGCGGTACACCTCGACGCCTCGCGCCTCGAGAGCCTCGGCCGCCCGACGGTAGGCGATGTACAGCTCGACGAGGGGCGTGCCTCCCATGCCGTTCACGAAGAGCAGCACCCGCTCCCCGGAGGCGAGCCCCAGATCGTCGGTGACGGCGTCGAGCAGGCGATCGACGATGGCGTCGACGGGCTCGAGGGGAATGCGCTCACGGCCCGGTTCACCGTGGATGCCGATGCCGATCTCGACCTCGTCGTCGGCGAGCGTGAAGCTCGGCTCACCGGCATGTGGCACCGTTCCCGCGGTGAGCGCGACGCCCATCGACCGGGTCGCCGCGTTCGTGCGTCGGGCCACCTCGGCGACGGCGTCGAGCGAGTCGCCCCGCTCGGCGGCAGCCCCTGCGGTCTTCTCGACGACGACCGTGCCGGCGACGCCACGGCGGCCGGCGGTGTACAGCGAGTCCTTGACCGCGACGTCGTCGTCGACGAGCACGGTCCGGACCGTGATGCCCTCGGCCTCGGCGATGTCGGCCGCCGTCTCGAAGTTGAGCACGTCGCCCGTGTAGTTCTTGACGATGTAGAGGACGCCTGCTCCGGCGTCCACCGCCTGCGTGGCGGCGACGATCGGGTCGGGCGTGGGCGACGTGAAGACCGGTCCCGGCACCGCGGCCGACAGCATGCCGTAGCCGACGAACCCCGCGTGCAGGGGCTCGTGACCACTGCCGCCGCCACTGACGAGCGCGACCTTGCCCGGCACGGGGGTCGCCGAACGGCGGACGAACGTCGGATCGTGCGAGACGACCACCAGGTCGGCGTGCGCTGCGCCGAAGCCGGCCACGGCCTCGTCGACGACGTCGGACGGATCGTTGATGAGCTTCTTCATCGAAGTCCCTTTCTCGGCGCCGGAGACGGTGCTCGGGTGCACCAGGCTGCCGCTCAACCTACTCCCAGGACCCCCTCCTGCACATATGTGCAAACACCTGATCTTTCCTTCTCGTCGCATGTGATCACAGCACTAAGGTGTTGACACACGCTCACCGCGGGTGCACTGTCGCCCCGCCGTACGACAAGGAAGGTCGACGTGAACCTGGGATTGATTTTTCTTTCAGAAACGGTGGGCACCGCATTGCTGCTCACCCTCGGTGGCGGTGTCGTCGCCAACGTCGCCCTGACGAAGACGAAGGGCTTCAACGGCGGCACGCTCATGGTCAACTTCGGCTGGGGCCTCGCGGTCTTCGTCGGCATCCTGGCCTCGTACTCCTCCGGGGCACACCTCAACCCGGCCGTCAGCATCGCGCAGCTGATCCTCGGCAACATCACGTTCGCCGCGTTCCTCGTGTACGTCGCGGCGCAGATGGTCGGTGCCATCATCGGCGCGGTCGTCGTCTGGCTGGCCTACAAGCAGCACTTCGACGAGGAGCCCGACCCGGCCACGAAGCTGGGCGTGTTCTCGACCGGCCCCGCCATCCGCAACTACGGCTGGAACCTCGTCACCGAGATCATCGGCACCTTCGTCCTGGTCTTCACGATCATCGCCATCACCAACGGCGCCTCCCCGAACGCCGCCAACCTCGGCCCGCTCGGCGGCCTGGCCGTCGCGCTGCTCGTGGTCGGGATCGGTGCATCGCTCGGTGGCCCGACCGGCTACGCCATCAACCCCGCCCGAGACCTCGGACCCCGCATCGCCCACGCGTTCCTGCCCATCAAGGGCAAGGGCGGCAGCGACTGGTCCTACGCCTGGGTGCCGGTCGTCGGCCCTCTCGTCGGCGGTTCCCTCGCGGCGCTGCTGTCCTTCCCGCTCCTCCCCCTCGCCGCCTGACCCGGCGACACACTGATCGGTCGAGGCCGGCTCCCCCCGGGCCGGCCGACGCCGATCGATCCACCCGCTCCCAGCAGAGGCTCGGGCCCGTCCGCTCGAATGGACCGACCCGGGCCTCCGTGCGAGCCGCATCCATCAACGACGAAGGAGTTCCACCCGTGAGCGACACCGACTACGTCCTGGCCATCGACCAGGGAACGACCAGCACCCGCGCCATCATCTTCGACCACTCGGGCTCGATCGTGGCCACCGGCCAGAAAGAGCACGAGCAGATCTTCCCCCGCGCCGGTTGGGTCGAGCACGACCCCGCCGAGATCTGGGAGAACACCCGCGAGGTCATCGGCCAGGCCCTCTCCCGTGCCGACATCACGCGCCACAACATCAAGGCCGTCGGCATCACCAACCAGCGCGAGACCGCCGTGGTCTGGGACAAGACCACCGGCAAGGCCGTCTACAACGCCATCGTCTGGCAGGACACCCGCACGCAGCCCATCGTCGACCGCCTGGCCGCCGACGGTGGCGTCGAACGCTTCAAGCCGATCGTCGGCCTGCCGCTCGCGACCTACTTCTCGGGCACGAAGGTCGTCTGGATCCTCGAGAACGTCGAGGGCGCCCGCGAGAAGGCCGAGGCAGGCGACCTGCTGTTCGGCACGACCGACACCTGGGTCCTCTGGAACCTCACCGGCGGCACCGACGGCGGCGTCCACGTCACCGACGTCACGAACGCCTCGCGCACCCTCTTCATGGACCTCGAGACGCTCGAGTGGCGCGACGACATCCTCGAGGCGTTCGACGTGCCGAGGTCGATGCTCCCCGAGATCAAGAGCTCGTCCGAGGTCTACGGCACGGTCGAGGCCTCGAGCCTGCTGCGCGAGGTGCCCATCGCCGGCATCCTCGGAGACCAGCAGGCAGCCACGTTCGGCCAGGCCGCCTTCGACCAGGGCGAGTCGAAGAACACGTACGGCACCGGCAACTTCCTGATCTTCAACACGGGCGAAGAGATCGTCCACTCGAAGAACGGGCTGCTCACGACGCTGGGCTACAAGCTCGGCGACGCGGCACCGCACTACGCCCTCGAGGGGTCCATCGCGGTCACGGGCTCGTTGATCCAGTGGCTGCGCGACAACCTGGGCATGATCGGCTCGGCTCCTGAGGTCGAAGAGCTGGCCAAGACCGTCGAGGACAACGGCGGGGTCTACTTCGTGCCCGCGTTCTCGGGCCTGTTCGCGCCCTACTGGCGTTCGGACGCGCGAGGTGCTCTCGTGGGTCTCACCCGGTACGTCAACAAGGGCCACATCGCCCGTGCCGCCCTCGAGGCGACCGCGTTCCAGACCCGTGAGGTGCTCGACGCGGTCAACGCCGACTCGGGCGTCGACCTGACCGAGCTCAAGGTCGACGGCGGCATGACCGCCAACGACGCGCTCATGCAGTTCCAGGCCGACATCCTCGACGTCCCGGTCGTCCGTCCGGTGGTCGCCGAGACCACCGCGCTCGGAGCGGCCTACGCCGCCGGTCTCGCGGTCGGCTTCTGGGAGACCCTGGACGACCTCCGTGCCAACTGGCAGGAGGACAAGCGTTGGACCCCGAACATCGACGCCGACGAGCGTGACCGCACGCTGCGTCTCTGGAAGAAGGCCGTCACGAAGACCTTCGACTGGGTCGACGACGACGTCAACTGATCCCCCGCGCGAAGGGCCCGTCCGACAGGACGGGCCCTTCGTCGTCCGCCCCCTCGACGCGAGGAGGCGCGGTGCGTCTCAGGAGGCGCGGGTCGCCGCCACCCACTGGTCCAGTTTCGCAATGGCCGCCCCCGAGTCGACGGCCCGGGCCGCGACGTCCAGCTGCTCCCGGAAACGGGCGAGGAGCGGCCGTTCGCGCTGGCCCGGGTCGGCCGCCAGCCCGTACGACACCAGTCCGGCGGCGGCGTTGAGCAGCACGATGTCGCGGACCGGACCGCGCTCCCCCGCGAGCACCTCACGGGCGATGCCCGCATTGTGCGCCGCGTTCCCGCCGACGAGGTCGGAGATGCGCGCACGCGGGATGCCCAACTCGAGGGGATCGAGGTCGTGCTCGGTCACCGACCCACCGGTGACCTCCCAGATGTGGCTGTGACCGGTCGTGGTCAGCTCGTCCAGGCCGTCGTCACCGCGGAACACGAGTGCCGTCGCGCCCCGGGTCTGGAACACCCCGACGATGAGCGGCACCTTCTCGAGCGAGGCGACACCGACGGCGCTCGCCTCGGGTCGTGCGGGGTTCACGAGAGGCCCCAGGAAGTTGAAGACCGTCGGGACGCCGATCTCGCGGCGTACGGCGGCGGCATTGCCGAAGCCCGGATGGAAAGCAGCGGCGAAGGCGAAGGTCAACCCTGCTTCCTTGAGGACCTCCGCGACACGGTCGGCCCCGATCGTGAGGTCGATGCCGAGGGCCGACAACACGTCGGAGGAACCGGACGACGAGCTCGCCGCACGGTTGCCGTGCTTGATGACCGGAACTCCGGTCGCCGCCACCACGACAGAGGCCATGGTCGAGACGTTCACCGTACCGAAGCGGTCACCACCCGTCCCGACGATGTCGACCGCCATGCTGTCGACCGGAAGGGGCACGGCGTGGGCGAGGACGGCGTCGCGGAAGCCGACGATCTCGTCCACGGTCTCACCCTTGGCGCGAAGGGCGACCAGGAAGGCTCCGAGCTGAGCGGGGGTGACGTCGCCCGTCATGACCTGCTCCATGGACCACGTGGCCTCGCTGATCGAGAGGTCGCGCCCGGTGAGGAGCGCGTCGATGATCGAGGGCCAGGTGAGCTCGGAAGTCATGGCCCCAGGCTACCGGCGGAGCATAAGGCACTCCGATGTCTCGGCGTCAAGGGAAATTCCCGACCCGGGGTTTCGAGCGCAAACCCAAGGCGACTTACCAGGCATAATGGACCTCGTGACAAGTACCTCTCTCTCGAGACCTTCTGGCGGCCCTGTCGTCAACCGACCCAGCACGGTTGCCGTGGGCACCATCGTGTGGCTCGGCAGCGAGGTCATGTTCTTCGCCGGCCTCTTCGCGATCTACTTCACGCTTCGCTCGACGTCTCCCGGCCTCTGGGCCGATCAGACGGCGCTGCACAACGTGCCGTTCGCGCTGACCAACACCATCACCCTGGTGCTGTCGTCGGTGGCCTGCCAGTTCGGTGTGTTCGCCGCCGAGCGCATGCAGCCGCACCGCACGGGCCGTCTGTTCCAGGTCAGCCGTTGGGGCATGGTCGAATGGTTCTTCCTCACCTACGCCATGGGCGCAGTGTTCGTCTGCGGCCAGGTGTTCGAGTACGCGACCCTGATCTCCGAGCACGTCACCCTCAGCTCGAGCGCGTACGGCTCGGCCTTCTACATGACGACCGGCTTCCACGGAGCCCACGTCATCGGTGGTCTGATCGCCTTCCTGCTCACCATCGGTCGCGCTTACGCGGTCAAGAACTTCGGGCACAAAGAGGCGACCACGGCCATCGTCGTGTCGTACTACTGGCACTTCGTCGACGTGGTCTGGATCGGCCTCTTCATCGTCATCTACCTCCTCAAATAGGCATTGGATCGTCTGCACAGCATGTTCACGAGAACCTCGTCCTCCCGACGCAACAAGAAGGCCGGCCGTCGCGGCCCCGTCGCCACCGCCTCCCTGCTGCTCGTCGGTCTGCTCACCACAGGCGGTGCCTACGCGCTCTTCTCCTCGACCGCCTCGGCGGACGAGAGCAGTGCGACCGCGACCTCGCAACAGAGCATCGACGAGGGTCAGAAGCTCTTCGCCTCGAACTGTGCCACCTGCCATGGACTGAGCGCGGCCGGTACCGACAGCGGGCCGAGCCTCATCGGCGTCGGCGCCGCCTCGGTCGACTTCCAGGTCGGAACGGGCCGCATGCCCATGGCTGTCAACGGCCCGCAGGCCGAGCAGAAGCCGACGCAGTTCTCGGACGAGCAGGTCGCCGCCATGGCCGCCTACGTCGCGTCGCTCGCCCCCGGCCCCGCGATCCCCGACGAGTCGTTGCTCCAGGCCGACGGCGACACGACCAACGGTGCCGAGCTGTTCCGCATCAACTGCGCCATGTGCCACAACGTGGCCGGCGCGGGCGGTGCTCTCACCCAGGGCAAGTTCGCCCCTGCACTGGACGGCGTGACCGCCCACCACATCTACGAGGCCATGCAGACGGGCCCGCAGAACATGCCGGTCTTCAACGACCTCAACCTGTCGCCCCAAGACAAGGCCGACATCATCACGTACCTCAAGTACGTCGAGAACAACCCGTCGCCGGGTGGATTCGAGCTCGGGAGCCTCGGCCCCGTCGCCGAAGGTCTCTTCATCTGGATCTTCGGGCTCGGTGCGATCGTCGCGATCACCATCTGGTTGACCGCCCGGTCGAACTGACCCGCGTTCTCTCCGTACTTCACGAAAGGCAGAATCAATGGCAGAGCACGACGACGAGGCCCCCACGGCGGGCTCGGCTGTCGAGAAGCGCGAGCCTCGACAGGTCTCGGCCGGCACGGCGGTCGTGACGTCCGACGTGTTCCAGAACCCGGGCGAGCCGCCTCACCGCGATCGCGTCACCGACATCGACCCCAAGGTCGAGAAACGTGCCGAGCGTCAGGTCAGCCTGTTCTTCTTCCTGTCGATCGTCGGAAGCATCGCCGCCATCGGCGCCTACGTCGCGTTCCCGATCACGTCGGGCGATTCGGGCTCGGTCCGACTGAACAACTTGTTCCTGGGGCTCGGCATCGCCCTCGGCCTGCTGTCGGTCGGAATCGGTGCGGTGCACTGGTCCAAGACGCTCATGCCGGCTCGAGAGATCACCGAGATGCGCCACGACACGCGCGGCTCCGAGCCGACGCGTGAGAAAGCCGTCGAGGTCTTCGCGCTGGGCAACCACGAGAGCGGCTTCGGTCGCCGTTCGCTCATTCGCAACAGCCTGATCGGTGCACTCGTCGCGACTCCCCTGCCTGCCGTCGTGCTGTTCCGCGACCTCGCCCCGGCCGAAGACCCCAATGCCGTCCTGCGCCACACACTGTGGGAAGAAGGCATGCACCTCGCCGCCGACCCCTCCGGCACGCGCATCAAGGCGTCGGACGTCACCCTCGGTTCCGTGTTCCACGTCATCCCCGAGAACCTCAACGAATCAGAACACCTGCTGGAAGAGAAAGCCAAGGCGGCCGTCCTTCTCATGCGCCTCAAGCCGGAAGACCTCAATCCGGCCGAAGGACGCGAAGACTGGCAGTACGACGGAATCGTCGCCTACTCCAAGATCTGCACGCACGTCGGGTGCCCCGTGGCCCTCTACGAACAGCAGACACACCACCTGCTCTGCCCCTGCCACCAGTCCACGTTCGACGTGACGAACAACTGCGAAGTCATCTTCGGGCCCGCCAAGCGCCCCCTGCCGCAGCTGCCCATCACGGTCGACGCCGACGGGTACCTCGTCGCGCAGAGCGACTTCCACGAACCTGTGGGCCCGAGCTTCTGGGAGCGCGAAAAGTGATCACCACCACACCGGCACACGGTGCCGAACCGGCCACGTCCGAGAACATCGGCAAGGCTCCTGCCTTCGCACCGACGAAGACCAACAAGTTCCTCGGTGCCACGGCGAACTACATCGACGAGCGCACGAGCATGTCCGGCCTGGTCAAAGAGGTGGGTCGCAAGATCTTCCCCGACCACTGGTCGTTCATGTTGGGCGAGGTCGCGCTCTACTCGTTCGTCGTCATCTTGCTCTCGGGCACGTTCCTGACGTTCTTCTTCCAGCCCTCGATGGCTGAGGTCAACTACAACGGTTCGTACGTTCCGCTCAAGGGCCTCAACATGTCGGCCGCCATGGCGTCGACGCTCGACATCTCGTTCGACATCCGTGGTGGCCTTCTGTTCCGCCAGATCCACCACTGGGCTGCACTGCTCTTCGTCGCGGCGATCATGCTGCACATGCTGCGCGTCTACTTCACCGGCGCCTTCCGCAAGCCCCGTGAGATCAACTGGGTCGTGGGCTTCACGCTGTGGATCCTCGCGATGGCCGAGGGCTTCACCGGGTACTCGCTTCCTGACGACCTCCTCTCCGGCAACGGCGCGCGCATCATCGACGGCATGATCAAGGGCATCCCCGTGATCGGCGTCTGGATCTCCTACCTCGTGTTCGGTGGCGAGTTCCCGGGTACCGACATGGTCGGCCGGTTCTACTCGCTGCACATCATGCTGTTGCCCGCGCTGTTGATCGCCCTCCTGGGCGTGCACCTGCTGTTGCTGATCATCAACAAGCACACGCAGTTCGCCGGCCCCGGCAAGACGAACCAGAACGTCGTCGGCGTGCCTGTCATGCCCGTGTTCGCGGCCAAGGCCGGTGGATTCTTCTTTATCGTCTTCGGCGTGATCGTCCTGATCGCTTCGCTGTTCACGATCAACCCCATCTGGAACTACGGGCCCTACGACCCCTCCCCCGTGTCGGCAGGTACCCAACCCGACTGGTACATCGGCTTCGCCGACGGGGCCCTGCGCCTCGTGCCCCCGGGGTGGGAGTTCGTCGCCTTCGGCTACACGGTCTCGATGAACATCCTCGTGCCGATCACGGTGCTCGGTCTCTTCATCGTCGTGGTCCTGCTCTACCCGTTCTTCGAGGCCTGGGTGACCGGCGACAAGCGCGAGCACCACATTCTCGACCGCCCCCGCAACGCCCCGACACGTACCGCCATCGGTGCAGCCGGCATCGTGTTCTACGCCAGCCTCTGGGCGGCGGCGAGCTCCGACATCATGGCGACCCACTTCCACCTGTCGTTGAACTACGTGATCCATGCCTGCCAGGCAGCTCTGATCATCGGCCCGTTCATCGCCTTCTGGGTCACGAAGCGTGTCTGCCTCGCCCTCCAGAAGAAAGACCGCGAGGTCGCATTGCACGGCTACGAGTCGGGACGCATCGTCCGTCTGCCCGGTGGTGAGTACATCGAGGTGCACGAGCAGCTCGACGAGTACGAGCGCTGGCGTCTCCTCGACTTCAACGAGTACGAGCCCCTCATGGTCCGACCGAACGCCAACGGCAAGATCACGGCTCTGCAGCGGGCCCGTGCATCGGCGTCGTCGTTCTTCTTCGAGGACCGCATCGCCCCGGTGAAGCGCTCCGAGATCGAGGCATCGCACCACGACGAAGGCCACTGACCTTCGGTAGTCCCCCTGGGCCCGGTTGCACGCTCCGTGCAGCCGGGCCTTCGGCTTCTCCCGGGGAGCCGACATGCCCCGCTGGCCGCACTCGAGGGGAGCTACCAGCTGCCCCTCGGGCACAGCTACTCCTGCTCCGGCATGCACTCCGAAGCGGCAGCCCCACGGTCAGCGATGATCCTGTCTGCCCCGTCGTGACGAGCTTTACCGCTTCGGCAGATCGTGGCAGCGTCCACGACACCCGCTTCGAGCGCTGGGCTACCGCGACAGGCTAGGGCCTCGTCATGTCGCCACATCAAGATCCCCACCGGCAGGTCCTCGCCTGCTCGACGGCCTGCCGTCCTACTCCGTGCCCACCAGGAGGACCTGACCCGCTCGACGGCCTGCCGTCCTCCTCTGTGCCCACCAGGAGGTCCTCGCCCGCTCGACGGCCTGCCGCCCTCTCCTCTGTGGCCGCCCGACAAATGGCTGGAGCCCTGGCATCCGCAGTCGAGGAGTGCGACAGGCCCCTCCCCCGCCGCGGTCCCCGTACCGGTTCTTGTCGTCGACACGAGGTGACTCGGCCCCGTGCCCGCCCGTCCTCCGGGTGCGCCTGCAGTCCCGGACCCGATCTCCTCGGCGCTCCTCCTCCTGCTCCCATCGGACAGCGGACTGCGGTCCTCGCCTCGCAGAGCATGGTTCGGCCGGTCCCCCATCACGCTGAGACGCTTCGTGCTCGCGCCAGGTGAGAGCTACTTCCTGGGCGCACGCGGCGCGCAGATGATCAGAGCTGCTCTGCGGGCGTGACCCACTGCCGGTGGACGGTGCGCTGCGCGCTCCCACCGACTCTGCCGACTCTGCCGTAATCGGCCACGCGTGGGCCGCAACGGCTCTCGGGCCGGGCCCTCGTCGCGCCACGAGCTTCCTGTGCCGAGTAGCCGCGCGGACGCGTTGTCGCGACGAGCTCCACATGCAGCCCATGCCGGAAGACGTGACCCTTGCTTCATCGAAGTGGTCACATCTCCGTGCTGCGGTCTGGCTCTCCGTCGCGGGGCGGTCTGGCTCTCCTTGATCCGCTATCCAGGGCGTCGGGAGACAAGGACCCGGCAACAAGCGCCTCCTGCTGACGCCAGCAAGGTTGTCACGACCCGCGCCACCCACCGTTCTCGCGGACCTACCATCGGTCGTGGGGCCGAGGTCGTGAAACGGCCAGGATCATGAACGACGGCCGGAGAGGGTCCCTCGAGGATGTTGGTGTGGTGAGACTCGCGCCAGAAGCCCTACGCCAGGCGCCAAGCGCCGGGCACCGGGCGCCGGGCGCCAGAGGACAAGCGCCAGACGACGAAGGGCGCCGGTCCGAAGACCGACGCCCTTCCCGCTCGGACGAGCAGACGAACTAGTGTGCGAAGTTACCGCGGTAGTACTCGTAGACCCAGCCGACGAGAGCCACGGCCGTCAGAGCAGCACCGATGTAGATGATCCACATGCCCGCGGCCAGCGCCAGGAAAATGAGGCTGCAACCAGCAGCGAGGATGATGGGCCACCACGACCACGGGCTGAAGAAGCCCATCTCGGGGTCACCGTCGTCGATGTTGGCGTCCAGACGGTCTTCAGGGAGCTCGCCTCCCTGGGTAGCGTGCGAGCGACCCATGTAGAACGCCAGGAAGGCCCCCAGCATGCCGGCGAGACCGATGCCGAGCGTGCCCGCCCATTCGACCTGACCGGTGTCGAGCAGGCTCCACAGCACGTAGACCGCGCACATGAGGAAGAAGAAGATCGCGAGGATCCAGAACAGCGTCGCGTTGGTCTTCATTGGGGCTATTTCACTTTCTCGCTGGACGCGTCGTACGTGGGGGCGTCAGGTGCGTCCTTCACGGGCCCGATGCCGACGGGCAAACCGGCTTCGGGGTGGTTCAGGTCGAATGCCGGCGACTCGGAACGGATGCGAGGGATGGACGTGAAGTTGTGTCGCGGCGGGGGGCAGGAGGTCGCCCACTCGAGCGAGCGCGAGTAACCCCACGGGTCGTTGACCTCGACCTTGGGCGCTCGACGAGCCGTGATGTACACGTTGTAGAGGAACGGCAGGATCGAGACGCCGAGCAACATGGCACCGATGGTCGAGAGCTGGTTCATCCACGTGAAGTGGTCTTCGGGCTGGTACGTGGCGTAGCGGCGGGGCATGCCCATGACGCCGAGCCAGTGCTGCACGAGGAACGTCGTGTGGAATCCGACGAACAGCATCCAGAAGTGGATCTTCCCGAGACGCTCGTTGAGCATCTTGCCCGTCCACTTCGGCCACCAGAAGTAGAAGCCGGAGAACATCGCGAAGACCACGGTGCCGAAGACCACGTAGTGGAAGTGCGCCACGACGAAGTACGTGTCGGACACGTGGAAGTCGAGTGGCGGCGACGCCAGGATGACACCGGTGAGACCACCGAAGGTGAAGGTGATCAGGAACCCGATCGCCCAGAGCATCGGCGTCTCGAAGGTCACCGAGCCACGCCACATCGTGCCGATCCAGTTGAAGATCTTCACACCGGTGGGCACCGCGATGAGCATCGTCATCAGGGAGAAGAACGGCAGGAGGACGGAGCCGGTGACGTACATGTGGTGGGCCCACACCGTGACGGACAGGGCCGCGATCGAGATGGTGGCGTAGACGAGCGTCTTGTACCCGAAGATCGGCTTGCGGCTGAAGACCGGGAACACCTCGGACACGATGCCGAAGAACGGCAGGGCGATGATGTAAACCTCGGGGTGGCCGAAGAACCAGAACAGGTGCTGCCAGAGGATGGCACCGCCGTTGGCGGGGTTGAAGACCTGGGCGTCGAAGACGCGGTCGAATCCGAGTCCGAAGAGAGCAGCAGCCAACACAGGGAAGGCCATGATCACGAGGATCGAGGTGATCAGGGTGTTCCAGGTGAAGATGGGCATGCGCCACATGGTCATGCCCGGGGCACGCATCGAGACGATCGTGGTGATGAAGTTGACCGAACCGAGGATCGTGCTGAAGCCGGTGAGGCCCAGACCGAACACCCAGAGGTTTCCACCCAGCCCGGGTGAGAACGTCGTGTCGCTCAGAGGTGCGTAGGCGAACCAGCCGAACGAGGCAGCACCCTGCGGGGTGAGGAAGCCGGCGACGGCGATGATCGAGCCGAAGGAGTACAGCCAGAAGGCGAAGCCGTTCAGACGGGGGAACGCGACGTCCGGCGCCCCGATCTGGAGCGGCATCAGGACGTTCGCGAAGCCGGAGAACAGCGGGGTCGCGAACATGAGCAGCATGATCGTGCCGTGCATCGTGAAGAGCTGGTTGTACTGCTCTTTGGTGGCGACGATCTCGAGGCCGGGTGCGAAGAGCTGCGCGCGGATGATCAGCGCCATGACGCCGCCGAGGCAGAAGAAGAGGAACGACGTGATCAGGTACATGTACCCGATGGTCTTGTGGTCGGTCGACGTGATCCAGTTGACGACGACGTTGCCCTTGCGGCCGACCTTCGATGCACCGAAGTTCTGACCGGACGAGGTCCCACCGGTGGTGGGGCGGGTGGCGGTGGCTGAGCTCATCGAACCGTGCCTTACTTCTCGGAGTCTTCGGTGCCGGCGGCGTTGGCAGGTGCCTCGGTGCCCGGCTGGTTGGTGTTGGTGTTGTACTGGTCGCCCAAGAGGCCGGTGTTTCCCTCGGCGTCGAGCGTCTGCAGGTACTGGTCGTACTCGGACTGCGAAACGACCTTGACGTTGAAGAGCATCAGCGAGTGGTACTCGCCGCACAACTCAGCGCATTTTCCGCTGAACGTGCCTTCTTTCTCGGGCGTGAAGTACATCGAGTTGGTCTTGCCGGGGATCGTGTCCTTCTTGTAGAGGAAGTCGATGATCCAGAAAGAGTGGGCCACGTCGCGCGACTTGAGGTCGATCTGCACGGTCTTGCCGACGGGGAGGTAGAGCTCGGGGAGCTGGCTCTCGTCGATCGTGCCGTCACCCAGTTCTTGCGCCTGGATGCCCTGGTAGTAGACGCTCTCGTCTTCGTTCTGCTGGTCGATGTAGTTGAAGTCCCACGCCCAGCGCTTGGCGTAGACGTCGATCTTCACGTCAGGGCTCGCGGTGGGCGCCTCGATGGCGGCCTGGTCGCGGGCGGTGAAGGCGAAGAAGCCCAGCACGAGGATCAGGGGCACGACCGTGTAGAAGATCTCGATCGGCATGTTGTAGCGGAGCTGTACGGGCAGGCCCGTCTGGCCCTTGCGCCGGCGGTACGCCACGCAGACCCAGATGATCAGGCCCCACACGATTACACCGACGATCAACAGCACGATCCACGAAGTGACCCAGAGGCCGATGACGCGGTCCACGTGGTTGGTCGTGCCCGCGGTGGTGGGCAGCCACCCCTGCAGCTGGTCGGTGGTGCACCCCGCTAGCACGAGAGCCAGGACGACTGCCATGGGGGCGGCAGCCCAACGAAGACGGCGGTTAGAACGCACTGTTACCTCTCGGATGACACGACAGTGGGGGGTGTTCCCAGTGTTGACGGGGACCTGCCTAGCTTACTCGCAGGTTCGACCCCCCAGCGCACGGCACGCGCCGGAAGCCTCTCGACGTCGAGCGAGAACGCCCCCCGGACATGCGGGAGGGGACCACCCTCGCGGATGATCCCCTCTCGACCGACGACCGGGAGCCGTCACGCGACGATCAGTGGAAGCTGTCGCCGCAGGCGCAGCTGCCCTGCGCGTTGGGGTTGTCGATGGTGAACCCCTGCTTCTGGATGGTGTCCTCGAAGTCGATGGCCGCACCGTCGAGGTAGGGAACGCTCATCTTGTCGACGATGACCTCGACGCCGTCGAAGTCGACGGTCGCGTCGCCGTCGAGCATGCGCTCGTCGAAGTACAGCTGGTAGATGAGCCCCGAGCAGCCGCCGGGCTGGACCGCCACGCGGAGGCGCAGGTCGTCCCGGCCTTCTTGCGTCAGCAGGCTCTTCACCTTGTCCGCGGCGGTGGACGTGATGGTCACGCCGTGCGCCTTCGCGTCGACGGGAGCGGTTGCGATGTCGGTCATGGTGCCTCCTTCGGGCCGGGTCGAGTGCGGGGCACTCGTCGTCGACCAGTGTAAGCAGCCGTGGGCCGGTTTTGTTCCGGACCCGGGCCTCCCCCGCTCGACAACGGTGCCGAGGAGGCGCGGGTCGTGCCGGTCAGCCCCTCGCGTCGAGGCGCGCCAGCAGGATCGCCTCGCTGAGGACGGCCCGATGCAGCACGCCGAGGTGTTGCGATTCGTTCGGGCTGTGCGCCCGGGTGTCGGGGTCCTCGACGCCGGTCACGAGGATCTGCGCCTCGGGGAAGGTCCGGACGAGGTCGGCGATGAACGGGATCGATCCGCCGATGCCCGTCTGGACCGGCGCCTCGCCCCAGCCCTCGGTCATCGCGACGGTGGCGTCGGCGATGGCCGTGCCGGTGGTGTCCACCAGGAACGGATCACCCTGGTCGACGTCGTCGATCTGCACGTGGGCGCCGAACGGTGCGTGTGCTCGCAGGTGCGCCTCCAGGGCGGCGTAGGCGTCCTCGGCGGTCTGCCCGGGAGCGATGCGGGCGCTGATGCGGACCGACACCTCGGGGCTCAGCGTGTTGGAGGCGTTGGCGACCGACGGTGCATCGATGCCGGTCACGGTGATCGACGGCTGCGACCACACCCGACTCAGGATCGGACCTCGGCCGATGGGGGTCACGCCCTCGAGCAGCCCGCTCTCGTCCCGCAGCTTCTGCTCGCTCTGCTCGGGGTGGTCGGCCTCGCGACTCGTCAGACCGGCCACGGCCACGCTGCCGTCGTCGTCGTGCAGGGTCGCGAGCAGCTTCACCATCGCCAGCATGGCGTCGGGGACCGCCCCGCCGAGCATGCCGGAGTGGGACGCGTGGGCCAGGGTGCGGACGGTGAGGCGGAAGGTCACGTTGCCGCGCAGGCCGACGGTGATGGCGGGCACCGTCGTGCTCCAGTTGTCGGAGTCCGCCACGACGATCACGTCCGCACGCAGCTCGTCCTCGTGCTGCACGAGGAAGTCGGCGAAGGAGCGGGAACCGAACTCCTCCTCGCCCTCGATGAACAACGAGACGCCGACGCCGAGGTCGCCCCCGAGCACCTCGTGCACCGCGCGGAGGGCCGCCACGTGCGTCATCACGCCGGCCTTGTCGTCGGAGGCCCCACGCCCGTACAGCCGGTCGCCCTTGACCGTCGGCTCGAACGGAGGGGTGTCCCAGTCGGCGTCGTCGCCCTGCGGCTGCACGTCGTGGTGCGCGTACAGAAGGATGGTCGGCTTGCCGTCGCGAGCCGCTCGGCGGGCGAGCACGGCGGGCTGGCCGAGGGTTCCGGTGTCACCGATGGGGGCCCTGCTCACGGTCACCTGGTCGAAGAGGCCCGTGCCCTCGACCAGGGCGGCGACCGCGTCGGCGCTGCGTCGCACCTGCTCGGGGTCGAAGGCGTCCCACGAGACGGAGGGGATGCGCACGAGGGCGCCGAGGTCGGCGATCGTCGCGGGCAGACCCGCGTGCACGGCCTCCGCGAGTTCGCTGACAGTACGGGGATCGGTCGGTCGGACGGGATGCTGCGAGTCGCTCATGCAGGTAATCTTAGGAACTCGGACAACCCTGAGGATCTCCCGTGGCCAAGCCAGACAGCAAGACGACCGAGACGACCACCGTCGCCGAGCCCGAGTCGACCGCGGTCGGCAAGGGTCGCCCGACGCCCACGCGACGCGAGCGCGAGGCCGCCAACCAGAGGCCCCTCGTCGCCTCGGGCAAAGAAGCCCAGAAGGCACAGCGGGCCCGTCTCGCCGAGCAGCGTGACCGTGCCCGCGTCGGCCTCGCGAACGGCGAGGAACGATTCCTGCCCGACCGCGACAAGGGCCCGCAGCGTCGCTTCATCCGTGACCACGTCGACGCGCGCTTCAGTGTGGGCGAGGCCATGATCCCGATCATGGTCGTCGTCATCGCGATGACGCTCGTGCAGTCGGCCGCCATCCAGTCGATCACGCTGCTCGTGCTCTGGGGGTTCTTCGCCCTCGCCGTCGTCGACTGCCTCATCGTCGGTCGCAGCGTCAACCGCAAGCTCGCCGCCAAGTACGGCGCCGAGAACGTCCGCAAGGGCAACCGCTGGTACGCCGCCATGCGCGCGATGCAGCTCAAGCCCATGCGCCTGCCCAAACCGCAGGTCAAGCGCGGCGACTACCCCACCGCCTAGGCGCGTCACCCCGGACGACGAACGGCGTCACCCCTGGTGGGTGACGCCGTTTCGCGGTCTCGGCCTCGTCGGCGTGAGATCTCGTCAGGCCGAGGGTCGACGTCGCCGCAGGGCGACGAGCCCTCGGTTGACCTGGCGCGCCCAGAGCGGCCCGCGGTAGAGGAAGGCCGTGTAGCCCTGCACCAACGTGGCCCCGGCGCGCAGTCGTTCGTCGACGTCCTCGGCGCTCGAGACGCCCCCGACGGAGATGACGCACGTCTCGCTCGGGACGGACTCCCGGACGAGCCTCAAGACCTCGAGGGATCGCGTGGCGAGCGGCGCACCCGAGACGCCACCGGCTCCCGCGGCCTCGACGACGGAGCCGTCGGTGACGAGGCCCTCTCGCGACACTGTCGTGTTGGTGGCGATCACGCCCGCCAGGCGGAGCTCGGTGACGAGGGCACCGATCCGGCGGACCCCCTCGTCGTCGAGGTCGGGTGCGATCTTGACCAGCACGGGGGTGTGCCCCGCGGCGTCGCGGACGGCCTCGAGGAGCGGGGCGAGCCTGTCGAGCTCTTGCAGCCCCCGGAGCCCCGGTGTGTTGGGTGAACTGACGTTCACCGCGAGGTAATCGGCGAGAGGAGCCAGGAGGCGCGTGCTGGCCAGGTAGTCGTCGATCGCGTCGTCGACGTCCACGACGCGACTCTTCCCGATGTTCACGCCGATGACAGGCCGTGACGGAGCCGATCGTGCCCGGCTGAGTTCGAGGGCCGCCGCGTGGGCGCCGGAGTTGTTGAACCCCATGCGGTTCACGACGGCGAGGTCGGGGACGAGCCGGAAGAGCCGAGGGCGGTCGTTGCCGGGCTGTGGCCGAGCCGTCACCGTGCCCACCTCGACGTGCCCGAACCCGAGGGCGCCGAGACCGGCGATGCCCTTGGCGTCCTTGTCGAAGCCTGCCGCGACGCCGAAGGGGGAGGCGAAGTGGAGTCCGAGCGCCTCGACGGCGAGGGACGGCGCCGGGGCCGTCAGGCGTCCGACGACGCCGGCCAGGCCCACCTTGGGGATCGCCTTGATGACCCGGAAGGCGAGATGGTGGGCGTCCTCGGGGTCCATCTTGGCGAAGACGACGTCGAAGAGGACGCGGTACGGGGTCCTCACTCGTCGACCGACCGTGTGGGGAGGGGACGGGACGCGTGCTCTTCGCGCAGTTGACCGATCGAGGCCTCGAAGTCCTCGAGCGAGTCGAAGGCCTGGTAGACGCTGGCGAAACGCAGGTAAGCCACCTCGTCGAGGTCGCGGAGCGGAGGCAGGATGGCCAGACCGATGTCGTTGGCCTCGATCTGCGACGCACCGCTCGCCCGGACGGCCTCCTCGACCTTCTGCGCCAGGACGGCGAGGTCCCCGTCGGTCACCGGGCGTCCCTGGCAGGCCTTGCGAACGCCCGAGATGATCTTGTCGCGACTGAACGGTTCGAGGACGCCGTTGCGCTTCACCACGTTGAGGCTCGCGGTCTCGGTCGTGCTGAACCGACGACCGCAGTTCGGGCACTGCCTGCGACGACGGATCGACGTGCCGTCGTCACTGGTGCGGGAGTCGACGACTCGGGAGTCGGGGTGGCGGCAGAAGGGGCAGAACATGGTGCGGCCAGATTATCGGACGCCGGGGCCGACGTCGGACGCCCGGGCCACCCGGGTGCCCGCCCGCGGGGACCGTGCCCGGTTCAGGGGCGCGACAGCCTGGCCGCGACGGCCTCGCCGTGGGCGGGCAGCAGCTCGGCGTTCGAGAGCGCCACGAGCCGCTCGGCCACGACACCGAGGGCTTCGGCGTCGTATCGGACGATCTGCTGGGGTCGGAGGAACGTGAACGCGCCGAGCCCGGACGAGAAGCGCGATTGCCCGCTGGTGGGCAGGACGTGGTTCGAACCGGCGAGGTAGTCACCCAGGCTGACGGGCGTGTCCGGCCCCACGAAGATCGCGCCGGCGTCGGTGATGTCGGCCAGGACGGCGTCGTCGTCGCGGGTCTGCACCTCGAGGTGCTCCGGCCCGTAGGCGTTGCTGAACGCGGCGGCCTGCCGGAGGTCGTCGACCAGGACCACCGCCGACTGGCGACCGGAGAGGGCGGTCCGGACTCGCGCGGCGCTCAGCGTGCGGGGCACGAGCCGGGTCAGTTCGGCGACGACGGCCTCGCCGAAGGCGGCCGAGTCCGTCACGAGGACGGCCGAGGCCTCCTCGTCGTGCTCGGCCTGGCTGATGAGGTCGACGGCGACCAACGTGGCGTCCGCCGAATCGTCGGCGATGACGAGGATCTCGGTCGCACCGGCCACCGAATCGATGCCGACCCGACCGCGCACGAGCTGCTTCGCAGCGGCGACGAAGTTGTTGCCGGGGCCCGTGATGACCTGGACCGGCTCGAGCTCGAGCTCGGGCACGCCGTAGGCGAGCGCACCGATCGCCCCGGCACCACCGATGGCGTACACCTCGTCGACTCCCAGCAGGCCGGCGGCACCCAGGATGACGGGGTGGACTCCCCCGCCGTGTTCGCGCTGCGCGGGCGACACGAGGGCGATCGACGACACCCCCGCCACCTGTGCGGGAACGACGTTCATGACGACGCTGGAGGGATACACGGCCTTGCCGCCGGGGACGTAGACCCCGGCGCGTGTGACGGGCTGCCACCGCTGCTCGATGACCGCACCCGGCGCGGGTCGGGTCGTGGTCGGCGACGGGACCTGGGCGCGGCTGGCCTGCGTGACGCGCGCGATCGACTCGACCAGCGCCTCCTTGACCAGGGGGTCGAGGGCCGCGACGGCGTCGTCGATGGTCTGCGTCGCGACGCGGAGGGTGTCGGGGCGGACGCCGTCGAAACGTGCCGCCTGATCACGAAGGGCAGCGGCACCCCGCTCGCGGACGTCGTCGACGAGACGCCGGGCGGCGTCCGTCGCGGCCCCGACGTCGGCGTGGGACCGCGGGACGAGGTCGAGCAGCTGGGCGTGGGTCGGCGCGAGACCGCGCAGATCTGTGGTCTGGATCATGGCCCGTCCAGCCTAGTCAGTAGGGTCGGGAGCATGACGGACGACAACGCGACGACTTCGCGGCCCGACGGCTCCCTCGAGGCGTTCAAGGACGCCTTCCGACGCCACGCCGCCGGCGTCGCGATCGTGACGGCGCGTGACGGCGAAGGCACCCCGGTCGGGTTCACGGCCACGTCGCTGGCGTCCCTGGCCGCCGTGCCGCCGCTCGCGACCTTCAACATGGCCAGGACGGCGAGTTCATGGCCTGCACTCACGGAGACGGACCAGGTGATCGTGCACCTGCTCGGCCTACGGAACCGGGACCTCGCCCACCGCATGGCGGGTCCCGCCGCCGAGCGCTTCGCCGGTGACCACTGGACCGACGGGCCGAACGGGGTGCCGCTGCTGACGGGCGTCACCGCGTGGATGACCGGGACGATCATCGAGCGGCTACCCGTCCACGGCAACGCCGTCGTGGTCGTGCGCATCGGGACGGGCGGCGTGGGCGACAACGACGACGCCCTGCTGTACCACGACCGCCGCTACCTGAGACCCGTGCACCTCGAGGGCTGACACCGGGCTCACCTCGCGTCGACAGGCGGGTGCCGAACACCTGACCCGACTCAGCCGGGCCGGGTGCCGGCCACCTCAGACGAGGCAGCCGGGACCCAACAGACTCTTCAGTTCGCCGAACAGGTCGGCCGTGACGTCGACCGGCATGGGGATCTCGAACACGCGGGCGGCCTCGCCCTTGACGAGTCGGAGGCGGACCTCGGTGCCGCCGGAGTGACGGCCGAGCACCGCCGCCAGCTCGGTGACCGTGTCGTGCGTGGCCCGGTGTTCGGGCATCTGCAGGAGCAACGGCCCGTGGTTCACGCCGACGCCCAGGTCGGGCATGAACATGCTCGCGGCGTGCATGTTCATGCCGTCGTCGCGGACGCTCACCCGGCCCTTGAGCACGATGATGGAGTCACCGACGAGCGACGGACCGAACTCTTGGTAGGTCTTGCCGAGGAACATGGCCGAGATCTCGCCCCCGAAGTCCTCGACGGTGATGATGCCGTAGGGGTTGCCCGAGTTACGAGCCACGCGGTGCTGCACGCTGGTGATGAGCCCTGCGATCGTCACCGTCTCGCCGTCGATCGTCGCGGGGTCGCTCGCCAGGATGTCGGTGACCGTCGTCTGCGCGTGCTTCGCCAGGGGTAGCTCGAGGCCCGCGAGCGGGTGGTCGGAGACGTAGAGGCCCAGCATGTCGCGCTCGAACGCCAGTTTGTCTCGCTTCGACCACTCGGGACGTTCGGGCACGTGCTGGACGTCCTGCGGCTCGTCCCACAAGGAGTCGAAGTCGAAGCCGACCTGTCCGTTCGCCTCGGCCCGCTTCTCGCTGACCGCGGCCTCGACGGCGGACTCGTGGATCTCGACGAGAGCACGCCGCGTGGACCCCAGCGAGTCGAATGCTCCTGCCTTGACGAGCGACTCGACCGTCCGCTTGTTCGCCACGGGGAGCGGCACCTTGCGCAGGAAGTCGTGGAACGAGGTGAACGCACCCTCTTTCTTGCGCGCCGCGATCACGTGATCGACCACGTTGAAGCCGACGTTGCGCACGGCACCCATGCCGAAGCGGATGTCGTCGCCGACGGCCGCGAAGAACCCGATCGATTCGTTGACGTCGGGCGGCAGCACCTTGATTCCCATGCGGCGGCACTCGTTGAGGTAGAGGCCCAGCTTGTCGCGGGAGTCCCCGGTGCTGGTGAGCAGGGCGGCCATGTACTCGGCCGGGTAGTGGGCCTTAAGGTAGGCCGTCCAGTACGACACCACGCCGTACGCCGCCGAGTGCGCCTTGTTGAAGGCGTAGTCGGAGAAGGGCAACAGGATGTCCCAGAGCATCTTCACGGCATCGGGCGAGAAACCGTTGTCGAACATGCCCTTCTCGAACCCGGCGTACTGCTTGTCGAGCTCGGACTTCTTCTTCTTGCCCATGGCGCGTCGGAGGATGTCGGCCTGGCCCAACGAGAAGCCGGCCACCTTCTGCGCGATGGCCATGACCTGCTCTTGGTAGATGATCAGGCCGTAGCTGGTCGACAGGATCTCTTTGAGCGGCTCTTCCAGCTCGGGATGGATCGGGGTGATGTCTTGCGCGCCGTTCTTCCGCAAGGCGTAGTTCGTGTGCGAGTTGGCGCCCATGGGGCCCGGTCGGTAGAGCGCGATGACGGCGGAGATGTCTTCGAAGTTGTCGGGCTTCATCAGCCGGAGGAGCCCACGCATGGGCCCGCCGTCGAGTTGGAACACCCCGAGGGTGTCGCCGCGCCCGAGCAGTTCGTACGCGCCCCGGTCGTCGAGCTCGAGGTCTTCGAGCACGAGGTCGAAGCCTCGGTTCGTCTTGATGTTGTCGAGGGCGTCGTTGATGATCGTGAGGTTTCGCAACCCCAGGAAGTCCATCTTGATGAGGCCCAGGGACTCGCAGGCCGGGTAGTCGAACTGCGTGACGATCTGACCGTCTTGCTCGCGCTTCATGATCGGGATGATGTCGATGAGCGGATCGCTCGACATGATGACGCCGGCGGCGTGCACACCCCACTGGCGCTTCAGCCCCTCGAGGCCGAGCGCCGTGTCGAAGACGGTCTTGGCCTCGGGGTCGGACTCGACGACGGTCCGGATGTCGCCGGCCTCTTTGTAGCGCTCGTGCTGCTTGTCGAAGATGCCCGTGAGAGGGATGTCCTTGCCCATCACGGCCGGGGGCATGGCCTTGGTGAGCTTCTCACCCATGCCGAAGGGGAACCCGAGCACTCGAGAGCTGTCTTTCAAGGCCTGCTTCGCCTTGATGGTGCCGTACGTGACGATCTGCGCGACACGCTCGTCGCCGTACTTCTCGGTGACGTACTGGATCACCTCGCCGCGACGACGGTCGTCGAAGTCGACGTCGAAGTCGGGCATGGAGACGCGGTCGGGGTTGAGGAACCGCTCGAAGATGAGACCGTGGCGCAGCGGATCGAGGTCGGTGATCCGCATGGCGTAGGCGGCCATCGAGCCCGCACCGGAGCCACGGCCCGGCCCGACCCGGATGCCGTTCTCCTTCGACCAGTTGATGAAGTCTGCGACCACGAGGAAGTAGCCGGGGAAACCCATGCCGGTGATGACGCCGATCTCGTACTCGGCCTGCTTGCGCACCTCGTCGGGGATTCCCGCCGGGTAGCGGTACACGAGTCCCTTCTCGACCTCTTTGATGAACCAGGTCTCTTCGGTCTCGCCTTCGGGCACCGGGTACCGGGGCATGTAGTTGGCCGAGGTGTTGAACTGCACGTCGCACCGCTCGGCGATGAGCAGGGTGTTGTCGCACGCCTCAGGATGGTCGCGGAACAGGTGTCGCATCTGCTGTGCCGACTTCAGGTAGAACTCGTCGGCGTCGAACTTGAAGCGGTTCGGGTCGTTCAGCGTCGAGCCGGACTGGACGCAGAGGAGCGCCGCGTGGCTGGTGGCGTCGTGCTCGTGCGTGTAG
Source organism: Frigoribacterium sp. CFBP 8751 (assembly GCF_014841545.1). Classification (NCBI taxonomy): domain Bacteria; kingdom Bacillati; phylum Actinomycetota; class Actinomycetes; order Micrococcales; family Microbacteriaceae; genus Frigoribacterium; species Frigoribacterium sp. CFBP 8751. The sequence goes on from NZ_JACYUB010000003.1 coordinate 340,943, forward strand.
TGGAGGTCGTTCGTCGCGACCAGCGGAAGGTCGAGGTCTTTCGCCAGGCGCAGCAGGTCACCCATGATCTGCCGCTCGATGCCCAGCCCGTGGTCCATGATCTCGGCGAAGTAGTTCTCGCGGCCGAAGATGTCACGGAAGTCGGAAGCCGCCTTGAGCGCCTCGTCGTACTGGCCGAGCCGCAGGCGGGTCTGCACCTCGCCGCTCGGGCAGCCGGTCGTGGCGATGAGGCCCTCGGAGTACTGCGACAGCAGCTCGCGGTCCATGCGGGGCTTGAAGTAGTAGCCCTCGAGCGATGCCCGGGACGAGAGGCGGAACAGGTTGTGCATGCCCGTGGTGTTCTCGGACAGCAGCGTCATGTGCGTGTACGCACCGGAGCCCGACACGTCGTCGCGTCCGCCGTCACCCCACCGCACGCGCGTCTTGTCACCCCGGTGCGTCCCTGGTGTGATGTAGGCCTCGGTGCCGATGATGGGCTTGACGCCCGCCTCGGTCGCGGTCTTCCAGAAGTCGTACGCGCCGAACACGTTGCCGTGGTCGGTGACCGCCACCGCGGGCATCCCCTGCGCCGCCGCCTCGGTGACCAGCGGTTTGACCCGAGCCGCACCGTCGAGCATCGAGTACTCGCTGTGCACGTGCAGATGGACGAATGAGTCTTTGCTCGAGGCCACGGGGCTCCTCGTCTGGTGGTGGAACTGGCGACTAGGGGAACAGCCTAACTCCGACGGAGGACATCGAGAGCGTGCTGCAGGTCGGCGGGGTAGGTCGACCGGTAGACCACCGGCTCACCCGTCCCGGGGTGTCGGAAACCGAGCTGCACCGCATGCAGCCACTGACGTGTGAGACCGAGGGTCGCCGAGAGAGTGGGGTCGGCGCCGTAGGTCGCGTCACCGACGCAGGGGTGTCGCTGGGCCGCCATGTGGACGCGGATCTGGTGGGTCCGCCCCGTCTCGAGGTGGATCTCGAGCAAGGAGGCCGACGGGAACGCCTCGACCGTCTCGTAGTGCGTGACCGACGGTTTGCCGTCGACGACCACCGCGAACTTCCAATCGGACGACGGGTGGCGCCCGATGGGCGCGTCGACCGTTCCGGTCAACGGGTCGGGGTGGCCCTGGACCACCGCGTTGTAGATCTTCTCGACGGTCCGCTCACGGAACGCCTGCTTGAGCAGCGTGTAGGCCCGCTCGGTCTTGGCCACGACCATGAGTCCACTGGTGCCGACGTCGAGGCGGTGCACGATGCCGGCACGTTCGGAGGCACCCGACGTCGACACGGTGAAGCCCGCGGCGGCGAGCCCGCCGAGCACGGTCGGGCCGGTCCACCCCACCGATGGGTGAGCAGCGACGCCGACGGGCTTGTCGACGACCACGATCTCGTCGTCGTCGTGCACGACCGCCATGCCCGGTACGTCGACGGCGACCACGGCGGGGGCCTCGCGCGGTGACCACGTGACGTCGAGCCACGCACCGGCCTCGAGCCGGTCCGACTTGCCGACGGTGCGACCGTCGAGCGTCACCCCGCCCGAGGCCGCGACCTCGGCCGCGAAGGTGCGGCTGAATCCGAGCAACTTCGCCAGGGCCGCGTCGACACGTTCGCCGGCGAGCCCGTCGGGCACCGGGAGGGCACGCGACTCGCTCACGAGGTGCCCCGGCGGTCGGCAGGAGGCGCGGTGTCGGCAGGAGCGCTCGGCTCACCGTCGGCAGCCGCCGGCCGGCCGTCCGGCGCCGGATCGGCCACCGACGAACCCGAGTCGTGCCCGTCCTCGGCCGAACGCCGAGCCTTCGTCGAGCTCGGCGTGCGCGTCCCGTCGAGTCCGATGCCCAGCACCGTGAGCAGGAGGAGCAACCCCATGCTCGAGACGATGAAGACGTCCGCCACGTTGAAGATGGCCGGCAGCAGGGACGGGAAGTAGATGAAGTCGATCACGTGCCCCTGCCCGAAGGAGGGCTCTCGGAGCAGGCGATCGGTCAGGTTGCCGAGGGTGCCGCCGAGCAGCATGCCCAGCATGATCGACCAGGCCAGGGACCGGATGCGCCGGGCCACGATCAGGATCGCGACGGCGACACCGGCAGCGGCGATCGAGAAGATCCACGTCGAGCCGCTGGCGAACGAGAAGGCGGCACCGGGGTTCTTGACGAAGTGCAGTTGGAAGAACTCGCCGACGACGTCGACGGAACCGCCTTCGACGAGGGTGCGGGTGACCAGAAGTTTGGTGCCCTGGTCGAGGCCGTAGGCCACGACCGCGACGAAGGCCAGCGTCGCGAGAACGCGGACGCTGGCCTTCGTGGTGGGCTTGTCGCTCGACAAGACCTTAGTTCGAGCCGAAGCCCTGGGCGCTGGCGGGAGTGGGGCGCGAGGCCTCGCCGGTGCCTTCGCCGTCGAGCTCGTGCAGCTGACCCTCGATGTAGCTCTTGAGCTTCGAGCGGTAGTCACGCTCGAACGACCGCAGGTCGTCGATGCGACGCTCGACGCTCGAGCGCTCGGTGTTCAGTCGGTCGAGGATCTCGCGCTGCTGGGTCTCGGCGGCACCGACGATGTCACGCGACTTCGTCTCGGCCTCGGCGACGACCTCGCGCTGACGAGCCTCGGCCTCTGACACGAGACGTGCGGCGGTGGCGTGGCCTTCGGCGATAAGAGCGTCACGCTTCTCGACACCCTCGCGGACGTGCTCTTCGTGCAGACGGCGAGCGAGCTGCAGCAAGCTGTTGGTGCTGCTGGTCTCGTCGGCCTCGGACACGGCCGGGGCGGAGTAGGCGGGGGCGGACGCCACCGCGGCGGGGGCCGCGACGACGGGCTCGGGCTCGACGACCGGCTCGGGCTCGACGACCTCGGGAGCCGAGGCGGGCGCCGGCGCCGACGCGGGAGCCGGTGCGCTGGCCACCGGGGCCGACACGGGGGCCGCCTGCGTCGCGGGGGCGGACTCGCCCGACGAGAGGCGCTGACGCAACTCGTCGTTCTCCTGGTTGAGACGTCGCAGCTCGGCGACGACCTCGTCGAGGAAATCGTCGACCTCGTCCTGGTCGTATCCCTCGCGGAACTTCGTCGGCTGGAACCGCTTGTTGACTACGTCTTCCGGCGTCAAAGCCATTGCCGTCACCTCGTGCATCTGTTGGATCGTGTGATCGTGGTCTGTGTCGTTCTTCTACACCGTAGAGGAACGGGACCCGGTCGGGCCGGGGTCGTGCCGTTCAGGCGCTTCAGTGAGCCTACCCTGTCACTCGCCGACGGCGTGGTCAGCCGAAGGTGCGGAGCCCGGAGGCGACGCTCATCAGGATGATCACGGCCAGCATGATGATGCTCCAGCCGAAGTCGAGTGCGACCGAGCCGAGTCGTACGGGCGGCAGGATCTTGCGTACGCGACGGATGGGTGGGTCGGTCACGGTGTACGCCACCTCGGCCAACACGAGGACGGGCCCCTTGGGTCGCCAGCCACGGCTGAACGACTGCGCCAGGTCGAGCACGAAGCGTGCCCACATGAGCAAGAAGAAGATCAGCAGTACGTAGTAGGCGATCGTGGCGATCAGGTAAGTGATCATCGGGGGGTCATCAGCTCACACGAGTCGGCGCGAGGAGACTCGCGGACGGGCAGGTCGTCACGTCGACGCGGAGGAGCCGCGACGACGGACTCGTCACGACTGGGCGAAGAACGACGCTTCGATGTCGGACTCTACCTCAGCCTGCTCGCCGCTCACCGCGATGTGCGCGGGGGACAACAAGAATACCTTGTTGGTCACGCGCTCGATCTTGCCGTACAGCCCCTGCGAGAGTCCGCTCGCGAAGTCGACCAGACGACGGGCGTCCGCCTCGGTCATCTGGGACAGGTTGATGATCACGGGGATGCCGTCGCGGAAGCTCTCGGCGATCGCCTGAGCGTCCTTGTACTCGCGGGGGTGGACCGTCAGGATCTCGTTCATGTCGTGGGGCACCGTGTTCTTGGGGGGCGAGGAGCGACGCAGGGGCGTCACGGGGGCGCGGGCGGGCGCGGGGGCGGCAGTGGGAGCCGAATGGACCGGGGCGACGGGGGTCGGAGCCTGTGCGGCCGCCTGCGGTCGCGACGACTGCTGGGGCTGCGCTCGCTCGTGGGGCTGCTCGTCGTACTCGAGCTCTTCGTCGGCGAGGCCCAGGTAGACCATCGTCTTGCGCAGCGGGTTGGCCATGGTGTTCCTCCGAGTCAGTGGTTCGTCGTGTCCGACATTAACGAGCATCGGGGCGAGAACCCGTGATTGCCGTGCCGATCCGTAGGTGTGTCGCGCCCTCGGCGACGGCCTCGGCGAAGTCGGGCGACATGCCGGCCGAGATCGCGTCGGCCGTGGCCTCGAGGGACCGCACCCGCTCGGAGACCGCACGGAGGCGCGCGAAGGCGGGCCGCGCCTCCTCGTCCAAGGGGGCAACGGCCATGACGCCCCGCAGCCGCAGCCCCGGGGTCGAGAGCACCTTCTCGGCCAGCGTCTCGACGTCACGCTCGGCGACTCCCCCGCGGCCGGGGTCGTCGGTCAGGTTGACCTGGACGAACCCGTCGACGACGGAACCGGAGTCGTCGGACAGGGCGTCGACCACGGAGTCACGGTCGAGCGAGTGCACGGCGTGTGCGTAGCGCCGGGCCTGCCGCGCCTTCTTCGACTGCAACTGACCGACGAAGTGCCATCGGAGACCCTCGAGGTCGTCCAGCTCGGCGGCTTTCGCCTGGGCCTCTTGATGTCGGTTCTCGCCGACGTCGCGGACCCCCAGGGCGTACAACGCCCGGATGAGGCCGGGTGGGTGGAACTTCGTGACGACGATCGTCGTGAGCTCGCCCGGGGACCGCCCCACGGCGGCGCAGGCATCGTCGACGGCCGCGGCGACCCGGGCGAGACGCTCGCCCAGGTCGCCGTCGACACTCGTCGGATCGGTCACTCGTCGTTACTTGAGGAAGTCCGGGACGTCCAGGTCGTCGTCACCGTCGTCGAAGGCCGGGTCGACAGCCTGGGTCGCGGGCTCTTCGGGCCGCTTCCACGCCGCGGGCTCGTGCGTCGCACCGCTGTCGGCGATGGCCGAGACACCGGCGACCGAGGTCGCCGTGGGGCCGTCGGAGTCGACGAAGCTCGAGCGGCGGTCCTTCACCTTGGTCGAGGGCTCGCCACCGTCGAAGCCGGCCGCGATGACCGTCACGCGCACCTCGTCACCGAGGGTGTCGTCGATCACGGCACCGAAGATGATGTTGGCCTCGGCGTGGACGGCCTCTTGGACCAGACGGGCTGCGTCGTTGATCTCGAAGATGCCCAGGTTCGAACCGCCCTGGATGGACAGCAGCACGCCATGCGCACCGTCGATGCTCGCCTCGAGCAGCGGGGACGCCACGGCCAGCTCTGCCGCCTTGATGGCGCGGTCGGCACCCCGCGACGAACCGATGCCCATGAGGGCCGAACCCGCGCCCTGCATGACCGACTTGACGTCGGCGAAGTCGAGGTTGATCAGACCGGGCGTGGTGATCAGGTCGGTGATGCCCTGGACACCGGCGAGGAGCACCTGGTCGGCCGTGCCGAAGGCCTCCACCATGCTGATGCCGCGTTCGCTGATCTCGAGCAGACGGTCGTTGGGCACGACGATGAGGGTGTCGACCTCGTCCTTCAGGGCGGCGACCCCGGCCTCGGCCTGAGCCTGACGGCGCTTGCCCTCGAAGCCGAAGGGCTTCGTGACGACGCCGATGGTCAGGGCGCCGATCGACTTGGCGATGCGGGCGACGACCGGGGCGCCGCCCGTGCCGGTGCCACCGCCTTCGCCGGCCGTGACGAAGACCATGTCGGCCCCCGCGAGGGCCTCTTCGATCTCTTCGGCGTGGTCCTCGGCCGCACGGCGTCCGACCTCGGGGTCGGCACCGGCGCCGAGGCCCCGGGTGAGCTCGCGACCGACGTCGAGCTTGACGTCGGCATCGCTCAACAGCAGCGCCTGGGCGTCGGTGTTGATGGCGATGAACTCCACCCCGCGGAGCCCGAGTTCGATCATGCGGTTGACGGCGTTGACGCCACCGCCGCCGACACCGACGACCTTGATCACGGCTAGGTAGTTATGGTTCGTTGTCACGTCCGGGCCTCCGCTTGAACCTTAACTCTGCAGTTGAAGGTTAAAGTTGTACATGGTATGCAAGTTCTGCAGTCACAAGGTATGGGTGCGCTGCAGGCGCTGTCGCCAGGGCGTCCAGCGTGTCGCGAACACACCCTCTCATCTCGTCCTGATGATCCCGTTGTCGGGAGCGGACACGTCGTACTCGACGCTCGCGCCCGGGTCGCGGCGGGCCTGGTCAGCGATCAGACCCGCGAGCACCTGTGCTTTCTTCGCCGACTCGTCGGCACTGCCCCACACGACCCGTTCACCGGAGGTGAGCTGCAGGGTCACGTCGTCGGCCGTCGATGCGGTCACGGTGTCGACGGTGGACCGCAGCGTGACCGGCAGCGCCAACAGCACCTCGGCGACCGAGCGGTACGCGGGGCCGTCGAGGGCCGCTTCCCCGACGTCGACGAGGGGCACCCCCTCTTGCCGGGCGTCGAGTTCTTGCACGACGACGCCGGCCGGATCGACGAGTTCGAAGCCCTCCCCCGCGGCGACCGTGGCGACGGGCTGGCGCTCCTGGATGCGGACGACGAGCGTGTGCGGCGGAGCCGTCTCGGTCACGTAGCTGGCGATGAGGGGGAAGGCCGCGAGCTCGCGGGTGACCTCGTCGAAGTCGATCATCGCGAGGGGCGTCCCGAGCTGTCCGTCCAGTGCCGCCCGGACGGCCGAGGCGTCGACGCGTTCGGTCCCTTCGACGCGGATGGTCTGCAACGACAGGAGCGGGGAGAACACGGCGACCGCGACGGACGCGACGAGGAGGAGCACGACGGCCCCGAGCGACACCAGGGTCGCCCGACGGTGTCGACTGCGACGTGTGAAGCGACGGACCTCGACACGTTCGACGCGCCTCCGGTCGCTCGACGCCCGACGTGCCTGCTTGCGAGCCGCGGCGGCTCGTGCCTTGGCCTCGGCGGCCGTGCCGTCGGGTGCCACGATGCGGGGCGGCTCGGAGCCGCCGAGGGTGCCCGACGCCCGAGAGCCGGTCTCGTCCGTCGACGCAGGCTTCGTGAGGCGGTCACGCCAGGCGGCGGAGGCTCCGGCGACCGTCTCGAGACGGCCCCTCAGCGTGGACGGAGTCGAGCCGGTGCCCTCGTCGCCCCGTACCGTCGAGCCATCCGTCACCCCGCGTGGAGGGCGCGGATCACCCACGACGGGGAGGGGCCCCGTGGCGTCCGAGTCCCGGCCGCGCCGGCGTCGGGTCGGAGCCGCCGGCGGGGTCGCGGCGGGTTCCGGCTCGTCGAATCCGTCGGGCCGCTTCATCGGAGGGCCCCCGACGCCACGGTCCTGCTGTGACGAGTCACTCCGCGGAGTCCTCCGCGACGGCGACGACGGGTTCGTGTGCCGCGTCGAGGGAGCCGAGCAGCTGCGGCACGATGCGGTAGACGTCGCCGCAGCCGAGCGTGATGACGAAGTCCCCGTCGCGCGCGACCTCGGCCGTGCGGTCGGCCGCGGCCTGCCAGTCGGACACGAAGTCGACGCGGTCGGGGTCGGTGAAGCGTTCGGACACGAGCGCGCCGGTGACTCCGGGCTCGGGGTCCTCGCGCGCACCGTAGACGTCGAGCACGATCGTGTGGTCCGCGAGGCGCTCGTAGGTCTCGGCGAACTCGCCGGCCATCATGCGCGTCCGGCTGTAGAGATGGGGTTGGTGCACGGCGATGAGGCGCCCGTCGCCCACCACGGAGCGCGCGGCCTGCAGGGCGGCGGCGACCTCGGTGGGGTGGTGGGCGTAGTCGTCGTAGACGCTGACACCCCGGACGACACCGTGGAGCTCGAACCGTCGCTCGGTGCCCCCGAAGGTCTCGAGGCCCGCGATGGCGCCCTCGGGGTCGACCCCCAGACCCACGAGGACGGCGAAGGCACCCGCGGCGTTGACGGCGTTGTGTCGCCCGGGCACTCGCAACTGCACGGGCCACGAACGGCCCTCGGCGTGCAGGGTGAACGAGACGGGACCGGTCGAGGCGATGTCGCTCAGGCGCACGTCGGCATCGGCGGCCTCGCCGAAGGTCACGACGTGTGGGTGGTCGAGACGCCCGGTGACACGGACGGCACCGGCGTCGTCGCTCGAGACCACGACGAACTCGCGCGCGGCCGACGCGAACCGGACGAATGCGTCGTCGAACGCCTCGTGGGAGCCGTAGTGGTCGAGGTGGTCGGCGTCGACGTTGGTGATCAGGGCGACCGAGGTGTCGTAGAGCAGGAACGACCCGTCGGACTCGTCGGCTTCGACGACGAACAGGTCGTCGTCGCCACCACGAGCGCTGACACCCAGCGACTGGATGACCCCGCCGTTCACGAAACTCGGGTCGTGCCCGGCGGCGAGCAGGGCGGTGACGATCATGCCGGTCGACGTGGTCTTCCCGTGCGCACCGGCCACCGAGACGAGGCGCTGCTGCCCGACGAGCCAGGCGAGTGCCTGCGAGCGGTGCAGGACGGGCAGGCCCTTCGCCAACGCGAGCTGGTACTCGGGGTTGTCCTGCCAGAGGGCGCCGGTCACCACGAGCGTGTCGGCGTCGCCGACGTTGGCCGCGTCGTGGCCGATCGCGATCTCGGCGCCGGCCGCCCGGAGCGACTCGACGGCCGCGCTGTCGCGGGCGTCCGACCCGGTAACACGGTGGCCGGCGGCGAGGAAGACCCGGGCGATGCCGCTCATCCCCGAGCCGCCGATGCCGACGAAGTGGACGGCGCCGAGTTCGGCGGGGATCGGCTGGTCGAGGTCGGGCTTGATCATGATGTCTCGCTGAGGTCGGAGTTCTGGGAGGACGAGGAGGCGCGGCCCACGGCGTCGAGGACGAGGTCGACCGTGCGGTCGGTGCCGTCGCGCACCCCGACCGAGGCGGCACGGACCGCCATGTCGGCCACGACGGCCCGGTCGAGCAGCAGCGGGACGAGCGTGCGCTCGACCCATGCGGGTGTGAAATCGGCGTCGGCGACGAGCAGCGCTCCCCCGGCACCGACGACGTCGGTGGCGTTGTGACGCTGCTCTCCGTTGCCCACCGGGTAGGGCACGAGCACCGAGGGCAGGCCGAGCGCGGTGAGCTCGCTCACCGTGGCCGAGCCGGCCCGGGAGACGACGAAGTCGGCCGCCGAGAGCGCGAGGTCCATGCGGTCGCAGTACCGGACCAGGTGGTGGCCCTCGAGATCGGTCGAGGTGAGGTCGGTCTTCTCGCCCGTGATGTGCAGGATCTGCCATCCGGCGCCGAGCACGCCGACGGCTGCCTTCGACATGGTCTCGTTGAGGCGCCGGGCACCGGTCGAGCCGCCCGTGACGAGCAACGTCGGCCGCGACGGGTCGAGGTCGAACGACGCGACCGCCTCGTCCCGGTGGGCCCGGCGGTCCAGGGACTCGATCTCGTCGCGCAACGGCATGCCGACCTGCCGTCCGCCCCGCAGGCGGGTGGAGCGGAAGACGACGCCGACGTGGGACGAGAGGAACGAGCCGAGGACGTTCGCCATGCCGGGCTTCGCATTGGCTTCGTGGACGACCACGGGCACCTTCGACCGCCATGCGGCGACGTAGGCGGGGGCGGCTGCGTAGCCGCCGAAACCCACGACGACGTCGACGTCGTGCTGTGCGAGCAAGGACCGGATGCCGTCGATCGCACCCGCGAGTCGCCCCGGGAAGCGCAGGGCCGCCGCGGAGGGCTTCCGGGGGAAGGGGAGCCGGGGCACGGTCAACAGCTCGTACCCGCGTTGCGGGACGAGCCGGGCCTCGAGCCCCTCGGCCGTACCGAGCACGAGGACGATCGCGTCGGGCTCGCGCCGTCGGAGCCGATCGGCCACGGCGAGGAGGGGGTTCACGTGCCCGGCGGTGCCACCGCCGGCGAGGAGATACGTCGTCACCGCAGAGATCCTACCCGCTGTCGCGGGAGCCCCTGCGGCACGTCGGTCTCCTCGGGCACCCGGGCGAACGAGAGCACCACGCCGATGGCCACGAGGGTGACGATCAAGGCCGACCCACCCGCCGAGATCAGCGGCAAGGGAACGCCCAGGACGGGCAGCAGCCCCAGCACGACCGCGATGTTGACGAGCGCCTGGCCGATGATCCACGCCGTGATGGCGCCGGTCGTCACGCGCACGAAAGGGTCGTTGGTGCGACGGATGATCTTGACGAAGCCCACGGCGAGGACGATGAACAGCGCCAACACGACCATCGCACCGATCAAGCCGAGCTCTTCGCCGACGATGGCGAAGATGAAGTCGTTGTCGGCCTCGGGCAGCCAGGACCACTTCGACTTCGAGTTGCCGAGGCCGACGCCGAAGAGTCCGCCCGAGGCCAACGCCCAGGTGCCGTGCAGGGTCTGCCAGCACTCGGCTTGGTACTGGCTCGAGTCGGTGCAGCCCGACAGCCAGGCGGCGATGCGGGAGTTCCGGGAGCTCGAGCCCTGGGCGATCAGGGGCACGACGACCGCGAGGAACGCGAGCGGCGCGAGCAGGTAGCGCAACCGGACCCCGGCGAACCAGACGGCGGCGAAGACGAGCAGGAGCATGATCATGGTCGTCCCGAGGTCGCCGCCGAGCACGACGAGACCGATCGCCACGCCGGCCACGGGAACGAGCGGGATCGCCAGGTGCTTCCAGTCGTCGAGCAGGTCGCGCTTGACCGAGAGGATCATGCCGAGCCAGATGGCCAACGCGAGCTTCACGGCCTCGGAGGGCTGCGCCGTGAACGAACCGAGGTCGATCCAGTTCCGGTTGCCGCCGATCTCGTAGCCGAGGGGCGAGAAGACGAGGAGTTGGAGGACGATCGTCGCGCCCAGGACGTGCCACGCCCAACGCTTCAGGAACGAGACGGGCAGCCGCGACACGATGAGCATGAGCGGGATGCCCACGGCCGCGTACGTGCTCTGTCGGATGAACGCCCCGAAGAACGACGTGTGTCGCGACGAGATGTACTGCTCGACCGACGACGACGAGAGAACCATGACGAGCCCGAGCACGACCATGAACAACGTCGTGCCGAGGATCACGAAGTACGAACCGGTCTCGGCGGCGAAGAGCTTCTTGACCCGGACGACCGCACCGGCCGTGCGCTTCGAGGACCCCAGGCCACTCGACGCGTCCTCGGTCGACTGGACGGGCCCGCGGCGCGTACGACTCGACTCAGTCGGCCGACGGCGCGGGAGGCTGGACGGCGGGTTGGCCATCGACGTCACCCCTCAAGTGTTCGTGTACGGCCTGGGAGAAGGATCTCCCGCGGGCCGTGTAGTCGGTGAACTGGTCCATGGACGCCGCCGCCGGGGCGAGGAGCACGGTGTCTCCGGGTCGGGCCACGCTCGCGGCGAGGCGCACGGCCGTCGGCATCACCTGCCCAGTGTCGGTGGCGTCGACCTCGAAGACCGGGATGCCGGGCGCGTGTCGGGAGAAGGCCTGCCGGAGGGGCTCACGGTCGACGCCCACGAACACGGCTGCCCGGACGGCGCCCGTCGACTCGAGGACGAGCGGCTCGACGTCGACGCCCTTGAAGAGCCCGCCGACGATCCACACGACCGACGGGAAGGCCGTCAAGGAGGCGCGCGCGGCGTGGGGGTTGGTCGCCTTCGAGTCGTCCACCCACGTCACGCCACCGGACTCGGCCACGACCTCGGTGCGGTGGTGGTCCACGGCGAAGCCGGCGAGGGCGTCGCGGATCGAGACGGGGGCGACACCCACCGCACGCACGAGCGCGGCGGCCGCGAGCACGTCCTCGAGGAGGTGGTCGGCGGCGAGGCCGACGCCCTCGAGGGCCTCCCGGGTGGTCAGTTCGAGCGCTCGCGTGTGGCGCGCGTCGAGGAAGGCGCGGTCGGCCAGGACGGAGACCCCGTCGCCGGTCACGATGCCGACCTCGCTGGGCCCCGGGGCGTCGAGGCCGAAGCCGACGGCCCGGCAGCCCTCTTCGACGTCGGCGTCCTCGACCATTCGGAGGGTGGCCTCGTCGGCCTTGTTGTAGACACAGGCCACTGTCGTGTTCTCGTACACCTTGGCCTTGGCGTCGCGGTAGGCGTCCACGCCGCCGTGCCATTCGAGGTGGTCCGCCTCGAGGTTGAGACAGACGGAGGCGCGGGGCCGGAGGGCACCGGGCCCCTCGGTCGGCAGGTAGTGGAGTTGATGGCTCGAGAGCTCGACGACGAACAGGTCGAAGCCGTCGGGATCACGCACCGCGTCGAGGACGGGGACGCCGATGTTGCCGCAGGGCGCCACGCGGCGGCCGTCCGCGGCGGCCATCGCCGCCGCCAGTTGCGTCGTCGTGGTCTTCCCGTTGGTCCCCGTGACGAGCACCCAGTCGGCCACGCGCTCGACCTTGTCGCGGACGCGCCAGGCGAGCTCGACGTCGCCCCAGACGGCCAGCTCAGACCCGACGGCCCACCTGATCAGAGGGTGATGAGGAGCGAACCCCGGGCTGGCGACGACGAGCTGCGCGTCGAAGGCCGTGAGCGTGGACGAGGGTGCCTCCAGGGACTCGACCTCGTCGAGACGGGCCCCGATCAACTGCAGCAGTTCGGCCTTGCCCGGGTCGACGGTGGGGGCCACGACGAGGACGTCGGCACCCAGCTCGGCCAGGGTGTCGGCCACCGAGAAGCCGGTCGTGCCCAGCCCGAGGACGGCCACGCGAAGGCCCGACCAGTCGGCGTGCCAGCTGTCGAGCCCGGCCAGTCGCTCGGCGAGGGGGGTGGTGCGGCCGTCGCTCATGAGGTGCGGAGGATCCATTCGAGGTAGAAGGTGCCCACGCCGGCGGCGACGAAGAGCCCGGCGATGATCCAGAAGCGGACGACGACGGTCACCTCGGCCCAGCCCTTCAACTCGAAGTGGTGGTGCAACGGACTCATCAGGAAGATGCGCTTGCCCTTCGTGATCTTGAAGTACGCACGCTGAAGGATGACCGACCCCGTGACCACGATGAAGAGGCCACCGATCAGGACGAGCAGCAGCTCGGTGCGGCTGAGGATCGCCAGGGCGGCCAGCGCCCCGCCGAGGCCCAGCGACCCGGTGTCGCCCAGGAAGATCTGTGCCGGCGAGGTGTTCCACCAGAGGAACCCGATGAGACCGCCGCAGATGCAGGCGGCGACCACGGCCAGGTCGAGCGGGTCGGCCACCTGGTAGCAGGCCGCCCGCGTGGCCTCGTCGAGGCGCACGCTCGTGCAGAGCTGGTTGTTCTGCCAGAAGCCGATGAAGATGTACGACGCGATCGCGAGGATGGAGGCGCCCGTGGCGAGACCGTCCAGGCCGTCCGCGACGTTCACGCCGTTGGAGGTGCTGACGGTGATCAGGACGACCCAGATCAGGAACAGCCCACCCCCGACGATGGTGCCGAAGAACATGAAGTCGAGCCAGGGGATGTCGCGCAGGCCCGAGATCATCGTCGACGCGGGGGCGAGCCCGCGATCGTTCGTGAACGAGAGCGCCAGGACGGCGAACACCGCCCCGACGACGACCTGCCCGGCGATCTTCGCCCAGCCGCCGAGCCCGAGGCTGCGCTGGTTGCGCACCTTGAGGAAGTCGTCGAGGAACCCGACCACGCCGAGGCCGACCATCATGAACAGCACGAGCATGCCGCTGAGGGTGAGCTCGTCCCCGCCGACCAGGTGACCGATGAAGTAGCCGAGCACGGTGCCGATGATCAGGACGATGCCGCCCATGGTCGCCGTGCCGCGCTTGGTGTGGTGCGACTGCGGGCCGTCGTCACGGATGAACTGGCCCCACCCGAGACGGTGGAAGAGCTTGATGAACGCCGGCGTCATCAGCAGCGTGAAGGCGAGGGAGAACCCACCGCCGATCAGCAGCGCGATCATGCGGTCACCCCGGCCAGGCGGTCACCGAGGAGGCGCAGGCCGGCCGATTTGGACGACTTCACGAGGACGACGTCCCCGGCTCGCAGGGTGCCCCGCAAGAAGTCGTACGCCTCGTCGATCGTGTCGACCAGCACGCTTTCTCCGTCCCACGAGCCTTCGAGGCCCGCCGCCATGTGGATGTGTCGTGCCTCGTGGCCGACGACCACGAGTTGGCCCACGTTGAGCCGGACGACGAGGCGGCCGACGCGGTCGTGCTCGTCACGCGCGTACTCGCCGAGCTCGGCCATCTCGCCGAGCACGGCCACCGAGCGGTGGTCGGGGCCGGTGATCTGGGCGAGGGTCTTCAACGCCGCGGCGACCGAGTCGGGACTCGCATTGTAGGCGTCGTTCACGACCGTCACGCCGCCGGGGGCGTCCAGGACCTCCATGCGCCAGCGCTCGGCCCGCGTCACGCCCTCGAGGACCGTCACGGCCCGATCGAGGTCGACGCCCCATTCGCCGACGACGCTGAGGGCCGCCAAGGCGTTCATCACGTGGTGCTCGCCCAGGATGCGCAGCGACACCCGACGACTCGTGTCACCGTGCTCGAAGGTGAAGGACGTGCCGGCAGCCGAGACGTCGATGTCGGACGCCCGGTAGTCGGCCGAGGCACCCTGACCGAAGGTCACGACCCGGGCGGCGGTCACGGACGCCATGCCGGCGACGCGGTCGTCGTCGGCGTTGAGGACGGCCGTCCCCGTGGCGGGCAGGTCGGTCACCATCTCGGCCTTGGCCGCACGGGTGCCCTCGATTCCGCCGAAGCCACCCGCGTGGGCGAGCCCGACCTTCAGCACGACCCCGGTGTCGGGACGGGCGATGTCGACGAGCCGGGCGATCTCGCCCGGTCCGCTCGCACCCATCTCGACCACCAGGTACTCGGTGTCCTCGTCGATGCGCAGCATCGAGATCGGGGCGCCGACGTGGTTGTTGAACGAGCCCTGCGGGGCGACGGTGGGCGCGACGTCGCTCAGGACGGCGCGCAGCATGTTCTTGGTGCTCGTCTTGCCGTTGGAACCCGTGACGCCGACCACCTTCAACCGGCCGAGGCGACGGACGTGCTCGACGACGGCGGCCGCCAGGCGCGACAGCGCGACGACTCCGTCCTCCACGATGACGAGCGGTGCGGTGGTCTCGACCTCGCGCTCGGCGACCACGAGGGCCGCGCCGTTCGCGGTGGCGGCCTCGACGAAGAGGTGGCCGTCGGTGACCTCACCGCGGAGGGCGAAGAAGATCGATCCCGGGGTGACCAGACGCGAGTCGGTCTCGACCGTGCCGTCGACCGGGGTCGCGACTCGCGCCTCCTCGGGGTGGACCAGGCGCCCGCCGCTGATGTCGGCGATCTGGCGAGGCGTGAGCGCGATCACTCGGACCACCCGGCCTCGCGCAGGGCGGCACGGGCCTCGTCACGAGCGGAGTACGGGGTGCGCTCGCCACGGATGTCGCGGTAGTCCTGGTGGCCGGGGCCGGCCCAGAGGATCGAGTCCCCCGCGCCGGCCAGGGCCACGGCCGCCCGGATGGCGGCCTCGGGCGGGCTGACCTCGTGGATCTCGTGCTCGGGGTAGGCCGCGCGGGCGGCGTCGACGAGGGTCTTGCGGATCGAGGCCGGGTCCTCGAAGCGGGGGTGGTGGTCGGTCACGACGAGGATGTCGGAACCGGCGGCGGCCACCCGGGCCATCTCGCCGCGCTTCGTCGTGTCGCGGTCGCCGTCCGCGCCGAACAGCATGATGACCTTGCCGGGGGTGAAGGTCCGGACCGCGGCGAGCGTGGTCAGGAACGCGTCGGGGCTGTGGCCGAAGTCGACGTAGACGCTCGGGCCGGTGTCGCCCGACACCCGCTCGGTACGCCCGGGAAGGTAGGCCACGATGCCGCCGTCGGCGTCGAGGGCCTGGCCGATGGCCTCGAGCTCGAAGCCCGCCTCGACCAGCATGACGATCGCCAGGGCCGCGTTCGCGACCATGTGCCACCCGATCAGCGGGACGCGCGTCACGAGCGAGCGCTGCTCGGGACCCGACAGGCGGAACTCGGTGTAGGCGGCCTGCTCGTCGAGGATCTCGACAGTCCAGTCGGCCTCGACGTCGGGGAGGATCGTGATCGTCGTCAGGGGGATGCGGGCGTTGTCCACGACGCGCTGGCCGTAGGGCGAGTCGAGCGAGACCACGGCACGACGGGCACGGTCGGGCTGGAAGAGCGGCAACTTGGCCTGGAAGTACTCTTCCATGTCGGCGTAGTCGTCGAGGTGGTCGTGGCTGAGGTTGGTGAAGGCGGCGACGTCGAAGACGAGACCGTCCACGCGGTTGCGACTGAGTGCCTGAGCACTGACCTCGACGGCCACCGCACGCACCTCGCTCTCGCGCATGCGGGCCAGCAGGGCGTGCATCTCGCTGGCTTCGGGGGTCGTGAGGCGGCTGACGACGGTCAGGTCGCCGATGTGGCGCTCGGCCGTGCTGCTGAGACCGGTGACGAGGCCCAGCTGTCGCAGGACGCCCTCGAGCAGGTACGACGTGCTGGTCTTCCCGTTGGTGCCGGTGACCGCGAGGAGCAGGGGCGCGTCGTCGCTGTCCGTGCGGTAGATCCAGGCCGAGAGCTCGCCGAGGGCAGCTCGGGGTGAGTCGACGAGGACGACGGGCAGACCGCTGGACCGGGCCAGCTCGGCACCCGCGGCGTCGGTCAGCAGGGCCACGGCACCACCGTCACGTGCCTGGTCGGCGAACTCGGCTCCGTGCCGATGCGCGCCGGGCACGCCCACGTACAGGTCGCCGGGGTGGAGGTCCGCCGTGCTCAGCGTGATGCCGGTGATCTCGATGCCGTCGAGGGAACCCTCGTGCTCGAGTCCGAACTCGCTGACCAGTTGGGCGAGTGACCTCGCCGACGGATGTTCCGGTCGAAGGACCGGGGGGATCCGGGCGCTCAAAGAATCCTCTTCTCTCACCAGGTCTCGGGCAGGCTGGGTGCCGGCTCCGTCGACGGAGGGACCCGATACATCTCGAGGACCTGGGACATGATCTTGTTGAAGGTCGGCGCCGCAGCGGCCGACGTCTTGATGGTACTGGGCTTGGTGAAGGTCACGACGACGACGTATTGCGGGTTCTCGGCCGGAGCGATGCCCGCCACCGAGACGATGCGGTCAGAACCGTAGCCGGTTCCGTCGGAGCGCGCGACCTCGGCGGTGCCGGTCTTGGCGGCGACGCGGTACCCGGGGATCGTCAGGACGTCCTTGAGATCGCCGTCGCTGACGACCTTCTCGAGCATGTTGACGGTCGTGTCGGCGGCCCACGGCGAGACGACGCTCGTGCCCTCGGCCGAGGGGGTCTCGGTGACGGTGCCGTCGGGGGCGGTGCACCCGGCGACGAGGTTGACCGGCAGACGGGTGCCGTGATTGGCCAGCGTCTGGTAGATGCTCGCGATGTGGATGGCGGTCGTCGAGACACCCTGTCCGAACATCGTGTTGATGCTCGTCTGCTGGTCCCACTGCGAGGCCGGCCGGATGCCCGTCGTGGGCTCGCCGAGGAAGGCCACGCCGGTCGGGTCGTTCAGACCGAACTTCACCATGTAGTCGTGACGTTGCTGGGCCGACAGCGACTGGCCGAGCAGCGAGATGCCGACGTTCGACGAGTCGCGCAGGATGCCGGTCAGAGTGAGGTTCTCGGTCGGGTGGAAGGTCGCGTCGTGGATCTCGCCACCCCACGGGAACGTGCGGGAGTACGGCACCGTCGCCCGCGTCGCGGGATCGGCCTTGCCCGAGTCGAGCAGCATGGCCGCGGTCATCGCCTTGAAGGTCGACCCCGGCTCGTACGAGTAGGTGAAGGCCTTGCTGCCGAGGTCGTCGACGGCGGTCCCGTTGACGTCGTTGGGGTCGACGGCCGGGTAGTCGGCGACTGCGAGCAGCGAGGCGTCGCTCGCCTTCATGACGACGGCCGTGGCCGACTCGGCTCCGATGGCCTCGGCCTGCTCGCCCAGCGCCTGCTGGGTCATGTACTGGAGGTCGCTGTCGACGGTGAGGCGGAGCGTGCCGCCGGCGACGGCTTTCTTGGTCGTGACGGTGCTGCCGGGCAACTGGACGCCGTCGGCACCGCGCTCGTAGGTCTCGGAGCCGTCGGTGCCGGCCAGGCACGCGTCCTGGCTCAGCTCGAGTCCGGCCTGCGGCCCGTCGGTGCCGATGAAGCCCGTCAGGTTGCCCGCCACCGCGCCGTTGGGGTAGGTGCGCGCGGCCTGGCGCTGGAAGTACACCCACGACACGTTCATCTCGCGGACCTCGCGGAAGGCGTCGACGTCGACGCCCTTGACCAGGTAGGCGAAGTTCGCCTCGGGGTCGGTGGTCAGCGCCTTCGTCATCGTCACCGCGTCGCCCCCGGTGATCTTCGCGATGCGCTCGACCACCTGGTCGACGGTCAGTTCGGTGGTCTTGCCGTCGTCGCCCTTCACCTTCGCCGTCGTGGCGAACGCCGGAGCGGCCGTGATGTTGTACCGGGTGACGCTGCCGGCGAGCACGGTGCCGTCCACGTCGGTGATGTCGCCGCGATCGCCGTAGGTCGTCTGCACGATCTCGCGCTTGTTCTGGGACTGCTCGTTCAACTCGGCCGCCTGGACGAGCTGGATGTCCGCCAGGCGCACCACGAACACGCCGACGAGCGCGATGATCAGCGCCATCGCCAGCGTCACGCGGAGACGGCGGCTTCGGGGAGCTGCTTTCACGAGAGGTTCCTCACCGCGGCCGGGCGCCTGCCCGACCCGCTGTCGTCGATCGATGTACCGGTGACGGCACGTCGCTAGCGGGTCTGAGGAGCCGCCAGCTCGTTCGCGCCCGACGCTACCGACTCGTCGGCCGATCCCCCGTCCGCCGCGCCTGTCTCGGTCGGAACCGCCGCGGCACCCGCCGTCGTCGGAGCACCGATGGACGTGGCGCCGGGGTCGCTGCCGGCAGGGGCGTCGTCCGCGGAGGAGGTCGCGGGGGCCTTGGTCGTGAGCGGCACGCCCTCGAGGAGCGTGTTCGGGATCAGGTTGCCGGAGGTCGCCTCGTCGGCACCCGCCGCGGGGGCGGGTGACCCGTGGACCGCACCCGTGGCGAGATCGAGGTAGACGGGGTTCGAGTTGCGGACCATGCCGAGTTCGTCGGCGTTGGCGGCGAGGTTCTGCGGCGAGGACAGGACGTCGCGTTGCTCGCTGTACTTCTGCTGGTCCCGGACGAGCTCGGTCTTGGCGGCCTGCAGGTCGGAGATCTTGTAGGCGCCGTCGCTGAGGGCGATGCTGATGGCCAGTTGGGCCAGCAACAGGACGAACAGGGCCGCCGTGGCGATGAGCGCGTAGGCGATCTTCGGTCGGGCCCGTCGCTGTGATCGACTCGTCACGATCTCGACCGGACGCGCTGCCGGGGCGGACGACGGCTGCGGACGGGTCGACGGGGTCGCGATGGCCAGGTTGCTGCTCATGCTGTTCTCCGGATTCGTTCGGCGGCGCGCAGTCTCACGGGCTTGGCTCGAGGGTTCAGGTCGCGTTCGGCGTCGGAGGCCAGTTCGGCCCCCCGGACGAGCAGGCGGAAGTCGGGGCGGTGCTCGGGCAGTTCGACCGGAAGTCCCTGCGGTGCCGTGGACGTCGTGCGGGCCGCCAGCTCGCGCTTGACGAAGCGGTCCTCGAGGGACTGGTAGGCGAGCACGACGATCCGTCCCTGGACGGCGAGACGGTCGAGGGCCACCGGGACGGCGGCCTCGAGCGAGGCCAGCTCACCGTTGACCTCGATGCGCAAGGCCTGGAACACGCGTTTGGCCGGGTGACCGGCGCGTTGCAACGCCATGGGAGTCGCCGCGATGAGGAGGTCGACGAGCTCGCCGCTGCGGGTGAGAGGCGAGTCGGCCCGGTGCTCGACGATGCGCCGGGCGTAGCGCGGAGCCAGCTTCTCCTCGCCGTACTGGTAGAAGATGCGACGCAGTTCGCTCTCGGGGTACTCGGCGAGGACGCGCTCCGCCGTGACGGGCGAGGTGGGGTCCATGCGCATGTCGAGCGGCGCGTCCTTCGAGTACGAGAAACCGCGCTCGACCCGGTCGAGCTGCAGCGACGACACACCGAGGTCGAAGAGCACCCCGTCGACCGTGTCGAGGGCGAGGTCGTCGAGGGCCTCGGCGATGCCGTCGTACGTCGTGTGCACGAGGCGGGCTCGCTCGCCGAAGGGCGCGAGTCGCTCACCCGCCAGGGCGAGGGCCTCGGTGTCGCGGTCGAGCCCGACGACGGTGAGCTCGGGGAAGGCCTGCAGCATCGCTTCGCTGTGGCCCCCCATGCCGAGGGTGCAGTCGACGACGACGGCGCCGGGACGCGAGACGGCCGGGGCGAGGAGCTCGAGGGTGCGTTCGAGGAGGACGGGGGTGTGGATCTGATCGGCCATGACGACACGGGCTCTGCTCGTCGGCCCTGATCCCCATCCGTCGGGACCTGGCACCGGGGAAGGTGCGCCAGGGCAGACGGCTGAGGGTCGGGGCCCACGGGCTAGAAGAGCCCGGGGATCACCTCCTCGGTGGTGTTGGCGAACTCGGGCTCTTGGGCCTCGTAGTAGGTGTTCCACGCGTCGGTCGCCCAGATCTCGGCACGGTTGCCCGCGCCGATCACGGTGAGGTCTCGACCGAGGCCGGCGTACTCGCGCAGCGTCGCCGGGATGGTGACCCGGTGCTGCTTGTCGGGGATCTCGTCGCTTGCGCCCGAGAGGAAGAGGCGCATGTAGTCGCGGGCCTGCTTGCTCGTGACCGGCGCCTGACGGATGCGCGAGTGCATGTCTTCGAACTCGCGCTGGCTGAAGACGTAGACGCACCGCTCTTGCCCACGGGTCATGACGAGGCCCGGGGCCAGTTCGTCACGAAATTTCGCGGGGAGGATGATGCGCCCTTTCTCGTCGAGCTTGGGCGAATAGGTGCCGAGGAACATGCGCCCGTCTCCCCTCGCCCCGCACCCCGTCTGTGGCACGTACCTCCACTTTACTCCACAACCCACCACCAGACAATGAAACGGCGGGTCCTCTGCCGCGTGTCCGGCCTGCGATCCGCTCCAGTTCGGGGGGCACACGGGTGGAGGACGGTGGAGGAGAACCGCGACGAGGAGGCGCGCCCTGCGTGTCGCGCGCCTCCCGCGGGGTGGACGGGCGCACGAAAAAAGGGGCCGGCCCGAAGGCCGACCCCTGAGGTCGTGGTGCTGGTGGCGCCTAGGAGCGCTCGTCGCCGTCCTGGCGGCGGTCCCAGCGGTCGTTGAGCCGATCCATCAGGCCCCCCTTGGCGGGGTGCGCGGGGCGGGAGGTGGAGGAACGGGGAGCCGACGGCATCGAGGCCGTCGAGGACCCCTTCCGTTTGGGGGGCGCGATGGCGAACAGCACGCCGGCGAGCATGACCACGAACCCCGCCACACCGATCAAGGGCTGACGGAAGATGACGCCTGCGACGATGACGGCGATGCCGACGAGCGCACCGAGGACCCCGACCACGACGAGCGTGTAGTTCGGTCGACCACCCCGGTTGCCGACCGTCGCCACGAAGTCGGAGTCGTTGTTGTAGAGACTCCGCTCCATCTCTTCGAGGAGCCGCTGCTCCTGTTCGGAAAGTGGCATCTTGGTGTTCCCTTCGAGCACGGGCTCTCAAGCGCGAGGCGGGAGCCTCGGGATCGACGCGATGAGTAGCTGCGAGTGTATGCCCGACAGCTATCGCTAGGCTAGGCAGCGTGGCTGAGAGTACGCGGTTAGTGGACGTCGTTCAAGAGCGCATCGACCGGTTCCTCGAGCGGCAGCGACCGGCCCTGGCGGGCATCGCTCCCGACCTCGACTCCTTCTCCCTCTACTCGAGCGATCTGCTCCGCGGCGGGAAGCGTTTCCGGGCCCTCTTCTGCTACTGGGGCTGGCAGTCGATCGCCGGGCTCGACACGGGCTTCGACCCGCTCGGGGAGTCCCGCGACGAACGCGAGATCGACGCGGTCATGACCGCCTCGGCCGGGCTCGAGTTCTTCCACGCGGCGGCGCTCGTGCACGACGACATCATGGACAACTCCGATACGCGGCGAGGGCTGCCGGCGGCGCATCGGCGCTTCGAGGCCCTGCACCGCGAGGGGGCGTGGCTCGGGTCTCCCGAGGCGTTCGGCCGATCGGGTGCCCTTCTCATGGGTGACCTGCTGCTGGCATGGAGCGACGAGCTGCTGAGCGAGGCCCTCGACTCCCTCCTGTCCCGCGAGGCCGCCCGCTCGGCACGCCTCGAGCTCAACCGCATGCGGACCGAGGTCACGGTGGGCCAGTACCTCGACATCCTCGAGGAGAACGCCTGGCAGACCGTCGACGAGCTGCAGCTCCTGCCGCGTGCCCAGCGCGTGATCGTGTACAAGTCTGCGAAGTACAGCGTCGAGGCCCCGCTGACCGTGGGGGCGGCGATGGCCGGCGCCGACCGGTCCGCCCTCGAGTCCCTGCGGCACTTCGGACTGCCCCTCGGCATCGCCTACCAACTGCGCGACGATCTCCTCGGTGTCTTCGGCGACCCGTCGGTCACGGGCAAGCCCGCGGGCGACGACCTGAGAGAGGGCAAGCGCACGGTCCTCGTGGCGACCGCTCGTCGGGCCCTGCCCCCGGGTGCCGTCCGCCTTCTCGACGAACTCCTCGGCGACCCCGAACTCGACGACGACCAGATCAGCATGTTGCAGGCGACGCTCCGAGACAGCGGGGCCGTCGACGCCGTCGAGCAGACGATCACCGATCAGGTCGAGCGTGCCGTCCACGCACTCGAGAGGTCCGGCCTCGCGCCGTCGGCACGGACCCAGTTGACGCGACTCGCCGAGACCGTCACACGCCGCGCCTCCTGAACCCGCCGACGGCTCGACGCCTCTCGTCCGACGGTCTGCAGGGCCGGTACGGCGTCGAGGCTAGAGCAGGCTCTGCGCGATGCGCCGGACCTCGGCCTTGCGCCCGGCCTGGAGGGCTGCGACGGGACTCGTGCCGAGCGCCTCGTCGTGGGACAGCATCCAGTCGATCGCCTCGTCGTCGTCGAATCCGTTGTCCGAGAGGACGGTGAGGGTGCCTCGGAGGTCGTGCCTCGGCTCGGAGCCGTCGAGGAAGACGGCGGGCACCTTCGTGACGCCGTCCACGCGGGTCCCGACGAGGACGTGCTCCTCGAGGAGCCGACGCACGCGGCTCACCCCGAGGCCGAGCCGATCGACGAGGTCGGGCACGGTGAGCCATTCGGTGTCGGCGAACCAGGGGCGTTGAGAGAGATCGGTCACGCGACAACCTTGCCACGGGTTCGTGAGCCATCGCCGCGCCCCCTCGTCCTCCTCCCCCAATGCGAATCACATCGGCAACATGCGCCCCACTGATTGACTTGGATATCCACGTGTGCCAACTTGGGACGACGTGGCACCGCGGCTCACCGATCACCCAGCGACCGTGTCCCCGCCCCCGAACCGAGGATCAGCCCATGAACGACGTCACTCCCGCCCGCCCCGACTCCGAGTCCGCGACGACCCCGATCGTTCGAGCGACCAGTGCATTCGGCCCCCTCGGTGGCGACGACGAGCGCAAGCCGCTCTCGCGCATGGCGCGGTCGATGCTCAACACGGTCCCCATCGTCCTGGCGGGCTCGATGGCCCTGAGCATGGGCGTCACCGGTCCTGTGTTCGCCCTCGACCAGGGCCCGACGAAGAAGCCCGACGCGTCTCCGCGTCCCGTGTTGCCCCCTCGACTCTCGGCGCCCGAGCAGAAGACCGCGGGCACCGTCGAGACCGCCGCGAGCTCGGCCCGCGTCTTCGGCGCCGCCCCGGCCACCTACACCGTCAAGTCCGGCGACACGGTCGCGAGCATCGCCGGATCGTTCGGCCTGAGCACCGCGTCGGTGCTCGCCCTCAACGGCCTCAGCTGGAAGTCCACCATCTTCCCGGGCCAGACCCTGAGCCTGAGCGCCGCCACGAGTGCCGCGGCCAAACCATCGTCCGCGCCCGCGCCGGTCAAGGCGACCGGCGGCCGGTACGTCATCGTCCGTGGGGACACGCTGAGCTCCATCGCGCGAGCCCACGGGGTCACGACGAGCGCACTCATCCAGGCGAACGGGCTGGGACTGTCGAGCATCATCTACCCGGGCCAGACTCTGACCGTCCCGACGGGCTCGTCCGCGTCCACCGCCACGACGCCGGCCCCTGCCGCAGGACCGGCCGTGGGCAGCTACGTCATCCAGCGGGGCGACACCATCGCCTCCATCGCCTCGAAGTCGGGCACGAGCGTCAAGGCCCTCCTCGCCGCGAACGGGCTCTCGTTCACCAGCACCATCTACGCCGGCAAGACCCTCACCCTGCCCGGTGCCGCGGCTCCGACAGCCACGACCGTGGTCGCGTCGACGTCGGCCGCGCCGCTCGGAGTCAGTGCCACGCTGACGGCGGAGCAGGCCGGAAACGCCCGGACCATCATCTCGGTGGGCCGCCAGCTCGGGGTCGGAGATCGGGCGATCGTCATCGCCCTGGCTGCGGCCGCACAGGAGAGCAGCCTGCGCAACCTCGACCACGGCGACCGGGACTCCCTCGGCCTGTTCCAGCAGCGCCCGAGCACGGGTTGGGGAACGCCCGCCCAGCTGCGCGACCCCGTGCACGCGACCAAGCTCTTCTTCGGCGGCGCGAGCAACCCGAACACGGGCAAGACGCGGGGCCTGCTCGACGTCAAGGGGTGGCAGTCGATGTCCCTGACGAAGGCGGCGCAGGCCGTTCAGTACTCGGCGTTCCCGGACGCCTACGCCAAGTGGGAGGCTCCCGCCACGACCTGGCTCGCGACCCTCCGCTGACCCACGGACGACCTGTGGGCGGGCGGTTTGCCGCCGTGCGGTGAGTTGAGGCACCGGCACGGCCCTCGGTCCGTAAAATCACGAGGGTGAGCGTGAACCAGACTGACCCGATGATCGGCCGTCTCATCGAGGGCCGGTACGAGGTCCGTTCACGCATCGCCCGAGGCGGCATGGCCACCGTGTACCTGGCCACCGACCTGCGTCTCGAACGTCGCGTGGCCATCAAGATCATGCACGGCCACCTCGCCGACGACGCGTCGTTCAAGGAGCGCTTCATCCAGGAGGCGCGCTCGGCCGCCCGCTTGGCCCACCCCAACGTCGTCAACGTCTTCGACCAAGGCCAGGACGACGACTCGGCGTACCTCGTCATGGAGTACCTGCCCGGCATCACGTTGCGAGAACTCCTGCAGGACCACAAGGTGCTGACGGCCGAACAGGCGATGGACATCCTCGAAGCGGTCCTCGCCGGCCTCGCCGCCGCCCACCGCGCCGGCATCGTCCACCGCGACCTCAAGCCCGAGAACGTCCTCCTCGCCGACGACGGACGCATCAAGATCGGCGACTTCGGCCTGGCGCGGGCCGCGACGGCCAACACGGCCACGGGCGCCGCGCTGTTGGGGACGATCGCCTACCTCTCCCCCGAACTCGTGACCCGGGGCATCGCCGACACCCGCAGCGACATCTACGCGCTGGGCATCATGATGTACGAGATGCTCACGGGCGAACAGCCCTACAAGGGCGACCAGCCCATGCAGATCGCTTACCAGCACGCGAACGACACGGTCCCCACCCCCAGCTCGGCGAACCCCCGCGTCCCGGTCGAGCTGGACGAGCTCGTCCTCTGGGCCACCGCACGCGACCCCGAGCAGCGACCGCGGGACGCCCGGGCGCTGCTCGACCAGCTGCTCGACGTGCAGCGGGTGCTCGCCGATCCGTCGGGACCGCCCGCCAACAGGACGATGGTGCTCCCGGCCGCCGGCGCGACCTCCGTGCTGCCGGCCGGTGGCACGGGTGAGACGCAGGTCCTGCCCAAGGCACGACACCGGACCGGACCGGTCCAGGCCGAACCCGACGACGCCGCCACGACGCTCGCCGCCGTCGCCGACCGACGTCGGCGACGGGGTCGGGTGCTCATGGCCCTGGTCGTCGTGGTGGCCCTGCTCGCAGGAGGGGCGGGCTGGTGGTTCGGTTCGGGGCCCGGTGCGCAGACCTCCGTCCCCGACGTGTCGGGACAGGACCCCGCCGCGGCATCGGCCGCACTCACGTCGGCCGGGTTCGTGGTCGCACCCGACACCCAGTCGGACTTCTCCCCGGTGGTACCCACGGGCCAGGTCACACGCACGGATCCCGACGCCACGACCCGGGTGCAGAAGGGTTCCACGATCACCCTCGTGGTCTCCCAAGGACCCCGGCAGCTGCCGGTGCCCACGGTCGTCGGCGAGACCGAGGACGCTGCCACGGACGCACTCTCGGACTTCACCCTGCAGCCGACGGCGAGCCAGTTCGACGCGTCGGCCGCGGGTACCGTCCTCGCGATCAGCGGCGTGGACGAGGCCGGCACCCCGGTCGATCTCGCCGGGGCCGCCCAGTACGGCGAACAGCAGCCGGTGACGCTCACCGTCTCGCTCGGACCCGTTCCGGACGTGGCCGGCCTCTCCGTGGCGGATGCCCAGAATGCCCTGACCGGGGTCCAGTTGACGGGCGTCGAGAGCGGAACGGAGTTCAGCGACTCGGTCGCCTCCGGCGAGGTCATCCGCTACGAGCAGCAGGCCGAGGGGGCGCTCCACCAGGGCGACACGGTAGACCTCGTCGTGTCGAAGGGCCCGCCGCCCATTACGATCCCCGACGTCCGGGGCAAGACCATCGACGCGGCCACGTCGCAGTTGCAGGGTCTCGGCTTCCGGGTGAGCTACCCGAACTGCACGGCTTTCACGTGTGCGTTCTACGACTGGGAGGCCCGTCTGCCGGTCACCGCGACCGATCCCGAGGCCGGCCTGACCGCGACCAAGGGTACGACTATCGCCCTCACGTACCGGGTGGAGTGAGTCCCGGCCACCTCTGAGGCCGAGGGCACCGACAGTGCGACGGCCCCGGGACCGAAGGTCCCGGGGCCGTCGCCGTCACGGTGGGACTCAGTCGGCCGCGAGCTCCTCGGACACCAGGAAGGCCAGTTCTAGCGACTGCATGTGGTTGAGTCGGGGGTCGCAGAGGGACTCGTAGCGGGTGGCGAGCGTCGCCTCGTCGATGTGCTCGGAACCACCCAGGCACTCGGTGACGTCGTCGCCGGTCAGCTCGATGTGGATTCCGCCCGGGTGGGTGCCTGCGGCACGGTGTGCCTCGAAGAACCCCTTGACCTCGTCCATGATCTCTTCGAAGCGCCGGGTCTTGTAGCCCGTGGGCGTCGTGAGACCGTTGCCGTGCATCGGGTCGCTCACCCACAGGGGCGTCGCATCCGCCTTCTTGATGGCCTCGAGGAGGGGAGGCAGGGCATCCCGGATCGTACCGGCGCCCATGCGGGTGATGAAGGTGAGACGCCCGGGTTCACGCTCGGGGTCGAGCTTGTCGATGAGACGCAGCATGTCGTCGGCCGTCGTCGTCGGGCCGAGCTTCACTCCGATGGGGTTGCGCACCCGAGAGAGGAAGTCGACGTGGGCGCCGTCGAGGTCGCGGGTCCGCTCGCCGATCCACACGAAGTGGGACGAGAGAACGTACGGAGTGCCCGTGCGCGAGTCGATGCGGGTCAGGGGGCGCTCGTAGTCCATGAGCAGGCCCTCGTGGCTGGTGTAGAACTCGACGCGCTTGAGCTCGTCGAAATCCGCGCCGGCCGCCTCCATGAAACGGATCGCCTTGTCGATCTCTCGGGCGAGGTGTTCGTACTGGGCATTGGCCGGGTTGGTGGCGAAGCCCTTGTTCCAGCTGTGCACCTGACGGAGGTCGGCGAACCCGCCTTGGGTGAACGCCCGGATCAGGTTGATCGTCGAGGCCGAGGTGTGGTACCCCTTCACCAGACGAGCCGCATCCGCGCGTCGGGATTCCGGGGTGAAGTCGTAGCCGTTCACGATGTCACCGCGGTAGGCCGGCAGCGTGACGCCGTCACGGGTCTCGGTGTCACTGGAGCGCGGCTTGGCGAACTGGCCGGCCATGCGGCCCATCTTGATGACGGGGACGGACGCGCCGTAGGTGAGGACGACCGCCATCTGCAGGATGGTCTTGACCCGGTCACGGATCTGGTCGGCGGTCGCACCCGCGAAGGTCTCGGCGCAGTCGCCGCCCTGGAGCAGGAACGCCTCACCCCGGGCCGCCGACGCCAGCCGCGTGCGGAGGGTGTCGACCTCGCCGGCGAAGACGAGCGGAGGAAGGGTGGACAACTCGGCCGAGGCGGCCTCGACGGCCGCGCCGTCGTGCCAGGTGGGTTGCTGCTTGATGGGGAGCGTGCGCCAATGGTCGAGACCGTCGATCACGTCGGGATCGGTGACGACGAACGGTTCGGTGAGCTGGGCCACGGTCTTCCTTGCCACTTGACGGTCTCGAGGCCGAACGACCTCGACAGGCGAGCCTACCGTGAAAGGGTCGAGCGCTTCTCCTTGACGCTGGTCGCGTAGACGTCGCTGTACTGCTGCCCACTGAGGGCGTTGAGCTCGTACATGATCTCGTCCGTGATGGACCGCAGGATGAACCGGTCGCCCTCCATGCCCTCGAAGCGGCTGAAGTCGAGCGGCTCGCCGAAGACGATGCCGACACGGTGCAGGCGCGGGATCTTCGTCCCGGTCTTCATGACCTTCTCGGTTCCGATCATGGCGACGGGGATCACGGGCACGTGACCCTCGAGGATCATCCGCGCCACCCCTGTCCGGCCGCGGTAGAGCTTGCCGTCGGGGCTCCGGGTGCCCTCGGGGTAGATGCCGAGTTGCTCACCGCGGCCCAGGACGGACAGGCCCGTCGCCAACGATGCCTCGGACGCCTTGCCCCCGGACCGGTCGATGGACAGCTGCCCCGTGGCCGTGAAGAACAGCCGGCTGGCCCAGCCCTTGATGCCCTTGCCGGTGAAGTAGTCGCTCTTGGCGAGGAAGGAGATGCGCCGGTCGAGGACGAGTGGCAGGAAGATCGAGTCGACGAACGAGAGGTGGTTGCTCGCGAAGATGACGGCACCCGACGCGGGGACGTGCTCGCGACCACTGACCCACGGTCGGAAGATCGACAGGACGAGCGGACTCGCGACCATCGTCTTCAGGAACCAGTAGAGCATCGGTGCTCCTCTCGTCGGGGCGTCGGGAGTCTAGCGGTCGCCGGCGTGGAGGCGTGCGAGGTCGGCGGCGCCCACGACCCCCGCGTCGTTCACCAGCTCGGCGATCACGAACTCGGGCTCGGGGTGGTAGCCGCGAGCCGGCAGGTGCTCGAGGTACGCCGCCCGGACAGGTGCGAGCAGCAGCTCGCCGGACTGCGCCACGCCGCCGCCGAAGACGAAGACCTGCGGGTCGAGGATCGCGCTCAGCGACGCGGCCGCCTGACCGAGCCAGGTGCCGAGGCGACGCAGGGCCTCGACGGCGCCCGCGTCGCCGGACTGGAGCAACAGGCTGACGTCGTGGCCCGAGAGCTCGCCGCTCTCGGCGCGCAGATCGGCGAGGACGCGGCCGGCGCCACCCTCGTCGGCGACCTCACCCGCGATCCGCAGCAGGGCGCGACCCGAGCCGTACTGTTCGATGCACCCACGGGCCCCGCAGCCGCACGGAAGACCGTCGGGCACGATGCGCATGTGGCCGAGCTCGCCACCCGTGCCGAAGCCCCCGCGCAGGAGGCGGTCCTGCGCCACGATGGCACCGCCCACCCCCGTGCCGATGGTGAGCATCGTCATGTCGCTGGCGAGACGGCCCGCCCCGAACCGGAACTCGGCCCAGCCGGCGGCGTTCGCGTCGTTGTCGATCGTGATGTGCAGGTCGAGTCGCTCGGACAGCCGCGCCCGGAGGGGTTCGTTCCGCCACGCGATGTTGGGCGTGTAGTAGACGGTCGACTGCGCGGCGTCGATGAAGCCGGGGGCGGCCACTCCCGCGGCGGTGACGTCGGGGTGACGTGCCTGCAGCGACGTGACCATGTCGACGACCGCCTCGACGATCGCCCCCGCGTCGCCCGCGGGCGTCGCGACGCGCTCTTCGTCGACGATCTCGCCGAATTCGGTGACCACGCCGCCCGCGATCTTCGTCCCACCGATGTCGATTCCGATTGCCTGCACGAGGATCGAGTCTATCCTCGACGCCCGTTCACCTTCAGCACCGTCCCCCGGCGAGGTCGCGTTAGGGTTGTGGAACCATCGTTCGGTACCGAAGGAGCTGCCGTGAACGAACACATCGTCCCATCCGCCGTACCCGCCGACCCGTCCGCCAACGCGACCGACCTGTTGCTCGCCCGGGCCGCCGCCACGCCCGACGAGCCCCTGTTCTCCGTGCCGGACGGAACGGGCGGGTGGCGCGACGTCACGGCCGCCCGGTTCCTCGAGCAGGTGCGAGCGCTCGCGAAGGGACTCATCGCAGCAGGCGTCGGACCAGGCGACAAGATCGGCCTCATGTGCCGCACGCGCTACGAGTGGACCCTCATCGATTTCGCGACCTGGTTCGCGGGTGCCCTGCTCGTCCCCGTCTACGAGACGTCCTCGCCCGCACAGGTCCACTGGAACCTCAGCGACTCGGAGGCCGTGGCCGTCATCGTCGAGACCGCGGACCACTTCTCGCGGTTCGACGAGGTGCACCCCGAGTTGCCGTCCGTGACGCGCGTCTGGCAGGTCGACCTGGGCGATCTCGACAAGCTCGCCGCATCGGGTGTCGACGTGTCCGACGACGAACTCGAAGCCCGTCGCAGCGCCGCCGTCGCCGACGACGTCGCCACCATCATCTACACCTCGGGCACCACCGGCCGCCCCAAGGGATGCGTGCTGACCCACGCCAACTTCGTCGAGACGAGCCGCAACGCCGCCGTCGCCATGAGCGACGTCGTGGCGCCCGGCTCGTCCACCCTCTTGTTCGTGACGACCGCGCACGTCTTCGCGCGCTTCATCGCGGTGATGTCGGTCCACGCCGGGGTCAAGGTCGGCCACCAGGCCGACACGAAGCAGTTGCTGCCGTCGCTGGCCTCGTTCAAGCCGAGCTTCCTGCTCGCGGTCCCCCGCGTCTTCGAGAAGGTCTACAACTCGGCCGAGCAGAAAGCCGAGGCCGGGGGCAGAGGCGGCATCTTCCGGCAGGCCGTCGCCGTCGCCATCGCCCACAGCAAGGCACTCGACGAAGGCGCCGTGCCCCTGGGCCTGAAGCTCCGCTTCGCACTGTTCGACCGGCTCGTGTACGGCAAGCTCAAGAAGGCCATGGGCGGCAACATCCGCCATGCGGTCTCGGGCTCGGCCCCACTCGGCACGCGGCTCGGCCACTTCTTCCGCAGTCTCGACATCCGCATCCTCGAGGGCTACGGGTTGACCGAGACGACGGCTCCCGCAGCCGTCAACCTCGTCTCGAAGTTCAAGATCGGCACGGTCGGGCCGGCGTTGCCCGGGGTCGGCATCAGGATCGCGGACGACGGAGAAGTGCTCGTCAAGGGCGTCAACGTCTTCGCGGGGTACTGGAAGGACGACGAGGCCACGGCCGACGTCCTGGAGGACGGGTGGTTCCGCACCGGCGACCTCGGCACGCTCGACGCCGACGGCTATCTCACCATCACCGGCCGGAAGAAAGAGATCATCGTGACCGCCGGAGGCAAGAACGTCTCCCCCGCGGCTCTCGAGGACCCGATCAGGGCGAACCCCCTGGTCGGGCAGGTCGTCGTCGTGGGCGACCAGCGCCCGTTCGTCGCGGCCCTGATCACCCTCGACACGGAGATGCTGCCCGTGTGGTTGAACAACGCCGGCGAGGCGGCCGACATGCCCCTCGCCGAGGCCGCCCGGCACCCGAAGGTCCGCGCCGAGGTCCAACGGGCCGTCGACGACGCGAACGCCGCGGTCTCGAGGGCCGAGTCGATCCGCAAGTTCGAGATCCTGCCGGTCGAGTTCACCGAGGCCGGAGGTCACCTCACCCCGAAGATGAGCGTCAAGCGTGCCGTCGTGGTGGACGACTTCGCCCAGCACATCGCCGGCATCTACACGGCCCACCCCGACACCGAGTCGGTGCGGACCATCACCTCACGAGGACGGTGATCAGGCCCGCCACCAGTCGGCGGAACGGATCTCGCGCATGGCCTCACGCTTCGTCTCGGGCTCGAGGGTGAGCACGTAGAGCGTGCCGTCGAGATGGTCCGTCTCGTGTTGAAGGGCCTGGGCCATGAGCCCGGTGCCCTCGAGCACGATCTTGCGGCCCTCGAGGTCGACCCCCTCGACCCGGGCGTACTCGTGGCGCGGGGTCGGGAACCAGAACCCGGGCACCGAGAGACAGCCTTCGTCGACCAGGGTCTTCTCGCCCGAGACCTCGACGACGACGGGGTTCAGGACGTAACCGACCTGCCCGTCGACGTTGTAGCTGAAGGCCCGGAGCGACACCCCGATCTGGGCGGCCGCGACCCCGGCCCGCCCCGGCTCGCGAACGGTGTCGAGGAGATCTTCGACCAGGGACGCGAGGCGCGGGTCACCGATGGTCACGGGGTCGGACGTCGATCGAAGGACGGGATCGCCGAACAGGCGGATGGGTCTCACGCTCACGGCGCGCCTCCTGGGGTGGGTCTGGATGTGGTGCGGACGACGCGTCGCGACACCACGACGTCGACGGCCGGGCTGGCGCGGACGTTTCGCGGAAGCGGACGCACACCGCATCGACGTG
This sequence comes from Frigoribacterium sp. CFBP 8751, assembly GCF_014841545.1. NCBI lineage: Bacteria > Bacillati > Actinomycetota > Actinomycetes > Micrococcales > Microbacteriaceae > Frigoribacterium > Frigoribacterium sp. CFBP 8751. Next base: position 373,391 of record NZ_JACYUB010000003.1, read on the forward strand.
GCTGTTGGGTGATTCAACAGTAGTGAAGGTATCGTCTGTGTCGTGCATGTACTCAGCGTCAGCTCTCTCAAAGGGGGCGTCGGCAAGACGACGGTGACGCTCGGACTCACGTCGGCCGCCTTCGCCAAGGGTCTCAGGACCCTCGTCGTCGACCTCGATCCCCAGTCCGACGTCTCGACCGGCCTCGACATCACCGTCTCGGGTCACCTCAACGTCGCGGACGTCCTCGCGTCGCCGAAAGAGAAGACGGTCCGTTCGGCGATCGCTCCCAGCGGCTGGACGAAGGGCCGTCAGGGCAAGGTCGACGTCATGATCGGCAGCCCCTCGGCCATCAACTTCGACGGTCCGCACCCGTCGATCCGTGACATCTGGAAGCTCGAAGAGGCCCTGGCCAACGTCGAGGCCGACTACGACCTCGTCCTGATCGACTGCGCCCCGTCCCTCAACGCCCTCACCCGTACCGCCTGGGCGGCCTCCGATCGCGTGACGGTCGTCACCGAACCGGGTCTGTTCAGCGTGGCCGCCGCGGACCGGGCCCTCCGCGCCATCGAGGAGATCCGACGGGGCCTCTCACCGCGCCTCCAGCCCCTCGGCATCATCGTCAACCGCGCCCGCGTGCAGTCCCTGGAGCACCAGTTCCGCATCAAGGAGCTGCGCGACATGTTCGGCCCCCTGGTCCTGTCGCCCCAGCTGCCCGAGCGCACGTCGCTGCAGCAGGCCCAGGGTGCGGCCAAGCCTCTCCACGCCTGGCCCGGCGAGAGCGCACAAGAGATGGCCCGCAACTTCGACCAGCTGCTCGAGCGCATCATGCGGACGGCCAAGATCGGCGACTACGCCGAGCCTGCTGCCCACTGAACCGGCACCCGTCCCTGACGTGACGACGAAGGCCCCGCACGACATCGTGCGGGGCCTTCGTCGTCCCCGACCGCGTCTCGCGGTCGAGGGCTGATCAGCTGGCGCGGGTGCCGCGTCGGGCGGCGAGCTCGTCGGAGGGATCGGCGGCGGGCGTGCTGTCGATCTCGACGAGACTCGACTCCACCTCGCGGAGGACCTTGCCGACGGCGATGCCGAACACACCCTGACCGCGGCTGACGAGGTCGATGACCTCGTCGTCCGACGTGCACAGATACACACTGGCTCCGTCGCTCATCAGGGTCGTCTGGGCGAGGTCGTTCACCCCGGCCTCGCGGAGTTGGTTGACGGCCGTCCGGATCTGCTGGAGCGAGATGCCCGTGTCGAGGAGGCGCTTGACGAGCTTGAGGACGAGGATGTCGCGGAAACCGTAGAGGCGTTGGGAGCCGGAGCCCGCGGCGCCGCGGATGGTCGGCTCGACCAGCTCGGTGCGCGCCCAGTAGTCGAGCTGGCGGTAGCTGATGCCGGCAGCCTTGGCCGCGACGGTGCCGCGGTAGCCACTGTCGGCGTCGTGTTCGGGCAGGCCGTCGGTGAAGAGCAGACCCAGCTCGTAGCGGGATTCCTCGGGGGAACCTGACTCACTCATGCTGTTGCCTTCCACGTTCTTCTTCCGGAGCTCAACGTTCAACATCGGGTTGATGGTTGTACAGGACTCACGGTACCCACAACGGGGAGCTGCCTGGGCGACATTCGCTCCGACGGGTCGGCGTGTCGAGGATATTCGCCCGGAGCGAGGACGTCTAGGCGTCGAGACGCCCCAGAGCCGATCGGACGAGCCCCGACCGGACGACGTCGATCTGCGCCGCGAGCTCGCGGGAGAGCTCGGCGACCCGGGCCCGGGACGCCGCGTCGTGCTTGCGCGCCAACGGCGCGAGTGCCGTCTCGATGAGGCCGAGTTCGCGGTCGACCGACGCACGGACCGTCCGCAGGTGTCGAGGTTCGATGCCCGACCTGCCCAGTTCGACCAGGGCCGACAGCACCGAGACCGATTCGTCACCGTATCGACCCGCAGGCGGCAGGAGCGACGCCGAGACGGCCTCGTCGAGCAGGGCGGGCGACGCCCCGGTCTCGCGGAGCAACTCGTCGCGACCGAGCCGACGACCGTGCGTCAGGATCGAGACGGGCGCCGCCCCGGACGGGAGCGCTGCCGGGCGACCGGCGTCGAGGTCGGCGAGATGCTGACGGATGACCTTGAGCGGCAGGTAGTGGTCGCGCTGGAGCCCGAGGATGAAACGGAGCCGCTCGACGTCTGCCGGCGAGAACTTGCGGTAGCCGGACGGGGTGCGCACCGGGGTGACCAACTCGCGCTCTTCGAGGAAGCGCAGCTTGCTGTTCGACAGGTCGGGGAACTCGGGCTTGAGCCGTGAGAGGACCTGCCCGATCGTCAACAGGTCGGACGGCCCGGTCTGCGACGACCGGGCGACGGCGGTGCGGGGCACGACTACTTGATCGCCAGGTTCGCGAGATCGACCCGCGATGCGTAGAACGTGAGGCGGAACTTGCCGACCTGGACCTCGGCCCCGTCGGAGAGCCGGGCCTCGTCGATGCGGACACCGTCGAAGTAGGTGCCGTTCAGCGACCCGAGATCGCGCACGCTGAAGCTGATGCCCTCGCGGCGGAACTCGGCGTGCTTGCGGCTGACCGTCACGTCGTCGAGGAAGATGCCGGCCTCGGGGTGACGCCCGGCGATGGTGACGTCGGAGTCGAGGAGGAATCGTGCGCCGATGTTGGGGCCGCGGCGGACCACGAGCAGCGCAGAACCCGAAGGCAGGGCGGCGACGGCGTCACGCTCGTCGGTGGACACGCCTCCCTCGAGGGCGGCCAGTTGCGCCTGGAACTCTTCGTTGAAGCTGAGGGTCGTGTCGACCTCGCGAGGGGCGCCGGGAGCGCGGTCCTGCTCGCCGGGTGCCGGGTTGGCGGGCTCTGCCATCGTGGACCTCCTTTGGCGTCCCAGCGTATCGGAACTCCGACCCTCGTCGGGAACCGATTTCGGCGACCGCCCGCGCGGATGGCGGTGCCGATGGCGGTGAGACGATCTCGACATCGTTCACCGCGCCTCCTCATGGGACTCCCCACCGCCTCAGGGTCTGGTCATAGGCATCTCTTGGGGTCGCACCGTTCCATGGACCCATCGTCACCACCACCGCCACAGGAGGCACACCATGAACGACCGAGACGGCGACACCACGACCGGCACCGCGAACGACGCCACGCCCGTGACGCCCTCCGCGTCGACCGAGCAGCAGGCCGGGGAGAACGCCGAGAAGGCCACCGCGCAGCCCGCCGAGGCGCGCACCCTCCCCCACGTCACCGGCGCGTCCGACGCGCGCTACGTGTCGGCGGCACCGACCTGGATGGCCCAGGACGACTCGCACCAGTCGTACGACGCCACGTCGGGCTCCTCGACGGCGGCCGGTGGCGACGGCGCACGGGGCACGGTGCCCCCGGCCTTCGGTGGCGCCCCCAAGCCCCGTCGCTCGAAGAAGTGGCTCGCCCTCACCGGTGCGGCGGCGGCCGTCGTCATCGTCGCGGGTGCGGCGGGTGGCGGCGCCTACGCCGCCGGTCGCTCGGCCGGAACCGCGGCGGCACAGGCCGCGAGCGAGCGCCAGGCCCTCGAGCTGCTGCCACAGCTCACGCAGCCGGGCAGCGGGTCGAGCGGCTCGACGTCCCCGTTCGGCGGCTCGACCCCGCAGGACGGATCGTCACAGCAGGGCACCTCGACCCAGACCAGCGCGACGGCGGCGACCGACGAGGAGAAGGCCGGCGTCGTCACCATCGTCTCGACCCTGAACTACGACGCCTCGTACAAGTCCGCGGGCACGGGCATGATCCTGACCTCGGGCGGACTCATCCTGACGAACAACCACGTCGTCCAGGGCGCCACCAGCATCCAGGTCACCGTCGAGTCGACGGGCGAGACGTACACGGCCGACGTCGTGGGGACGGACGCCACGAACGACGTGGCGGTGCTGAAGCTGCAGGACGCGACCGGCCTCACCCCGGTGAGCTTCGACGCGTCCGGCGACGTCGCCACGGGGGACGTCGTCCACTCGACGGGCAACGCCGAGGGCACGGGCGACCTGGTCACCGCCCAGGGCACGGTCCTCGGCACGGACCAGTCGATCACGGTCCAGAGCGAGTCCGGCTCGGGCACCGAGTCGCTGTCGGGCCTCATCGAGGTCGACGCCGACGTGGTCTCGGGTGACTCCGGCGGCCCGCTCCGCGACGGCGACGGCGACGTCGTCGGCATCGTGACGGCGGCCTCACAGGGCTCGTCGACCATCACCGGGTATGCCATCCCGATCGACCACGCTCTGTCGATCGCCAAGCAGATCCAGTCGGGAACGGGCAGCTCCACCGTGCAGATCGGCCTGCCTGCCTTCCTGGGCGCCCAGATCTCGAGCACGGCGACCGGCACCGCGGGCGGGGTCACGATCGCCGGCACCGTCCAGGGCAGCGCGGCAGCCTCGGCCGGTCTCGTCGCCGGCGACGTGATCACCGCGATCGACGGGACGGCCGTGGCGGACTCGTCCGCACTCACGGCCGCAATCCAGGCGCACGACTCGGGTGACCAGGTCTCGGTCACCTGGACCGACACGGCCGGCACGTCCCACACCGCGACCGTCACGCTGGGCGACGGCCCCGCCGCCTGAACCGAGAGCCAGGACGGACGGGCCCGTTCCACCGGTCGGTGGGGCGGACCCGTCCGTCGGTGTCAGTCGAGGCCGACGGCCCGGCGGAAGACGCCCGGACGCACGACGGTCGCCCCGACGGCGGCGACCCGGTCGGTGAGGCCTCGGTCGGCCGTGACGACGACGACGCGGGGCGCCGGGCCGGACACGTCGCGCAGGGAGCGCACACGGGCCACGATCGCCGAATCACCGTCGGCCTCGGCACGGACGACGGTCAGGCCGGGGAACGTGTCGCCGACGGCCCGAGCATCGCCTTCGACCACGGCGATCGCCTCCGGCCATCGCCAGGTGGGCGCCCCGGGAGGCTCGGCGGCGGACTCGCTCGCGAACGCCGCGACGTCCGTCGGGGAGGCGCTCCGGTCCGGCCCGCTCGCGACGACCGGCGTGTCGTCCCCTCTGCCGTCAGGCGAGACGAGCGACTCGGCCACGCCGTCGCGGGCGCCCCGGCAGAGGGCGTCGAGGAACCGGTTCGTGGCACCGACGCGGTCGCGCCACCAGCCGTCGGGCCGGGAGCCGAGGACGTTCGCGACGTCCACGACGACGTGCACCTCGCTCTCGAGCTCGGCTCGGAGCCTCGGCCACGAGGCGGCGAACCCGGGGTGAAGCGGGAGACCGGCCACCTCGTCGGCCGGCACCCAACCCAGGGCGATGCTCTCGGCGTCCGAGACCACGGGGTCGAACGGACGCACGGCGCGGGCGACGACGGTCGTGTACGACCAGAAGCCGAGGTCGAGCTCGGCGGCGAACAGCAACCGCAACGCGTCGCGCGGCACGGCGGCCTCTTCACCGCTCTCGCGCAGGGCGCCGTCGACCGCGCTCTCGCCGTGATGGCGGGCTCCGCCGGGAAGCCCCCAGGTGCCGCCGAAGTGGCTCCAGTCGGCCCGGTGCTGCAGCAGCACCCGGTCGTCGGGGTCGACGACGAGCAGACCCGCGGCCCCGGCGCGGCCCCAGAACCGACGTCCGTCGGGGGCCTCGACCCAGCCGTCCGCGGGCTCCTGCGTGTTCACACGGTCGAGCTTGCCACAGGGACGAGGAGGCGGTGCCCGCGTCGAGCACAGGACGTCACGTCGACCGGTCGGCCCGGTGGCGGGCGACCAAACCGACGAGGCGGGAGCTCCGAAGGCATGCATGGGGCTGGCCCGCGACCCGATGTCGGGCCAGCCCTCCCCGGTTCCGGCACCGCGCCTCCTCGGGTCCCGTGTCGGGTCGAGCGGGTCAGGGCTGCTGCACGGAGAAGACGTTGCCGGCCGGGTCCGTGAACCAGGCGATGTCCGGGCCCCGCCCCACGCTGCGCCCGCGCATCACACCACGCTCGTCGGAGTGGCCGCCGAGGTGCTGCGGTTCGAGGCCGAGCTCGGCCAGTTCGTCGAGGGCGGCGTCGACGTCGTCGACGACGAGGTTGAGGACGGTGTACGACGCGGGGACGTGGTCGGGCTTGCCGTAGACGAAGACCCACGCCGCGCCTCCCGGCAGACGCAGGCGGAACATCTGACCGTCGACGAGTACCTCGGTCTCGAGGCCGAGGACGTCCCGGTAGAAGGACTCGGCGGCCGGCACGTCGTCGACGCTGAACCCGGAGTAGCCGGACCACGGACGGAACACGGGTGGCCCCTCTCTGGCACGGGACGGCCGACGGACGTCGGCGTCCTGCCCAGCGTGGACCCTGACGGCCCCGGGCACCAGCCCCCGTCAGACGAACCGGATGGCCTGCTGCAACCGCGCCCGCACCTCGAAGACGTCCGAGATGCTCGTGCGGTCGCCGAGTTCGGGCCCGTGCCGCAGGACCTGCGGCAGCAGGGACCGGCGCACGACCCAGGTGCCCCCGGCACGTCGGCCCACCTTCTCGAGGGCCGGGGCGAAGTCGTCGTCGGGCACCACGATCAGCTGGGCCGTGAACGACACGCGGGTCTCGCGCCGGACGGCCCGGGCCTGTCGGGTGAGGTCGCGGACGGGCTCTTCGTCGGCGGGGACGCCCCGACCGACGAGCTCGCCCCGGGACACCTGCACCTCGCTGCCCCAGTCGGAGGACTGGACGGCGAACAGGCCCGACGGTCCGAGCACGACGTGATCGAGCTTGCCCTCGGCACCCGCGTCGACGTCGCTCCAGATGGTGAAGCCGATGCCGAGTTCGGTCACGGCGGCGACGGTGGCTTCTTCGGCCATCGCGTCGGCCAGCACGTGACGGATCTCGGGGGGCGCGCTCCGGACGAGGCGCTCGTCGTACGGATCGTCGAGCGGCACGCCCCGACCGACCCACTCACGCATCAGGCCGAGGTACCGCTCGCGGTTCGCACCGCCGGGGTGACCGTGGACCCGGGCCTTGGGCTGGGAATCGGTCCGAGCCGGCTCACGGGGCGGCGGTGACCAGCCGGGGGAAGTCGACCCCGCGGACCGCGCGCTGCCCGAGGGAGCGGTGCTCGGTGAGCCCGACCCGCGGTCGTAGGCGGAGCGGGCCTCGGGCGTGCCCACCTGTTGCCAGGCGTGCTGCAGGTCGCGGAAGGCCTGCGCGGTGCCCCCGAGATCGGGGTGGGTCTGGCGAGCCAAGCGTCGGTAGGCGCGGCGCAGGTCGTCGGTCGACGCCGTCGACGGCACGCCGAGCACCTCGTAGGGCGTGGCGGAGGCGGGACTGGGCGTCACGACGGCGACTTTACCGAACGTCCGCTGGACGTCCGATGACGGCCGTCGGGGACGCGGTCGACCCCGTGGCTCACCGCGACGGGGCGGCCGAGGGGTCCACGGACGACGATCGGCGCACCGACCGGGCGACCCGCCACGCGCGCCACCGGAGACGAGCACGCCGCGCGAGGCGACGCACCCACTGGGTGATGCGATGGGCGGCCGGGAACTCGGTGCCGAGCACGGCGACGCCGACGAAGACGATGAGCCAACCGGGCCCGGGCAGCGGGACGAGGATGAGGCCCACGACGACGATCAGGGCCCCGAGCACCCCGACGCCGATCTTGTAGAGCAACCGGAGGCGCGGATGCGCGTCGAGCCGGAGTCGCATCTTCGCGTGACCGTCGCGCAGGGCACGGCGACGCCGGCCGCGGTGCGGGCCGGCCCCGCGGTGCTCGACCGGGAGCTCGCCGTGCGGGGTCTCGGGCTGCTCGTCCATGACGGTGACGTTAGGGGGCGTTCCTGTGAGCACCACGCCCCACGAGGGGGTAGCCAGGGAACATGGATTACACACACCTCGGACGCACAGGGTTGTCCGTCTCCCGGGCCGTGCTCGGCACGATGAACTTCGGGCCGCAGACCACGGAGGACGACTCCCACGCGATCATGGACCGGGCGCACGAACTCGGCGTCAACTTCTTCGACACGGCGAACGTGTACGGCTGGGAGAAGGGCGAAGGCATCACCGAACAGATCATCGGTCGGTGGTTCGCCCGCGGGGGTGGGCGACGGGAGAAGACCGTCCTCGCCACCAAGCTGTACGGCGACATGGGCGACTGGCCCAACGACGGCAAGCTCAGTGCGCTGAACATCCGACGTGCACTCGACGCGAGCCTGACGCGACTCCAGACGGACCACATCGACCTCTACCAGTTCCACCACGTGGACCGTGAGACCCCGTGGGACGAGATCTGGCAGGCGATGGAGGTCGCCGTCCAACAGGGCAAGGTGCTCTACGTCGGGAGCAGCAACTTCGCGGGCTGGCACATCGCACAGGCCCAGGAGGCCGCGAAGACCCGGCACTTCACCGGTCTCGTGAGCGAGCAGTCGATCTACAACCTCATCGTCCGCGACGTCGAGCGCGAGACCCTGCCGGCCGCCCGGCACTACGGTCTCGGCATGATCCCGTGGTCGCCGCTCAACGGTGGCCTGCTCGGCGGCGTGATCGAGAAGACCGAGGAGGGTTCGCGACGCCTCGAGGGGCGAAGCGCCGAGTACGTCGCAGAACACCGCGACCAGCTCGAAGCCTACGAGTCGTTCGCCCGGGAGTTGGGCCACGCCCCGGGCGAGGTCGCCCTCGCATGGCTGCTGCACCAGCCGGGCGTCACGGGACCCATCACGGGGCCGCGGACCATGGCACAACTGGAGTCGGCGGTCGCCGCCGTCGACGTGACGCTGGACGAGGCCGCGCTGGCGCGGCTGGACGAGATCTTCCCCGGGCACAAGACGTCGCCCGAGGACTACGCGTGGTGAACCGGAGGACGACATGAAGACCAGGACCATCGGAGACGTGACGGTCAGCGCGATCGGCCTGGGCGGCATGCCCTTGTCGATCGAGGGCCGTCCCGACGAAAAGCAGGGCATCGCCACCATCCACGCCGCGCTCGAGCAGGGCATCACCCTGATCGACACGGCCGACGCCTACCACCAGGCCGGCAAGGACGAGGTCGGGCACAACGAGCTGCTCATCGCCAAGGCGCTCAAGAGCTACCACGCCGACACCGACCAGGTGCTCGTCGCGACGAAGGGCGGGCACCTTCGTCCCGAGGCGGGCTCCTGGGCGCAGAACGGCGACCCGGCCTACCTCAAGGAGGCGGCCAAGGCCTCCGCGAAGCGGCTCGGCGTCGAGACCATCGGGCTGTACCAGTTCCACCGCCCGGACCCGGCGGTGCCCTACGCCGACTCGATCGGCGCCCTGGCGGAGCTGCTCGACGAGGGCGTCATCCGCATGGCGGGCATCTCGAACGCCACCCCGGACCAGATCCGCGAGGCCAACGCGGTCCTCGACGAACGCCTGGTCTCCGTCCAGAACCAGTACTCGCCCGCGTTCCGGTCGAGCGAGGCCGAGCTCGTGCTGTGCGACGAGATGGGCATTGCCTTCCTGCCGTGGAGCCCCCTCGGCGGGATCACGAACGCGGGTGAGCTCGGAGCGAAGCACGCCGTGTTCGCCGAGATCGCCAACGCCCGACGGGTCACCCCTCAGGTCTTGACGCTCGCCTGGGAGCTCGCCAAGTCCGAGCTCGTCATCCCGATCCCGGGATCGACCCGACCGCAGACGATCATGAACTCGGCCACGGCGACGTCGATCAAGCTCTCGGCCGACGAGATCCAGCGGCTCGACGCCGCCTGACCGAACACCGGTGCGCCCGCCCCTCGGGGCGGGCGCACCGTCACGACCATCCCGAACGAACAGGAGACAGCCATGGCCGACGCCAACCTGACCCGCCCCTACGACATCATCGGCATCGTGCCCGAGTTCGAGCTCTCGAGTACGGACCTCACCGACGGAGGCGAGCTGCAGCGAGCCCAGGTGAGCGGCATCATGGGCCCCGGCGGCGACGACGCCAGCCCCCAGCTGAGCTGGTCCGGCGCCCCCGGGGGCACCAAGAGCTTCGCGGTCACCATCTACGACCCCTACGCTCCGACGGGTTCGGGCTTCTGGCACTGGGCCGTGGCCGACCTTCCCGCCGACACGACGTCGCTGCCCTCCGGTGCAGGTGACGACCAGGGCTCGGGTCTGCCCGAGGGTGCGATCCAGCTGCAGAACGACGGCGGGCTCGCCCGCTACGTCGGCGCCGCTCCGCCCGAGGGTCACGGACCGCACACCTACTTCGTCGCGGTGCACGCCCTCGACGTCGAGAAGATCGGGGTCGACGAGACCGCCAGCCCGGCGTACCTCGGCTTCAACCTGCACTTCCACACGCTGGCCCGCGCCGTGATCTCGGCGACCTTCGAGGTCCCGGCGGCCTGATCCGTCACGCTCGACGTCGACACGACNCATCTGCGTCTTGCGCGGGTCCGTCTCGGCGAGGCCGTCGAAGATCGACTCGATGCGCGTCAGGACGTCGGCCTCAAGGGTCACTCCCGAGGCCTTGGCGTTCGACTCGACCTGCTCGGGACGCGAGGCCCCGATGATCGCCGAGGCGACGTTCTCGTTCGACAGCACCCATGCCAACGAGAGCTGGGCCTGTGTGAGGCCCAGGTCGGCCGCGATCGGCTCCAGCTGGGCCACGGCGTCGAGGACGTCATCGCGCAGCCAGCGCTCGATCATGCCCGCGCCGCCCTTCTGGTCGGTCGCCCGGCTACCCGCCGGCAGCTCGGCGCCGACGGTGTACTTCCCGGTCAGGACGCCCTGGGCGACGGGTGACCAGACGATCTGCGAGATGCCGAGCTCGGCCGACGCCGGGACGACCTCGTCCTCGATGACCCGCCAGAGCAGCGAGTACTCGGGCTGGTTCGAGACCAGTTGGATCTTCAGCTCGCGAGCCAGGGCGTGCGCCTCGCGGAGCTGCTCGGCGTTCCACTCCGAGACGCCGATGTAGAGCACCTTGCCCTGGCGGACGAGGTCGGCGAAGGTCTCCATCGTCTCGTCGAGGGGCGTCTCGACGTCGTACCGATGTGCCTGGTAGAGGTCGACGTAGTCGGTCTGCAGGCGCGTGAGCGACCCGTTGATCGACTCGGTGATGTGCTTCCGGCTGAGCCCGGTGTCGTTGTGGCCCTTGGGCCCGGTGGGACCGTAGACCTTGGTGAAGATCTCGAGCGACTCGCGACGCTCACCCTTCAGCGCCTCGCCGAGGACCGTCTCGGCCTGCGTGTTGGCGTAGACGTCGGCCGTGTCGAACGAACTGATGCCGACGTCGAGGGCCGCGCGGACGCAGCGCGTCGCCGTGTCGTTCTCGACCTGGGACCCGTGGGTGAGCCAGTTGCCGTAGGTGAGCTCGCTGACCTTGAGCCCGCTGTTGCCGAGGTACCTGAACTTCATGGACGACCCTTCTCGGTGGTGCCGCGTCGATGCGGCACCCCGTCGACGCTAGTCACCGTCTGCCCCGCCCGCCCGGTCGCCGAACCGTCCGGGCACGGTGAACCCCGACGGCGTGCGATGCCAGAACGCCCGCAACCGGAGGGGGCCGGCTCCGAGCGACCGGGCGAGGCCGGAGGCCCAGGCGTCGACCGCGACCCGATCGAGCTCGTCGTCGTCCACCGTCTGCCAGACGCACACCACCTGGCGCGCTCTTGCCCGGAGTCCTTGATGCCGGAACAGGTCGACCAGTTCGTCGACGTCACGTCGCCGCGGCAGTCGCGGCACGTCGTGCAGACGACCGGCGGGGGCCACCTGCCGACCGTCGGCGTCGAGGAAGGCGAAGTTGACGACCTCGCGATCGCAGCCCTCGGCGCACAGCTCGATCGCGTGGTCGAGCTACGCCCGATCATCGGCGTCGGGCCCGAGGACGGGAAGCCGGAGGAGGTCGGGATCGGGGTCGAAGGGCAGGGAACCTCCGCGGACGCGCATGCGTCAAGCCACCGGGAGGAGGGGACGGACGTCGGACGGGGTGCGACGCATCGGCGGATGGACCGTGAGGTCGCCGGGTTCGATCACCGCCAGGATCGCCGCGGCCCACCGCTGGTCGTCACACGCCGCCGAGAGCGACTCGTCGGTGCTCTGCCACACGAGCAGGACGGATGTGGCATCGACCCAGCCCGCCACCTCGACGATTCGCAGGGCCAGGACCTCGACCCCGTCGCGGGTGGGCTCGACCGGCGAGCCGGCGAGGGCGACGGGTGGCGCGACGGGCAGGCCGTCGTCCCCCAGGTAGATCCAGAGCAGGGCGCGTTCGTCGCACGGCTCGAGGCAGAACTCGTCGACGAAGTCCTCGAGCTGCTCGTCGGTGGGGTCGGGGGCGAGTACGGGTGGGTACGTGTCGATCGTCGTCATGGTCCGAGGCTGGCTGGCCGAGCCGCGGTGAGGACCTGCGAACGCCCGGCCTGTGGAGGAAGCCGTTTCTCGTCGAACTGGGGAGGAGGCGACCAGACGGGGACCGACGGACGCGACGTCGCGCGCGACCGCACCCGCGCCTCCTGCACCGGATACGCTCGTCCGGTGGCCGTGATCGGGGAGTTCTTCGGCGGGGTGGCGCTGCTCGGGCGGGGGCTGCGACTGTGGGCGACGTCCCCGCGGCTGATGCTGCTGGGCGCGGTGCCCGCCCTCGTCGTGGGCGCGGTCTTGGTGGCCGGGCTCGTCGTCGTCGGTCTCGCGGCAGACGACATCGCCCGCGCCGTGACGCCGTTCGCCGACGAGTGGCCCGAATGGTCCCGCACGCTCGTTCGTCTCGGTGGTGGTCTGGCCGTGGCCGCCCTGGCCGTGCTGCTCGCGGTCGTCGCGTTCACCGCCGTCACGCTGCTCGTCGGCGATCCCTTCTACGAGCGCATCTGGCGCCGCGTCGAGGAGCACGAGGGCGACGCACCTGCCGACGTGGATCGGGGCTTCTGGCGCGGGCTCGCCCGGAGCGCCGGCGACTCGCTCCGACTGCTGCTGGCCACGGCCGGGGTGGGCGTCCTCTTGTTCGTCGGCGGATTCGTGCCGGTCGTCGGCCAGACCGTCGTGCCGGTCGTGGGCGCGCTGGTCGGCGGATGGTTCCTGGCGGTCGAGCTCACCGGGTACGCCTTCGACGCCCGGGGCCGCTCGCTCGCCGAGCGCCGCCGTGGACTCGCCGTCAACCGGGCACGCACCCTGGGGCTGGGCACCGCGACCTACCTGCTGTTCTTCGTCCCGCTCGGGGCGGTGCTCGTCATGCCGGCGGCCGTCGCCGCGGCCACCCTGCTGGCCCGCGAGGTGGCCGCCGGGCCGACCGGGGAGGCGGCCGTGACACCGACCGTCGGACCGGCCTCGCCGGCCGACGACTACCATCCCCCGGCATGACCACCCCCGCGACGCCGACCAACCCCGCCGTCTCCCTGCCCGACGGGCGCGTCGTCCCGGCCCTCGGCCAGGGCACCTGGAACATCGGCGACGACCCACGCCGCCGAGCCGACGAGGTCGCCGCGCTGCGGGCCGGCCTCGACGCCGGCCTGACCATGATCGACACGGCCGAGATGTACGGCGGCGGGCGGTCCGAGTCGCTGGTCGGCGAGGCGATCGCGGGCCGACGCGACGAGGTGTTCCTGGTCGGCAAGGTCCTGCCGGGCAACGCCTCGCGGCAGGGCACCGTCGACGCCTGTCACGCCAGCCTCCGGCGCCTGGGTACCGACCGCCTCGACCTCTACCTGCTGCACTGGCGGGGGCGGCACCCGCTCGCGGAGACCGTCGGGGCCCTGGAGGCGCTGGTCGCCGAGGGCGCGATCGGCGGCTGGGGCGTCAGCAACTTCGACGTCGACGACCTGCACGAGTTGCTCTCGGTACCCGGTGGCGAGAACGTCCAGACGAACCAGGTCCTGTACAACCTGGCCCGTCGCGGACCCGAGTTCGACCTGCTGCCCTGGGCGCGCGAGCACGGCGTGCCCCTCACCTCGTACTCCCCCGTCGACGGCGGCGAGCTGCTCGGACACCCCGTCCTCGAGCAGGTGGCGAGCGATCTCGGCGTCTCGTCGGCGCAGCTCGCCCTCGCCTGGGTGCTGCGCCTCGTGCCCGACCTCATGGTCGCCGTCAAGGCGGGCACGGCCGAGCACACGCTCGAGAACGCGGCGGCCCTGGCGGTCGACCTCGACGACCAGGCGTTCGTGCAGCTCGAGCGGGCGTTCCCGGCGCCGACGACCGCGGTGCCCCTCGAGATGCGTTGACCCGCGCCTCCCGGGCTCGCCTCCCACCCACGCATGCGCCAGAGTGGAGGGACCAGCCCGGGTGACATCGACGTCGCCTGGACGCGAGCTCCAGAGGACACCGCATGATCATCGACAGAGCCGACGTGATCGTCACCAGCCCCGACCGCAACTTCGTGACGCTGAAGATCACGACCTCCGACGGCGTCACCGGCCTCGGCGACGCCACCCTGAACGGGCGCGAACTCGCCGTCGTCGCCTACCTGACCGAGCACGTCGTGCCCCTGTTGATCGGGCGGGACCCGGCCCGCATCGAGGACACCTGGCAGTTCCTGTACCGCAGCGCCTACTGGCGGCGTGGCCCGGTCACGATGGCCGCCGTCGCCGCCGTCGACGTCGCCCTCTGGGACATCAAGGCCAAGGTCGCCGGCCTGCCCCTCTACCAGCTGCTCGGCGGCGCCTCGCGCACCGGGCTGCTGACCTACGGCCACGCCTCGGGGAAGGACATCGAGGAACTGTTCGACAGCGTCCGCGACCACCAGGAGCAGGGCTACCAGGCGATCCGCATCCAGACCGGGGTGCCGGGCCTGAAGTCGATCTACGGGATCGCCTCGAACGCCACGTTCGACGCCAACAGCGGCGTGCGCTACGACCACGAACCCGCCCAACGCGGAGCCCTGCCGAACGAAGAGGATTGGGACACCCGTTCGTACCTGCGGCACGTGCCCACCGTGTTCGAGGCGGTGCGGAACGAGTTCGGCCCCGAGATCCCCCTGCTGCACGACGGCCACCACCGCATGACGCCGATCCAGGCGGCGAGGCTGGGCAAGAGCCTCGAACCCTACGACCTGTTCTGGCTCGAGGACGTCACCCCGGCCGAGAACCCCGAGGCGCTGCGACTCGTGAGGCAGCACACGACCACTCCCCTGGCCATCGGCGAGATCTTCAACACCGTCTGGGACTACCAGCAGATCATCCGCGAGCAGCTGATCGACTACGTCCGCAGCGCCGTCACGCACACGGGTGGAATCACGCACCTCAAGAAAGTCCTCGACTACGCCTCCCAGTACCAGATCAAGTCGGGCATGCACGGGCCGACCGACATCTCGCCCGTCGGGATGGCCGCCGCGATGCACCTCGGGCTCGCCATCCACAACTTCGGCATCCAGGAGTACATGAAGCACGGTGCGAGGACCGACGAGGTCTTCGAGCAGAGCTTCACCTTCGAGGGCGGCATGCTGCACCCGGGCGAGCAGCCCGGGATCGGGGTCGAGCTGGACGAGCGGGCCGCCGCGGCGTACCCGTACGCGCAGGCCTACCTGCCCTACAACCGGCTGGCGGACGGGACCGTCCACGACTGGTGACGAGGAGGCGCGGCGCGGGCGAGCGCGTCGCTCACCCCTCGTAGGCCGCCGCCAGCTCGGCGATGACCAGGCGGTTCATGCCCATCATCGCCGTCATGGCCCGGGCGGCGCCTTCGGGGTCGGGCCCGCCGAGGTATCGGTCCATCACCGACGGGACGACCTGCCAGGAGAAGCCCCAGCGGTCCGTCACCCAGCCGCACCGCCCCTCCTGGCCGCCGTCGGCCGCGAAGGCGTCCCAGTAGTGGTCGAGCTCGTCCTGGGTCTCGACCGAGATCGAGAACGACGTGGCCTCGGTCGGCCTCGGCCCTGCGTCGCCGCCGTTCAGCAGGCGGTAGGGCTGGCCGTCGAGCTCGAGGTCGACGACGAGGGCCTGACCGGCCATGGCTGCGTCGGGGAAGTCGTCGGGATAGCGCGACACGTCGGTGACGCGCGACGACGGGAACAGGGTGACGTAGAAGTCCGCTGCGGTCTCGATGTCACGACCGAACCAGAGCGTGGGGGTGATGCGGGGCATGGTGCGCCTCCTCGGCGTGGGCCGGCGGCACCGTCGCCGCCTGGCGCTCAGGGTAGCCGGGCCGGGCGTCGAGGTCGACGAGACACGACATGCCGCTCACCCACGAGGGCGAGCGGCACGTCGTGACGTCTCGGGAAGGCGGGCCGACCGGGTCAGCCCAGCAGCACCTCGATCGGACCGCGCACGAAGTAGACCAGGAAGCCCGCGGCCACGATCCACAGCAGCGGGCTGATCGAACGGGCCTTGCCCGCGAACGCGCGGACGACGACCCAGCTGACGAAGCCGACGCCGATGCCGTTCGCGATCGAGTACGTCAGCGGCATGGTGATGATCGTCAGGAACACCGGCAGCGCGACCGAGAAGTCGGTCCAGTCGATCTGGCTGATCTGCGACACCATGAGCGCACCGACGATCACGAGCGCCGAGGCGGCGACCTCGAGCGGCACGACCTGGGTCAACGGGGTGAAGAACATGGCGAGCAGGAACAGGGCGCCGGTGACGACCGAGGCGAAGCCCGTCCGCGCACCCTCGCCGATGCCCGAGGCCGACTCGACGAACACGGTGTTCGACGACGAGCTCGTCGCACCACCGGCGACCGCGCCGACGCCCTCGACGATCAGGGCCGAGCGGAGGCGGGGGAAGGTGCCGTTCGCGTCGGCGACGTCGCCGGCCTTGGCCAGGCCGGTCATCGTGCCCATGGCGTCGAAGAAGTTGGTGAAGACGAGGGTGAAGACCAGCATGACCGCCGACAGCACGCCGATGCGGGCGAAGGCACCGAAGCTGAACTGGCCGACGAGCGACAGGTCGGGCAGGGCCACGATCTGGGTGGGCAGCACCGGGGCGTTGAGGTTCCAGTCGTCGAGGTTCTGCCCGTTCGACGGCGGCACCTGGAAGATCGCCTGCAGGGCGATGGCGATGACGGTGGTGGCGACGATGCCGATGAAGATCGCCCCGCGCACCTTGCGGGCCATCAGCACGCCGATGACGAGCAGGCCGATGACGAAGGTGATCGTCGGCAGCGTCGCCACCGAGCCGGCGTCGCCGAGTTGGACTGGCGGCGACGACGTGCCGCTGGTGCGGACGAAGCCCGAGTCGACCAGGCCGATGAACGCGATGAACAAACCGATGCCAACGGTGATCGCGGTCTTGAGCGCGGCCGGCACGGCGGTGAAGATCATGCTGCGCAGGCCGGTCACGGCGAGGATCGTGATGACGAGCCCGTTGATGACGACGAGGCCCATGGCCTCGGGCCAGGTGACGTCCTGCACGACGTTGACGGCCAGGAACGAGTTGATGCCGAGCCCGGCGGCGAACGCGAACGGGAGGCGCGCGACGGTTCCGAAGAGGATCGTCATGACGCCGGCGGTGAGGGCGGTGACCGCGCCCACCTGGCCGTTCTGCAGCCAGTTGCCGGCCACGTCCTTGGCCGCCTGGTCGGCGCTGAAGCCGCCGAGGATCAACGGGTTCAGGATGACGATGTAGGCCATCGTGACGAACGTGACGACACCGCCCCGGATCTCGCGGGCCCAGGTCGAGCCGCGGTGGGTGATCTCGAAGAACCGGTCGAGGGTGCCCCCGACTCCGGGTCTCGGCGGCGTGGTGACGGGGGCGTTCGTGGCCATGGCGATGCGTCTCCGGTGAGATCGGATGTCGAGGGGGAAGAGAACAGGATAGGGCGTGCCGGGGGTGCGCCATGCAACCCCGCCCACCTCCCCTCGACCGCCGAGGCGCTCGGGAGGCTAGGAGGCGCGGTGCACGCCGAGCGCCCGCGTCACCAGGGGCACCTGCAAGGGCAGCCGGACGAGGGTGACGGCCCGGCGCACGGTCGTGGCCCGCTCGCTCGTCAGGGCGCGCAGCGCCATCGAGACGTTCGCCGGGAAGACGGCCACGAAGAGGGCGGCGGCGGCGAGCCCGCCCGCCGGACGCGTCCTCGGCACGAGGAGGGCGGCGGCGATGCCGACCTCGGCGAGACCCGAGCCGATCGTCCAGAACCGGGCCGGGCCGGGGACGCTCCTCGGGACGACCGCGTCGTAGGCCGCGGGCTTGACGAGGTGCAGCAGGCCGGAACCACCCAGGATCGCGGCGAGGACGCGGGCGTCCCGACGAGCGGCGGACTTCTGGCGGCGTGTGGGGCGGTGACTCATGCGACCATCTTGCGCGCGCCTCCCGGGGTGGGGCGGGGGCGGCGCGCCGGAGCGGCCGGACGACGCGGCCGGCCCGGGTCAGACGGCGCGGCTGACGCCTCGACTGGTGATGGCCGACATGAGGGCGTCGACGGGCTCGCGGGCGGCACCCGGGTTGGCGACGAGCACGTAGTCGACGTCGCCGAGGGTGGGCAGCGAGAACCGGTCGCTGACCTTGACGAGGTCGGTGGGGATGAACGAGAACGGGAACACCGCGACGCCCATGCCGGCGCGGACCGCGGCGAGGACGCCGTTGACGTCGCGGGTGTTGCAGGTGATGCGCCAGGTGCGGCCGGCGCGCTCGAGGGCGTCGATGGCCATCTGCCTGCTGAGGCTGGGCGCCTGGTACGCGATGAGCGGCACGGGCTGGCCGGGCTCGACGACGAGCTTCTCCTGGCCGATCCAGACCATGGCGTCGCCCGCGACGCGCGTGCCCTCGTCGGACTCGCCCGCGGTCTGCTTCACGAAGATCAGGTCGAGGTGGCCTGCGGCGAGTCGGCGGCGCAGCGGGGCGGACTGGTTGACGGTGAGCTCGAGGTTGATCTGTGGGTAGAGCTGGCGGAAGTGGCGCAGGATGCGCGGCAGCTGGGTGATGGCGAGGTCGTCGGCGGCGCCGAAGCGCAGGCGGCCCCGCATGGCCGAGCCGCTGAAGTAGCTCTCGGCGGCGGCGTGAGCGGCGAGGATGGTCCGCGCGAAGCCGGCCATGGCGTCGCCGTTGTCGGTCAGGCGGACGTCCCGGGTGTCGCGGGCGACGAGCGTGCGGCCCGCGGCCTTCTCGAGCCGGCCGACCTGCTGGCTGACCGTCGGCTGGCTGATGCCGAGACGTTGCGCGGCCCGGGTGAAGCTGCGGGTCTCGGCCACGACGAGGAACGTCGCGAGCAGCGTGGGGTCGTACACCGCGCCTCCTTCGACGTGTCGGCTCGTGGCCTCGTCATTCACGAAGCCAATGCGATTGATCATCCCCCACCGGGGTCCGAATGACCAGGCCGGCCCTACCGTTGATGCAGACCGTGAACCGAACCACCAGCGCAGGAACGTGATGTCCGCCCCGCCCCGCACCGACTTCCCCCCGACCGCCCCTCTTCCGATCAGCACCGCCCGCCCGCCGTGGCGGCACACCTTCATCGCCCTCAGCGTGCCCAACTTCCGCCTCTGGACGGCCGGCAACGTCGTGGCGATGACCGCCGGGTGGATGCAGCGCATCGCCCAGGACTGGCTCGTGCTCGAGCTGACCGGCAGCGCCACGGCCGTGGGCATCACGGTGGCGATGCAGTTCGCCCCGATGCTCTTCTTCGGCCTGCTCGGCGGGGTGATCGTCGACCGCTTCTCGAAGCGCGCCCTCATGCTCGCCACCCAGAGCGTCTTCGCCGTGCTCAGCCTGGGACTCGCGGCCCTGACGCTCGCGGGCGTGGTCGAGGCCTGGCACGTCTTCGCCATCGCCTTCGCCACGGGCCTGGTGACCGTCGTCGACAACCCGGCCCGCCAGGTCATCGTCACCGAACTCGTCGGCCACACCCACCTCCGCAACGCGATCAGCGTCAACTCGAGCGTGTTCCAGCTCGGCGGCATGGTCGGCCCCGCGATCGCCGGCGTGCTGCTGCTGGCGGTCGGCGCGGGCTGGGCGTTCGTCGTCAACGGCGTCGCCTGCCTCGTGGTCGTCGTGATGCTGACGATGCTGCGGACGGCACAGATGACGCGTGTCACCTCGTCCGCCCGAGGGCGGGGTCAGCTGCGGCAGGGTCTCGCCTACGCCCGCTCGAAGCCGACGATCGTCGTGCCCGTGCTGCTCGTCGGCGTCTACGCCGTGTTCGGCCTCACGATGCCCGTGCTGCTGGCGTCGTTCGCGGCGGACGTGTACGACGTGGGGCCGGGTGGCTACGGCCTCTTCAACTCGATGATCGCCGTCGGGGCGTTGACCGGCGCCCTGCTGTCGACGCGGCGCGCCACGATCCGGCTGCGGACCATCGTCCTCGGCGTGCTCGTCACCGGTGTGCTGCAGGCCGTGGCCGGGTCGATGCCGTCGCTCGTGCCGTTCGCCGTCGTGCTCGTCGGGGTCGGGCTCGCGTCGCTGCTGTTCCTGACGGCCGCGAACCAGCTGGTGCAGATGTCGAGCAACATCGCGATCCGGGGACGCGTCATGTCGCTGTACATCCTCGTGCTGCTCGGCGGGCAGGCGATCGGCGGACCGCTGATGGGCGTGATCGTCGAGACCTTCGGCACGCACGTCGGCATGATCGTCTCGGGCGGCGTGCCGGCCGTCGCCGCCGCCGTCACGGCACTGGTGCTCGCCCGTCGGGGGCAGCTGACGCTGCAGGTGCGCACCCGCTGGCACGTGCCCGTCGTCACGATCGAGCAGCGCTAGGCACGGACGGCGCGCCGGGTCGCCGAGGCGGGCGTGTTCGTCGGTCCCGGTCGTGCACGAGCGCCCGTCCGGCACGGACTCGCCCGTGTTCGGCGGGCGTCAGACCGTCAGACCGTCAGGCCGTCACGCCCCGGGTGAGGGCCGCGACGACGTCGCCCATGAGCTCGCCGGCCGCCTGCTCACCCGTGGCGGGCCAGTCGAAGGCCACGCCCAGCGTGATGCAGATGAGGACGCGAGCGAGGGTGCGCGGCTCGAGCCCGGTCACGTGGACGGCCTGCCCCTGGAAGACCTCCTCGACGAGGCCGTGCAGGGCGTCGAGCACCTCCCGGCGCTGGCGGACGAAGTCGGCCATCACCTCGGGGTGTGTGAGGGCGTGGGCCCGGAACTCGCTCATCAGTGCGAAGTCCTCGACCTGGCCGGGGCCGTAGGGCGCGAACGCCGTGCCGATCTTCTCGGGCAGCTGGTCGAGCGAGGTGCCCGGGAAGAACATGCCCTCGAGGGCCCCGAGCGCACCGTCGGTCTCGCGACGCATGAGGCTGCGGACCAGGTCGTCCTTCGAGGAGAAGTTCGAATAGACGGCGCCCTTGCTGAACCCGGCGGCCCGGGCCACGTCGTCCAGCGTGGTCGCGTGCACCCCGCGCCGCGAGAACAGCTCGGCCGCCGCGTCGAGCAGCCGCTGCTTGACCTCGGCTCGAGGGATGCGGGGAACCGGAGCCCCGGCGGTGGTGGCCATGCAGCGACCCTAACGGGTGCGGGTGATCCTCAGAAGTCACCCGCGCCGCCCCCGAAGAAGTCGCATACCGGCGGGTATCCAGGCGCTACCATCGTGTTCGCCTGGTGAACCCGAAGCATCAGGAGACCGCGCGGGTGCGCGCCCGCCCGACCCTCACCACGTCGTCAGGTCGGGCGCGCACCCCGCACCCCGCCCGTCGTCCGAGGCGTCCCCGGGACTCGACCCGCGCCTCATCGTGTCGCCGACGACCCGCGTCAGATCGCGGTGCGTCGCGTCGACCCGCCGAAGCCGATCGAGACGTCGAGGCGCCACGCCTTCGGCTCGCCCGAGACGTGGGTCGTGCCCACGAAACGCAGCCGATCGCCGGCACCGAGGCTGAGCACACCGTGCACGTCGAGGTTCTCGCCGAGCCGGAAGACGATCTCGTGCTCGTCGAGCAGGTCGTCGTCGACCGTGGCGCCGAAGGTGGCGCCGTCGAACTTCACCGGGACGTCACGGAACACCAGCGACGGCGGTTCGTCGGACCAGTCCGCCACCTCGGGCACCCGCCCCGCGACGATGCGGGCGTCCACGACGCCGTCGTCTCCGAGCGTGACCGAGGAGGCGCGCAGGTCGATGCCGAGGTCGTCACCGTCGATGCGAAAGCGGTTCTCCACGGCCCCACGTTACCGAGCACGGGCCCCCGGCGGAATGGCCTGGTGACGCCGGACGTTCGTCCGGTCATGAAGAAGCGCATCGGGTTCTTGTCGTTCGGCCACTACCAGGACGTGCGCGGCTCGGCGACGCCGACCGCCCGGGAGGCGCTGGTCCAGTCGATCGAGCTGGCCGAGGCCGCGGAGGAGATCGGCGTCGACGTGGCCGCCGTGCGCGTGCACCACTACGTGCGCCAGGCCGCCAACCCGTTCCCGCTGCTCGCGGCGATGGCCGCACGCACGAGCCGCATCGAACTCGGCACCGGAGTCATCGACATGCGCTACGAGAACCCGCTCTCGATGGCCGAGCAGGCCGCGGCCGCCGACCTGATCAGCGCCGGCCGACTGCAGCTCGGCGTCAGCCGTGGTTCACCCGAGCCCGCCCTGCGCGGCTGGGAGGCGTTCGGCCACGTCCCCCTCGAGGGTGAGAGCGACGCCGACCTCGCCCGCCGACACACCGAGCTGTTCCGTGCGGCGATCGACGGCGCCGACGTCGCCGAGTCCGACCCGAAGATGACCGGCTGGTCGCACGGCCTCTCGGTCGAGCCGCACTCCCCCGGCCTCGGCGAGCGCATCTGGTGG
Organism: Frigoribacterium sp. CFBP 8751; assembly: GCF_014841545.1. Lineage (NCBI taxonomy): Bacteria > Bacillati > Actinomycetota > Actinomycetes > Micrococcales > Microbacteriaceae > Frigoribacterium > Frigoribacterium sp. CFBP 8751. The sequence goes on from NZ_JACYUB010000003.1 coordinate 395,854, forward strand.
GGGTCGGGCAGCCGCTCGACGGCCGTCTGGACCGGTGAGCAAGGCATGAACCTGATGAGCAGCACCCTGCTGACCGAGGACACCGGGGTGCCGTTCGACGAGCTGCAGGCCGAGCAGATCGCGCTGTACCGGGAGGCCTACCGCGCCGCCGGGCACGCCCGTGAGCCGAGGGTGTCCGTCAGCCGCAGCGTGATCCCGATCACGACCGACGAGGACCGTCGCTACTTCGGCGTCCGCGCCCAGGCCGACTCGCAGGACCAGGTCGGTCTGCTCGACGGCGTGCAGTCACGCTTCGGCAAGAGCTACGTGGGCGAACCCGACGTCATCGCCGAGCAGTTGGCCGCCGACGTCGCGGTCCGGAACGCCGACACGATCCTGCTGACGGTCCCCAACCAGTTGGGGGTCGCCTACAACGCCCGTCTGCTGCAGACGGTGGCCGACCACGTCGCCCCGGCGTTCGGCTGGGTGCCGAACCTTTCCCGCGTGAGCTGAGCCGCGCCTCCTGCACCGCGCCTCCTCGGCTGTCGTCGCAGGCTGCGGTAGACAAGGGGGCATGTTCACCGACCTGCCCGAACCCGCCCTGCGGGAGTACCGCAGCACCCAGACCGACCCCGACGACTTCGACGAGTTCTGGGCGACCACGCTCGCCGAGACGCGGGCGCACCCGCTCGACCTGCGGGTCGACCGGGTCGACACGGGGCTGACGACGGTCGACGTGTACGACGTGACCTTCGCCGGGTGGGCGGGTCAACCCGTCCGGGCCTGGCTCCGTGTGCCCGCCGCAGCGACGGGTCCGCTGCCGGCGGTCGTCCAGTTCGTCGGCTACGGCGGCGGACGCGGGGCCGCCGTCGAGAACCTCTTCTGGTCGTCGGCCGGGTTCGCCCACCTGCAGATGGACACCCGCGGCCAGGGCTCGGGATGGAGCCTGGGCGCCACCCCCGACCCGGACGGTTCGGGCCCGGCCCACCCCGGCGTCATGACGCGGGGCATCGACTCGCGCGAGACCTACTACTACCGGCGGGTGTTCGCCGACGCCGTCCGCGCCGTCGAGGCCGCGCGCGAGCTCGACGTCGTCGACGCCTCCCGGGTGTCCGTCGTCGGCGGCAGCCAGGGCGGGGGCATCGCCCTCGCCGTCGCGGGACTCGTCCCGGACCTCGCCGCCGTCGCGGCGTACGTGCCGTTCCTCTGCGACTTCCGGCGCGCGACCGTCATCACCGACGCCGACCCCTACAAGGAGATCGGACGCTACCTGGCGGTCCACCGGCACCGCGCCTCCTCGGTGCACGACGTGCTCGCGTACTTCGACGGCGTCAACTTCGCGAGGCGCGCCACGGCCCCCGCCCTGTTCACGACGGCGCTGATGGACCCGACCTGCCCGCCGTCGACGGTGTTCGGCGCGTTCCACGCGTACGCCGGGGCGGCCGACGTCACGGTCTGGCCGTACAACGGGCACGAGGGCGGCGGGTTCGAGGACGACCTGCTGGCGCTCGCCCTGTTCCGCGGCGCCGGGGCCTGAGCCGGCCCGCGCACCACACGACGCCGTCGAGTGGGCACGACACCGTGACGTGCAGCGGTGCCGTGTCCCCTCGGTGGCGTCCCGGGCGGGAACACGGCGGCGCCGGGTCTGGTTGGCTCCGGGCATGAAGTCGATCGTGTACTCCGAGACCGGATCCGCCCCCACCGTGCTGCAGCTCGTCGACCGCGACCTGCCCGAACCCGCCGCCGGCGAGGTGCGGGTGCGCGTCGTGTTCTCGGGCGTCAACCCCACCGACTGGAAGTCCCGCGCAGGCGGCGGACCCGGCGAGTCGCTGCCGTTCTCCGAGGTCACGCCGAACCAGGACGGCTCGGGCGTCGTCGACGCCGTCGGCGAGGGCGTCACCGGCCTGTCGGTCGGCGACCGCGTCTGGACCTACCTCTCGGCCCACCAGCGCCCCACCGGCACCGCGCAGGAGTTCACCGTGCTGCCCGCCTCACGCGTCGTCCCGTTGCCCGACGGCGTCGGCCTCGACGTCGGTGCGAGCCTCGGCGTCCCCGCCATGACCGCCCACCGTGCGCTCACGGTGTGGGAGGACGGCCCGAGCCGCCTGACCCCCGGCAGCCTCGACGGCGCCGTCGTCCTCGTCGCCGGAGGCGCGGGTGCGGTCGGTCACGCCGCCATCCAGCTCGCCCGCTGGGCCGGGGCCACCGTCGTCACGACGATCAGCAGCGACGAGAAGGCCGCCCTCGCCACGGCCGCCGGTGCCCACCACGTCGTCAACTACCGCACGGACGATGCCGCCACCCGCATCCGCGAGATCGCCCCCGACGGCGTCGACGTCGTCGTCGAGGTCGCCATCTCGCAGAACGCCGACCTGTTGGCCGACGTCGTCGCACACCGCGCCTCCGTGGCCATCTACGCCGACAACGGCGGCGACACGACGACCATCCCGATCCGCGCGAACATGATCACCAACACCCGGTTCCAGTTCGTCCTGCTCTACACCGTGGGCGAGGAGGCGCTGCAGGCGGCCGTCGAGGACGTCACGGCAGCCCTGCGTGACGGCGTCCTGCCGGTCGGCGAGGCCGCCGGCCTGCCGCTGCACACCTTCCCGCTCGCCGAGACCGCGGCGGCACACGAGGCCGTCGAGGGCGACGTCGTCGGCAAGGTGCTGATCGAGGTCTCCGCCGAGTAGTCGACCAGTCGACCGGCGCCGCCTCGGCGGACGCGGGGCGGGGCGGGCGGCGCTGGCTAGGCTCGCGGGGTGACCGACGCCGCCCGCCGACCCGCGCCTCCTGCCCCACCCGTCCCGCTCAGCCCGGTGCAGGCCGAGGCCGTCCGCCGTGGCGAGCTGCCGCCCGTCGAGGAGGTCAGGCACGGCGTCTGGTCGGTCGCGTTCGAGTTCGGCGACGGCATCGACGACCACTCGTTGGGCTACGTCGTCGAGGGTTCCGACGGTGCGCTGACGGTCATCGACCCCGGGTGGGGAGTCGAGGCCAACCTCGACCGTCTCGAGAGCGCCCTCGCCGACGTCGACCACTCGCTCGCCGACGTCGACCTGATCGCCGTCACCCACCTGCACGCCGACCACCTGGGCGGAGCGGAGGCCCTGCGTCGGGCCTCCGGCGCCCGGATCGCCCTGCACGCCGCCGAGCAGCGCGCGCTGGGCGAGCGCGCGTCCGACGCCGCGGCCGCCGACGCCGACATCGCCCGGTGGGGCGCACCCCGGGACGACCAGGAGGCGCTGGTCGCGTCGTGGGGGTCGGGTCGCCGCCTGCCCGCGCTCACCGCCGACCTGCTGCTCGGCGACGGCGACGTGCTGCCCGTCGCGGGACGGCTGCTACGGGCGGTGCACACCCCGGGTCACACGGCGGGCCACCTCTGCTTCGTCGAACCCGAGCAGAGGCTCGTCTTCACGGGCGACCACGTGCTGCCGCGGATCAACCCCGGCATCGGCCTCGGCGGGCGCACGGGAGCGAACCCGTTGACCGACTACCTCGCCTCGCTCGACCGCATGGTGGCGCTCGACGTCGCCGGCCCCGACGCCCTCGAGGTGTGCCCCGGCCACGAGTACCGCTTCGTCGGCCTCCGCGCGCGGGCCGAGGCCCTGATCGAGCACCGCGCCGACCGCAGCCGTGACGCGGCCGCCGCCCTGGACGCGCTCGACCGGCCGACGGTGTGGCAGGTCGCCGAGCGGATGTCGTGGAGCGGCGGCATCGCCTCGTTGCACGGCTACCGGCTCGGCTCGGCGCTCGCCCAGACTCAATGGCACGTCCAGGACCTCGGCCGCGCCGACGAGTTGCGCGCCGCCTGACACCCGCCCGAGGACGTGGCGAGGTGACCGGCCTAGTGTCGAGCGCGGCCCCGGGGGACGCACCGCGCCTCCTGCCGGGACCGCCATCACGACCGAGGAGAGACATGAGCACGACCACGACCCCCACCCGCACCGCCCTCGTCCTGGGCGGTGGCGGCATCACCGGCATCGCCTGGGAACTCGGCGTGCTGTCGAGGTTGCTCGAGGCGGGCGTGCCGGTGGACGAGGCCGACCTCGTCGTCGGCACCTCGGCCGGATCGGTCGTCGGGACGATGGTGCGACTCGGCCGGGTCGACGAGGGCCTGCGAGAACAGTTCGAGGCCGTGACCGAGCTGCCCTCGGGCTCGATCGACCCCGAGGTGTTCCAGCAGACCCTCGGGCAGGCACTCGCGGGGGCGACCGACCAGCAGGAGGCGCGGGCCCGCATCGGCGCCCTGGCGCGCGAGACGCCCGTGGTCGCGGACGAACCCGAACTCGTCACGACGATGCGGGACCGCTTCGGAGGCGCCGCCTGGCCCGACGCCGCCCTGACCGTCTGCACCGTGGACGCCACCGACGGCACGTTCCGCCCGCTGGACGCCGGCTCGGGCGTCGACCTCTACCGCGCCGTGGCCGCGAGCTGTTCGGTGCCCGTCGTCTGGCCCACCGTCGAGGTCGACGGCCGCCCGACCATGGACGGCGGGGTCCGCTCGGGCACCAACGCCGACCTGGCCGACGACTACGACCGCGTGCTGGTGCTGTCGTGCGGCCCCGAGCTCGACGTCTCGCCGCTAGGCCCGACCCTGCCGCAGGTCGTCGCCGCCCGACGCACCGCCGGTCGGGACGTGCTGGTCGTCGAGGCCGACGCCGAGTCCCTGCAGGCGTTCGGCACCGACGTGCTCGCCACGAACACCCGGCGCCCGGCCGCCGAGGCCGGTCGTCGGCAGGCCGAGGCCGTCCTCGACGACGTCCGCGCCTTCTGGTCGGGCGGGGTCGCCTGACCCACGCCGCGCAGACCGCGGGGGCGGTGGGCCGGTACCCTCGGGACGTGACCACCGCCTCCCCCACGCTCCGCATCGCCCTCGTGTCGCTGCACACGTCCCCCGGTGCCGAGCCCGGGTCCGGTGACGTCGGCGGCATGAACGTCGTCGTCCGCAACCAGGCCGAGGCGCTCGGCGCCGCGGGTCACGAGGTCGAGATCCTGACCCGCCGGTCCTCGTCCGACGAGCCCGCGAGCCTCACCCTCGCCCCGGGCGTCACGCTGCGATTCCTCGACGCCGGCCCGGCCGAGCCGGTCACGAAGGGCCGCAACGAGCTCTACGTCGACGAGTTCCGTGACCGGCTCGCCGAGCTCGGCCCGTGGGACGTCGTCCACTCGCACCACTGGTTCTCGGGCATGGCCGCGCTTCCCGTGGCCCGCGCCCTCGGCGTGCCCCACCTGCAGAGCTTCCACTCGATCGCCGCCCACGACTCGACCCCCCTCTCGCACGGCGAACGCGCCGAGTCCCCGGGCAGGATCGCCGGAGAAGAACGGCTCGCCCGCGAGTCCGACGCCGTCGTCGCGATCAGCCACGCCGAGGCCGAGACCGTCACCTCCCGTCTCGGCGGCTCGCCCGACCGCGTCCACGTCGTCCTGCCGGGCGTCGACGGCGAACTCTTCCACCCGGCGGCAGCGGGCCGGACCGCCCCGGGCCGCCCGTACGTCGTCGTGGCGGGGCGACTCGAACCGCTCAAGGCCCCCGACCTCGCCATGCGCGCGGTGGCGGCCGTCCCCGCCGAGGTGCGTCCCGACCTCGTCATCGCCGGAGGTGCCTCGACCGAGTTCGCCGGGTACGAGTCCGAGCTGAGCGCCCTGAGCGACGACCTCGACCTCACCGTGCACTTCCTGGGCCCGCGATCACGCCCCGGCCTCGCGGCCCTGCTGCGGGACGCCGCCCTCGTGCTCGTGCCCTCCCACTCCGAGACCTACGGGCTCATCGCGCTCGAGGCGGCGGCCAGCGGGGTCCCGGTGATCGCCGCGGCGTCGGGCGGCCTCCGCGAATCGGTCGTCGACGGCGTCACGGGCATCGTGCTGTCGCAGCGCGACCCGCAGGCCTGGGCCCGGGCGATGACGCAGGTGCTCGCGGACGCGGGGCTGCGCGACCGGCTCTCGCGCGCCTCCCGGTCCCACGCCCTCGACCACCCGTGGTCACGTTCGGCGGCCGACCTCGTCGGCGTCTACTGCGGGTCGCTGGCGCGACAGGGGTCGCCCTGCGTCGCGGCCTCGGCCTGACCCCTCGCCGCTCACGCTCCGTCACCAGCCCGTTGACGGGGGTCGGGCCTAGGCTCGGGTCGTCCCGCGGTGGCGCGCCGCTGCGCCCCCGTGCCGACCCACCAGATCGCCCGACCACCCCCAGGAGGCCACCGATGACCGACGACACCTTGCTGCAGACCCTCATCGAGCAAGAAGAGCGTCTCGTCTTCCGGCGGTTCACCCTCGACGTCGCCCTCGACCTGGGCGCCCACCTCCTGGCCGAGGCCCGGCGCCGTGACCTGGCCGTCGCCGTCACCGTGCGGCACGGTCGGCAGCGCGCCTTCCACGCGGCCCTGCCCGGCAGCAGCCTCGACAACGACGAATGGCTCGACCGCAAGGCACGTGTCGTCGAGCGGTACGGGCAGAGTTCCTATCGGGTGGGCGAGTCCTTCCGGGTGCAGGGTGGCACGTTCGACGAGAAGTCGCGCCTCGACACCGACCTCTACGCCGCGCACGGCGGGCTGTTCCCCGTTCGGGTCGCGGGCGTCGGCGTCGTCGGCTCGGCCGGCGTCTCGGGCCTGCCGCAGGCCGACGACCACGCGTTCGTCGTCGACGTGATCGAGGACTTCCTCGACCACGGCTACGACGCCTGATCCCACCGCCCGAGCACCACGTGGACGACCCGACCCCAGGAGGCGCGGTGCCGGCCCCCGAGACCCCATCGGACGATCAGGCGGCCGCGTCGCTCCGAGCCCTCGTCGAGCAGGCGGCGGCCGACCTGGCCGCACGCGAGGCGCGCACCGAGGCCCTCGCCCGCTACAAGCCCGCCCGGCGCATCGTCGTGGTGAAGACCGCCGAGTCCCTCGAGCCCGCCGGGCGCGCCTGGCGACTCGGCGTGCTGCTGCTCGGCACCGACGGCCGGGTCTTCGAGACCGGTCGCATCACGCGAGCGGTGACGCCGACCCGTTCACAGCACCTGTCCGCCCAGGTCGAACAGCGCAAGGCCGAACGGCGGGCGGCCGTGCGCGGACACTTCGCCGAGGGCGAGGTCGTCAACTACGCATACGAGCCGGTGGACTTGTCGACCGCGGCGTTGCAGGGCGGCGAGCAGCGCCTCCTCGTCCGCGGCGGGCACGCCCTCGTGCGGTGGGGCACGGCGACCGGCGAGGTCCGCGACCTCGCCGCCTACCTCGCCGATCGGGCCGAACTGCTCTAGCTCGCGGTCCCCTGTGAGGGCGGCGCGGCGGGTGCGGTCGTCGCGGCGGGCTCGGCGGGCTCGGCGGGCTCGGCGTCGAGGAAGGGCAGGTCGCCGAGGTCGATGTTCGGGTTGGCGTCCTGCGTCTCGACCAGCTCGTGCGCCTCGGCCTCGGTGGCCACGCTCGGCATCGAGCCGGGAAGCGGGCGCTGCGACGACTCCTTCATGAACCACACCGCGACGGCACCGATCAGCGAGGTCGCCATCAGGAAGAACGCCGGCACGAGCTCGTTGCCGGTCGCCTGCAGCAGCGCCTGGATGATCAGGGGTGTCGTCCCGCCGAACACGGCGATCGCGACGTTGTACGACACGCCCATCGCGCCGTAGCGGCTCGCCGTCGGGAAGAGCGCGGGCAGTGACGACGCCTGGCTGGACACCCAGAGCGCGACGCTGACGGCGAGCAGCGACAGCCCGGCGAGGGTCGTCGCGATGCTGCCCACGCCGATCAGGAGGAACGCGGGCAGGGCGAGCAGCAGCACCGATGCGGCACCGAGCCACATGACGGGACGTCGACCGATGCGGTCGCTGAGGCGCCCGGCGACGGGCAGCAGCAGGGCGAGCAGCACGAGCACCGGGATGGTCAGCAGCGTGCCGTGCAGCGGGTCGTAGCCGAGCGAGTCGGTCAGGTAGGTCGGCATGTAGCTGGTCAGCGCGTAGCCGACGGTGTTGGAGGCGGCGACGAGGCCGATCGCGATGACGATCGGACGCCAGTGCTGACGGACGAGGGCCAGGGTGTTGCGCGGACGGCCCTGCGCGTCGGCGATCTCGCCGACCTTGTTCTCTTGAGCGTCCTGCGTCGCCTGGAACGCGGGCGACTCCTCGATCTTCAGGCGGAAGTAGATCGCGACCACGCCGAGCACGCCGGCCAGCAGGAAGGGCAGCCGCCAGGCCCAGTCGAGCATCTGCTGCTCGGTGGTCAGCAGCTGCAGCACCGACACGACGGCGGCACCGAGCGCGAAGCCCAGGTAGCTGCCGAGGTCGAGGATGCTCGCGAAGAACCCTCGTCGCTTGTCGGGTGCGTACTCGCTGACGAACGTCGTCGCCCCGGCGTACTCGCCGCCGGTCGAGAAGCCCTGCAGCAGCTTGAGCACGACGAGGGCGACCGGGGCGAGGGCGCCGATCGCGGCGAAGTCGGGCAGCACGCCGATCAGGAAGGTCGCGCCCGCCATCAGGATGAGCGTGGTCGCGAGCACCTTCTGACGTCCGACCCGGTCACCGAGGCGGCCGAAGACGACCCCGCCGAGCGGACGCGCGACGTAGGTCGAGGCGAAGACGCCGAGGCTGAAGAGGATCTGCAGCGACGGGTCGGCCTCGGGCAGGAAGACCCGGCCCATCGTGACGGCGAGGTAGCCGTAGACGCCGACGTCGTACCACTCCATGGTGTTGCCGACGACGGTGCCGCCGATGGCGCGCTTCATCATCGCCGGGTCGACGACGGTGACGTCGTCGACGCGCAGACGCCGCGGGCGCCTCCGTCCGGAGGCGAGGGTCGGGCGGTCGGGACGGGTCTCGCGGGCAGGGGTGGGTGGGGTTCCCATGAACGACGTTCCTCTGGATCTCGGGCGCCGGTCGGTCGGACGGGCGCCTCGGCGATCGAGCTGCGGAGGGGCGGTGCCCGGCTGCCGCGGCCCGAGTGGTCGGGTCGACGGGCGGCAACGTTACCGGCATGTCGGTGGCGGATTGCCAGGGCATTCGGAGGGAGGCCCATCGATCGCCCAGCCGACGTGGGACGAACTGTCGAGCTGATCGCCTATCCTCGACGACGACTTCCGTGCCGGTCGCCGCCCGCTGATCGCCACGCCACCCGACCCTCAGGAGGCCCGCCGTGCGCCGCGTGCTGATCACCGTCTCCGTCGTGTTCGGAGTCGGGCTCGTCGCCTTCGTCGTCGCGATCGCCATGGTCGTCTCGGCCCTCACGGCACCTCGCGACGAGGAGGTCACGGCGATCACGTCGACGCCCGTACCCGCGTGCCCCGAGGTCGACCCGGTGATGGTCGGTGACATCGAGGTGCCGGCCGGGCCGGTCGCCGGCTACTGCCAGGACCGTCTCGTGAACGCCGCCTACATCATGCTGGCGGCCCGGGCTCAGGGCATCGGCGAACACACGCAGGCGATCGGCGTCATGACCGCGATGGGTGAGTCGAGCCTGCGGAACATCGACTACGGCGACGCCGTCGGGCCCGACAGCCGAGGGCTCTTCCAGCAGCGGGACAACGGCCAGTGGGGCACCTACGAGCAGCGCATGGACCCCTACACGGCGGCGACGAGCTTCTTCACGAAGCTCGTGGCGATCCCGGGCTGGAAGGACCTGACGCCGACCCAGGCGGCGCACGCCGTGCAGGTCAACGCCGACCCCGACCACTACACGCGGTGGTTCCCCGACGCCGAGGTGGTCGTGGCGGCGCTGTCGAGCTGAGCCGCACCTCCTCGGGTCGGGGAGCGGTCGCGTCTACTTCGCGCGACGGCCGATGCTGCGACGGTCGCGCCAGGCACCCGTCGACCAGAGCGAGAGCAGGACGAGCAGCGGCTGGAAGATCAAGCGGAAGGCGCGCTTGCCGTCGGTGTCGAGGCCGAATGCGTCGGTGTGCGTGACGAGCTGCGAGATGTTGCCGGGGAAGATCGCGGTGAAGAACGCCGCGGCGACCCAGCCGACCGTCACGCGGTGCTTGGGGGCGACGACGAGGGCCGCGCCGATGCCGATCTCGACGACGCCCGAGGCGAGCACGACGAAGTCGTCGTCGAGCGGCAACCATTCGGGCACCTGGGCCTGGAACGGCTCACGGGCGAACGTGAGGTGGCTCGTGCCGGCGAAGACCAGGGCGCCACCGAGGGCGATGCGGCCGAGGGTGCGGGCGAGGGACGTGGGGCGGGGGCGGGGGCGTCTGGACATCCGTCCAGTCTCCTCCTGTCGGGGCCCTCGTCCCTACCAGCCCATCGTGCCGGGTGCGCCCTTGAACGGACCGACCAGGTTCTCGGTGATCCAGCCGCCGTAGAAGTCGCCCTCCTGCGCCTGGACCACCTCGCCGTCGATCTCGCACGAGTCCATGGCGCCCGGGTAGATCGCGACGTGGTCGACGAGGGACTCGTAGCCGGGCCAGGGCGCGGCGTAGGTCCAGCCGGCGCGGCGCGCGACGACTCCCCCACCGGTCACGTCGAGGTAGCCGGCCTGGCCCTTGAACTCGCAGAGGCTGCGCCCCTCGGCGCGCGACAGGGCTCCTGCGGCGAAGTCCGAGCGGGGCAGGTAGTAGACGGGCGGGTGGCTCGTCTCGAGCACGCGGATCGCGGCCGTCGTGTCGGCCACCACGACACCGCCGAGACGGACGACGACGCGCTCGGTGCGGGGTTCGACGCGCGGCGGGCGGGGGTAGTCCCAGACGGACTCCTGCCCGGGGCCGGGCTCGACGCGGACGGGGTGGGACGGACGGGAGGGGCGGCGGAAGGCGGGCATGGCCTCATGATGCGCCGCGGGGCTGGGACGTCGCACCGGGTGGCCCGAGAACGCACGGCACTGCCGTCCGGCGACCGATCGCGATGGTCGGACGAGCCCCGACTCCACCACGAGGCTGATCCCCGACCGACCTACCGCACGTACCGTCGAAGCATTCAGCGACCGGCTCCTGATCCTCCCGAGAGGCCCCGCTAGACGATCGGCTGACGGACGCCCTCGTGCCGCTGTGCCACGGGAGCGATGACGGCTTCCCAGAGGGTCTCGTCGTCGACGACTGTCGACGTGGGGACGAGCCCGAGCCGTTCGGCCACCCGGGCTGACGCCGCGTGGTCGGGGTGGACGTAGGCCTGAAGACGTCCGACACCCATCGAGGTCAGCCATGTCACGACAGCTGTCGCCGCCTCCACAGCGAGACCGCGGCCCTGTTCCGAGGCCGTGACCAGCCACGCGAGATCAGCGACGAGGTCAGCGCCCTCGCGGGTGAGCGTCGCCTGGACGAATCCGACGGCCGGCCCACCGCCAGCAGATCGGATGATCCAGTTGAGCCACCCGGCACGTCCATCTTCGGACTGACCCGTCGACTGACGGCGGTAACGCGCTTCGAGTTCCTCGAGCGTCGGAGGCTCCCCACCCGTGAACCGGTACAGATCCTGTGGCGCCAGAGCGACCACCATCTCGCTCGCGTGCTCCACGGCGAGCGGCTCCAGAGAGAGACGATCCGTTCGGAGGGCTTCAGCCCGGGGCCACGACATGACCCGAGCTTCGCAGGTCGACAGGACACCCATGTCCCGGCGAAACGATGTGCCTACCTGCTCGTCGCCTCGTCCCTGGCGGCACGGGAAAGAGGATAGGCGCGGTCCAGACGCGGACTGAGGACGACGAGGAACACGAACTTCGACAGCAACCACCCGGCGACCCAGTAGGCGGGAATGGAGAAGATCACGACGTTCGGCACGACGTCGGTGGCGACGGCGACGACCACGGCGATCGTGAAGAGCACACCCACCCCGTAGTACAGGGCTGGGAAGCCCTCCTCCACGCGGCCTCGGCGTTCCTGCTGGCGAGTCGTCCGTTCGTCGAGCGCCGTCACCGAGCGGCCGTAGTCGTCCTCGGCGACCGTGACGAAGAGATCACGAACCGGGACACCGAACGCCTTCGCCACCCGCGACAGCGTGTCCAGGCTCCCCTCGTTGCCCGCCTCGAGCCTCTGGACGGTGCGGACGGTCACGCCGCTCTCGTCCGCGAGGCGTTCCTGGGTCCAACCCGTCTGGGTCCTGAGATCGACGATGCGTGTCTCGTTCATGCACCTCACACTAAGAACGACCAGCCCCGAGGTCCACGACACGGACCCGACAGACACCCGACATCTTCACGACCGAGCACCTCGGAACCCCGTCCCGATCATCACCTCCCCCCCCAGCTGCAGTCCTCGGTCTCAGACGGGTCCGGTCGGCGCTCGCCTACCGGGCGCCCTTACCTCGTTCGGCCGGTCCCGGCACGGTGAAGCGGGTCGATGTGTCGCTCATCGCCCTGCCTTCTCTTCGGTCTTGCTCAGAGGTGATGGGTGAAGAAGTCGACTGCGTCCGAGGCGGCAGCCTCCCGGACGTGGGAAGGATCCTCTCGGTCACCGAGGAAGACGTAGTGGCCTGCGGTCGCGCCGATGCTGGCCGCCTCCGCTCGAGGCATGAGATCGGCGTACAGGCGTGCGTTCTCCGCAGGGGGCGTGATGTCGTCGACGTCGCCCCAGCGCACGAGCACGGGCGCCGCGATCATCCGCAGAGACGCAGGCGTGAGGACCTCTGCGATGCCGGGTGCGAAGAGGGCCCCGGCGCGCACGCGTGGATCACGGACGGGACGCGCAGCGGACTGGGCCAGCAGCTCGAGTTGCTCGGTCGAGTACTTCGCGCGGAGCGCCTCCATGAGGCCCGGGAACTCGGGCACGTGCGGGGCAGGGACGTGTCCGGCGAAGAGGGCGCTCATGATCCGAGTGTCGATCTGAGCACCGAGCAGAGCGGCGACCGTGTAGCCCCCGAGGGAGAAGCCGGCGCTGCCGATCCGGCGCTCGTCGACGTCGTACTGGTCCTGCACGTGGTCCAGGAGGTAGCTGACGTCCGTCGGCCGCTCAGAAACCAGGGTGAAGCCCTCGACGAGGTACTCGTCGTTGTAGCTGTTGCCGTGATGGTCGACGGAAGCGACGAGGAATCCTGCTTCGTTCAAAGGCGCGGCCAGCCAATCGAGGTCCTCCCCGGCGCCGCCGGTGCCATGGGACAACAAAACCGTCGCAGCCGGCCCCTCTCGCCGGCTCGGCCAGACACGCGCCCGGATCGGCCGCGGCCCCGACCCCGTCCAGCTCGGTCTCGTCGCGTCATGGAGAAGCACCGTCTCTGGTTGCACGGTCGGAGCCTATAGGCCTGCACGGAGGACACCGCGCGACGAGTTCCGGTCGCCTCTCAGTCCGCTGGAGTATCCCCTAACGGGACGCCTTGTCAAGGCTTGCGGCGCACACCCTGTCGGTAGCCGAGCCATGCTGCCAGCACGAGCAAGCTGATGACGACGATGGCCGCGCCCACAAGGCTTGCGGTCGAGAACATGTGCACACCCTCGGCTGTGAACGTCGTAGCCGACAGGGGCGCATAGGCGAACCACCCGAAGGACACCGGCTGCGCCGCCGCGATGGCAAGGACGACGACGCCCACAACCAACGCGGCCAGGCCGGCCACCAGAACGAGGCGGGAAGTCAGACCAGCACGACGCGTCATGCCTGGACCATAGCGCGCCGGTTCGCGCACCAGGATGCCCGCGACATGCCCGTCGTCCAACAGACTGATGGATGTGACCGGCGGCCGATCGGCTAACGGGACGCGGCGGGGTCGCAATTACTCGGGCTACTGGACGCCCGGCTGCAGCGTTGGCTTCATGTCGTAGGTCACCCAGGGCGTTGCCGTTGCGACGCCGTCGTATACGCGGTGGGCTGGTGCGTTGTCGGTCGCTGTGATCCACCGGACGACACTCGCTCCCTCTCTGGAGGCGACAGCTGCAGCCTCCTCCAAGAGTGCTGTTGCAACGCCTGTTCCTCTCGATGCTGGCGAGGTGAAGAGATCGTCGAGGTAGAGCCCGAGAGTGGCGGTCGAGGGGCGGGCGAAGCGCCTGAGGTTGGCGAGACCGAGCAACCTGTCGTCTGCGTCGGTCGCGACGAGCCCTACGAGCCCGTGGGCGCCCGTGATTACCCACTGCCAGGTGCCGGCGACGCCGTCGCCGTCCTCAGGCAACTTGTAGAACGAGCGATAGCCGGCGTAGAGCACGGACCACTGCGACTCGTCGCGGGCGACGACCGGGCGAACACGAACAGTCATCCTGTAAGCCTAGGAGTCTGCAGCAAGGCCTCGCCCGCTGATGGATCCCCTTTCGGGCACCTTGCGTTAGATCTCGCTCGCGCTGGGGATGCGCCACAGGGCAGTGCTTCCTAGTCTGATGACATGCAAGGGGCAGCTGTCACGGGGTGTCGAGCCGCCAGGTGCGGACTCGTCCTGATGGCAGCCACGGCGGCGTCTGTCATCGCGACGCGGTCGACAGGGCACGGCGAGGCCAGTCTCGTGCTGCTCCTTCTTGAGCTCGATCTCCTGTGGATGACGTTGCTCGTCACCGGGCTCATCCTCAGACGTCGGGGAGAACCCGTCCGGGCTGGCTGGCAGCAAATAGCACGAACGCTGCCGCCTGCGCCCGTTGCACGCGCCATCAGGCACGAGATAGCGGCCCTACGAGCCCTGGTGTGGCTCGTGCGACGACGACCCCCAGCGGTTCCTGCCGGCGCCGTACCTGTGCCTGCCAAGAACGGAACGGCAGCTCTTCCTGCGGCCTTCATCGTCGCGAGCGGAGTCGAGATCGCGGTACTCCACCTCGTTCTCCCGCATCCGGCACTGGCCACGGCCCTGACGATGCTGAGTCTCTACGGCGACCTCTTGTTGCTCGGATTCGTCGCGGTCAGGTGGCAGCACCCTCACTACCTGACTGAAACTGCACTCGTCATCCGAAACGGCCACCATGTCGTCGCGGTGGTGCCCCGCGAGGACATTGCCGCGGTCCGCGTGCATCACGACGGGACGACGACGACCCCGGCAGTCGAGGGGTCGACCGGACGCATAGCGACTCTCGCCGGATGCAACATCGCGATCACCCTCAGCGCACCGGTCTCGCTGCGCCTGAGCGCCTCGCCCCGTTCGCCGCGCCACCGTGTGACGGAAATAAGGTTCGCAGCCGACAACGCGAAAACCGTGATGGACGAACTGCGTCCAGATCACGACCGCTGACCGGTCACCGAACGGCTAACGGGCACCGGTTTCGGCGTTCTTGCCTCCCCTACCGCGCCACATCAACCAGCGCGTCGGATCGTTGAAGCGAGATGACATGCTGAGCGCATGCTGACCTATGCAGAGATCGTGACCGCGAGGAGAAGAGTCGAGCACAAGAGTCGGTCTGCCGGGATGGACCTGTCGTACCTCGACTACGAGATGCGAGACATCCGCACCTCGCCCGGACACGTCGATGTCGAACTCACCCAGCGCGACGGCCACTCCGCGCGACTCCTCATCGCCCTCCCCTCCAGCGGCGAACCCCAATACTGGCTCTACGCTCCCCCCGAACAAGCCGAGGATTGGCTCCAGCAGCTCCTCATCTGGATCGACGAGGAAGTCTTCACCAGCGGGCTCATGGACGGGCGCGCACGCATAGAGAGCAACGGCGCCAGCTACGTGCAGTCAGCTCCCTACGGGTGGCGCTTGACCGATCCTGCTGAGCACGCACGCCTCTCCGAAGCCGCTTGGCACAACGGTTGGTACGGATGACGATCGTCTATCGGGCAGCCATTTCCAGTCGGATGGCGGCAAAATAAGGGTATGGCGACAGCCCTAGATCCACCGGTCACGGCATCTGAGCGCGCTCTGCGAAGATCGGTCCTCGGACAGTTGCCCCTTTTCGCCATCCTGGGCGCCATCATTTGTGCTCAGCTCGTGTTTCGCACTAACGGGGATGGTCTCTCGTGGGCTTTTCTCGCGCTGTTTGTGGTGTTCGCCGTCCTGGGTGCCGCGCAAATCGCTGGAGACCTTCGGGCAGTCGGCGCATGGCGGCTAGTTGTCACTGAGCCTGGAGAAACTCTCGTGTGGGGCACCTCTGCCCAGCGAATCCTGCCGACCGGCGGCGGGGGCTACGCAGGGGTGTTCGCCCTCTCGTCGACACGCCTGCGATACATACCCCGAGCCTTGGCCCGAATTCGAGGCGCTAGCCCTGCCGAATGGTCTCTGGACCGACTGGGCACAGTCAGCATCGAGCCGAACGATCACCGAAAACGCGTCCGTGGTAGCCGATGGGTCGTCCTAAGCGTCGAGCAGGAGGACCCGATCACACTGCTCAACAATCATCAAGACCTCCTGGCGGACGACCTCC
Source organism: Frigoribacterium sp. CFBP 8751 (assembly GCF_014841545.1). Taxonomy (NCBI): domain Bacteria; kingdom Bacillati; phylum Actinomycetota; class Actinomycetes; order Micrococcales; family Microbacteriaceae; genus Frigoribacterium; species Frigoribacterium sp. CFBP 8751. The sequence continues at coordinate 411,999 of NZ_JACYUB010000003.1, forward strand.
ACACGGCCCTGCTCCGAGCACGCCAGCAAAGCAGGCCCACGGATTGAGGCAACGAACGCCCCCTACCTCGAGAGCTCGACGGCCGCGTTCAGTCATGGTCCCCGCAAATTCCTTTGCCACGTCCTGCTCAAGCTGGCGAAACTTTCAGCCACCGGCCCCGAACGCTGGCGCAGATGGCGATCGGCTATCGGGCACTAGAGCAGTCTCTCGGAGTGGACCTGGCGGAGCCGATCGCGAAGGTCTTGCACATACGTATCGCGCCGTTCCGGGTCCTCCTCGAGCCCCTCGAGGCAAGCCCTGACGGCAGCCTCGATCAGTTCGAGTGGATCGCTGAACTGAGTGGGCACCTCAAAGCTCGCTTGTGAAGTCGTCGAAGCTTGGGTAGTCAAAGGGGACACCGAGGTCATCGTCGTCGCGAACATCCTCTGGAACGGCCTCTGACTCGAACGCGATCGGGATGCCCGGTGTGACCAGCACGTCCAGCACCCGGTTCCCGACCAGAGTGACACTCACCATGCCCGCACCATCTTGGGCCGCTTGCACCACGGCTTCCTTGACCTGGCTGATGTCCTGCCCCTGAGCCAGATCGTGCGGGACTCCGTCCACATGCATCGTGATCCGTTCCATGCCCCGATGCTGCCCCGGGTAAGACAATGCCCACCCGACAAGCGCAGAGGGGTTGCCGGCGGTGATAGTCCTACCTACCCTGTGCCTCTCCCAAAGAGGCCCGCCTGAAGACCGTCTACCGCGCAGCGTGGCGCTTAGAGCCGCCTTACAGTTGAGCGTGACTTTCAGCTCGACGTGGACGATGCACGGCATCTCTTACGGGGCCGAGGTCCACCACGGTTTCCTGCTGTGGGGCTCCGCGCCAGCGAGTATGCGTGAACCCCTGAAGATGAAGCGGGTGGTTCCTAGCGACTTCAAGGTCATCTCCCGTGTGACAGCCGGCAACGAGACCGTCATCACCGCCATGGTCTCGGGCAAGACGGTGAGAGTGGTCATCCCCAACATCGTCGTTGGGGCCCTGGAACTGGCTTGGAAGCGCGTGAACGACTCGGCCTAACCAGGCTCGATGACACCACGAGCGGTGGAGCCTCCGCGAAACCGCGGTTGTTCACTAGTTCGTCCGCGCAGGCCCATTGTCACTGTCCGCTCTGCGATCGCTATTCGGAAACAATAAGAGCCGAGCGCCTGAGGTAACGAGGATTTGGGCCGGTACCCCTCGGTCACGGGCGGGTAACGAAGTGACCGAGATCCAAACCTTCTCGCCCCCGGTGGCGAACCCAGTACATCCCCACCGGGACCAACTGACAAGGAGCTCCACCATGAACGCCTTCACCCGCAAGCGCATCACGAAAGCCGCCTTCGGCATCGCCGCCTCCGGCGCCCTGATCTTCTCCCTCGCCGCCTGCTCGATGGACTCCGGTTCGTCGACCGACACGTCGTCCTCGTCGAGCTCGTCCTCGTCCGAGCCCAGCGCCGC